>NZ_JAVDBT010000009.1 GCF_030848395.1 Pseudogemmobacter lacusdianii | reverse complement strand
TCGCGATCCGCGAAGGTGGCCGCACTGTCGGCGCAGGTGTTGTGTCCAAGATCATCGCCTGATCTGACGATAAAGCGCGGGGCCTTGGCCCCCGCTCATCTTGCGAAAGGCCGCCCCTTGGGGCGGCCTTTTTGCTTGGTGCAAGGCGGAAGTGGCGATCTGTGCAAGGTTGCACAGGGCCTCGTGCAAGAGGGGGTGCGGAGGGGGGATATCACCAAGTCTCACGCTGGCGTGAGGCGGTTCTGGCCGGTTCTTGTCGGTTTTGCTTTGGCGTTGCGCGGAAGCGGCGCGCAACTCACGAGGGTGACATAAAGCTGTGATCTTCCTGTGAGGGAGCTGTGATTTCCCTTCCCGCGCGGTTGGGTCCATCTCCTGTCGTGCAGAGGCGGTGACGCCCTGAACCCGGGGCCACGGATTGGCCCAAGTACAAGGACTATGATGATGAAACGTATCGCTCTTTTCGCAGCAGCTTTGACCGCATTCGCTCCGGCCGCTTTTGCCGCTGGCCTGACCGCGACGGAGACTTTCGAGGTCAAGCAATATGCCCCGAACGCTGACCTGACCAACGTGACCGCCGCGCAAGCCAATGCCATCACCGCAGCGATCGCCAGCGGCGACGGCAACATCGCCGCGCAAATCTACTCGATCCTGAACTAATCCTCTGGGCCGCTCTGGCGGCCAACCTCCCCAAGACTGAGCGCCCGTCCCTGAGATCAGGGGCGGGCGCAAAACATTTCGGCCTTGGCTTGCAATGAAGGGGCGGCGGGCTAGGGTGGCGGCAGCGGCGCTCTGCAAGGTTTGGCGCCGAATCTCTTTGCGCCAGAGGCCTTTGATTATGCTGCCAAGCTTTCGTCTTTCCGTTTGTCTGATGCTGGTTTGCGGGCTTGGCGCCTGTGCGCCAACCGCGCCGGGGCTGAGCGCTGTCGAGCAGGCTGAGATTCGGACCTATGCGCCCAATGCCGATCTGAGCAATCTGACGCCCGCACAGGTGGGGGCGCTGTCCAATGCGCTGCACAGCGGTGATGGTTTCGACATCCCAGCGCAGATCTATGCGATCCTGAACCCCTATAGGTGAAAACGCCGCCATTGCCATCTTTGGGCAAGGCGGCGGCTTTGGCCGGAGGCCCAGGCGGGGCTTCGGCGCGCGGGGGCTAAGAAGGCGCTGCCGAATGCGCATCTTTGCATGATAACGTCTTGACGGGGTTGGTGCAAAAACCTAAACGGGGCCCCAACGTAGGGGTATAGCTCAGTTGGTAGAGCGACGGTCTCCAAAACCGTAGGTCGCGGGTTCAAGCCCTGCTGCCCCTGCCATTTCCTTCCATTGAAAATGATCCGCCGCATCCAAGCTTGGCCTTGGGTCTTGGCATGATGCTTTGCGCCGAAGCCCGCGAGTCGCTGCGGCGGGCTTCGGCTTTTGTGCGCGCCTTAGGGCTGCGGCTTTTCGCTGTCGAGCTTAAGCCTTTGCGGCAGTTCCGGCACGGTTGTGGCAGCTTCGGTTGGGGCAGCTTCGGTTGCGGCGGCGGCGGTCGTTTCGGTTGCCATCGGTTCGACCGAGGTCGTTCCAGCCGGGGCTGGTTCGGCTGTGGGCACCTCGGGCTCTGCGGCGGCGGTGGCTGGTGCCTCTAAGAGATCAGAGGCGGGCAGGAGGGAGGCCAACGTGATTCGGTGGTTGAGGAAGACCAGACTGCCAGCCGGTTCAGCCTCGCGCCAAGCCGCCACTTGCTCGGCCGAGAAGATCTTCGCCATCGGCTCGGGCGCGTAATGGGCGAAGTTGTGAAAGCCGCTGCTGGCCAGCGCCACGGTGACAAACTGCAAGGCAGCGCCGGTCAGCGAGCTGATCCGCAGCACCATTGCCAAGAAGAGCGCGATGACGAGGCCCAAAATGCCGGTCGCCAGCATCATCATCTCGGGTGAGACGGTGGCATCTGGCGGCAGATAGCTTTCAATCAGCCAGCGGGCAGGCAGAACCGCGACAACGCCGATGACCATGCCCAACAGCCCGCCAAGGATGCGGCTGAGCCAGGACCCCCGGCGCGGTGCCGCCATAGGGGCCGCGCTGCGCAAGGAGCGACCGTAGTTTTGCTGCGGGTCAGGCGCTTTGCGGGCGCTTTTCTTGATTCGCTCAAGGCGGGCGTGGAATTCTTGTTGCTGGTTCATAGGGATCTGCATGGGCGGGCCGTCTCGCGCTGGTGTTGTCTTGGGCTTTGCCGCTGCAACCCGGCGTTATTGTGGCGGCTTTGGTCTACATCCAAGGCAGAGCACCATCGCGCGAAGCCTCGATGGCGAAAATCAGCAAGCCGCTGTCGAAAACCAGCGCCTGTCGCGCCGGGGCAGCAGTAGAAATGGCCCGAACAGACAGAAGGGGGCGCAGATGCGCTATTCCGGTTTCCGGGTGATCGCCGAGGCGCTGACCGGCCACAAAGGGTGGAAGCCCGTGTGGCGCGATCCTGCTCCGCAGGCTGAATATGATTATATCATCGTGGGCGGCGGCGGGCATGGTCTTGCCACGGCTTATTATCTGGCCAAGGAGTTTGGCCAGAAGCGCATCGCGGTGATCGAGAAGGGCTATCTCGGCGGCGGCAACGTGGGCCGCAACACCACGATCATCCGCTCGAACTACCTTCTGGATGGCAATGAGCCGTTCTACGAATTCTCGCTGAAGCTTTGGGAAGGGCTGGAGCAGGATTTCAACTATAACGCCATGGTCAGCCAGCGCGGGATTTTGAACCTGATCCATTCGGATGCGCAGCGCGATGCGTTCACCCGGCGCGGCAATGCGATGATCCTGAACGGCGCGGATGCCGATTTGCTGGACCGTGAGCAGATCCGGGCGATGTATCCTTGGCTGAACTTTGACGATGCGCGCTTCCCGATCAAGGGCGGTCTGGCGCAGCGGCGCGGTGGCACGGTGCGGCATGATGCGGTGGCTTGGGGCTATGCGCGCGGGGCTGACAGCCGGGGCGTCGATCTGATCCAGAACTGCGAAGTGACGGGGATGCGGATTGAAAACGGCAAGATCCTTGGGGTTGAGACCTCGCGCGGGTTCATCGGTGCTAAGAAGGTTGGCGTGGCGGTTGCGGGCTCTTCCAGCCGGGTGATGGCCCATGCGGGCATGCGCCTGCCGATTGAAAGCCATGTTCTGCAAGCCTTTGTTTCTGAAGGGCTGAAGCCGTTGATCGATGGTGTCATCACCTTTGGCGCCGGGCATTTCTACGTCAGCCAATCCGACAAAGGTGGTCTGGTCTTCGGCGGCGATATCGACGGCTACAACACCTATGCCCAACGCGGCAATTTGCCGGTGATCGAGGATGTGGCCGAGGGCGGTATGGCCCTGATGCCCGCCATCGGTCGCGCGCGCCTGCTGCGCACTTGGGGCGGGGTGATGGATATGTCGATGGATGGCTCTCCCTTCATCGATAAGACCCCTGTCGACGGGCTCTATTTCAACGGCGGCTGGTGCTACGGCGGCTTCAAGGCGACCCCGGCCTCTGGCTGGTGCTTTGCGCATCTGATGGCCAAGGACGCGCCGCATAAAGTGGCGACGGCCTACCGCCTCGACCGCTTCCTGAAGGGGAAGATGATCGACGAAAAGGGCCAAGGCGCCCAGCCGAACCTGCACTGAGGGCAAAAAGATGATCATCAACCATCCCATCCTTGGGCCGCGGGACAGCCAAGAGTTTGTCTATCTGGGCGCGGCCGAGATGATGAACCGCCCCGACGGTATGAGCGCGGGCATCGAAGAGTTTCATGAGTGGCTCTATCATCGCGACAACCCCGCCGGGGAGCATCGCGAGCTGTGGTATCACGAGCAGGGCGACCGCTCTTGGCTGGTGGTGACGCGCAACACCCTGACGCATGAGATTTCCCGGGTTGAACTGGCCCGCGATGTCGCCAAAGCCATGGGGCGCAGCAAATGAGCCAATCAAACCGTATCTCTGGCGGCCAGATCGACCGCTCCAAGACCCTGAGCTTCCGTTTTGATGGCAAAAGCTATCAAGGCCATGCGGGGGACACTTTGGCCTCGGCTCTCTTGGCCAATGGCGTGCGCCTTATGGGCCGCAGCTTCAAATATCACCGCCCGCGCGGGCCTTTGTCGGCGGGTTCGGAAGAGCCCAATGCTTTGGTCCATCTGCGCTCGGGCGCGCGGCAAGAGCCGAACACGCGGGCAACGGTGGCTGAACTCTTCGACGGGCTGGAGGCGAGGAGCCAGAACGCTTGGCCGAGCCTGAAGTTCGATGCTTTGGCGATCAATGACCGGTTGAACACCTTCCTGACGGCGGGCTTTTACTACAAGACCTTCATGTGGCCGGCGGCGTTTTGGGAAAAGCTCTATGAGCCGATCATCCGCAAAGCCGCAGGTCTGGGCGCGCTGACGCGGCAGGAAGACCCCGATTCTTACGACAAGGGCTTTTTGCACTGCGATCTTCTGATCATCGGTGCGGGTCCGGCGGGTCTGTCGGCGGCTTTGACTGCTGGCCGCGCAGGTGCGCAAGTTATTCTGGCGGATGAAGATTTTCGCATGGGTGGCCGTTTGAAGGCCGAGACGCTGGAAGTCGGCGGGCAGGCGGGGGCCGATTGGGCGGCGGCGCAGGTGCTGGAACTGGCCGCGATGCCGAATGTGCGGCTGATGCCGCGCACCACGATTATCGGCGCGTTTGACCACGGCATCTATGGCGCGGTGGAGCGGGTCTCGGACCATCTGGCGGTGCCGATGAAGGGCAAAGTGCGGCAGACCCTGTGGCGGATCTATTCGCGCCGCGCGGTGCTGGCGGGCGGGGCGACCGAGCGTCCGATCGCCTTTGAAAACAACGACCGTCCCGGCGTGATGCTGGCGGGTGCCTTGCGCGCCTATGCCAACCGTTGGGGCGTGGCGGTGGGCCGCAAGGTTGCGGTTTTCACCAATAATGACGATGGCTTGCGCACGGCAAGCGATCTGCGTGCCAAAGGGCTTGAGGTCCGCGTCATCGATGCCCGCAAGGGCGAAGAGGTGATTGATACCTCGGGCCGTTTGGGGCTGAAGTCGGTGACCATTCGCAGCAATGGCAAGGTTGAGACCATTGCTTGCGACGCGCTTGGTGTCTCGGGTGGTTGGAACCCCAACGTCAATATCACCTCGCACCACCGCTCGCGCCCCGTTTGGGAGGAGGCGATTGCCGCCTTCGTGCCGGGGGAAGATGGGCCGGTTGGGCTGACGGCGGCGGGTGCTGCGGCGGGTGCGCTCTCGACCCATGGCGCTTTGGCGACGGGCCAAGCGCAGGCGATTGCGGCGCTGGCTGATCTGGGGATTGCGGCCAAGGCGGATGCATTGCCGCAGGCCGAGGATGCGCCGGTTGCGATCTCGCCGAAATGGTATGTCGCGGGCGGCAAGGGCCGGGCTTGGATCGATCAGCAAAACGATGTGACGCTGAAAGATGTAAAGCTTGCCCAGCAAGAGAACTTCACCTCTGTTGAGCATTTGAAGCGCTACACCACGCTTGGCATGGCGACCGATCAGGGCAAGACCGGCAACGTCTTGGGTCTTGCGGTGATGGCGGGCCTGACCGGCAAGACCATCCCCGAGACCGGCACCACGATCTACCGGCCGCCCTATACGCCGGTGGCGATGGGGACGCTTGCGGGTCGCTCGCGTGGCAAAGAGTTCAAACCCTTCCGTCTGACGCCCAGCCACAAATGGGCCGAAGAGCAGGGTGCGGTCTTTGTCGAGGTCGGCATGTGGCTGCGCAGCCAATGGCTGCCGAAAGCCGGTGAGACGCATTGGCGCGAAAGCGTGGATCGTGAGGTCTTGGCGACGCGGAAGTCGGTTGGCATTTGCGATGTGACCACGCTTGGCAAGATCGACATCCAAGGCACCGATGCGGCTGCATTCTTGGATAAGGTCTATGCCAATAACTTCGCCTCGCTGGCGGTTGGCAAATGCCGCTACGGGCTGATGCTGCGCGAAGATGGCATGGTCTATGACGATGGCACCACCGCACGTCTGGGCGAGAATGAATATGTGATGACCACGACCACGGCCAATGCCGTGCTGGTGTTCCGCAATCTGGAATATGCGCGCCAAGTGCTTTGGCCGGATATGGATGTGCAACTGATCTCGACCACCGAGGCTTGGGCGCAATTCTCGGTCGCAGGACCGAATGCGCGGAAGTTGTTGGAAAAGGTCGTCGATCAGGACATCTCGGATGCGGCCTTCCCCTATATGGGGGCAGGGGCGATCACCGTGGGTGGCATCCGTGGGCGTCTGTTCCGCATCTCCTTCTCGGGCGAGTTGGCCTATGAGATCGCGGTGCCGACGCGCTACGGCGATGCTTTGGTGCGCAAGCTGATGGAAGCGGGGCGCGAGTTCGATGCCATCGTTTACGGCACCGAGGCTTTGGGCGTCATGCGGGTTGAGAAGGGCCATGTGGCGGGCAATGAACTGAACGGTCAGTCCTCGGCGCTGAACATGGGCCTTGGCAAGATGGTGTCGAAGAAGAAGGACTCCATCGGCATGGTGCTGAGCCAGCGCGAGGCTTTGCTGGACCCCAATGGCTATCGTTTGGTCGGGGTGAAGCCGGTCCATAAGGACGGCAAGCTGACGGCCGGCAGCCACTTCCTTGCAATTGGCGCGGCGCCGGTCATTGAAAATGACGGCGGATGGCTGACCTCGAAAGTCTATAGCCCGCATTTGGGCTGCGACATCGCGCTGGGCTACCTTAAGGCTGGGGATCAGAAGATCGGCACGCAGATGCGGGCGGTGAACCTGCTGGCGAAGCCGGTCCAAGAGACCTTGGTCGAGATCGTGTCCCCGCATTTCTTTGATCCCGAAGGGGAGAGGCTCCGTGGCTGATACCTTGCACGCCTTGACGGCATTGGGCCAAGCGGCCCCGCAAACCCGCGTGATCGGTCCTTACCGGATCGAAGAGCGCTTTGATGTGGCCTTGGCCTCGGTCGCCAGTCGGCGGGGGCGCGAGGCGGAGGTGGCCTCGGCCGCGGCCGCCGCGGGCATCCCGCTGCCCGGCCCGGCCCGTTTCACGGCTGGCCCGCTTTACGCAGGCTTCTGGGTCGCGCCGGAGATGTGGTTTGTGGAGGCACCTTTCGCCAGCCATGAGGATATCGTGGCCGTGGTGAAGCCGATCTTCGGTGAGGCGGCCTCGATCACCGAGCAGACCGATGCTTGGGTGCGGTTCGATGTCTTGGGCACAAATCTGGCGGCGCTGGTTGAGAAGCTGTGCAATGTCGATTTCGCGCGGGCGGCGGATGGTTACGCCACCCGCACGGTGATTGAGCATATGGGCTGCTATCTGATCCGCCACACCAGCGGCGCGCTGACGATCTATGGGGGGCGTTCCTCGGCGCAAAGCCTTTTGCATGCGCTTGAGGTGACGGCGGCGTCCCTGTTGTAACCAACTTGTGGCCGGGGGCCTGCGCCTTTGGCCACAAGAGGCTTTGCCAAAGGTGCGGGCTTGGGCCTTTGGGGACGAAAACGATGGTCGTCGCGCCAAGAATGCCACGGCGGCTGGTGCATTTTCATCAAGGTTGTTCCCCTATAAGGGAGGACGCCGTATCATTTCCCCGTTGCCCTTGCTGAGGCCCCTATGGATAACCCTTCCGACCAGCCTAGCCTGCCGCGCGGCAAGCCCGCCTTTGTTCAAGACCCACACCGCGTTCGCGAGGTGGCAGAGCGCAATCTTGAAGCCGCCATTGGCCGTGAGGTGCGCAACTTCCGCCGCCAGCAGGGCATGACGGTGGCTGATCTGGCGGCGGTGACCGGGCTTTCCATTGGCATGTTGTCGAAGATTGAAAACGGCAATACCTCGCCCTCGCTGACGACATTGCAGGTGCTGAGCCATGCGTTTTCGGTGCCGGTGACCTCATTCTTCAAAAGCTATGAAGAGCGGCGCGAGGCGCAGCATGTGAAGGCGGGCGAGCATATCGAGATCGAGCGGCGCGGTACGCGGGCGGGGCACCAATATAACCTTCTCGGTCATATCGGGTCGAACTCCTCGGGCGTGGTGGTTGAGCCCTATATGATCACGCTGACGACCGAGAGCGACACTTTCCCGGCCTTCCAGCATGAGGGGTTGGAGCTTTTGTTCATGCTTGAGGGCGAGGTGGATTACCGCCACGGCGATCAGGTTTATGCGCTGAAGCCGGGGGATTCGCTCTTTTTCGACGCAGATGCGCCGCATGGGCCCGAGGTTTTGGTCAAACTGCCAGCGCGCTATCTGTCGGTGATCGCCTATCCGCAAGGCTAAGCGGGCGGCTTCCGCCTCCTAAGGATCGTCGCGCCGACTTTGGGCTTTTAACGTCTAAACTGACACGCAAACGCTGTGCGCCCCTCGGCCCAAACTGGCCGCAAGGGGCGTTTTGCGCTGGCCGGTTGCTGAGTGTCCAGCAGTCAAAACCCCTTCAGAGCTGCTCAAAACACCCGTTCAGCGGCCCGACTAAGGTGCTGATTTAATGTGCAGGAAAAAAAGTTTCTTGTGAGTTGATGGAGTGAATCTTAGCTGCTAGCGTTTGATCCAGAACGCGTCAGGGAGACGAATCCATGTGTGGCATCGTTGGGCTTTTTTTGAAGGACCCGAAGCTGGAACCGAAACTGGGCGAGATGCTGACCGAGATGTTGGTCACCATGACCGACCGGGGGCCGGATTCCGCAGGTATCGCTATTTACTCTGGGGCCCGCGATGGCCTTGGCAAGATCACCATCCAATCGCCGCAGCCTGAGGTGGATTTCGACGGGCTTGACGGCGCGCTGCATGAGGCGCTGGGCCAGCCGGTGACCATGCTGGTGAAAAGCACCCATGCGGTCTTGGAGTTGCCCGAAGATCAAATCGCAGCCGCCCGCTCGGCGCTGGCCTCTTTGCGGCCCAGCATCAAAGTGATGAGCGTGGGGGACAGCATTGAAATCTTTAAGGAAGTGGGTCTTCCGAAAGATGTGGCGGCCCGGTTCGATGTGTCGAAAATGCACGGCACCCACGGCATTGGCCACACCCGTATGGCGACCGAATCGGCGGTGACCACGATGGGCGCGCATCCGTTCTCGACCGGTTCGGATCAATGCTTGGTGCACAATGGCTCGCTCTCGAACCACAACGGTCTGCGCCGGGAACTGATCCGTCTGGGCAAGACCTTTGAGACGCAGAACGACACCGAAGTCGCCGCCGCTTATGTCAGCCAAAAGCTGGAAGAGGGCCAATCCTTGGGCGAGGCTTTGACCTCGGGGCTGGACGATCTTGACGGCTTCTACACCTTCGTCGTCGGCACCAAGAACGGCTTTGGCGTGGTGCGGGATCCGATCGCTTGCAAGCCCGCCGTTATGGCCGAGACCGACCAATATGTCGCCTTTGGCAGCGAATATCGCGCGCTGGTGAACCTGCCGGGCATCGAAGACGCCCGTGTTTGGGAGCCCGAGCCCGCCACCGTCTATTTCTGGGAGCGTTGAGAAGATGCAGAGCTTTGATCTTGGCAAAGAGGGCCTGCGGGCGCTGAACTCGGCGCTGCATGCCCTGAAGGGCCAGACCAATATGACGAAATGGGAAGTGGTTAATCCCAAAGGCGCTCATGCCATTGCGGCCGGTGTGGACGCCGAAGTCGATATCACCGTGCGCGGCTCGACCGGCTATTACTGCGCCGGGATGAACAAGCTGGCGACGATCCGTGTCAAAGGCTCGGCCGGGCCGGGTGTGGCCGAAAACATGATGTCGGGCACCGTCATCATCGACGGCAATGCCAGCCAATATGCCGGGGCCACCGGGCGCGGCGGGCTCTTGGTCATCAAGGGCGATGCCTCGTCGCGTTGCGGCGTGTCGATGAAGGGCATCAACATCGTCGTGCATGGCAGCATCGGCCATATGTCGGCCTTCATGGGCCAATCGGGCAATCTGGTGGTGCTGGGCGACGCGGGTGAGGCCTTGGGCGACAGCCTTTATGAAGCGCGGCTCTTCGTGCGTGGCAAGGTGAAATCCTTGGGCGCAGATTGCATCGAAAAAGAGATGCGCGACGAGCATTACCAGATTTTGGAAGACCTGCTGCGGCGCGGCGAGGCGGATGCGAAAGCCAAGCCGGAAGAGTTCCGTCGCTATGGCTCGGCCCGTCAGCTTTACAATTTCAACATCGACAACGCGTCGGCCTACTGAGGTCCATATGAGCGATTTTCCCACCACCCCGCCCCGCTTTTCGGCCACTTTCACCCCGGCTGTGAATGCCGAGATCCGCCGTGCTGCGGCCTCGGGCATCTATGATATCCGTGGGGCTGGCACCAAGCGCCATCTGCCGCATTTCGATGATCTGCTGTTCCTTGGCGCTTCCATCTCGCGCTATCCGCTGGAAGGCTACCGCGAGAAATGCGCGACCGACGTTTGGCTGGGCACGCGCTTTGCCAAGAAACCGATCCATCTGGATATCCCGATCACCATCGCGGGCATGAGCTTTGGCGCTTTGTCGGGCCCGGCGAAAGAAGCGCTTGGCCGTGGCGCCTCGGAAGCGGGCACCTCGACCACCACCGGTGACGGCGGCATGACCGAGGAAGAGCGCGGCCATTCCAAAACGCTGGTCTATCAATACCTTCCCAGCCGTTATGGCATGAACCCCGACGATTTGCGCCGTGCAGATGCGATCGAGGTTGTGGTCGGTCAAGGCGCCAAGCCCGGCGGCGGCGGTATGCTTCTGGGCCAAAAGATCTCGGATCGCGTGGCCAATATGCGCAACTTGCCCAAGGGCATCGACCAGCGCTCGGCCTGCCGTCACCCCGACTGGACCGGCCCGGATGATCTTGAGATCAAGATCCTTGAGCTGCGCGAAATCACCGATTGGGAAAAACCGATCTATGTGAAAGTCGGCGGCGCGCGGCCTTATTACGACACCGCTTTGGCGGTGAAAGCTGGCGCTGACGTGGTGGTCCTGGACGGGATGCAAGGTGGCACGGCGGCGACGCAAGACGTGTTCATCGAACATGTCGGCATGCCGATCCTGGCTTGCATCGGCCAAGCCGTGAAGGCGCTGCAAGACCTTGGCATGCACCGCAAAGTGCAGCTGATCGTCTCGGGCGGTATCCGGTCTGGCGCGGATGTGGCCAAGGCAATGGCTTTGGGTGCGGATGCTGTGGCCATCGGCACCGCGGCACTGATCGCTTTGGGCGACAACGACCCGGCTTTGGAGGCTGAATACCAAAAGCTGGGCACCACTGCGGGTGCCTATGACGATTGGCATGAGGGCAAAGACCCGGCCGGGATCACCACGCAAGACCCCGAGCTGATGAAGCGTTTCGACCCGGTTTTGGGCGGTCGCCGTCTGAAGAACTATCTGAAGGTGATGACGCTAGAGGCGCAGACCATTGCCCGCGCCTGCGGCAAGAATCACCTCCATAACCTTGAGCCCGAGGATCTGTGCGCTTTGACCATCGAAGCTTCCGCAATGTCGGGAGTGCCGCTGGCAGGGACGAACTGGGTCCCCGGCCGCAACGGTTTCTAAGTAAATAATAATAAAAAATATAAAATAATCAGGGAGCTAAACGAATGTCGAACGACCTTGCCAAATGGGCAAAGGACAAAGGCGTCAAATACTTCATGGTGTCTTTCACCGATCTGGCCGGGGCCCAGCGCGCAAAGCTGGTCCCCGCTCAGGCGATCAATGATGTGGTTTCCGGCGGCGCAGGTTTCGCCGGATTTGCCGCCGGTTTCGATGTGACGCCGGCGCATCCTGATACTCTGGGGATGCCCGATCCAGAGGCAGTGATTCAGCTGCCTTGGAAACCCGAAGTGGCGTGGGTTCCGGCCAATTGCAGCATGGAAGGCGATGAGCTTGCGCAGGCCCCGCGGAACGTGCTGCGCCGCGTCATCGACGAAGCCGCGAAAGAAGGATTGCGTGTGAAAACCGGCGTTGAGCCGGAATTTTTTATTCTAAGCCCTGAAGGCGACCAAATCGCCGATGCTTTCGACTGCGCCGCCAAGCCGTGCTACGATCAGCAAGCCATTATGCGCCGCTATGATATGATCGCCGAAGTCAGCGATTATATGCTGGATCTGGGCTGGGAGCCCTACCAAAGCGACCACGAGGACGCCAATGGCCAGTTCGAGATGAACTGGAAATATGACGATGTGCTGAAGACCGCAGACAAGCTGCAATTCTTCAAATTCATGCTGCGCTCGGTGGCGGAAAAGCACGGGCTGCGGGTGACTTTCATGCCCAAGCCCTTCTTGCAACTGACCGGCTCGGGCATGCATGCGCATATTTCGGCTTGGAGCTTGGATGGCAAAGACAATGCCTTCTACGACAAGGAAGGTGAGCTGGGCCTCTCGGCCAAGGGCAAGCATTTCTTGGGCGGCATCATGAAGCACGCCTCGGCCTTGGCGGCGATCACCAATCCGACGGTGAACAGCTATAAGCGCATCAACGCGCCGCGCACCTCTTCGGGATCGACTTGGGCGCCGAATACCGTGACTTGGTCGGGCGACAACCGCACCCACCTCGTGCGGGTGCCGGGCAAGGGGCGGATTGAGCTGCGGTTGCCCGATGGCGCGGCCAATGCCTATCTGATGCAGGCGGTGATCGTGGCGGCGGGTCTGGACGGCATTCGCACCAAGGCCGATCCGGGCAAGCGCTTGGACATCGATATGTACCAAGAGGGCCATAAGATCAAAAACGCGCCGCGTCTGCCGTTGAACCTGCTGGACGCTTTGCGGGCTTATGACAAGGACACCACGCTGAAGGGGCTGATGGGCAACGATTTCTCGGCTGCCTATCTGAAGACCAAGCATAAAGAGTGGGAAAGCTACGTCTCGCATATGTCGAGCTGGGAGTTGCAGAACACTTTGGATATCTGACCGAGAGGTTCCCCTTAGTCTTGGTCAATGCCTGCCCCGGACCCTTGTGGCCCGGGGCCTTTTGTCTTTGGCTGGCTTTGCGGGAGGGATGGGATTAGAGCGGAAGGCCAGCGCCGCTTAAGATGTTGGAGCCAAGATGGCCAAGCTTCCCACCGCCCGGATTGATAAACTTTTGTCCTCGATGGGCTATGGCTCGCGCCGTGAGATGGCGGCATTGGCAAAGGCGGGCGGGATTAAGCTCGATGGTCAGGCTTTGGCGGATGTCAGTGACCGCATCGCGCTGAACCCGGATTTGCCGCAGCGGATGCGGGTGGCGGGCAAGGCTTTGGACCCGCTGCAAGGGCTGGTTTTGATGCTGAACAAACCTTTGGGGATGACCTGCTCGCATAAAGAAGAGGGCGCGCTGGTTTATGAGGTTTTGCCCGAGCGGTGGCGGCGGCGCGATCCGATGATCTCGACGATTGGGCGGCTGGATAAGCAGACCTCGGGGCTTTTGTTGATGACCGATGACGGGGCTTTGTTGCACCGGGTCATCAGCCCCAAGATGCATGTGACGAAAAGCTATCTGGCGACGTTGGACCGCGATCTGCGCGGCGATGAGGGGGCGATGTTTGCCAGCGGAGAGATGATGCTGGAGGGCGAGACCAAGCCCTTGGAGCCTGCGGTGCTGGAGGTGATCTCTGAGCGACAGGCGCGGCTGACGGTGACCGAGGGGCGCTATCACCAAGTGCGCCGGATGTTTGCCGCCGTGGGCAATCATGTGACCGCTTTGCACCGCGAAAGCATGGGGCGTTTGCACCTGCCCGAGGGGCTGGATCCGGGGCAGACGAAGCTTTTGGATGCCGATGAGATCGCGCTGATCTTTGCTTAAGCGCTAAAGCTCTTCGATCGCCATCACGCCGGTCATCGCCTTGATCGCGCCGCGAATTTGCGGGTTGAGCGGGTAGCGATTGGGCAACAAGACATCAATCTCACGCCCATCGGCATCGGGCAGGCAAAGCGTGACCTGCGCGGCGTTGCGGCCTTTGACCGAGGACAAAAGCGAGGCGAGCGAGGTGATCGCCTCGGGGCGGTTGAGGTGGATGCGAATGGGCTGCGCCCCGGCCTGTTCGGCCACCGCATCAATCGGCGCGGCGGAGTTGGCCAAAAGCTTGACGCCATCGCCATCGGGATCGGCGCGGACGGTGAGGACCACGTTTTTGCCCGGCTCAAGGTGATCGCGGGCGGCTTCCAGCGTGTCGGAGAAGACCGTCACCTCATAAAGCCCGGTCGGGTCGGAAAGCTGCACAAAGGCAAAGCGGTTGCCCTTGGCCGATTTGCGTTCTTGCTTCGACGACACTGAGCCTGCGATCTTTTCAACCGAAGGGCTGCCTTTGCCGACGACCTTATTGGTCAGCTCGGTCAGGGTGAGAATACCCTTGCGCTTCAGCGCCGACATATAATCGTCAAGCGGGTGGCCCGAGAGGTAGAAGCCCACCGCCAGATGCTCATTGCCGAGGCGTTCGACTGGCAGCCAATCGTCACGGAACGGCAGCCGCGGCTCGGGGATATCCGAGCCGGAATCGCCAAAGAGCGAGACTTGGTTCGAGTTCTTCGCCTCATGGATCGCGGCGGAATAGGCGACGAGCGAATCCAAAGCCTCAAACACCCGCGCGCGGCTGGGCTCGAGCTGGTCGAAGGCGCCAGCGCGGGCCAGCATTTCCAAGGGGCGCTTGCCAACGCGCTTCAGATCCACCCGGCGGGCGAAATCGAAGATGGATTTAAAGGGCGTCTCGACGCCGTCGACATTGCGCGCATTGACGATCAGCGACATCGCATCAACGCCGACGTTCTTCAGCGCGCCAAGACCGTAGATGACTTTGCCCTCGCGGGTGTCGAATTTCTCAAGGCTGCGGTTGAGGCAAGGTGGGATGGTGTCGATGCCCAGCTTGTCCAATTCGCGCTTATAAACGGCGAGCTTTTCGGTGAGATGAAGGTCGCAGTTCATCACCCCGGCCATGAATTCGACCGGGTGGTTGGCCTTCATCCATGCGGTTTGGTAGCTGACCACCGCATAGGCGGCGGCGTGGGATTTGTTGAAGCCGTAGTTGGCGAATTTCTCCAGCAGGTCAAAAACCTCGCCGGATTTCTTGGCATCAACGCCGTGGGTCTTGGTGCAGCCTTCGATAAACTTGGGCCGCTCTTTCGCCATTTCCTCGGCGATTTTTTTACCCATCGCGCGGCGCAAAAGGTCAGCGCCGCCAAGCGAGTAGCCCGCCATGACCTGCGCGATCTGCATCACCTGTTCTTGGTAAACGATGATGCCTTGGGTCTCTTTGAGGATATGGTCGATGGTCGGGTGCAGGGGCTCAATCTCGCGCAGCCCGTTCTTCACCTCGCAATAGGTGGGGATGTTCTCCATAGGGCCGGGGCGATACAAAGCCACCAGAGCCACGATGTCTTCGATGCAAGTGGGCTTCATGCGCCGCAGCGCATCCATCATGCCCGAGCTTTCCACCTGGAAGACGGCGACGGTCTTGGCCTCGGAGTAAAGCTTGTAGCTGGCCGGGTCATCCAAGGGGATATGGCCGATGTCATTCTCGGCCCCGGGCTTCGGCTCGTAAAGCTGGGTGCCGTTCTGGTCGACATGCAGGGGGCGGCCCGATTTCAGGACCAGCCGGATCGCCTCTTGAATGACGGTCAGCGTCTTCAGCCCGAGGAAGTCGAACTTCACCAGACCGGCGGCTTCGACCCATTTCATGTTGAACTGGGTCGCGGGCATATCCGAGCGCGGGTCGCGGTAAAGCGGCACCAGCTCGTCCAAGGGGCGGTCGCCGATCACCACCCCGGCGGCGTGGGTGCCGGCGGAGCGGTAAAGGCCTTCGATCTTCTCGGCATAGTTGAGAAGGCGTTCCACCACCTCTTCCTTGGCGGCTTCGCGCAAGCGCGGCTCATCGGCCAGCGCCTTGGTGATGGAGACGGGCTTCGGCCCTTCCATCGGGATCATCTTCGATAGCCGATCCACCTGGCCATAGGAGAGTTGCAGCACGCGGCCCACGTCGCGGACGGCGGCTTTCGACATCAAGCCGCCGAAGGTGATGATCTGGGCCACCTTGTCGCGGCCGTATTTCTCTTGCACGTAGCGGATCACCTCTTCGCGGCGGTCCATGCAAAAGTCGATATCGAAGTCCGGCATCGAGACCCGCTCGGGGTTGAGGAACCGCTCGAAGAGCAGCGCATAGCGCAAAGGGTCAAGGTCGGTGATGGTCAGCACATAGGCCACCAAGGAGCCCGCGCCCGAGCCCCGGCCCGGGCCGACCGGGATGCCTTGGGTTTTGCCCCATTTGATGAAGTCAGCCACGATGAGGAAGTAGCCGGGGAAGCCCATCCTCTCGATGATGCCCAGCTCGAAGGTCAGGCGTTCTTCGTATTCTTCGCGCGGGGCGGCCATTGGGATCACGGCGAGGCGGGCCTCAAGCCCTTCCCATGCCTGACGGCGGAGTTCTTCAACCTCATCGGCGGCGAAGATCGGCAGGATCGGTTTGCGCTTATAGGCCATGAAGGCGCAGCGCTTGGCGATCTCGACGGTGTTCTCCAAAGCTTCCGGCAGATCGGCGAAAAGCGCGCACATCTCGGCTTCGGATTTGAAGTAATGCTGCGGCGTCAGGCGGCGGCGCGGCTCGTTCTGGTCGACATAAGCGCCCTCGGCGATGCAGAGGAGCGCATCATGCGCCTCAAACATATCGGGCTTGGGGAAGTAGACATCATTGGTGGCCACGAGCGGCAGGCCCAGCTCATAGGCCAGTTCCACCTGCGCGCGCTCGGTTGCGGCCTCGGCAGGGGGCAGGCGGCCGGTTTCCAGCGGGTGGCGTTGCAGCTCGATATAAAGCCGGTCGGGGAAGGCGGCGGCGAGGCGATCGACCAAAGCGCGGGCCTTTGGTGTCTGGCCCGCTTGGATAAGCTTGCCCAAGGGGCCTTCCGGACCGCCGGTCAGGCAGATCAGCCCCTCGGCATAGGTTTCCAGCTCATCTGGCGTGATATGCGGCAGCTGACCATCTTCCCGCATATAAAGGCAGGAGTTCAGCTTCATGAGGTTCATGTAGCCGGCCTCGGTCTGCGCCAAAAGCACCAAGGGGGCAGGCACGCGGGGCTTTTCACCGGGCTGGCCGGGGTCAAAGGCCAGCGTCATTTGGCAGCCAACAATCGGTTGCACACCGGCGTCCTTGGCGTGGCTGGAAAACTCCAAGGCACAGAACATATTGTTGGAATCGGTGACCGCGATGGCGGGCATGTTCATACCAGCGGCGGTCTTCACCAGCTTTTTCACCGGCACAGCGCCTTCAAGAAGGCTGTGTTCGGTATGGGTGCGAAGGTGGATGAATCGAGGCGTGCCAGACATGCGCCCAAGGTAGGGCTGGGGGCCTGTCGCGGCAAGCCCCGGCCTTAGGGCGCGCGGCCTGCATGGCGCAGCGGAAGCCGTTGGTTGATTATTGCGAAGTCAGGGGTAATCCGGCGTGATTATCTTCCAAAGCCCAAAGGTGCTTCGCATTCACCAATTAAAATTCTGCTTGCCTTGAATCGCCCTCGGCCCCTTCATAGAAGGCAATGACAAGGGTGCATTGACCGTTTTACGCCGCATCGGGCGGTCATGCGCAGGGCCCTGACTGGGGAGAAGGCGGCGGACTGACCAAATGACCGGACCAGCTATGAAGCCAGAGTCTGGGGCGCCGTCTGGCATCTCGTTCCTGTTGAATGGATCCGCAGTGCGTGTCGAGGGTGAAAGCCCGACGCGCACTTTGCTGGATTGGCTGCGCGAGACGCGCGGGCTTTGTGGCACCAAAGAAGGCTGCAATGAGGGCGATTGCGGGGCCTGCACGGTGATGGTCACCGATGCGCAGGGTTCAAAATCGCTGAACGCTTGCATCCTGCTCTTGCCCCAGTTGCAGGGCAAAGCGGTGCGCACGGTTGAGGGGATTTCCGGCCCCAAGGGTGAGCCGCATCCGGTGCAAAGCGCGATGGTCACCCATCACGGCAGCCAATGCGGCTTCTGCACGCCGGGCTTTGTGGTCTCGATGGCGGTGGCCCATGCCAATGGCGCGCGCGATCACGACGATCAACTGGCGGGGAACCTGTGTCGCTGCACCGGCTATGCGCCGATCATCCGCGCGGCGGAAGCGGCGGCGGCTGAGCCTGTGCCAGAGTGGATGACCTCGGATGCTTCGGCTTTGGCGGAGCTTGGCGCCTCGGCTGTGCCGGGGGCGTTCCGGCCGCAAAGTGGCGATGAGCTGGCGGCATGGTATGCGGCCAACCCCGAGGCGGTGCTGATCGCAGGCGCCACCGATGTCGGGCTTTGGGTCACCAAACAGCTGCGTGATCTGACGCCAGTGGCGTTTTTGAACGGCGCGGCGGATTTGCAAAAGATCGAGCGCGAGGGCGAGACTTTGCGCATTGGCGCGGGCGTCACCATCACCGATCTGCGCGCGGCAGTTGAGGATTTGCATCCTTCCTTGGCCGAGATGCTGCGGCGCTATTCCAGCACGCAGGTGCGCAATGCCGCGACGATCGGCGGCAATATTGCCAATGGCTCGCCCATCGGCGACGGCCCTCCGGCTTTGATCGCTTTGGGGGCGACCTTGCATCTGCGCAAGGGCGATGCGCGGCGGCAGATGCCGCTGGAAGATTTCTTCTTGGAATACCGCAAGCAAGACCGCCAGCCGGGCGAGTTTGTCGAAGCGGTGACGATGCCCGCCAGCGCACCCGCTTTGCGCTGCTACAAGCTTTCGAAACGTTTCGATCAGGACATCTCGGCGGTCTGCGGTTGCTTCAATGTCACCGTTGAAGCGGGTCGCGTGACCGAGGCCCGCATCGCCTTTGGCGGCATGGCGGGAACGCCGAAACGTGCCGCGATGGCTGAGGCGGCGCTGATGGGTCAGGCGTGGAACCTTGAGACGGTGCAGGCCGCGATGCAAGCGATGGCGCAGGATTACCAGCCGATGACGGATATGCGCGCCTCTGCCGCTTACCGCATGAAAGCCGCGCAAAACATGATGTTGCGCTATTTCCACGATCTTGCAGGCCTGCCTGTCTCGGTGCTGGAGGTCGAAGCATGAGCGTCGGTAAACCGCTTCCCCACGATTCCGCGCCGCTGCATGTGACCGGTCAAGCGCGCTATCTGGATGATATTCCGCTGCCAAGCGGCACTTTGCATCTGGCCTTTGGGCTTTCGACCATTGCCTGTGGGCAGATCACCTCGATGGACCTCTCGGCGGTGCGTTCGGCTCCCGGCGTGCGTCAGGTCATCACCGCCGAGGATCTGGTCGAAGCTTTCCACGAGATCCCCGACTGCTCGCCCTCATTGGGGGATGAGCCGCTTTTGACCTCGACCCGGATCGAGTTTCACGCCCGGCCCATGTTCATCGTGGTGGCCGACAGCCATTTGGCGGCGCGCAAAGCGGCGCGTAAGGCGCAGATCAGCTATGCCGAAGAACCGGCTTTGCTGACCCCGGAAGAGGCGCTGGCGGCCAATTCGCGCTTTGAGGATGGACCCTCGATCTGGGCGCGGGGCGATGCGGCTGCGGCGATTGCGGCGGCTCCGCATGTGCTGGAAGGCGATCTTGAGGTTGGTGGCCAAGAGCATTTCTATCTTGAGGGCCATATCGCGGCGGCAATCCCCGGCGATGACGGCGGGATGCATATCTATTCCTCGACCCAGCACCCGACCGAGGTGCAGCATAAGATCGCCCATGCTTTGCATCTGCCGATGTCGGCGGTGCGGGTGGAGACGCGGCGGATGGGCGGCGGCTTTGGCGGCAAGGAAAGCCAAGGCAACTGGCCGGCGATTGCCTGTGCGGTGGCGGCTCGGCTGACCGGGCGCGCCTGCAAAATGCGCTACGACCGCGACGATGATATGGTGGTGACCGGCAAGCGCCATGACATCAAGATCCGCTATAAGGTGGGCTATGATGAGCAGGGCTATGTGCTGGGGGTGGATTTCACCCACCTTCTGCGTTGCGGCTGGTCTCAGGATCTGTCGCTGCCGGTGGCTGACCGGGCCATGCTGCATGCCGAGAACTGCTATTGGATGCCGAATATCCGCATCGAAAGCCACCGGCTGAAGACCAACACCGCCTCGGGCACGGCCTATCGTGGCTTTGGTGGCCCGCAGGGGATCATCGGGGCCGAGCGGGTGATGGATCACATCGCCTTCGCGCTGAAATTGGATCCGGTTGAGGTGCGGCGGCGGAATTACTACCGCGATATGGCGGGCGCTGCGGGGGCGGAGAAGGCGGGTCCCGGCACCGGCAAGCCCTTTGGCGGCGCACATTCGCCGAAAGGTCATGTGCCTGAGGTCCAGACCACACATTACAACATGCCGGTCGAGGATTTCATCGGCGGCGCGATGACCGAAGAGCTGTTGGCGACGTCGGATTACGCCCGCCGCAAGGAAGAGATTGCGGCTTGGAACGCCAAAAGCCCGATCTTGAAGCGCGGCATCGGCTTTAGCCCGGTGAAGTTCGGGATCTCTTTCACACTGACTTGGCTGAACCAAGCCGGGGCTTTGGTGCATGTCTATCAAGATGGCTCGGTGCACCTGAACCACGGCGGCACCGAGATGGGGCAGGGGCTGAACCAAAAGGTGGCGCAGGTTGTGGCCTCGGTCTTTGGTCTGGAGGCCGAACAGGTGCGGATCACCCCCACCGACACGGGCAAGGTGCCTAATACTTCGGCCACAGCGGCCTCGTCTGGCTCGGATCTCAATGGCATGGCCTCGCGCGATGCGGCCGAGAAGATCCGCGACCGGATGGCGGCGCATTTGGCCGAAAAGCACCAAAGCGCGACCGATCAGGTGCGCTTTGCGGAGGGGCGGGTGAGCGTGGCAGGCGAGAGCTACACGTTTGAAGAGGTCGCCGCCTCGGCCTATCAGGCGCGGGTGTCCCTGTCGTCGACGGGCTATTACGCCACGCCCAAGATCACTTGGGACCGGGTGCGCGGCCAAGGCCGGCCGTTTTACTATTTCGCTTACGGGGTGGCGATCTCTGAGGTGGTGATCGACACTTTGACCGGCGAGAACCGCATTTTGCGGGCGGATATCCTGCATGACACCGGATCAAGCTTGAACCCGGCATTGGACATTGGTCAGGTCGAAGGCGCTTATGTGCAAGGCGCGGGCTGGCTGACCACGGAAGAGCTGGTCTGGGATGCCAAAGGCCGTTTGGCGACCCATGCGCCCTCGACCTATAAGATCCCGGCCTGTTCGGACCGGCCGCGGACCTTCAATGTCGCCCTTTGGGAGCGGCCCAACCCCGAGGATTCGGTTGGGAAATCCAAAGCTGTGGGCGAGCCGCCGTTCAACCTTGGCATCTCGGCCTTCTTGGCTTTGTCGCATGCGGTGGAAGCCTGCGGCACGGGTCAGATCTATCCCGACCTGCGCGCCCCTGCCACGGCCGAGGCCGTTTTGGCAGCGGTTGACCGGGTTCGGGGGGGCATCTGATGCTAGATCTGGCGCAGCTGCGCGCAGCAGTAGTGGCGCATGGCCCGCTGGTGCGCGTGGTTGTGGCAGGCCACGAAGGCTCATCCCCGCGCGAGGCGGGGGCCGAGATGTTGGTCTGGCAGGACGGCCAAAGCGGCACCATCGGCGGCGGCACGCTTGAGTTTGAGGCGGTGGCGCGGGCAAGGGCCTTGCTTGAGCGCAGCGGTGCGCCGGTTTTGACGCGCATCCCCTTGGGCCCGGCTTTGGGTCAATGCTGTGGCGGCTCGGTCAGCTTGGTCTCACATCTGCTGGACGCGGCGGCGCTGGCTGCGATGGAGGGGCAGGCTTTGGTCGCCACCGGGCAGGGCGAGATGCCTCTGGCGGTGCGCCGATTGCTGAGCGCGGCGCGCGGGCAAGGGCAGTCTAGCCTGGCGCGACTGGTCGAAGGCTGGCTGGTGGAGCCCGTCACTTTGCCCAAGCGGCAGCTTTGGATTTGGGGGGCCGGTCATGTGGGCCGCGCGATGGTTGCGGTCTTTGAGCCACTGCCCGATTTTGAGATCACTTGGATCGACACCAGCCGCGCGCGCTTTCCCGAGGCGATCCCGGAGAGCGTGACGCCGATCTGGTCGGAGCGGCCAGAGGCCTTGGCCGCGCATGCGCCGCCCAATGCCGAGCATCTGATTCTCACCTATTCTCATGCCTTGGATTTGGAGCTGTGTCATCGGCTTCTGGGGCGGGGGTTTGACTGGCTGGGCCTGATTGGCTCGGCGACAAAATGGGCGCGGTTCCGGTCGCGTCTGCGTGGTTTGGGGCACCAAGCTCTTGCCATTGATCGCATCACATGCCCTATCGGCGATCGGAGTTTGGGCAAGCATCCACAAGCCATTGCCATCGGCGTGGCGGTCCAACTGATGAATATCACACAGAAATCCGAGACGGAGATCACGGGTGACAGGGACAGTACGGGACGAAAACAGCGGGGCCAGCCGGCCTGAGCTGCTTAAAATCACCGGCGTGACGAAAGCCTATCCCGGGGTGGTTGCCAACAGCGATGTTGGCTTCACCGTGGGCGAGGGTGAGGTGCATGCTTTGCTGGGCGAGAACGGCGCGGGCAAGTCCACGCTGGTCAAAATGATCTATGGCCTTGTGCGGCCCGACAGCGGCTCAATGCGGTTTCGTGGGCAGGCCTATGCGCCGATGAAGCCCGCCGAGGCGCGGCGCTTGGGCGTGGCGATGGTGTTTCAGCACTTCAGCCTGTTCGAGGCGCTGAATGTGGCCGAGAACGTCGCGCTTGGCATGGAAAGCCCGCCGCCAATGCGCGAGCTGGCCAGCAAGATCCGCGCGGTCTCGGAAGAATACGGGCTGCCTTTGGACCCCGACCGGATGGTCGGTGATCTCTCGGCAGGTGAGCGGCAGCGGGTCGAGATCATCCGCTGTCTGCTGCAAGATCCGAAGCTTCTCATCATGGATGAGCCGACCTCTGTTCTGACGCCGCAAGAGGTGGAGATCCTGTTCCGCACCCTGCGCCAGCTTTCGGCGGAAGGCACGGCGATCCTTTATATCAGCCATAAGCTCGAAGAGATTCGCGCGCTTTGCGATGAGGCAACGATCCTGCGGCGCGGTAAGGTGGTGGGCACCTGCACCCCACGCGAGCGCAGTGCGCGTGAACTGGCTGAGATGATGGTGGGCACGAGTTTGACCCCGCCCGAGCGGCATCCCGGAGAGAAGGGCGAGGTGGCTTTGGGCGTCTCGGGGCTTTCCGTCAAGAGCCCGATTCCCTTTGGCACCAGCCTGAAGGATGTCTCTTTTACCGTCGCCAAGGGCGAGGTTCTGGGCATCGCGGGCGTCGCTGGCAATGGCCAGGATGAGCTGCTTCTGGCTTTGTCGGGAGAGCTGAAAGTGGCCGCGGACCGGCTGCGGATCCTGAGCCAGCCGGCGGGCGATTTGGGCCCGGTGGAGCGGCGCGCCAAGGGTTTGGTCTCGGCCCCCGAGGACCGCTATGGCCATGCGGCAGCACCGGATATGAGCTTGATCGAGAACGCGTTTCTGACCGGCTCGCAGCGGCGAGGTTTGGTGAAGAAGGGCTTCATCGATTGGGCAAAGACCCGCGCCTTCGCCGAAGAGGTGATCGCGGAATATGATGTGCGCACCCCGGGGCCGGATGTCGCGGCGCGGGCCTTGTCGGGCGGGAATTTGCAGAAGTTTCTGGTCGGGCGTGAGCTGAACCAGAGCCCGAGCGTGATCGTGATCAACCAGCCGACTTGGGGCGTCGATGCGGCGGCAGCTGCGGCGATCCGTCAGGCAATCTTGGACCGTGCGGCCTCTGGGGCGGCGGTGGTGGTGATCAGCCAAGACCTTGATGAGCTGTTGGAGGTCTCGGATTCCTTTGCGGTGCTGAACGAGGGGCGGCTGACGAAGCCCGTTCCGGTGCAGGGGCTGACCATGGATCAGATCGGTCTGATGATGGGCGGCGCGCATGGGATGGAGGTGGCGCATCATGCAAGCTGAGCGTCTGAGAGTTGCCGGCGGCGGGGGCCAGCCCCGTCGCCCATTGGTTCTTGAACCAATGGCGAACACAATGGGCGACCCCCGGAGTATTTTCGTCAAGATGAAGGGCTTAGCGGATTTGAGAAAGTGGGAGGGGCGTGATGATCAGGCTTGAAAAGCGACCAACGCCCAGCCGGTTCTGGCTTTATGCGACACCTCCGGTTGCGGTTTTGCTGACCATGATCGTGGGGGGGATTCTCTTTGCGGTGATGGGCAAGAACCCGGTTGAGGTGATCCGCACGATCTTTTGGGATCCGCTCTTTGGCGAGTTCGCCTTCTATCTGCGCGGCCAACTTTTGGTGAAAGCCGGGCCGCTGATCCTGATCGCCATTGGTCTGGCCTTGGGCTTCCGGGCCGGGATCTGGAATATCGGTGCCGAGGGGCAATATATCATGGGCGCGATCATTGGCGCCTCGGTCGGTTTGGCGGTGTTTCCGACGGAAAACCGGCTGATCTTTCCGGTGATGGTGCTGGCGGGCGCCTTTGGCGGCTGGGCTTGGGCGATGATCCCGGCGATCTTGAAAACGCGGTTCAACACCAATGAGATCTTGGTCTCTTTGATGCTGGTCTATGTGGCGCAGACCATCTTGGCCAAGGCCTCGACCTCATTCTTGAAGAATCCCGAAGGTATGGGGTTCCCGGGCAGCCGCAACTTCTCGAGCTATCCGGCGGCGCAGAATGGCTATTTGATTGAAGGGCTTGGGCTGCATTGGGGCGGGGTGGCGGCGCTGGTGACGGCGGTGCTGATCTATATCTTGCTCACCCGCCATATCGCGGGCTTCCAGATCCGGCTGGCGGGGCAAGCGCCACGGGCGGCCCGATTCCACGGCGTCAATCCGACGCGATTGGTGGTTTTGTGCATGGGGATCTCGGGCGCGCTGGCGGGGCTGGCGGGGCTTTTCGAGGTCACCGGGCCTGCGGGGCAGATCACCATCGATTTCAACACCGGTTATGGCTTCACCGCGATCATCGTGGCCTTCCTTGGCCGGTTGAACCCGCTGGGGATCGTGCTGGCGGGCTTTTTGATGGCGCTGACCTATGTGGGCGGCGAGATGGCCTCGACCAATCTCGGCCTGCCGGCAGCGGCGGTGCAGGTGTTCCAAGGCATGTTGCTGTTCTTCCTTTTGGGCGTTGATGTGCTGACCAATTACCGCTTCCGCCTGTCGGGCGGGGCTGCAGTGGCGGGGGCGAAGTGATGGATTTTGGCGGTATCAATCCGGTCATTTTGATCGCGGGGCTGATGGCGACCTCGGTGCCGATCCTTTTGGCGGCCTTGGGCGAGGCGGTGGTCGAGCGCTCGGGCGTGCTGAATCTGGGCGTCGAAGGCATGATGATCATCGGCGCTTTGGGCGGCTTTGTCGTGGCCGTGCACACCGGGAGCCCCTTTATGGGCTTTGTCGGAGGCGCCATCGCGGGGGCCGTGCTCAGCATGATCTTCGCGGCTTTGACCCAAGTCTTTCTGGCCAATCAGGTGGCAACGGGGCTTGCGCTGACGCTGTTCGGCCTTGGGGTCAGCTCGCTGGGGGGGCAGGGCTATAACGGCATCAAGCCGCCGGCGACGACCGGGCTTTTGCCGGATGCTTTGGCGCAGATCCCGGTCGCGGGACCGATCCTTTTTGGTCATGATGCGGTGGTTTATTTCAGCATCTTGATGACGGCCGCCACTTGGTATGTGCTGAAATTCACCCGCATTGGCCTGATCATTCGGGCCGTGGGCGAAAGCCATGATGCGGCCCATGCTTTGGGCTATAAGGTCAACCGCATCCGGCTGATGTGCATCATGTTCGGTGGTGCGATGGCCGGAATCGGTGGGGCTTACGTCAGCCTTGTGCGGGTGCCGCAATGGGTGGACGGGATCACTGCCGGTGCGGGCTGGATCGCGCTTGCGATCGTGGTCTTTGCCAGCTGGAAACCGTGGCGTGTGCTTGCAGGGGCCTATCTTTTCGGCGGCATCTCGGTCTTGCAGCTGAACTTGCAAGCGGCAGGCTCTGCGATCCCTGTCGAGTACTTGTCGATGGCCCCTTATGTGCTAACCATCATCGTGTTGGTGATCATGTCCTCGGGGCGGCGCAAGGCTGCCGTCGGCGCTCCTGCCAGCCTTGGACAGAACTTCCATGCCTCGCGCTGAGGCTTTTGCAAAACGCGGCGCAAACCAGCCGCCACTACGGGGAGAGACCGGAATGAAACGCAGACATCTGCTTGCCAGCGCCTCGCTGGCTTTGGGAATGGCCTTTGGCGGCAGCGCCTTTGCGCAAGGTCTGGACAAGGTGAAAGCCTGCTTCGTCTATGTTGGCCCGATCGGCGATGGCGGCTGGACCTACCAGCACCATGAAGGCGCTTTGGCGCTGCAAGCCGAATACGGTGACAAGGTCGAGATCCAGTACCAAGAAAGCGTGCCGGAAGGCGCCGATGCTGAGCGCGTCTTGACCCAAATGGCTCTGGGCGGCTGCAATATCATCTTTGCAACCTCCTTCGGCTATATGGACCCGGTCAATGCGATCGCGGGCAAATTCCCGAATGTGAAGTTCGAGCATGCCACCGGCTTCAAGCGCGACCATGCCAACGTCTCGACCTATAACGCACGCTTCTACGAAGGCCGTGCGGTGCAAGGCACCATTGCGGGCATGATGACCAAGTCGAACAAAATCGGCTACATCGGCTCTTTCCCGATCCCGGAAGTGATGAATGGCATCAACGCCTATTATCTGGCCGCCAAGAAGGTGAACCCCGAGGTTGAGCTGTCGGTGGTTTGGGCCTTCACCTGGTTTGACCCGGCAAAAGAGGCCGATTCGGCCAAAGCTTTGATCGACCAAGGCGTCGATGTCATCGCAGCCCACACCGATTCGACCGCACCTTTGGCGGAAGCTGCCAAGACCAATGGCGCTGTGATCGGCTTCGGTCAGGCTTCGGATATGACCGCCTATAAGCCTTCGCCGCGGGTGTCCTCGATCATCGACAACTGGGCGCCCTACTATGTGAAGCGCGTGGGTGCTTTGCTGGATGGCAGCTATGAGCAGGCCGATATCTGGGCCGGTATCGTCGATGGCGAAGTGGAAATCGGTGAGATCACTGATGCGGTTCCGGCCGAGGTGAAGGCCGCTGCCGAGAAGGTGCGCGACGATATCGCCGCTGGCACGCTGCATGCCTTCACCGGCCCGATCAAGAAGCAAGACGGCTCGGAATGGCTGGCTGATGGCGTGACCGCGCCGGATGGCGACCTGCTGGGCATGGATTTCTTCGTCGAAGGCATCACCGCCGAAGTGCCGAAGTGATCTGAGCCAGGTTTGCGAGAAAGGCCCGCCCCTTGTGGCGGGCCTTTTTCATTCTGTGCCAAGTGATGATTGGCAGGCGTCGCCCGTATCGGCTTTGAAATTGTTTTCCTTGCGGGAAGTCTCTGTGCTTTAAAGGCGCAGTTGGGCTGGCTTAGCGGCCGTGGCCTTGGCTCTTTTGACCTGACGAAAGATAGATGATGACTGCCGAACATGTCGCTGAAACTGCCGATATTATTGTCATTGGCGGCGGTATAGCGGGGATCTCTGCCGCGGCGCGCTTGGCGCCGCATGCCCGCGTGGTGGTGCTTGAGGCCGAAGCCGCGCTTGGCCACCATGCCTCGGGCCGCTCGGCCGCTTTGTACGAGCCGCAATATGGCGCGCCAGCGGTGGTTGAGCTCTCTTGGGCGTCTGAGGCGCATTTCCGTTCGATCCCGGGGCTTTTGTCGCCGCGGGGTATGCTTTTGGTCGGCAAAGCCCATGAGGGGGCGGTGTTCGAGAGTGATCGCGCGGCGATGAAGTTTGATGCGATCACCGTGGATGAAGCCTTGGCCATCGTGCCGATCGTGAACCCCGAAGTGGTGACGATGGCGGCGCATGCTTTGCACGCCGAGGATATCGACACCGATTTGCTGCTGCAGGGTTTTGCCCGCGATATCCGCGCGCAAGGTGGCAAGATCGTCACCAATGCACGGGTCACTGCGATCGTGCGCACCGCCAGCGGCTGGCGGGTCACTTGGCCGGGCGGTGAGGCCGAAGCGGCTTTGCTCATCAATGCCGGCGGCGCTTGGGTCGATCAGGTGGCGCAAATGGCCGGGGTGCAGCCCTTGGGCTTCCAGCCCAACCGCCGCTCGATGGCGCGCATTCCGGCGCCGGGTGGGCATGATGTGTCGCGTTGGCCGATCATGTTCGGGCCCGGCGAATCTTGGTATGCCAAGCCTGATGCGGGGGCGCTGATCGTCTCTCCGGCGGAAGAGGATCCGATGGAGCCACATGACGCTTGGGCCGATGATATGGTCTTGGCCGAAGGACTGGCGCGCTATGAGGAATATGTGACCGAGCCGGTAACCCGGCTTATCTCCAGCTGGGCGGGTCTACGGACCTTTGCGCCCGACCGGGTGCTGGTGATCGGCCGCGACAGGCGTGAGCCCGGCTTCTTCTGGCTGGGCGGGCAGGGGGGCTACGGCTTCCAGACCAGCGCCGGGGCCAGCCAATTGGTCGCCGATCTGGTGCTGGGCCGCGCGCCCGAGCTGTCGGCCGATCTGGTGGCGGCGCTGGACCCGGCCCGTTTCGGATGAGCCTGCGCCTGCCCGACAGCGGCGCCGAGGTTGCGGCGGACGGGCGGCGGATGGCGCCCTCGGCCGCGCGCAACGCAGGCCCGATCCTTCAGGTGCTGCGGCGGGTGATCCGGCCGGGCGCCAAGGTGCTGGAGCTGGCCTCGGGCAGCGGCCAACATGCGGCGCAATTCGCGCCCGCTTTGCAGGCGGATTGGCAACCGAGCGATGTGAATGCCGCCAATTTCGCCTCGATCACGGCATGGTCGGGCGATGTGGCGCGCGCGCCTATACTTCTGGACGCCTGCGCGCCGGGATGGGGCGCAGGGCCGGAATGGGATGCTGTTCTGGCGGTGAACCTTTTGCATCTGATCCCGCAAGCCGGGGCCGAGGTCTTGCTGGCTGAGGCTGCAAAGGCGCTGCGCCCGCAGGGGCGTTTGGTGATCTACGGCCCGTTTTTGCGCGAGGGCAAGGCGACCTCGGTCGGCGACGCCGCCTTTGACGCCGATATCCGCCGCCAAGATCCTTTGCTTGGCTACAAGGATCTTGGCTGGGTGATGGGGCAAATGGGCAAGGCCGGACTTGGAGCTGAGCTGGTGCCGATGCCCGCCAATAACCTGATGCTTTTGGCCTTTCGGCTTTAGGCGCGCTTGGCGTGCAAAGCCCGCTTAGCCTGCACAGAGGGGGATGACAGACCCCGCAACTGCCGCCATGCTGCGGGTATGAAACACAAATTTTTCCCAGTTATCCCTTTGCTTTTGACACTGGCGCTTGCGGCTTGTGGCGGCTCTCGCACAAGCCATGATGCGCCTCAGGGCCGTCCGGCTGCTGCGGTTCCCGAAGGCCGCGTGGTCAGCGCCAATTTTGGAGATGCCAAGCCGGTCGATCATGGCGGCAAACCGCCGCGCGCCTATCCGGTGCATGGCATCGATGTGGCCCGTTATCAGACCCAAGTCGATTGGGCCGAGGCGCGGGCCAATGGCGTCAACTTTGCCTTCATCAAAGCGACCGAGGGCGGCGACCGGGTCGATGAGATGTTCAAGGAACATTGGCGCGGCGCGCATCGTGCCGGGGTTCTGCGCGGCGCTTATCACTTCTTTTACCATTGCCGCCCCGCGATCGAACAAGCGCAGTGGTTCATCCGCACTGTGCCGCGCGCGCCGGGAATGCTGCCTCCGGTGCTGGATATGGAATGGACGCCGTTCTCGCCAACCTGCACCATCCGCCGCACGCCCGAGGAAATCCGCCGCGATGCTGCGATCTTCCTGCAAGCGGTGACGCAGCATTACGGGCAAAGGCCGATCCTTTACACCTCGATCGATTTCTTTGAAGACAATCAGATGTGGAAGGTGAACGGCGCCGATTTCTGGCTGCGCGCCGTGGCCAAGCATCCGGCCGATCTTTACGACGGCCATGCTTGGACCTTCTGGCAATATACCTCGACCGGGCTGGTGCCCGGGGTCGCGGGGAAGGTCGATATCAACGTCTTTGCGGGGTCCGAGGCGGCTTGGCAGCAATGGCTGGCGGCGCGGCTGCGCTAAGATGTCTTAGCGCAGGCCGATCTCGGCTAAGGCGCGCGCCAGATCGAGCGGGATCGAATCATCGCCCGCGCGCGCAGCGGCCAAATCCGCTGGCGCGTCTTGGCTTTCAATATAGCGCCAGCCTTGGAAAGCGCGGCGGGGGGCTGGTTCGGTGCGGATGATCTCACGGTCCATGATCAGCGCGCAGCGGGTGATGCCATCCCCGCCGACCCGTTCCTCAAAGCCCAAAAGGCGCTGGCGGCAAAGGATGATGCCTTTGATCACCCAGTAAAGCGAGCCGCCGTCCAACAACTCGGCCTCGCGCTTGGGCCACATGCGGGTGACATGCGCCGCCCGGCCCGCCGGCCAAACAGCGGCATGCTGCTGCTGCCAGTGTTCAAGGTCTTCGATGCTCTCGGCACCGACGCAAAGCTTTAGGATATTGAGGGCCATGTGCTAAGATTAACTTTCTGTTAAGGCTCTTCAAGGCCACCCGGCACGGTCTTTTCTGAAGTGCCGTGACGGCCTTGGCGAGACCGCAACATCTGACCAACATAAGCGGCCACGAGTCGTTGACGCGTCAGTCACCCCCCGCTATCTAGTGGCTTCCTCCTCCGCCATACACAACTAAAGGGACGACCCCATGTCGCGCTTCCATGCCCCAATTGCTGAACAAATCTGGGACATGAAGTATCGCTTCAAGGATGGCGATGGCGTGGCGATCGATGGGTCGGTCGAGGACAGCTGGCGCCGCGTGGCCCGCTCTTTGGCCGAGGTCGAAGGCGACAAAGCCAAGTGGGAAGGTGAATTCTATCAAGCGCTTGAGGACTTTAAGTTCCTTCCCGCGGGCCGGATTGCGGCCGGCGCTGGCACCGGCCGGGCGGTGACTTTGTTCAACTGCTTCGTCATGGGCACCGTGCCGGACACCATGTCGGGCATCTTCGAGGCGCTGAAAGAAGCCGCGCTGACCATGCAGCAGGGCGGGGGAATCGGCTACGACTTCTCGACCATCCGCCCGCGCGGGGCCGAGGTGAAGGGCGTCGCTGCAGATGCCTCGGGGCCGCTGTCCTTCATGGACGTTTGGGATGCGATGTGCCGCACCATCATGTCGGCCGGGTCGCGCCGCGGCGCGATGATGGCGGTGATGCGTTGCGACCACCCCGATGTCTTGAGCTTCATCGAAGCCAAACGCGATCCGGCGCGGCTGCGGATGTTCAACCTTTCGGTTCTGGTCACCGATCCCTTCATGGAAGCGGTCAAAGCTGATGCGCCTTGGGATCTGGTCTTCGGCGGCAAGGTTTATAACACCGTGCAGGCCCGCGATCTGTGGAACAAGATCATGCGCTCGACCTATGATTACGCCGAGCCGGGCGTGATCTTCATCGACCGCATCAACAAGATGAACAACCTCGGCTACGCCGAGACCATCGCCGCCACCAACCCTTGCGGTGAGCAGCCGCTGCCGCCCTATGGCGCTTGCCTTTTGGGCTCGATCAACCTGGCCCGTCTGGTGCCCGAGCCTTTCACGGCCAATGCCGCGATGGACATGGAGGCTTTGGACAAGCTGGTCCGCACCGCGGTGCGGATGATGGACAACGTGGTTGATGCCTCGAACTTCCCGCTGCCCGAGCAGGAAGCCGAAGCCATCGCCAAGCGCCGCATCGGTCTGGGTGTGACGGGTCTCGCGGATGCTTTGCTGATGCTGGGCCAGCGCTATGGCAGCGAAGAGGCTGCGCAAGTGACCGAAGGCTGGATGAAAGCCATCGCGCGCTCGGCTTACCTTGCTTCGGTGGATCTGGCGAAAGAGAAGGGCGCTTTCCCGCTCTTTGACGCGGAAGGCTATCTGGCCAGCGGCAATATGATGCAGATGGATGAGGATGTGCGCGAGGCTGTGGCTGCGCATGGCATCCGCAACGCTCTGCTGACCTCGGTCGCACCGACCGGCACCATTTCGCTTTACGCAGGCAACGTCAGCTCGGGCATCGAGCCGGTCTTTGCCTATGCCTATAGCCGCAAAGTGCTGCAAAAAGACGGCTCGCGCACCGAAGAGGAAGTTGTCGATTACGCCGTGAAACTGTGGCGCGACAAATTCGGCGATGCGCCGCTGCCCGATTATTTCGTGAACGCACAAACTCTGGCACCGCTCGAGCATGTGCGCATGCAGGCGGCAGCGCAAAAGTGGATCGACAGCTCAATCTCGAAGACGATCAACTGCCCGGAAGACATCAGCTTTGATGCCTTCCAAGAGGTCTATATGGCCGCTTGGGACCAAGGCTGCAAAGGCTGCACCACCTACCGTCCGAACGATGTGACCGGCTCGGTTCTGACCGTCTCGGCCCCGGCTCCGGCCGCAGCGCCTGCCAAGGCCGAAACCGCGACCGAAACCGAAGTGGTCTATCTGACCGAGCCGCTGGACCGTCCGGCGGCGCTGGATGGCCAGACCTATAAGGTGAAATGGCCGGGCTCGGAGCATGCGCTCTACATCACGATCAACGATGTGGTGATCAACGGTCGCCCGCGTCCGTTTGAGGTCTTCATCAACTCCAAAAACATGGAGCATTTCGCCTGGACCGTGGCTTTGACCCGGATGATCTCGGCAGTGTTCCGTCGCGGTGGCGATATCTCCTTCGTGGTGGAAGAGCTGAAAGCCGTGTTCGATCCGCGCGGTGGCGCTTGGATGGAAGGCAAATACATCCCCTCGATCCTCGCGGCGATTGGCGGCGTGATCGAGCGGCACCTGATCTCGATCGGCTTCATCGAAGGCGAAGGCCTGGGCCTGAAGACCGACCCGAAAGCCGTGGTTGTGGCGATCGGCGGCGCGCCGAAAGGCCAGTCCTGCCCGTCCTGCGGTGGGTTCGAGATGCGCAAAGTCGAAGGCTGCATGACCTGCGCCTCGTGTGGCCATTCGAAATGCGGCTGAGTGCCGCAAGTCGTCTGAGCAAAAGCTAAGAGGAACGCCGCCAAGCCTTAGGTTTGGTGGCGTTTTTCATTACAGGAATGGCGAGGGATGGGGAGTGATCGTCGGCGATCTTACACACCAATCCGTGAAGCGGAGCGGCGCCGATTCATCAGCGAATCGGTTGGTCGGGCTTGCTTTTCTTCCGGTTCCTCTCCATGTTGGAAACGCGACCCACTCGATCATCGAAAAAACTGTCTCCTTACGGCTTCAGCACTCTCGATCTCACGTGACGAAGCCGGGCCACCGCACAACGCGGGTGGCACATGACAGGAGTACACACGATGGCCAAGGGCACCGTGAAATGGTTCAACAGCACCAAAGGTTTTGGTTTCATCGCCCCTGAAGGCGGTTCCAAAGACGTTTTCGTGCACATCTCGGCTCTGGAACGCGCAGGCATCCGTGAGCTTCCCGATGGGCAAGCCGTTTCCTTCGACGTTGAAAAAGGCCGTGACGGCCGCGAATCGGCAATCAACCTGTCGCTCGCATAAGTTTCTTCGCTTCGGCGAATGGAAAAGGCCCCGCATTTGCGGGGCCTTTTTTGTTGGTGGATTGGGGGGCGAAGGCGCTTTCACCTCATACGGTCGACTAGAAGGGCCCGCGCGAACGCAGGCCCCAAGCGCGTCTTAGTGATCGGCCTTCGAGGCGGCTGCCTTGATCTCATCCAAAGAGCCCGAGGCACCGTTGAAGAAGGCATTCAAAGCCACGGCAGCGATCGAGGCCAAGAGGATGCCCGATTCGATCAGCGGGTGGATGTCATGCCAGATCCACTGTTTGAAGTTGGGCGCGATCAGCGGGATCATCCCCATGCCCAGCGATACAGCGACGATGAACAGGTTGTTGCGGTTCTTGGCGAAATCCACGCCCGCGAGGATGCGGATGCCGGTCGCGGCGACCATGCCGAACATCACCAGACCTGCGCCACCCAGCACCATGGTCGGGATCGATTCGACCAAAGCGCCCATCTTCGGGATCAGCCCCAGCACGATCAGGATCACCCCGCCCGCCACGCAAACATAGCGCGAGCGGATGCCGGTGACGCCGACCAGCCCAACGTTTTGGCTGAAAGAGGTGTAGGGGAAGGTGTTGAAAATCCCGCCGATCAGCGTGCCGAGGCCGTCAGTGCGCAAGCCAGCAGAGAGCGAGGGCCGGTCGATCTTACGCTCGGTCATTTCTCCCAAGGCCAGAAACATGCCCGTCGATTCGATCATCGTCACGATCATCACAAGGGTCATGGTGATGATCGGCACCAGCTCGAAGGTGGGCGTGCCGAAGTGGAAGGGGGTGATGAAGTCGAACCAAGCGGCATGGCCGACTTTGTCAAAGTTCATCGTGCCCATGAAAATGGCGATCACGGCGCCAAGAACGATGCCCAAGAGCACCGAGATATTGGCGATGAAGCCTTTGCCAAAACGGGCGATCAGCAGGATCGAGCCCAGCACCACGGCCGAGACAAAGATGCTCGACAAGGGCGCATAGGCAGGGTTGTCAATGCGCGGTGCAAGGCCAAGGCCTTGCGGCATTTCAGGCAAGCCGGCGATTGCGCCTGAGGCTGTCGCCTCGGACACCGCTTTCAGCCATTCGGCATGGGCCGGGTCAACGATCGTGGGGGCGGTTGGGCCGACGGGAGTGCCGAAGATCCAGTTGATCCCGATCCGCATCAAGCTGACGCCGATCACCAGAATGATCGTGCCGGTGACGACGGGCGGGAAGAAGCGCAGCATTCGGCTCACCGCAGGGGCGATGAAGATTGAGATCAAACCGGCGGCGATGATGGCGCCAAAGATCGCGCGTGCGCCCTCGGGGCCGGGGTTTGAGGCGGCCATTGCGACCATCGGGCCGACGGCCGCGAAGGTCACGCCCATCATCACCGGCAGCTTGATGCCGAACCATTGCGTGGCACCCAGCGATTGGATCAGCGTGACGATGCCGCAGACGAAAAGGTCTGCCGAGATCAGAAAGGCCACATCTTCGGGTGAAAGGTTAAGCGCACGGCCCACGATCAGCGGAACGGCCACGGCGCCAGCATACATAACTAAAACGTGTTGCAGGCCGAGGGTGAAAAGTTTGGGTGTCGGGAGTATTTCATCCACGGGATGTATGCGTGCAGTCATCCATCTGTTCCTTTCCCTAGGGGCTGTTGATTGAGCGCCGACTTCGCGCCGCCCCGTGGCACGCTCCGGTTAGAAAGCCATTTGTCTGGCCTTTGGTTGTTTGGGTGACCGCTTAGGGCGCGGTCACCGTCCAGGCTTCGTCGTAGCGAAACTCTTCCAGATTGCTGGTCGTGCCGATGCGGTCGACCACTGCAAAAAGTCCGGGTGCGGAAAGCGGCGTCAGAACGCCATGCCAGGTGCCGCGGTGCAAGTTGATGCCTTGGGCGCCATTGGTGAGGAAGGCCAAGGGGCGGCTGGCGGTGTCTTTGGCAACAATCACCAAGAAGGGGGCGGGCGTCATTGGGATGAAGGCCTGGCTGCCCTCGGGGTGCCGCTCGATCAGCGAGAAGCGATAGGGCAGCTGGCGGGGCTCGGCGTTGAAGACCGAGATGCCGGCGCGGCCACCCTCGCCAAAGTCCATGACCGCGCGGTCATGGTGACGTTTGCAGAGGCCTTCATTGATAAGCCGGAAATCCCCTTCAGCATCAAGCACTTCGCCGTAAGGGGCAAAGGCAGCATCGGTGAGGGGGAGGGGGGTGATATTGCGCATGTCAGTGCCCTTTGGCTGAAAAGGGCGAGGGGTTTCACACCCCTCGCGCTCCCCGTGGGATATTTAAGGACAGAAAATGGGCTTAGGCCAAGGCGCCGAAGGCCCCGGGGCCGCGGAGTTTGGCGTGGCGGTTCACGTCTTTGTAAAGCAGGTAACGGAAGTTTTCCGACCCGCCCGCATAGCAGGCTTGCGGGCAATAGGCGCGCAACCACATGAAATCACCAGCCTCGACCTCGACCCAATCTTGGTTGAGCTTGTAGACCGCTTTGCCTTGCAGCACGTAAAGCCCGTGCTCCATGACATGGGTTTCCTCAAACGGAATGATCCCGCCCGGCTTAAAGGTGACGATGTTGACATGGGCGTCATGACGCACGTCGTCGGGCTCGACAAAGCGGGTGGTGCCCCAATGTTCATTGGTGTCGGGCATCCAGCGCACCGGCACATCGCGCTCGTTGATCACAATGGCTTCGGGCACCGGCGTTCCGGGGGCATGTTCGTAAAGCTTGCGCAGCCAGTGGAAGCGCGCAGGGCTGGAGCCCGCGGCATGCAGGCGCCAAGCTGTGGCGGGGGGGATATAGGCGTAAGATCCCGCCTCCATCTCATAGCCGGTGCCGTTGATGGTGAGGGTGGCAAGGCCTTCGGTGAAGAAGATCCAATGCTCGGCCCCGGTTTCCGCGTCGGGCGCGTCTGACCCGCCACCCGGAGAGACCTCCATCACATATTGGCTGAAGGTTTCCGAAAAGCCCGACATCGGGCGGGCGATCACCCAAAGCCGCGTGCCGGTCCAGCCGGGCAGGAAGCTGGTGACGATGTCAGAAAAGCAGCCCTGCGGGATGAGGGCATAGGCCGAGGTGAAGACCGCGCGTTGCGTCATCAGCGCGGTTTGCGGCGGCAGGCCACCTTTGGGCGCGAAATAGGGGGCGGGCTTTTGGCTCATGGCAAGAGATCCTTCAAACGCAGCTCGGCAATCCGCTCAACCTGACGGCAGGCGGTGGCGAATTCTGTCGCAGTGTCATTGCCGATCCGCGCATGGAAGGCCGCAAGGATCGAGGCTTTGTCGTTGTCGCGCACGGCGATGATGAAGGGGAAGCCGTGCTTGGCCACATAGTCCGTGTTGAGGCGTTGGAACGTGGCGCGCTCCTCATCGGTGAGCGCATCCAAAGCGGCGCTGGCCTGTTCGGCGGTGCTTTCCGCGGTAAGGCGCTTGGCGGCGGCCAATTTTCCGGCCAGATCGGGGTGGGCTTGCAGCACGCCAAGGCGTTCGGCCTGAGAGGCCGAGCGGAAGATGCGGGCGAGCGCATTGTGCAGGCCCGTGGCAGAATCATGCGCGGGGCCAAGCTCAAGCTCATAGGCGCGTTCGGCGATCCAAGGCGAATGCTCGAAGATCGAGCCATAGACTTGCACCAGCCGTTCGCGGCTCATTTGGCTTGGCCGCTCGATCCGTTTGTGCGGATGCTGCGCCGCCCAATGGCGGGCAATGTCGATGCGGCGGGGGAACCAGACGCCCTCAAACCCTTGCACATAGTCGAGGAATTTCTTCAGACCCGCGAATTTGCCCGGACGGCCGATCAGCCGGTTGTGCAGGCCGATCGAGAACATCTTGGCCGCTCCGGCCTGACCCTCGGCATAGAGCGTGTCGAAGCTATCCTTGAGATAGGTGAAGAACTGCTCGCCGGTGATATAGCCCGGAGCGGTGGCAAAGCGCATATCATTGGCTTCGAGCGTATAGGGAATGACCAGCTGGTCATGATCGCCGACCTCAAGCCAATAGGGCAGGTCATCGTCATAAGTGTCCGAGATCCATGCGAGCTTATGGGTCTGGGCGGTCAGCGCCACGGTGTTCATCGAGCAGCGGCCCGTATACCAGCCCAAGGGCGGCTCACCGACGACTTCTTCGTGCAGGCGGAAGCTTTCAGCGATCTGGCGCGCCTCTTCCTCGGCCGGCATGTCGCGGTGATCGACCCACTTAAGGCCGTGGCTGGCGATCTCCCAACCGGCGGCTTTCATCGCGGCGACCTGTTCAGGGTTGCGCGCCAAAGCCGAGGTGACACCGTAAATCGTGACCGGAATATCGCGCTCGGTGAAGAGCTTATGGAGCCGCCAGAACCCGGCGCGGGCGCCGTAGTCATAGATCGATTCCATGTTCCAATGCCGCATCCCCGGCCAAGGCGCCGCACCTGCGATGTCCGACAGGAAGGCCTCGGATTGAGCATCGCCGTGCAGAAGGTTGTTCTCGCCACCTTCTTCGTAATTCAGCACCAAAGAGATCGCGATTTTGGCGCCGCCCGGCCAAGCCGCATCCGGCGGGGTCGGGCCGTGGCCACGAAAGTCGCGGGGATAACGGGTCATAGGGGTGCTCCTTTTCGGCATTACAGCCTTTGGATGAAAGATTAGTCGGGATCGCAGGAATATTCTTTCAAGAAATCGCAGAAAGACCTTTCTTCCGCAGCTATGCTCGCCTGAGACGACCATTCAGGGCTAGGATGGGGGCAGATGAAAGCGCAAGGCGCTGAAGGGGAGTTTAGAAGATGGCTGACGGCAAGATCGGGCGACTTTCGACCCATGTGCTGGACACGGCGCGCGGTAAGCCTGCGGCGGGCGTAAAGATTGCGCTTTACCGGATCGAGGGCGCGGCGCGGCAGCTTCTGGTTGAGACCGAAACCAATGCGGACGGCCGCACCGACGCGCCGATGCTGACCGGGGATGCGCTGAAGGCGGGCGTTTATGAGCTGGTCTTCGCGGCAGGAGATTATCTGCGCGCCTCGGGGCAGGCGCAGGGAGAGGTGCTCTTTTTGGATCAGATCCCGATCCGCTTTGGCGTGCCGGATGCAGGCCAGCACTACCATGTGCCGCTCTTGATCTCGCCCTTTGCCTATTCCACCTATCGCGGCAGCTAAGCGGACCAGCGCTCGCGCCTGATGCCGCCAGCGTTGGCGGTCAGGCGCAGAAGGCGGCGGCGATCTGTTGAGAGCGCGGCCTCGATCAGCCCTTGCAGGCAGCCTTTGGCCTTCAAATGCGGGGCCAAGGCGGAATGGCTGAGCGCGGGGAAGAAGATGTGATCCACGCCGTTTTGCGCGGGGAACTGCATGGCTTGGGCATAGTCATCCGCCAAGCCATGCAGGAGGGTGATCGCAGTGTCCGGCGGCAAGGGCGCGGTGGGGTGCGTGAACCGCACGATCCGGCGGGTCCAATCGGACCAGCGCTCTTCCGCCATCAGGGAAGGGTCCACTGAAAACTGTGGGCCGATCGCCAAGACGGCATCCACCTTGATCAAGCTTGCCGCGACCAAAGCGGTAAAACCGCCCATCGATTGGCCGACGGTCAGAATGCGGCGGATCTCTTGGCGCTGGCGGATCGCAGCGACGGCCTCCTCAAGCAATTCGGTCAAGCCGGGTGCGTTGCACCAGCTGCGGCTGGCATCTGCGATGAACAGTGCGGGCCGCCCCTTGGCGCTGGCCGAGGCGACAAATTCGGGCGAGGGCGGGCGGCTTGGGTCATGGCCAATCGACGCAAAGGCGATGACCAAATCTGACCCTGCCCCCGGCATCCCATGCACAAACCAAGGGGGCGGCGCGGCAAGCGGCAGCAAGGCGCGGTCTTCAAGCCGTGACTTGCCGGAATTCCCGCCGAATGGCAGGCTCTTTTCCAAGCCGTTTTGCACGTGCAGAGCCCTTCCGCCGATGCCGCATGAGTGAAGAATCCAAGCCTTGCGCCGCAAGGGTAAAAAGAGTTCTGTCCCGCCCAGATTAGTGAACTTGACCGAGGAGAACGAGATGTTTCATTTCAAGACTTTCGCTGCCGTCCCTGCATTGGTCCTTCTTATGGGGGGCACCGCCCATGCCGCACTGACCGCTGACCAAGTCTGGCAATCGTGGAAAGATGGTGCAGCGCAGGCCGGGTTGAAAATCTCGGCTGCGACCGAATCGAATGCAGGCGGCGTGCTGACCTTGAATGGCGTCTCGGTCACGGCTGAGGGTGAAACCGAGGCGCTGACCATCTCGGACATCACGATGACCGAGCAATCGGACGGTACGGTCAAGATCGCTCCGGGTGCGACGATTGGCATTGATGAGACCGATGGCACGGATGTCACCAAGATTGATCTGGTCCATGATGGTCTGTCGATCGTGGCTTCCGAAAAATCGGGCGCTCTGGTCTATGACTTTGAAGCCGACAGCCTGAACGTCACTTTTGATGTCACGACCGAGGGCTATTCCTTCGACGAGACCACCGAAGCACCTGCGGTCAAGAACACCGGCAAGATCGGCTTTGAAACGCTGAGCGGCTCTTATTCGGATACCCCCGGCGCCAACCGTGTCTTCGGTTTGGATCTGGCTGCCGCCAAATTCATCTTCGACAGCCTGGCGGATGACCCGGGCATGGAAATGAAGACGACCTCGACCAGCGAAACCTCGGATGTGAAGATCGCACTGGATGTGACGCTGCCGAGCTCGCCCTTGGCGGATCTGGACGGCACCGCGGGCATGCGTAAGGCTTTGGACGAAGGCTTCGCCATTGCAGGCAGCTTTGCTCAAGGCAATGGCAAAGGCACCAGCGCGCTCGAAAGCCCGTATTTCCCCTATTCGATGTCGATGGACAGCGAGCCGGCTTCTGCCGAGATGAGCCTTAACAAAGACGCCTTCACGCTGACCTCGAGCAACGGCAAAATGGCCTTCAACGTGGTGAGCGAGGGAATGCCGCCGATGGATGTGTCCATCGCTCAGTCCTCGATGGATCTGAAATTCCCGGTGATGGCCTCCACGCCGCAAGACATCATCTTCCGTCTGAAGCTGGCCCAGCTGGAGCTGAGCGAGGGCGTATGGTCGATGTTTGACCCAGGCGCAGAGCTGAAGCGCGATGCAGCCGATCTGAACATCGACATCACCGGCCGCGGCGCGCTGGACCTCATCAGCTTGGCCGAGGCGGAAGATATGGGCGGCGAGCCGCAAATCCCGCAGCTGGAAAACCTTGATATCGCGGATATCTCGCTGAAAGTCGCTGGCGCGGCACTGGTCTCGACCGGCGCCTTCACCTTCGACAATTCGATGGGCTTCCCGATGCCGAAGGGCAACGCAACCATCAATGTTGACGGTGCCAATGCGCTGATCGACGGGCTGATCAAAGTCGGCTTGCTGGAAGAAAGCGATGCTGCTGGCGCGCGGATGATGATGGCGATGTTCATGAAGCCTTCGGGCAATGGCGATGACAGCCTTGTCTCGGAAATCGAGGTCAAGGATGGCATGGAAGTGCTGGTGAACGGCCAACCGCTGCCGATGTAATCTTGGCGCTATCGCCAAAAGGAAAAGGCGCGAGGGAAACCTCGCGCCTTTTTGCTGTACAAAGTCTGCTTTCGCGCTTTGCCGTGGCCCTATTTGCTGGCGAGGGTCAGCCCAAAGTGGCGCGGCGCATCTCTTCTTTGATCTTGCCGGCCATGAACTCGGTGAAAAGCCGCACTTTGGGGTCTTTCAAGCGACGATGCTGCGACAGGCTGGAAAGCTGCGTCGGCAAAGGCGGCGTTGCAGTGGCGACAGGCACAAGGCGGCCTGCGCGCAAGTGATCTGCCACATCGAAGATCGGCTTCATCACGATGCCGCGCCCATCCAGCGCCCAACCGGTCAGCACATCACCGTCATCGGATTCGTAGGGCCCCGAGATCTCAAACCGACGCGGGCCCTCGGGCGTCTCAAGGGTCCACTGGAACTCTTTGGCCCCGGGAAAGCGCAGGTTCAGACAATCATGGCGCTCGGCCACCAGCTGCGCGCCATCCAGCGGCATCCCGCGCCGCTCTATATAAGAGGGCGCGGCGCAGAGGAGCCTTGGGCAATCGGCAATCAGCTGCACCTTCAGCGTGCTGTCGTCCAAAAGCCCAAGGTGAAAGGCCACATCGATGCCTTCGCTGACCACATCGATCGAGCGGTCTGAAAGCCGCAACCGCACCTCGATCTGCGGGTAAAGGTCTTTGAACATCGGCACATGCGGCGCGATCAGCCGCCGACCAATGCCCAAGGGGGCCGCCACAAAGATCGTGCCGCGCGGGTTTTGCGTCACATCCATCACGGCGGCTTCCGCCTCATCGATGGAATCAAGGATCTTGCGCGCGCCATCAAAGAAGATCCGGCCGTTCTCGGTGGCCTGCAAGCTGCGGGTGGTGCGGTTGAACAGCCGCACGCCAAGGTGCTTTTCCAGCTCAGATATCCGCGCCGAGGCGACGGCGGGCGAGGTGCGCTGGTCGCGCGCCGCCGCTGACATATTGCCAAGCTCATAGACGCGCACAAACATGCGGATATTATTGACGTAGCTCATCAGTCGCGTTTCCGATTGGCTGGATGAACATCCGGCGATTATCTGGGTCAGCTTGAAAGTGATCCGGTATTTCTCGGGATTAACAGCAAAACCCGCTGCGGTATAGCGTTTCGCATCCAATTGGGGGGAGAGGCAGCACATGTACGACTGGGTGGTTCTTTGGGAATGGGTCGAAGTGGCCGTCCGCTGGCTACATGTGATCACGGCAATCGCTTGGATTGGTTCAAGCTTTTACTTCATCGCGCTGGACCTTGGCTTGCACCGCGACCGCAATCTGCCCTCGGGCGCGGATGGCGATGAATGGCAGGTGCATGGCGGTGGTTTCTACCATATCCAGAAATATCTCGTCGCCCCAGCCGAGATGCCGGACCATCTGATCTGGTTCAAATGGGAAAGCTACATGACCTGGATCTCCGGGTTCACCATGCTGATCCTGGTCTATTACCTTGGCGCCGAGCTTTACCTGATCGATCCCACCGTGATGGAGCTGACGGTCTGGCAGGCGGTTGCGATCTCGATGGCCTCGCTGGCCTTTGGCTGGATCGCTTACAACACGCTCTGCAAGGTCTTTGTGAACGCCGACCAGAACATCTTGATGCTGGCGCTGTTCGCCGTCTTGGTGGCGATGAGCTGGTTCTACACCCAAGTCTTCTCGGGCCGCGCCGCCATGCTGCATCTGGGCGCGTTCACCGCCACGATCATGTCGGCCAACGTGTTCTTCATCATCATGCCCAACCAGCGCGTGGTGGTGGCGGATCTGAAGGCGGGCAAGAAGCCCGACCCGAAATACGGCAAGATCGCCAAGCAGCGCAGCACGCATAACAATTATCTGACGCTGCCTGTGATCTTCTTGATGCTGTCGAACCATTATCCGTTGGTCTTCGCCACCGAGTATAACTGGATCATCGCCAGCTTGGTCTTCTTGATGGGCGTCACCATCCGGCATTGGTTCAACACCCAGCATGCCCGCAAAGGCAGCCCGCATTGGACATGGTTTGCCACGGTGATCCTGTTCCTTCTGATCGCATGGCTCTCGACCGCGCCTTTGCGCACCACGCCGCAGGCCGAGGCGCAATTGCACGGCACCTCGCTGGTTTACGCCCAAGCCCAAGGCTTTGATGAGGTGGTCAGTATCGTGCAGGGCCGTTGCTCAATGTGCCACGCGGCTGAACCCTCGTGGGAGGGGATGCATTGGGCGCCGAAAGGCGTGGTCTTGGAAACCGAGGCGCAGATCGCGGTTGAGGCACGCCGGATCGCGATGCAATCGGGTTATTCGCATGCCATGCCGCCGGGCAACCTGTCCTATATGGAGCCGCAAGAGCGCGCCGCGATTGTCGCGTGGTTCCGCTCTGCCGGGCAAAGCTAAGCCACAGCCCCCGGCCAAAAAGTAAGCTCCGTTCGTCCAAAGGGCGACGGGGCTTTTTTTATTGCGTTTTTGCCTCTGTTTTTAATCAATCCCGCGCGACGGGCATTGTCTCTGCACCTTGTCAGGGCTACCCAAAGGCAGCCATTCGCCGGAGGATCCCCTATGCCCGCTTATCGTTCCCGCACCACCACCCATGGCCGTAATATGGCCGGCGCCCGCGGATTGTGGCGTGCCACAGGTATGAAGGATGGCGATTTCGGCAAGCCGATCATCGCCGTTGTGAACAGCTTCACCCAGTTTGTGCCGGGTCACGTCCACCTGAAAGACCTTGGTCAGATGGTGGCGCGCGAGATCGAGGCTGCGGGCGGTGTCGCTAAGGAATTCAACACCATCGCGGTCGATGACGGCATCGCGATGGGCCATGATGGCATGCTTTACTCGCTGCCCTCGCGTGAGATCATCGCCGATTCGGTCGAATATATGGTCAACGCGCATTGCGCCGATGCGATGGTCTGCATCTCGAACTGCGACAAGATCACCCCCGGCATGCTGATGGCCGCGATGCGGCTGAACATCCCGGCGATCTTCGTCTCGGGCGGGCCGATGGAGGCTGGCAAGGCAACGCTGGGCGATGGCCGCATCGTGAAGCTGGACCTTGTAGATGCGATGGTTGCCGCCGCGAACGAGAATATCTCGGACGCCGATGTCGAGGCGATTGAGCAAAACGCTTGCCCGACCTGCGGCTCGTGCTCGGGCATGTTCACGGCGAATTCGATGAACTGCTTGGCCGAGGCTTTGGGACTGGCACTGCCCGGCAATGGCTCGACCCTTGCGACGCATGGCTTCCGCAAGAACCTGTTCCTGAAGTCGGGCCGGATGATCGTGGATCTGGCGCGCCGCTGGTATGAGCAGAACGACGCCACCGTGCTGCCGCGCACCATTGCCAGCCGTGCCGCTTTCGACAACGCCATGGCGCTGGATATCGCTATGGGTGGCTCGACCAACACCGTGCTGCACCTGCTGGCCATCGCCCGTGAGGGTGAGGTCGATTTCGGTATGGATGACATCGACAATCTGTCGCGCAAGGTGCCTTGCCTGTGCAAAGTGGCGCCCAATATCGCGGGCATCCATATGGAAGACGTGCACCGCGCGGGCGGGATCATGTCGCTCTTGGGTGAGTTGGACCGCGCCGGGTTGATCAACCGCGATTGCCCGACCGTGCACAGCTCGACCATGGGCGAGGCTTTGGCGGCTTGGGACATCGCCGTCACCAATAACCCCGAAGCGCGCGAGCTTTTCCTTGCCGCGCCGGGTGGCGTGCCGACACAGACCGCGTTTTCGCAAAGCTCGCTCTACCCCAGCCTTGATACCGACCGTGAGGGTGGGGTGATCCGCTCGGCCGAGCATGCTTTCTCGAAAGACGGCGGTCTGGCGATCCTCAAGGGCAATATCGCGCTGGACGGTTGCATCGTGAAAACCGCCGGTGTGGACGAGTCGATCCTGAAATTCACCGGCAAAGCCGTAGTTTACGAAAGCCAAGACGATGCGGTCCTGGGGATCTTGAACAAAAAGGTGGTCGAGGGTGACGTGGTGGTGATCCGCTACGAAGGCCCGAAAGGCGGTCCGGGGATGCAGGAAATGCTCTACCCGACCAGCTATCTGAAATCGCGCGGCTTGGGCAAAGCCTGTGCTTTGATCACCGATGGCCGCTTCTCGGGCGGCACCTCGGGTCTGTCGATCGGCCATGCCTCGCCGGAAGCGGCGCAAGGTGGGGCGATTGGTTTGGTGCGGGACGGCGATATCATCGAGATCGACATTCCGAACCGCACGATCAATCTGAAAGTCTCGGAAGAAGAACTGGCCGTGCGCCGGGCCGAGCAAGACAAGCTTGGCTGGAAGCCCGCCGCCCCGCGCAAGCGCAATGTGACCACTGCGCTGAAGGCCTATGCGGCCTTTGCCTCTTCGGCAGACAAGGGTGCTGTTCGGGTGCTGCCCGAAGGTCTCTGAGCCTCGTTTGGCAAAGAAAAAGCCCCGGAACCTGCAAAGGCTCCGGGGCTTTTTCATTGGCGCGGCTTAGTCGCCCAGCTTGGCATGGACCTCGTCCAGATCGACCTCGCCCAAGGGCATCTTATTGCCGGGATTGTCGAAGTCATATTTGAAGAGCTGGAAGTCGCGCTTGTAGATCTCCCAGACCAGATGCTTTGACAGATCGTCAAAGTAATCCTCCACCGGATGCAGCCGCTTCGGCCCATGCCCCTCGCTTTCATTGAAACGCGGGATGGTCTTTAGATCCACCGCATGGCGGGTTGGGATTCTGTCCAAAACCTTCTGCATGCCGGTGTTGAAATCCTCGGTGAAGAAGATCTGATCGTAGCGGCCGCCGTTGACGATGAAGGTGCTGATATGGCCCGACATTGCCGACCAATGGATGTCCGGCTCCATCGGCTTTTTGAACCGGATGGTGTCGCGCGCGAACAGCAAGAACCGCCGGAACGAGGCGATCTGGTCGAACTCTTGCTTGCCGTCCTCGCCGCCGACCTCGATCCCGTATTTCTGCACCAAAAGCGGCACCAGATTGCCGCGATAGCGCCGGCCATTGCGCTGGATGCCGCAAATCTTGTCGAAGAAGGACGACAGGATCCGCGTGTAAGGATTGCGCACGCAGGTAAAAGCATAGGCGTTGCGTTGCTTTACCGTTTTCTCGATCAGCGGCTGGCTCGCCTCTTGCGCCCATTTGTGCAGGCCCGTCGTGGAATCATGAATGTCGCCGTCAAAGAACTGCCCTTGATCCGAGTAATAAAGGATCTGCCCAATGGTCGAGCAGGCGCATTTCGGAACCACGCGGTAAACCACGCTTTGGCTTTCGGTCATCCAAGTGCCGGGAAACCCCATCAACGCCTCTCCTGCTTTCGGCTTCTATCGGCCTTAGGCGGGCCGGGGAACGATTGGAAGCGAAAGAACCAAAGAAAGTTTGTCTTTTCAAGCAAGCACAAAGACCATTATGCAATCAAGACCTCAGACAGGCTCTTTCAACGCATCCGCATGGCCAAGATCGCCTATATTCTTCTGTGTCACAAAGACCCCGAGGGGGTCATCGCTCAGGCGCAGCGCCTGACGGCGGCCGGAGATTTCATCGCGATCCACTTTGACGGCAATGCGCGCCGCGAGGATTATGAGCGTATCCGCAAGGAGTTGGATGGGAACGCCTCGGTGGTCTTTGCGCGGCGGCGGGTGAAATGCGGCTGGGGCGCTTGGTCGCTGGTCGAGGCGACTTTGGGCGCGGTGCGCGCCGCGGTCGAGGCCTTCCCGCGCGCGACGCATTTCTACATGCTCTCGGGCGATTGCATGCCGATCAAATCGGCCGAATATGCGCGGGCGTTTTTGGAACGTGAGGATGTCGATTACATCGAATCCTTCGATTTCTACAATTCCGATTGGATCAAGACCGGCATCAAAGAAGAGCGGCTGATCTACCGGCACCACTTTAATGAGCGCACGCAAAAGGCTTGGTTTTACCGGTCAATGGACTGGCAAAAGCGGCTGGGACTGGCGCGGAAAGTGCCCAGCGATCTGGTGATGCAGATCGGCAGCCAATGGTGGTGCCTGCGCCGCCGTACCGTGGAATTCGTGCTGAGCTTCATCAAGAAGCGGCGGGACGTTCTGCGGTTCTTTCGCCGGACTTGGATCCCGGATGAGACGTTTTTCCAAACCATCGTCCGGCATTTGGTGAGCGAATCCGAGATCCGCACCCGGCCGCTGACTTTCTTAATGTTCACCGATTACGGCATGCCCGTCAGCTTTTATAACGACCAATACGATCTGCTGCTGAGCCAAGATTACCTCTTTGCCCGCAAGATCAGCCCCGAGGCGAAAGAGCTGAAAGCCCGGCTCGGAGAGCTATATTCCGCCACCGGGCGCAGCTTCACCATCTCGAACGAGGGGCGGGCGCTTTTCGCTTTCATCACTGGACGGGGCCGGATTGGCCGCCGTTTTGCGCCGCGGTTTTGGGAGACCGAAACCTCGATCGGGCGTGAGCGTACGCTGATGATGATCACCTGCAAGAAATGGCACATTGCCAAGCGGCTGGTGGAGCGGATCCGCAGCGTCAATGACACCCCGGCAATCCACTACCTTTTCAATGAGGGCGAGGCCAATTTGCCGGATCTCGGTGGCATTGAGAGCAATCTGGATAAGCGCACAAGGCATCGGCGGGCGCTGGTGCGGATGTTGTTCGATTATTGGAAAACCGAACGTCTGATCTTCTGTATTGACCCCGCTTCGACCGATCTGATGCAGGATTTTTACAATGACCGCGCGCAGGTGCGGCTTCTGGAAATCGAATGTGAGTTCACCGATGACTATCTGATCGGCCATGCTCGCCGGGTTGGGCTGGCTGCAGAGGGCTCACCTCAGGCAACCATCGACCGGCTGATGCCGACGATCCGCTACGATTTGCGTTTTGAATCCGACCGGATCCGCGAGTTCGACTTTCCGGGCTTCCATCGCATCCGCCAATCGGCGACTGTGGAGGAGAATGCGCAGGCTTTGGCCGCGTTCCTCGACATCCCGGCCAAGACGGCGCGGGAGATTATGGGTTCTGAACACCTGTTTGTGGATTGAGACATGACTGACGCCAAAAGCCCGTGGAGCTATGACAGCTCGAACATTTTTGCCCGCATCTTGCGCGGCGAGATCCCGAATAAGACCGTGATTGAGACCGAGAACACCTTGGTCTTCCACGATCTTTACCCGCAGGCCCCGGTGCATGTGCTGGTGATCCCCAAAGGCGCCTATGTGGATTTCGCACATTTTGCCGCCGAGGCTTCCGAGGCGGAGATTGTCGACTTCCACCGCGTGGCAGCGCAGGTTTGCGCAGAGCTGGGGCTGAATGCGGGCGGCTATCGCGGCATCACCAATTCCGGCGCGCATGGCCACCAAGAAGTGCCGCATTACCACCTGCACCTTTTGGGCGGGCGGGCTTTGGGGCCTTTGCTCAGCAAAGGCTGACCAGCAGGGCGGGGGCCAGCCCCCGCACCCCCGGAGTATTTTCATCAAGATGAATGGAAAGGCGGTCTTTTGGGGCCGCCTTTTCGTTAATGTGCCTCGGCCCAGTTGCGGCCTTGGCCAGCCTCAACGGTCAGTGGGACCTTGAGCGAGACGATGGGCGCGTTGGCGCCCTCCATCACCTTGCGCGCGACCTCGATCAGCGCGGGGGCGGCGGCTTCTTCGACCTCGAACAGCAGTTCGTCATGCACCTGCAAGAGCATGCGCGCGGGCAGGTCTTTGATCGCCTCGGGCATGCGGATCATGGCGCGCCGGATCACATCGGCGGCGGTGCCTTGGATCGGCGCGTTGATCGCGGCGCGTTTGGCAAAGCCGGCGCCGGGGCCTTTGGCATTGATCTCGGGCGTGTGGATTTTGCGCCCGAAAAGCGTCTGCACATAGCCGTGTTCTTGGGCGAATTTCACCGTCTGGGCCATGTATTCTTTGATGCCGGGGAAGCGCTCAAAATAGCGGTCGATGAAGCCCTGCGCCTCGGCCCGCGGTATGCGCAGGTTGCGCGCCAGACCAAAGCCCGAGATGCCGTAGATCACCCCGAAGTTGATCGCCTTGGCCTTGCGGCGCACGTCCGAGGTCATCTGGTCCAAGGGCACGTTGAACATCTCGGACGCGGTCATGGCGTGGATGTCGATGCCCTGTTGGAAGGCCTGCTGAAGGGAAGGGATATTGGCGATATGGGCCAGAATCCGCAGTTCGATCTGCGAATAGTCGAGCGAGACCAAAAGCTTGCCGGGTGGTGCCACAAAGGCCTCGCGGATGCGGCGGCCTTCTTCGGTGCGCACGGGAATGTTTTGCAGGTTGGGGTCGGTTGAGGAGAGCCGACCGGTGCTGGCGCCTGCGATCGAATAAGAGGTGTGGACGCGAGCGGTCTCGGGGTTGATCGCCTGTTGCAGCGCGTCGGTATAGGTCGACTTCAGCTTGGCGATGCTGCGCCAATCGAGCACCAAGGACGCAAGCTGCGCGCCTTGCGGGTGGCTGTCTTTCATCGTGGTGATGTCTTCCAGCACATCCGCCCCGGTGCCGTAAGCGCCGGTTTTGCCCTTGGTGCCGCCGGGGATCTCCATCCGGTCAAAGAGCACTTCGCCCAGCTGTTTGGGCGAGCCCACGTTGAACTTCTCGCCTGCGGTTTCGGCGATCTCGTCTTCGAGCTGGGCGAGCTTTTGCGCGAAGGCGTTGGACATGCGCGAAAGCGTGTCGCGGTTCACCGCGATGCCGGCCATTTCCATATCGGCAAGCACCGGAACCAGCGGGCGCTCGAGCGTTTCATAGACCGTGGTGACGCGGTTTTGGTGCAGTTGTGGCTTGAAGAGCTGCCAGAGCCGCAGGGTGATATCGGCGTCTTCAGCGCCATATTTCACCGCATCATCCACGCCGACCTGATCAAAGGTGATTTGCGATTTTCCGGTGCCCAGCAAGGACTTGATCGGGATCGGTTGGTGGCCGAGGTATTTTTCCGACAGCAGATCCATGCCGTGCTGATTGAGCCCTGCTTGCATGGCATAGCTCATCAGCATCGTGTCATCGATGGGGGCCATGCGGATACCGTGGCGGGCGAGGATCTTATAGTCGTATTTCATATTCTGGCCGATCTTGAGGATGGCTGGATCCTCCAAGATGGGCTTTAGGGCGGCGAGGGTCTCAGAGAGGTTGAGCTGTCCTTCGACGAGGCTGGCGCTGCCGAAGAGGTCGCCGCCGCCTTGTTTGTGGCCCAAGGGGATATAGGCGGCTTGGCCGGGGTCGATGGCGAGGGAAATGCCGACCAACTCGGCCTGCATCTCATCGAGGCTGGTGGTTTCGGTGTCGATGGCGACATGGCCGATCTCGGCGATGCGGGCGAGCCATTGGTCCAAAGTCGCGCGGTCGCGGATGGCGACATAGGTGCTGGGGTCGAAGGGCAGGCGGTCTTGTTCCACGGCAGCAGGGGCTGCGGCGGCGGCTTTGGCAGGGGCGGCTTCGATGGCCGGAACCTCGACCTTCAGTCGCTCGGCCACACGGCGGGTGAGGGTGCGGAACTCCATATCCGTGAGGAATTTCAGCAGCTTCTCGGGCTCGGGCGCGGTGATCTCCATCGTCTCAAGTGGGATGTCGAGCGGGACTTTGTCGTCGAGACGAACCAGCTTTTCGGAGATGCGGATCAGTTCGGCGTTGTTGACCAAGGTCTCGCGGCGCTTGGGTTGTTTGATCTCACCGGCGCGTTCCAGCAGGGTGGAGAGGTCGCCGTATTCTTGGATCAAAAGGGCGGCGGTCTTCAAACCGATGCCGGGCGCGCCGGGGACGTTGTCGGTGCTGTCCCCGGCAAGCGCCTGCACATCGACCACGCGGTCGGGTGATACGCCAAACTTTTCAAAGACTTCGTCCGGGCCGATGGTGCGGCTTTTCATCGGGTCGAACATGTCGATGCCGGGGCGCACCAGTTGCATCAGGTCTTTGTCGGAGGAGATGATGGTGCAGCTGCCACCGGCCTCGGCGGCTTGGGTGGCCAGCGTGGCGATGATGTCGTCGGCCTCATAGCCTTCAATCTCGATGCACGAGACATTGAAGGCGCGGGTGGCTTCGCGGGTGAGCGGGAATTGCGGGCGCAGATCTTCCGGCAGGGGCGGGCGATTTGCTTTATATTCCGGGTAGATAGCATTGCGGAATGTGGTGGCGGAATGATCGAAAATCACCGCGATATGGGTGGCACCGGAGGCACGTTTCTCGCTGGAAATCTCATTCCAGAGGATGTTGCAGAAGCCTGCAACGGCGCCAATCGGCAGGCCGTCAGACTGCCGGGTGAGCGGCGGCAGCGCGTGATAGGCGCGGAAGATATAGGCCGATCCATCGATCAGATGCAGGTGGTGACCCTTGCCGAATGCCATGCCGCTTTCCCCTTTATGCTGGGGTTTTATATGGCATGAAGAGGGGGGCTCTGCCAGCCTTTGGACACCCTCGCGGCGCTGCGCTGCCGCAAGGGGAAGGCCGCACGCTGGTTAAGGGGCTTCTGGGCTAACCCTATAGCACCCCATAAGAAAACCCCGCCGGAGCGGGGTTTGCGGGGGCGAAAAGCGCCGAACTTTTTAGTGGTCGTCATGCGCGTGATCGCGGTCGATCACGAATTTCTTGTCGCAATAGCCGCATTCGACAAAGCCGGTCTCGGCCGGGATCGAGAGCCAGACGCGGGGATGGCCCAAAGCGCCCTCACCGCCATCGCAGGCCACTTTCCAGCGGGTCACGATCTGAGTCTCGGGGGCGTTGACGGGCATGGCTGCGATCCTTGGATGGGGCTTGCGGCGCATATTACGGATGGGGCGGATTTGGGCAAGGGTGGCTGCGCGACAAGGGCGGCGCGAAACCCCGCGTTCGGCGGGTTAAGCTGTTGAAATGCCGCAAAAATCAACGTCTGTTTTACAGCTGCTTTTGATATGGCTCACGTATGGCTTTGCGCATGACATCTGCGCGCCTTCGCCCGTTAAGACGTCAGCACCGAATCGGCGCGGCAGCGGTTCAACTGCCGATCGGCGTGCCGCGAGATTTCAGCGCTTGCAGCCAGCCGAGGCCTTGGGCGGTGCCGCGCGCGGGGCGATACTCAGCCGAAATCCAGACGCCGGAGAGCTGATCCACCGCATCGCAAAGGGCGGGCAGCGAGAAGCCGCCACCGCCCGGTTCATTGCGCGAGGGGAAACCGGCGATCTGCACATGGCCGACGCGGGCTTTGTGGTCGTCCCAGACGAACTCGGGGTTTCCGTGCAGGCGGGCGGCATGCCAGAGGTCGAATTGCAGCGCCAAACGCGGGTCATTGATGTCGTCGATGATCCGGGCGGCCTGATCGTAATCGTTGAGGAAATAGCCGGGCATATCCTCGGGGTTCAAAGGCTCAACCACGAGCGACAGATCCGGGGCTTGCGCCAAGGCCCAAGTCAGATTTGCGACATAGGTGCTTTCGGCCTGCGGGCCTTTGGCGACCCCAGCCATCACATGGATGCGCGGGCAGTTCAGCCGCGTGGCGTAATCGGCGGCGCGCAGAAAGCTGTCGCGGAAGGCGGTCTCATGCCCCGGACGGGCGGCGAAGCCCCGGTCGCCACTCGCCCAATCGCCGGGGGGCGTGTTGATGAGCGCCAAGGGTTGGCCCGCCAAGGCACGCTCCCAATCGGCCACCGGGTGGTCATAGGGAAACAGCACCTCAACGCCGTCAAAGCCGGTGCGCTGGGCCCAATCGGGCCGGTCGAGCATCGGCACCTCGGTGAAGAGCAGGGTCAGGTTGGCGGCAAAAAGGGGCATCTATTGAGCGGACACTATCGTTTGGAGCGGGGAATGGGCTTGGGCAGGAATTGAGCGGCGTTAGGCAGGCAATTCAGCCGAAGGAATGACCGGGAAGAACTGCCCGCCGGACCAAAGGCCAAACCAGCTAGCGCCATCATGCGGCGCGTGGCAACCCAGTTCGACAAGGCGGTAGAAGGATTTCCGGTCAATCAGCGCCCAAAGATTGCTGCGGATAAGGACGTAGGGCGAGGGTTCGCCCTTGTCATCCCGCTCAACCCGGATCGGGTGATCGGGGCCGGCCATGGCGCGGTCCTCGGTCTTGGTGACGAAATGCAGGTTTTGCGCTTCGCCTGTGCCTTCGGCTTCGAAATCGATGGCGAGGAGGGGGGCGTCATCGACTTTGATGCCGACTTTCTCGACCGGGGTGACGAGGAAGTAGCTGTCGCCCTCACGCTTCAGGATCGAGGAGAAGAGTTTGACCAAAGGTGCGCGACCGATCGGCGTGCCGAGGTAATACCAGGTGCCGTCGCGGGCGATGCGCATATCAATATCGCCGCAGAAATCGGGGTTCCAAAGGTGCACGGGCGGCAGGCCAGAGGCTTTGGAAGCGGCTTTTGCGGCGGCGGCGAGGGTATCTGCGGTGGGTCCGGTCATGGGGGGGAATGTCGTGCAGCGGGGGGGGATCTGCAAGGGGCGTTGGGGATTTAAGCGGCTCTTAAGGGGTTTGTGCAGGGATTTTGGCAGGCTTGGGACGCCTCCGGCGGGAGTATTTCAGTCAAGATGAAGGGGGAAGTTGTGGAATTTGGCCTCGCGCTTGCGTCACGAGGATTTGTGCCGGGGGCGCGTTTGCCATTTGTGCCGGGGCGGGGTTTTCGCTCTAATGCGGCAAAAGCATCTTTGAGGGTTTGTCATGGCGGGTGAAGAGGCTCTGGTGGCTGAGATTGAGGCCCTGGGTGAAGTTTTGGGGCGCGCGAAGGCCTCGATCAACCGTCGGTTCATTGGCCAAGAGAAGGTGGTGGATCTGGTGCTGGCCTCACTGTTGTGCGGCGGGCATGCGCTGTTGGTGGGTCTGCCGGGCTTGGGCAAGACGCGGCTGGTGGAGACTTTGGGCGTGGTGATGGGGCTGGATACGGGCCGCATTCAGTTCACCCCGGATTTGATGCCGGCGGATATTTTGGGCTCGGAGGTGCTGGAGACGGCGGCGGATGGGTCTCGGGCGTTTCGGTTCATCGAGGGGCCGGTGTTTTGCCAGCTGTTGATGGCGGATGAGATCAACCGGGCGAGCCCACGGACGCAATCGGCTTTGCTGCAGGCGATGCAGGAGAAAGAGGTGACGATCGCCGGGGCGCATCGGGCCTTGGGGCGGCCGTTCCATGTTTTGGCGACGCAGAACCCGATTGAGCAAGAGGGGACTTATCCTTTGCCCGAGGCGCAGCTCGACCGCTTCTTGGTGCAGGTGGATGTGGACTATCCGACACGCGCGGTGGAGCGCGATATTCTGATCGCGACCACCGGGGCGGCGGAGGATGTGGCGCATCAGGTGTTCTCGGCCGAGCAGTTGATTGCGGCGCAAGCCGTGGTGCGGCGGATGCCGGTGGGCGAGAAGGTGGTTGAGGCGATCTTGGATCTGGTGCGCGCCTGCCGTCCGGGAGAGCCGGAGGGCCGCGATTTGGCGGATGCTTTGGCTTGGGGTCCGGGGCCGCGGGCGGCGCAGGCTTTGATGCTGACGGTGCGGGCGCGGGCCTTGTTGCAAGGACGGCTGGCGCCCTCGGTCGAGGATGTGGCGGCTTTGGCGCCGGCATGCCTTGGGCATCGGATGGCTTTGTCCTTTGCCGCAAGGGCAAGGGGTGAGACTTTGGCCGGGATCATCGCCCGCACCTCCACCCGCGTTTTGGGGTTTGAGGCGGCGGCGTGAGCGAGACGCTTTCCCAAGGGCTGCGCGCAAGGGCCGAGGCTTTGGGCCAGGCCCTGCCGCCTTTGTTGGCGCAGGCCGAGATGCTGGCGCATACGGTGATGCTGGGCGAGCATGGCCGCAGGCGCGCGGGTCTGGGCGATGAGTTTTGGCAATATCGTCCGGCGCATCAGGGCGATGCGGCGCGGCTGATCGACTGGCGCCGCTCGGCCCGGTCGGATGCGCATTTCGTGCGCGAGCGCGAATGGCAGGCGGCGCAATCGGTGACGCTTTGGGTGGACCCGGCCAAGAGCATGGGGTTCTCGGGCGCCAAGGGGCGGGCGAGCAAGGCGGATCGCGCGCAACTGTTGGCTTTGGCCATGGCGGTTTTGCTGTTGCGCGGGGGCGAGCGGGTGGGCTTGGCCGGAGGGCTGCCGCCGCGTGCGGGCCGGACGCAACTGGTGCGCTTGGCGGCGGAACTGGCGGGCAGTGCTGAGGCGGGCGATTACGGTGCGCCGCAGGTGGAGGGCATGGTCTCTCACGGGCGGGCGGTGTTTTTGTCGGATTTCATGGGCGATCTGGCGGCGGTTGAGGCGGTTTTGGCCAAAGCCTCGGACCGGGGCGTGCTGGGGGCGGCGGTGATGGTGCTGGACCCGGCGGAGGAAGAATTTCCCTTCGACGGCCGCACGATCTTTGAATCGATGGGCGGGGCTTTGCGCTATGAAACCCGCAAGGCGGGCGATCTGCGTGAGCGGTATCTGGCGCGTTTGGCCGAGCGGAAAGACCGGCTGCAAAGCCTAACCCGCGCTGTGGGTTGGCATTTTTCCACCCATCACACCGGGCAACCGGCGCAGATGGCTTTGTTGTGGCTCTATCGGGCTTTGGAGGCCGGGCGGTAAATGTTCACGCTGGGGCCGATTGGCTTTCTCAACCCGATGCTGCTGGCGGCGCTGATCGCGCTGCCGATCCTGTGGCTTTTGCTGCGCGCGGTGCCTCCGGCACCGATCCGGCGGCGCTTTCCGGGCGTGGCTTTGCTTTTGGGCCTGAAGGATGAGGCGGCGGAGGCGGATAAGACGCCGTGGTGGCTGTTGTTGCTGCGGATCTTGGCGGTGGCGGCGGCGATCATCGGCTTTGCCGGGCCGGTGCTGCATCCCGAAGAGCGGCAGGCGGGCTCGGGGCCTTTGCTGGTGGTCTTGGACGGCGGCTGGGCCGAGGCGCGCGATTGGGCGCGGCGGATGAACCGGGCCGAGGCTTTGGTGGAAGAGGCCGGGGGCGCTGGGCGCACGGTTTCGGTCATTCGGCTGACGGATCGGCCTTCGGAGGTGGTGTTCCAAAGTGCCGAGGCTTGGTCGGGGCGGTTGATCGGGATGGAGCCTGCGGCTTGGGCGCCATCAGACCTTGAGGCTTGGGCCGCGGCCCTGCCGGAAGGTGATTTTGACACTCTTTGGCTGGCGGATGGCTTGGCGCATCCGGGGCGCGAGGCTTTGGCGCAGGCTTTGCGGGCGCGCGGCGCTGTGACGGTGGTGGAAAGCCCGCGTCCGGTGCTGGCTTTGCACCCCGCAGGCTTCCGCGATGGCAAGGTGGTGCTGGCGATCTCACGCATTGGCGGTGAGGGCGGCATGGCGGTGGAGATCGCCGCGCGAGGCCCCGATCCGGCCGGGATTGACCGCGAATTGGCGCGGGTCCCGGTCAGCTTTGAGGGCGCTGCGACACGGGCCGAGGTGGAGATGGATCTGCCGCCCGAGCTGCGCAACCGGGTGACTCGCTTTGAGATTCCGGGCCTGCGTTCGGCCGGGGCGGTGAGCCTGACGGATGACAGTTTGAAGCGGCGCAAGGTGGCGATCCTTGGTTCGGGCGGCGATGATGAGGGGCTGCAACTTCTGTCGCCGACGCATTACCTGCGGCAAGCTTTGACGCCGGTGGCCGATCTCGTGGAGGGCGCGCTGTCGGAGGTTCTGGTTGCCAAGCCCGATGTGATCATTCTGGCCGATGTGGCGCGGATCTCGGGCGGCGATCAGGCGGCGATGTTGGAATGGCTGGAGGCGGGCGGGCTTTTGCTGCGCTTTGCCGGGCCGCGGATGGCGGCCAGCGATGTGAGCCGGTTCGAGGAAGACCCTTTGCTGCCGGTGCGCCTGCGCGAGGGCGGCCGCACGGTCGGGGGGGCGATGAGCTGGGGGGAGCCGAAGGCGCTGGCGCCTTTCCCCGAAGGCTCGCCCTTCTTCGGGCTGGCTTTGCCCGATGATGTGGCGGTGAAAGAGCAGGTTTTGGCCCAGCCCGACCCCAGTTTGGCCGAGCGCACCATTGCGGCTTTGGACGATGGCACGCCTTTGGTGACCCGTAAGGTGCTGGGGCAGGGGCAGGTGGTTTTGGTGCATGTGACCGCCAATGCGGAATGGTCGAGCCTGCCTTTGTCGGGGCTTTTCGTGCAGATGCTGGAGCGGTTGGCGGTGTCGACCCGGCCCGCGATGCCGGAAGCCTCTGATTTGGCGGGGCAAATCTGGGTGCCGGAAGAGGTGTTGGACGCTTGGGGGGCGGCGCGCAATGCCGGTGAGATTGCCGGGGTTGAGGGCACGGTCTTGGCGCAAGCCTTGAAGGCAGGGCCGAACCCGGACCAGCCGCCGGGGCTTTATGCCGGTCTCGATCGCCGTGTGGCCTTGAATGTGATCGGGGCCGAGACGGAGCTGAAGCCTGCGGTTTGGCCTGCGGGGGTTTCGGTGACGGCGCTGGAGGAAGCGGCGGAGCAGTCTTTGAAAGGGCCGCTGTTGGGCGGGGCTTTGGGGTTGTTGCTCTTGGACATTCTGGCGGCTTTGTTCGTGGCGGGGCGTCTCTCGGGTTGGCGGCGCGGGGCGGCGGCTTTGGCCTTGGCGGGTTTGGCTTTGGGCGCGGCTCCGGAGCGCGCTCTTGCGCAAGACGAGCCTTTGCCGGGGGATGATTTCGCGATTGAGGCGACCTCGGCGGTGGTTTTGGCGCATGTTTTGACCGGGGATGATGCGCTGGACGAGATGGCGGAGGCGGGGTTGCGCGGGCTTGGCGATCGGCTGTGGCAGCGCACTTCGATTGAGCCTGCCGAGCCGATGGGGGTGGATCTTGAGGCCGATGAATTGGGGTTCTTCCCGTTTCTTTATTGGCCAGTGACGGCGGAAGCGCCGACGCCTTCGGCTGCGGCTTATGACAAGTTGAACCAATTTTTGCGCACCGGCGGGATGATCCTTTTCGACACCCGCGACGGCGATGTGGCGGGCTTTGGTGGCGCGACGCCGGAGGGCGAGGCTTTGCAGCGCATCGCCTTGGGTCTGGATATTCCGGCACTGGAGCAGATCCCGCAGGACCATGTTTTGACGCGGACATTTTACCTGCTGCAAGAGTTTCCGGGCCGTTGGCAGGAGGGCGCGCTTTGGGTGGAAGCCGCGCCCGCCGATGCGGCGCTGGAAGAGGGCATGCCGTTTCGCAACCTCAACGATGGCGTCACGCCGGTGGTGATTGGCGGCAATGATTGGGCCTCGGCTTGGGCCACGGATGCCGCGGGCGTGCCGATGCTGCCGGTGGGGCGCGGCTTCACCGGAGAGCGGCAGCGCGAGATTGCTTATCGCTTTGGGATCAACCTGATCATGCATGTGCTGACCGGGAATTATAAGTCGGATCAAGTGCATGTGCCGGCGTTGCTGGAAAGGTTGGGCCAATGAGTTTGGTCTTTGATCCGCTGCTGGACTGGCCGCTGATTTGGGCTTTGGCCGGGGTTGCGCTTTTGATGCTGGCGCTGGGCCTCTGGCGGGGGCTGGCGGGTTGGGCCTTGCGGGGGCTGTCGGCCTTGGCGCTGCTGGGCGCTTTGGCGAACCCGTCTTTGCAAGAAGAAGAGCGCGCGTCGCTGAATGATATTGTGCTCTTGATCGTTGACGATACGGCGAGCCAGTCTTTGGGCGGGCGGCCCGCGCAAGTGGCGCAAGCGGTGGCGCAGGTGGAGGCGGAGATTGCCGCCATGCCGGGGACAGAGTTGCGGATCCGGCGCTTTTCGGATGGCGAGGAAGACGCAGGCACGCTGGCGATGACCGCGATGGCGGAAGCTTTGGCCGAAGAGCCGCGTGCGCGGGTGGCGGGGGTGCTGTTGGTCAGCGACGGGCGGCTGCATGATATGGAGATGACGCCGGCTTTGCCCGCGCCTTTGCATGTGCTTTTGACCGGGAAAGCGGCGGATTGGGACCGGCGTTTGGTGATCAAAAACGCCCCGGCCTTTGCGATCATCGGCGAAGAATTCGTGATGAAACTGATGGTTGAGGATATTGGCGCGGTGCCAGCCTTGGCCGGGGCGGAGGTCGATCTTACGATGTCGGTCGATGCCGAGCCGCCGCAGGTTTACCGCATCCCCCTTGGCGTGGAGCTGGATCTGCCGGTGGTGCTGCCGCATGGCGGGATGAATGTGTTGCAGTTCTCCGTGTCCCCGGTCGAGGGTGAGCTGACCGATCGCAACAATGCGCAAGTGGTGCAGATCAACGGGGTGCGGGATCGCTTGCGGGTGCTGTTGGTCTCGGGCGAGCCGCATGCGGGCGAGCGGGTTTGGCGGAATTTGCTGAAGTCGGATGCCTCGGTGGATCTGGTGCATTTCACCATTCTGCGCCCGCCGGAAAAGCAAGATGGCGTGCCGGTGGATGAGCTGAGCCTGATCGCCTTCCCGACGCGGGAATTGTTCGTTGAGAAGATTGAAGAATTCGATCTGATCATCTTTGACCGCTACCGGATGCGGGGCATCCTGCCGATGTCTTACATCGACAATGTGGTGCAATATGTGCGCAATGGCGGGACGGTTTTGGTCGCCGCTGGGCCGGAATTTGGCGTGGTGGATTCGCTTTACCGCTCGCCCTTGGCCGAGATCTTGCCGGTGGCGCCGACGGCGCAGGTGGTGGAGGGCGGCTTCCGCCCGACGATCACCGATCTGGGCAAACGCCATCCGGTGACGGAAGGTTTGGAGCGCTTTGCGCCGGCAGGCGAGGACGGCCAGCCCGGTTGGGGCCGCTGGTTCCGCATTGCCGAGGTGCAAAAGCTGAGCGGTCAGACGGTGATGGAGGGGCCGGGGGGCCTGCCTTTGCTGGTTCTGGACCGGGTGGATCAGGGCCGGATCGCGGTTCTGTCCAGCGATCAGGCTTGGCTTTGGGGACGCGGCTATGAGGGCGGCGGGCCGCAACTTGAGCTTCTGCGGCGGCTCGCGCATTGGATGCTGAAAGAGCCGGAGTTGGAAGAGGAGACGCTGACGGCAACCGCCAATGGTCAGGATCTAACCATTGTGCGGCGCACGATTTCCGATGTGGCGCCGGGGCCTTTGACGGTGACCGGGCCGGATGGGGCGGAGGTCACGCTGGAGATGCGCCAGACCCTGCCGGGGCGCTATGAGGTCACTTGGGCCGCTCCGTCTTTGGGGCTTTACCGGCTGGAGCAAGAGGATCTGACGCGGGTGATTGGCATTGGCCCATCGGCGCCGCGTGAGTTTGTCGAGACCTTGGCCTCGGGCGATTTGGTGGCGCCGGTGGTGGCTGGCGTTGGTGGAGGGGTGGTGCGGATTGAGGCGGGCCTGCCGGACCTGCGGCAGGTGGCCGAGGGGCGCCCGGCCGCAGGGCGGGGTTGGATCGGGATCACGCCGCGCGGCGCCTATGCCACGCAAGAGGTGCAGGTGGCGGCTTTGCTGCCGGGCTGGCTGTGGCTGTTGTTTGCCGCCGGATTGGCGGTGGCTGCTTGGCTGATCGAGGGGCGCAAGGGGGCGAAGGTTTAAAAGAGAAGAGCCTCCGGCGGGAGTATTTTTATCAAGATGAAAGCCGGGGAGAGGAGGGCCGGAGGGCGCGCCTCTGGCAGCGCTGGGAGCCTCCGGCGGGAGTATTTTGGTCAAGATGAAAAGGCGGCGTCGTCCCTTAGGGGGCTGCCGCCTTTGTCTTTAGAAGGGTTTGACGACGACGGCCCAGAGGATGGCGACCACGGCCAGCACGCTGAGCTCATTGAAGATGCGCAGATAGGTGTCGGATTTGCCGAACTCACCGCGTTTCGCCCGGACGACGAGGATGCCTGTCCAGATATAATGCGCCGCAAGGACTGCGACGAGCGTCAGTTTGAGGTGCAGCCAAGGCTGGAAGCCCCAATAGGCGATGGCGAGCCAAAAGCCGGTGATCGCAGCGATGACGCCGAGGCCCGCCGAGAAGCGGTAAAGCCGGATGGTGAGGTCGCCGAGCGGGCCGAATTCGCCCAAACGCTCCCATTCGCGGCGCCAGAAGATCAGGGCGCGCGGCACGGCGAAGATGGAGGTCATCCAGCCCATCACGCAAAGAAGATGTATGATTTTGATCCAGTCCATGCCGAGAGGCTGACTGTAAATCGGCGGCGGATGCAAGGGGCCGGTTGGCCGCACCCGCCGCCGGGATAAGAAGGCAACTCGTTAACACTAAGGCGGAGCTGTCTTGGGGACAGAAATGGAAAGGCACGTTGCAGGTGGAAACTTGGAGCGGCGCCGCTTTGGGTTAGGCTTGGCAGGCGGCCAAGGTCTTCGCCAGATTGGTGATCAGCGCAGGGTAGAGATCAGGGCCCGGCGGCAGGGTTGAGCCTTCGGGATCGAGCGCGCCGCCGATTTTGGCGCCGGTCGCCTCGGCCAATTGTTGCAGATGGGCGGGGTCGAGCTGCGCCTCGGGGAAGAGGCAGGTCTGGGCATCGGGGCCAAGGCTGGCTTGCAGCTCCTTAAGGTGGCGCGCGCCGGGGGAGGCGGCATCGCCAGAAGAGACCGCACCGGCGAAAGTGAGGCCGTAATGCGCGGTGAAATAGCCGTAAGCGTCATGCAAAGTGACGAAGGGGCGGGCCTGCACCGGGGCGAGGAGGGCTTTGGCTTCCTCATCTGCGGCGCGGATGCGAGTGGCGGTGGCTGCGGCGTTCTGGCGGTAGATCTCGGCATTTGCCGGGTCAAGGCTGGCGAGTTCCTCGGCGATGACTTGCGTCCAATGCAGCGCGTTGTTCGGGTCCAGCCAAGCATGCGGGTCGGTGCCGGTATGGGCATGGTCATGGTGGTCATGATCGTGACCGGTATGGTCGTGGTCGTGGTCGTGACTGGTATGGTCGTGGCCAGAGTGGTCGGCCTCGTCCTCATGCGTTGTCGCATAGCTGCGCAGCTGGGTGCCCTTGGTCGCCAAGAGCGCCAGTGCGGGGCTGGTGTCGGGGCGATTGGCGAGAGCCTTTTCCAGCCAAGGCGAGATTTCGGGGCCGATCCACAGCACCAGATCGGCCGAGGTCACGGCCTGCATCTGGCTCGGGCGCAGTTGGAAGCCATGCGGCGAGGCGCCTTGTTGCAGCAAAAGATCAGGGGTGCCGAGATCGCCCATCACGGCAGCCACCAGCGCATGCACGGGCGGCAGGTCGGTGACGACATGGGGCACCTCGGCCAAAGCGGGGCTGGCGGCACTGGTCAAAAGAAATGATATGATATAACGCATGAAGAGCCTCGATCTGCACTGGGAGAGGTCTATGTATGTTATACCATAACGTGTCAAGGGAAGATCATGGCCCATAAGCATTCGTCCGCCGACAGTTGCGCTGGCTGTGCCGATCCCGGCGCGGCTTTTGCCAGCCATGACCATGGGCATTGTGCCGCAGATGTCTTGGCACGGGCCGAGGCTTTGGCGGCCGAGCAGGGCGCGCGCTTCACGCCCGTGAGAAAGCGTGTGCTGGAGATCTTGCTGGAAGAGCATAAGGCGCTGGGCGCTTATGATGTGCTGCAACGCTTGGCAGCCGAGGGGTTTGGCCATCAGCCGCCCGTGGCGTACCGGGCGTTGGAATTCCTTGTGGAGCAAGGCTTTGTGCACCGCGTGCAGCGGCTGAATGCCTTTACCGCTTGCATGCATCCCGGAGAGGCGCATGCGCCGGCCTTCCTGATTTGCCGCGGCTGCGATGCGGTGGCAGAAGCGCCTGCGGACAAGGTGCGGGCCGCGCTTGAGGGGGCGGGCGCGGCTTTGGGCTTCACGGTTGAGCGCTCAAACATCGAGGCTTTGGGGCTGTGCACCGCCTGCCGCGAGGCCGGAAAATGAACAAGGGGCAGCTTTCACCGCGGCTGTCGTCGCGGCAGGCATTTGTCAGTGCTGGTGCAGGGGATGCGGCTTTGCCGCTGATCGAGGCGCGGCATCTTTGCGTGCGTTTGGGCGGCACGGAGATTTTGCACAATATCACGCTGAGCTTGAAGCCTTGCGAGATTGTCACTTTGGTCGGGCCCAATGGCTCGGGCAAGTCGACGCTTTTGCGCGCGCTTTTGGGGATTTTGCCAGCGGCTGAAGGGGCGGTGGTTCATGCGCCGGGCTTGCGGATTGGTTATGTGCCGCAACGGCTTCAGATCGACCGGACGATGCCAATCTCGGTACGGCGGTTCTTGTCTTTGCCAAAGCGCGTGAGCGATGCCGAAGCGCAGGCGGTGCTGGCGCGGGTTGGCATGGCGGGGAGTGAGGCTTTGCCGATGGCGGGGCTGTCGGGCGGGCAATTGCAGCGCGTGCTGCTGGCGCGGGCGCTGCTGGGGCAGCCGCATCTTTTGATGCTGGATGAGCCGACGCAAGGCTTGGACCAACCGGGTGAGGCGGCGTTCTACCGGCTGATTGAAGAGGTTCGGGTTGAGACGGGCGTGGCTGTCTTGATGGTCAGCCATGATCTGCATGTGGTGATGGCGGCGAGCGACCGGGTGATTTGCCTGAATGGGCATGTCTGCTGCGAAGGCTCGCCCCAGGTGGTGTCGAGCGCGCCGGAATATCGCGCGCTCTTTGGTCTGGGGACGCAAGGCGCTTTGGCGCTTTATCGCCATGAGCATGACCACGATCACACGGCCCCGCATGACCATGTTTGCGGGCATTCTCATGGCCATACGCATAGCGATGGGCACGGGCATAATCATGGGCATAACCATGACCATGCAGATACCCATTCGACACCTCTAAAAGACGAGCGGCATGATGCTTGATGATTTCCTGATCCGCGCGGCTTTGGCGGGGGTGGGGGTGGCTTTGGCCACCGGGCCTTTGGGGGCCTTCGTGGTCTGGCGGCGGATGGCCTATTTCGGCGATGCCACCGCCCATGCGGCGATTTTGGGCGTGGCTTTGGCTTTGGCGACGGATCTGCCGATCGTGGCGGGCACTTTGGTGGTGGCCTTGGCAATGGCGATCTCGGTTGCCGGGCTGGCGGCGCGGGGCTGGGCTTTGGACACCACCTTGGGGGTGATGGCGCATTCAGCTTTGGCCTTTGGCCTGGTGGCGGTGAGCTTTCTGCCCGGCGTGCGCACCGATCTTTCGGCATGGCTTTTCGGCGATATCCTTGCAGTGTCGAAAGGCGATCTGGCGCTGATTTGGGGCGGGGCGGCTTTGGTTCTGGGCTTGCTGGCCTGGCGTTGGCAGGCGCTGTTGACCGCGACTTTGAACGAAGATCTGGCGCATTCCACCGGCATCCGGCCCGAGCGGGAACGCTTGGTTCTGGTCATCGCTTTGGCAGTGGTTGTGGCCGTGGCGCTGAAAGTGGTGGGGGCTTTGCTGATCTCGGCCATGTTGATCATCCCGGCAGCGGCGGCGCGCGGGCTGGCGCGCAGCCCCGAGGGGATGGCGGCGGGCGCGATTGGCATTGGCGCTTTGGCGGCGCTGGCGGGATTGGCGCTTTCCTTGTGGCAAGACACGCCCGCCGGGCCTTCGATTGTGGTTGCGGCGGCGGCAGCTTTTGCCGTCTCAGCGCTGATGGGCCGGGTGCGCGGGGCCTGAGGCGCCTTCTGCCGCGCTTTGGTCTGGCCACGACATGTGCGCTATGTCGTTTTCGGACGCGATAAGTCGGGTGAGCTTTGCCTCATAACTGGCGCTCTGTCAGATATGAGCCAAAGATTTTCCCGGGAGTCGGACAATGAAGACGCATGTGAAGGCGCTTGTGGTGGGCGGTGGCGCAGTGGGGACGGGCATTGCCTATCACCTTGCCAAGGCCGGCTGGGACACGATGCTGGTCGAGCGCGATGAGTTGACGAGCGGCTCGACTTGGCATGCGGCGGGGCTTTTGCCGCTGTTCAACATGTCTTATGCGACGACCCATATCCACAAATACTCGGTCGATTTTTACAAATCGCTGGAGGCAGAGACCGGCTTGAACGCTGGTTTCGCGGTGGTGGGCAACCTGCGGATGGCGCAGACCCAAGACCGGATGGATGAATATATGCTCTATTCCTCGGTGGCGGAAACCGCCGGGGTCTATCATGAGTTCCTGACCCCGGCTGAGATGAAAGAGCGTTGGCCGCTTCTGCGCACCGATGATCTGAAGGGCGCCTTGTTCCACCCGCAGGATGGCTACATCAACCCCGCCGATGTGACCCAAGCGATGGCCAAAGGCGCGCGCCAGCATGGCGTGACGATTGAGCGGAAGATCCAAGTGGATTCTTATCGCTGGACCGGCTCGGAATGGATCGTTTCGGTCACCCGGATGGAAGAGCGCGGCGGCATGCTGCTGCCTTCGGAAGAGAAATATGAGATTCATGCCGAGCATGTGGTGACCGCGACGGGCAACCATTCGCAGCGCACGGCGAAGCTTTTGGGCATCAAGATCCCGGCGATCCCGGTCGAGCACCAATATATCGTGACCGAGCCCGATCCGATGCTGGTGGAATACCGCAAGACCCATGGCGAGCACCCGGTTTTGCGCGATGCCGATGCCAAATGGTATGTGCGCGAAGAGCGCGGCGGCTGGATCCTTGGGCCTTATGAATATGGCGCCCCGGCGCGGTTCGAATATGGCGTGCCGGACAGCTTCCGGGCGGACCTCTTCCCGCTGGATCTGGAGCGGATCGAGGCGGAATATATGTCGATGATCCACCGTCTGCCCTCGTCCGAGACCGTGGGTCTGAAGGACGATTTCAACGGCCCGATCTGCTATACGCCGGATGGCAACCCACTGGTGGGCCCGGCGCCGGGTCTGCGCAATATGTGGCTGGCGGAAGGTTTCAGCTTTGGCATCACCGCCGCCGGCGGCACCGGGCATTATCTGGCGCAGCTGATGACCGAAGGCGAGGCCGAGATCGACATGGCCTCGCTTGATCCCAAGCGCTACGGCGCGTGGATGACCACGGAATATGCCGCGCGCAAGAATGAAGAGTGCTACAACCACGTCTTCATCCTGCACCACCCCGATGAAGAGCGCGAAGATTGCCGCCCGCTCCGGACCGCTCCGGCCTATGATCGCCAGATAGAGATGGGCGCGCAGATGGGCCAAGTGAATGGTTGGGAGCGCCCGAACTATTACGGCCCGAAAGACGCGCCGCAAGGCTTTGACCATGACGGGCGGTCCTTCCGCCGTGGCACTTGGTGGCCCTATGCCAAGGCGGAAGCCGAGGCGGTGCGCAATACGGTTGGGGTAATTGATGCCTCGGCCTTCACCAAGCATTTGCTGCGTGGGCCGGGGGCGACGGCCTTCTTGGATCACTTCACCTGCAACAAGCTGCCGAATGTCGGTCGGATCAACCTGACCTATGCATTGACGGAAGCCGGGACGACGCGCACGGAATATACCATCGTGCGGTTGAAGGAGAATGAGTATTACCTCATCTCGGCCGGGGCTTGGACCGCCTATGACTATGATTTCTTGCAAAAATGCGCGGATGATTGGATGGCGGATGGCGGCGGCTATCTCGATATCCATGATGTGACCACGCAATGGGGTGTCTTTGCCTTGGCAGGCCCGAATGCGCGGGCTTTGCTGAAGGATCTCGTCAAAGATGCCGATCCGGCGACGGTTCTGGGCAACAAGCGCTTCCCCTGGCTCAGCTATCGCGACATTGAGCTCGGGATGTGCCCGGTGCGCGCGATCCGGGTGGCTTATACCGGGGAACTCGGTTGGGAGCTGCACTACCCGATCGAATTTGGCCGCTACCTGTGGGATCTTCTGTGGTCCGTGGGTGAGAAGCATGGGCTGAAGGGCGTGGGCGCGCGGGCGCAGAACTGGTTGCGTCAAGAAAAGAGCTACCGCGCCTTTGGCAATGAGTTGGGGCGTGATGCGACCCCGCTGGAAGCCGCTTTGGACCGCTTTGTGGACCTGAACAAAGACTTCCGCGGCAAGGCCAAGATGCTGGAGACCGGCATCCGGTCGAAATGCGTCACCGTGCTGATCGACGGTCCGGCGGATGCCGATCCTTGGGGCAAGGAGGCGCTGCTGGTCAATGGCGAGAAGGTTGGGCGTTTGACCTCGGGCGGCTATTCGGTGGCTTTCGGCAAGCAGATCGGCATGGGCTATGTGCGCCCCGATCTGGCCGAGGTCGGCACCAAGCTGAAGGTGAAGATGCTGCGCGAGGAATGGGATGCGGTGGTGGTGGAAGACAGCCCCTTCGACCCGTCAAACGCGCGCATCCGCATCGACGGCTGACCGATCTTTGTGAAAAGATCGGACGGAGCCTGCAAAGGCTCCGTTCAAAAATCTTGCAAGATTTTTGGGCCTCCCGGCAGCGGTGGGCTCTTTTTATTGGAGGCGGGGGGATTCGTTGGCGCCAAGTTCTCCCGGGTTTCGGCGATTTCCTGTCATCGCGCCTGCATCACTTCGGCGTCATTTTGCAAGCAAGCCGCGTCAGGCGGGGCAATTGCGGGGATTCCGCGGCGCATCATGGGGAAAACTGCAAAACTGGTCTTGACGCAGGGGGGGCGCTCGGGGCCAAGGTGCCTTCGTCATTCCCGTTGCAAGCATCGAGTCCTATCGTGAACAGCTTTGCCCTGCGCCTTGCCGCGCTTTTCGTGCTTCCTGTCCTTGCGGCCTGCGGCCCTCGGACCACGCAAGAGGCTCCGCCCACCTCTGTCGCCGGCTATGAAGCGGTGCAGGATGGCGAATATCTGATCCCGGCGGTCGATCCGCGCTATCTGATCGAAGGCAATGTGAAGACCGTCGTGCCCTATACGGCCGATGATCCGGCCAATTCGATCGTGGTCGATACCTATGCGCGCAAGCTTTACTGGGTGCATGGCGATGGCACCGCAACCCGCTACGGCATTGCCGTGGGCCGTGAAGGCATCAACTTCCGCGGCAACGGCTATCTGGGCCGCAAGGCGCAATGGCCAAGCTGGACCCCGACGCAGAATATGATCCGCACCCAGCCCGATATGTATGCCCAATACGCCGGTGGTCTGCCGGGCGGGTTGGAGAATCCCTTGGGCGCGCGGGCGCTTTATCTTTATCGCGGTGGTCGTGACACGATGTTCCGCATCCACGGTACCATCGACAATGCCAGCGTCGGTCGCGCCACCAGCGCCGGCTGCATCCGGCTCTTCAACCAAGATGCCATCGATCTCTTTGAGAAGGCCAGCAATGGCACCAAGGTGAAGGTGCGCACCGAGGCGGAGAGCCTGGCCATCGAAGGTCCCTATATGGATGACGCTTTCGGCCGCGTGGTCCCTGCCACCCCCGAGAACGAGCGCAAGCGCGCCGAGGATGAGGCCAAGATCGCCGCCAAGTTCGAGAGCGACCGGGTGGCTGCCGAGGCTGCCAAGGAAAAGCATCTGCGCAAATGCCGCCGTCAGGGCATTTTGGAAGAAGATTGCCCGGCGCTGGAGTTGGAAGAGATCGTTCTGGCCGGAGAGGCCAGCGACGTTGCGGGCTGAGCCTGTCGCCATTCCAAAGTAAAAAAGGCCGCCCTTGGGCGGCCTTTTTTATGCGATCATCGCGGCGATCACTCGCGGATGACATAATCCTTCAGCGTGGTCTCAACCACCTCCCAAGTGCCTTTCAGGCCGGGCCGGATGATATAGCTGTCACCCGCGCGCAGATGGGTTTCTTTGCCCGCCTCATCAGTGATGATCGAATGGCCTTTGTGAATATAGACATATTCCCATTCGGCGTAATCGACCTTCCACTTGCCGGGGGTGGCCTGCCACATGCCCGAGTAAAGCCCATCGGTCTCTTCAAGGCTCCAAGTGGTGTGGACGGAATCGCCCGAGATGACCAGCTCGGCAGCGGGGCGGGTGACTTCAGGGGTGACGCCCTCTTGGGCAACGCGTTGCAGCAGCGACATGAGATTTCCTTTCATTCGCAGCTATTACCGCGAAGTCAGGCCGCAGCGTCAAGGGCTCACCGCAGGCGCATCTGTGCTGCACTGCGGCGCTATCGCCTTGCAAGCCCCCCTGTGCTATGCACTAATTATACGCAGTTTTCGTATGGAAGGGCCTGCCATGAGCGCCACCTCTCCCGTCAGGCCGGTGCTGCCGCCTGATATTTTGGCCCGCAAAGGCGGCGCACCTTTGGTGGTGCTGACCGCCTATTCGACGCCGGTGGCCCGGCTGGTCGATGCCCATTGTGACATGGTTCTGGTGGGGGATTCGGTCGGCATGGTGATCCACGGCCTGCCCTCGACCCTTGGCGTGACGATGGAGATGATGATCCTGCACGGCCAAGCGGTGGTGCGCGGCACGCAAAAGGCGATGCCGATCATCGATATGCCCTTTGGCTCATATGAAGAAAGTCCGCAGCAGGCCTACCGCAATGCGGCGCGGCTGATGGCCGAGACCGGCGCGCCTTGTGTGAAGCTGGAAGGCGGCCAACATATGGCCGAAACCATTGCGTTTTTGACGGCGCGCGGTGTGCCGGTGATGGCGCATATCGGCCTGACCCCGCAGGCGGTGAACACGCTTGGCGGTTATAAAGTCGTGGGCCGCGCGGCTGAGGCCGAAAAGGTCATGGCGGATGCTTTGGCGGTGGAAGCCGCCGGTGCCTTCTCGGTGGTATTGGAGAAGGTGCCCGAGGGGCTGTCGCGCCGCGTCACCGAACGCCTCAGCATCCCCACCATCGGCATCGGCGCCGGGGTGCATTGCGATGGGCAGGTCTTGGTTGTCGATGACATGCTGGGGCTTTTCACCGACTTCCGCCCGAAATTCGTCAAACGCTATGCCGAGCTGGGCAAAGCCGCCGATGAGGCGATTGCCGCCTATGCCGCCGATGTGCGTGCCCGCGCCTTCCCGGCGGCGGAACATTCCTTCCCTGATGAACTGCCGGTAAAGAAATGACTCCTATCCTTCGGACGGTTGCCGAGTTGCGCGCCCTTGCGCGCGGCTGGAAAGCGGCGGGCGAAACCATCGGCGTGGTGCCGACCATGGGCGCTTTGCATGAAGGGCATCTAAGCCTTGTGCGGCGCGCGCGGGCAGAATGTGACCGGGTGATCACCACGATCTTCGTGAACCCGATGCAGTTCAACAATCCCGAGGATCTGAAGAAATATCCGCGCAGCGAAGAGGCCGATGCGGCTTTGCTGGCGACGGTGCCAGCGGATCTGCTTTTCGCGCCAACCCCGGCTGAGGTCTACCCCGAGGGCTTTGTGTCGAAGGTCTCGGTCTCGGGCGTGGCCGAGCCTTTGGAGGGCCGGATGCGGCCCGGGCATTTCGATGGCGTGGCCACGGTGGTGACCAAGCTTTTCGGCATGACCTTGGCCGATCGCGGTTACTTCGGCCAGAAAGATTGGCAGCAATTGCAAGTGGTTCTGGCACTGGTGCGCGATTTGAACCTGCCAATTGAGATCATCGGTTGCGAGACGGTGCGCGAGGCGGATGGTCTGGCGATGTCGTCGCGCAATGTGCGGCTGACGCCGGAAGGGCGGGCGAAGGCTCCGGTCTTCTATAGCGCTTTGACGGCCTCGGCGGCTGACATTCGCGCCGGGCAATCGGACCGGATGGCGATCCGCGAGGCGGCCGAAGCGATGCGCAATGCGGGCTTTGAGCGGGTGGAATATATCGAACTGCGCGATGCCGGCACGCTGATGCCCTCGGACGATCCGGCGCGGCCTCGGCGGATGTTGGCGGCGGCTTGGATCGATGGCGTGCGGCTGATCGATAATATTCCGGTCTGACCGGGAGCGCTTTGGCGCGCTACGGCGTTTGAAAGAGGAAGCAAGGCCCTGCTCGCGCGGGGCCTTTTTGCGATCTGCTGGCCGCAGGGGTCTTTTGACATGACTGCATTTGTCGCTTGGCGCAAAGGCCGTGCTGCGGCAGGATCGGGCTGTGCCTTGGGGATTTTGCCCTTTGTTTGTGACGCAGGGCGTTAAAAATTCCCGCTGACGGGGGATGTAATGGGTCATTACATTCATATCTCTTGATGATTGAACAACGGAGTGCGCGATGGCCGATTTCGAGACTCAGATTAAGCAAAGCCAAGCCCAAGTGGCCGAGGCGCAGGCCAAAATCACCGCCATCACCGAGACGATTGAACGCTCGCGGGTCAATTTGGATGCGGCGGCCTCATTGGATGTCGAGAATGCCACGCTGGAGGATGTGCATAAGCACACCGAGGTGATGAACGCCAATATCGCCGAGCTGATCATGGGGCTTGATGATGTAACGGCCGGATTTTCCAAAGATTTCGACGAGATGCGGTCGAAAACCGGCTGGGAAAGCTTCATCGGGATTTTCTCGCGCGGCAAGTCCGAAAGCCTGCGGCAAGAGCGGCTGCGCGATGCTTCGATCGATGACAAGCTGCAAGATCTGATCGCGAAATCGGATGTGATCGTCAGGCTGTTGCAGGGCCAGTTGGATCTGCTGAATGGCCAAAAGGCCAAGGTTGAGGCCAATCTTTCCGGCACTCTGACCGACCGAGAGGCAACGGTTGGCGCGCTGCAATCGGTGCGCGACCAGATCGCGGCGATGGACCCAAAGCTGATTGAGTTGGAAAATAAGATCGCGGTGGAAACCGATGCGGCGGCGCGCACCAAGCTTGAGACCGAGTTGGCTTTGGAGAACGCCAAACACAATGCACTCGTGCAGGATGAGCAGGTGAAGCTGGCCCGCAGCCAGACGCTGGAGCGCTATATTGAGAAGGGCAAGACTTGGGTGGATTCCTTGACCAACCAAGCCGCGACCCAGTTGGTGCTGATCAACAAACTGCAAACCGACACTAAGCAGCGCGTGGTGCTGTATGACGCTTTGACCTCGTCTTTGAAGACGGCGCAGCAGCAAGATGTGGCGCACCGGATCAACGAGATCGGCGTGAAGACCGACCAAGAGGCGCAGGCCGCGATGGCCGGGATCGGTGCCGCGACCAATGCCAAAATGGCCGATATGCTAGAGGCGCATGAGGGCCAGATGGTCTTTGCCCGCAAGATCTTGGAGGACAAAGCCAAGGCAGATGAGCGCTTTGCCCGCCGTTTTGCCGCGATCGTGGAAAAGCACGACCGCAACTCTTACGGCGGCTGAGGCCATGGCTCGGGTGCCATCGGCCGGGCTGCAAGCGCAAAGGGCCAAGGCTTGGCGGCTGGGCCTTGGCGCCTTCGCGCTTGGCATGGTTTTGGCGGTTATCACCGCTGCCGTCTCGGGCGCGATGAGCGGCGGGGCGGATCGGGGCGGCGGGTTTGAGGCGCTGATGGCTTGGGCCTCGATGGGGCTGATCGGCTTTGGCGCCATGGGGGCCTTGGTCTTCGGGCTGATGCGGCCGTGGCATGCAGCGATGTTTCATGCCGGCATTCCCGGCGGTGCTTTGCGGCAGTTTGCCTTGCGCCGGGCTTGGTTGCGCTGGTGGTTTTGGGTGGATGAAGAAGGCCTAAGCAGGGATGCAAGATAGCAGCGTCAAAGAGGCCCTGACCTCGGACCATACAGAGCTTTACGACGCCATCGTCGCGCGACGCTATTTCGCCAAATTCCAGACCATTGGCGGCTATCTTGCCAAGGTTGCCGCCGAATTGGAGCAGGAGGGCACGCTTTCTCGCGTCGAGGCGCGCATTTTGGGCGGCTATGTCGCGGGGGTGGTGGCGACTTTTCGGGCGCTGAACCACAAATATTTGATGACCGGCAAGGCCGAAGCGGCCTCGCGGCTGACCATCGACCGGCATGAGAGCGGCTTTCCGGTGGCGCAAGAGTTGATGCTGATGGCGGTGGATGCGCAGCAGGCGGCGAAGCATCTGGGCGGCATCGGCTCGGAGGCGGAGCTGAAGGACCGGATGCTGCGGGTGATCCTTAGTGATCTGAAGCTGCCGGTGGGGCTGCAATACGCTTTGTCGCAGCGGCTGTATTATGAGGCTTTGCAGGCCGGTGGGCTTTTCTGGCTGCGTAATGATCCGGATGCGCAATGGCTGGGCCAGGCGGGCGCGCGGCGTAAGTATCTGATCCATTGGGCGGTTTGGGATTCGGGCACCAATCTGCCGGTGGTTTATCTGCTGGATGTGGAAGATTCCGGCAAAAAGCCTTTGCCGACGGATGAAGACCGTTGGCCTGCGGTGCAGCAGAAGATCTTGGCGCAATCGGTGGCGGGGTTGAAGCTTTTGACCATCGCCACCGGCTTTGACGCTGATTTCGACGCTCTGCACCCCAAACGCCTGCGGCGGATCACCTTGGGGCCGATGTATTCATCAAGCTTCACCCTGCAATCGGGCCCGATCAGTCAGGTGTTGATCGATGCGCGCGCGCCCGATGGGCAGGATTGGGCGTTGGTTTGGACGGTCGAGGATTTGCTCTCGGACCGGGAAGAGGTGGTGAAAGAGGGCTGGTTTTCCTCGCGCCTGCGGCAGGTGTTCAAGCTGGATGAGTTTACCGGGGCAGAGACCGGGGTGACGGCGCTGGAGCGGATGATCATCCTGCCCGAGCGGCCCTATCAGGTGATGGTGGAGCAAGATCCCGTGGGATTTCAGGGGCTTCGCAAGTTTATCGTGGGGGCTGGGGGGCGGTTGATCCCGGGGCGGTGAGTGTGAAGGGCGGGGGGGCAGCCCCCCGCACCACGGTTTTAAGGCGGGGGGGCAGCCCCCCGCGCCCCCCAGAGTATTTAGATCAAGATGAAAGGGTGAGGCGATGGTTGCGCGCGATATGATGGAGCTGAAGGAAGAGGCGATCCGGGGCCAGTATGAGGCGGCTTTGGCTCTGATCTCGGGCTTTGATCACGCGCCGCGGCTGGCGAGGCCTTTGGAGGTTGTGGGGGGGGCGGAGCGCTCGCCGGGGCTGGGGGCGCGGCCGCGGTTCCGCTCGACTGTGCCGGGGATGGCGGCGCGATCGACGGCGCGGCCGGGTGGGGTGCGGATTGCCGAGCGGGTGGAGGGCCTGTCGGATGGGCTTTTGTCGCCCGAGCAGGCGGCGGCGCTGAATGCGTTGCGGCGGGCTTTGGCGATTGCTTTGGCGATGGGCGAGACATTTGCCGCGCAATCGGGATTGGCCGAGTTGAAGCGGGCCAATCTTGAGGGCCGCTTGGCCGAGGCGCGGCGGGCGGAATTTGGCGCTTTGTTACAGGCCGAGGCTTTGGTGGTGCTTTTCACCTTTGCCAATGCCACGGCCTATTTGATCGCACCGCATCTGGGGGCGCAATCGGTTGAGCTGGGTGCGGTGGAGGAGGTTTTGACCGACAACGCGCCCTTGGCTTTGCAAGGCGCGCTTTGGGAGTTGGACCAAGACATTGCCGCCTTAGCTTCGGATGATGCGCGGCTGGTGGCGGCGATTTCCGCCTTTGCCGAGGCTTTGATGGCGCAGGTGCAGTTGCGGGCGGAGGCGGGGACAGCCGGGGGGGCTTGGCTGTCGTCTTTTACCTCAGGCACTTGGAAGGTTGAGGCGGATGGGCTGGTGATCGCGGGCTTTAAACCTGCGAAGGCGGCGAAGGGCGGCCAGATCGCCATGGCTTTCAAAAAACCGCATGAGGTGGTGGGCAACCATATCGCCAAATATCAAAGCCTGCGGTTGGCGAAGATGCTGATGGCCTATGATTTTGAGCGTAAGCTCAATCCCTTTGCCGAGCTGGGTGGTTTCATCTTTACCTTTATGGGGGATGGCAAGCCGGGGACAGGGAAGACCACGCTGATCCAGATGATGGCGGGCTTGCTGGATGGTTATTGCAAGGTCGCGGGCTATCCGTTCCGCTATCAGAATTTCTCGATTGATCAGATAGATAGCTATCAGGGCAAGTCGGGGCAGAATGCGAAGGCCTTTATCGATGCGGTGCTGGACCCTTCGGTGATCGGCTTTGGCACCATCGATGACATCGACCAAGTGGCGGGCAAGCGCGGCGACCGACAGTCCAGCGCGGGGCAGCAAGAGGTGACGGCGGTTTTCATGCAGGCCTTTGCCGGGGCGGGGACGGTGGTGCGCGGCAATTGCACCTTCGGGATGTTCTCGAACTACCCGGAGAATGTGGATGACGCTTTGCGTCAGCGGGCTGGGGCGCGGTTCTTGGTCGATGGGCCGCAAAGCCGCGAGGATTACATCGATATCCTCTCGCTTCTCTTAGGCAAGAACCATGCGATCCCCTTGGGAAGCCATGATCTTTTCGCCGCGCAAGAGATTAAAAAGGCGGTGGCGGCCAGCTTTGAGGGCCATGCGCGGCCTCAGGAAGCGGGGCTGATGCGGGTCTGGGAAAAGGTCGCGGCAGAGCTTGGGCCTTTGGATACGATCGCCAAGATCGGCACCTATCTGAAGGCGATCCAGCAGGCGGATGAGCGCTTCACCGGGCGGGCGATCAAGAACATCACCGATGCGGTGAAGGTGCGGGCGATGGATTTTGAGCTGCCGGATGCGTGGATGGAGGAGCCGGATCTGTTCCTTTTTAAGGACTATGACGAGAAACTGGCGATGATCAAAGGCTTGATGCAGCCGATCACGGTGGAGATGGTGGTGCAAGAGATCAACCGCTACGCCGATTCCGAGTTCCGCTATGGCGATAAATCGGATGAGGTGGCGATTGAGGCCGCCGTGCGGGATATGCAGCGGATGGAAGCGGCGAAGAAGCGGTATTTGGAGGGGCGGGGGTGAGGGAGGAACAGCCGAAAACTTCGTTCTGGAAAAATCCAGTGGTTTGGGGGTGGGTCGCTTCCGCACTCGTCGTAGTTCCGGTGGTCCTCTTGTCTCTAACGCCTGTCTGCGAGACATCGCTGATGTTCGGCGAGAACTGCGTTGTCAAATGGCACGATTTTATTGCGGCCCGGCCCAATGAAATCGGGGACGCCCTCGCTGGTTTGGCGGGAAGTCTGGCATTCATTTGGGTGATTGTGACGGTTTCTCTCCAAGCAACGCAGCTTAGGTACCAGCGCGAAGAACTTCAGGCGACGCGGGAAGAAATCCGGCAGCAACGACAGGCCACCCAAGATATGGCGAGGTCGATGAAGGTGCAGGCTGACCGGTCTGAGCGAGACGAAGCGGCGGAGCTTCAAAAAGAGAATGCGATTCTGCTCGCACAAAGAGCGGAAGCAATGGTTGATTTCCTAGCGTCGTATAATTTCGAAACGTGGCCATTTAGTGTTCCAAACAGCTCTGGCGGTCGAACCAAAGGACGGCAAGAGCTTTACTATCACCAGAACACACGGAAAACAGGGGACGCACTTTACTCTTTCGTTTGTCAGGTCATTATTGAAAATTGTCGCGAGTTGGCAGGCCTGAAGTCGAGCGGTCACATAACATCCTATCCAAAAAGGGATTTTGGTTTCGATCAACTTAAAGCGATGATGGTTGGTATCGCAGAGCTAAAAGAGTTTTTGTCTCCGAGTGGTCGTGAGTTTTTCTCAAGAGTTCCTATTGAAGAGGCTATTTCTGAGATTGGTAAGATTATAGATGGAGATTATTGGCGTCCGAGTGAGGGTAACACATGAAACACCTCATCTCCCGCGGCCTTATGTTTGGCAATCTCATCGAAGTTTCCTCGCCGCAACTCGTTGCGCGGTATAATCGGGCGCTGAGGCATCTCACGGGCAGGGAAACCACGCTTAGCGATTTCCATATCGATCTTTCGGGGTTTTCGCCGGAGATTGGGGATGAGTTGGGGGATCGGTTTTACCTTAACCCGACCGGGGCCAATCGGCAGTTTATTTTGCTCTCGACGGCGCAGAAGGATGCGCCGCTGCTCAATATCAAATTCTCCACCTCGCGTGGGATCCTGAACCAATTCATCGCCCGCAATGAGGCGCAGCTTTTTGCGCTGACCGCGCGGGATGTGGTGGCGGGAGAGCTGCAAGGCTCGGTCTATACGGTCGACAGTCCGGCGCGGCTTTTTGACATTCGGCAGGTCACGGTCGAGGCCGATACGATTGGCGGCCATGTGGCCGATGCGGGCAAGCTGGCCAAGCTGATCGAGCGGTTTCGCGGCGAGCCCGAGGGCTGGCGCGATGAGGCGCTGATTGCTGAGATGATTGCTCTGGCCCGCAAGACGGGCGATGTGACGCGGGTGCCGATCAGCCTGCCGGCGATGAGCTTTGAGCAGGGCAATTTCTGGACCAGCCATTTCGGCGGCATCTATGTGTTTCGTGATATGCCGAAGCCGGCGGTGATCGCGCGGCAAAGCCTTGGCAGTCTTGGGGCGATGCCCGCGGCGGAGGTGATGGATTTCAGCCATCGCAACCAGATTGCCGATTGGCTGGCGCGCAATCAGCTGGTCGAGCCGATCGTGCAGGCGCGGGGCGCGGATGCGGGCGCGATCTTGCGCCAGAAGATGGATTTCATCCTTGTCGATGCGGCGGACCGGCTGGGCCTTGCGATGGGCGATGCGCGACGGGGGGAGCTGCGGAAATTGGCTTACCGCTTGGGCGCGGGCCTGCCCGCCGAGTTCCTCGGGCTGGCCGAGATGCTGCGCTGGGTGGAAGGCGCGGGCGATTGGCCGCGAATTTCCAGCGAGCATCCGGCCTATTTCTATACGTTGCGGGCAAGGCCGGGTCGGGACCGGGATTTGGTGAATATGCTGCTGGCTGAGCTGGCGCCGATGGATGTGCGGCAGTTGTTCATCACCCATAAGGAGCGGTTTTACGAAGATTACGCGGGCTGGAATGAGGCCAAAAAGACCTATGTGGCGGATTTCCTTGCCCGCGAGTATCAGCTGGACCGAGAAGGCGCGCGGCAGGCGTTGTTTGGGGCGGAGCCGGGGATGGATGACTTGGCTCCAACCTCGGGCGGTGCGGCTTCCTGGGCCTTGCGCGGCACCGGGCCGTTGAACCGGGGCGCTGCGGTTGGACCTTGGGGAGGGCGGTAGATGATGATCCTTGGCTGGCTGCGGCTTGCTTTGGTGGCGATGGTGGTGCTGACGGTGGTCTATGTCTTGATCGGCATTTATTGGCGGTCCTTGCAACGCGAAGCGCTGGAGAAGCGTTGGGCCCATGATGCGATGCAGGGCGACCGGGATGCTTGGATCGAGGCGGGGATGAAAGCCTATGAAGGGGGGCTGAAAAAGCGCCTGCTTTGGCTTATCTATATCCTGCCCATGATCGGCTTCTCGCTGATTTTCTTTTATGTGAACTGGGATTGACCGGATGCGTTATGTGAAATGGACCCTCTGGCTGCTGGTGTTTTTGCTGGTGGGCGGCTTTCTGCATTACACCTTGCCGCAGCACGATATCGTGCGGATCGTCGGCACCGAGAACCGTCGGGTGGATGTGGGCGAGAACTCGATCTTCTGGAGCCGGGCCGAGGTTGGCATGGTCAACTCGACCAGCCGCGATGTCTATTTCATCAATGCGCGCTACCCCGATGGCAAGACCATGGAGTTTCGCAATGAGGATACCGGCTGGGGCTGGCCGCCCTATTTCAAGGTCGATAGCGCGGGGCTGATGACCAAGGCCAAGGATATGGTCTCGACCGCGCAGGCGCCGGTTTGGGTGTCGATCACGCATTACGGCTGGCGCAACAAGCTTTTCACCATCTTCCCCAACGCGGTGGGGGTGAAGCAAGTTGAAGGGCCGGATGTGACGATCATCCCGTGGTTCAACATCTTCTTCTTCGTGATGCTGGGCTTTATTTTGCTGCTCATCCGCCGCATGTGGCTGCAGTTCCGAGAGCGCACGATTGATCCGGCTTTTGACCGGGCTGGTGATGCGTGGGACCGGGTGGATGCGCGGGCCGATGAGGCGGCGGCGGGCGCGCGGGGCGCTTGGGGGCGCTTCACGGGCTGGCTTGGCAGCTGGAAAAGCAAGCCGCGCCGTTAAGCGCGGCAGGCATCTGCGCCCGGCCGCTCTGCAATGCGGCGGCTGGGCGACGAGGCTCATCCACGCGCTGCCAAGGGGCGCGCAAAAATGTGACGTTTCGCTCGCTTGCGCTGCGCTAAATGTCTAAATATCAAGATAATTTGGGCAGAATCTATTCACCAATAGCAAGCGAAGCAGGCGGGATTAACCCGCTGCGGATGAGGCGGTCTGGCAGTGACGACGATTACGGGGACGAGCGGCAACAACACCCTTAACGGTGGGGATGAAAACGATGTCATCTCGGGCCTGTCTGGGCGCGACACGCTTTACGGCGGCGCGGGCAATGATGTGCTCGATGGCGGCACCGGCAATGACCAGCTTTACGGTGGCGCGGGCGATGACACGCTGATTGGTGGCGCGGGCGCAGACCGGCTTTTCGGCGGCGATGGCATTGATACGGCGGATTATTCCAGCTCGGGCGCGGGGGTGAATGTCAACCTCAGCACCGGGCGCGGCAGTGGTGGCGATGCGGCCAGCGACACGCTCTCGGGGGTTGAGAATGTCATTGGTTCGGATTTTGCCGATACCTTGACCGGCGATGCCGCAGACAACTTTCTAAGCGGCGGCACCGGCAATGATGCGCTTTACGGCGGTGTTGGCGATGACACATTGCGGGGCGGGTCCGGGGCGGACACGCTGACCGGTGCGGAAGGCCTTGATCTTGCGGATTACACCGACTCCGACGCCGGTGTTTCGATCAATCTAAGCAACATGACCGCCAGCGGCGGCCATGCGGCGGGCGATGTCTTAAGCGGGGTCGATGGGGTCATCGGCTCGGCTTTCGATGACACGCTGATTGGCTTTGATCAGATGGGGTCTGGCAGCGATGCCTATACCAACCTTTTCTATGGCGGCGGCGGCAATGACTACATCGACGCCAAAGACGGCAATGACAGCCTTTATGGCGGCACCGGCAATGACACGCTGATCGCAGGCGCAGGCGATGACACGGCCGAGGGCGGCGAGGGTAACGACAGCATTGACGGCGGTGCTGGCAATGATTGGCTGGCTGGGGGCGATGGGCGTGACACCATCTATGGCGGCGCGGGCAACGATATCCTCTTTGGCGAGACCGGTGAGGATCTCTTGTTCGGCGGCGAGGGGCATGACCAGCTTTTCGGCGGCGCGGGCGATGACACTCTGGACGGCGGCGCCGGCAACGATCTGATCTACGGCGGTGCCGGCAATGACAGCATCGACGGCGGTGCGGGCGATGACAAGATCCTTGCCGAGGATGGTGAGGATTGGATCAGCGGCGGCGAGGGGCGCGATCTGATCTATGCCGGTGCGGGCAGTGACACGATCTATGGCGGGGCCGGCGCAGATACGATCTATGCTGACGAGGGTGACGATATCATCATCGGCGGCGAGGGCGCGGATCTGATCTATGCCGGTGCGGGCGATGACAGCATCACCGCAGGCGCGGGCGATACGATCTATGGCGGTGAGGGCGACAACCTCTACACCGGTTCGGGCGCGGCGGCGATCTATGGCGGCGGTGGCACTGATACCTTCCTTGGGGCTCCGGGTGGGTACATCGATGGCGGGGAAAGCAAGACCGAATGGGACGTGCTGGATCTGAGCGGGCTTGGCCCGTTGAAGGTCGCCTATGATCCGACGAACCCCGAGAATGGCACGGTGACCTTCTATGACGATAAGGGTCAAATCTCGGGCAGCATGACCTTCCGCAACATCGAGAAGGTCATTCCTTGCTTCACGCGTGGCACCAGAATCCTATGCGAGCGTGGTGAGCGTCGGGTGGAGAACCTGCGGGCTGGCGACCGGGTGATGACGCGCGATCACGGGCTGCAAGAGCTGCGCTGGGTCGGGCGTAAGCAGCTGGGGCTGGCCGAGATGCAGGCAGATCCACGGTTGCATCCGATCTTGATCCGCGCCGGGGCCTTGGGGCAGGGCCTGCCCGAGCGGGATATGAAGGTCAGCCGCCAGCACCGGATGCTGATTTGCGATCCGCGCGCGGCGTTGATGTTCGGCTCGGAAGAGGTGTTGGTGCAGGCCGAGCATCTTTTGCATCTGCCCGGTGTGGTCGATCTGGCGGCCGAGGAGATTTGCTACATCCACTTGCTCTTTGACCGCCATGAAGTGGTTCTGTCAGATGGCGCTTGGAGCGAGAGCTTCCAGCCTGGTGAGCGCACTTTGGCCGGCATGGGCGAGGCGACGCGGGAGGAGGTCTTGCGGCTTTTCCCCGAGCTTGCCGAACAGAGGCACTACCCGGCCGCCCGTCCGACGCTCAAAAGTTTTGAAGCAAAACTTTTGCTGGTCGCCGAAGCTGCACCGGCGCACTGAGTGATCTGCCGCAAAGCAAAAGGCCGCCCCTTGGGGCGGCCTTTGTTCGTTTTATCTGTCAGGCTTAGCGCAAAGTGCCGCCGGTCGCCTTGGTGACTTTCTCGACGATCTTGGCCGATACGGCCTCGATCTCGGCGTCTGTGAGGGTCTTCTCGCCGGGCTGCAGGCGCACGGTCAAAGCGATGGACTTCTTGCCCTCACCCATCTGCGCCTCGGCTTTCGGGCCGGTGAATTGGTCGAAGACGCGCACGCTTTCGATCAGCGCCTTATCGGCACCTTGGGCGGCATTCACCGCCGTCAGACTTTCGACCTCGGCGCCAACGACGAAGGCAAAGTCACGCTCCACCGCTTGCAGGGCCGAAATCGCCAAGGCCGGGCGGGTCGGGGTTTTCACCTTGGGCTGCGGCACATTGGCGATAAGGACGGTGAAGGCCACGACCGGGCCTTTGACATCCATCTCGGCCAGAATGCGGGGGTGCACCTCGCCGAAGGTCGCCATGGTGTTCGGCCCCAGACCAATCGCGCCCGAGCGGCCGGGATGCCACCAGCCCGCGACCTTGCGGCTGATCTGCACCTTGGCAGGCGCGCCGAGCGTGGCGAGCACCGCCTCGACATCGGCCTTGGCGTCGAAGACATCGACCAAGCGGCGCGAGCCATGCGTGTCGCGCGGTGCTGCGGAGCCGACCAGAATGCCGGTGGCTTGCAGCTGTTGATCGCCGGGCTCACCGCCGGTGAAGACCGGGCCAACCTCGAACAAGGCCAGATCCATGAAACCACGCGCTTGGTTGCGGGCGGCAGCGGCCAGAAGGCCGGGCAGGAGGTCCGGGCGCAGGTGGCTCATCTCCGACGAGATCGGGTTTTCGATCCGCACCGCATCCGAGCCGCCACCGAAGAGCGCGGCGGATTTGCTGTCGATGAAGCTATAGGTCACGCATTCGTTGTAGCCCAAAGCCGCGATCTGGCGGCGCGCAGCCTTCTCGCGCTGCTGCAAGGGCGTGAGGATCGGGCGCGGCACGCCCGGCACCACGCGGGCCATCGGCGCGCCTTTGAGCTTGGCGAGCGAGGCGATGCGGGCGACCTCTTCCACCAGATCTGCCTCGCCCAGCACATCGGGGCGCCAGCTGGGCGGGGTGGCCATGAGGCCGTTCATCTGGAAGCCAAGCGCGGTCAGCGTTTGGCGCTGCTCGGCCTCGGGGATTTCCATGCCGACAAGGCTGATCACGCGGGCCGGGTTCAGCTTATAGGCGCGTTTGGTGTCCAAGGCGGCACCGTCTTGCACCACGGCCGAAGCCTCACCACCGCAAAGATCGACGATCATTTGTGCGGCCATATCAAGGCCGGGCAGGGTGAAGGCCGGATCGACGCCGCGCTCAAACCGGTAGCGGGCATCCGAGTTGATCTTCAGCGCGCGGCCCGTGGTGGCGATGGTGATCGGATCCCAGAAGGCCGATTCCAAGAAGACATTGACAGTGTCATCGGTGCAGCCCGAGGCCTCACCGCCCATGATGCCGGCGAGGGATTCCACGCCATTGTCATCGCTGATGACCATTTGACCGGCGGAGAGGGTGTAGGTCTTGCCGTCGAGGGCAAGGAACTCTTCGCCACCCTTGGCCGCTGCGATCCGCAGCACGCCGCCTGCGACTTTATCGGCGTCAAAGACGTGCAGCGGGCGGTTATAGGCGAAGGTGAAGTAGTTGGTGATGTCGACCAGCGTCGAGATCGGGCGCAGACCGATGGATTTCAGCCGGGTCTGCAACCACTCGGGCGAGGGGCCGTTCTTGACGCCACGGATCAGACGGCCAGCGAAATGCGGGCAGCCTTTGGCCTTCAGCTCATCGGAGATTTCCACCTTGATGGGCGAGGGGAAGTGGCCTGCAATCTCGGGCAGTTGCGGAGCCTTCAGCTTGCCAAGGCCGCGTGCGGCAAGATCGCGCGCGATGCCGTGGATGCCAAGCGCATCGGGGCGGTTCGGGGTGATCTTGATCTCGATCACCGGGTCGTTGAGGCCCTTATAATCGATGAAGCGCGCGCCAAGCGGCGCATCTTCGGGCAGATCGATGATGCCGTCATGGTCGTCGGACAAGAGCAGCTCACGCTCAGAGCAGAGCATGCCGTTCGAGTCCACGCCGCGCAGATTGCCCGGTTTCAGATCAACGCCCGTGCCGGGCACATGGGTGCCGACGGGGGCGAAAACGCCGACAAGGCCGGTGCGGGCATTGGGCGCGCCGCAGACCACCTGCACTTCGACCATCGTCGAGCCGGGGCCGCCCGGATAGGTTGCCACGCGGCAAACCCGCAGCCGATCGGCATTGGGGTGCTGCACGGCTTCGATCACTTTGCAGATGCGGAAGGCGCCCAAAGTGGCGGCGGGATCCGCAACACCTTCGACCTCAAGCCCCAGATCGGTCAGCGTCTCGGTCAGCGTCTCGACAGAGGCCTCGGTCTCAAGGTGATCGTGAAGCCAGGAAAGGGTGAATTTCATCTGCGGCGGTCCTTGAATCTAACGCAAAAGCCCATAGCGCATGGGCGGCAAAAGGAAAAGGGCGGCGCGGCGTTCCGGGACGGGATATGGCCATTGGTGCGGCTGGGGAAACGTTCTGTTTTGGTCGTGAGGGGCGATTCCGTCGCCTATGTTGTGGTAAGCCTTCGGGATGGACCAATGGCTTGCCCTTCCAGACCACCCGCGCGGCATGTCGCTGTGGCTGCGCTGCCTTTTGATGGGGGGCAGCTTTCTGGCGCTTTGGGTCCATTATTCTCAGACATTTTTGCCGTAGGCGCTTTAGCGGCTCTGCAACGTCTTGCGGCGGCGCGGCGTGGGGATTATCCCCAGAGGCGTAAGGATAGCCTGTCGGGAGATGTGACATGGCGATTGCCGTGCTTTCTAAGGTGGCGCTCTGGAGCCGCCGGACTGCCGCGCCTCTTGTGCCCAGATCATGGCCGATTTTGACCCCGCGCAAAGCGCTTGTGGCGGTGCTGCTTTTGGCGGCATGCGTGCAGGGAGGCGGCTCGTCCGGCGTCAGCTCGGTCTTGGGAGGGGCTGCGAAGGTCGCCGTGCCCGCGGGCTATTGCATTGACCCCAAGGCCAGCCAAGGCGGCGGCGACGCGGCACTGATCATTGCCGGGCGCTGCGCCAGTGACAGGCCGGTGCCGCCGGCGGTGCTGACGATCAGTTTTGGCACCGAGGGCTCTTCGTCGGTGCTGCAATCGGGCGCGCGGGCGCTGTCGGAATGGGCGCGCAGCCCGGCAGGTCGGGCGGCATTGGCGCGTGACGGCCGGGCCAGCTCGGTCGCGGTGCGCGAGACCTTGGTCTGGGACGGCGCCTTCTTGATGCGGCTGGAGGATCGTCGGAGCGGCGGCTATTGGCGCGGCGCTTTCGGGGTGAAGGGGCGTTTGGTGATGATCTCGGTCACGCCGCCGGGGCAGGGCGGATTGCAGCCGGCCGAGGGGCGCGGGATCTTGGAGCGCGCAATCACGGTCCTGCGGCGGGTCAATGCCGCACCCTAACCGGGCGCTGGCGCAATGATTTGCGCCCGCTCTCTAGGGAAGGACTTGGCTTGTTAAGGGTTTTTCGGTGATATGGCGCAAGGTTCCATCCGGTCGCAGGCATGGGGCCGATTGGTGAAGGTGCAGGTCAAGGAAAACAATGCCGGGGCGGTTTGATAAGCTGTTGGACCTGCTGGTTTTCCGGCGTGCACTGGCGCGTTGGCGCAAGTCTGCGGACCGGGCTCCCGCGATGAGCCTGTCGGCCTTGCGCACCCTGCGCAGCCGCGCGCGCCAGCTGCGGCGTGAGTTGGATCGGGTGATCCATACTGCGGAATATCGCTTGGCACTGCCGGTGATCGGCGTCACCGCGATCCGTAAACCAATGGGCACCGACTGGGCTTGGCGACCGCCGCTTTGGCGCGGGCAAATCCCGGTGCCGGGCTTCTCGACTGTGCCGGGACGGGCGGCGATCAGCGAGGGCGTGACCATCTTCCACGACTGCCGCCGGTCCGAGCTGACAGTGCGGCAGATGCGCAATACCCAAGAGCAAGACATCGCACCTTTCGGCTTTCGGATGGATGTCTTTCGCTTTGACGGCAGCTTTCTGTCTTTGGTTTTGGACCTGCCCGCCGAGGCGGCTGAGGGGCTAAAGCTGCGGCACCTTATCCGGGTTGAGGCCATTGTAGAGATGGAGAAACCCCTTGAAATCTTTGCCAGATTAAACATCAAACACGGCCCTAACGTGGAGCAGATCGTCCGCGAGTTGCCCTTGAATGAAGCCGAGGTGATGGTCGAATTTGACCTTGCCTATACCAAGGTCAATGAAAAGCGGGTCGAGAAGCTCTGGCTCGATTTGATCTTTGAGGGCCCCGAGATGAACCAGATCATCCTGCGCGACGTGACCGTCAGCCGCAGGCCGAGAGCGGAGTTGTAACCGATGCCAGACAATCTAAAGCTGGTGCAGACGCGGATCCGCGCTGGGGTCTGGCAGGGGGTGCTGACCGGAGCCGGAGCCGTGGTGCCTCAGTTGCAGGTGCTGCATCTGGAGCGCAGCCTGCCCGGGCTGGTCGTGACCCCGGTGCCGGGGCAGTCGGGCGATTATGAGGTGAAGCTGCCGATCCCGGTGGAGCTTCTTAGCGAGGGGGTGCAGACCTTCTTGATCCGTCAGGGCGAACTAACTTTGGCGCATTTCACCATCATCACCGGGGTGCCGATGGAAGATGATCTGCGTGCCGAGATTGACCTGCTGCGGGCCGAGCTGGACATGCTGAAACGCGCGTTCCGGCGGCATTGTCTGGAGACGGCGGGCTAGGTTTCGCAGCGAGGACAGCAAAAAGGGGCCCGCAGGCCCCTGATCGTCACTCCCAAGTGCGGAAAAACTTGCCGCTGGGCGAGAGGGTGAAGATCTCGCAACCCGTGGCGGTCACGCCGACCGAATGCTCATATTGCGCCGAGAGCGATTTGTCGCGGGTCACGGCGGTCCAGTCATCGGCCAAGACCTTGGTCTCGGGCCGGCCAAGGTTCACCATCGGCTCGATGGTGAAGAACATGCCCTCTTCCAAGACAGGGCCCGAGCCTTTGCGCCCGTAGTGCAGCACGTTCGGCGGGGCGTGGAACACCAGCCCCAAGCCATGGCCGCAGAAATCACGGACCACCGACATGCGGTTGGCCTCGACGTATTCTTGGATCGCATGGCCAATATCGCCAAAGGTATTGCCCGGCTTCACGGCGGCAATGCCGCGCATCAGCGCCTCATGGGTGACTTCGATCAGCCGCTCGGCCTTGCGCGGTAGGCTGCCTGCCACATACATCCGCGAGGTGTCGCCGAACCAGCCATCGACGATCACCGTCACGTCGATGTTGAGAATATCGCCGTCTTGCAGCACCTTGCCGCCCGGAATTCCGTGGCAGACCACATGGTTCACCGAGATGCAGGAGGCGTGCTGATAGCCCTTGTAGCCAATGGTGGCCGAGGTCACGCCGCGCCGCTCGATCTCGTCTCGGATGAAATCATCCAGAACGGCGGTGGTCACGCCGGGTTTGACCAAGGGGGCGACCAGATCAAGGATCTCGGCTGCGCATTGGCCCGCCTTGGCCATGCCGGCAAAATCCACCTCTTGGTAGATGCGGATGCCGTCTTTGGTGGTTTGGGCGCGGGACTCATTCATGGCAGGATCCTTTCGGGCCTTAGAACGGGGCTTACATAGGCAGAAAGGCGGTGAATGGCCAGAGGGCGGTTGGATTGACGCCCCGGCAGGATTATAGCTGAGACCAATGAGCGATAGGGGCAGGTGATGGGCAATCCAACGGGCGCAATGCTGGTGATCGGGGATGAGATCCTTTCGGGGCGGACCCGCGATTCCAACCTTTATTATCTGGCGCAAGAGCTGACCCGCGTGGGCATTGATCTGCGCGAGGCGCGGGTGGTGGGCGATACCCATGCCGAGATCGTGGCGGCGGTGCGGGCCTTTTCGGCAAGCCATGACCATGTCTTCACCAGCGGCGGCATTGGCCCCACCCATGACGACATCACCGCCGATGCGGTGGCCGAGGCGATGGGGGCGGCGATTGGGGTGCGCGCCGATGCGGCGGCCTTGTTGCAGGCGCATTACGACCGCCAAGGGCAAGAGTTCAACGCCGCACGCCAACGCATGGCGCGGATCCCAGATGGGGCGGTTTTGATCGACAATCCAGTCTCGATCGCGCCGGGGTTTTCGATCGGCAATGTGCATGTGATGGCCGGGGTGCCGAAGATCTTTGAGGCGATGCTGGCCAGCGTTCTGCCGACCTTGACCGGGGGCGCACCATTGCTGTCGCAGACCCTGCGGGTGCTGCGGGGCGAGGGGGAGATTGCCGCCGAGTTTGGCCGGTTGGCGGCGGAATATCCGGACCTCTCGATGGGGTCTTATCCGTTCAACCTGAACGGTGCGCATGGCACCAATCTGGTGATTCGTGGCACCGATCCGGCGATGATCTCGCAGGCGATGGTGCAGCTGAACCGGCTTTTCGGATGAGCGACAGGCTGTCGCCTGCCGCTTTGGCTGCGGTGATGGAGGCCACTTGGCCGGCTGAAAAGCGCGTGGCTTTGGGGCCGTTCACCTTGCGCGAAGGCGCGGGCGGCGGGCAGCGGGTCTCGGCGGCGACGGCTGAGGCCGGGTTTTCAGCGGCTGAATTGCAGGCGGCGATTGCGGCGATGGATGCGCCTTTGTTTGCCATCTACCCCGAGCGGGGGGCGGTGGATCAGGCCTTGGATGCGGCTTTGGCGGCTGAGGGCTTTGTGCTGCATGATCCGGTGGTGGCCTATGCGGCACCGGTCTCGGCCCTGACCGGGGAGTTGCCTTATCTGACGGCCTTTCCGCATTGGCCGCCCTTGGAGGCGGCGCGGGGCCTTTGGGCCGAGGGGGGCATTGGCCCCGGGCGGGTTGCGGTGATGGCGCGGGTGCAGGGGCCGCATGCGGCTTTGCTGGGGCGGATCGAGGATCGGCCCTCAGGCGCGGCTTTCGTGGCGCTGCATGACGGGGTGGCGATGCTGCATGCTTTGGAGGTGCGGCCCGCATATCGTCGGCGCGGATTGGCGCGGCATCTGCTGCGGGCGGCGGCGAATTGGGCGGCAGAGGCGGGGGCCAAGAGCCTGTCCTTGGTGGTGACCGAGCGAAATTCTGCCGCGCGGGCACTTTATGAGCAGGCGGGCATGGTCGAGGTGGGCCGCTATCATTATCGCAAAGGCTGATCCAATGCGCAGGCTGGCAGTGTCTTTGAACCCTTTGTTTTCTTTTGCCATCTCTGGGCTAATGGCGCTGGGCAGTCCCACTTTTGCGCTGGATCTGACGATGCCGGCGCGGGTTGTAGGGCAAGAAAGCCTGAGCCAAGCCCCGGCCAGTCTTGCGCTGCCGGTGGGGGTTTTTGCGGGCGGCGCGTTGCCGGTGGAGCGGGTGACGGGCGCATTGGACCGTCGGGCTTGGCAGCTGGATGCGCCGCGCATGGCGCTGACCGAATTGGCCGAACCTTTGCGGGCGCAGCTGGAAGCGCAAGGCTTCACGCTGGTTTTCGATTGTGAAAGCCGCGCCTGTGGCGGCTTTGATTTCCGCTTTGGCATCGAGGTGATGCCCGAGCCAGGGATGCATGTGGACTTGGGCGATTTCCGCTTTATCGCGGCGCGCAAGGGGCCTGAGGTGGTCAACCTTCTGATCAGCCGCTCGCAGGGCTATGGCTTTGTCCAGCTGACGAGGGTGGCACCCGCTCCGCTGGCAGAAGGCCCCGTTGCGGCTGCGCCTGATGAGGCTGAGACTGACCGTGCCGTCCCCTTGGTGCCAATGCCTGCGCCGGTTGAGGCGCCTGTGCCGCCGACAGCCGATGTCGCGGCGGCCTTGTCGGGCAAAGGCTCGGCCGTGCTTGAAGATTTGGTCTTCGGCTCGGGCGCGGGGGCCTTGGAGGCGGGGGATTATGCCTCGCTTGCTGAAGTGGCGGCATGGCTGGCCGAGGATCCGGCGCGTGGGGTGATCTTGGTGGGCCATACCGATATTTCCGGCGGGCTTGAGAGCAATATCGCTTTGTCGAAAAAGCGCGCGCAGGCGGTGCGGCAGGCTTTGCTGAAAGCGCATGGCGTGGCGGCGGGGCAGGTCTCGGCCGAGGGCGTCGGCCCCTTGGCGCCGCGCCAGAGCAACCAAACGGAAGCCGGGCGCACGGCCAATCGCCGGGTTGAGGCCGTGGCGGTTCTGCCGCGCTAACCCCTATAATTCAAAAAAAGACCGGCGCGCGAAGGCGGCCGGTCAAGGTTGGATGCAGGCGTTAGGCACGCAAAATTAGGCTTGGCCGCTCACCAATTGTCCGGCCCTTTGTCGATGAAACGACGGGCCAGAAAGTCGATGAAGGCGCGCACTTTCGGCTGGGTGAAGCGACCCGGCGGGTAGACGGCATAGATGCCAAGGATTTCAGCCGGAAGGCCGGGAATGGCCTCTTCAATCAGCTCTTGGCGCAAAGCATCGGCGAAAAGGAAGCTGGGCAGATAGGCGATTCCAAGGCCGGAGATCGCCGCATTCAGAAGGCTTTGGCCGTCATTCACCGTCAGCCAGCCATTCGAGCGCACCTGCCGCTTTTCGCCCGAGGGCGCGGTCACTTTCCACACATTGCCATTGGCTTGGTTGGAATAGTGCAAAAGCTTATGTTCGTTCAGATCGTCGATTTTGACAGGCCGGCCGTATTTCTGGAAATAGGCGGGGCTGGCGATCATGCGCTTGCTGGTCTCGGTCAGCTTGCGGGCGCGCAGGCTGGAATCTTCCAGGTCTCCAACCCGGATCGCCATGTCGAACCCTTCGCTGATCAGCTCAACATAGCGGTTGTTGAGGACCATGTTCACCGTAATGTCCGGATATTCCAGCAAAAACTCGCCCAAGATTGGCGACAGCAGGTTCACCCCAAAATCTGTGGCCACGGAAATCCGCAAAAGGCCCGAAGGCGCCGATTGCATCGATGTCACCAAGGCATCCGCCTCGCCTGCATCGTTCAAAACCCGGCGGGCGCGGTCGTAATAGGCCAGTCCAATCTCGGTCGGGCTGACCCGCCGGGTGGTCCGGTTCAAAAGCCGTGCGCCGAGCCGGGCCTCAAGGGCCGAGACATGTTTCGAAACCGCAGATTTCGAGATGCCCATCTTTTTGGCCGCGTCCGTGAAGCCGCCTTGATCCACCACGGTGGCGAAGGCTTCCATTTCGGTCAGTCGGTCCATCGGTCTCCCCAAGCATTCTGGTCGGCGTCGGCCCCTTTTGCCGCCGGAATCAGGCGGGATCGCGGCAGACACGCGACCTATCCGGGGTAATTCGGCGGATCGTTGAAGGCAAGGAAACGCCGATGAAGGTTTGAACATGTGATCTATTGGGAACGTTCTGCGTCGCCTCCAGTTCATCCTCCTGCAATTTCCACGCAAAGCCTGCCGGTGCGCAATCGGCAAGCTCTGCATGGGAACGGCGCGTCACCGACGGGGCGGCCCGCATTGGGCCAAGCCGTTCCTCCCTACTGGATAAGATAAGGAAGATATCATGAAGCGCCTTTCATTGACCTTGACCGCTGTGGCTTTGTTGGCTGGCCCGGCTTTGGCTCAGGAAACCGTGGTGGTGAACACCATGCCGGTGGTTGTCGATAGCGACGGCGATGGTCGCTACACCGTCGAAGATCTGCGGGTGGTCTGGGTCGAGCTGAGCGATGACGACTATAAGGTCATCGATGTCGATGCCGATGGTTTCGTCAGCGAAGATGAGCTGAAGTCGGCATGGGAGCAGCAAAGCGTTCTGAAAGAGAACAAGAACGGCAATGCTGACGAGAAGAAAGACGGCGAAGCCGGCAACGCGGGCTAAGGCTCGGGATCTCGTCTTTGCCTTGTGGAAGGGGTCGGGCGTCTCGCCCGGCCCCTTTTCGCGTTTCAGAGCGTGGTTGCGAGGCGGGTCGCCTGATCGATGGCGCGTTTGGCATCCAATTCGGCCGCAACATCTGCGCCGCCGATGAGATGCAGGGTCAGCCCTTGCGCGCTGAGGCTTTCCGCCAGATCACGGGCGGGGTTTTGGCCCGTGCAAAGCACCACGGTGTCGACGGCAAGGATCTCGGGACGCTCGCGCGCCGGGCCGTGGCTGAGATGGAGGCCTTGGGCGTCGATGCGCTCGTAATTCACCCCGCCGATCATCTGCACATCCTTGGCGGCAAGGGTGGCGCGGTGGATCCAGCCGGTGGTTTTGCCCAGGCGGCGGCCGGGTTTCTCGGGCTTGCGTTGCAAGAGCCAGACCTGCCGGGCGGGGGCTTCGGGGGCGGGGGTGGTAAGGCCGCCGCGCGCCTGCCAGCTTGGCACCACACCCCATTCGCGGCGCCAAAGGGCGTTGTCGAGGCTGGGGCTGGTGCCGTGATGCACAAGGTATTCGGCGACGTCAAAACCGATGCCGCCCGCGCCGATGATTGCAACTCTCTCCCCAACGGCTGCGCCCTTTAGCACATCAATATAAGAAAGCACTTGCGGGGCATCGGGGACGGTTTCCGTAGGGATCGCGGGATCGCGCGGGGTGACGCCGGTGGCGATGATCCTCTCGTCAAAGCCTGCAAGAAGGGCCGGAGTGGCTTTGGTGTTGAGGTGCAGGGTGATGTTGGGATGGGCAAGCTGGCCCGTGAACCAGTCGATCAAGCCCTTGAATTCCTCTTTGCCGGGGATGGTTGCGGCCAGATGCAACTGGCCTCCGGGCTTGTCTGAGGCCTCAAAGAGCGAGACTTTGTGGCCGCGCTCGGCGCAGGCGATGGCGGCGGCCATGCCGGCGGGGCCTGCGCCGACAATGGCGATGCGTTTGGGCTGGTCGGTGGGGGCAAGCCGCAGTTCGGTCTCATGGCAGGCGCGCGGGTTCACGAGACAAGAGGTGAGCTTGCCCGAGAACGTATGGTCAAGGCAGGCCTGATTGCAGGCGATGCAGGGCGCGATATCGGCGCTGCGTCCGGCCATGGTCTTGGCGATGAAATCGGGATCGGCCAGCCAAGGCCGCGCCATCGAGACCATATCGGCTTGGCCCGCGCTGAGGATCTCTTCGGCCACATCGGGGGTGTTGATGCGGTTGGAGGTGATGACCGGGAGGCTCACCTCAGCGCGGAGTTTGGCGGTGAGATCGGCGAAAGCGGCGCGCGGGACCGAGGTGGCGATGGTGGGCACCCGCGCCTCATGCCAGCCGATGCCGGTGTTGATGAGGCTGGCGCCGGCCGCTTCGACGGCTTTGGCGAGTTGGATCACTTCGTTCCATGTAGAGCCATCGGGGATGAGGTCGATGAGCGAGAGCCGAAAGATCAGGATCGGATCGGGGCCGCTGGCGGCGCGGGCGCGGCGCACCACTTCAAGGGGAAGCCGCATGCGGTTCTCGAAACTCCCACCCCAGCGGTCTTGGCGACGGTTGGTATGGGTGACGAGGAATTGATTGAGGAAATAGCCCTCGGAGCCCATGATCTCGACCCCGTCATAGCCGGCGATGATGGCGCGGGCGGCGGCGGTGGCGATGTCTTGGATCTGTTTCTCGATGCCGTCCTCATCCAGCTCTTGCGGCGGGAAGGGCGAGATTGGCGATTTGATCGCCGAAGGGGCGACGCAATGCGGCGAATAGGCGTAGCGGCCCGCATGCAGGATTTGCATGGCGATGAGCCCGCCTTCGGCATGGACGGCATCGGTGACGCGGCGATGATTGGCGATGTCTTGGTCGGAGAAAAGTCCAGCCGCCCCGGGGAAGACGCCGCCTTCGGCATTGGGCGCCATGCCGCCGGTGACGATCAGGCCAGCGCCGCCCTTGGCGCGGGCGGCATAGAAAGCGGCGACGCGGGACCAGTCGCCGGTCTCCTCAAGCCCGGTATGCATCGACCCCATCAGGCTGCGATTGCGCAAGGTGCGGCTGCCGATCTGCAGTGGTCTGAGCAGGTTTGGATGGCTGGTCATTGGCGATCTCCCTTGCGGATGAGCATGGCGAAGGGCGCGGGGGCTGTCATCTGGGACGCGGCGTCAGGGGGCGGATGGCGGCCGGGGGTTTCACACCCCCGGACCCCCGTGGGATATTTTTGGACAGAAAATGGGTCAGAGGGTGAGGAGGCGGGGGAGGTCATCCATGCTGTGGAAAAGCGGGATGTTGAGGTCTGTGAGGGCTTTGGCGGTGGCAGTGTCGGGGCCATGCGGGGCGTAGCCGAGGCAGGGGATATGGGCGGCGAGGGCGGCACGGGCGCCGGTGGGGCTGTCTTCGATCACCACGCACTCAGCCGGGGCGGCTCCGCACGCCTTTGCGGCGGCAAGGAACACATCGGGGGCGGGCTTTGGGGCGCCGATCTCGGGGCCGGAGAGCGCGGCGCGGAAGCGCGGCAAGAGCCCGTGCTGGCCAAGGGTGATCTGCATCTTTTGTGAAGAGCCGTTGGAGGCGACGGCAAAGGGGATCTTGGCCGCGTCGAGCCGGTCTAGAAGGCCGGGCACGCCTGCCATCAGCGGGGTGCCATTGGCGAGCATCGCATACATCTCGGTGTAGAAATCGGCGACCCAAGTTGTTGGCAGATTGGCGCCGGCGGCGCGGGCGCGGGTGGCGACGGTCTCAATCGTGCCGCCGATGTAGTCGGTCTCAAGTGCGTGGAGCGTCAGTGGCAGGCCGTGTTGGGCGAGGTTCGTGAGGAGCAGCGCGAAGGTCGGGCCCTCGCTGTCCACGAGCACGCCGTCGCAATCGAAGATCACCGCTTTCGGCGGCTGGGGCAGGGGCATGGCGGGATCCTTCGAGACTTTGCGGGTCAGCCGGGGGCGCGCAGAAGCGTGACGAAAGTGTCGCCGTATTTGCGCTGGTCGAGTTGGGCGAAGCCTTCGGGGGGCAGGGGGGGCGTGCCTTCCTCCCAGACCACAAGCGCGCCGGGGCTGAGCCAGTTTCCGGCTATGGCCGAGGCCAAAGCGGCCTCGCCCAAGGCTTTGCCGTAAGGCGGGTCGAGGAAGATGAGGTCATAGCCCGGGCCGCGATTGGGGCCGAGCTTGGTGGCATCGCGGCGCCAGACATCGGTGCTGCCCATCGCCTGCATCTTCTCGATATTGCTGCGCAGGAGGGCGCGGGCGGCGGTGCCGTCATCGACGAAAGCGATGCGGCTGGCACCGCGTGACAAAGCCTCAAGCCCCAAGGCGCCGGTGCCGGCGAAAAGGTCCAAGACCCGCGCACCGGTGACGGGATTGCCGCCCGATGGGCCGGTGTGGCCGCCGTTAATCAAGAGGTTGAAGATGGATTCGCGCACCCGGTCTGAGGTGGGCCGCAAATGTGCGGCGGCGTCTCCGGCTCCCACATCGGCCAAGATCAGCCCGCGTCTGGCACCGCCGATGATCCTCATGCTTTCAAGAGATCCTTAAGTTCGGGGGTCTGGGCGAGCAGCTCTGGCGAGGGGGATTTTCCAGCCTCGATCAAGCGCTTGCCGACCATATAGGCGCGCGGGTCATTCATTGCATCGACGGCGAGGAGTTCGTCGCCACGATAGTACCAGAAAGAGACCGAGGCGCCTTCGCTCGGGCGGGTCACGATGCGGTCATAACCGGAGTTGAGCCCGGCGATTTGCAGTTTGAGGTCAAACTGGTCGGACCAGAACCAAGGTTTGGCTTGGTAGTCTTTGCCTTGCCCGAGGATATTGGCGGCGACGGTCTCAGCCTGATCTATGGCATTGCCGACGGATTCCAGCCGGATGCGGCTGCCGCGATAGGGGAAGGAGGCGCAATCGCCGGCCGACCAGATCGCAGGGTCAGAGGTGCGGCCTTGGGCGTCGGTCTCGATGCCGTTGTTGATGGTAAGGCCGGCTGCGGCGGCGAGTTGGTCGTTGGGTAGGATGCCAACGCCGGTGATGACGAAATCGGCTGGAAGTTCGGTGCCATTGGCGAGCAGCACGCCGGTGACGCGGGTTTCACCCAAGAGCCGGTCGAGGCCGGTTTCTTCCAAGATTTCAACGCCGTGGCTGCGGTGGAGGGCGGCGACATAGGCCGAGGTTTCGGGTGCGGCCACGCGTTGCAAGATGCGAGGGGCCATCTCCAACACGGTGGCATGGACGCCGAGTTTCGCGGCGACAGCAGCCGCCTCAAGCCCGATATAGCCGCCGCCGACGATGACGGCGCGGCGACCGGGCTGGAACTCGCCCCGCATCGCATCGACATCCGCCAAAGTGCGCACGGCATAGACGCCTTGCAGAGTGCCGCCCATGGCAGCGGGCAGAATGCGCGGGGTGGAGCCGGTGGTGAGGGCAAGATGGTCGTAAGAGAGGACCTCATCGCCCAAGGTCACGGTCTTCGCGGCGGGTGAGATGGCGGTGACCTTTTGGCCCAGGCGCAGAGTGATATTGTTCTCGGCATAGAACTCGGCCGAGCGCAGCCAGAGACGCTCTTCTTCCATCTCGCCAAGGAGATAGGCCTTGGACAAAGGCGGGCGCTGATAGGGGGGAGAGGGCTCATCGCCGATCATCACGATCTCACCCGTATGGCCCAAGGCCCGCAGTTTTGCCGCGAGCGCGGCCCCTGCTTGACCGGCACCGACGATCACCACCCGCATCACATTCCCCCTCTGGCAAAGCGCGGGGCTGACCCTATAACCGTGGGGCATCCCGCGCAATGCGGGCCCTGAGGAAAGGAAGACGAAAATGACGATTGCAGTCGGAGAGAAGCTGCCCGCGGCCACCCTGTCGCAAGTGGGGGCAAATGGTCCCGAGGCGGTGGCGCTGGCCGATAAGCTGGCCGGGCGCAAAGTGGTGATTTTCGGTCTGCCGGGGGCCTATACCGGCACCTGCTCGACCGCGCATGTGCCAAGCTTCATGCGGGTGCGCGCGGCTTTGGCCGAAAAAGGCGTGGATGAGGTGATCTGCGTTTCGGTCAATGATGCGTTTGTGATGCAGGCTTGGGGCAAGGATACCGGCGCTGCGGCGGCTGGGATCACGATGCTGGCGGATGCGGATTCGTCTTTCACCAAGGCTGTGGGGATGGAATTTTCCGTGCCGGCGATTGGCTTCATCGACCGCTCCAAGCGCTATTCGCTTTATGCCGAGGATGGTGTGGTCAAGTTCTTGAACTTGGAAGAATCGGCTGGGGTTTGTGAGATTTCGGGCGGTGAAGCACTGTTGGCGCAGCTTTGAGCTGGCCGGCGCTGGGGGCATTCTGCCCCCAGACCCCCTGAGGATATTTAGGGGCAGAAAATGAGAAAGGCCGCGTCTATGGGCGCGGCTTTTTTAGGCTTGGCGGGTGGCGTAACGGGCTTGGCAGAGCGAGGAGACCGGCTCGCCGTGGTTGCGCTGGACCTCGGCTTGGGGGGTGATCTTGTCGATGAATGTGGCGAGGTCGATGTCGAGTTGGCTGAGGCCTTGGCAGGAATGCGTGGTCAGGGTGATGTCGACGACATTGTAGCTGTTGGACCATTCGGGGTGGTGGTTGGTCTTTTCGGCGCGGAGGGCTGTGCGGGTCATGAAGGCCCAAGCCTCGGAGAAGCTTTTGAATTTCAGGATCTTGCGAATTGCATCTTGGTTTGGGATCGCGGCCCAGCCAGTTTCGGCCAAGGGGGGCAGGGCGGTTTGGCGTTCGGCCTCGGTGAGTTTAGATGCGGGCATTGGGGCTCCGGGACATTTAGGATTGGCGGAAGGGGCCGTAGCTGGCGAGGGCGGCGATCTCTTCGGTGACGGCGCGGGATTCTTGCGTGAGGTAGTCGGCCACGGCGCGGCGGAAACCCGGGTCGGTGATGTAGTGCAGCGAATGGGTCTCAACCGGCAGATAGCCGCGGGCGAGTTTGTGATCGCCCTGCGCGCCGGCTTCGACCCGTTGCAGGCCATGGGCGATGGCCCAGTCGATGGCCTGATGGTAGCAAAGTTCGAAATGCAGTGCTGGGTGGTCTTCGATGGCGCCCCAATAGCGGCCGTAAAGCGCCGATCTGCCGATGAAATTGAGGGCGCCGGCGATGGGGCGTTCGCCGTCAAAGGCGAGGACCAAGAGCATGTCTTGCCGCATCGTGGCGTGGAGAGCGTCAAAAGCGGTGCGGGTGAGATAGGGCCGGCCCCATTTGCGCGCGCCGGTGTCTTGGTAGAAAGCCCAGAAGGCGTCCCAATGCTGCGGCTCGATCGCGTCGCCGGTGAGGGCGCGGATGGTGAGGCCGGCAGAGGTGGCGCTTTGGCGCTCTTTGCGCAGGGCTTTGCGTTTGCGGCTGGAGAGGTCGGAGAGGAAGTCTTCGTAAGAGGCGTAGCCGTTGTTTTGCCAGTGATATTGGTGAGTTATGCGGTGAAGAAGGGTTTCGTGGCCGGCAAGGTCGCGGGCCTCTTCGGGGGTGCAGAAGGTGATGTGCAGTGAGGAGAGGCCGTTGCCCTCCGTCAGGGCCACGGCGGCGGAGGCGAGGGGCTTGCGGAAAGCGTCTGGTCCAAGGAAGCGGCGGCCGGGGACCGGGGTGAAGGGGGCGGCGACCTGCAGTTTGGGGTAATATTGCCCGCCGGCGCGGCTATAGGCGTCCGCCCAAGAGTGGTCGAAGATATATTCGCCTTGGCTGTGGGTTTTCACGAACATTGGCAAGGCGGCGGAGGGTTTGCCGTTTTGCTGCAAGATCAAGGGTTTCGGCAGCCAGCCGGTGCCTTTGCCGGTGGAGCCGGAGGTCTCGAGGGCGAGGAGGAAACGGTGGGTGGTGAAAGGGTCTTCGGGGCGGCCGCTCGTCTGTTCTGGTGCGGCCATCGCGTCCCATTCGGCGGCTGAGATCTCGGTCAGGCTGTCGAGGAGGGTGATTTGCGCGGCTGGGTCACTCATTCCGGGCGTGGTCCTTTGGGGAGCCGGAGGCGGTTGTTTTCGGCGGGGGCTTTGCGCCCCCGCACCCCCGCAGGATATTTGGCAGACAGAAAATGGGGGCGGCTTGGCGGATTAGGCGGGAAGGGGCGAGAGGTAGCCTTCGAAGGTGACGTTTTGCGCAACGGCCCGGGCTTTGGTTTCCTCGGCGGCGGAGCGGATGGTCCAGCATAGGATATCGGCACCGCTGGCTTTGAGTTCGGCCACGCGGGGGGAAGCGAGATCGGCGGCTTCATGGCTGATGAAGCTGGAGAGGGTGGCGTCGTAATCCGGGATGGCGCGGAAATGCTCGCAAGCCTCAGGCGGCAGCGGCGCCCAGCTTTCTTCGTCATAGGCGGCGGTGGTGAGGCCGCGCGGCAGATTGGGCGCGAGTTTGGCCAGATGGTAGATGCAGGCGGGGTTGAAGGACATGAGCGCGACTTCGCCCGTGTAAGCTGCGAGCGCCTTGGCGGTGGCGGCCTCAAGCCTGCCATCGGTCGGGCCCATCACAAGGCTTTGGTCTTTGATTTCAATAAGAAGCGGCACTTGGCCCGCGACGATCTTGAGCACTTCGGTGAGCGTTGGGATGTTCTCGCTGCTGTCTTTGAGGCGGATTTGGCCGAGCTCCGTCGCGCTGCGTTCGGAGACGAAGCCGGTCTCATCCGTCAGCCGCTCAAGCGTTTCATCATGAAAGACCATCGCCACGCCGTCGCGGCTGAGCTGTAGGTCGATCTCGATCGCGTAGCCATGCGCGATGGCGGCGCGGATCGCGGCGGGGGAATTTTCAATCCGGCCCGCCGCCCGATCATGCAAAGCGCGATGGGCGATGGGCCGGGTCAGAAACCCGGAGGGAAGCGGGGTTCTCCGGGGTTCTTGCATCATTTCAGCTCAAAAATGCCTTCGATTTCAACGGCAACGCCGAAGGGCAGCGAGGCTGCCGAGACGGCGGAGCGGGCGTGACGGCCCGCATCGCCCAAAGCGGCGACGAGGAAGTCCGACGCACCATTGACCACTTTCGGCTGGTCCAGGAAATCCGGGGTCGAATTGACAAATGCGGTCAGTTTGACGGCGCGGGAGACGCGCGACAGATCGCCTCCGGCAGCTTTTTTCAGCTGGGCGAGCAGCGAGATGGCGCAGCGTTTGGCGGCGGCAGCGCCGTCTTCGATGCTCATATCATCGCCGAGGCGGCCTTTGATCATGCCGTTTTCATCTTGCGAGATTTGGCCCGAAATATGGACCAGATTGCCCACGGTGACGAAGGGCACATAGTTGGCGGCGGGGGCCGGAGCGTCGGGCAAAGTGACGCCAAGCTCGGCCAAGCGGGATTCGATATCGGACATATGGGTTCTCCTATGGCCCTGACCCTAGCGAGGGCGGCGGGTCCGGGCAAGCGGGGCAAAGGCGCGGCGGCAAAGAAGAAGGGCCGCGCGCAGGTTTTGCGGCGGCCCTTGTCAGATTGTGATGCCTCTCAAAGGCTTAGGCGATGCCATAGCGTTGGCGTGCCTCGGCGAAAGAGGTCAGGCGGCCCTCGGCCTCATCCCAGAGATGCAGGCGCGCATTGCGGATGCTTTCCAGGATGGTGAGGCGCTTGGCCTCGGCCAGCTCGCGGTGATCGCGCAAAACTTCCGACAGCCGGTAGAAGGGGATGCGAGAGTAAAGGTGGTGCACATGGTGGATGCCGATATTGCCCGACAGCCAGCGCAGAGGTTGCGGCAGGACGTAATGCGAGCTGCCCTCAAGTGCGGCATGGTGCAGCTGCCAATCCTCTGCCTTGGCCCAATGGGTGTCTTCGAACTGGTGCTGGACGTAGAAGAGCCAGACGCCGATGGTGGCGGCGATCACCGAGGTCGGCAGCAGGATCAAGAGCACCGGCGCGAGCCCGCCGAACCAGATGATCAGCCCGACCGCGATGCCGATCATCGCATTGGTGCCCATAGCCGAGGTCCAATAGCGCCAGCCCGATTTCATCAGCCCCATCGGCAGGCGGTTTTGCAAGATGAAGAGGTAGCTTGGCCCCAGCACGAAGAGCACCACCGGGTGGCGGTAGATCCGGTACATCAGCCGACCAAAGCGTGAGCGCGCGCGGTATTCCTCGACCGTGAGGGTCAGCACATCGCCGATGCCGCGCTGGTCAAGGTTGCCATGGGTGGCGTGGTGGATCGAATGGCAGCGGCGCCAGACGGCATAGGGCGTCAGCGTCAGCACGCCAAGGATGCGCCCAACCCAATCTTGCGCGCGACGGTTGGCCAGAAAAGAGCCGTGGCCGCAATCATGCTGGATGATGAAAATCCGCACCAAAAAGCCGCCGTTCAGCACCGCGACTGCGAGTGCCAGCCAAGGGCTGACCGAAAGTGCCATCCAAGCCAGTACCCAAAGTGCCAAGAAGGGCACCAAGGTGGCAGCCAGCTCGAACAGGCTGCGGCGGGTCGAGGGTTCACGGTAGCGGGCCAGCGTGCTGAGCCATTCGCGGGCCGATTTTTGGGCGGAATTCAAAGCAGAGGAATCAGTCATGTAAGCCTGTTGATCAGAGCCGGGTCGGCCCGTTGTCGTTGCGCCTGCCTTGGATCATCTGCGCCCCGAATGAGCAAGCAGAGCTTTCTAGGCGGGGGAGCGATGGGGGAACCCACGAAATCTTCAACAGAACTAAGGGGTTTAGATTGGGTGATTGTGCGTGGGAAATCCATTCTAAAAGCCGGATTTGACTTGTTCCGCTGCGTTATGCCGCAGGGATTTGGACGCATCGCGTGATCCTTGCGGATGATGCCGTAGGGGCAGGCCTAGCTTTCGCGAAAAGCGCGCGCAAAGTAATCGGTGAAGGGCTTGATGAGATAGGCGAGTGGCGTGCGCGCCTCGGTCTGGATGAAGGCCTCAACCGGCATGCCGGGAAGCAGGGATTGACCACCCAATTTGGCGATTTCACCGGGATCAAGCAGGATCTCGGCCCGGTAAAAGGCGGCATGGGTGGCGGGATCGGTGAAGGCATCGGCCGAGACGACCGAGACTTTTCCCTTAAGATGCGGGGTATCGCGGGCGCTGAAGGCCGAGAAGACCAGCTCGACCGGCTGGCCGATGTAGATTTGGTCAACATGGATTGGCGGGATTTGGGTGGTGATCAGCAAGGGGCGGTCTTGCGGCACGATGTAAAGCACCGCATCGGCGGGGCGGATCACCGCGCGGGGGGTGGTGACGGCCAGCCCCAGCACCACGCCCGAGACCGGGGCGCGGAGGTCGAGCCGGGCGATGCGCTCTTGCACCACGGCCAGTTTTTCGGCCCGTTCCATCAGTAAGGGGCCGATCTCGCGCAACTCACGCTCGGCCTCTTCGATGCGGGCGCCGGTGAGGCGAACGATCTCAAGCTCAATCTCGGTGACGCGGCCTTCGGCTTGGGCGCGGGCGGCGTGTTGTTCACCCGCTTGGCCTTGCAGCCGCGCCTCTTCGCGTTCCAGCGCCAGCACGGCAGAGGCCTGCGCCAAACCCTTGGCCAAAAGCGCGCGCTGGGCGGTCAGCTCATCACGGATCAGCCGCAGCTGGCTGTCCAAGGCGGTGATCTGGGCATCGATGCCGCCGATCTGCGCGGTGATCTGGTCGATGCGGCGACCCAGCTGGTCATTGGTGGTGGTAAAGGTGGCGCGGCGGGCCGCAAAAAGCCGGGTCTGGCCGTCGATCAGATCGGCCATCGCGGGCAGTTCCGCGGCAAGGGCCTGCAGCTCAGCCGGAAAGCTCGGGGCGTCCAGCCCATCGCGTTCGGCCAAAAGCCGGGCGCGGCGGGCGGCAAGCTCTTGCATCTGATCGCGTAAGAGCGCGTGGTCAGATTGCAGCAGCGTGCCGTCCAGCTGGATCAGCACATCGCCTGCGCGGACGCTGGCCCCTTCGACCACCTCGATCGCAGCGACAACGCCGCCATCGGGGTGCTGGACGATCTGTCGGTTCAGCTCCACCTCAATGCGGCCGGGCGAGACGATGGCGCCAGAAAGCTCTGTCGTGGTGGCCCAAAGGCCAAAGCCGCCCAAGAGGAGGAGCAAGGTGACGGCGCCCAAAAGCAGCGGGCGGCGCATTGACCAGTAAGGCGTGCTCATACCACCCCCCCTTTGGTGGCGCTGCGCGTGATTTCTTGCGCGTTGCTGACCATGCCGCGCAACACCTGATCGCGCGGGCCAAAAGCCACGGCGGCGCCGTCATGCAGCACCATCAGCAGGTCACATTCCTGAATGGCGGCAGGGCGATGCGCCATGATCAGCACCGAATGACCCTTGGCTTTCGCGGTGCGGATCGCGGTGTTGAGCGCGTTGGAGCCATCATTGTCGAGGTTGGAATTTGGCTCATCGAGCACCAAAAACACCGGATCGCCGTAAAGCGCCCGCGCCAGCCCAATGCGCTGCACTTGCCCGCCCGAAAGCCGTGATCCCATGCTGGCGACTTGTGTGTCATAGCCCTGCGGCAGCGCCTTGATCAGTTCATGAGCGGCGGCGGCTTCGGCGGCGGCGACGATGGCGGCGGGGTCGGCTTGGGCATCAAGCCTTGCGATATTCTCGGCGATCGTGCCGTCAAAAAGCGTCACCCTTTGGGGCAAATAGCCGATGTAGCGGCCAAGGGTGTCGGGATCATACTGGTCCAAAGTCGCACCATCGAGCCGAATCGTGCCCGAGGCCGGTGCCCATGCGCCAATCAGCGCCCGCGCCAGCGAGGACTTGCCCGAGCCTGAGGGGCCGATCACCCCTAAAGCCTGCCCCGGTTCGAGCGTGAGGTTTAACCCGCGCAGGACGGGTCTGGGCTCCCCCGGAGCGGTGAGCATCACGTTGCGCAGCTCAAGCTTGGCGGCGGGACGGGGCAGGGGGGTGCGCTGTTTCTCCGCTGGAACTTGGGCCAAAAGCCCCTCAACCCGGCGCTGGGCTTGGCGGGCCGAGGTGAGGCTGGGCCATTGGCTGGCCAAGATTTCAATGGGTTGCAGCGCGCGGCCCATCAAGATCGATCCCGCGATCATCGCGCCTGCGGAAAGCTCATTGCGTAAGACAAGCCAAGCGCCGATGCCAAGGATTGCCGATTGCAGGAAAAGTCGAAAGCTGCGCGTGCCGGTGGCGAAGGCGCCTGCGGTATCGGCCACCGCCAGCGATTGCCGCGCTGCCCTATTGCGCAGGGTCTGCCAGCGCTGAAAGGCGGCGCGGGTCATACCAAGGGCGCGGATCAGCTCGGATTCGGATTTGAGATTATCGGCCTGTCGGTCCGCCTGCTGACCCGAGGCAACAGCTTCGGCCACCGGGGCTTCCGTTAGGCTTTGACTGAGAAGCGTGGTGCCCACCAGCACGACCATGCCTGCCACAGCCGTCCAGCCTAAGATCGGGTGAAAAATGAAGATCACAGCCGCAAAAATCGGCGTCCAAGGCAGATCGAAAAGCGCCATCAGGGCAGGAGAGGACCAGATGCGGGCCATCGCCTCAAGATCGCGCTGGGCCGAATGCGCGGCCACGTCTTGCGGGGTGACAGCAAGCTTGCGGAAGGCGGCCGAGAGGACGCGGTGATCCAGCTCATCTTGCAACCGCGCACCGACCCGCACCGCCACCCGGCTGCGCGCATGGTCCAGGAGCCCCATCGCCAGAAAGAGAAAGGCCACCAGTCCCGAAAGCGCCAGCAGGGTTTCTTCCGAGCGCGAGATCAGCACCCGATCATAGACCTGCAGCATGTAAAGCGGTGCGGTCAGCATCAGCAAATTGACGAAAATGGAGAAGATCATCACCGCGAACAGGGCGCGGTGAGAGCGCCGTCGCAGGGCGCGAATCTCCAAGACGCCGCGGTTCGTCTCGGCGCTTTTCATGGCGCGGCGCCTTGGTTCAGCTGCTGCATCGGCATGGCAGGCCCCTTCTTCCGGCCAAGCGGCCTTCGGTGACAGATTTGCTGGTCGATCCTATGCGAGAAGCGGGCTGCTTCCTGCCACAGGCGCATCAAATTAGGCACGGGGTGGTTGTCTTGGCGCGGTGCTGCGCCTAAAGAAATATGGTCTTAGGCTGCCCTTTGCGGCGGCCTCAACTGCTGGCCAATTTTGGTGACGTTAGGGAGTAGGGCGTGCGTTTTCCATTCCTTTTTACACGGCATGGTGTTGCGCTTGCCTTAACAACCTCGGCCTTTTTGGCGGGGTGTGGTCCTGCAGCGCAGCCCAGCGGCGTGAATGATCCGCTGGAGCCGATGAACCGCGGCATTCACAGCGTCAACAAGGGGCTTGATTCGGTCTTGCTGCGTCCCGGCGCCAAAGCCTACGGCTTTGTGCCCGAGCCGGTGCGCCAAGGAGTGAACAATGTCGCCGATACGCTGGATCTGCCCGGCGATATGGCCAACCACCTGCTGCAAGGCCGGATCGGTGAGGCGACGACGAATTTCTTGCGCTTTGGCGTGAATGTGGTCTTCGGACTTGGCGGGGTGATGGATGTTGCCACCGCTGCCGGTATGCCGCGCGACAGCACCGATTTCGGCGAGACCCTACATGTCTGGGGCATTGGCGAGGGGCCTTATGTCGAGATGCCGGGCTTTGGCCCCTCGACCGCGCGGGATGCGGTGGGGACGGTGGTCGATCTGGTGATGAACCCGGTAAGCCGCGCCACCTCGGGTGATGCGGCGACGGCAGCGACGGCGGCAAAGCTCCTAGCGCGGTTGAATGATCGTGCGCGCTATTCAAACACCTTCGACTCGATCCTATATGACAGTGCCGACAGCTATGCTCAGGCGCGGTTGCTTTACCTGCAAAGCCGCCGGTTTGAGTTGACACGCGGCGGGGCGGCTTCGGCCGATGGCGCTGCGGAAGACGAAGGCTTCATCGACCCTTACGAGGATCAGTAATGACCAGTGACACCACTCTGACGCGCCGTGGCTTTGGCCTTGTTCTCGGCGGCGGTCTTGTCGCCGCGGCTCTGCCTGCTGCGGCTTTGAACACCGATCAGGCCAAGGCGCTGATCGATAAAGCCGTCGGCGATATCAATGCGGTGATCAATTCGGGCCGCTCGGAAAGCGCGATGCTTGGCCAGTTCGAGCAGATCTTCGCCAAATATGCCGATGTTCCGACGATCGCGCGCTCGGCTTTGGGTGTGACCGCGAAATCGGCAAGCGCCGCGCAGATGAGCGCTTTCACCAAAGCGTTCCAAGTCTACATCAGCCGCAAATATGGCCGTCGTTTCCGCGAGTTCATTGGCGGCCGGATCGAGGTGGAAAGCGCACGTCCGCTGAAAAGCTATTTCGAGGTGATCTCGACCGCTTATCTGAAGGGCGAAAGCCCCTTTGAGGTGCGGTGGCATGTCACGGACAAAGGCGGGCGCAGCCAGTTCTTCAATATCATCATCGAAGGTGTGAACATGCTCGCCTCTGAGCGCACCGAGATTGGCGCCATGCTCGATAAGCGCAAGGGCAACCTTGATGCGCTGATCGCCGATCTGCAAAAGTCCTAAGCTGGGCGGGGGCCTTTGGCCCTCTGATGCAACCTGATCCAAGCGGCATAAAAAGGCCCGCCCCAGTGAGGGGCGGGCTTTTCCTTTGGCTTAAAGCCCAGTTCAGTTGTTGCGATTGACCCCCAGCAGCTCATTCAAGATCTGCTGCGCCAGATCATCCTCGGTCATGCCGGGCTGATTGGGATTGGAACCGTCGAAATAGGGCACATCCTCGGGCTGGACGAAGTCATCGGGGTTATAGGGCTGGGTGCCCTCGGGCAAAGTGACCGTGTTCATCGGGATCTCTTGCGGCAAGGGCTTGGGCGTCACGCCTTCGTTGATCCGCACCATCACCTCATGGAAGATCTCGGCCGGAAGCCCGCCACCGGTAACGCCGGTCAGGGGCTTGTTGTCGTCATAGCCGATCCAAACCCCCACGACATAATCCGCCGTAAAGCCCACAAACCACGCATCGCGGGCCGAGTTGGTGGTGCCGGTCTTGCCCGCCACCTCAAATCCCGGCAGCCGCGCCCGTCCGCCGGTGCCATTCTCAATCACCTGCGTCATCATGTAGATCAGCGCATGCGCCGCCGTCTCTGAGATCACCCGTTCGCCGATACCGCCGCCTTGGCCGAACAGCTCTTCATCCTCATGCTGCAATTTCAGCGAGACGAGGCCGTAAGGCGTCACTGCAGAGCCGCCGTTGAGAATGCCCGCATAAGCGCCCGTCATCTCAATCAGCGTCGATTCTGAGGCACCCAAGGCCAGTGCAGGGCCATCGGCAAGGTTGGTGGCAATGCCGAAATCGGTGGCGACCTGCTTCACCAGATCGCGGCCCACCATCTCTTGGATTTTCACCGCCGGGATGTTGCGGCTTTCGGCCAAAGCTTGGGTCAGGCTGATGAGGCCCTTGAACTTGTTGTCATAGTTCTTCGGCGCATAGATGCCTGATCCGGGCACGTTGATCGACCAAGGCGCGTCGTCGACCAGATCCATCGGGCTGTAGCCCAGATCCATCGCCACGGCATAGATGAAGGGCTTAAAGGCCGAGCCGGTCTGCCGCAAAGCTTGCGTCGCGCGGTTGAAATCGCCCGCTTGCGGCAGATCACGCCCGCCGACCATGCCACGCACCGCACCATCGGCACTCATCACCACAATCGCGGCTTGGGCTTTAGAACCCGCTTTGACCTTATTGTCGAAGACCCATTTCAGCGCCTCTTGCGCTTGGTTTTGGATCTTTTGGTTCAAGGTGGTCTGGATAACCACATCCTCGGTGGTGGCGCTTGCCAGATAATCGGGCGTGGTCTCCATCACCCAATCGGCAAAGAAGCCACCCATCTTTTGCCGTGCGGCTTCCGACAACTCGGCCGGATTGGCGCGGGCCTCATCGGCCTCGGCTTTGGTGAGATAGCCTTGCTCTTCCATCAAGCCAATCACCACCGCCGCCCGGTCGCGGGCGCGGTTGATGTTGCCAGTGGGCGCATAGGTCGAGGGGGCTTTCAACAGCCCCGCCAGCATCGCTGCCTCAGCCGGGCCGACATTGGCCGCCGATTTGCCGAAATAGCGCTGCGAGGCGGCTTCAAAGCCGCGCGCGCCCGCACCCAGATAGGCACGGTTGAAGTAGATCGTCAGGATGTCTTTCTTGGAGTATTTCAGTTCCATCGCGATCGAGAAGGGCACTTCCTTCAGCTTGCGCACCATCCCGCCCGAGCGGCAGTCGCGCTCATATTCAGCTTCGGATTTCCAGACCGCCGGGTCGTAGCTTTGACCAAGGCAAAGAAGCTTGGCCACCTGCTGGGTGATGGTCGAGCCGCCGTTGCCCGAAAACGCGCCGCGCCCTTCGGACAAGTTGATCCGAATCGCGCTGGCGATGCCGCGCGGCGAGATGCCGAAGTGGTAGTAGAACCGCTTATCCTCGGTGGCGATCACCGCATCATGCAAATCGACCGAGACATTGTCGGGGGTGATCTGGCCGCCGAAGGTCTCGCCCCGCCACGCAAAGACCGCGCCGTTCTCGTCCAGCATGGTGACAGAGCCGCGCGCGCGGCCATCCAGCAGATCTGTCACTGGCGGCAGATGCGCGTAGAAGTAAAGCACGATGGCGCCAACCACCAACGAGGTCACCGCCGTCACCCGCCACATGACGCCCCAGATGATCCGCCAGAAGAAGAGGAGAATCGAGGCAAAGAAGCCCCGTTTGCGCGGCGGTTTTGACGGGCCGCGCGGCGGCTGGCCTTTGCGGGGTGGCTGAGAGGGGGGCTGCTTTGGTGGCTGCCGGGGCGGTTGCTTTGCCGCGCCAGATTGCGGGCCGCTGCGACCAGCGGCAGGTGGTGCTGCCCCCGCAGGCGGATACCGCCTATCGGCCACAAGACGCCCGCCGCCACCCTTACCACTTACCATAGACCCGCCTGCTTTTTGCCTGTTCGCTGCACGGCACCCTTTGGGTGCCCGGTTGAGCCGGACCATAACGCGGAACGGATAAGAAGCGAAGGGGACCGGCGGGATTGCGCCGAAGCGTGGTAGCCGTGCCAGCCTTATGTCGCGGCCCGGCGAGAGGTGCAGTCCCGCGCATGGCTGCGTTCAGCGGCAGTCGCTGCGTTGCGGCGCTGCCCCGCTTCTGCCGAGCGCACATAATTTCACCACCGCTTCAGTGGGATGCAAGAATTTTGCGCATCCGCTCTGGATGGGCTCGCAATCGCAGGCCGCTTCCTTGTGCTGCACCTGCGAAATGCGGCTTTTTTTCCAGCAAGGGCCCAACCCCGGGCCCCAATCAACGCATCTGCAAGTGAAGGGGATTGGGACGTGAAACTGATTATTGCGGCGATCAAGCCGTTCAAACTGGACGAAGTTCGCGAGGCGCTGACCGAGATCGGCGTGCGCGGGATGATGGTCACTGAAATCAAAGGCTTCGGCCTGCAATCTGGCCATACCGAGATCTATCGCGGCGCCGAATATGCCGTGAACTTCGTGCCGAAAGTGCGGCTCGAGGTCGTGGTGGCCGACGCCTTGTCCGATCAAGTGGTCGAGGCGATCCGCAGCACCGCCCGCACCGACAAGATCGGTGACGGCAAGATCTTTGTTCTCGATGTCGAACATGCCGTGCGGGTGCGCACCGGTGAAACCGATGATGACGCGCTGTAACGGTCGGATAAGAGGGAAGAAAATGATGCAAAGCAAATGGAAACTCTCTGGCCTGGCGGCGCTGCCTACAGCTCTGCTCACGGCCCTGCCCGCATGGGCACAAGAGGCGACCGAGGCTGTGACTGAGGCTGCCGCTGAAGTGGTTGAGGCCGCTCCGGTCTCGGGTCTCGACACCGGCGATACCGCTTGGATGATCACCGCCACCGCGCTGGTGATGTTCATGATCCTGCCGGGTCTGGCGCTCTTTTACGGCGGGCTTGTGCGCGCCAAGAACATGCTCTCGGTGCTGGTCCAAGTGACCGCAATCGCCGCGATGATGATGATCATCTGGGTGTTTTACGGCTATTCGTTTGCCTTTGGCGGCTCGGACAGCGCCTATTTTGGCGGCTTCGACAAGATCTTCCTCAAGGGCGTCACCGCGCAATCGGAATCGGGCACGATCCCGGAATATCTCTTTATCGCCTTCCAGATGACCTTCGCGGCCCTGACGCCTGCGCTGATCGTCGGCGCCTTTGCCGAGCGCATCAAATTCGGGGCGTTGATGGTCTTCTCGGTGCTTTGGGCGACGCTGGTCTACTTCCCGATCGCCCATATGGCTTGGGATCCGAACGGCCTCTTCTTCGGCTGGGAAGTGCTTGATTTTGCGGGCGGCACGGTTGTGCACATCAATGCTGGCGTTGCGGGTCTCGTGGGCGCGCTCGTCTTGGGCAAGCGCACTGGCTATGGCAAAGACAATATGGCGCCGCATTCGCTGCCGCTGGCAATCACTGGGGCAGGGATGCTTTGGGTTGGCTGGTTTGGCTTCAACGCCGGTTCGGCTTTGGGCGCTTCAACCTCGGCCACTTTGGCGATGCTCAACACCTTCACCGCGACGGCGGGTGCGACCGTGGCGTGGCTGGTGCTGGAAAAACTCTTCCGCAGCAAATCCTCGGCTTTGGGTGCGGCTTCGGGCATCATCGCAGGTCTTGTCGCCGTGACCCCGGCAGCGGGCGCTGTTGGCCCGGTGGGTGCGATCATCCTTGGCGCGGCTGGCTCGGCTGTGGCTTACTACTTCGTCTCGGTGGTGAAGGTGAAAGCCGGCTACGACGACAGCCTTGATGTCTTCGGCATCCACGGCGTTGCGGGCATCCTTGGCGCGATCGGCACTGGCATCTTGGCGTCGCCCTCCTTCGGAGGCCAAGGCTTCGGCGGTGAGCACACGATGGCCTCGCAGGTCTATGTACAGGCGCTGGCCGTGATCATCACCATCATCTGGTGCGCTCTGGTCTCGTACGTCCTGTTCAAGCTGATCGATAAGGTCATGGGCCTGCGCGTCTCGGTGGATGCCGAGCGGGAAGGGCTGGACCTGACCTCGCATGGTGAGCGCGCTTACCACAGCTGAGCGGTCTGCATTCTGGCTTACCACCACGGCGGGCCCTCCTTCCGGTCTGCCGTGTCACCTCAAGGCCCACAAGCTTGTCTTGTGGGTCTTTTTTGCCCCAGAGATTGGGCATGAAAAAAGGCCCGCGCAAAGTACGGGCCTTTTTTCATGGTCTGAACGTAAGGGCTTAGATCACGCCAAGTGCGCGCATCGCTTCGGCCACTTTCACGAAACCTGCGATATTGGCGCCCATGACATAATCGCCCGGTGCGCCGTATTCGTCGGCGGTGGCGGCGCAGGTGTCATGGATGTTGCGCATGATCGTCGCCAGACGGCCTTCGGTCTGCTCAAAGGTCCAGCTGTCGCGGCTGGCGTTTTGCTGCATCTCCAAAGCCGAGGTGGCCACGCCGCCCGCATTCGCGGCTTTGCCCGGCGCAAAGAGCACGCCCGCCTCTTGGAAGATCCGCACGGCATCGGGGGTGGTCGGCATGTTGGCGCCTTCGCCCACCGCCATCACGCCGTTCTTCACCAGCGATTTGGCATCCTTGCCGGTCAGCTCGTTCTGCGTGGCCGAGGGCATGGCCACATCGCAAGCCACATCCCAGATCGAGCCTTCGCCGGCCTTGATGAAATAGACGCCTTTGCCTTCGCCTTTGATGCGCAGATATTCCGAGATCCGGGCGCGGCGCACTTCTTTCAGCTCTTTCATCAGCTTCAGATCGATGCCGTTCTCATCGACGATATAGCCCGAGCTGTCGGACATCGCGATGACCTTGCCGCCGAAGGAATGCACCTTGGCCACGGTATAGATCGCGACATTGCCCGAGCCGGAGACGACGACTTTTTTGCCGTCAAAGCTGGTGCCTTTGGTGCCAAGCATCGATTGCACGAAATAGGTATTGCCGTAGCCGGTGGCCTCGGTCCGCGCACGCGAGCCGCCGTAGAACAAAGCCTTGCCGGTCAGCACGCCTGCCTCATAGCGGTTCGACAGGCGCTTATATTGGCCGAACATATAGCCAATTTCGCGGCCGCCCACGCCGATGTCGCCCGCCGGCACGTCGGTGTATTCACCAATGTGGCGGTGCAGTTCCAGCATGAAGGACTGGCAGAAGCGCATGATCTCACGGTCAGACTTGCCCTTGGGGTCGAAGTCCGAGCCACCCTTGCCGCCGCCGATCGGCATGCCGGTCAAAGCGTTCTTGAAGGTCTGCTCAAAGCCGAGGAATTTGATGATGCCCACGTTCACCGAAGGGTGGAAGCGGATGCCGCCCTTATAGGGGCCAAGCGCCGAGTTGAACTGGACGCGGAAGGCGCGGTTGATGCGCACCTGATTGTTGTCATCAATCCACGGCACGCGGAAAATGATCTGACGCTCCGGCTCACAGATCCGTTCGATCAGCGCGTCATCGGCGAAGTCGGGGCGTTTGGCGATCACACGGCCAAGACTTTCCAACACTTCGCGGACGGCTTGATGGAACTCGGCTTCGCCGGCATTGCGACGGGTGACCTCGGCCAAAATGGCCTCAAGTTTCTCAGTCAATTGCATTGTTACGACCTTCGCATTTCGCCCAATGACTAGGCGTCGGTCGCGGGACTAGGGTAATTCTTGCGCAAATTGAAGGGCCAAAGCGACAGAAAAGGCGAATTCTGCCGCTGGTTTCGGCAATATGACGCAAAATACCGCATAATTTTTGGTCATTTTGATCAATTCGGGGGCGTTTGGGGCGTTGCGAAGGGCGGGAGGCCCCCGCGCCCTTACGCCCCCAGCGTGATGAGCGCCGTGCCCGCCACAGCCAAGGCAGCCCCCGTCCAAGCCGCTGCGCGGGGTGGCTCGCGGCTGATCGCCCAAAGCATCGGTAGGATCAGGATCGGCGCGGTCGAGGATAGTGTGGTGACGATGCCCAGATCGCCCACTGCCAAAGCCGCCATCAAAAGCGACATGCCAAAGAAGATCCCCACGACGGCAGAGCCGCCGATCAGCCCTAAATCCCGCGCCGAGGGCCGCGCATCTGGGCGCAAGCGGGGAATGGCCAGCAGCAGCACGAAGAAGACCGCGCCAAGGCCGGAGCGCAGCGCCATCGCTGCAAAGGGCTCGGCCCCGGATTCCATTGCAGGGCGGGCAAGCAGGTTGCCGGTGGCTTGACCAAGCGCCGTCAGCAGACCAAGCGCAAGGCCGGGCAGCAGGGCCTTGGGCTTGCGCAGCCCCTCGGTCCCGCCGGGGCCAAGGATGGCGCAGGCGATACCCGTAAGGATCAGCGCCACGCCCGCGCTTTGCAGCGCGCCGATGGTCTCGCCTCGGAACATATAGCCCAAGACGACCGCGAAAGGCACAGCAAGCGTGAAAAGCAGCGCATTCAGCCGCGCGCCCACCAGCTGAATGGTGGCAATGAAGGTGGTGGTGGCCAGCATGATCCCGGTGACCGAGGAGGCGGCCAGCCAAAGCATTTGCTCGGCCGTCAGGCTGCGCCAGCTGCCCAAGGCCAGCATCGCGCTGACGGTAAAGGCAAAACCGATGGAATTTTGCCAGCGCGCCATTTGGAGCGCGCTGACTTTCGGGCTGACCCGGTCAATAAACAGGCCCGAAGCGGCGAAGGTGGCCGCCGCTGCCAGAGACAGAAAGACGGCCAACATCATTGGGACTTAGCTGATCACCTTGGCGATGGCTGCCGCCAGAACCGGCACGGTCTTGGTGTTCAGACCGGCAATATTGATCCGGCTGTCGCTGACTATATAGATCCCGTGATCTTCGCGCAGGGTGGTCACTTGCGCTTCGGTCAGGCCAAGACGGCTGAACATGCCACGGTGATCGGCCACGAAGTCAAAACGATCCGAATTGGTGGCGCGGCGCAGCTCTTCTGCCAGTTGGGTGCGCAGACCCAGCATGTTGAGCCGCACCTCTTCCAACTCGGCCTTCCAATCGGCGGTCAGCGCGGCATCCTCAAGGATGGTGCTGACGATCCGCGCGCCGTGATCGGGCGGGAAGCTGTAGTTTTGGCGGTTCAGGAAGTTCAGGTTCGCCTGCACCACGGCTTTGCGATCCGCCGAGGTGATCGCCACCAGAATGCCGGTCCGCTCACGGTAGATGCCGAAATTCTTCGAGCAAGAGGCCGCCAGCAGCACTTCGGGGAAGGCCGCAACCACTTTGCGCGTGGCTTCGGCATCCGCCTCAAGCCCGTCGCCAAAGCCTTGATAGGCGAGGTCAACAAAGGGCACGGCCTTTTTGGCTTGCAGCAGTGCGATCACTTGATCCCATTGTTCCGAGGTCAGGTTGGCCCCGGTCGGATTGTGGCAGCAGCCATGCAGCAAGACCGCATCGCCCTCGGCCACGCCGTCAAGATCCGCCATCAGCCCATCGAAATCGATGCCTGAGGTGGCCACGTCGAAATAGCGATATTCGACCGAGGTCATGCCAAGGAATTTGATGATCGAGGGATGGTTCGGCCAAGTCGGGTTCGAGAGCCAGACTTTTGCCTTCGGATTGGCAATCCGGATCAGCTCCAAAGCCTGACGGATGGCGCCCGTGCCACCCGGGGTCGAGATCGCGGCGGCGCGGTCTTCGTAGCCTGCGCCAAGGATCATCTCGATCATCGCGGCGCTGAACGCAGGCTCACCGGCCAGACCCGTATAGGCCTTGGTGGTCTGATCCGCCCAGATCTTCTGCTCGGCGGCTTTCACCGCGCGCATCACCGGGGTGAGCCCGGTCGGGTCTTTATAGACGCCGACGCCAAGGTCGATCTTATCGGTGCGCTTGTCCTCACGGAACATAGCGATCAGGGCCAGGATCTTATCCTGCGGCTGCGGGTTCAGCGTCTCAAGCATCTTCTTCGTCCTCTGTCTTCAGGCAGCGCCGGTCGCAACCGGAAGGTCTTCATACATGCCCCATTCGGCCCAAGAGCCGTCATAGAGCGCCCAGTCCCGGTGGCCCATCCGCTCCAGCGCCAGCGCCAGAATGGCAGCCGTGACGCCCGAACCACAGGAGGTGATGGCGGGTTTGCGAAGGTCGACGCCTGCGGCTTCGAAAAGCGCACGCAAAGCGGCGGGATCTTTCACGGTGCCGTCGGCGTTCAGAAGCGTGCCAAAGGGCACATTCTTCGAGCCGGGAATATGGCCCGCGCGCAGACCGGGGCGCGGCTCAGGCTCGGCGCCGGCAAAGCGCGCAGGCCCGCGCGCGTCGATCACCTCGGCCAGCCCCAGCTTGGCGGCATGGGCGACCTGCGTCACATCCTTAACCAGCCCCGCCTGACGCGAGACGGTCATGTGCCGGTCGCGCACGATCGGCGGCATGTCTTCCAGCTCACGGCCTTCGGCTTTCCACTTCGGCAAGCCACCGTCGAGCACCGCCACATCCGTCTTGCCCATCAGCCGGAAGGTCCACCAGACCCGCGCAGCCGAGAACAGGCCCGAGCCGTCATAGACCACGACCTGATGGCCATCGCCCACACCCATCGCCCGCATCCGCGCCATGAATTTCTCGATCGGCGGCGCCATATGCGGCAGTTCGGACCGCTGATCCGAGATCTCCTCAATGTCGAAGAAGCGCGCGCCGGGGATATGACCGGCCTCATATTCCGCGCGGCCATCGCGGCCAGCGGCGGGCAGGAACCAGCTTGCATCCAAGATCCGCAGATCGGGATCTTTCAGATGTTTGGCCAGCCACTCGGTCGAGACAAGCGTCTTGGGATCGTCAGCGGGGGAAGGGGGCATGGATCGGTCCTTCTGCAACTGATCCGCCCATAGCGCGGCGCGGGGCAGGGGCGCAAGGGCGACAGGAGGGAAGTGCCGTCAGAGGCCCGGTCCGAGGCCTAAAGCCGTCAGTTGCCTTGATGGCCCTGTTTCATGATCCGCGCCTTTTGGCGGTTCCAGTCGCGCTTGGCCGAGGTTTCGCGCTTATCTGCAAGCTTCTTACCCTTGGCGATGCCCAGCTTCAGCTTCACCATGCCGCGTTCGTTGAAATACATCCGCAGCGGCACGATGGTCATGCCTTCGCGTGCGGTGGCATTCCACAGTCGCGACAGTTCCTTACGGCTCACCAAGAGCTTACGGCGGCGGCGCTCTTCATGGCCCCAGTTGTTGGCCTGCAAATAGGGCGCGATATAGCCGTTGATCAGCCACAGCTCGCCATTCTCGACCGAGGCATAGCTCTCGGCAATGTTCGAGCCACCTTTGCGCAGGCTTTTGACCTCAGAGCCCAGAAGCATGATCCCGGCCTCAAGGTCAGATTCGATATGGTAATCGAATCTCGCGCGCCGGTTTTCGGCGATCAGCTTGGAATTGGGATCGGATTTCTCTGCCATGATCCCCACCAGATAGGCGGCGGCGGGCGCGCTGTCCAGATGCCCGCCGTTGGAACCGGCGTCTTGGGATGCGAAAACCGCAAGCCTCACCCAAAGCGGCGCTGGCGCTCGGTCAGGAAAAAGCTTGCAAGGGTGTCATCCACGGCCGGATAGGCGCTGAGGCTGTCGCGGATGCCGGGGCAAAGAAGCAGCACCCCTGATTGCGCCCAGATCGCCTCTTCCTCGGCAAAGATCGGGGTGATGATCTCGGCTTTCTGTGGGGCAAGCGTAATGGTTGCGCCGATGGTGGAGGTCAAGGCGCTGGCCTTCAGCCTTGCGTAAGGGGCCGCCATGAGGCTGACCGTTTGCAACAGCACCGGCTGGCCCGGCAACAGCATCAGGTCATCGCAGGCATCGAAATGCCCGCCCTTGATCTTCACCGCGCGCTCGGCCGGCAGCACCGCGCGGCGCGACAGGGCGGCGATGTGCTGCAAACCTCCGTCTAAAGTATGGAGCCGATCCCCAATCCGCAGCTCAGAGGCCGGCGTCCAGCCCTTCTCGGTTTCGACCAAAGTCGGGCCAAACATCCCCATCGCCAGCGCGGCACGGGTATGTGGCGCGGTGGGGCGGGGCAGGGCTGGGCTTGCGATCGGTTCAGCACTGACAGGCTCGGCGGAAAGGCGGCTGATATCTTGCATGAACATGGTCAGATCCTCGCTTCGGTTGCGGTTGCACTTGCGGTCCAAGGCTTTGGAATGGCGTTAAGCCTTGTGGCTGCCCGGACCGCCTGCCGCCCAATTCGCAGGCCATTCATGCCCTTTTTACGCCGTGCAAAAGGCGAATTCCCGGCATTGGCGGGCCAGCGGAAACGCCGAAAGCCCAAGCCCCGCATTGTCCGTAAGACCTGCCGTCGTTAAGATTTCATCAACCGATTTTCTGTGACATTCCAAGGACTCAGCCAGATCGAGCGCCGCATCTTTCGGCGCTTCAGCGGGCGATTCGCCGCGCTCCGACCCGCAGCCCCGAAAGCCCTGCGCCCACCACCAGCACCGCGCCCAAAAGCATCGGCAGATCGGGCCGCTCGCCAAAGATCACCGCGCCCAAGATCAGCGCGAACACGAGCCGCGTGTAACGGAAGGGCGTGACAGCCGAGACCTCGCCCGTGCGCATCGCCGCCGTCAAAGCGTGATAGCCAAGGACGGCAAAGACCGCCGTTGCCGCCACCAGCGCAAAGCCCGCCGCATCGGGCATCTGCGCCCCGCCGGTGACCGACAAGATCAGCCCGCCCGCCACGGCCAGCATGGCAAAGCCCAAAGTCCCGAGCTGACGGTTCGACAGCCCCTTAGGTGCCGCCCGCGTTGCCAGATCCCGTCCGGCAAAGCCGATGGTCCCGGCCACGGCCAGCAGCGACAAAGCCGAGAACCCCGCCGAGCCCGGCTGCAAGATCAGCAAGACCCCCAAGAACCCCACCGCCACCGCGATCCAACGCGAGAGCGGCACCTTTTCCCCAAAGAGCACCGCCGCTCCGGCCAGCACCAACAAGGGCGAGGCTTGCAGGATCGCCGAGGTTGCCGAAAGCGTGGTCAAAGCAATCGCCAAAGCGTGGAACAGCCGCCCCGCGACCTCAAGCACCGAGCGGATCGCCATCGCGCGTGAGGCGATCAGCCGGGGCAGGATCGGCTCGCCCATGCGCCGCGACATCAGCGCAAAAACTGCCATGCCGCACAGCCCGATCATCATCATCGCTTGGCCCACAGGCATATGCTGCGCGGCGGTCTTCAGCAGCATATCCTCGACGGCAAAGCCCGCCATCGAAGCCACCATAAACAAAGCCCCGCGCCGGTTTCCGGCACGGGGATCTGCAAAACTGGTGGGGGTCGGTGTCAGTTCAAAAGCCCCGCATGGCGCATGGCCGCGCGGATTTTCTCTTTGGTGCCCTCGGTCAGGCCAACATGCGGCAGCCGCACATCATCGGCGACCCGGCCCAAAAGCGACAGACCGTATTTCGCGCCGACAAGACCCGGCTCGATGAAGATCGCATCATGCAGCGGCATCAAGCGATCTTGCAACGCCAAAGCTTGGCGGTAATCGCCTTGCAGCGTCGCCGCTTGCAGCTCGGCGCAAAGCCGAGGCGCCACGTTTGCCGTCACCGAGATGCAGCCCACACCGCCATGGGCATTGAAGCCCAAAGCCGTGGCATCCTCTCCCGACAATTGGACGAAATCCTCACCGCAGGTGATGCGGGTGCGCGGCACGCGCGCCAGATCGCCGGTGGCATCTTTGACGCCAATGATGCGCGGCAGCTTGGCCAGCTCACCCATCGTCGCAGGCGACATATCCACGACCGAGCGGCCGGGGATGTTGTAGATGATGATCGGCAGGTTCGAGGCGTCATGCACAGCCGTGAAATGCGCGATCAGCCCGGCTTGGGTCGGCTTGTTGTAATAGGGCGTCACCACCAAAGCGGCATCGGCACCGGCACGTTCGGCATGCTGGATCAGCTCGATCGCTTCCATGGTGCTGTTCGATCCAGCGCCCGCGATCACCGGCACCCGGCCTGCGGCGAATTTCACCACGGCCTCAACCACGGCGCGATGCTCTTCATGGCTCAGCGTCGGGCTTTCCCCGGTCGTGCCCACCGGCACCAGACCTGCGGAACCCTCTTCCACATGCCAATCGACCAGCTTCTTGAGCGCGTCCATGTCCACTTTGCCGTCTTTAAACGGCGTGACCAGGGCAGGGAGAGATCCCTTAAACATGGCGCGCACTCCTGTCGCAGGGCCGAGACTCGGCCGGTTGGAAACGCGCCACCCTTAACGCCCGCGCTGGCCCTTGCCAAGCGCCGCTTAAGGGCAAGGGGGGTATCTTGTGCAAGCCCTTATGCGGCGCCGATGACGCCAACGTGGCTTGTCGCGGGCAGCAGGCTTTGGCAGATTCAGCACCATGATCAGCCGTTCCTTGTTCCCCCGTGTCCTGCTTTGCCTTTCGCTGCTCACCCCGCTTGCGGGCGTGGCTTTTGCGGATGAGGTTGCCTCTCTCAAAACCGCGCAAAGGCTGGCCGCCAGCCGAGATTGGACGGGCGCTTTGGCCGCCGCTCCGGCAGGGGTGGGGCGCGATCTGGTGCTGTGGCAGCAGCTGCGCGCGGGGACCGGGTCTTTGGGGGAATATGAGGATTTCCTCGCCCGCCGCCCCGATTGGCCGGGGCTCCCGTTGCTGAAAGAAAAGGGCGAAGAGGCGGTGGCCCGTTCCACCACGCCGTCGCGGATCATCGGCTATTTCGGCAAGGATCTGCCCCAGACCGCTAAGGGCGCGATCTCCTTGGTCGCGGCCTTGCAAGCCAATGGTCAACGCGATCTGGCCGAGACCGAGGCGATGCGCGCTTGGGTCGATCTTGAGTTTACCGCCGAGGAAGAGGCGGCGCTCCTCAGCCTTGCCCCCGATGCGGTCGCCCGCGTCCACCAGTTGCGGCTCGACACGCTCCTCTGGGCGGGCCGCCGGGCCGAGGCCTTGCGGATGCTGCCCCGCGTCAGCGCCGATTGGCAAAGGCTGGCCGCCGCCCGCATAGGGCTGCGCGCCGATCAATCGGGCACCACCGCTTTGATCGATGCCGTGCCAACGGCGCTGAAAGCCGATCCGGGCCTCAATTATGAGCGGTTTCTGTGGCGGATGCGCCGCGACGCCTATGATGATGCGGTGCAGCTTCTCTTGGACACCCCGGCTGAAAACCTTGGCAAGCCCGAGCTCTGGGCCGATCGCCGCGCTTTGATGGCGCGCTGGTTGATGCGCAACAGCCGCCCGCAAGACGCCTACCGCGTGGCCGCCCGGCATGGGCTGACCTCGGGCAGCGGCTTTGCCGATCTTGAATTCGTCGCGGGCTTCATTGCCTTGCGCAAACTCAATGATGCGGCCACCGCGCAAAAGCATTTTGCGGCATTGAAGGCCGGGGTCTCGACCCCGATCTCGCTTTCCCGCGCCGAATATTGGCTTGGCCGCGCCGCCGAGGCGCAGAATAAGGCCGAGACCGCAAACCAGCATTACAAGGCCGCCGCGCGGCATCAGACCGCCTATTACGGGCTTTTGGCGGCGGAAAAGCTGGGCCTGTCGCTGGATGCTGCGCTGCTCGACACCAGCCGCCCATCGGATTGGCGGCAAGCAGGCTTTGCCAAATCTTCCGTGCTGCAAGCCGCGCTTTTGTTGCAAAAGGCCGGTGATCTGGCGCTGTCGAAGCGCTTCTTCTTGCAGGTGGGGGAAAGCTTGGATGCCACGGGTCTGGCCCAGCTTGCCGATCTTGCCCTGGAACTGGATGAGCCGCATATCGCGGTGCTGATCGGCAAAGCTGCGGCCGAGCGTGGCATCATCCTGCCCAGCGCCTATTACCCGGTGCCGGGCATGGTGCCCGATGGGTTGGCGGTCAGCCGGGCCTTGGCGCTGGCGATCTCGCGCCGCGAAAGCGAGTTTGACCCCGCCGCGCGCTCGCATGCCGATGCGCGCGGGCTGATGCAGGTGCTGCCCGGCACCGCCCAGATCGTCGCCAAAGAGCTGGGGCTGGACTATGAAGCGGGCAAGCTGATCAGTGATCCGGCCTTTAACGTCATCATGGGGGCCGGGTATCTGGCGAAAATGGTGGACCAATTCGGCCCCTCGATCGCGCTGGTCGCCAGCGGCTATAACGCCGGGCCGAACCGCCCCAAACGCTGGATCGAGGAGTTTGGCGATCCCCGCCTTGCCAATACCGATGTGGTCGATTGGGTCGAAACCGTGCCCTTTGCCGAGACCCGCACTTATGTGATGCGGGTGGTCGAAGGCGTGGTGATCTACCGCGCCAAGCTGAAAGGGCAGGTGGGTCCGGTGCGCATCACCTCCGAGCTGAAGGGCTGACCTCAGACCCGGTGATAGGGTGAGCCGGAGAGAATCGTGGCCGCGCGGTACAGCTGCTCGGCCAGCATCACGCGCACCAGCATATGCGGCCAAACCATCGCGCCAAAGCTGATCGCCAGATCGGCCCGCGCCCGCAAGGCAGGATCAATCCCATCCGCGCCGCCGATGACAAAGGCCGCATCCTGCCGCCCGCCATCACGCCATTTCGCCAGCTGTGCTGCGAAATCGGGTGAGGACATCACCTTGCCGCGCTCATCCAGCACGCAAAGCACCGCACCCGCCGGCACGGCGCGCGAGAGCAACTCGCCCTCCGCCGCCATGCCGCCGCCGCGCTTATCTTCAACCTCATGCTCAAAAACCGGGCCGAGGCTTAACGCCCGCCCGGTTTTGCCCAATCGGTCCAGATAGTCTGAGACCAATGCCCGCTCTGGGCCAGCCCGCAGGCGGCCCACGGTGCACAGGTGCAGCCGCATCAGCCTTCCAGCGGACGCGTGCCGGTGTGGCCGCCGGGCAGCCACATCTTCTCAAGCTGGTAGAAGTCGCGGACTTCCGGGCGGAAGACGTGGATGATGACATCGCCGCTGTCGATCAGCACCCAGTCACCGGTCTCTTTGCCTTCCATGCGGGCATAGATGTTGAAGTGCTCCTTCAACTTCTCGGTGAGCTTTTCTGCGATCGACGCCACTTGGCGCGACGAACGGCCCGAGCAGATCACCATGTAATCGGCCACGTCCGAACGACCGCGCAGGTCGATCTCGACGATCTCTTCGGCTTTGTCGTCATCAAGCGAGGCCAACACGGTTTCGAGAACCTGTTGGGCGGTGTATTTGGCGGGAGCGGGACGCTCTTCGCGCGGGGCGACCGGCAGTCCGGTCGTGGGGTCTGAGTGAGACAGGACGTGGGTCCTCCGAAAGTCGCGCCGATCCGGCCCCGGCGCTGGGTGATCCGGCAAGGGTAACCCTCAATGCGGTCAATCTCAACACGCTCCGGAAAGCGGGGGCGAATAGCGACGATTCGGCGCAGATGCAAGCGCCGCCGCCCGCTTTCCTGCGCGCCGCTGCGTGACAAGGCAGAAAAGATCCAGTGGAGCGCCTCGCGGCGCATTCTTTTTCTCTCGCCTCTGCGCCTGCGGCGCAACCGGCTCGGGCGGCCTCCGGCGGGGATATTGTGGGGCAGATGAAAGCGCTAGAGCGGAGTTTATTCATCTGTCTCTAAATATCCTCTGGGGGTTTGGGGGGCGAAGCGCCCCCAAGACGGGCCGCAAAGCGCTGGGCGCGGATCGGGGCATTGCGCGGCGCAGCTGGTGAGGTTCCCCGCTTGATCCAAAGGGCGGAAAGGCGTATCTGAAGGGCCATGCAAGGGTTCATCTATTTCAACATCACCGATCATGCGCGCCTTCCGGCACGCTTTTTCGGCATGACCCGCACCGTTCTGGCCCGACTTTAAGTCTCGGTCTGTCGCCCCTGCGCGGGCGCTTTTGTTGCGCATTCCCAATCCAAGCCCATAGGCCGCAAGGCCGCAGCCAAGGACCAGAGCCATGTCCGCTCCCCGCACGCTTTACGACAAGATCTGGGACGACCACGTCGTCCATCAGGCCGATGACGGCACCTGCCTGCTCTATATCGACCGTCACCTCGTGCATGAGGTGACCAGCCCGCAAGCCTTTGAAGGCCTGCGCATGACGGGTCGCCAAGTGCGCGCGCCGGAAAAGACCATTGCGGTGCCGGATCATAACGTGCCGACCACGCTCGATCGCGAAAACGCCGCGACGATGACCGAGGACAGCCGCATCCAAGTGGCCGCCTTGGACAAGAACGCCAAGGATTTCGGGATCAACTACTACCCGGTCTCGGACGTTCGCCAAGGCATCGTGCATATTGTTGGCCCCGAGCAGGGCTGGACCCTTCCCGGCATGACCGTCGTCTGTGGCGACAGCCACACCGCAACGCATGGCGCTTTCGGCAGCCTTGCCCATGGCATCGGCACCTCGGAAGTTGAGCATGTTCTGGCCACTCAGACGCTGATCCAGCGCAAGGCCAAGAATATGAAAGTGGAGATCACCGGTTCCTTGCGCCCCGGTGTCACCGCTAAGGACATCACCCTTTCCGTCATCGGCGCCACCGGCACCGCGGGCGGCACCGGCTATGTTATCGAATATTGTGGCCAAGCCATCCGTGAGCTTTCGATGGAAGGCCGGATGACGGTTTGCAATATGGCCATCGAAGGCGGCGCCCGCGCTGGCCTGATCGCGCCGGATGAGAAGACCTTTGCCTATTGCATGGGCCGCCCGCATGCGCCGAAAGGGGCCAAATGGGAGGCCGCTGTTGCCTATTGGCAGACGCTCTTCTCGGATGAGGGCGCGCATTGGGATAAAGTCGTCACGCTGAAAGGCGAGGATATCGCTCCGGTCGTGACTTGGGGCACCAGCCCCGAAGACGTGCTGCCGATCACCGGCGTTGTGCCTTCGCCCAGCGATTTCACTGGCGGCAAAGTCGAAGCGGCGCAACGCTCGCTGGACTATATGGGCCTGACGCCGGGTCAAAAGCTCACCGATATCAAGATCGACACCGTCTTCATCGGCTCGTGCACCAATGGCCGGATCGAAGACCTCCGCGCTGCGGCGGCGATCTTGAAGGGCAAGAAGATCAAGGACGGTATGCGGGCCATGGTCGTGCCGGGCTCGGGCCTTGTGCGCGCGCAAGCCGAGGAAGAGGGCCTCGCCCAGATCTTCATCGATGCGGGCTTTGAATGGCGTCTGGCCGGCTGCTCGATGTGCCTGGCGATGAACCCCGACCAGTTGCAACCGGGTGAGCGCTGTGCCGCGACCTCGAACCGCAACTTTGAGGGCCGTCAGGGCCGCGGCGGTCGCACCCATCTCGTCAGCCCCGGCATGGCGGCCGCTGCTGCGATCACCGGGCACCTCACGGATGTGCGTGAGTTGATGGTGGAGAACGCCTGAGCCTGCAAAGGGCAGGGGGGCAACCCCCGCCCTTTGTCTCCAGATCGAAACGTGATGCAAAGCAGGAGTGCGGCTATGAAGACCTCGACCATCCTGATGCTGCTGGGGGGCTTTTTCGCCCTTGGTGGGATTTTGGCCTTGGCCAACCCTTTCGCGGCCTCACTGGCGGTGGCCTCGCTCACCGGCGTGGTTTTCTTGATCGGCGGCGTCTTGCAGCTGTGGTTCGCCTTCCGCGATGCCGCCCAGCCGCATCGGCTGTGGAACGGCATCGTCGGGCTGATGGGCGTGTTGGCGGGGGTCTTCCTGCTGGCCAACCCTTTGGGAGGGCTTGTCTCTCTGACGATCCTTCTGGCGATCCTGTTCTTGGTGACCGGCATTGCCCGGATCATCGGCGCCTTTGCCCTGAAGGGCAGCCCGCTCTTCTGGCTGCTGCTTTTGTCAGGCGCGGCCTCGGCGGTTTTGGGCGTTTTGATCCTGATCTGGCTTCCCGAAGCGGCCAGCTCCTTGCTGGGCCTTCTGTTGGGCATTGAACTTATTGCCGAGGGTGCCGCGCTGATCGCGCTTGGCCTCAAGGCTCGAAACACTCCCTGAGGAGGGAAACTGATGCAAAAATTCACCACCCTGACCGGGATCGCGGCCCCGATGCCGCTGGTCAATATCGACACCGATATGATCATCCCCAAGCAGTTCCTGAAGACGATCCAGCGTTCGGGCCTTGGCAAGAACCTCTTTGACGAGATGCGCTACACGCTGGAAGGCGAAGAGATCCCCGAATTCGTGCTGAACCAGCCCGCCTATCGTTCGGCCGAGATCATCGTCGCTGGCGATAACTTCGGCTGCGGCTCGTCGCGCGAACACGCGCCTTGGGCGCTGTTGGATTTCGGTATCCGCTGCGTCGTCTCGACCAGCTTTGCCGATATCTTCTTCAACAACTGCTTCAAGAACGGCATCTTGCCGATCGTGCTGCCGCAAGAGCAGATCGATGTGTTGATGGCCGATGCCCGCAAAGGCGCCAATGCGCGGATGACGGTGGATCTGGAAGCGCAAACCATCACCACCTCGGATGGCGAAAGCTTTGGCTTCGAGATCGACCCGCACCGCAAGCATTGCCTGCTGAACGGTCTCGACGACATCGGCCTGACGTTGGAGAAAGCCAGCTCGATCTCCAGCTTCGAAGCCAAGAACGCCGCTCTGCGTCCTTGGGCATAAGCCCAAGGGGGGTCACTCCGGCACCTTGGTGCAGAGTGCGGAAGCGCCGGGGCTGAAGGCACAGGCTTTGGCTGCAATCAATTCTCAAACGCCCGGTCCAATTGGACTGGGCGTTTGTCATTTGTCGGCCGCACTTTACGGCCGGGCCGTCGATATATGCCCGAGTCGCGCCAAATGACGCTCCGTCCTGGATGGATCAGAGCGGGGTTTCGCGTCAGATCAGCCGAGATGGCAGAGCTGCAACACTTTGGAGCGACTCGGGGCGATTCCGCGCCATTCAGGGGCAAATGAGGGGGGATTTGTGTCAGCGACCAGATGAGGTATGCCACTCAACTCATTAGATTAAATGCGGAATTCTTGCGATGCGCTGCACGCCATTCTTTGGCCCGAATCCTATCGCAATAGGAGAGTCGCATTGGATCAATCCTGCAACACTACCGTAGGGAAAGCATCTCGTTTTGCCGTTCGACCAGCCCAACGGTTGCGACCCGGTGAGAAAGAAGGCACAAATTGGGCAAGATTGAGGCAATCCGCCATAACGTGCGGGAGCTCGTTGGAACAAGGGCGCGGCATCGTATCGCATCCGTCCATTTCGAAGGTGCAAAGGCAGTGGTGACCCGGTTGGCCGGTGCGGCAACGCGCGCGTTTTTGGTGATGGTTCTTGTGGCGGTCCCCTCGGCGATCCTGCCGGGGATCGGTACGGATACCAAGCAAATGGTCGCTTTGGTGGCTCTGTTTGCTGCTGCCCTCACCTTTGCCGAATATAACGCCACCTTCCCCGGTCTCGTCGAATTCCGTGATGCGCCGCCCTTCAATCGCATCCGTTACGCCACGCTTTTCGCCATTGTCTTCACCCTGTCGATGGTGGCTTCGGCAAAGACCAGCGATGCCGCTTTGCCCCGTTTGTTCGAGGCGCTGGCCGTGCTGATCGGCCATGCGTTGGACTTTCCCTATTCGCCGGTGCGCTTGGCCACGCTGATGATGGCCGAAGGCGCCTCGCCCGAGCAGATGCTTGCCGTGCGCACCGCCGCCGGCACCGCCTATATCCTGTCGCTGATCGCGCTGGCTTTCTTCGTGCTGATCTTCAAGCTGCACGGCTGGCCCGGTCGTCATCAGGCGTTCAACGTATGGGTCAATCTGCCGACCTTTGAGCCGACCGCCGGCGGCGATGTGGTCGACCGGCTGGAGCGCGACGCCCGCGCCAACCTTGCCTTGGGCGTGCTTTTGTCCTTCCTCATCCCCGCCGTGGTCAGCTTTGGCTCGATGGGGTTCCGCCCGCTAACGCTTACCTCGCCGCAAACCCTGATCTGGACGATGACAGCATGGGCCTTCCTGCCGGTCAGCCTATTGATGCGCGGCATTGCGATGGGGCGCATCGCCTCGATGATCCGCGAAAAGCGCGCCCACAACGAGGCAATCTCCGGCGCGGTTGCCGCCGCGCATTAAGCGCCGCCGCGCTGAGCCTTGGCCTTGCCAGCGGGGCAGGGGCCGAGAGCTTGCGCATTGCCACTTGGAATGCAGACCTGTCGCGCGAAGGTCCCGGCCTTTTGGCCCGTGACATTGCGCGGGGCGATGATCCCCAAGTGCAGGCGGCTTTGGTGGTGATCGCTGCCGTCGATGCCGATATCTTGCTGCTGACCTCGGTCGATTATGATCACGGGCTTGTGGCCTTGCAGCTGCTGCAAGCCGAGCTGACCAAGGCAGGTCACCCCTATCCGCATCTCTTTGCTTTGCGCCCCAACACCGGCTGGCAAATCGGGCTCGACCTTGACCAAGACGGTCGCCTTGGCGAGCCCGAGGATGCCATCGGCTGGGGGCGCTTTGCCGGTGAGGCAGGCATGGCGCTGCTCTCCCGCCTGCCGATCGAAGCCGCGATGGCCCAAGATTACTCAAGCTTTCTCTGGGCCGATCTGCCGGGGCATCTGATGCCGCCCGACACCCCCGAGGCCACGCGTCAGGCCTTGCGCCTTTCCACCACCGGCCATTGGCAAGTCGCCGTCACCACGCCGCAAGGGCCGCTGACCCTCCTTGCCTTTCACGCGACGCCTCCGGTTTTCGACGGGGCCGAGGATTTCAACGGCCGTCGCAACCATGATGAGACGCGCTTCTGGCAGCTTCTCTTGCAAGGGGCTTTGCCCTTCTCGCCACCCGTCGATCCTTTCGTCATCCTCGGTGATGCCAATCTTGATCCCGAAGACGGCGATGGCCGCACCGCCGCCATTCGCAGCCTGCTGGCCGACCCCGCCTTGCAAGACCCGCGCCCGCGCGGCACCCACAACCGGCCCAATGAGCCGCACCAGTTCGGCGATCCCGCTCTAGACACTGCGCTTTACGATTTCGGAGGGCTCCGGGTCGATTACGTTCTGCCCTCGGCTGACCTAACTGTCACCGCCGCAGGCACCCTCTGGCCGCCACCCGAGGACCCGTTCGCCGCCACCCTGCAAAGAGCCTCGCGTCATGCGCCAGTTTGGGTGGACCTCACGCTGCCCTAACGCACAAATTTCCGCTCAGCGCTTGGGAAAGTGACGCCGCGCCACGACCCGAACTTGACCGCACAGCACGCATTGGCTACGCCAGCCCGGACCCCTTTTTTCCAAGGACTTGGACATGGCAAATCCCTCCCTCTTGATCCTCGCCGGCGACGGCATCGGCCCCGAAGTTATGGCCGAGGTGAAGAAGATCATCACTTGGATGGGCGACAAACGCGGCATCACTTTTGATGTCTCCGAGGATCTGGTGGGCGGCGCCGCCTATGATGCGCATGGCACGCCTTTGACCGATGCCACGATGGCCCGCGCCCAAGAAGTGGATGCTGTGCTTTTGGGCGCCGTGGGCGGCCCGAAATACGACAAGCTGGACTTCTCGGTAAAGCCCGAGCGCGGCCTCCTGCGCCTGCGCAAAGAGATGGACCTCTTCTCCAACCTGCGCCCCGCGCAATGCTTTGACGCTCTGGCCGATTTCTCCTCGCTGAAGAAAGACGTCGTTGCCGGTCTCGACATCATGATCGTGCGCGAGCTGACCTCGGGCGTCTATTTCGGTGAGCCGCGCGGCATCTTCACCGAAGGCGGTGAGCGCGTCGGCATCAACACCCAGCGCTACACCGAGTCTGAGATCGCCCGCGTCGCCCGCTCGGCCTTCGAACTGGCCCGTCGCCGTGGCAATAAGGTCTGCTCGATGGAGAAGGCCAACGTCATGGAATCGGGCATCCTGTGGCGTGATGTCGTCACCGAAGTGCACCAAGCCGAATATCAGGACGTTGAGCTGAGCCATATGTATGCCGACGCTGGCGCCATGCAGCTTTGCCGTTGGCCCAAGCAGTTCGACGTGATCGTCACCGACAACCTGTTCGGCGACCTCTTGTCGGATGCCGCTGCCATGCTGACCGGCTCGCTTGGGATGCTGCCCTCGGCCAGCCTCGGCGCGCCGATGGCCAATGGTCGCCCGAAAGCCATGTATGAGCCGGTGCACGGTTCGGCCCCCGATATCGCGGGCCAAGGCAAAGCCAACCCGATCGCTTGCATCCTGTCGTTCGCAATGGCTTTGCGCTACAGCTTCGATATGGGCGATGAGGCAACCCGCGTCGAGAAAGCCGTTGAAAAAGTGCTCGCCGATGGCGTGCGCACCGGCGATCTTTTGGGCCCGGAAGGCGGCACCCCGGTTGGCACCTCGGCCATGGGCGATGCGATCCTCGCAGCTTTGGACGCAAGCCTCTGATCCGCCACGGATCTGGGGTCCCGGCCCCGGCCTAAGGCCAGCCCATGCGGCTGGCCATTTTGGCGGCGCAATCCCGCGCCGCCCCGTTCTTTTCTGATCATCCGGGGCCGTTATGGCGCTTTCTCCCACCGTGTCAGGCGCGCTGCTTGGCATCCTCGGCTTTGCATTTTACTCGGTCTATGACGTGGGCGCGAAGGTGCTGGGTTGGAGCTACCACCCGTTCCAGATCATCGCGATGACCTCGCTTTTCGTGCTTCCGATGATGATGCTTTACGCCATGCTCGACCGTGAGCCCGGCAGTTTGCGACCCAATCGTCCCGGTCTGATGGCTTTGCGCTGCGTGATGACGGTGATCAATTTCACCGGTGGCGTTTCTACCTTCACGCTTCTGCCGATGTCCGAGGCTTATGTCATCCTCTTCTCGACGCCGCTGATGATCGCGCTGATCGCCGTGCCGGTCTTGGGCGAAAAGCTTGACGGCGTTCGGATCGTCGCCGTGCTGCTTGGTCTTGGGGGCGTGATCTATGCGCTTGATCCCACCACCACCTCGCCGGGTCTGGGCCATGCCTGCGCGCTTGTTGGTTCTTTGGCCGGGGCGGTGAATTTCGTCTTGGTCCGCAAGACCGGCTCGGTTGAGCGGATGTCGGTGATGCTTCTTTGGCCGCAACTCACGCTTCTTGCTGTGATCTCTGCCACCATGCCGCTTTACTATCAGCCGATGCAGCTTGGCGATCTTGGCATCGGGCTTGGCATGGCCTTGGCCTATATCCTTGGCACGATGGCGCTTTTGGCTGCTTATCGTAAGGCGGCAGCGGTCGTGGTCGCCCCGATGCATTACTCGCAAATCGTCTGGGGCGCGCTCGGCGGTGCCTTGCTCTTTAATGAGCCGCAAAGCAGCCGTATCTTCCTTGGTGCGGCGCTGGTGGCGCTTGCGGGGGTGCTGGTGGTAACCCGGCAAAACCGAAGCGCAGCCAAGGCCTAAGGGCAGGCGCGACGGCAAGCGTAAAAGGCGGCAACGCGCTCTGACAGGTGTCGCCATTTCGCCTTCAGCGTTTTGGGCCGCCAGATTTTGCGCAGTTATCTCACGCTCTTTACACGGAATCTTCGCAAGCCCCCCTTGCCAAACCCGCGCGCCCCGTTTAATCCCCGGCTCACGGTCGGAGCGTAGCGCAGCCTGGTAGCGCACCTGCTTCGGGAGCAGGGGGTCGGAGGTTCGAATCCTCTCGCTCCGACCATATTCCCGATGAAAAGAAAGCGCCCTTGGGCGCTTTTTTCATTTCCGACAAGCCAGTCCTCTGCGCCTTTCCCATCGCAGGTCTTGTCGTCAATTCAGCGTCATGGTTGAGGCGAGAGGGGAGGGGGGGCTTTCTCATGCACTGGCAACTGCGTGCGGGATAAGTTGTATTTCATTTAGAAATTCTAAATAAGTATCGTAGCTGAACTTCATGACGCGGAGGTGTCGCCTTGCAATGCTGAATGGGCGTCCTGCAGGCGACTGATGTAAAAACATCACGGCCCAAAGCCCGTGCTGCATGTCGATTAACTCCGCGATTTGATCGCAGCCAAGCCGCCACTGGACAGCCGCGACAAGAAGCGGCCAAGTCCTGCCTTGGGTTTAGAGTCGTAAAGCTTGCATACATCTCTGGGTAGTGTGCTCCTCAGGGTTGCAATCGATGCGGCGCCAACTGGCGTTGCGCAATGTGCTAAGTCGCGGGTTGCGCGGGCTTCAGCGGCAATGGCATGAAGTGCAATCCAGGATTGTATCGCTTTCGTTCCCAGCCTATCGCGTTATCACGCAGACTGACCTGCGATCGGTCCCAGCTTGTAGCGCCCTCAATGGGCATCAAACGCCCCTAAAGGCCCGCGCCACAAGCCGCCCGCACAAGGGCGCTGCATTCCATCGCAGCGGTCTCTCTGGCCTTTTGTAAAGGCCTATGATTGATAGCGCGCAAATCTGGTTTACGATTCTTTCCCACCCGCTCACCCCTCGTAAATCATTGTTCTAAATCGCAATCCGTTGACCCTATGGCCAGCGGTCTAAGGGCGTTTGTCGTGACTAAACCGATCTCGAGCCGTCTTGTCAGCCTTCGTAACTCTGTGAAAGTGCCGCTGGTCGCGCTTGCAACCTTGGTCGGAGCCGCCCAGCCAGCCCTGACGGATCAGCTGAGCTTCGCGACCACTGGGGTTGGGAAATATAGAAACGAGATCGCGTGGTTTTCTTGGAAATCGTCAGGGGTGTCGATCACCAACGGCTACACGTTCCGTGGGAATTTTGACGTTGCCGGTGATCGCGTCACAGCCGAATGCGGCATTAGCAATCTTACCAAAGGTGCGGACCGAGATCCGTCGCTCCCAACCAGCGCTACACCGCGAATTTCCAGCTATCGTCCGGGCGCGTGGACGGCTGACTCTCTGCCCTTCTTGTATGGTCAGGGTTCGGCAAACAGCAACAACAGCCTGAACCACGGCATCGTGACGGTGTTGGATCGCCAGCGCGTCTCTTTCGATGTGAAATGCGCGGCAAAGCGCGCGGATGGCAGCAACTTCCCCTTGGCTGGCTTGGTGCTCGCTGATGCGGAAACGTTTAGCTACGCTGAGGAAAAGATCGGCGTTCGTATTGGCGCGAACAAAAGCTTTTACCTGATCGAATCTTATAAGAACGACGTCTGTAATACCCAAACGGGTTGGAAATCCGCCAACGCGCAATCCTATGAGTTTTCCTACATCAGCGGCACGCGCGACTGTAAGCCTTCAGGCAACGCGGTCTCAGAGATAGGCAAGCACGGCAACCCCGTCTTTGTCGGCTTCACCGATGCGACATCGGTCGGCTTTGACCTGTGGGGCTATGGCTATCAAGCCATTGCCATCGGCGTCTTGATGCCTTCGTCTGATTTCAGCGATGCGCCCAGCGTGTACGGGTCTTCGGGCTTTGTTTTTGACCGTCAGGTCGTTGGTGAGCGGTTGCCGCAAAGCTCCTCCGCTAGGGCGCTGCCCAAAGACACCCGCCAAGACGGTGCAACGGCAAGCGGCGTTTATGCTGGGCTCAGCGCGCCTCGTTTGGCGCTGGGTCGCAACGCCACCTACGAGTCGCGCCCGCTGGTGATCGACCAAGATGCCGATGATGCCTTCTCCAGTGCCCTGCCGGCTCTGGGTGCAGCGGATAGCCTTTACAGCGTCAATGGCACCTGCACCGGGCCGGTGAACGGCAACGCTGTTGTGCATGCTTGGCTCGACGTCAACGCCGACGGCCAGTTTGACCCCGCATCCGAATATCGCACCGCCGTTTGTGTGGTGACCCAGGCCGATGCAAGCCTTGGTCAAGTTGTTGAAACCGTGCCGGGGCAGGGCGGGTCGACCACGGTGACCCGCCGCTACGGCCGCGGCACCTTCACGCTAACCGACGCTTGGACGGCTCCGCTCATCAGCACCGAGAAGGCCGCGCAAGTCGCTGCGGATCTTGGCGGCAACACCTTCCTTCGCCTGATGATCGCTCCGGAAGGCGTCACGGTCGCACCAACTGGCACCAATTGGAACGTCATGGGCGAGGTTGAGGATTGGGCTGTTCCCTATCAGCAAAACGACGCCGACATGGTTCCGGTTGTGGGGCCCTTGACGCTTGACGGCACCGCGTCGCCTCAGATCACGCCCGAGGGGATTGTTTATAACGGCACGGTCACTTGCACCAACAAAGGTCCGGGTGCCGCGCTTGACCCGACTTGCTCGGTGACGGCTGCGATCGGCACGATCGAAGGGCTGACCTGTACGCCGGATCTCGCCGCTCAGCCCGGCTATTCGCTGGCCAAGGATGCGGCGATCACTTGCGGCTTCACCTATCGGCTGACCGCTGCCGAGGCGCAGCAAGCCAATAAGACGCAAGAAACGCTGACCGGTGTCACCAGCTCTGTAACCGAGACCGCTCCCACCAAAGCCAATAACGCGGCAAAGCGCGCCATCCCGGTCGCTTTGCCGCAGATCAACGTCAAGAAAGTGCTGCTGCCCTTCATCGTGCCGGCGGCAGAGCTGGGCGAAGGTCAGACCGAAGATCTGCTGCTTTTCCGCGACAGCGCCAGCGATCAATTCATGCTCAGCATCACCGGCGCGGGCGTCAATGCTTCGGTGGTGACGCCGGGCGCCGAAAGCCCCTTGGGCGACAGCGTTCTGTCGCGCAACGTGCCTGCCGCCGTCCCCTATACCATCGCTGAACAATTTGGCGGCGGTGCGAACCCCAACAACTACCTCAGCGATATCTCTTGCTTGGTCTATGAAGGCGAAACGCTGGTCGGCCAAACGCCCGCCGCGGGCGATGTGCCCACCCCGCCCGAATCGCGCCGCGCATGGGTTGTGACGCCGCTTTACGGCCAAAGGTTGGACTGCACGGTCACCAACACCTATGCGCCCAGCGCTGATCTGGTGACCAAAAAGGTCATCGAAGGCCGCGACCCGGCTGCTCTTTTGCAAGACCATGATGTCGTCACCTATAAGATCACCGTCGAGAACAAAGGTCCGGCGACCGCGCGTCTGATCACGCTGAACGACAGCCTTCCGGCTGCGCTTGTCCCCGCTGGCGGCAATGGTGCTGTGACCTATGGCACCTATGATGCGGCGGCGGATGGCCTGTGGTCGATCCCCGAACTTGCGCCCGGCGCGACGGCGACCCTGACCCTGCGTGGCGCGGTGCCGGCAAACCTTGGCGGTGAAACCATCGTCAACGTGACCACCGCTGCGCGCTCTGCGCTTTACGAAGACCCCAACACCGAAGGCGATATTCTGACGGTGGAAAGCACGGTCGAAGAGAAGGCTGGCGTCAGCCTTGTCAAAACCGCACGGGTTGTCGATTACAACAATGATGGCCAAATCGGCCTTGGCGACCGCGTCGCCTATAGTTTTGAGGTGAGCAACACCGGCAACAGCAAGCTGGTGAATCTGCAGATCTTCGACGCTCCCTTGGGCGGTGATACGCCGGTTTGGACCCTTGCCGAGCTGGCCGTCGGCCAGAACGTCACCGTCGATCTTGATCCCGAAGAATTCGGCTATCCGCTGACGGTGGAAGATTTCGACGCGACCTCGGTCCGCAACCAAGCGCGGGTTGAAGCCTTCTCGCGCAGCTACGATCCGCAAGATCCGGGCCCAGTTGTGACAGATCTTTCTGGCACCGCGATGGACAATGACACCCCCACTGTCACGCCATTGCCGCCGCGTCCCTCTTTGCGCTTGGTCAAATCCGCAACCTTGCTCGATCTGGCCGAGCCTTTGGAGCTGCCCGCAGCCGGGGATGTGCTGGAATATCGCTTCACTCTGACCAACACCGGCAATCAGACGCTGACGAACCTTGCGATCAGCGATGCCAAACTGGGCAGCGCTCCGATCCAAGTTCTGGCCGATCCTGAACGGCCTGAGCAGGGCGGTGGTCTGACGCTGGCACCCGGCGAAAGCGTGACCTTGCCGCGCAATGAAAGCGAAAGCGCCTTGGTGCGCTATCTGCTGACGCAGGCCGATTTCAACGGGGGCACGGTCAGCAATACCGCCACCGCAACGGGCCAGTCTCCCAGCGGCATTGTGGTCACCGACATCTCCGGTCTGACCAATAACGACAACCTGCCCACCATCTCAGAGCTGCCGCAGATCGCGAAATATGAGCTGGTGAAAACCGGCACCCTGCCGCGCGTGGTGGCAAACCCCGCGCATGAGACCAAAGCCGGCGATCCGGTCGTCTTCACCCTGAAGGTCACCAATATCGGCAACCTCACCCTGACCGGTCTGCGGGTGGAAGACCCGATGTTTGTGCCGCAACTCGTCGGCGTCATCGCGACTTTGCAACCGGGCGAAAGCGTTAATGTGACGGCCGAAACCGTCCTGACGCAGGCGCAGATCGATGCAGGTCAGATCCTCAACACCGCCCGCGTCAGCGGCACCCGCCCCGGCGGCAGTGCTGTACCCCCGGCCGAAGGCAGCACCACCGTCTCGGTGCCCCAACGGCCCAAACTGACGCTGGAGAAAACCGCAGTTTCGCCGCTGACGGTGCAAGAGCTGGGCGAGGTGGTGACCTTTGATCTCAAAGTCACCAACAGTGGCAACACCAGCTTTGTGGGTGCGATCACCATCGACGATCCGACCGCCACTTCGGTCAGCTGCCCGGCGCTGCCGCTGGGCCGTTTGGCCCCCGGTGCCTCGGTCAACTGCCTTGCCACTCAAGCGGCGACGCAGGCCGATCTCAACGCCGAGGCGATGGTGAACATCGCCACCGCTAAAGGCACGACCGCCCCCATCGGCGGCGCCCCGACCGGCACCACCGTCACGTCTGAGCCGGGCGAAGCCAGCGTGCCGGTGATCCGGCGCCCCGCCTTGGCGCTGGAAAAGGCCGCCGTTTGGACCGAGACCTCTTACTTCGCGCCGGGCACCGAAGTGCCCTATACCTTCACGGTTACCAACACCGGCAACGTCACGCTGAACGGTGTGATGTCGATCCGCGACAATTTGATCCCGACCGTCAGCTGCCCGGCCTTGCCGGCCGAGGGCCTTGCCCCGGGTGCAACTCTTGTCTGTGAGGGACTTTATCTGTTGAACGTTGGCGACGTGGCCGTCGGCAGCGTCACCAACAACGCCACCGCCCATTTCGAGAACCCCGAAACGGGCGAGACGGCGACCTCCATCCCGTCTTCCTATGTGGTGCCGCCGAATGCAAAACCAGCGCTCAGCCTTATCAAAGAGCTGATCGAGGGCGATGGTTTTGACGAAGTCGGCGATCGCTTGGTCTGGAAATTCACCGTCACCAACACCGGCAACGTCAGCTTTGCTTCGGATGTCATCATCCATGACCCGCTCTTGGGTGGCGATCTGGTCTGCCATGACAGCCGCAACGGCACGGTTTCGCTTGACCCGTTCTCCTTGGTGCCGCTGAAAGGCCGCGCCGTCTGTGAGGCGGTCTATGAGGTCACCCAAGCAGATCTTGACGCCGGCAAAGTGCTTAACACGGCCTATGCCAGCTCGATCTTCGCCCCGCGCGGCAGCGATCCGATCTTCGTGGAATCGCCCTCGGCCCAAGATGAGGCCGAAGCGGTCCAGCGCGGCGCGATCAGCCTGACCAAAGAGGTCTTTGTCGAAGAGGGCGAAGACACGTCCGTCGCCAAAGGCGTGGGCGAGCGGCTCAGCTGGAAGATCGTTGCCACCAATTCCGGCAATGTGACCTTGCGCAATCTGCGTGTCACCGATCCGCAGCTTGCTGATTTGACCTGTGAGCCTGCCAACACGACCGAGCTTGCGCCGAAGGCCAGCCTTGTCTGCATCGGCTCGGAAGTGATTTTGCAATCGCATGTCGACCAAAGCTTGGTGTCGAACACCGCCAACACCAGCGCGACCACGCCAAGCGGCAGCGCAGTGCATGGCACCGCGACCGAGACTTACAAACCGGAAGCACCCGCCCCGGCGCTGACCTTGGTGAAAACCTCGCGCTATATCGACAGCAATTCCAACGGCTTTGCCGATGTGGGCGACCAGATCCTCTTTGGCTTCACGGTCGAGAACACCGGCAACGTGACGCTGGGCCAGGTCACGGTCAGCGACGTCAAGCTCTCGCCCAGTATCGTGGCGCAGAACCTGACGTTGGCACCGGGCCAAAGCCAAAGCTTCAGCCGTCTGATGCCTTTGACCCAAGCCCATATCGATGCGCAGATCCCTGCAGACAGCGAAGGGCTGCAAGTCTTTGACAACTCGGCCACCGCCACGGCCGTTGATCCCAACAACACGCCGGTCCGCGACACCTCGGGCAACAGCCCCGATGATGACGATCCCACCCGCGCCACCTTTGACCCCAAGCCCGCAACAGCTTGGTGAAAGAGGCCGTCGCGGTGCGCGATCGCAACGGCAATGGCGTCACCGACAAGGGCGATGAGATCGAATATCGCCTGACGGTGAAGAACCTTGGCGGCGTGACGCTGAACAGCATCACGGTGGACGATCCGCTGCTCGGCGGTCGCCTTGTCACCATCCCAACACTTGCACCGGGTGCAACCCAAGTGCTGCGCGCCAGCAGCTACCCGCAGCTTGTCTATGTCGTAACGCAGGCCAATGCGGATGCAGGCTTTGTGACCAATGAGGCCACTGCCGCCGCCACGCCCGCCAACGGCCAAGACCCAGTTACGGCCAAAGATGCGGTCACCGAAACCATCTCGGGCCGCGCTGGCATTGCGCTGGTCAAAGAGGCCGCACTCAGCGGCGAGAACGGGCTGACCTATACGTTCACCGTCACCAACACCGGCACGCAGACGCTGACCTCGGTCGCGATCCTTGATGCGATGCTCAGCGATACGGCGATCATCGTCCCGCTGGCCGAACCGGCCGAGGGAGAGCTTGCCGGGCTGGCTCCGGGCCAAACCGCCACGATCAGCCGCGACTATCCGCTCAGCCAAGCCAATATCGATGCAGGTAGCGTGCGCAACCAAGCCTCGGTGAGCGGCCAAACCCCCGGTGGCACGCCTGTGACCGATACCTCGGGCACGACCACGGGCAATGACACACCCACGGTGACCCAAATCCCGCAGTTGCCGAAACTGACCTTGGTCAAATCGGCCAGCCGCGACCCGCAGATGGAGGGCGAGGCAGCCGCATTGGGCGAGGTGATCAGCTACAGCTTCACCCTGACCAACGCTGGCAATGTCACGCTCAACCAGCTTGAGATCACCGACCCGCTTTTGGCGGGAGGACCGATCGTGCTTGAAGGTGTCAGCCTTTTGCCGGGCGAAAGCATCGATATCCCGGCGGATCGGCCAGAGCTTGCGTCGCGCCTTGGCTATACGGTCACTCAAGCCGACATCAACGCCGGACGCGTCGTCAACTCGGCGACAGGGCAGGGCAAGACGCCGCAAGGCGCTGTGACCACCGATGTCTCGGGCAGCACCGATCAGACCAACGACCCGACCACGACCGCGCTGCCGCGCGCGCCAAGTCTGTCGTTGCTCAAAGCCTTCGCCACCGATCCCGCGCCGTCCTTGGACGATATCAAGGCCGGGTTCGAAGTGAGCTATACCTTCACCGTCACCAACACCGGCAACGTTCCGGTCGACAGCTTGCAGATCAACGACCCCAAACTGGCCGTCGCGCCGCTCTTTGAGGTCCGCCAGCTGAACCCCGGCGAAAGCACGACCTCGGCGCCCGCCGTCTATAAGGTCACGCAAGCCGATATCGACTCGGGCGTTTTGGCCAATACCGCGACCGTCTCGGGCCGCGATGTGACCACCAGCACCCCGCTCACGAGCGAAGCTTCGACCGTCACCGCGCCCATCGCGCCGAAACTGGCGATCTCGCTGGTGAAAGAGGCCAAGGCCCCCTTGTCCTTCTCGGGTCCGGGCGCGGCGCTCAGCTTCCAGCTCACCGTCACCAACACGGGCAACGTGACCTATCGCAACGGCTTTACGCTGGCCGATGTGCTTGTCACCTCGGACAACCAGCCGCGCCCAGATGATGCGCCGCAGCCGCAAATGCTGTGCCGCAACGACACTGGCACCGCGCGCAATCTTGCGCCGGGTGAAAGCATGATCTGCGATGTGAGCTACACCACGACGCAAGATGACGTGAACGCAGGCGGCGTCTTCAACACCGCGACCGCTTCGGTCACGCTGACGCCGGCGGGCTCTGACACGCCGCTGACCGCGCAAAGCAATGCGGCGGCGTCGGTGCCGGCAGTGCAACGCCCCGGCTTGGCGCTGACCAAATTCTCGAACTGGGATCTTGGCTATAGCCCGCGCGATGAGGACGACCTCACCCCCGAGCGTGCGCCGACCGTCTTCACGGCTGGAACCGAAGTGCTTTACCGCTTCTGGGTGGAAAACACCGGCAACACCACGCTGGAAGGCCCGGTCACGATCTATGACCGCAAGCTCAGCACTGCCCCAGATGGCGCCGTCACTTCGGCCTTCCAATGCCATGCGCTCAATTCCGGCGCTTCGCTCCCGACCGAGCGGCATGGGGACATCCCGGCAGAACTGATCGAGCGCAGCTTCTCCTCCTCGGAAAGCATCGCGCTGGCTCCGGGCCGGGCCGTGGTCTGCGAAATCCCCTATCTTCTGACCCCAGAGGATACGACGGGCGAAGAAAGTGGCGCGCGGTTGACCAACACCGCGACCGCCGCGATTGGCTCGGTCGTGACCACGCCTTCCTCGACCACGGTGCCGGGTGATCTGCCGGCCGAGCTTTCGCTCGTCAAAACGCTGGTGGAAGGCGATGGCTATGCGGAAGTCGGCGATACGCTGGTGTGGGAATACCGCATCACCAACAGCGGCTGGCGCGATCTGAGCAACTCGGTCACGATTTATGATGCGCTGATCGAAGCCGATCCGCTCAATCAAATCACGGCAGGTGCGCTGACCTGCGAGGTCGAGGCCCCGGTCTTGTCCCCGCAAGCTTCGGTGGATCTGGATGCCGAGCCCGGCGTGGATGCAACCGTTGCGACGATGGTTTGCCTTTACACCAGCACCGTGACCCAAGCCGATATCGATCGCGGCTATGTCGAGACCCCGGCCTATGCGCAGGGCAGCTACGCCACCACCACGGTGGATAGCCCCTATGCAACCGCTCGGGCCGAGGCTGTGCAGACCCCCGCCTTCACCTTGGCAAAATCTGTCGAGCTGAAGACCGATGCTGGGCTGGTTGCAGCCCAAGACATCGGGGTGGGCAATGAGCTGCTCTATACGATCACGCTCACCAACACCGGCAATGTCTCGCTGAACAATGCAACGATCAGCGATCCGATGCTCTCGGCTCTGCTGTGTGAGGTGGTGCCTGCGCCGCAAAGCCAAGTCTCGAGCACCGCCGCCACGCTTGCGCCGCAAGCGGCGCTGATCTGCACCGGCAGCTATCTTGTCACCCAAGCCGATCTCAACCGCGGTGAGCTGACGAACACCGCCTCGGGGCAGGCCGTGACGCCGCAAGGCACGCCGGTTGGGCCCAAGACCGCGCAAGTCAGCACGGATCTTGAGCCGCAGGATGCGGGCTTGCGGCTGATCAAATCGGTGAAAGCCGGTCTTTCGACCGAACGCCCGACCGAAGTCGGCGATCGCATCACCTATCAGTTCGATCTGCGGTTCAGCGGCAACGTCACCTTGACGAATGTCTCGCTCAGCGATCCGCTGATCAGCGCTGATCCGATCGTCAGCAACCTCACGCTGACGCCGCGCTACGGCGCGGATGGCAAAGTGGTCCCGCAGACCATCAGCATCGAGCGGGATTATGTGGTGACGCAAGACGACATCAACACGCTGTCGCTTTTGCCCAACCAAGCCTTCGTGACGGCGAACACGCCCTCGGGCCCCTTGCCGGAACTGCCCTCGCAACCCTCGCCCGAAACCTTCGGCCCCACGACCGAGCCTTTGAACCGCGAACCCTCAGTCGAGATCGAGAAGACCTTGCAAAAGGTTGAGCGGAACGGGGCAAGCCTTGCGGGCAGCGCTTCTGGCTATGCGCTGAAAGCGGGGGATGTGGCGCATTACACCATCGTCGTGCGCAACACCGGCAATGTCACGCTTACCGCGCTGACGGTCAGCGATGCTTTGATCGGTTGGAGCAACCAGATCGACACGCTCGCGCCGGGGGCCTCGCAGGTCTTCCAGCCGGTCAAAGGCCAAAGCGATGCCGATAATGTCGTGCAAGCGCCGCTGACCTTGACGCTGACGCAAAGCCAGATCGACGCAGGCCGTGTGCTCAACACCGCCCTCGTCACCGGCAATGCGGCCAGCGGCCAACGGGTCAATGACGCCGATGATGAAGAGCTGAAGATCACACTCACGCCCGGTCTGACGCTGCTCAAAACCGCGCTTGTTGTGGATGTGAACGCCAACCAGTTCATGGATGCGGGCGACCACATCGAATATAGCTTCGTGGTCGAGAACACCGGCAATGTGACGCTGAGCGATCTGCGCCTCACTGACCCGATGCTTGGGGCCTCGAACATCGGCCATATCGCCACTCTGGCGCCCGGCGCACAGCAATCGATCGGCCCGGTCTCCTTTGCACCGACCGCCGATATGCTGGCCGAGGGCCGGGTTGAGAACACCGCCACTGTGAAGGGCCGCGTGCCCGGTGGCGGCGAGATCAGCACCACCTCCAGCGCCGACGGCACCCCCGGCACGCCCACGGTCAGCGATCTCAATCGCCGCCCCGTGGCCGAGGATGATCTTTTGGAAGATCTGACCACCGGCACGCCCGTCAGCATCTATGTCGCCCGCAATGACAGCGATCCCGACAAAGATGATCTGCGCAAGCTTGACCCCGCTTCGGTCAAACTCTTGGACGACAACGGCCAAGAAACCGACCGGCTCGTGGTTCCGGGCGAGGGGGTCTGGACGGTCGAAGTCAATGACGCGACCGGCGAGACCTATATCGAATTCACCCCCGAAGACGGCTTCACCGCTGATCCTAAAGTGGTGGAATATGTCATCAAAGACGGCCCGGCAGACGCGCCCGAAGACCAAAAAGCGGTCTCCGAGCCCGGCACGATCACGCTGAAATTCACCCCGGTTCCGCCGGTGGCGCAGGACGACAGCGTTACGGGCCAGAAAACCGGTGAGAAAGTTTCGGTGCCGGTGCTGAACCCGCCGGGCGATCCGGCGCTGAAGGACTATGACCCGGATGGCTCGCTGGATCCCGAAAGCGTCAAGATCATCGGCGCGCCGGGCAATGGCAAAGAGCTGGTGATCCCGGGCCAAGGCACTTGGCGTGTCGAGATCGAAGGGGATGAGACTTACATCTCCTTTGACCCTCTGCGCGACAGTTCGGACCGTCTGCTCTTCACCGGCAGCCCCGAGCCGATCCGCTACACCGTGGAAGATAACGACGGAAACGTCTCGAACGCGGCCAAGGTGACGATCGGTTATACTCCGGTCCCGCCGGTGGCGCAGGATGACCTTGGCCTTAAAGCCGAGGTGACCCGCCCCATCACGGTCGATGTCTTGGGCGGCACCAAAGTCGAAGGCAGCGCAGATCCCGTCGGCAAAGACGGGGATGCGGATGGCTGGCTGGATCCGACCTCGGTTCAGATCGTTGGCGGCGACAACTTTGGCCGCGTGAAGGTTGTCGCAGGCGAGGGCCGTTGGACGGTGGATCCCGAAACTGGGGCCATCACCTTCACACCCAACCCTGGCTATTACGGCAGCCCAACCCCGATCCAATACACCGTCAAAGACAATGACGGGAATATCTCGAACGAGGCTACGGTCTCGCTCGACTATTCCGCGCCGCCATCGATCTTGTTGAAGACCGAGATCACAAGGATCGACGATCGCGACGGTGACGGGCTGACGGGCGAGGGCGATGAGATTCACTACCGCTTCACCGTGACCAATGATGGTCCGGTGCCGGTTGAGAATGTCACGCTGCCGCTGCTCACCTCGCCCGTGAATGGTGCGATGCTGCCGGGTATGGTCTGCGCGCCGCTGACGCTGATGCCGGGCGAAAGCGCGGTGATCAGCTGCACCGGCACCAGCCACATCGTCACCAAAGCCGATGTCGAGGCGGGTGAGGTGCAGTTGAACGCGCAAGCTTCGGCCGAGGCGATCTTCGGACCGGAAACGGCGCAGTCCAACGAAAGCACCACCGTCACCTCGCTCAGTGCAGCCGAAGGCATCTTCGTTGAGAAGACCGCTGGGCTTGGCACCGTGCGTTCGGGCCAGCTGGTGCCTTATAGCATCCGTGTGCAGAACGCCTCGAACCAGCTGACGGTGCGCGTTGATGTGCGTGACCGCCTGCCGGATGGGCTGATCTACCGCAAAGGCACCGGCCGCGTCGGCAGCCTGATGCAAGAGCCTGAACGCAAGGGCCAAACCCTGTGGTTCCGCGATATCGAGCTTGCCCCCGGCGCCTCGACCATCATCGAACTGCAAGTCTTGGTCTCGGGCGCGGTCCAACCCGGTCCGCAAGTCAACCGCGCGCAAAGCTTCAACCCGGTCACCGGGCGGCCGAACTCGCGTGAGGCAACCGCGACGATCATGGTCGATGCCGATCCGGTCTTCGACTGCGGCACCGTCATCGGCACCGTCTTTGACGACTACAACCTTGACGGCTACCAAAACCCCGGCGAGCCGGGGATTGCGGGCGCCCGACTGGTGACGGTGCGCGGCACGATCATCACGACAGACCGCCACGGGCGCTACCATGTGCCTTGTGCCGATCTGCCGCGCGATATCGGCACCAACTATGTGCTGAAGCTGGATGATCGCAGCCTGCCGACCGGCTACCGCATCACCACCGAGAACCCCGGTGATGTGCGTCTGACCGCCGGCAAGATGGTCGAGCTGAACTTCGGTGCCTCGATGGCCCGCCTTGTGCGGCTGGACATCGATGCCCGTGCCTTCGCGCTCGAAGACGGCGAAGAGACCCTGAATGACGCTTTGCGCGACAGCCTCAAGGATGTGGCCCGCCAGATCCGCAACACGCCTTCGGTGATGCGGATCGTCTACCTCCAAACCGGCGAGCGTGAGCGTGTGGTGAAATCCCGTCTCAAGCTGATTGAGCGTGAGCTGAAGCAGATCTGGAGAGGCAGCGGCCGTTACGGCCTCTTGCTTGAAACCATGATCCAAAAGCCCGACGAGAAGAAGAACTAAGCGATGACTGCGTTTTCTATGACGACCCGTGCTTTCGCCCGTAGATCCATCGCTGCGTTGATGACAGGAGGCAGCCTCCTCTGCCTCCTGCAAGCGCCCAGCTGGGCCGAGACGCCTTCGGTGAAAACCGGAGGCATCCACGGCTGCCCGCTGATTGGCGGCCAATTGCCTGACAATTGCGCGCGGCCCGATGCGGGGCATATCATCCCGCTCGCGCCCGGCAAAAACACCGAGAAAGACGGCGTCGCCCCGATCGCGGCGCCCGAAGGCTTCCGCATCACCATCGAAGAGCCCAAGCGCCCCGCGCCCAGCCTTGACGGTGCGACCGAGCGTAAGGCCGATCTTTTGCTGGCCAGTGATGACATCCAAGTCAGCTTCAGCGGGCTCGAGACGCCGCGCCGTCTGTCTTTGGTGACCTCGGATGGTCGCGCGGGCTATGTGGCGGGCAGCCGCATCGGCCTGCGCCCTGCTGCGAACTATCCCGCTTGGGTCACCTCGGCCGAGCTGCGCATCGCCGATGCCGCCCGCCCGCATGTGCCCTTGGCCAAACTGCCGGTGACGCTGAACCACGAGGCGGCATGGGTGATGCCCGACACCGCTGAGGTGCGCGACTATGTCGTCGTGCTGCGCGTCTATGACGCCGCCGGTCGCTTTGATGAGACCACGCCCGTCACGCTCAGCCGCCTTGCCAAGGACCAACCGACCGAGCCGAAGAATGCCCCGCTTTATGCAAGCGATGACGGGGAAGACATGACCCGCCGCCGCGCCATTCCGGTGCGGGGTGGCACCGTCACCGTTTCGGGCAGCGGCCCGGAGGGTGCGTCCAGCATCGAGGTGATGGGCGAGCGTGTGGCACTTGATGGCTCGGGGCGCTTTGTCATCGAGCGGATCTTGCCGCCCGGCGTCCACACCATCCGCGCCGGAGCAAACGGCCCCGCACGCCGGGTGGAAATCCCGGTCAGCGATTGGTTCTACGTCGGCCAAGCCGACCTGACTTACGGCACCGATAAGACCGAAGGGTCCTACGCTTTGGGTCGCCTTGCTGGCTATGCCAAAGGCGTCACGGCGGGGGGCTATACGTTCCGGCTGTCGGCTGACACCCGCGAGGGTGAGCTGCGCGATCTGATCCGCGATCTGGACGAAAAGAACCCCGACCGCGTGCAGGCCCGCATCGCCGGCGATGATGTCTATCCGACCTTTGGCGATGACAGCCAGATGATCGATGACGCGCCGACCTCGGGCAAGCTTTATGCCCGCGTCGATCACGGCAATTCGCATCTGATGTGGGGCGATTTCCAAGCCACGCCCGGGTCTTCGCCGCTGATCCGCTCGGACCGCACGCTTTATGGCGCGCAAGGCAAATGGGTCTCGCCGCAGGTGACCCCATCCGGTGAAGCCGCCGCGATGGTGACGCTGCATGCCGCCAACCCCGATCGCCTCAGCCAGCGCGATGTGCTGCGCGGCACCGGCGGTTCGGCCTATTTCCTGCGCCGCCAAGACATCTTGCCGGGCACGGAAACCATCTGGGTCGAGATGCGCGACCCAATCTCGGGCCGGGTGATTGAGCGGCGCCAACTGGCCGAAGACACCGATTACGAGATCGACTTCTACCAAGGCGTCGTGATCCTGCGCCGCCCGCTCAGTTCGTCGGTCGGCGACGGCTTCCTGACCGACCGTCCCTTGGGCGGCGCCGAGGCCAATCTGGTGGTGCAATATGAATATGTGCCGACGATTGGCGATGTGGATGGTTACTCCACCGGCGGACGGGCCGAGGCATGGATCGGCGAGCACCTGCGCCTTGGCGTCAGCGGCCAGCGCGACACCTCGGGCGTGTCCGACAATACCGCTGCGGGCGGCGATCTTCTCTTGCGCCAGTCCGAGGCCACTTGGCTGCGGCTCGATCTGGCGCAAAGCGAAGGGCCGGGCTTTGGCGCCAGCCATTCGCTCAACGGCGGCTTGGACAATGACCCTCGTGCCGCTGAAACCAGCGGCAAGCCCTCGAACGGTGCGCTTGGCCTGAAGGGCCGCGCCTATGGGCTGAACTTTGCCGCCGATCTGGCAGAGCTCAGCAACTCCCGCCTTTCGGGCGAGATCGCAGGCTTCGCCGAACGCCGCGAGCGCGGCTTTGTCTCGGCCGATCATGACGTGGCCGCCACGCAATCGAACTACGGCCTCTCGGGCAAGATCGCCTTCTCCGACCGCTACAGCCTTGGCTTCAACCTTGAAGCCTTCAGCGACGCCGACGGCCAACGCGATGACAGCGCCGATCTGCGCTTCATCACCCAGTTGACCGAGCAATGGCGGCTTGAAGCCGGCATCGCCCACAGCCGCCGCATCGACAGCGGCAGCACCCGCGAAGAAAGCGGGCTGCGCACCGATGGCGGCATGCGTCTGGTGTGGGAGCGCGATGAGGATCACGCGCTATGGGCCTTTGCCCAAGGCACGTTGCGCAAAACCGGCACGATGGAGACCAATGACCGCTTCGGCCTTGGCGGCGCTTGGCAGCTGTCTGAACGTTACGGCGTCGAAGGCGAGGTCTCGACCGGCAGCCTTGGCGGGGCAGGGCGACTGGCGCTTACCCAAGACAATGGCGCGGGTTCGTCCTACCACATCGGCTATGCGCTTGATCCGCTGCGCCGCTATGACCAAACGCTCACCGGCCGTGACGGCGGCACCTTCGTCACCGGCGCCTCGCAAAAGCTAAGCGAGGCTGTCAGCCTGCAAACCGAAGCGCGTTTCGACCGTCTGGGCGCCAATCCGGCGCTGACCAACACCTACGGCGTCTCCTATCGCCCCAGCGATCTTTGGACATGGACCGGCGGCATCGACTACGGCTCGACCGAGACCGAGCAGAACGGCACCTATCGCCGTTTGGGCTATTCCGCTGGCGTGCATTACGCCGAGAAGGATGGGATCGATGCCGCTTTGCGCAGCGAATACCGTGTGGACCGCTCGACCGATGGCAAGCTTGACCGCGAAAACTGGCTGATCGACGCTGGCGTGACGTGGAAGATTGACGAAGAGCAACGCTTGCTCTTTGATCTCGCCGCCGCCGTCTCGACCTCAAGCCAAGATAGCCTGCGCGATGGCCGCTATATCGAGGCCAACATCGGCTATGCCTTCCGCCCGGTGATGGACGACCGGCTGAACCTTCTGCTGCGCTACACTTGGCTTGAAGACCTGCCGGGTCCCGATCAGGTCAACGTCGCCGGCGATATCGAAGGTCCGCGCCAGCGCAGCCATATTTTCAGCATCGACGCCAATTACGATCTGAACACGCAATGGACGATCGGCGCCAAGCTTGGTCACCGCTCTGGCACGGTCGAGACCCGTGGCACCGGCGAATTGGTCGACAATGCCGCGACGCTCGCCATCCTGCGCGCCGATTACAACTTCGTGCACAATTGGGATGTGATGGCCGAACTGCGCAGCATGCGCCTGCATGAGCATGAGGTGACCGAGAATGCCGGGTTGATCTCGGTCTATCGTCACCTCGGTTCAAACGTGAAGCTGGGCGTGGGCTATCTTTGGGGCGAAGTCTCGGACGACCTGCGCCTGATCGAGGGCGAGCGTGAGGGCATGCATATCAACCTCTTGGCCAAGTTCTAAAACCGCCCAAGTCCAAGCATAGAAAATGACGAAACCCCGCCCATTGTGGCGGGGTTTTTCATGCGACCCGTCATTCCATTGCGCAAGCGCATTCCTTTGCACCTTCCAAACGCCCCCCTTCGCAGGCTTTCGCCGATGCCCGCCGCACCGCGACTGCGGCGCGGTTGCATGGCAGGGGCGGGGGGGCGTAAATGATCGCCGAGCAGTTCAAACACAGGCGACACAAAGATGCGCAACACCCTTCTGGCCCTCTCCCTTGGGCTCCTCTCGCTTGGCCCCCAAACCGCCCTAGCCGATCAACGCGGCATCCATGAGGTCGTGGGCGTCAAAGGCGAAGATATGCTGAAACTGCGCAGCGGACCCGGCGTCGGCTATACCGTGATCGTGGGTCTGCCCAATGGCGCCGAGGTTTGGGTGCAAAGCTGCGAGCGTTCGGGCAACACCAGCTGGTGTAAGGTGTCGCTGAAGGCCGCGCGCGGGCTGAAAGGCTATGTCTCCAGCGCCTATCTGCGCAAGAAATAAGCCGGGGGGAAGGGCGGGCGCGAACGCCCACCTTGAACGCCTTAGGCGCTGGCCTTCACGATGTAATCGGCCGTCATCAAATCGAGATGCGCGCCGCCACCGTTCTTGGCGATGGTGATCTCATCGTCGGAACGGCGGGTGAACAGCGCCGGATCATCGTAGAAATCGGCCAAGATATGGCCTTCGGTGATCGCACCCGATTTCAGCGGCGCCATGATCTCGCCGATATGATGCACCGTGGTGGCGCGCGCATCGACGAAAAGCCGCCCCCGCGCGATCGCCGCATCGTCCAACTCGCGCATATCGGGGCGGTAGGCGCCAATGAGGTCCAAATGCTGGCCGGGGCGCAGCCATTCGCCCTTTATCAAAGGAGCGGTCGCCATGGTGCAGGTGCAGATCACATCCGCCTCGGCCACCGCCGCCTCAAGATCCGCCGTCGCCTTCAGCCCCAAAGGCCCGGCCATCGCCTCGGCCGAGGCAAGGCTGCGCGACCAGATGGTGAATTCGGCATCGGGGAAGATCGAACGATAGGCTTCAACCATCGAGCGCGCCACATTGCCCGCGCCGACCAGCAAGAACTTGCGGCTGTCTTTGCGCGCCAAACGGCTCGCCGACAGAAGGCTGTCACCGGCGGTTTTGTATTTCGTCACCAGATGGAAATCGACCAAAGCTGTCAGCTCACCCGTGACATCGTCATACAAAGTCACGATGCCATTGATCGTCGGCAACCCGCGCTGCGCATTGCCCGGCACGATGGTTGCCACTTTGACCAAAGCGCCAATCCCGTCGATCCACGTCGCACGGTCCAGCACAGTATCGCCGCCGCGATAGACGAAGAGATCCTTGATATCGGGTTGCGCCAGCCGGTGGCCCGCCTCAAAGGCCTGCAACAGCCCGCCCCATGTCAGTTTCGCTTCCGCCTCTGGCCCGATGATACGCAAACTCACAGCCCGGCCTCCTTTTCCGTCAGTAAACCTGTTGCCACAAGCTGTTGCGCCCAAGCGCGCCAGCCGGTGAAGAGATGTGTCTGCCAGCCCCGCTCGGCCGCCGCCGCGATATTCTCGGGCCGATCATCGGTGAAGAGGATCTGATCGCCCTTGAGCCCGGTCACGGCCTCAACATGGGCATAGATCGCCGGGTCGGGTTTGATCAACCGCAACCGGGCCGAGACGAAAGCCCGGTCGAAGGTATGCAAAAAGGGAAAGGCCTTCAGCGCGATCTCAAAGGTCTCATCGCCGAAATTCGTCAGCGCAAAGACCGGCACGCCCTTGGCCTTCAGCGCCAGCAAAGTGGCGACGGATTCCTCAATCACCGGTTGCACCATCTGCAGCCAGCCCTTGTGCCAGCCTAGGATCTCATCGCGCCAATCGGGGTAATCGCCTGCCAGCTCTTGCAAACTGCCCAGAAACGGCGCGCCGCGGTCAATCTCAAGGTTCACCGCATGGATCGGCACCGCATCGAAAAACGCCTGCCGCCGCGTGGGGCCAATCTGGGCATCGTAATAGGCCTCGGGCTGCCAACCGATCAGCACATTGCCGATGTCAAAGATCACTGCCTGGGGTTGCAACATCGGAAACCTTTCTGCGTACCGTCTCGCGCCAGAGCGTATAAAGACCCGCGCCGCAGATAAGCGCAATCCCGAGCCAAGCGATATGATCGGGCCAAGTGCCAAAGACCAACACGCCCCACAGGATCGCCATTGGAATCGCGATATATTCGAAAGGCGCCACCAAGGCCGCCTCGGTGGTGCGGTAAGCTTGACTCATCATCAGCCCGCCAATGCCAACCGACAGCCCGGTGGCCAGGAAGGCCCACCAATCGGCCAACGGCGGCAAAACCCAAGGCCGGAACAGGAACTCAAAGGTGCTGTCGGGGGCCAGCGCCATCTGGCCATCGCCAAACATCAATCCCATGATCGAGCTGACCGCCAGAAAGCCCAGCTGCACGTAAAAGCTTAACGTGGCCGCCGATTCCGTGTCGCGCATTTGGCGTGTCATGATGTGGCTCGAGGCGTAGCAAACCGCCGAAATCAGCACGAGCACCGCCGCCGGCTGGATCATCCCCGAACCCGGCCGCGTCATCACCACCACGCCCAAAAGCCCCACAGCCACCGCCGCCCAACGGCGCGGCCCCACCGCTTCGCCCAAGATCAGCGCTGAAAGCGCGGTCACGATCAGCGGCGAGACAAAGGCAATCGCCACCGCATCGGCCAAGGGCATCAGCGACAGGCCGACGAAATAGGTCATATTCGACACAACGACGATGCAGACCCGCAAAAGATGCGCTTTTTTGCGCCGCGAGTAGATCTGCGCCAGCCCCCGCGCCGAGACCGCCATCACGAGCAACACCAGAGTGATCCCGATCAAAGCCCGGACCAGCACGATTTGATGCAAAGGATAGCCCGTCGCCGCTAAGGCTTTGATCGCAAGATCATTCAGCGAAAGGATAATGCCTCCGCCTAGGGCCAAGAAAATGCCACTCTGTGCCGAGGCGCTGCCGCCGGATGAGGAAACTGGGGCCGTCATGATAGGGCTAAGAGACCAAAACTTCTGCTATATGGCGCGCTTATCCGCGACATGAGGCGTCGTATAATGCCCTGCAATGGGCCTGCGATCCTACCGCGCCACCCGCCGCATCACCCGGTCCAGCACATCCAAAAACCGCGACCGATCTGCCTTTGAAAACGGCCGCCCGCCGCCTTGCCGGAAAGGATCGGCGCTGCGCAAATCGCTCATCAGATCGCGCGTCGCCAGCACTTGGCCGATATTGGTCGCGGTCAACTCCGTGCCGTCGGGCTTCACCACGGCAGCGCCGCCCTCGATCACCCGCGCCGCCAGCGGGATGTCCGAGGTCACCACCACATCGCCCGGCCCGGCATGATCGGCGATCCAGCGATCCGCCTCATCCAGCCCCGCGCCGACATAATGGCTTTCCACCAATGGGTTGGCCGAGGGGCGAATGCCGCCATTCGACACCAGCACCATCCGCACCTTCAGCCGCGTCGTCACCCGCTCGGCTTCTTCCTTCACCGGGCAGGCATCGGCATCGATGTAAAGCGTCATGGCAACCTCCGGCGGGACACAGATCTCCGACTAACCCGACAGGCCCCACAAGGCCAGAGCGCAAGCCCTTTGGCCGTGGGTCGCGCTTCGTTAAATCCTTAGCAAGCAAAAGGCGCCAGAGTTTCCCCTGACGCCTTCTCAGACTTCTTAAACCACCTCAGCCCCGCAAAGCCTCGGAGTGGAAGGCGATATGGTCGGGCATGAAGGTCTGCACGAAGTAATACGAATGATCGTAACCCTTCTGCATCCGCAAGGTGCCGCCCTGACGCCGCTCGGCCATGGCGCTCGCCAAAGCCTCGGGCTTCAGAAGATCGATGAATTGATCCGCCGTGCCCTGATCGATCAGCATCGGCCCGTCAAAGCCGTATTTCTTCATCAAAAGGCTCGAATCATGCGCCGCCCAAGCCGCCTCATCCGGCCCCAGATAGGCGCTGAACTGCTTGCGGCCCCAATCGCTGCCGGTCGGGTTGCAGATCGGTGCGAAGGCCGAGACCGAGCGGAACCGGCCCGGGAAGCTCATCGCAATCGTCAAAGCGCCGTGGCCGCCCATCGAATGGCCGGTGATCGCCTGCGCGCCCTCGGCCAGGGGGAAGGCACCGAACAGCAGCGACGGCAGCTCATCCGTCACATAATCCCACATGCGGAAATGCGGCGCCCAAGGGTTCTGCGTGGCGTTCACATAAAAGCCAGCACCTTGGCCCAGATCATAGGCGTCATCATTGGCCACACCCTCGCCGCGCGGGCTGGTGTCGGGGAAGACCAAAGCGATGCCCGCTTCTGCCGCCCAAGCTTGCGCGCCCGCCTTGGTCATCGCATTTTCATGCGTGCAGGTCAGGCCCGAGAGATACCAAAGCACCGGAACCGGGCCCTCTTCCGCGCCCTCGGGCAGGAACAGGCCAAAGGTCATCTCTGTCCCAGTGGCTTGGGAAGGATGCGAATACACCCCCTGCACGCCCCCAAAACAGCGGTTCTCTGAAATCGTCTTCATGTCATCTCCAGTCAGGCAATCACCGCCCAGCCCGTCAGGACGGAGAGGGTGGTGGAAATCGAAAGGGGCGGTCGGCACCCGTTGCAGGGGCCACGCCGTTGGCTTGTGCCAGAATGGACGCATTCCCCGCCCCCGGCAAGGCGCAGCGGCGCGCATTCTGCCCGTCGGTCGATGCCAGTCGCGGTGAGGGGGTGGCTTTAGCTGGGTTCTAATTGGCAGATGCCGACAGCCATACCAAAGCCATACGCAAACCAGACGTAGATCATACGCAAACCATACGCGGTTTTTGCGGGGTTTTCAGCCGCTTACCCCTCATCCACCGCCGATCAGCACCCCGGCTGCAAAAACCAAAGCCCCACCCAAAACCACCTGCAAAGCGGCCCGTAGGAAGGGCGTCTCCATATAGCGGTTTTGGATCCAAGCGATGGCCCAAAGCTCGACAAAGACCACCGCAATCGCGATCGAGGTCGCCAGCCAAAAGTCCGGAATGAGATAGGGCAGGGCATGGCCAAGCCCGCCCAATGTCGTCATCACGCCCGAGGAAATGCCGCGTTTCCAAGGGCTTCCGCGACCCGAGAGAACGCCGTCATCATGCGCGGCTTCGGTGAAGCCCATCGAAATCCCCGCGCCAACCGAGGCCGCAAGCCCCACCAGAAAGGTGGTCCAAGTGTCTTGCGTGGCAAAGGCGGTGGCGAAGATCGGCGCGAGGGTTGAGACCGAGCCATCCATCAGCCCCGCCAACCCCGGCTGCACCCAAGTCAGAATGAACTGCCGCCGCGCCGTGGCATCTTCCTCACCCTTAACCCCTTGCGGCAAATGGGTATTTTGTAGCCCCTCAGCCGTCACCCCATGCCCAGCCTCTGCCGCCGCCAGATCACCCAACAGCTTGCGCGTCGCCGCATCGGTGCTGCGCGCCGCCGCCCGCGCATAGAAATCCGCCGCCTGCTGCTCCATCCCCGCCACCTCAGCCCGCACGGTTTCCAGCGGCAAATTCGCCGCCAGCCAGACCGGGCGGCGGGCATAATAGCCCGCGACATGTTCGCGCCTTATCAAGGGGATAACCTCACCAAACCGGGCTTGGTGCAAAGCAATCAGCTGCTGGCGGTGGGTGTCTTCCTCGGCCGCCATGCCGCTAAAAACCGCCGCTGTGCCGGGGTAATCTTGCTGCAAACGCCCAGCGTACGAGCGGTAAATCCGCGCGTCATCTTCTTCTGATGAGATGGCCAAAGCCAAAATCTCTTGCTCTGACAGCTCGTCAAAGCGGCGGCGGGAGGCGAGGGCAAGCGACATATCTGACCTGCGAGGATGATTAGTTTAGAATGATTCCAAACTAATCATCCGCAAACCAAGTGCAAGGGGGCATCAACGCACGTCATTTCTGTGACAGAATGACCCGATTGACGAACTGAACCGTTCAGTTTAGTTGTGGGCCTGTAACCCACAGGATCAGGAGCTGACGATGACCAAGATGCTTGCCTCTGCTTTTGCCGTGCTTACCCTTACCGCCTTGCCCGCATTGGCTTTTTCGGTCGACACCACGCTGCCACGGCTGACTTGGCCCGCGGATGGCGTCACGGTCTCGACCCAAGGTCCGGCGACGAAGACCGCCCCTTAAGCGGCTCGCATTGCCCGCCTTGCCTGCCTCGCTTATGCTCACCGCTCAAACCGGGGGCAGAATGTCAGAGCCAGAGATCCGCAAGGGCCGCAAATTCGATCAGGTGCTGCAAGGGGCGCGGCGCGTCTTTTTGCGCGACGGCTTTGACGGCGCCTCGGTCGATGAGATCGCCCGTGAGGCCGGGGTCAGCAAGGCCACGCTTTACAGCTACTTCGCTGATAAACGGCTGCTTTTCACCGAGATCTGCAATGACGAATGCCGCCGTCAGGTCGAGCAGGCCGAGCTGGAGATCGCCGAAGACGCCTCGGCGGAAGAGATCCTGACCCTCGCGGCCACGCGGATCACCGGCTTTCTGATGTCGGATTTCGGCCGCAATATGTTCCGTTTGGTGGTGGCCGAAGCCAGCCGCTTTCCCGAAATCGGCCGGGTGTTTTTCCTCAACGGGCCGGGGTTCATCCACGCCCGTCTGAGCCACCATCTGGGCCATATGGTGGAAAAGGGCATGCTGCGGCTGGACGATCCCGATCTGGCCGCCGAGCAATTTGCCCAGCTCTGCAAGGCGCATATCCACGAAAGGCTGCTCTTCGGCCTTGCCGATGAGATCACGCCCGCGGATGTCGACCGCACCATCCGCGGTGCGGTTGAGATGTTCTTGGCCCGTTACGGCGTGTGAAAAGAACGGCGTTAACCGTTCTCTTTCAGCACCTGTCCCGCCAGATAGAGCGAGCCGCAAATCAGCACCCGCGCGCTGGGGCTTTGCGCGGCAATCTGGCGCAAAGCCGCATCCACCGAAGCGGCAGCTTCAGCCGGGATCGCCACGGCAAGCGCGGAATCTCGGGTGACCTCGGCCGGTAAGGTGTTGGGCTCATTGGGGATCGACACCGCCCAGAGCTTAGTAACATGCTCTGCCATCGGGCGCATATAGCCGGTGACATCCTTGGTGTTGAGCATGCCGCAGATGAGATGCGTTTCACGCTTGGGCATCCGTGCCAGCGTCGCTGCGACCGCTTCGCCGCCTGCCGGGTTGTGGCCACCGTCCAGCCAAAGCTCGACCTCGGGCGCGCTTTCGACCAGCGGGCCTTGGCGCAAACGCTGCATCCGGGCGGGCCAATAGGCTTTCGAGACAGCCGCCTCACATGCCTCGGCGCTTTTGCCCAAAAGCCGCAAGGCCGCCACTGCCGCCCCGGCGTTTTGCACCTGATGCGGACCGGGAAGGTTCGGTAGCGGCAGGTCGAGAAGGCCGTTCTCGTCTTGGTAAATCAGCCGACCGGCCTCTTCCCAAGCGTTCCAATGCTGGCCATGCACCCAAAGCGGTGCACCCAGCTTGGCGGCACGCGCCTCAATGACTTCAAGGCCTTCGGGGCTTTGCGGGCCCACCACACAAGGCACGCCACGCTTGATGATCCCGGCTTTCTCGCCAGCAATCTCGGGCAAGGTCTCACCCAGATATTGCTGATGGTCGACCGAAACCGGGGTGATGATGGTCAGCGCTGGATGATCGACAACATTGGTCGCATCAAGCCGCCCGCCAAGCCCCACCTCAAGCAAGGTGTAATCCGCCGGCACCCGCGAGAAGGCCAAGAAGGCCGCAATCGTGGTGATCTCGAAGAAGGTGATCGAGGCGCCGCCATTGGCCGCCACGCATTCATCCAAAAGCGCGGTCAGCGCCTCTTCCGAGATCAACTCACCCGCCAGCCGGATCCGCTCATGGAACCGCGCCAGATGCGGCGAGGTATAGGCGTGGACACTGGCGCCCGAAGCCTCAAGCCCGGCCCGGATCATCGCCTGCGTGCTGCCTTTGCCATTGGTGCCGGCAAGGTGGATCACGGGCGGCAAGCGCCGCTCGGGATTGCCCAAAGCGGCCAACAGCCGGTGCGAGCGGTCCAAGGTCAGGTCGATGATCTTGGGATGGAAGGCCATCATCCGGGCGAGGATGGCGTCAGATCCGGCGGGCGTAGGCGTGGTGGTCAAGCCGAGGTCTCCTCGCTGGAAGCGGCCGCTTCCGGTGCGGGGGCAGCCAGATCAGCGCGCACCGCAGGCGGCAGGCCGGTCAGCATCCGCAGGATGGTCACCAACTCATCGCGCATATCCTTGCGGTGGATGACCCGGTCCAACATGCCGTGATCCAAGAGATATTCCGAACGCTGGAAGCCCTCGGGCAGCTTTTCACGGATGGTTTGCTCGATCACGCGGGCGCCAGCAAAGCCGATCAACGCATTGGGTTCGGCAATCTGCACATCGCCCAGCATCGCATAGCTGGCGGTGACGCCGCCGGTGGTCGGATGGGTCAGCACGACCACATAAGGCAGGCCCGCTTCCTTCAGCATCTGCAACGCCACCGTGGTGCGCGGCATTTGCATCAAAGAGAGCATACCTTCTTGCATCCGCGCCCCGCCCGAGGCGGAGAAGAGCACGAAGGGCTTTTTCATCTGCACCGCACGCTCGGCCCCGGCGATGATGGCATTGCCAACATTCATCCCCATCGAGCCCGCCATGAAGCTGAAATCTTGCGCCGCGGCGACCACGCCGGTGCGGCCGATCTCGCCTTCACCCACCAGCATCGCGTCTTTCTCGCCGGTGGATTTCTGCGCGGCTTTGATCCGGTCAGGGTATTTCTTTTGGTCGCGGAAGCCCAAGGGGTCCACGGGCGCCTCGGGCACTTTCACCTCGGTGAAGATGCCGCCATCGAACAAAGCCCCAAAGCGCTCGCGCGGGGTGATCATCATATGATGATCGCAATTCGAGCAGACATTGAGGTTCGCGCTCAGCTCGCGGTGGAACAGCATGGTCCCGCATTCGGGGCATTTGGTCCACAGATTCTCAGGCACCTCGCGGCGTGAGAACAGCGAGTTGATCTTGGGGCGGACGTAGTTGGTGATCCAGTTCATGCCGCTTCGGCCCTTCCGGTCGCTTTTTAGAGCCTCCGAGATAGTCCGCTGGGGGGGCAATTGCAATCGGCAGGCGTCGCTTCGGGGGTTATATGGGGAGAAGAAGAGGGGGCGCTGCCCCCGAAGCTGCTGCGCAGCCGCTCCCCCGGGATATTTAGGTTCTGAAAGAGGGGGCTCTTTCAGAATGAAAATATCCCCGCCGGAGGCTCCGCGCTTGGCCAGAGGCGGGCGGGTTAGAAGCGGCGCCGGGCGCGCAGGGCGGCGCCGATGGTGCCATCGTCAAGGTAGTCGAGTTCCCCCCCCACCGGAACGCCTTGGGCGAGCGAGGTGATTTGCGCCGGGGTCTCGGCCAAAGCATCGGCAAGGTAATGCGCGGTGGTCTGGCCATCGACGGTGGCGGCGAGGGCGAGGATGACTTCCGTCAGCCCCTCTTCGCCCACGCGGCGCACAAGGCGCGGGATGCCAAGCTCGACCGGGCCGACGCCGTCGAGTGCCGAGAGTGTGCCGCCCAGCACATGATAGCGGCCTTGGAAGGCGTTGGCGCGCTCCATCGCCCAGAGATCGGCGACATCTTCCACCACGCAGACCTCGCCATTGGCACGGGCGGGATCGGCGCAGATCGGGCAAAGCTCTTCGGTCGAGATATTGCCGCAGACCCGGCAATCCTTCGCCGTCAGCGCCACATGCGCCATGGCTTGGGCCAAGGGGGCCATCAGCTGGCCCCGTCGGCCCAAAAGCGCCAGCACCGCACGCCGGGCCGAGCGCGGCCCAAGCCCGGGCAGTCGCGCCATCAGCTCGATCAGCGCCTCGATGCCCGGATCATCGGCCCGTGCCATGCGTTAAACCCCGGCCTTAGCGGCGAAAGCAGCCATTTTCAGAAGGGCAGCTTCATATCGGCCGGCAGGCCAAGGCCTTCGGTCATCTTGCGCATTTCCTCGGCATGGCGGGCGGTGGCTTTGCCTTGCGCATCCTTGATCGCGGCAAGGATCAGATCCTCGATCACTTCCTTTTCCGAAGGCACAAGGATGGTCGGGTCGATGTCGAGCCCGGTGACTTCGCCCTTGGCGGTGACGCGCGCTTTCACCAGCCCTGCACCGGCCTCACCCACCACCACGGTGCGGGCGAGTTCCTCTTGCAACTCGGCCAGTTTCGACTGCATCTCCTGCGCCGCTTTCATCATCTTGCCCATGTCGCCCAGACCGGCGAGGCCTCCAAGACCTTTCAGCATCCGCAATCTCCATTTGTTCTTTGGTCTGAGATACGATCCGCGCGGGCGTGGCGCAAGGGTCCGCCCTGCGGATCAGGCTTCAAGCGGCACAGCGCGGAACAGCATCCGGCGCGGCGCAAAGCCATTGGCGGCAAAGAAGGCATGCGCCTCAATGTTGCCCTCCCAAGTGTCGAGCAGGATCTCATCGCAAGAAAGGTCATGCGCAAGCCTGCGCGCTTCTTGCAGTAGGGCAGCGCCAAGGCCTTGGCGGCGGGCTTCTGGGGCGACGGCGATATGCTCGATCAAGATGCGTCTGATTGGCGGAGAGAAGAGCGACAGGGGCCGCTGTTGCAGGGTGCAAAGCGCATAGCCCATAGCCGGGTCACCCTCGGTCTCACCGGCGAGAAAGCAGGTGGTCGAAGGCTCACGCAGACGCTTTTCGAAATGCGCGGTCAAAGCCGTCGGATCGGGCGAGGCGAAGAAGACCTGCGGATAGGTCGCGGCATGCCAGCTTTGCAGATGGTGATGCAGCCGCGCCAAAGTGGCGGCATCGCCCGGCGTGGCGCGGCGCAAAAGCGGCTTATGCACGCCTTACTCCTCGAACGGATCCCAATCGTCGTCGATCTCGGGATCGACCTCGGGCAAAGCCTCGGCGGCGGCGCGGGCGGCCATATCCTCGGCAGCGCGAATCTCGGCGATCTCGGCGCCCGGGAAGGCGGCCATCACGGCTTGCACCAAAGGATTGGCCTCGGCCTCGGCGCGCTCGGCGGCTTCGGCGGCAGTGCGGGCCTCGGCAATGGTCGGCGCCCCGCCCGATTTGGTGACCGAGATCGCCCAGCGTGAGCCGGTCCAGCCCTGCAAGCGCTGCCCCAAACGGGCGGCAAGGTCGGGCTTGGCATCCGGCGTCGGCTCGAACTCGATCCGGCCGGGGGAATAGCGCACCAGCCGCAGGCAATCCTCGATTTCTTTAAGGAAGAGCATGTCGCGCTTGTCGCGAATGAGTTCAATCAGCGCCTCAAACGTCGCATAGACCTGCAACTGCCCCTCGGCCAACACCGGAGCCGCCGCTGTCATCGTCGGCCCAGAGGACGGCCCCCGCATCGGCGCCCGCATCGCGCTATGGACCATGCCCGAGCCTTGGCCGCCCGCAGGCGCACCGCCCGGCATGCCGCCGCCCGAGGGCGGGCGCGGGCCGTCATTCAGCCGTTTGATCAGCGTCTCGGGGTCGGGCAGATCGGCGACATGGGTCAGCCGGATCACCGCCATCTCGGCGGCCATCATGGCATTGGGGGCTTGGCCCACCTCCTCCATCGCTTTCAAAAGCATCTGCCACATCCGCGTCAGCGAGCGCATTTGCAGCCGCCCCGCCATATCGAGGCCCCGCGCGCGCTCATCCGGCGGCACGGTCGGGTCTTCGGCAGCCTCGGGCGTGATTTTCAGGACCGAGATCCAATGCGTCACCTCGGCCAGATCGCGCAGAACCGCCATCGGATCGGCCCCATCGGCATATTGCGATGCCAGTTCCGACAAGGCCTGCGCCGCATCGCCGCGCATCACCATATCGAAAAGGTCCAAGACCCGGCCGCGATCGGCCAGCCCCAGCATGGCGCGGACCTGATCCACCGTCGTCTCACCCGCGCCATGGCTGATGGCTTGGTCCAAGATCGAGGTCGCATCCCGGGCCGAGCCTTCCGCCGCCCGGGTGATCAAGGCCAAAGCGTCATCGTTGATCTCAGCGCCTTCCGCCGTGGCGATCTTGCGCAAAAGCGCGATCATCACTTCAGGCTCAATGCGTTTGAGATCAAAGCGTTGGCAACGTGACAGCACCGTCACCGGCACTTTGCGAATCTCGGTCGTGGCGAAGATAAACTTCACATGCGCCGGCGGCTCTTCCAGCGTCTTCAACAAAGCGTTGAAAGCCGAGGTCGAGAGCATATGCACTTCGTCGATGATATAGATCTTATAGCGGGCCGAGGCGGCGCGATAATGCACCGAATCGATGATCTCGCGGATATCGCCAACGCCGGTGTGCGAGGCGGCGTCCATCTCCATCACATCGACATGGCGGCCTTCCATGATCGCCACGCAATGCTCGCATTTGCCGCAAGGCTCGGTCGTGGGGCCGCCGGTGCCATCGGGGCCAATGCAGTTCAGCCCTTTGGCGATGATCCGCGCCGTGGTGGTCTTGCCGGTGCCGCGAATCCCCGTCATCACAAAGGCTTGCGCGATGCGGTCGGCGGCAAAAGCATTGCGCAACGTGCGCACCATCGCATCTTGGCCCACCAGATCGGCAAAGGTTTCCGGCCGATATTTTCGGGCCAGAACCTGATAGGCTTTCTCGGGCGTCTCGGACATTGTGACTCGGCGGCTTGTTGGGGGGCTTTGGTTCGGGCGCCAGACTAGGGCCACGGGCGGCCAAGGTCCACCGCGAAGGGAAGGGCAGGGCGATGGCTTTCACGATTGCGAAGCTAAAGGTCGGGGCGGGGATGCTGGCGATCTCTGCCATGCCGGGGCGCGGCGGCGTTTATGACGCCGATCTGCGCGAGATCCTGCGCTTTGGCCCGGCTTTGGTGCTAAGCATGACCACTTTGGGCGAGCTACAGGCCAAGGGCGCCGAGCGGCTGGAGAGTGACCTTTCCGATCACGGCATCCTGTGGCGGCATTGCCCGGTGCAAGATTACTCTGTGCCTGCGGGCGGGCCGAAAGGCGGCGCATGGCCCAAAATTTCGGCCGAGATTCATGAGATTTTGGCGGAAGGCGAGCGGGTCTTGGTCCATTGCATGGGGGGCTGTGGCCGCTCGGGCATGGCGGTTTTGCGGCTGATGGTCGAGGCCGGAGAGCCCGCCGACGAGGCACTTCGCCGCCTGCGCCAAGCCCGTCCTTGCGCGGTAGAGACCGACGCGCAATTCAACTGGGCCGCGCTGGGCCGGGGTTGGTAAAATGGGGGGAGGGTGAGAGGCTGGACAGCGACCCAAACGGATCTTGTTACGGCTGCTTCCTTCCGGACCTGACCGAGTTGGCAAGGCGTTCGCCCGCGCCAACCTCTCAAGGCTGCATATAGGCGGCAGCTTTGTGATGCGCAAGTCTTTGGGTTAAGGCCAAAGCTTCGCTGTCTGGGCTGCGATGGGGCATTGCCCCGCCGCAGGGCCGGTCACAAAAGCCCTGCCATCCGCGCCCCTGCGATCAGATCTGGTGCCAGATGATCCGCCCATTGCCCTTCGGAGGGCAGGATGTCGGGCACCTGCACCACGGTGCAGCCGGCACGATGCGCTGATTCGGCGCCGGTCTCGCTGTCTTCAAAAGCCAAGCAGCGCTTCGGATCGACGCCCAGAAGCTTGGCCGCCAAAAGATAGGGTGCCGGGTCGGGTTTGGCCGCCGTCACATCATCCAAGCTCACCACATGGGCGAAATGCTCGGCGATCCCGGCGATCTTCAGCTTGCGATGCGCGCCTTCACGTCCTGAGGAGGTCACCAGAACCATCGGCGCCACCCGTGCGCTCAGAAGCTCGGCCGCGCCGGGTTTTAGGGTCAGCCCCGCCTCGACCGCCGCGACAAAGCCCGCCTGCCAATCGCGCTGCACCGCCTCAAGATCGGCGCCGGGCATCTTCGCGCGGATGATCGCCTCTGAAGTGGGGGCGTCCTTGCCGATCAAATCATGCAAGAAGCGTTCCTCCACTGGATGGCCGTGGGCGCGGAAAGCTTCCAGACCGGATGCGATGGCCAAAGCTTCGGTATCCACCAAAGTGCCGTCAAGGTCGAAGAACAAGGCATCATACATAGCAAACATCCGGCTTTACAAAGGGGCAAGCCCTTCCTGCCACGCCCGGCCGCCCGGTAAAACCCCAAGCCGAGCCGTGGGCGGCGTTCATGCGACACCTGCTCAAAAATGGTGCAGCTTTTGACAGGTGCCTGTTTTGACTGGGGCCTGTTTTGACTGGGGCCTGCGCGGAAGAAGCGCACCAGTTGCGGCGGCTAGAGATGCAGTCGCACCAGATGAAAGCCGTCTTCATTCAGGCCCGCAGCTTCGGGTCTCAGATGCGCCGCCTCGGATTTGTACAGCAGCGCATTCGGCCCCGCCTCATAAAGGACAGAGGCACCGGGCAGTTGGCAAAGCTGCCAACGCTCGTTCAACTCCAGAGCCTCGGCACGCAAAAGGCCGATGCGCTGCAGGTAAAGGCGCAAGATCTCGCTGCAGAGCTGGGTGCCATCGCCGATCAGCCGATCAGCTGCTGGAGGCACCCCGCCCAGACCGCCGCTGGCGCGAAAGCTGTCAGTGGCCATGATGAAGCGGTCGTCGTTCTGAACGGGTCGGCCGCCGCGCTGCAGTTTTGTCACCCGATGGGCTCTCGGCCGGATCAGCTGGCCATGGGCATTGTAGCGGGCAGGCTGGCTGAGATCGACGCCGTAACTGACCCCGACGATCGAGGCGAAGGCGTAGCTTGGAAACCCCGGATCCATCAGCCTTTGGTCCAACCCGCCGGGCTTGATCTGCTGAAAAATCGAGACCGCACGTTCCAACTCTTCGCGCAGCTCCGCGCCGGTGATGAGCTGGGCGCAAAAGGTGTTGGGGAAGGGGTGCAGATCAAGGATATGCCGGATCGAAAGCCGTCCGGCTGCAATCTCGGTAAAGTTGAGCGGCCCGCCCGCGCCGCCGCTGCGATGCGGGGTGACGGCGGCGATGCGCGGCAGATCGGCTAGGTGGGTGCCGGCAACGATCCCTTCCAGATGGTCCAGATTTGCCAAACCCAAGAGCCGCATCGCCGCCGTATCGGCCACCTGTGAGAAGGCCGAGGCCAGCGGTACTTCGGTTTGCCCAAGGCTGCGCCGCGCCCAGTCCAGTGCCATGCGGTGATCTTGCGACAGCGCCCGACGCAAAGGCGCGGCATGGCGGCGCAGCTCCGCAGAGCTAAGGCCCGCCGCGACCTCCGACACGTTTTGCGCCTGCACCTGCGCATCCAACACTTTGTAGCGCGCCTTGGGGCGCGGGCAGGGGAGGCCATCGGCATGGGCCAAGGCAGGCCCGCTCTCGACCGCCAGTTTCAGATCGATGATCCCTAGGTGCGAGCCGAAATAGCCCGGCTGCACCACAGGGATGCCGGAAATCCGCCCCGCCTGCGCATCGATCCGCCGGTCAGAATGCGCTGCGGCGTTGCGTTTGGGAAAGGTGGCGTGGCTGTGCCCCAGTACCAAGGCATCCATCCCCGGCAGCGCCGCAAGATCGGCAATCAGCCCATCATTGGCCGGGTTCATCCCGCAGCGGTCCAGCCCAATATGCGCCAGACAGATCACGAGATCTGCCCCTGCCGCGCGCAGCTTGGGCAACCATTCCTGCGCTGTCTCAAGCATCGGGCGGATCTCGATGCGACCGCTCAGATGCATCTTGTCCCAAAGCGCGGTTTCGGGCGGGGTAAGCCCCAGTACGCCAATAGACAGCTGATGCGTCAGACCGCCGGCATCGCGCAACTGGCGCGTCAGGAGGGTATAGGGCGGCACCAGCCCGCGCGCCTCTATCGGCGAAAGCGGCCCGCCCTTGCGCAAGACATTGGCCGAGACCACCGGGAACCGCGCCTCGGCCAGCGCCCGCTCTAGCGCAGCAAGGCCGTAGTTAAACTCGTGATTGCCCAAAGTGGCGGCATCATAGCCAAGCGCGTTCATCGCGGCGATCACCGGATGACCGCGCCGCCTTTGCTCTTGCGCGCGCAGATCGGCCAGCGCTGTGCCTTGCAGGAAATCCCCATTGTCGAGCAAGAGGACCGCCTCATCGCCCCAAGCCGCCTTCGCCTCGGCACGGGCTTTGGCCATCAATGCCGTCATCGTTGCCAGCCCCACCCCATGTAGCGACCGGTTCGCGGCGTAGTCATAAGACAGAAGATTGGCATGCACATCGCTGGTCGCCATGATCCGCAGCTGCAAGATGCTGCGCTGCAAGGCGCCATGCGCGCGTGTGACGGCCTCCCCTGTGGCCGAGGTGTTGTCTTGGAGTTCTGTTAATGAAGCCGAGCCTTCGCCCATGCGAAACGGATCTTGTGCCTGCACCATGCAAACCTGTCAGATATCTCGGAGCGGCAATCTGGCAGCAAAGTCCCCAAGCGAATAGACTTTAGCGGGAGTGGGGCGAGAAATTTCAACCTAAGATTGTAGTATAGTGGTGTCAGACAACGTGCAGCTTGCCGCCAAGCGCATTGCCATCTCAAGGGTTTGCGCGAGCGGTTCAGGCATGGCATCAGAGTGGTGCCAGCGCGGCCTGTTGCCGCTAGGGCACAGGTCAAGGCGCCGATCCGGGCGCGAAGCGGGATGAAACAGCGATGCGCAACGCGGAACAAGTGACTTTCGGAGGCTCGGGCCTCGACCGCGCGCAGCTTATGCGCAAAGAGACCGAGGCGCTGGCCTTGGCCTATCCCGATGCGCCGGTTCTGGCTTTTTGGCGCGGTCGCCCCTTGGTCGGAGGCCCGGCGGATGCGGCGCATTTGATCTGGCTGCGCGGCAGCCATCCTTTGGTGGCCAAAGCTGATCCGGTGCTTCTGGGCCGCGACGAGGGGCAGCTCCATTTCGCCGCCGATGTCTCGACCTCGATGGCCGCGGGCACGATCAGCTCGGGGCCGTTTGACACCGACCGCCAATCCCATCCCGACCTGCCGGACGATTTGGGCTTTGCCGATCTGCGCAGCCTGATGACGCAGCTCACGCCCCGGCAGGCCGAGCTGGCGATCATCGGCAAAGCGCTGATCGAATGGCACCGGATCCACGGCTTTTGCGCCGCTTGTGGCACCGCCAGCGTGATGACCCATGCCGGCTGGCAGCGCGATTGCCCGGCCTGCGCGGCGCCGCATTTCCCGCGCACCGATCCGGTGGTGATCGTGCTGGTGACGCATGGCAATCGGGTGCTTTTGGGCCGCAGCCCCGGCTGGCCCGAGCGGATGTATTCGCTGCTTGCCGGTTTCATCGAACCCGGCGAGTCGGTCGAAGCCGCCGCCCGGCGTGAGGTGCATGAGGAAAGCGGCATTCAATTGGGCGCAGTTTCTTACCTTGCCAGCCAGCCTTGGCCCTTCCCGGCAAGCTTGATGATCGGATGCCGCGCCGAGGCGTTGAACGACGATATCACCCTTGATCCTTTAGAGTTGGAAGATGCGCTCTGGTTAAGCCGCGAGGAGCTTGCTCAGGCCTTTGCTGGCGATCACCCACAAGTGATGCCGGCGCGGCGTGGCTCCATCGCGCAATTTATCCTGAACGCATGGCTTGCCGATCGCTTGGATTGAGGCAACTCTGCCCCTATCTGCGGCATCTCGCCTGATGGCGCGAAAGCGGGGCCTGCGAAAGAAACTTGGGTGAAAACAAAGGGCAGAGGGCTTGGATGAAGTTCACAACGCGACAAGATGTCGAGGCACCGCTGCAAGCCGTTTATGATTGGCTGACCGATTACGAACAGTTTGAGCGGATGGTGATGCGGCGCGGCGCCGAGATCGAGCGCACCGATCGGCTTTCCGCACCCGGCCCCGGCATGGGGTGGCGCTTGCGCTTTGCCTATCGCGGCAAGCCGCGCAAACTGTTGGTGCGGCTGATCGGGGCGGACCCGAGCGGGGCGATGCAATTTGAGTTGGACAGCCCCTCGGTTGCGGGTGAGGCACGGATCGAACTCTTGGCGCTCTCGCCTCGGCGCACCCGCTTGACGATCCAAAGCGAGTTGCGGCCCAAAACGCTGCCCGCGCGGCTCTTTTTCCAATCTTTGCGACTGGCCAAGGGCCGGGTGCAGAAAAAACTGGATCAATCGAGCGGCAAGTTGGCTGGCTTGATCGAGCAACAGCATCGCGCGCCTGCAAGCCGCTAAAGCGAAAAAAAAAGCGGGGGCTGCCCCCCGCTTTTCATCCTCAGCCTTTGATCGGCTGGCTTAAACCCCATCCACCCGCAGGCGCGGGCGGTCGGCGGGGTAAACGCCCAACATGTTGATATGCGTGGTGAAAAACCGCAGCTCTTCCAAAGCCCGCGCCACGGCGGGGTCTTCGGGATGGCCCTCGATATCGGCATAGAACTCGGTCGCGGTGAAGCTGCCGCCGACCATATAGCTTTCCAGCTTGGTCATGTTCACGCCATTGGTCGCGAATCCCCCCATCGCTTTATAAAGCGCGGCCGGAATGTTGCGCACCCGGAAGGTGAAGGTGGTGATCATATGCTCGGCGCGGCGGCTGTGATCGGCCTCGCGCGCCATCACCAAGAACCGTGTGGTGTTGTTCTTGTGGTCCTCGATATGGCGGTCAAGCACATCCAAACCGTAGATCTCGGCCGCCAATTCGCTGGCCAAAGCGCCATGCGCCGGGTCATTCGCCTCGGCCGCCTCACGCGCGGCGCGGGCGTTGTCGCTGCTGACCACACCCTTGATTCTATGCGCTTTTAGATAGGTCGCGCATTGCGGGATGATCACCACATGGCCATGCGCCTCGCGGATATCTGCCACTTTCGCGCCCTTCACGCCCAACAGGTTCACATGCACCCGCACGAAAGCCTCATCGACGATCTTCAGCCCGGCCTTTGGCAGCAGCGAATGCACATCCGCCACCCGTCCATAGGTCGAGTTCTCGACCGCCAGCATCCCCAGCTCAACCTCGCCCGAGCGGGTCATCTCGACGACATCCTCGAAGGTCTGGGCTGGCACCGGGGTAAAATCCGGCCGCGCCTGAGAGCAGGCTTGGTGCGAATAGGCTCCCAATTCGCCTTGAAACGCGATGCGCTTTGCCATTTCCGTCTCCTTCGGCCGAAATTGCCGTGATAAGGGTCAATCGGTCGCGCTCCTACACCTTGCGCAGACCTGTGGGAAGCGGGTAGAACCACCGACAACTGACGACCAAGGGATGCGCGTGATGTTCGACACGATGACGATGACCAAGGCAACGGCGGGTGTCTGTGGCGCTCTGCTCGTCTTCCTGCTGGGTAAATGGGCTGCAACCGACCTCTACGCTATGGGCGGTGGTCATGGGGCTGAGGGTGAACTGACCCAAGCCTATGCGATCGATACCGGTGCTGCGGCTCCGAGCGGCGAAGAGGCCCCCGCAGTTGACGTGGCAGCTCTGCTCGCCGCTGGCGACGCGGTTGCTGGCGAGAAAGCTTTTGGCAAGTGCAAAGCCTGCCACAAGCTCGACGGCTCGAACGGCACCGGCCCGCATCTGGACGGTGTTGTGAACCGTGGCAAAGGCGCGGTTGCTGGCTACAACTACTCCGAAGCGCTGAAAGCGATGTCGGCAGAGACTTGGACGCCCGAGAATCTCTACCACTTCATCCAAAGCCCGAAAGGCTACATGCCGGGCACCAAAATGGCCTTCGGCGGTATCCCGAAGCCGGAAGAAATTTCGAACCTCGTGGCCTTCCTCGCCACCAAGTGATCCAGGCCGCAGGCTAGGACAGGGTTTCACAAGACCAAAGGCCGCCCCATCCGGGCGGCCTTTTGCTTTTTCGGGGCGGATTTTCTACGCGCGGCAGATCACAGTCTCGCGGGTGGGCCATTCGCCCCCTTTGCCCTTGGCAAGACGCGCCCTAGCATGGTCAATATCGACCAAAAGGGCGGAGGATCTACAAACATGCCAGCACCGAAAGCGCGAAAAGCGGCGCAAGCCAAGGTTGCCACCGTGGGGCAGGGGCAGCAGGTTGCGGCGCTGGGCCTTAAAGCGCTGGGCCTGACCATCGGTGCCGCCCTTTGTGCCACAGTCTTGGCCAGCAGCCTACGGGCTGAGACCGCCGATCCTGCCGCCGCTTCACCCGTGATCACCTCGCATGGCATCTCGACCTTTGGCGATCTGAAACTTCCCGCCGATTTCAAACACCTGCCTTACGTCAACCCCGAAGCCCCCAAGGGCGGCGAGATGAGCCAAGCTTGGCTTGGCGGGTTTGATTCGATGAACCCTTTCACCGTGAAAGGCCGCGCCGCGCTTGGCTCGACCATCATGCTTGAAAGCATCCTGACGGGCACGGCGGATGAGATCGGCGCGGCTTACTGCCTTTTGTGCACCACGATGGAATATCCCGAAGACCGCTCTTGGGTGATCTTCAATCTGCGCGAGGATGTGCGCTTCTCAGACGGCACGCCGCTCACCGCCGAAGACGTGCTCTTCAGCTTTGACACCCTGCGCACCAAGGGGCTGAACGACTTCCGCGTCGTCTTTAACCAATATGTCGCCGATGCCGAGGTTTTGGACCCGCACCGGATCAAGTTCACCTTTGTCGAAGGCGTGCCAACCCGCGATTTGCCCGAGATGGTGGGGGGGCTCTCGGTCTTTTCCAAAGCGCATTATGAGGCCAATGGCCTTGATCTCGCCGAAAGCACGCTGACGCCCTATCTCGGCTCGGGCGCTTATTCGGCCGATCCAAAGGATGTGAAGCCCGGCAGAAGTGTCACCTACCGGCGCAACCCCGATTATTGGGGCGAAAAGCTGCCGATGAACATCGGGCAGAACAATTTCGACGCCATCCGCTACGAATTCTTCTCCGATTCCAATGCCGCATTCGAGGCGTTCAAGGCCGGGGCCTATACGTTCCGCCGCGAAAGCTCGTCCAAAGCATGGGCAACGCAATATGACTTCCCAGCGCTGAAAGAGGGCGATGTGGTCAAGGCCGAGCTCACTTCGGGCGCCAAGGCGCCGGGGCAGGCTTTCGTCTTCAACCTGCGGCGCGGCGCGTGGCAGGATGCGCGCGTGCGCCAAGCCATCGGCATGATGTTCAATTTTGAATGGAGCAATAAGACCTTGTTCTACGGGCTTTATGCTCGCGTCACCAGCTTTTGGGACAATACCGAAATGGCCGCTAAAGGCGCGCCCAGCGCAGGCGAAGCCGCACTCTTGCAGCCCTTGGTTGACGAAGGCCTGCTGCCCGCCACGATCTTGACCGCCCCGGCGGTGCTGCCCGCGCAATCCTCGCCCGACCGCCAGCTCGACCGGCGCAACCTGCGCGCCGCCTCGGACCTTCTTGATGCTGCGGGTTGGGAGGTTGGCAGTGATGGCAAGCGCCGCAATGCCGAAGGCAAGCTCCTGACGCTTGAGATCCTGAACGACAATTCGCAATTCGACCGGCTGATCTCGCCCTTCGTGGAAAACCTTGTTGCCTTGGGCGTCGATGCCAAACTGGTCAATATCGACGGCGCCGAGATGGAGGTTCGGGTTCGCAACCCCGAATATAACTTCGATCTGATCACCGATCACATGCAAACCAGCTACATACCGGGGACCGAGTTGAAGCAGTATTTCGGCGGCGAAACCGCCGATATCTCGGTGTTCAACGCCATGGGTCTGCGCTCACCCGCCGTGGATCGTCTGATCGAGACGGTGATCGCCGCCACCACCCGCGATGAGATGGAAACCGCCACCCGCGCGCTGGATCGGGTGCTGCGCGCTGAATCTTTCTGGATTCCGCAATGGTTTAACAACAAGCATTGGGTGGCCTATTACAATATGTATGAGCATCCTGCGGAACTTCCGCTCTATGTTCTGGGCGAGACCTCTCTGTGGTGGTATAACGCCGACAAAGCCGCGGCATTAAAGGCCAAGGGCGTGCTAAAGTAACGAAGTGAAAGCGGACAGGATACTTGGGCGCCTATATTCTAAGACGGCTTTTGCTGGTCATCCCGACCCTGTTCGGGGTGATGCTGGTCAACTTTGCCCTCACGCAATTCGTGCCCGGCGGCCCGATCGAACAGGTCGCCGCCCAGCTTGAAGGCGGCGGCGACAGCCTTGGCAACCTGACAGGCGCCAATTCTGACGGTATGCCCACAGACAGCGGCGGCTCCAGCTATTCCGGCGCCCGCGGCCTGCCGCCCGAGTTTCTGGCCGAGTTGGAGGTTGAATTCGGCTTTGCCCGCTTCATTTGCGAGCCTGATTACACCGGCTCGACCGCTGTCCGTGTCATGGCGCGGTCCGAGCAATGCGAGAAGGAAATGATCTCGGGGACCGAGCGTTTCCTGATCATGATGGGCAAATATCTGACCTTCGATTTCGGCCAAAGCTACTTCCGCTCGATCTCGGTGACGGATCTGATCCTTGAGAAAATGCCGGTCTCGATCACGCTTGGCCTGTGGTCGACGCTGCTCGCCTATCTGATCTCGATCCCCCTTGGCATCCGCAAGGCGATGCGCGACGGCAGCAGCTTTGACACTTGGACCAGCGGCATCGTGATCGCCGCCTATTCGATCCCCTCCTTCCTCTTCGCGATCCTTTTGATGGTGGTCTTTGCCGGCGGCAGCTATTTCCAATGGTTCCCCTTGCGCGGGCTCACTTCCGAGAACTGGGCGCAGCTTTCGGTCTTCGGCAAGGTCAAAGACTACCTTTGGCACATCATCCTGCCCGTCACCGCGCAGATGATCTCGGGCTTTGCCACGCTGACTTTGCTGACCAAAAACAGCTTCTTGGACGAGATCAAAAAGCAATATGTGCTGACCGCCCGCGCCAAGGGCCTTTCTGAGACCCGCGTGCTTTACGGCCATGTCTTCCGCAATGCGATGATGCTGGTGATCGCTGGCTTCCCGGCGGTCTTCATGGGCGTCTTCTTCGGCTCTTCGCTTTTGATCGAGACGATCTTCTCGCTGGATGGCCTTGGCCAGTTGGCCTTCAAATCCGCGGTTGAACGCGACTACCCGGTGATGTTCGGCACGCTCTTCGCCTTTGGCCTCGTGGGCCTCGTGATCGGGCTTTTGTCGGACCTGATGTATGTGCTGGTCGATCCCCGCATCGATTTCGCCAATCGAGAGGGCTAAGTGATGGCGCTCTCTCCCCTGAACCAGCGCCGCTGGCGCAATTTCAAAGCCAATCGCCGCGCGATGTGGTCGTTGATCCTGATGGGCCTGCTTTACGGCCTGTCACTTTTCGCCGAGCTTTTGGCCAATGATCGCCCCCTCGCGGTGCGTTACCAAGGCGAATGGCACGCACCTTTCTTGCAGTTCTACCCCGAGCAAAAATTCGGCGGCGATCTGCGGACCGAAGCCGAATATTCCTTGCCCGAAGTGCAATGCCTGATCATGTCCGCAGGCGCGCTTGATTGCTGGGACGACCCCGAGGGCATTCTGGCCGAGGTCAATTCCACAGGCACCGTGCTGGGAGAGCCGGTCGACAAAGGCTATATCCTCTGGGCGCCCATTCCCTACAGCTACACCACCATCGTCAACACCGGCACCGTCGCGCCGGGGCCGATCACCGCGCAAAACTGGCTCGGCACCGATGATGCCAGCCGCGACGTTCTGGCCCGGGTGATCTACGGTTTCCGCCTGTCGATCACCTTTGCCTTGGTCGTCACGCTGGTCTCCTCCGTCATCGGCATCATCGCCGGCGCGATCCAAGGCTATTTCGGTGGTCTCACCGACCTCATCTTCCAGCGCGTGATCGAGATTTGGTCCTCGATCCCCTCGCTTTACGTCATCATCATCCTCTCCGCCGTCTTCACAAGATCGGTCGGGCTGATGGTGGTCTTGATGGTGATGTTCGGCTGGACGGGCCTCGTCGCCCTTGTCCGGGCTGAATTCCTACGGGCGCGCAATTTCGAATATGTCCGCGCCGCCAAGGCCTTGGGCGTCAGCAATACCGCGATTATGTTCCGCCATGTGCTGCCCAATGCGATGGTCGCCACGCTGACCTTCCTGCCCTTCATCATCGTCGGCACCATCTCGGCGCTGGCGGGGCTTGATTACTTGGGCTTCGGCCTACCCGCCTCGGCCCCCTCGCTTGGCCAACTGGCGCGGCAAGCGCAGCAGAACTTGCAAATGCCCTCGCTCGCCTTCGTGGCCTTCTTCACCTATGCCATCATGCTCACGCTGATCGTCTTCATCTTCGAAGGCGTCCGCGATGCTTTTGATCCGCGAAAGACGTTCAAATGAGCCTTTTGACCGTCAAAGATCTGGGCATCCGCTTTTCCCAAGAGGGCCAGTTGATCCATGCCGTGAAGGGCGTCTCCTTTGCGGTGGAGAAGGGGGAGACCGTCGCTTTGGTCGGCGAAAGCGGCTCGGGCAAATCGGTGACGGCTCTGTCGACCGTGGGGCTTTTGTCCGACAATGCGCTGACCGAAGGCTCGGTCCTTTGGCGCGATCAAGAGATGCTGGGCGCGCCCGAAGCCGTGCTGCGCCGCATCCGGGGCAATGACATCAGCTTCATCTTCCAAGAGCCGATGACCTCGCTGAACCCACTGCACACCATCGCGCGGCAATTGGGGGAAAGCCTTGCCTTGCACCAAGGGCTAAAGGGCGAAGCCGCCCGCGCCCGCATCATCGAGCTTTTGACCAAAGTCGGCATCCGCGACCCGGAAAGCCGCCTTAACGCCTATCCGCATCAGCTCTCTGGCGGCCAGCGTCAGCGCGTGATGATCGCCATGGCCCTTGCCAATGGCCCCGAACTCCTGATCGCCGATGAGCCCACCACCGCGCTTGATGTCACCATCCAAGCGCAGATCCTTGACCTTCTGGCCGAGCTGAAACGCTCCGAAGGCCTTAGCCTTCTGATCATCACCCATGACCTTGGCATCGTGCGCCGCATCGCCGACCGGGTCTGCGTCATGCAAGGCGGCGAGATCGTTGAGCAGGGGCCTGCGGAAACGATCTTCGCCAATCCCCAGCACCCCTATACCCAAAAGCTCCTCGCGGCCGAGCCTACGGGCCGGGCCGAACCCATCGCCCCCGGCGCGCCCGAGATCCTGAGCGCCAAGGATCTGCGCGTCTGGTTCCCGATCCAAAAGGGCCTTTTGAAGCGCACCGTGGGCCATGTGAAGGCGGTCAACAGCGCCAGCCTGACCGTGCGTGCCGGGGAAACCCTTGGCATCGTTGGCGAAAGTGGCTCGGGCAAGACCACTTTGGCGCTGGCCTTGATGCGGCTGATCGCTTCCGAAGGCCAAATCCACTTCCAAGGCCAACGCATTGATGGCTTGCGCGGCAATGCCTTGCGCGCCCTGCGATCAGACATGCAAATCGTCTTCCAAGACCCCTACGGCAGCCTTTCCCCGCGCATGACGGTCGAGGAAATCATCGCCGAGGGCCTTGGCGTCCACGGCACGCCCGAGGGCCGCAACCGCCGCGAGATGGTCGAAGAAATCCTCACCGAAGTGGGGCTTAACCCCAGCCATATGCACCGCTACCCGCATGAGTTCTCCGGCGGCCAGCGCCAGCGCATCGCCATCGCCCGCGCCATGATCCTGCGCCCGAAACTTGTGGTGTTGGACGAGCCGACCTCGGCCCTCGACATGACCGTGCAGGTGCAAATCGTTGAGCTTTTGCGCGCGCTGCAACGCAAATATGGGCTGGCCTATATCTTCATCAGCCACGATCTGCGCGTCGTCCGCGCCATGTCGCATCAGGTCATGGTGATGAAAGACGGCGATGTGATCGAGGCTGGAACGGCCGATCAGATCTATGATGCGCCGCGCGAGGACTATACCCGCAAACTTTTGGCGGCGGCTTTGACCGATCATTCCTTGGGTGGCACCAAACCGGCATGAGGGCCGCGGCATGAAGATCCTCTTCGTTCACCAAAACTTCCCCGGCCAATTCCTGCGCCTTGCCCCCGCGCTTGAGGCGCGCGGCCATGAGTGTCGCGCGCTGACGGACAGCGGCAACACCAGATCCTCGCCAATCCCGGTCTGGCGCTACAAGCACAGCCCCGAAAAGGTCGACCCCGCCGCCACAAGGCTCGGGCGGAATTACACCACCATGTCCGACCGCGGCGTCACCACCGCCCGCGCCGCGCTGCAACTGCGCCAGCGCGAGGGTTATGTGCCGGATGTGATCCTTGGCCATTCCGGCTGGGGCGAGACGCTCTTTCTCAAAGAGGTCTGGCCCGAGGCCAAGCTGCTGGTCTATGCCGAGTTCTACTATCGCGGGCGGGGGGCCGATGTCGGCTTTGACCCCGAGTTTGGCGCGCCAAATTTCGATCAGGTGATGATCGCCCAAGGCCGCACCGCGCATCTCGGCCAAGCTTTGGCCCATGCCGACAAAGGCCTTTCGCCGACCCTCTGGCAGGCCTCGACCTATCCACCCGCTTTGCGCGCGATGATTGATGTGATCTTCGACGGCGTTGACACCGATGCAATGGCGCCCAACCCAGAGGCGCAACTGACCCTGCCCAACGGCCAGACCCTCCGCGCCGGGGATGAGGTCTTAACCTTCGTCAACCGCAACCTTGAACCCTATCGCGGCTATCACATCTTCATGCGCGCATTGCCCGCTGTCCTCGCCGCGCGGCCCAATGCGCAGGTGGTGATCATCGGCGGCGATGAGGTCTCTTACGGCCCGGCCCCGAAATCGGGCAACTGGAAAGAGCAGTTCTTGGCCGAGGTCCGCGACCAGATCGACCCCGCCCGCGTGCATTTCCTTGGCCGCGTGCCCTATCCGCAATTCACCGCCGCTTTGCAGATCTCGCGGGTCCACGCCTATCTCACCTATCCCTTCGTCTTGTCATGGTCGATGCTCGAGGCGATGGCGGCGGGCTGCATGGTGGTGGGCTCCAACGTCCCCCCGGTGGCCGAGGTTCTGCGCGATGGCGACAACGGCAAGCTGGTGGATTTCTTCGATGTCCAAGGCTGGAACGCGGCTTTGATCGAGGCGCTGGCCAACCCCAAGGCCCATGCGCCTCTGCGTGCAGCCGCCCGCCGCACCGTGCAAGAGCGCTATGATCTCAACCGCATCTGCCTGCCGAAGCTCATCGAGCTTGTCGAAAGCCTTGGCCCCAGAGCCTAAGCCGTCGGCAGGTTTAGGTGATCTTCTCCAGCCGCTCTTTGGGAATATCGCCCGGCACAATCGTGATCGGGATCGGCAAAGAGCCCGAGTTGCGGCTCATCGCGGTGACCAAAGGCCCCGGCCCGTGCTTTTCCGTCGAAGCGCCCAAGACCAGAATCCCGATCGAAGGGTCTTCTTGCACCTGCGCCAAAATCTCGGTCACCGGATCGCCCTCACGCACCACAAGCTCAGGGTTCACCCCCTGCTTGTCGCGCATCCATTTGGCAAAAACCTCAAAATGCGCCTCGATCCGCTCGCGCGCCTCGGCGCGCATCAGATCCGAGACCCCCATCCAATGCTGGTATTCCTCGGGCGGGATGATCGACAAGATCACCACCCCGGCCGAGGTATGGGCCGCCCGCAAAGCCGCGTAACGCATGGCATTCAGGCATTCGCGGCTGTCGTCCAGAACGACGAGAAACTTCCGCATTCTTCTCTCCCCTTTGGCCGGATCATTCCCGCGACGCGTCCGAAACGCAAGCGTTAGCGCACGCCCTCGGGCATCAGGAAATGCCCGGTGCCTTGCGCGAAAAGCCGGCTGCGGTCGTCTTGCCATGCCTCGACATGCACCGAGGCATAGCGCCGCCCCTGCCGAACCACCCGCGCTTCGGCAAAGCTGTCGCGCGACAGTCCGGGCCGCAGGTAATCCACCGTCAGATCAATGGTTTTCGGCAAAGCGGGCAGGGCGACGGCCTCGCCTTCCGGCAGGCCGGTCCAGAGAAGCCCCACGATCGCCGTGGTCTCTAAAAATGCCGCCGTCACCCCGCCGTGCAAGGCCGGGATCGCCGGATTGCCGATCAGCATCGGCGAGAAGGGCAGCACCGCCGTCAGCCGCTCTCCCGCCGTCTCGAACCGCAGGCCCAGAAAATGCAGATAGGGAATCCGCTGCGCCATCTGGTTCAAAATCTCGCCCCGGTGGCTCATTTCTTGCCCTCCACCGTGAAGGCGCCTGTGGCCATTGCCACCGGGCGCGCCTCATCCTCATCGCTCGCCGTCACCCGCACGAAAGCGACTGAGCGCGTGACGTGATGGCATTCCGCCCGCGCGCGGATCGCCTGACCGGGCGTTGCCGGGCGCATGTAATCGATCCGCAAATCCAAGGTCGCGGTGACACCACTGGCCTGCGGATGGCTCATCACTGCCGCGCCCGAAGCGGTGTCCATCAATGTCGAGACCGCGCCCCCCGCGATCACCCCCGTCGCCGGATCGCCAATCAACTGGGGATGATACGGCATCACAATCTCGGCGCGGCCATCGCCCAGCGCCTCGATCTGCAGCCCCAGGGCCTGCGCCTGTGGCAAAGCCATGATGAACGCCTGCGCGGCACTCAGCTCCGGTCCGGCCATCGCACAACCCCTTCTGACAGATGCGCCTCGGTTATTTGCGCATCGCGCGCGCTCTGCAACCCCGTTGCGGCTGGTGCAAGGCAGCATTGCGCCGCTAACTTAGCGTAAAGCGGTTGAGATTGCCCTCGCGGGTGCTTAACTTTCGGGGAACGTTGGCTCTGGTGAGTGGCAGGATTGAATGACAACCGAACGGCTGACCTTCAAAGAAATGTGCGCCAAATTTGACGTAACGCCGCGCACCTTGCGTTATTACGAGTATATTGAGCTGCTCTCTCCTGAAAAAGAGGGCCGCTCGCGCTTCTATGGCCCGCGCGAAGTGGCCCGGATGAAGCTGATTTTGCGGGGCCGCCGCTTCGGCTTCAGCCTTGAAGAGATTCGGCAATGGCTCCTCGTCTATGGCCAAGCGGGCGAGAAGCATCAGCTGGATGAATGGCTGGTGCTGGCCGACCGCCAATTGGTCGAGTTGGAGCGTCAGCGGGCTGAGCTTGATGTCAGCATTGCCGACCTTAAAGCTCTGCGTGCTACGGCCGTGGCCGAAATGGCCCGCTTGCCAGAATAACACTTTAGACGTGCAACCCTTGATTGCGGCCCTGCCACCCGCCTCGGCGGGACTGGGCGCATGCGTGCTGCGCGCAGCACAGCCTTGACCGGGCGGCCCTCACCGCGCAGTCCCCTCACCGCGCGGTGCTTTGCGTCAAAGCGACCCTGCGTTCCCGGCCCGCGTGACGTGACGTTACGCTTACCTTAACGTCAAGCACGCTAGTATTCGGGCCATCAAACCCCACCTGCGCCTTTTACGAGTTGAGCTGAAGCGAGACCGAGATGACCTTTAAGGATCCCTCCCATCAAGACGTCATGACCATCCGCGAGATGTGTGATGCCTATGATGTAACGCCACGCACGTTGCGATTTTACGAAGCAAAAGAACTGCTTATGCCAATTCGCCAAGGCACGCGGCGGCTTTACACCCGCCGGGACCGCGCCCGTCTGGCGCTGATCCTGCGCGGCAAACGCTTTGGCTTCAGCCTCGAAGACATCCGCCAAACGCTGGATCTTTACGACCGCGAAAGTGGCAATGTGGTGCAGCTGCAACGCACTTGGATCTTGGCGCAGGAACGGCTTGAGGCGATGCGCGCCCAGCGGGCCGAACTCGACATTGCCATCGACGAATTACAGCGCGAGCTTGAGGCCAGCACGCCCCTTCTGGCCGCCGTGGCCAAGGCCGCTGAGTAGAGATTGCAGCAACGACCGGCGCGGTTGTTCTGCCGCGCCGGGGTTCCAATAAGACCACCGGAGGGAGAGACCGATGCCCAGCTACAAAGCCCCAATCGCCGATATGCAATTCCTGCTGCATGAGGTGCTGAAAGCCCCCGCCAGTGCTTTGCCGGGTTACGGCGACCTGGAACCCTCCTTCACCGCAGCGGTGCTGGAAGAGGCGGGCAAGCTGGCAACGGATGTGCTCGCGCCGCTGAACGCCGTTGGCGACCGCGAAGGCTGCGTGTTGGAAAACGGCACCGTGCGCACGCCGACCGGCTTCAAAGCCGCCTTTGATGCGATGAAAGAGGGCGGCTGGACCGCTTTGGATTGCGACCCAGACTATGGCGGCCAAGGCCTGCCGTATCTGATGCAATCGGCGGTGGGTGAGATCTTCGTCTCGGCCAATATGGCCTTCAACATGTATCAAGGCCTGACCCACGGCGCCTATTCGGCGATCCATGCCCATGGCACGGCCGAGCAAAAGGCCAAATATCTGCCGAAAATGGTCACCTGCGACTGGACCGGCACGATGAACCTGACCGAGCCGCATTGCGGCACGGACCTTGGCCTGATGCGCACCAAGGCCGAGCCGCAGGACGACGGCAGCTATAAGATCACCGGCCAAAAGATCTTCATCTCGGCCGGCGACCATGATCTGGCGGAAAACATCATCCATCTCGTGCTCGCCAAAGCCCCCGGTGGCGGCGAAGGCACCAAGGGCATCTCGCTCTTCATCGTGCCGAAAGTCATGGTGAATGACGACGGCTCGCTTGGCGCGCGCAACGCGGTCTCGGTTGGCAAGATCGAAGAGAAGATGGGCATTCACGGCAATGCCACCTGCGTGATGAATTATGACGGCGCCACCGGCTGGCTGCTCGGAGACCTGCACAAAGGCATGCGCGCCATGTTCACCATGATGAACGAAGCGCGTCTGGGTGTGGGCCTGCAAGGCTATGCCGTGGCCGAAGCCGCCTATCAGAATGCGGTGATTTACGCCAAAGACCGTCTGCAAGGCCGCGATGTCACCGGGGCCAAGAACCCCACCGGCCCCGCCGATCCGCTGATCGTCCACCCCGACATCCGCCGCAACCTGATGGAGCAGAAAAGCTTCGTCGAAGGTGCGCGCGCGCTGACCTTCTGGGGCGCCTCCTTGATCGACGCTGCCCATAATGGCGACAAAGACGCCGATGGTCTGATCGGGCTTTTGACCCCGGTGATCAAAGGCTTCCAGACCGACAAGGGCTTTGAGACGGCGGTGAACGCCCAGCAAATCTACGGCGGCCACGGCTATATCGAAGAGCAAGGCATGTCGCAATTTGCCCGCGACGCCCGCATTGCCCAGATCTATGAAGGCGCCAATGGCGTGCAGGCTTTGGACCTCGTGGGCCGCAAACTCGCCTCCGATGGCGGCAAGCATGTGATGGCCTTCTTCGAGATGGTGAAGGCCGAATGCAAAGCCCATGACGGCGACGCGCGCATGACAGCCTTTGTCGAGCCGCTCAAGACCGCCTCCAAGCAGATGCAGGCCGCCGGCATGTTCTTCATGCAAAACGGCATGAAAAACCCCAATGCAGCGCTGGCCGGCTCTTATGACTTCATGCATCTCATGGGCCATGTCTGCCTTGGCCTGATGTGGACCCGCATGGCCAAAGCCGCACTGGTTTGCTTGGATGAAGGCCGCGGCGACAAGTCCTATCTCGAGACCAAAGTCGCCACCGGCCGGTTCTATATGGCGCGCCAATTGCCGCTTTGCGGTGCGCATCTGGCGCGGATCGAAAGCGGCGCTGATACCGTCATGGCATTGGACGCCGAAGCCTTCTAATCTGGCGCAAACCTGCGGGGCCGTCTGCCGATCCAAAAGGCCGGCGGCCCCCTCGCACCGGAGCCGCCCATGCCCAAACGCTTTCGCCTTACCCGCCGCTTTCCCGTGGCCATGACCGAAGACGGCTACCGCCGGCTGCGGCGCTTTGCCAATGAAGCGGGCCTTGATGAGGGCGAGGCTCTCTCCTTCCTGTTCGAGAACTTCGATTCCGTCACTGATACCGAAAACCTCACCCACCGCATGCGCCTCTTCAACGCCGAGCTTGAAGCGCGCAAACGCTAAGCGCGCGCAGGGGCAAGCTGCGGACGCCTCCGGCGGGGGAGTATTTAGATCAAGATGAAAAACCAAGGGCGTCCCGATCCGGCGGCACTGGCCCTAGGGCATCCGGCCGATTGGCGCTGTCGCTCTCGCGGATCGGGAGGCTTCTTCACCTTGAGCGGTCATCGGCTCTCCAGCCTGTACCGCAAACCCTGTGTCGCATGAGATAGGTTAAAACTTCGTTATTCATCTTGAGGAAAATACTCCACGGGGGTGCGGGGGTGTGAAACCCCCGCCCTCGACCCCAGCCAAGAGAAAGGCGCAGGAATGGCAGTGCAACTTTACGGCTTCGGCGAATCCGGCAATGCCTATAAATGCGCGCTGGCGCTCGAGCTGACCGGCCAAGCTTGGGAGCTGCGCTTTGTCGATTTCTTCAAGGGCGAGGCGCGCAGCCCCGCCTTTCGCGCCATCAACCCAATGGCCGAAATTCCGGTGCTCATCGATGGCGCCGAGACCCTCAGCCAATCCGGCCTCATCTTACAGCATATCGCCGCGAAAACCGGCCAGCTCGGCGGCACGAATGAGGCTGAGCGCAAGGAAATCTGGCGCTGGATCCTTTGGGACAACCACAAACTCTCCACCCAAATCGGCGCCTGCCGCTTTTTGATGAACTTCCTTGCCCCGGAAAAGCGCCCCGAGGGCGTGGTCCCCTTCCTGCAAAACCGCCTCAAAGCCGCATACCAAACCTTAGAAGAGCACCTTGCAAGCCGCGACTGGATCGTGGGGCAGGGGGCGACCATTGCCGACCTCTCCTGCTGCTCCTATCTTTATTATGATGAGCCCTTTGGCTTCAGCCGAGACGCCTATCCCGGGATCGACCGCTGGCTGGACCGGATCGCAATGCTGCCCGGCTGGCGCCCGCCTTACGACTTGATGCCCCGGGCATTTCCGCCCAGCTGACAAAGGCTTAGCCCCCGGACTTGGCCAGGCCATCGCTGCAAGCAGCCTGCCAGCCTTGCCGCTGCAGCCTGTGACGCAGCGGAAGAATTGCACGACGCCCCAGCGCGGGGTGAGAAAGAGATGAAAGGACGCTGCCTGAAACGGCCAAGGGTTGGAGAGCTGACCAAAGCCCCAAGGCGGCGCGCAAAAGATAGGGACTGCCTTGGCCGACCCGCCGCAGTCTCAAAGCATGACGGAGGAAAGACCCATGACCGAAGCCTTCATCTACGACGCCTGTCGCACCCCTCGCGGCAAGGGCCGCGCGGATGGCTCATTGCATGAGGTGACCTCGGTCGCCCTTTCGGCAGGCATCCTCAACGCGGTGAAAGAGCGCAACGGTCTCACAGGCCATGCGGTCGAGGATGTGATCTGGGGCAATGTCACCCAAGTGGGTGAGCAGGGCGGCTGCCTTGCGCGCTCGGCGGTGCTTCTGTCAGACCTTGACGAGTCGATCCCCGGCCTTGCGATCAACCGCTTCTGCGCCTCTGGGATGGAGGCGGTGAACCTGGCCGCCAACCAAGTCAAAGGCGGTGCAGGTCAGGCTTATATCGCTGGCGGGGTCGAGATGATGGGCCGCGTCGCTATGGGCTCGGACGGGGCGGCGATCGCCGTTGATCCGACCCTTGCGATGAAGACCTATTTCGTGCCGCAAGGCATTTCGGCCGATATCATCGCCACCGAATATGGCTTCAGCCGCGCCGATGCCGATGCTTTGGCGGTGGAAAGCCAACGCCGCGCCGCCGCCGCTTGGGCCGACAATCGCTTTGCCAAATCCATCGTCCCGGTCAAAGACCGCAACGGTCTGACCATCCTTGCCCATGACGAATTCATGCGCCCCGGCACCGATATGGCGGCGCTGGCCAAGCTTGATCCCAGCTTCAAAGCCATGGGCGAGGTGATGCCCGGTTTCGACAAGATCGCGCTGATGAAATACCCGCATCTTGAACGGATCGAACATATCCACCACGCTGGCAACTCCTCGGGCATCGTCGATGGCGCCGCTGCGGTTCTGATCGGAAATGCAGAATTTGGGAAAGCCCATGGGCTAAAACCCCGCGCCCGCATCCGCGCCACCGCTAAGATTGGTACGGATCCGACAATCATGCTCACGGGCCCCGTCCCGGTGACCGAGAAGATCCTCAAAGACGCCGGCATGCACATTTCGGACATCGACCTTTTCGAAGTGAACGAGGCCTTCGCTTCCGTGGTGCTGCGCTTCATGCAGGCCTTTGAAGTTGATGCCTCAAAGGTCAACGTCAACGGCGGCTCCATCGCCATGGGCCACCCCCTTGGCGCCACCGGCGCGATCATCATCGGCACCCTCCTTGATGAGTTGGAGCGGACCGGCAAAGGCACCGGCCTTGCCACGCTCTGCATCGCCTCGGGCATGGGGGCCGCCACCATCATCGAGCGGCTCTGATGCGCAAGCTTGACCTTACCAAGGTGCCGCTGAAGGCAGGCTCGCTCTATCCCGAGCCTTATGCCGAGATGATGCAGGGCCGCTCGTCGCTGCGTCTGGGCCAAGCCGCAGGGCTGACGCAGTTCGGCGTCAATCTGGTGACGCTGAAGCCCGGCGCTTTGTCCTCGCTGCGCCATTGGCACAAGGCCGAGGATGAGTTCATCATGGTCATGGCTGGCGAATGCGTGCTTGTCACCGATGCCGGGGAAGAGACCATGCGGCAGGGCGATTGCGTGGGCTTCCCCGCAGGCCAGCCCGATGGCCACCACCTGATCAATCGCGGCGATACACCCGCCGTCTTCCTCGTCATCGGCTCCAAAGCTGCCGAGGAAACCGTCACCTATACGGATGTTGACCTCCTGCTGCGCAGCACGGACGGCGTCACGACATTTACCCATAAAGACGGGCGGCCCTACCAGCCCGAGGGAGAGAACAATGGCTGATTTCACCTATGCGCTTGACGCCGATGGCGTGGCAACCATCACTTGGGATGTCGCTGCCAAATCGATGAACGTCATGTCCACCGACGGATTCCAACTGCTCTCTGATCTCGTCGATCAGGGGCTGGCGGATGCCGCCTGCAAGGGCATCATCATCACCTCCGCCAAGAAAGATTTCGCCGGCGGCATGGACCTGAATGTCATCGCCGAGATGCGCAAAGGCGGCGCCGAGGCGATTTTCGATGGCGTCATGATGATGCATAATGTGCTGCGCAAGATCGAACGCGCGGGCATGGACCCCAAGACCAAAAAGGGCGGCAAGCCGATTGTGGCAGCACTCCCCGGCACCGCGCTTGGCATCGGGCTTGAGCTGCCGCTCTCCTGCCACCGCATCATCGCCGCCGACAATCCCAAGGCCAAGATCGGCCTGCCCGAAATCATGGTCGGCATCTTCCCCGGCGCGGGCGGCACCACCCGCCTTGCCCGCAAACTCGGCGCGATGATGGCCGCACCCTTCCTCTTGGAAGGCAAACTCTCCGACCCCAAAGCCGCCAAAGCCGCCGGGTTGATCGATGAGGTCGTGCCCGCCGAGGAGCTCCTCACCCGCGCCAAGGAATGGGTCCTCAGCGCCAAAGAGGCCGATCTTGTCAAACCTTGGGACGAGAAGGGCTTCAAAATGCCCGGCGGCGCGCCCTATCACCCCGCAGGCTTCATGACCTTCGTCGGCGCCTCGGCCATGGTCAACGGCAAGACCCAAGGCGTCTTCCCGGCCGCCAAAGCGCTCCTCGCCGCCGTCTATGAAGGCGCGCTCGTCCCCTTCGACACCGCGCTGAAGATCGAGGCACGCCACTTCACCTCGGTCCTTCTCAACCCCTCGTCTTCCTCGATGATCCGCTCGCTTTTCATCAACAAAGAAGCGCTTGAGAAAGGTGCCAACCGCCCGAAAGTCGAAGACCAATCGGTCAAGAAACTCGGCGTGCTTGGTGCGGGCATGATGGGCGCAGGCATCGCCTATGTCGCCGCCAATGCGGGGATTGAGGTCGTGCTGATCGACGCCACCCAAGAGGCATCCGACCGCGGCAAAGCCCATGCCGAGTCCATCCTCGACAAAGGCATGAAACGCGGCAAAGTCACGGCTGAGAAGAAAGCCGAGACCCTTGCCCGCATCAGCGCCACCATCGATTACGCCGCCCTCAAAGGCGTCGATCTGATCGTCGAGGCCGTGTTCGAGGATCCCAAGGTCAAGGCCGAGGTCACCAAGAAGGCCGAAGCCGCCGCCCCCGGCGTGATCTATGCCACTAACACCTCGACCCTGCCGATCACCGCGCTCTCCGCCGCCTCCTCGGCGTCGGAAAACTTCATCGGCATCCATTTCTTCTCGCCCGTCGATAAGATGATGCTGGTGGAAATCATCCGCGGCAAAGAGACCGGCGAAAAAGCCGTGGCCAAAGCGCTCGACTTCGTGCGCCAGATCCGCAAGACGCCGATCGTGGTCAATGACGCGCGCTTCTTCTACGCCAACCGCTGCATCATCCCTTACATCAACGAAGGCATCCGCATGGTCGCCGAAGGGGTCGAACCGGCGCTGGTGGAAAACGCCGCCCGCCTTGTCGGCATGCCGCTTGGCCCCTTGCAACTGGTTGATGAGACCTCAATCGACCTCGGCGTCAAAATCGCCAAGGCGACCAAGGCGGCGATGGGTGCCGATTACCCCGATGGCGCGGTGGATGATGTGCTCTTCTGGATGGCCGATCAGGGCCGGATGGGCCGCAAAGCCAATGCAGGCTTCTACGCCTATTCCGATCGCGGCGAACGCCTCGGCCTTTGGGACGGGCTCGCCACGAAATACCCGACCGATAAGATGCAGCTGAGCCTTTCGGATGTGCAGCACCGCCTTTTGATGGCGCAAGTGCTGGAGGCCGTCCGCGCGTTGGAAGAGGGCGTGCTCACCGACATCCGCGAAGGCGATGTCGGCGCCATCCTCGGCTGGGGCTTTGCGCCTTGGTCGGGCGGCCCCTTCAGTTGGCTCGACATCATCGGCGCGCCGCGCGCGGTCGAAATCTGCCGCGGCCTCACTGCACAATTCGGCCCCCGCTTCCAAGCGCCGAACCTCCTGCGCGAGATGGCCGAGAAGGGCGAGACCTTCTACACCCGCTTCGCCAGCCAAAAAGCCGCTTAAACGGCAGGGCCAAACTCAAGGCCCAAACCATCCCCGGCGCGGCCCCCTCAAGAGCCGCCCACCCCAAACTAAAAAGGCGCGTCCCCCAAGGGGCGCGCCTTTCTCATTTCACCTTGACCCAAATACTCAAAAACGCGGCCCGAACCAGACCGCGCCCTCCCTCATTTTCTGTCTTTAAATATCCTGCGGGGGGCCCGGGGGGCGCAAAGCCCCCCGGCGACCAGATCAAACAAACAGCCCCACGCAAACCATATCAAAGCCATACGTAAACCAGCGCAAAACCATACCCAGAATTTTGAACCTTTTAAGCGGCTTAGACCGCAATCAGGTTCGGCAGCGCGCGCCCTTCGGCAAAGGCGATCAAATTCTCCACCGCCATCATCCCCATCGCCTCACGCACCTCCAAACAGGCGGTGCCAAGATGCGGCAGCAGGGTGACATTCTCCAAGGTCCGCAAGGCCTCTGGCACGACGGGTTCTTGCTCGTAGACATCCAAGCCAGCCCCGGCGATCCGGTGGCTTTGCAGGGCGGCGATCAGGGCCGCCTCATCCACCACATCCCCGCGCGAGATATTCACCAAGATCCCGGATTTCTTCATGCCAGCCAAAGCCTTGGCATCTACCAGATGCCGGGTCGCAGGCCCACCGGGCACCGCTGCCACGACAAAATCCGCCGCCATCACCTCGGCCATTTCCACTTGGCTTGCCGGGAAATCCACCTCAACTTTTGACCGGTTGTGGAACACCACCTTCATGCCAAAACCAAAATGGCAACGCCGCGCAATGGCTTGGCCAATGCGGCCAAAGCCCAAGATACCAACGGTTTTCCCCGAGACATGCGTGCCCAGCATCTGCGTCGGCGCCCAGCCTGCCCAGTTTCCAGACCGCACCAGCCGCTCGCCCTCTCCAAGCCGCCGGGCGGCCATAAGAATCAAAGAGATAGCGATATCCGCCGTGGCATCCGTCACCGCGCCGGGGGTGTTGGTGACCTGCACCCCGGCCTTCGCAGCGGCAGCAACGTCGATATGGTTATAGCCCACCCCGAAATTGGCCAAAAGCTTGGCCCGAGGGGCTGGCACATCGGCAAAAACATCCGCCCGGTAAAGATCGCCAAGTGTCGGAAGAATAACATCAAAATCCCGAAGGCTCTCGCGGAATTCCTCGCCAGACATCACGCTGGTCTTGTCGCGTAGCACCAGATCAAACCGCGCTGCGGCAGCCGCCACAACCGCCTCGGGCATCGAGCGGGTGATGAGAAGCCGCATCAGAACATCCGCCCGCCCAAAGGCACTTCATGGCCGGGGGCCAAGAGCACCACTTCGCCCGCCTCATCCGGCACGCCCAGCACCAAAACCTCGGACTTCACCGGGCCAATTTGCCGGGGCGGGAAATTGACCACCGCCATGACCTGACGCCCGATAAGCCCTTCAATCGTATAGTGTTTTGTGATCTGCGCCGAAGAGCGTTTCACCCCCAAATCACCGCCAAAATCCACCCAAAGCTTGAAGGCAGGCTTGCGCGCTTCCGGGAAAGGCTCGGCTTTAACGATCACGCCAACGCGGATATCGACCTTCTCAAAATCGCCGTAAGTGATCATTTGCCCAACTCCTTGCCACGGTCCGAGGCCGCCTGTGCCGCGCGCTTCAGCAGGGGCGGGAAGCCTGACGCCGCATCCATCAAGACCCCCAAAGCCGCCGCCGTGGTCCCGCCCGGAGAGGTGACGTTGATCCGCAATTGTGCAGCGGAATCATGGGATTGATGTGCCAACTCCCCAGCGCCCGAGACGGTTGCGCGGGCCAATTGCATCGCCACCTCAGGCGTCAGCCCTAAAGCGACACCCGCATCGGCCATCGCTTCGATCAGGTGAAACACATAAGCCGGGCCCGAGCCCGAGACAGCGGTCACGGAATCGATCTGATCTTCGCTTTGCAATTCAACAACTTGGCCCACCGCCGCCATCAGCTCACGCGCCAAAGACAGATCAGCCGCACCGGTATTGGCATTGCCAATGATCGCGGTGATCCCGCGCCCCACCATCGCTGGAGTGTTGGGCATGCTGCGCACGATCGGGGTCTGCGCGCCCAAGACAGCCTCAAAGGTCGCGATCGAAGTGCCCGCCGCAATCGAGATGAAGAGGGTTGATCCATTGCCCAGTGCTTGTAGGGCGGGCAGCGCGTCCCCCATCATCTGGGGCTTCACAGCCAGCAAAGCCACCGCAGGGGCAGGGGGCACACCGGCATTCAAATGCACGCCGCTGGCTTGCAGCCAGTCGCTCGGATGCGGCTCAATCACCCAGACCGAAGCCGCCGGCAGCCCCGCTTTCAGCCATCCGGCCAGCAAAGCCGAGCCCATCTTGCCGCAACCCAAGAGCACAAGCCCGTCGCGGGCCACTACGTCCAGTGTCATGCACACCCCCATATTCTGAGGGAGAGGTTAGACCGGCAAGGGATGGTAATAAAGCCCAAGCCCCGCAAAAAGCGGCGTTTCTTGGAGCGGTTAGCAGCGCCCGTAGGGCTCGGCCATGGCGACTTTCATCGCGTCAACGGGGGTTTTCTCGCCCCAAGCAGCCATTTGGAAGGCGGGGTAGAACCGTTCGGAGGCATTGACAGCCCCTGCAATCAGCCGGTTGATCTGCTCGGAACTGGCCATCTGGCCCCCCGCAAGGCACAGGCCATAGCGCCACACCATCAGCTTCTGCTCAGCCCACCAGGTGAAAGCGCCGTTCCAAACCATGTCGTTGCAACGGTTTAGCACATCGTAGATCGCCGGAACCCGCGCATCCGGCGGCTCCATCTCGAAGGTGCAGATCAGCCGCAGCGTCTCATCCGAGGCGCTCCAAGCCAGGGTCAGCGAATAGGTCCGCCACTGGCCCTCAACCGCCATCGCAATCTGGTCATCCGTGACCCGATCGAACTCCCAATCATGCTCTGCCGCCAGCGTCTCGACGATGTCGATCGGGTGCAGATCTTCATTGAACAGGAAATCTTCAGAAAACGACATTGCCCGGCCTCACTATGGTGCCTGAGCGGAGTTAGGGACCGCTATAGGCAGGGTGTCTGGCAAGGTGCAGCGTGTGCCGGACTGTGACCTTACTAGATATAGTGAGGGGGTCGGGGAAGCCTGTAAAGCTCTTTCGCGGCAAATCTTCTGTGGAAAAGCCATGTATTACTTGTGGCTCGCCACCAGAGTTTGCACATTTTGACACTAGAGTCTGCAGCAGGGCGTTTTCTAAGCTCGCGGGGGCGGGAGTGTAAAGGGGGCCGTTAGGCCCCCCTTTAAAGCTCATTCAACGAAGGCCACACGCGGCACCAGTTCCGTTGCTAGCTTGCCGCGGCTGGTTAGGGCCATCGGGCCTCACATCATTGCAGGCGTTACACCGCGGGCATTTGATCTGCACTAAGCCCCGTAAGGCGCCCACTGTCACTTTGAATAGCAAACGCCGACATTCGCAACAGCGAGCTTCTAGGGTCAGGACCCATTGATTATCCACTCGCGGCGTGATTCAGGCTCCGCGAGGAGACTGACAGA
>NZ_JAVDBT010000008.1 GCF_030848395.1 Pseudogemmobacter lacusdianii | reverse complement strand
TCTGTCAGTCTCCTCGCGGAGCCTGAATCACGCCGCGAGTGGATAATCAATGGGTCCTGACCCTAGAGGCAGCAAGGGTATTAACCCCTTCTCGGGAGATGTTTGCGCGTCTCTAAGCCAGAGATGGGCTCTTCGATCTCTTTGAGTTTCGCCTTGCCGCTGCAGACGGGGAACCTCGTGCAGCTGTAGAAGGCGCCGAACTTCCCATCCCGCTTTACCAGCCATCCGCCGTTGCAGGATGTGCAGGCAGGCTGCTCCACTGCGCAGGCCGAACAGCGGTTGTGACGGCTGTCGCGGATCGGCAGCCCCGATCCACATGATGGGCAAGCGGGGAGAATATTGCCGCAATGCGCGACGTGTTCACATCGGTAATATAATCCGCCTTCTTTCGAGCGGTCGGGCAACATACGCCCCGAGCATTCTGCGCAGGTCTCGACCTTGCCTTCTTTGCTCGCAGAGGTTTCCAGATCATAGAATGGATCGGCTAGAAGCTCTTGGACGAAGGCCGAAGGGCGGGCCTCGGATGCGATGATGGTCAGGGTCGAGCGGGCACGGGTCATTGCGACATACATCACGCGCCGCTCTTCGGCGTTCTCGAAAGGCTCGCCCTCGGGTGAGACCAGGCTGAGCAGAGGATCATCGGCAATTTCCGAGGGGAAGCCCACACGTCCCGCATCTGCCTTCAGAAGCACCACATGGTCGGCCTCCAGCCCCTTTGAGGCATGGATGGTCTTAAAGCTGAGGGTCAGCTGCGAGAAGCGCTTTTGCAATTGATAGAGGCCTGGGTCGACGAAGCGGTAACGTCCTAACAGCAGCACAGAGGTCTTGCGCCCCTCAGGGGCAGGCAGATCGCCCAATCTTTGCAAAACGCCTGACAGGGCAGCCTCATCGCCGCCCTTGCGGGTCCAGGCGATTTGGATGGCGGGGCGTGGGGCCACGCCTGCGGGCACCACAGTTTTCACGATCTGCGCGGGGTTCTTGAGAACGAAAGCCCGCGCGGCCAGGGCGATCTTGTCGACGGACCGGAAAGTGCGGCCCAAGTCCACGCTTCGATGCACGCCAGATTGTGTGCCAAATGTCCCGCCAAATCCGCGACCGAAGTTCCGCATGATGTGGATGTCAGAGCCCGCGAAGCGGTAGATCGATTGCCAGTCATCGCCAACCGCGAAGATCCGTGCGTCCTTGTGCTGTGCCTTCAAGGCTTTGATCAGGCGCGCGCGGCTTTGGGAGATATCCTGGAATTCATCGACCAGGATATGCCTGAACGGGCTCTGGTAGCGCCCCTGTTCGGCATAATGCGCGGCCCTCAGGATCATATCCTCAAAATCGATGCGGTCACCAAGGCGGCGCTGGTATTCCGTATAGACCGGCTCAAAAAGCTTCAGGAAGGCTTGGGCACGCTTGCCCAACTTCAGGATCTGGGACTTCTCGAGGCATTGGGCGACCGAATATCCCCCGCTTTTGAACTGCCGCAGGAAAGTGCCGAGCATGCGTGTGAAGGCATCGGCCTGCCCAAGCTCCACCACGCGGTCAAAAATCTCCGCGGCGGGGCGGGGCTTGATCGTGATATAGGGGGCGAGCTTCTCCTGAAGCGCCTCCAGCAGGCGCCCCTCCTTTTGCTCATAGCTGAAGGTCTCGATCAGGATGGTCCCCTGAACTTGGTGGAGCTGCCGCTTCCACTCCATCCCTTCGAGATATTCTTCGCGGTTGACGAAGGGGGCTGTGACCAGGCGTTCCGTCCCGTCGGGGCCACGCTCACGGCGGACGCCGAAGTGCTCCAGGTAGACACCGCTGTCGGTCAGGCGGAAATCGGGCGTGTAGCTGCGCCGCCCGCCCGTTGCGACCTTGTTCTCGTAATCCGGCTCATACTCATAGGCGATGCCGTTCTGGTAAAGCCAGTTGGCGATGCTCAGCTCTTCGCGGCTTTTGACCTGCTCGCCCTGCAGGGTGCGTAGGTCCAGCTTTTCCAGCTGCTTGTAATATTCGTGCTTGGTCTTGTAATCCCAGTCGTCCTTCTGCTCGACTAGGAATTCGGCAAACCAAGAGATCAAGGCGCCGGCCACCTCGGCGACCTTTGCCATGAGGTCCCGCAGGATCTGCCTGATCAGATCGAGAAACGCCGTATCATCCGTTGCATGGGCGGCGAGGGGCGGCTTGGCCCCCTCAACCGAGCCGATGATGTCATAGGCCAGCGCATGGAAGGTGCGGGCCTCGATCGGCATGCCGCAGCGGGCCTCGATGCGCTCTGACATCTCTTTCGCGGCGTCTTTGGCGAAAGCGAGGAGCAGGATTTCTTCTGCGGGCCGGATGCCAGCACGTAGAAGGTAAGCCGCCTTTGCTGTGATGACGCTTGTCTTGCCGGAGCCTGCGCCTGCCAGGACCAAGGTTGCATCTTCGTCGACCACGATGGAAAGCCGCTGTTCAGGCGTCAAAGGCTTGCTCTCGACTGTGTCAAAGAACTCCTTCCAGCGCTCCAGCTCTACCGTGACGAAACGCTCGATAGCCCTTTCCCGCAATTCTGCAGGGTGCGCGGCGAAGGAACGAATTGGAGCTAATCTTTGGTTTTGTTCTTGGCCGATGGCATCTTCGGGCAGGCGGCTCAGAAGCTCATCCTCCAGACGCGAGGCCTCCTGCAGGACAGCGCCGATGACACAGGCAGAGGGATAGGTCTGTGGTGCATCCAAGCGCTGCAATTGCAGCAGCAAGGCGTTAATGCTGTTTTCCTCGTTCGCGAGCTTTCCTTGATTGTAGCTGCGCCAACTTTTTTCGACTTCGTAGATGAAATCACGGGCTAACGCGGTCTTCGCGCCATGCAGCATGACGCTCCGTTCGCCGGACAGGCGTATGCTGACCGATGAGGCCCAAAGGCCGGGCTTTATGCTCGGCGGCGCGATGATCTGAGAGAAGGGTGCCAGAACCTCGGCATGCTCTCCCGCGCTTACCCCTTCGGGCACGAGGCAGAGAGTTGGAGCTGTTCCAGCGCCTTTGAGGGACAGAAGGCGCAGTAAGGCGCTGGACGAAAGTTTCATTCAAGAGGTCTCAAACTTCAAATCAAAAAATTCTTTAATTAATATGGCGCGGACCATGAGCTTTCTCAATGGCGGCAGGCTTCCCATCGTCCAGATGGCATTCATCCGCATCGACGTGAGGGGCGGCTGGATGCAGCGTTTCCACTTTGTCAGGATGAGACGGTTTCGATGATCAAGCCGCGTGAAGACCTTGGTTGGGCGCTTCACATCACCTAGGCTTTGACCACGTTAGGTTGGCGGTAGCGCTGTCTTGCCTCTCCTCATGTGCAGAGCTCATGCCCGCACTTTACGAGGGCGACCGCGACGTGGCCCTGTGGCCTGCGCGGGCTGTGCATCGCGCTTTACTTGGATCGGCCGCAGCCCGTGCTCCGAAAACAGATCACGCTTGTCAAATCCGCTTTGACGATGGCTGTTCGGGGGCAGAACGCCCTCGATTCTTGGCAGGAGGGCGATGATCTCGTTCGCGGTAATCAGGTCAATCGACTGGGTGTAGACTTCGCTGTTCGTATCCTCGCCAGCATGTCCCATGATATCTAGGCGGAGCTCTTTCGCGATCCCTGCTTTCTGAAGGCGGCCGTTCACGTAATGTCGGAAGCTGTGGAAGCTTTTCTTATTTCGTCCCTCGACCAATTGCTTCGTGAGGGCGCGGCGGAATTTATAGTCGATTTTCTCGCCGATCTTATCCTCGGTCGGCATCCGCAAATCGGGGAACAGCATATCAGCGCCTGCTTCGCGCAGCTTGGCTGAACGGTCCAGGAGGCCCAGCTCTACCAATTGCGGGTGCATCGCGATCATTCGGGGGGAGGCGAGGTTCTTAACGCCCCTGACCTTATTGGGAGCGAAGTGGATAAAGGGGATGCCGAACTTCAGGCCAATATCATGGGGGGAAAGGCCGCCGATTTCTGCACGTCGCGCGCCGGTGAATGCTGCGATCAGCGGCAGCCAGTAAAGTCCGTCGCCCTCGACCGTCGGGCCGGGCTCCTGCCACTTTTTGCCCCGCAGATTCCCCCGCCAGATCGGGTGCTCGAAAAGGGCGAGGATATCATCAGATTGCAGCGCTGGCCGCTTGTCCCGCGCGCGCTTCGTCTCGCGGGGCTTGAGGCTCTTGGTGTCGAGGGTCGCGAGGTCTCGGTAGCCCTCGCTGATTGCCTTGCGGAAGATCAGCGCCAGATAGCCGAGGTTCCGCTTGATGGTCGAAGGAGCCAGGCCGACCTCTTCAGGCGGGAGCTTCTTAGCCCTCTTGAGGATCTGGGGCAGCGACATCGATTGCTCTGCGCTCGATTTGCGATAGGTCTTTGGCAGGGCATTCAGCAGGTCGACGAACTTCGCCAGATGAACCTGACGGATGTCGCGGAGATCGCTGATGCCCGTCGCTTCGGCGAACAGACGGAAAATTCTGACCTGCTGATCGATGCTCAGTGCCTTGACCTCGGCCTTGCGCTGCTGTGCCTCAAATCTCGCGATGAGGTCTTCCCAAGCGGGCGAATAGGCGGCCACTGGTTCTGCTTGATCAGCAGGCTGCGTGCTCTGCGGTTGTGGAGCTGCGCCAGGGCTCGCGAGGGCCTCCGCAATCTGTAGGGCTTCGTCAAAACCGACGGTCGTGTCCTTGGCTGTTTGAATATAAGCCGCCGCTCGACCTTGGATATATTTATTCCTCGCAATAAGAAAGTCAGCTGCACCAATGTCTTGGCGGCCGATGGAAGTCTGGAGTTGATCGAGGATCTGGCTGCCATGCCTATCCTTCGGGGTGCTGGTGGCGAGCGAGACGTTGTTCTCAAGGTTCTCGCGAAGCAGTGCAATTTCAACCTGGCTCCGGCCTTCGATATGCAGGGCCTCGGCTTGGGCTTCAGTCAAGGGTGCGGCACCCCGTCCATGCTGGGCGATCATGCGTAGAGCGGTGCCCATGGCCCAATCCTGCGCCTGATTGCTTTCAGAATCGCCCCTGTGGCGCACGTCGGCGCGGAAGATCGCAATCTTCTTTTGCTCGCGTTCAATGATGAACTCGAGGAACGTGCGGGCTTCAGCGACGGTCAGGCCTTGGACGGACATGGCATCGAACAGGTTGTTGCTTTCGACCGTTACGATTGCAGCACGGCGTCGTGCAATCAACGGTTCATTCGTCCGAAGGCTGATTTGAAGGATCCTGCCACCAGCGCGGGCAGGGGTGCGGCGACGCCAGACATAGGACGCGCCACGGCGGTAAAGATGCGACTGGAAAGTCATAGGATACCCTTAATGGACAGGGCAAATCCGATTATCGGCATCTCTTCCGAGTGTGATACGTATCACACTCACATGGTTTTCGCGCTATTTACGCGAAAATACCAAATTCATCAGAATGTTAGATGATTTTGGCTCCGGCGGTAGGGATCGAACCTACGACCAATTGATTAACAGTCAACTGCTCTACCGCTGAGCTACGCCGGAACACGAGGGGGTGTATAGCGAGGGTGTTCGGGGGCGGCAAGGGGCAAAAGCGGAAATATGACGGCTTTTTCAAACTCTTTTCCAAAGGGCCTCTGGAGAGGGGCTCGGATCGGCCCAAACCAGCTTTCTTTCTGCAAGATCAAGAAGATGGGAAAGTGCTGATCTTTGCGCTGCGGGCAGCAATTCTGGTCCGATATCGCTGTAAATGCGGGCTGTCAGCACCTCGAGGCAGATGGGCTCGGCACCTAGGGTGCCAAGGATCTGCGCCTCACGGACGCGGCGGTGGGCGGTGAGCTCGGCCAGCCGTGCGGCAGGTTCAAATATCGGATCGCCATGCGCGGGCAGCAGCAGGCGCCAGTTCTGGGCTGCAAGCTTGGCGAGTGATTCCATATAGGCACCCATATCGCCGTCGGGGGGCGAGACGAGACTTGGCGCCCAAGCCATCACATGATCGCCGCAAAAGAGCACATCCTCCCATGCGAAGCACAGGTGTGACCCAAGATGGCCGGGGGTGTGCAGCGCCTGCAGGCTCCAATCCGAACCGGAGATTCTTTCGCCGTGGCGCAAAAGTCGATCGGGAGTGAAGCTGAGATCCAACCCTTCACCGCCGCCATTCATCCCCGCCGCGACCAGCCGCTGCATGGCAGGGCTGCGCCCGTCGGTTGCGGTGCCATAGGCCAGAATCGGTGCGCCGGTGGCGCGGGCCAATGCCGGTGCCAGTTCGGAATGGTCGCGGTGGGCATGGGTGACGAGAATCGCGGTGACGCGCTCTCCCGGATCCAAGGTCGCGAGAATCGCCGCGAGGTGGCTCTCGAGACCCGGACCGGGGTCAATCACGGCGACCTCGCCGCTGCCGATGATCTCGGTCCAGGTGCCGGGGCCGGTCATCGGCGAGGGGTTTTGCGCCAGAACCCGCCGGAGCCGACCGGGAAGGGGGCCAAGCTCCGGCATAGACTTTTCAATCGCTCCGCTCATCGCTAGCCTTCCCGCATGGTGTTCAAACGTCTGCTTCCGCGCGGAATTTATGGCCGCGCCGCCCTCATCTTGATCCTGCCCATCGTCACCATTCAGTTGGTGGTGTCCACGGCCTTCATTCAACGCCATTACGAAGGCGTGACCCGGCAGATGACCCAAGGCGTGGCTTTGGATCTTAATCTGGTGCTTTTGGCCTTTGACCAAGGCAGCACACCCGAGGCCGCGATCGAGCGGGCAAGGGCCGCCGCTGGGCCGCTGGAGATTGACTTGAGCTATCCGCCAAGCGCGGCGGCGCCGGTGAGCGATCAGGTGGATTGGTATGATCTGACCGGGAGGGTGGTGATCACCACTTTGCATGCGGCTTTGCCCAATTTGAAGGCCGCAGATGTGACGGACCCTGAGCGGCTAACCCGGCTGACCTTTGACACCTTGCATGGGCCTTTGCAGGCCGATGTGTCTCGGCGGCGGATGGGGGCATCGAACCCGCACCAGCTTTTGGTGTTGATGATCTTCACCTCAATCCTGATGACGTTGATCGCTTATCTTTTCCTGCGCAATCAGTTGCGGCCGATCACCCGGCTTGCCCGCGCGGCCGAGGCCTTCGGGCGTGGCGATCGCATCCCCTATAAACCGCGTGGCGCTTTAGAGGTGCGGGCGGCCGGCGCCGCCTTTATTGACATGCGCGCGCGGATCGAGCGGCAGATTGAGCAGCGCACTTTGCTTTTGTCCGGTGTCAGCCATGATTTGCGCACGCCTCTGACGCGGCTGCGGCTGGGGCTATCGATGCTGCCCGAAGATGATGAGACCCAAGCGCTGATCGATGATGTGGCGCAGATGGAGCGGATGGTGGATGAGTTTCTCTCCTTCGCGCGCGGCGATGCAATGGAGGATATGGTCGAAGTGGACGCCGGTGATCTGATCGAACGTGTGGTCGAGGATGCCCGTCGGGGCGGGGCCAAGGTGGAGTTCTCGCGGCCCGCACCCGGAGTGGCTTTGGTGCGGTTGCGCCCGCAAGCCGTGACGCGGGCGGTTGAGAATTTGCTTGGCAATGCCTTGCGTTACGGGCGCCAAGCCGAGTTGCGCTTGCAAGCCTCGGATCGGTCTTTGCGCATCACGGTTGAAGATGACGGTCCTGGCATCCCGGCCGACCGCCGTGAAGAGGCGATGCGCCCCTTCACCCGGCTCAACTCTGAGCGCGATCCAAATCGCGGTGGCGGAGTGGGCTTGGGCCTCTCAATCGCGGCCGATGTGGCGCGCAGCCATGGCGGCGGGCTTTACCTTGGCGACAGCGAGAGCTTGGGCGGTTTGCGGGCCGAGTTGGTGTTGGCCCGGCGCGGCGCAAGCTGAGTGTGACCGAGTTAGGCGCTGATCGCGGGCGCTGATTGCCCCTTGCACAGAGCGCGGTCAGCGCCAATCTTACCTCCTTCGCGGCGATTTTGCGCCGTGGCTTTGGTGTTGTGACGTGGTGCTTCATTTTTTGGCAGGGTTTTGGCGCCACAATCTGTGCCGGCTGCTCTGCATAGCCCAAACGCCGCCCGCCCTTGCGGCTGCGGTCACGCGACACTAAGACTCTGGAAACTCTCCGCCGATAACCCTGAGTGCGAAAGATGAGGCAGCCCTGATATGCGTGATCCGATCGACCACTATATGAATACCCTCGTCCCGATGGTCGTTGAGCAAACGAGCCGCGGCGAACGGGCCTATGACATCTTCTCGCGTATGCTGAAGGAGCGGATCATTTTCCTCTCCGGTCCCGTCCATGACGGCATGTCCAGCCTGATCTGCGCCCAATTGTTGTTCCTTGAAGCGGAAAACCCGCAAAAGGAAATCAGCATGTATATCAACAGCCCGGGTGGCGTCGTCACCTCGGGCCTGTCGATCTATGACACCATGCAATATATCAAACCCAAGGTTTCGACTTTGGTGATCGGCCAAGCCGCCTCGATGGGCTCGCTTCTGTTGACCGCGGGCGAGAAGGGGATGCGCTTCTCGCTGCCCAACAGCCGCGTGATGGTGCACCAGCCCTCGGGCGGCTACCAAGGCCAAGCCACGGATATCATGATCCATGCGCGCGAGACCGAAAAGCTGAAGCGCCGCTTGAATGAGATCTATGTCAAGCACACCGGCAACACCTATGAAACGGTCGAAGCGGCACTTGAGCGCGACAATTTCATGTCGGCAGAAGATGCCAAGGAATGGGGTCTGATCGACGAGATCCTGTCCAATCGCGGCAAATCGGACGCTGCCGCGTCGTAAGAGTTTGCCCCCCGCCGGGCCGCTTTGGTGGGGGGCGTTTTCGCATTGTGGTAGGGTGGGCCTTGGCCTAGACTTGCCCAAAACGGTGCGCCGCAACTGGCGTGCAGCACAAAGGGAAACGGATGGCGACGAACTCCGGCAGTGACAGCAAGAACACCCTCTATTGTTCTTTCTGCGGCAAGAGCCAGCATGAGGTCCGCAAGTTGATTGCAGGCCCGACCGTGTTCATCTGCGATGAATGCGTTGAGCTGTGCATGGATATCATCCGCGAAGAGACCAAGACCTCGGGGTTGAAGTCCACCGATGGCGTGCCGACGCCGCGCGAAATCTGCAAGGTTCTGGACGATTATGTGATCGGCCAGATCCATGCCAAGCGCGTGCTCTCGGTCGCGGTGCACAACCATTACAAGCGGCTCAACCATTCCTCGAAACAGGATATTGAGCTGGCGAAGTCCAACATCCTGCTGATCGGCCCGACCGGGACCGGCAAGACGCTGCTGGCGCAGACGCTGGCGCGGATCTTGGATGTGCCCTTCACCATGGCCGATGCAACCACGCTGACCGAAGCAGGTTACGTGGGTGAGGATGTTGAGAATATCATTCTCAAGCTCTTGCAAGCCTCTGAATATAATGTCGAACGGGCGCAGCGCGGCATCGTCTATATCGACGAGGTCGATAAGATCACCCGCAAGTCTGACAACCCCTCGATCACCCGCGATGTCTCGGGCGAGGGTGTGCAGCAAGCGCTGTTGAAGATCATGGAAGGCACCGTGGCTTCCGTGCCGCCGCAAGGGGGCCGCAAGCATCCGCAGCAGGAATTCCTGCAAGTGGATACCACGAATATCCTCTTCATCTGCGGCGGCGCTTTTGCCGGGCTTGAGAAGATCATCGCGCAGCGTGGCAAAGGCTCGGGCATCGGCTTCGGTGCTTCGGTCAAAGGCCCGGATGAGCGCGGCGTGGGCGAGCTCTTCCGTGAGCTTGAGCCAGAAGATCTGCTGAAATACGGCTTGATCCCAGAATTCGTTGGCCGTCTGCCGGTCATCGCCACGCTGGAAGATCTGGATGAGGCCGCTTTGGTCACCATCCTGACCGAGCCGAAGAACGCTTTGGTCAAGCAATACCAGCGCCTTTTCGATATCGAACAGGTGAAGCTGGTCTTCACGCCCGATGCGCTTTCCGCCATCGCCAAACGCGCCATCAAGCGCAAAACCGGCGCGCGCGGCTTGCGCTCGATCATGGAAGATATCCTCTTGGATACCATGTTTGAGCTGCCGGGCATGGAGGATGTCTCGGAAGTGGTGGTGAATGAGGAATCGGTGAATGCCGGGGCTAAGCCGTTGCTGGTGCATTCAGAACCGAAGAAGAAAGAGACCTCGGCCGCAGGCTGATCTTGAAATTCTGACAAGCGCCGCCCCTCGGGGCGGCGTTTTGCTTTTGAGGGACGAATGAGCATTCAGCGCATCACCACAGGCTCCACTTGGGAAGATAAGATCGGTTATGCCCGTGCCGTGGTGGCGGGGGGATGGGTGCATGTCTCGGGCACCACGGGGACCGATCACGCCACCGGCGCGATCCCCGAAAGCGTGACAGATCAATGCGCTTTGGCGCTTGAGATCATTGGCGAGGCGCTCAGCCGGGCAGGGGCCAGCTTTGCCGATGTCGTGCGCGTCACCTATGTGCTGCCCGACCGGAGCGAGTTTGAGGCTTGTTGGCCGCTTCTGTCCCAGACCTTCGGCGCCAATCCCCCGGCGGCGATGATGATCGAAGCGGGACTGATCGATCCGCGCCATAAGATTGAGATCGAGGTGACGGCCTATCTCGGCGGCTAAGCCCTGTCAGATGCACGCCTTCATCGGAAAACCCTGCGCTTTGCCGCCACGGCCCTTCGCGCCCCCTAGACCTTGCCGCCGCAATCGGCCATACCGAGCCTGTCGAATGGAGGCCCCGATATGTACTTCCTCAAGCGCTTGTTGACCTGGTGGAACAGCCAGACGCTCAACACCCAAGTGTTCACCGCGCGCAAAGGCGTGAAGGTGGGCGAGGATGATCAGGGCAATATCTATTACCACACCGTCGACGGCAAACGCCGCTGGGTGATTTTCAAAGGCGAGATGGAAGCAAGCCGCGTGCCGCCTGCATGGCATGGCTGGCTGCACCACACTTGGAATGAGCCGCCGACCAAGGCGCCGCTGACCCATAAGTCTTGGGAAAAGCCGCATATTGAGAACCTCTCGGGCTCGGAACTTGCCTATGCGCCTGCCGGCTCGATCCGTCGCAGCCAGCCGGTTGAGCGGCGCGATTATGAGGCATGGGTGCCTGAATAATGGCCGGCTCGCGTCTTGAGATCGCCGCTGGCGCGGCCGTGCTGGCCGTTGCCGCCGCCTTCGCCGTCTATGCGGCCAAAGGGGCAGGCATCGGCTCTGGCGCGGAAAGCTATGATCTGCGCGCCAGCTTCCGTGCTGTCGATGGCATCTCTCCCGGTTCGGACGTGCGCCTTGCTGGGATCAAGGTCGGCACGATCTCCTCGCTGACCCTGAACCCCGAGACCTACCGCGCCGATGCGGTAATCCAGATTCGCAAAGACATTGTTTTGGCGGAAGACAGCGCCATTTTGATCTCCTCCGAGGGGCTTCTGGGCGGAAATTTCGTCGAAATTCTGCCCGGCGGCGCACTCGACAACCTTGGCCCTGGCGATGAGATTGAAGACACGCAAGGCTCGGTCTCGCTGGTCTCGCTGCTGATGAAATTCGTCGGCGGTGGCGGGGATGCTGCGGAATGAAGCGGCTGGCGCTGATCTGCGCCTTGCTGGCGACGCCGGTTGCGGCGCAAGACTTCTCTGACGCGCCCGGTGGCGTGCTGCGCTGGCTGGACAAACTGACCGGTCAAACCGGGAATATGGAGCTGTCGCGCGGCCAATCCCTCTCAAACGGCCGCCTGACGATCCAGCTCGACAGCTGCCGTTACCCTTCCGACAACCCCGCCGCGGATGCGCAGGCGCATTTGACGGTGATCGATTCCAGTCAAGCGGAGCCGGTTTTTTCAGGTTGGATGCTGGCCTCAAGTCCGGCGCTTTCGGCGATGGACCACCCGCGTTATGACGTCTGGCTGCTGCGCTGCGTGGTGCCGGGTTACGCCCCGCCTGAGGCTGAAGAAAGCCCAGACAGCAGCGATGAGGCCGAGGCCGAGTAACCCTCGGGCTCAAAGCACGCAGCTTTTTCAATGACTTCGGCCAGACGGCGGCGGTATTGCGTCCGCGGGATCTCGACCGCGCCAAGGCTGGCCAGATGCGGCGTCAGAAACTGTGTGTCGAAAAGCTGAAAGCCACCCGCGCGCAGCCGGTGGATCAGATAGGCCAGCGCCACTTTCGAACCACCGGTTTGGGCCGAAAACATCGATTCTCCGAAGAACCCTGCGCCCAAGGTGACGCCGTAGACCCCACCCGCAAGCTCTGCGCCGTCCCAAACCTCAAGACTATGCGCGTGGCCAAGCCGGTGCAGCTCTAGATAGGCGCTGCGGATCGGCGGGTTGATCCACGTCTCCTCCCGCGCCGCACAGGCATCGACCACCTCAGCGAAGGCGGTGTTCACCCGCACTTCGACCGGCCAGCGGCGGATCAGCCGCGCCAGTGAGCGCGAAATGTGGAAGCCATCAAGCGGGAAGATGCCGCGCATGCGCGGGTCGATCCAATGGATCTCTGGATCGTCGCGCGCTTCGGCCATCGGGAAGATGCCCATCGCATAGGCGCGCAGCAAGATGGTGGGATCAAGCTCGGGGGGCATCGGGCGGATATGCTCAGCACGGGGGCGTCTGGCGCCCATAGGATAACGGCGCAGGATTTCCCCTGCGCCGCCAAGATCTTAGCCGTAGGTGGCGGCGAGCCACTTCTCAAGCCAATGGATCGAGTAATCGCCCGAAAGCACGTCCGGCTCTTGCAGCAGTGCTTCAAACAGCGGGATCGTGGTGTCGACGCCATCGACGATCAACTCGCCCAAGGCCCGCGACAGACGCGCCAGCGCTTCCTCACGGTTGCGGCCATGCACGATCAGCTTGCCGATCAGCGAATCGTAATAGGGCGGAATCCGGTAGCCGTCATAAAGCGCCGAATCCATCCGCACCCCAAGGCCGCCCGGCGCATGGTACTGCGTCACCCGGCCGGGGCAGGGCGAGAAGGTCGGCACTTTTTCAGCATTGATCCGCACTTCGATCGCGTGACCATGCACCTTGAGATCCGATTGCTCGAAAGACATCGGCAGGCCCGAGGCCACGCGGATCTGTTCGCGCACAAGATCAACATCATAGATGAATTCGGTCACCGGATGTTCCACCTGCAAGCGGGTGTTCATCTCGATGAAGTAGAACTCGCCATCCTCGAACAGAAATTCGATGGTGCCAGCGCCGATATAGTTGATCTTGGCCACAGCCTCGGCGCAGATTGAGCCGATGCGGTTGCGCATTTCATCGGTGATCGCCGGGCCTGGAGCCTCTTCGAAGACCTTTTGGTGGCGGCGCTGCAACGAGCAGTCCCGCTCGCCCAGGTGCACCGCCTTGCCTTTGCCATCGCCGAAGACTTGGATTTCGATGTGGCGCGGGCGTTGCAGGTATTTCTCGATATAGACTTCGTCATTGCCGAAGGCGACCTTGGCTTCGCTCCGCGCGGTGCGGAAGGCGATCTCAAGCTCTTCTTCGGATTTGGCGACTTTCATGCCGCGACCACCGCCGCCAGCGGTGGCCTTGATGATCACCGGATAGCCGATTTCCAAAGCCACCACCTTGGCGGTCTCAAAATCAGCCACACCACCATCCGAGCCCGGAACCACTGGAATTCCCAGCGTTTTCGCGGTTTCCTTGGCGGTGATCTTGTCGCCCATGATGCGGATATGCTGGGCCGAGGGACCGATGAAGGTGATCCCGTGGTCTTCCAACGCCTGCGCAAAGGCGGCGTTTTCCGACAGGAAACCATAGCCCGGATGCACCGCTTGCGCGCCGGTGATCTCGCAGGCCGAGATGATCGCGGCCTTCGACAGATAGCTTTCTGCGCTCGATGCTGGGCCGATGCAAACCGACTCGTCGGCCATCCGCACATGCATCGCATCAGCATCGGCGGTCGAATGGACGGCGACCGATTTGATCCCCATCTCACGCGCCGCGCGGATCACCCGCAGGGCGATCTCACCCCGGTTGGCGATCAGGATTTTCTCGAACATCCCGGCGCCCTTATTCGATGATCAACAGCGGCGTGCCAAATTCGACCGGCGTGCCGTCATCGACCAGAATGCGCTTCACCACGCCCGATTTCGGCGCGGGGATGTGGTTCATCGTCTTCATCGCTTCGATGATCAGCACGGTCTGACCCGCCGAGACGGTGGCCCCGATGGTGACAAAGGGCGCTGCACCGGGCTCGGCCGCCAGATAGGCGGTGCCGACCATCGGCGAGGTGACCGCACCGGGGTGCTGGCTCGGGTCTTCGGCAGCGGCGGGCGCAGCAGCGGCAGCAGCCGGGGCGGCGGCGGGCGCCGCAGCGGGGGCGGCATAGGCCGGAGCCGGGGCCGCAGCCTGCACCACAGTCACTTGCTTGACCACACGCACTTCAAGGCTGTCGTCATCGCCATATTCACGCTTCACCGAAAGCTCGGTCAGCTCATTTTTGTTCAGAAGCTCGGCCAATGCCGAGATGAAGGCGACGTCCGCGTCGGGGGAATGTTTGCTCATGCCATCCTCTATAGGGCTTTTCTGCCGGAGCCTAAGGTTGATTGCTTATAGGGCAGGTGACCAAGGCTGAAAAGCGCCCATTCCAATTGGTTATATTCTGTCCCTTTAGGGGCTTTGAGTGAAACTTTCTACGGCGGGGCAGCTTTACCATTTGATAAAATTTTAAAGCTGTGAGACGATTCGGTCAAAGCAAGCCAAAAGAGCAAGCAAACCGGAGGTCGCTGACCAAAATGCCGAACAGTCCGTTGACGCCAGGCATTGTGCCTGCCCGCCTGTCTCGCGATGCGATTGCGCGCAATTTCTCGGATCATGAGCCGCCCTTTGATCAGCATGAGGCGCGGGTGGCGGCGGATCGCTGCTATTTTTGCCATGATGCGCCCTGCATGACGGCTTGCCCGACCGAGATCGACATCCCCTTGTTCATCCGCCAGATCGCCACCGGCACTCCGGAGGCGGCGGCCAAAACGATCTGGAGTCAGAATATTCTGGGCGGCATTTGCGCCCGTGTTTGCCCGACCGAGACGTTGTGCGAAGAGGTCTGCGTGCGCGAGACCGCTGAAGGCAAGCCGGTCGAGATTGGCCGCTTGCAGCGCTATGCCACCGATATCGCAATGGAAAAGGGCCATCCCTTCACCCGCGCGCCCGCGACCGGCAAGCGTGTGGCTGTGGTGGGGGCAGGGCCTGCGGGTCTGGCTTGTGCACACCGTTTGGCGATGAAGGGCCATGAGGTCACCGTTTACGAGCGCCGCGCCAAGGCCGGGGGGCTGAACGAATACGGCATTGCCTCCTATAAAGCGACCGGCGGCTTTGCGGCGCGTGAGGTGGAGTGGCTGTTGTCGATCGGCGGCATCTCTTTGCAGCTGGGGGCCGCGCTTGGCCGCGACATCACGCTGGATCAGCTTCGCGCCGATTATGACGCGGTCTTCCTTGGCATCGGCTTGCAAGGCGTGAACGCATTGCGGGCAGAAGGTGAGGATAAACAAGGCGTTGCCAATGCGGTCGATTTCATCGCCGAATTGCGCCAATCGCCCGATCTCATGGGCCTTGCCGTCGGTCGCGATGTGGTGGTCGTTGGTGGGGGTATGACGGCGGTCGATGCCGCCGTGCAGGCCAAGCTTCTGGGCGCGGAAAACGTGACCATCGTCTATCGGCGTGGCCAAGAGAAGATGTCCGCCTCGACCCACGAACAAGAGCACGCCGTGCAAGCGGGGGTGCGCATCATCCACAACGCCGCCCCCCTGCGCGTTTTGGGCAATGGTCGCATCGAGGGCGTGGAATTTGCCTATACCCAAGACGGACCCGATGGGCTGGTGCTTTTGCCCGAGACGTTCCAGCTGAAAGCCGACCAGCTTTTCAAAGCCATCGGCCAAACCCTGACCGGAGCGCCCGAAGCGGCCGAGCAAAAGGGCGGTAAAATCAGCGGCTTGCCCGCCAAGGTCTGGGCGGGCGGCGATTGCGCGGCGGGGGGCGAGGATCTTACCGTCACCGCCGTCGCCGAGGGCCGCGACGCCGCCGAGGCGATCCACGGCCAGCTTGCGGCCCAATGATGCGGGCGCTTTTGGCTTGCCACACGCCCCCCGCCGCGCCAAACCGACAGCCAATCGGGGGGCGTTATGGACGCGATTGCACAAATCTTCATCGACTGGATCGAGCGTCATCAGGCTTGGCTGCCGCTGATCATGCTGATCTTCGCCGCCACCGAGACCACGGCCTTTCTGTCGCTGCTGATCCCCTCCACCGCGGTTTTGATGGCGGTGGGTGCGATGGTGGCCACTGGCAAGGTCGCGTTTTGGCCGCTTTGGGCCGGGGCCGCCGCTGGCGCTCTGATCGGCTCGACCTTCAGCTATTGGCTGGGGCGCGCCTATGGCCGCAGCATGCTCGAGCGGTGGCCGCTGTCGGATCACCCGCAGATGGTGGAAAAAGCGCGGGCGGCTTTTGTGAAATACGGTCCGGCAAGCTTGCTCATCGGCCATTTCATGACGGTGCTGCGCCCAGTGGTGTTTTTGCTTGCGGGCATGACCAGCATGCGGCTGCGCCGTTTCATGGCATGGAACCTGCTCGGTTGCGTCACTTGGGCCTATCTGGTCCCCAAATTGGGCGAGTTTGGCGGCGATATCTTCGGCTGGCTCTGGGCGCTTTTCGTCTAAGAGCCCAGTTTCGCACCTGCCTCGTTGCCGAGCAACGCGACGTCTTGCCCTGCGCGCCTTCCTTAAAATCTGATCTTTCCTTCCCGCTCCCAGCTCATTGCAAGGAGGGCCGTGATGGCTGACCTCACCTCGAATTTTATCGGGATCAAATCGCCCAACCCGTTCTGGTTGGCCTCGGCCCCGCCCACCGACAAGAAATACAACGTCGAGCGCGCCTATGAGGCGGGATGGGGTGGGGTGGTCTGGAAGACGCTGGGCGCCGAAGGACCGCCAATCGTGAACGTCTCTGGCCCGCGTTACGGCGCGATTTTCGGCGCGGATCGCCGGCTGTTGGGGCTGAACAACATTGAGCTCATCACCGACCGGCCGCTGGAGATCAACCTGCGTGAGATCAAAGAGGTCAAGCGCAAATGGCGCGACCGGGCCTTGGTGATTAGCCTGATGGTGCCCTGTGAGGAGGAGCACTGGAAGGCCATCCTGTCCCAGATCGAGGATACCGAAGCCGATGGGGTTGAGCTGAACTTTGGCTGCCCGCATGGCATGGCGGAACGCGGTATGGGTTCGGCCGTGGGGCAAGTGCCTGAATATATTGAGATGGTGACGCGCTGGGTGAAGCAATACAGCCGGATGCCCTGCATCGTGAAGCTGACGCCCAACATCACTTCGATCCTGCCGCCGGCGATGGCGGCGCATCGCGGCGGGGCGGATGCGGTGAGCCTGATTAACACCATCAAATCGATCACCAATGTCGATCTTGATAACTTCTCGCCCTTCCCGATGATCGATGGTCAGGGCAGCCATGGCGGCTATTGCGGACCGGCGGTAAAGCCGATTGCGCTGAATATGGTGGGCGAGATTGCCCGCTTCCCCGAGACGCGCGGCATGCCGATCTCGGGCATCGGCGGCGTGACGACTTGGCGCGATGCGGCCGAGTTTCTGGCGATGGGGGCGGGCAATGTGCAGGTCTGCACCGCCGCAATGACCTATGGGTTCAAGGTCGTGCAAGAGATGATCTCGGGGCTGTCCGCGTATCTTGATGAAAAGGAAATGACGCTGGATCAACTGGTTGGCCGGGCGGTGCCGAACTTTGTCGAATGGCAGAACCTGAACCTGAACTATGTGACCAAGGCGCATATCAACCAAGATGACTGCATCAAATGCGGGCGCTGTTATGCGGCTTGCGAAGATACCAGCCACCAAGCGATCGCGATGGGGCCAGGCCGGGTCTTCACCGTGAAGGACGAGGAATGCGTGGCCTGCAATCTTTGCGTCAACGTCTGTCCGGTCGAGGACTGTATTACGATGGTGCCGATGGCGAAGGGCACATTGGATCCGCGCACCGGCCGCAATGTCGGCGATTACGCCGATTGGACGACGCATCCCAACAATCCGATGTCCTCGGCGGCAGCGGAGTAGGAGGGGGCTTGCCTTAGCACTGACAGCAGAAGGGGCGTGTGACGACCGAACGCGCAGCGCTTGTCGCTGGGCGTTCACTCAGGTTTAACTTGGCGCCGCGGGATAGGGCGCGATCGGGCTTGGCGCTTTGAGCGAATGGCGCGCTTAAAGCACCGGATTGCTGAGCGGATTGAGCCCCGCGACCAATGAGGCCATCTCATAGGCGCGCTGCGCCGCGACGGCGCGAGCCTTCGCAGCCTCAATGACGAAGCCATGATCCATCACAGGGCGCGCCGCCGCAGCAGGCGCTTGGGCCGCGCCCTGCACAGGAGCGACGGCGGCTTTGGTTAATGTTGCAACCGGCGCTTCTGCGCGGACGCCCTGCATGGCAGCTGAGCTGCCGCTGTTTGTGCCGGCCGATGGCGGCGATGTTTCCAACGTCTGCACCGACGACCGGACGGATAGGAAAGGTCCCATCACGTCACCCCAGTCAAGGTGCCCCCACAGCGTGACCCTAGCAGATCCCGCAGGGTTTATCCCCGGAAATGTGCGTAAAACTTAATCCGAATGCTTGGGGGCACCCGGTTCTAACAGGCGACGAAAGAGCGTGTCGAGAAAGCCGCCAGCCTCGGCGAAAGGGTCATGGTCGGGGCCCAGCACCAGCCGCACCTGCGCGTCGAAATCGGCGTAATGCTGGGTGAGCGCCCAGATCGAGAAGATGAGATGTGTGGGATCGACCTGTGCGATGCGGCCCTCGGTCATCCAAGCCCGTAAAATCACAGACTTTTCTTCGACCAACGCGCGCAGATCTCCCTCGATCACGCCCGCCAGCCGGGGCGCGCCTTGGATGATCTCGCCCGCAAAAAGTCGGCTTTCACGCGGGAAGTCTCGTGCCATCTCAAGCTTGCGGCGGACATAGGCCAAGATCTCATCCACCGGCTCTCCCTTAGGGTCCAGCGCTTTCAAAGGATCGAGCCAAGTGTCTAAAAGTCCGGTCAGCAAAGCGCTGTGCACCGCCTCTTTCGAGGGGAAATAATAAAGCAAGTTGGGCTTTGAGAGACCCGCGCCTTCGGCAATTTGGTCCAATGTCGCACCACGAAAGCCATGCGCCGAGAAGACCGCAAGCGCGGCATCCAAAATCGCCTCGCGGTTCTTTTGCTGAATGCGGCTGCGGGTTGCGGTCATCTGGTCCTCATGAGGGGGCGGCAGGCTTGTCAGAAAGTGGGTTTTTCTCAAGGTCTTAACTGGCCGAGATCAGCTCTTGGATCACACGCACGACCAAACGGTGATCGTCAACTTGCGGCAGGCCCGAGACCGTGGCGCAAGCCACGACGCCGATGCCGCGCAGCCAAATCGGCACCGCGCCGCCGTGATCGGCATAGCCGGCCTCGGGCAAGCCATGCTTGGCCAATGTCTCGCCCCGGTCGCGGTGCCGGTTGCCGACCAGCAGGGAGGGCTGTTGGAACAAAAGCGCGGTGGCCGATTTACGCGCCGCCCAGAGATCGTTCAGCGGCGTCGCGCCGGGCATAGCGGCGTGGAAATAGCATCGATCCGCACTGCGGATGTTGATGACCACCGGCAAAGCCTCGGCCTGGGCCATTTCGACCAACTTCAGCCCTAGCGCCAGCGCGGTGCGCTCGTCGAATTGTGCAAAGACCAGAGTCTTGGTCTCGGCTTCCAGTTCGGGCGTGGCGGGGAAGACGTCGGACATAGCGGTTCCTTTGGCAGGCGGGCAATGAAGACAGGGCTTATCGGGCTTAGGCAACGCAAAACCGCGTGGCTTCTGCCGGTTATCCCAGCATCCGCGGCGCGGTCTATCGAAATGTGCCGCCTACCCGTTCTAGGGCGAGGGATTTTGTTGACCCAATGGTCTGGGTGTGGTCGCGTATCTCTTGACCATACGGTCAGGAAAAGATTCGCCGCAAGGCAGCTTGCTCCGGGCCGTAGGAAAAGGGCGCGACAGACGCCCGCCGACAATTGGGAGAGCAAGCTGATGCCAGCACCCGGAGAAAACCTGCGGACCGATGCGGCGCGGCTGTGGGACAGCCTGATGGAGATGGCCAAGATCGGCCCCGGAAGTGCCGGCGGCAACAATCGCCAGACCCTTACGGATGCCGATTCCGCAGGCCGCCACCTCTTTGCCGATTGGTGCAAGGCGGCGGGTATGACCATGGGCGTCGATACGATGGGCAACATGTTTGCCACCCGCGCGGGGACTGATCCGGGCGCCTTGCCGGTCTATATGGGCAGCCACCTCGACACCCAGCCCACGGGCGGTAAGTTCGATGGCGTGCTGGGCGTCCTGGGCGCGCTTGAGGTGGTGCGGCGGATGAATGACCTTGGGCTGAAGACCAAGCATCCGATTGTCGTGACCAACTGGACCAATGAAGAGGGCGCGCGTTTTGCGCCGGCGATGCTGGCCTCGGGCGTCTTTGCAGGGATCCATACCGAAGACTATGCCAAAACCCGCAAGGACTTGGACGGTAAGGTCTTTGGCGAGGAGCTTGCGCGGATCGGTTGGGTTGGCGATGAGGTCACGGGCGCGCGCAAGATGCATGCCATGCTGGAGCTGCACATCGAGCAAGGCCCTATTCTAGAGGCCGAAGGCAAGACGATTGGCGTGGTAACGCATGGTCAAGGACTGTGGTGGCTGGAGATCACGCTGACTGGCAAGGATGCGCATACAGGCTCGACCCCGATGAACATGCGGGTGAATGCGGGCCTTGGCATGGCGCGGGTGACCGAGCGGGTGCATCAGATCGCGATGAGCCATCAGCCGAATGCCGTGGGTGCGGTGGGGCAGGTCAAGGTTTTTCCCAATTCGCGCAATGTGATACCGGGCAAGGTGGTCTTTACCGTCGATATCCGTTCTCCCGAGCAAGGCAAGCTGGATGCGATGCGGGCCGAGGTGGAGCGGGCGGCCCATGCCGTGGCGGTCGAGTTGGGACTTGGGTGCGAGATCGAGGCGGTGGGGCATTTCGATCCCGTGACTTTTGATCCGGGCCTTGTGAAGATCGTCCGGCAATCTGCTGAAAAGCTTGGGTATTCCCAGATGGATATCATCTCGGGTGCCGGGCACGATGCCTGTTGGATCAACCGCGTGGCGCCGACGGTGATGGTGATGTGCCCTTGCGTGGATGGGCTTTCGCACAATGAAGCCGAGGAGATCTCGCCTGAGTGGGCGGCCGCCGGAGCGGATGTTTTGTTGCATGCGGTGCTTGAGGTGGCGGGCGTGATCGACTGACCCAGCCGGGCCGGGGCTCCGCCCCGGACCCCGGGATATTTAGCGACAGAAAATGGGAGGGCGCGGGGCATGGCATCAACGGTGATCAAGGGCGGAACGGTGGTGACGGCTGATCTGAGCTATCTGGCTGATGTGCGGATCGAGCATGGGGTCATAACCGAGATCGGGCTGAATTTGCAGGGAGATCAAGTGCTTGACGCCTCGGGCTGCTCTGTGATGCCGGGCGGGATTGACCCGCATACCCATCTTGAGATGCCCTTCATGGGAACCTATTCGGCCGATGATTTCGAGTCTGGTACGCGGGCGGCTTTGGCGGGCGGCACCACGATGGTGGTGGATTTCGTGCTGCCGGGCCAGGGTCAGGGGCTGATGGATGCCGCCCAGATGTGGCACAATAAATCCACCCGCGCCAATTGTGACTATTCCTACCATATGGCGATCACTTGGTGGGGCGAGAAGGTTTGGGAGGATATGGCCGAGAGCGTTAAGGCCGGCATGACCTCATTCAAGCATTTCATGGCCTATAAGGGCGCCTTGATGGTGAATGATGACGAGCTTTTCGCCTCATTCCGCCGAGTGGGAGAGCTGGGCGGGCTTGCCATGGTCCATGCTGAGAATGGCGATGTGGTGGCCGAGCTGACCGCTAAGTTATTGGCAGAAGGCAATAGTGGCCCTGAGGCGCATGCCTATTCCCGCCCACCGCAGGTTGAGGGAGAGGCGACCAACCGTGCCATCATGATCGCCGATATGGCCGGCGTGCCGCTTTATGTGGTGCACACCTCTTGCGAAGAGGCGCATGAGGCGATCCGGCGGGCGCGCCAGCAGGGCAAGCGCGTTTGGGGCGAGCCTTTGATCCAGCATTTGACGCTGGATGACAGCGAATATCAGCACGCTGATTGGGAGCATGCGGCTCGGCGGGTGATGTCACCGCCTTTCCGTAACAAAAAACACCAAGACAGCCTTTGGGCCGGGCTGCAATCAGGCTCACTCTCCGTGGTGGCGACGGATCATTGTGCCTTTACGACGGAACAAAAACGCTATGGTTTGGGCGATTTCTCCAAAATTCCCAATGGAACGGGCGGGTTGGAAGATCGGATGCCGATGCTTTGGACGCATGGTGTTAACACGGGCCGGTTAACGCCGAATGAATTTGTGGCGGTTACCAGCACAAATATTGCGAAGATTTTGAACTGTTATCCGAAAAAAGGCGCGGTTTTGGTGGGCGCGGATGCGGATTTGGTGGTTTGGGATCCGCAGAAAGAGAAGGTCATCTCGGCGAAGGGACAGCAATCTGCCATTGATTACAACGTCTTCGAGGGACAGCGCGTCAAAGGCTTGCCGCGATTCACGTTAAGCCGGGGGCAGGTCGCCGTGGTTGAGGGGAGAATGCAGGTGCAGCAAGGGCATGGGCGCTTTGTGCCGCGGGCGCCGCGGGGGGCTGTCAATCAGGCTTTGAGCGCTTGGAAAGAGCTGACCGCACCCCGTCCGGTGCAGCGCAGTGGGATTCCGGCCTCGGGCGTTTGATGGCAAAATTATTATAAAACAATGGATTGGGGCGTGGTGTTGATGGGAATGCGCGCGTGACAAATCAAAGCAGTCAGGTGGTGGTTGAGGCCAAAAACTTGAACCTTGTGTTTGAGACGGCGGATGGGCCGGTGCAGGCGTTGAAAGACGTTAACTTATCGATTTCAAAGGGAGAACTCGTCTCCTTCATCGGGCCGAGTGGTTGCGGCAAGACGACATTCCTGCGCTGCATCGCAGCATTGGAGCGCCCCACTTCAGGTCAGCTGACGGTCAATGGCATGACGCCGGATGAGGCGCGCAAAAAGCGGGCTTACGGCTATGTTTTCCAAGCCGCGGGGCTTTATCCTTGGCGCACGATTGCGGGAAACATCCGGCTTCCCCTTGAAATCATGGAGTTTTCTAAAACCGAACAGGCGGAGCGGGTGGAGCGGGTTCTGGAGCTTGTCGAACTCAAAGGCTTTGGTGGCAAATTCCCTTGGCAACTCTCGGGCGGCATGCAGCAAAGGGCCTCGATCGCGCGGGCTTTGGCCTTTGATGCCGACATCCTTTTGATGGATGAACCCTTTGGCGCTTTGGATGAAATTGTCCGCGATCGGCTGAATGAAGAGCTGCTCAAACTCTGGGCTCGCACCGGAAAAACCATTGGTTTTGTGACACATTCCATCCCCGAGGCGGTCTATCTATCGACCAAAATCGTGGTGATGAGCCCGCGCCCCGGGCGGATCACCGATATCATCGACAGCCCGCTTCCGAAGGAGCGGCCGCTGGAAATTCGCGACAGCCGCGAGTTCATTGAGATCTCGCATCGGGTGCGCGAAGGCTTGCGGGCGGGGCATGCCGATGACTGAGCACAAAGGCTGCAGCTGCAGCAAAAACCGCATGTATGGCTTAGGTATGGCTAACGTATGGGGGGCGTCTGGCTTTGCGCAGGCAATGCGCGCGCAGCAATCTGCGCCGCTGAGCGCGCGGCAAACCGAACGCATGCAACGCGCGGAGGCCGTGGCATGAGCAGCGCGACGCTTTTTCCGCTGATCGGCGCTTGCCTGATCTTTCTGACCGCCGCCTCGGCGATGCGCGGCTATGTCGGGCAGGGCGCGCTTTGGATGCTGCTCGCCTCACTGGCGCTTTATGTTTTTGGTAACCTTTTGATGATACGCATCATGCGAGAGGGAGGTATGGCGCTGGCGATCTCGATCACCTCGGTCGTGCAGCTGATCTTGGCAACTTTGGTCGCGGTCTTCATCTTCGCCGAACGTCCGACGGGCTTGCAATGGGGCGGCATTGCCTTGGGCGTGTTGGCGGTCGCGATGATCCTTTGGCCCTCGGGGCGTGCGACATGAGGCGGGTCGGGCCGATCTTTGCGGTGCTGGCGGCGCTTTTGGCGCTTTGGTATCTGGCTGCGATCTGGATGAATGCGACTTGGGTCTATGATCAGGCGCAGCGCTCCGGGGTCGAGGTGACTTTGGCCGAGCTGATCCCGGCGGCCATGGCGCAGGATCGCCCGCTTTTACCGCCGCCGCATCAGGTGGCGGCCAAGCTTTGGGAAGGGGTGACGGCGCAGGCCATCACCTCAAAACGCAGCCTGATTTATCATGGCTTTATCACCTTCCGTGGTACGATGGCGGGCTTTGCCTTGGGCATATTGCTGGGCGTGGGGCTGGCGATGGCGATCGTGCGCTTCCGCGTGGTCGACAAATCGGTGATGCCTTGGGCGATCATCAGCCAGACCATTCCGATCGTGGCGATCGCGCCGATGATCCTTGTGGTGGCCAATCAACTTGGCATCCAAGGGCGTGAGGTGCCGAAGGCCATTATCGCCTCATACCTTAGCTTCTTTCCAGTTTTGGTGAGCATGGTCAAAGGCTTGCGCGCGCCGGATCAGATGCAGCTGGACCTTCTGAAAACATGGGGCGCGAGTGAGGGGGAGACGTTCCGTAAGCTGCGGCTTCCGGCCTCGATGCCTTATTTCTTTGCCTCGCTGAAGGTGGCGGTGGCGGCGGCTTTGGTCGGCACCATCGTCGGCGAATTGCCGACTGGCGCGGTGGAAGGGCTGGGCGCAAGGATGCTGCTCGGCAGCCAATATGGCGAGCCGTTGATCACTTGGGCGGCCTTGTTCGCATCGGCCATTTTGGCGGGGGCGCTGATCTTGGCCGTGGGTCTGGTTGAGCGTTTGGCGGCGGTGAAGATGGGGGTGCGGGCATGAGTAATGCTTTGATTTTGCTCATGGGTTTTGGCTTTTGGGGCGCGGCTTGGGGGCTGAACATCGCCGTGGCGGGCAGCGCTTTTGGCCGGACGAGGACGGGGCGGATTTTCATGCCGCTCTTGTTTGGTCTGACGCTTTTGGTGCTCTGGGAGGCTTTGGTGCGGGCCCTTGGGGTGCCGCCGGTGATCCTGCCCGCACCTTCGGCGATTGCAGCGAAATTTGCCTCTTCCACCGATGTGCTTTGGGCCGATTTCGTGCAAACGGCGGTGAAGGGCGCGCTTTCGGGCTTTGTGATCGGCTGCTCGGCGGCTTTTGTGACCGCGATCTTGTGTGACCGGGTGCCGTTTCTGCGCGCAGGCCTTCTGCCGATTGGCAATTTCGTCGCGGCTTTGCCGATTGTCGGCCTCGCCCCGATTTTGGTGATGTGGTTCGGCTTTGGCTGGCAGTCAAAAGCCGCTGTCGTGGTGGCGATGGTGTTTTTCCCCATGCTGATCAATGTGGTGGCGGGTTTGCAGGCCTCCGAGAGGATGCAGCGCGATCTGATGGCGACTTGGGGGGCTAGCTATACCCAAGCCCTGTGGAAGCTGCGGCTGCCAGCGGCGATGCCGTTTATTTTCAACGGGTTGAAGATTTCCGCCTCGCTCGCGCTGATCGGCGCGATTGTGGCGGAATATTTCGGCTCGCCGGTGGTGGGGATGGGCTTTCGGATTTCCACCGCGGTGGGGGTGCTGAACATTGAGCTGGTTTGGGCCGAGATTGCGGTGGCGGCGCTGGCGGGCTCGGCGCTTTACGGAGTGATTGCGATTGTGGAGCGGGGGGTGACGTTTTGGCACCCGTCGCAAAGGGGCTAAGCTTTTGAAAGACGTGACTATTTGAGGATGAAAACCCAGACCCGGAGGGCCCTTTGCAAGGGTGAAGCGAGCCGGGCGGCAACATGGAGAAGCAAGAATGAAGCGGATTTTGACGGCCGGATTGATGGCGGCAATGGCCAGCTCGGCTTCGGCCGAGGATGTGACCTTGCAGCTGAAATGGGTGACGCAGGCGCAGTTTGCCGGCTATTATGTGGCGAAAGACAAAGGCTTTTACGATGAAGAGGGCCTCAATGTCACGATCAAGCCCGGTGGCCCCGATATCGCGCCCGAGCAGGTGATTGCCTCGGGTCAGGCTGATGTGATCACCACTTGGATGTCGCCAGGTTTGGCTGCACGCGAACGTGGCGTGCCGCTGGTCAATATCGCGCAGCCCTATAAGGGGCAGGGGTTGCAGCTGACTTGCCTCAAGGAGATGGGCGTCGAGACGACGGCTGATTTCGCCGATAAGACGCTGGGCGTGTGGTTCTTTGGCAATGAATATCCGTTCTACGCTTGGATGGCGAAGCTGGGTCTGGCCACCGATGGCTCGGCCGGTGGGGTGACGGTGCTGAAACAGGCGTTCAACGTCGATGCATTGTTGCAAAAGCAGGCGGCTTGCATCTCGGTGATGACCTATAACGAATATGGTCAGGTGCTGGATGCCGGGATCACGCCGGATCAGCTGGTGACTTTCACCTACCGCGAGGAAGGGGTGACGGTGTTGGAGGACGGGCTTTACGTCATGGAAGAGCGGCTGGAAGATCCGGCCTTCCAAGAGACCATGGTGAAGTTCGTGCGCGCCTCGATGAAGGGCTGGAAATATGCCGAGGCCAATCCCGATGAAGCGGCGCAGATCGTGATCGACAATGACGATTCCGGCGCGCAATCGCTGGAGCATCAGCAATATATGATGGGCGAAGTGGCCAAGCTGACCGCAACCGGCAACGGCGCTTTGGATCCGGCGGATTATGAGGCGACGGTGGCAGCGCTGCTCGCGGCAGTCTCGCCCGACAATCCGGCGATCACCAAAACCCCGGAAGGCATGGCTTGGACCCATGCGATCACCGATAAAGCGCTGGCTGAGTAACTCTCACCGGCCGGGCGCAGAGCGATCTGCGCCCGGCTATGCGGCGCGGCCTTGCGGCCGCAAGCTTGGTCCTCGCCTTATGAGCCTTGGCAGGCTCAACGGCTCAGGGATGCCTCCGGCGGGGATATTTGAAGACAGAAAATACCTGCGCAATCTCATTTTCTGTCCTTAAATATCCTCAGGGGGTCTGGGGGCAGAATGCCCCCAGCCTCCTTTTGCTTGCGGGGCGGTGGATCCCTTGTAAACTCCTTGTAAATTTACAAGAGGCCAAGATGGGCATCTCCTCTTTGATCGGCACAAGGCTGCGCGAGCGGCGCATGGCTTTGGGGCTGCGGCAGGGGGATTTGGCGCAAGAGGCTGAGATTTCGGCCTCGTACCTCAATTTGATTGAGCATAATCGCCGCAAGGTGACACCAGAGATTTTGGCGCGATTGGCGCAGGTTTTGGGCAGCGAGCTCTCTGCCCTCTCGGAAGGCGCGGGCCAGCCCTTGGCTGAGGATCTGCGTGCCGCCGCCGCGGGCTTTCCCAATGCTGCGGCTGAGGTCGACCGGCTGGAAGAATTCGCCGGCCGCTTTCCCGGTTGGGCCGCCGTCACCGCCGGATTGCAGGCGCGCGCGGGCCAGCTTGAGCGCGCGGTCGAAGCGTTGAACGACCGCATGACGCATGACCCGCATCTTTCGGCGGCGTTGCATGAACTTCTCTCGGCCCTCACCTCGGTGCGGGCCACGGCGGAGATCTTGGCCGAGACCGGCGATTTGGCCGCCGATCTGCGCCATCGCTTTCACCGCAATTTGCATCTCGACGCCGAGCGGCTTGCCGGCGGGGCCGAGGCTTTGGTGGCCTATCTTGAGGGCACTGATGGCGGCGGGGCGGCAGGGGAGCAGGGCCTGTCTGCCCCCTTGGAGGAGGTGGAGGCGTGGCTGGCCGGGCAGGGCTGGCACCTGCAAGCCCTTGAAGACGGCGATCTGGCGGCTTTGGCACCCGGGATGGAGGCTTTGGCCTCGACCGCGGCGCGGGCTTTGGCGGAGGCGCATCTTGAACGCAGCGCGGCTGAGGCGCGGCTTTTGCCCTTAGACCCCTTCCGTGCGGCGTTGAAAGAGCTGGGGCCGGATCCTGCGCTTTTGGCGGCACGCTTTGGCAGCGATCCTTTAACGGTGATGCGGCGCATGGCGCTGCTGCCGGGGGCGGCGGCGGGGTTTGTCTCTTGCGATGCCTCGGGGACTTTGACCTTTCGCAAGCCTATTGCCGGCTTTGCCTTGCCGCGTTTTGGCGCCGCTTGCCCGCTTTGGCCGCTTTATGCCGCCCTTGGTCGGCCCATGCAGCCGGTGCAGGCGCAGGTCGAGACGCCCGGCCCCTCGGGCGCACGGTTCAAGGTGTTGGCCTATTGCCAACCCGCGCTTGCGGGCGGCTTTGGCGGGCCAGAGCTGCGGGAGGCGGCGATGCTGATCCTGCCGGTCACTGGCACTGAGGCCGGTCCGGCGCTGGGCGTTGGCTCCACCTGCCGGATCTGCCCGCGCGCCGATTGTCCGGCGCGGCGCGAGCCTTCGATCACCCGCGAGGGGATTTAAGGCCCGCCCATGCAAGGCTGCTTTTGACAAAAGCTTAATTTTCAGCCGATACTGACGCGCAGGGGGGCTGCAAGGCCGAAGGGGAGGCGGAGGGAGCGATGGGCCGAGAGGTGCTGCTCATTGAAGATGAAGAGAATATCGCCGAGGCGATCCGCTTCATCCTGACGCGCGACGGCTGGCAGGTGGTGCATCTGGCCGAAGGGCGCGGTGCGGCGCGGCGCGCGGCTGAGCTGATGCCCGCCGTGGTGATCTTGGACACGATGTTGCCCGGCGCTTCGGGCTTGGAAATCCTTGCCGAGATGCGCTCGAACCTGCTGACCGCGCATCTGCCGGTGGTGATGCTGACCGCCAAGAGCCAGCCGCGCGACCGTGAGGCGGCCGAGCGTGCCGGGGCGGATCGGTTCCTTGCCAAGCCCTTTGCCAATGCCGATATTCTGGCGGTGGTGCGCGAGTTGGCGGCAGGGCGCAAGACCGGGCTTGGCCCCTCGGGCGGCGCAGCCGTGGCATGAGACGCCCACGCCGGCCGCTCTTTTTGGCGCGGCTGCCCTATCGGCGGCGGCGCTTGCGCGATGCGGCGCGGCTTTTGCCGGTTTTCGGGGGCTTTCTCTTCATCTTGCCGGTGCTTTGGGCCCCGGCGGCTGAACCCGGCGCCGAGGCTGGCGCGCGGCTTTTGTCCTCAGACGTGGTCTATTTCTTTGGGGTTTGGGCCGGTTTGGTGGCGGTTTCTGCCGCTTTTGCCCCCGGCCTTGCCACGACCCAAGATGAGGAGGAGGAGGACTAGCCGATGCCCTTCAACCTTCTTGTCTTGGCCTGTCTGGCCTATGTCGTTTTCCTCTTTTGCGTGGCCTTTTGGGTCGAGCGGCGGGCCTATGCTGGGCGGTTTGGCTGGCTGCGCTCGCCCTTGGTTTATACGCTCTCGCTGTCGATCTATTGCACGGCTTGGACGTTTTACGGCGCGGTGGGCTATGCGGCGCGCTCGGGGATGGAGTTCCTGACGATCTATCTGGGCCCGACCTTGGTGTTCATCGGTTGGTGGTGGGTGCTGCGCAAGCTGGTGCGGATTGGGCGCAAGCATCGGGTGACCTCGATCGCGGACCTGATCTCCTCGCGTTTTGGCAAGTCGAATGCGCTGGGCGTGGTGGTGACCTTGATGGCGGTGGTGGCGACCACGCCCTATATTGCGCTGCAACTTCAATCGGTTGTGCTGTCGTTTGGCGTGTTCTCCAATGCGGCCGATAGCCTTGATGCGGGGCAGACAGCGATCTGGGTGGCAGGGGGGCTGGCGGTTTTCACCATCATCTTCGGCACCCGCAACCTGGATGCACAAGAGCAGCACCACGGCATCGTCACGGCGATTGCGGTTGAGGCGGTGGTGAAGCTGGTGGCTTTGTTGGCGGTGGGGATTTTCGTGGTCTGGGGCCTTGCTGGCGGCGTGGGCGCGATGCTGGACCGGATTGATGCCTCGGAGCTGTCGGCTTGGACGATGCAGCCGGGGCGCTGGACGGGGCTGATTTTCCTATCCGCTGCGGCGGTGATTTGCCTGCCGCGGATGTTCCAAGTCATGGTGGTTGAGAATGCCGATGAGGGGCATCTGGCGACCGCGTCATGGGCCTTCCCGGCCTATGTTTTGGCGATGAGCCTTTTCATCGTGCCGATTGCGGTGATCGGGCTGGAGCGGCTGCCGGACCATGCAAATCCTGATATGTTCGTGCTGACCTTGCCCTTGCATGAAGGGCAGAACGCATTGGCCATGTTGGCTTTTCTGGGCGGTTTCTCCTCGGCCACCTCGATGGTGATCATCGAGGCAATCGCGCTGTCGACGATGGTGTCGAACCATATTTTGGTGCCCGGCTGGCTGCGGCTGCGCCCGCAAGCGGCGGTCGCGGACGATCTGCGCGGCGTGGTGCTGAACGCGCGGCGGCTTTCCATCGCGGCGGTGATGGCGATGGGCTATGGCTATTACCAGCTGTCGGGTGGGTCGGCGGCTTTGGCCTCGATTGGGCTGATCGCCTTTGCCGGGGTGGCGCAGTTCTTACCCGCGATGGTGGGGGGAATTTTCTGGCGCGGGGCGACGAAAGCCGGTGCGATGGCGGGGCTGTTGATCGGCTTTGTCACTTGGGCTTACGCGCTCTTTTTGCCCTCCTTCGGGCCCGATGCGGTGCTGTCAGCCAGCCTTTTGGCCGAAGGGCCCTGGGGGGTGACGTGGCTGCGCCCGCAGGCGTTGTTTGGCGTGGCCGGAATGGACCCACTGATCCATGCGATTTTCTGGTCTTTGATGCTGAATGGCACCGCGTTCTTTGTGATCTCGGTGCTGACCTTCCCCTCACCGGTCGAGCGGCTGCAAGGGGCGGCATTCGTTAACGTCTTTGACGAAGGGTCCGGTGCGCCACGGCGTTGGAGCCGGGGCGAGGCAGAGCCGGAAGAGCTATTGGTCATGGCGCAGCGCATCTTGGGCGATGAAGAAGCGCAAGTCCTGTTTGAGTCTGAAGCTCGCGGCCAGGGCAAGACGCAAAGCCTGTTGCCCGACCCGACGCCTGAGTTTATTTCCACGTTAGAACAAAGGCTTGCAGGCTCGGTTGGGGCCGCAACGGCGCATGCGATGATCAGCCAGCTTGTCGGTGGGGCGGCGGTCTCGGTTGGGGATCTGATGGCGCTGGCCTCGGAATCGGCCGAGCGGGCCGAGCACTCCGCCCAGCTTGAGGCGCAGCGCGCTGAACTGGCCCGCACGGCCGGCGCATTGCGAGAGGTTAACGAGAAGCTCACCCGGCTTTCGGTGCAAAAGGACGCGTTTCTCAGCCAGATCAGCCATGAATTGCGCACGCCGATGACCTCGATCCGGGCCTTCTCCGAGATCCTGGCCGAGGGCGATTTGCCGCCCGAAATGGTGGCGCGCAACGGGCGCATTATCCATGAAGAAACCAAGCGCCTGACCCGGCTTTTGGACGATCTTTTGGACCTGTCGGTGCTGGAAAACGGCAAGGTGACGCTGAGCCTGACGCTGTCGAACCTGCGCGATATGATTGATCGGGCGATTCAAGCCTCAGAGCAGGTAAAGCCTGAGCGCGAGGTGGTGTTTCGACGCGATCTGATGCGCGAGAACATCTTCTTGCGCACCGATGCCGATCGTCTGACGCAGGTTTTCATCAACCTTATTTCAAATGCGCGAAAGTATTGTGAGGCAGAATTCCCAGAAATTCGTATCAATTTGCGGATGCGGGGGGGGCGCGTGATCATCGATGTGATCGACAACGGTCGCGGCATTCCAAAAGACGCCCAATCAACGATTTTTGAGAAATTCACCCGGCTGCCGGAGGAGGGCAGGGCCAAGGGGGCCGGGCTGGGGCTGGCGATTTGCCGTGAAATTACCGAGAATTTGGGCGGCACGATTGCCTATCTGCCGGGCCAAGGCGGCGCTGCTTTTCGGTTGATCCTGCCCTTGCGGCTGGATCTGGGCGCGCAGGGGCAAGGCGGTTAACCCTTTGGCAAGAATGTTGGCATAACTCTGAGTGCGGCCCAGACGATCAGGGCTTTTGTTAGGGGGTAACCGGTGATGAATGGCATCCTCCAGCGCAAGGTAGCGCAGGCCAAATTGGCCGAAGGGCCGACGAGGCGGGCCGGGCCGGGGGTGGATCCGAATTGGCGTCTGGCCTTTGCCCGCGCGGCGCGCGATTGCACGGGGCTTTTGGTTGAAGTGACGGGGCTGCGGCTGTTGCGGCAGTCGCTGGCAGAGCTGCTGGAACTGCCGCCAGAGCGCGCGCTTTTGGCGATGCTGGATGGGCCGAAGGCGGGGCTGGGGGTGATGATGCTCTCATCCCAGCTGATGGCGGCGCTGATTGAGATGCAAACCACCGGAAGGGTCTCGACCCAGCCGGCTTTGCCGCGCCGCCCGACGCGGACGGATGCGGCGATGGTGGCGGGCACCTTGGATCGCGCCTTGCAAGAGCTTGAAGTGCTTATGGAAGGGCAGCCTGACCTGATATGGACCGGCGGTTTTCGTTATGCCTCTTTCCTTGAAGATGCGCGGCCCTTGGGGCTTTTGCTCGAAGATCACCCCTATCGGGTGATGGTCGCGCAGATCAGTTTTGCCGATGGCGCGCGGCAAGGGGAGCTGATCTTGGCGCTGCCGGCTGAGGGGCGATTTTCACATCCTCTGGGCCGGGCGGGACCGCTGCCTTCGGGGGCCGCTGCGGCGGATCTGCCACTCGATTTGGCCGATGCGGTGCAAAGCGTGGCCTGCCAATTGCAAGGCGTGATTGGCCGCATGACGCTACCCTTGCAGCAGGTGATGGCGCTGCAAGTGGATGAGGTTTTGTCCTTGCCTGACGCCGCACTGGACCGGATCCAGCTTGAGACGATCGACGGGCGGCGATTGGCGCGGGCGCGGTTGGGGCAGAACCGTGGCATGCGGGCGTTGCGACTGGAGGAGGCGGAGGGGGCGGCTGGTCGAACGCCTGTGGCAACGGCGCAGACCTCTGCGGTGGGGCTGCCTGAAGCTGGCGTTGATGGCATGGCATTGGGCGTTGGATCAGAGCTGACCGAGGGCTTGGGAATGGGTCAGATGGCAGCTTTTGCAGGAATGGCGGATCTGGACGGCGCAGGCCTTGGGCTGGTCACGGATCCGGCAGTTATGGATGCGGGTGCTGATTTCCCGGGTTTTGCCTTGGACCCAGAGGCCGATGGCGGCTTGCGGGCGACAGGCTAGCGAAAGGGGGCCATAGCGACTGCGGCGCGCCGCGCAAGGCCAAAGGCGGATGGCTTAGGGGCGCGTTGGTGGGGCAGACAAGGGGCCGAACAGGCCCCCTGATGGGCATTTAGTGTGTTGCCAGCCTTGCCGCTTGCCTTCGCGAGGTAAGCGTCTTTGTTGGGTCGCTTTAGCTGTTGCTGGCTGCATCCAAAGTGGCGCGCAGATGCTCGAGGTTGTAACCGAAACGCGCCGGAAGGCCGATCAGCTCATCGGTCGGGCGTTTGCCGGCATTCGCCAGCGCCCAGACCACCGAGCTGCGGTTGCCGCTGGCGCAATAGGCGAAGACCGGACCTGCTGAGGCGGCAATGGCGGCCTCTTGCGCCTCGACATTGGCCATCGTCAGCGCGCCACCGATGACCGGATTGGCGACAAAGCGAAGCCCCAGTGCCTCGGCTGCAGCGCGCATCGCGGCGGTTTGCAACGCGTCGGGGATTTCGGCATCGGGGCGATTGTCGATCACGGTGGTGAAGCCTGCAGCCTTCAACTCGGCCAGATCCTCGGGCTGGATTTGCGGCGAGACGGCGTAGTCCTCGGTAAGCTGGCGGATGTCCATGCAGTGCGGTCCTTGCGTCTGAGGCGGTTGTTGGGGCGGCGTTGCCGGTTTTCGATCTTAAAGATAACGCGCGGCTACGGCAGACGAAAGCCCCGCATCCGGTTTGATCTGGCGCAAGGCGGCTTTTGGCAAGGGCATGTTACGGCTCAGGCCACTTGCTAAAGAAGGTGTTTGTGATGACCAATGTTTCTAGGGCTGCGGCAGATCAGGCGCGCTCGGCCAGACTTGCGCAGCTTTTGGCGGAAATGGAGGCGTTGCGCCGGGCGTTGCCGGGGCTGACTGCGCCCGCGCAGCCGGCATAGGCATCGCCGGAAGCGACGCTTTCACGGCAAATGCTTGCCAATCTGGGGTGCTTTGTCCTTAACTGCCAAAGCGATGGGACGCGGCAGGTCGGGCAGTCGGCGCCGCCACGGGGGCAAGTTATGGTGACAGGCGGGGCAGCGGTCCGCAGTTTTTTGCGCGAAGATGGGGTGCTGCAAATCACCATCGCGCAGCCGCCGAGCAATGCGCTGACCGGCGCTTTGCAGACGGCTTTGCTTGCAGCCTTCGCAAGCGCCGAGGCGCGGGGCGCGCGCGCGGTGGTTCTCGGGGCCGAAGGTCGGCACTTTTCGATCTCAACCGGGTTGGAGCCGCGCGAGGCTGGGCTTGCTCTGGCCAAGCTTTGCCAAGTGATTGAGGATCTCCCGCTGCCGGTGGTTGTGGCATTGAAAGGCATTGTCAGCGGCCCGGCGGCGGATCTGGCCCTGGCGGCGCATGGCCGGGTGGCGCGGGCCGATCTGCGGTTTAGTTTCCCCGAAATCGGCCTTGGACTTGTGCCGCAAGGGGGCGCCACGCAACGCCTGCCGCGTCTGATCGGCATGGCTCAGACCTTGGCGCTTTTGCTCTCGGCCCGGGCTTTGGCGGCCGAAGAGGGGCTGGAGGCCAAGCTGATTGATGCCTTGCTCGAGGGCGACGATGCGGCGCTTTTGGAAAGCGCCGCGCGCTTTGCCCTGACGCTGGGAGCTCCGCGCCCGGTGCGGGCGCGCAATGAGGGGCTTTTGGATTTCGCCGCCAATCAAGCCGCCCTTTCGGCGGCCCGCGCCGAGGTGCAGCGCAGCCCAATGCTCGCGCCAGAGCGGCTGATCGATTGTCTGGAGGCGGCCTTGGTGCTGCCCTTTGAAAGCGGCCTCGCGCTTGAGGCGGTGACGCGACAGGATCTGGAAACTGGTGCAGAGGCACAGGCTTTGGTGGCCCTCGCTTTGGCGGAACGTCGGGCTGCAGCCTTGCCGCCAGCGGTGGCGGAGATCCGCCCCAAGGTATTGACTTGCTTAGGACTTTCAGGTGCCGGGCCGCAGATGGCACCGCTTGCCGCAATGGCTTTGACGCTGGGGCTTGAGGTGCATTGGCTTTTGCCCGATGCCGCAGCGCGCGCGGCCAATGCGCAATGGCTGGCCGATTGGCAGGCAGGCGAGCAGCGCGCGGGGCGCTTGTCGCAGGCGCAGTATGAGGCCCAGACGGCGCGGCTGCGGCTTGCCAATGCGGCCGATATCTTGGACGGTGTCGAGATGGTGATCCATGCCGCGGCGGGTGAGGATTTCGAGCGGCTCAGCCGTTGGCTGCCACAAGTGCCGCATCTCGTCAGCGGCGGCGGCGAGGGCGCGCTGGGGCTGAGCCTTGCGCCCTCGATGCGGGTGGCGGAGTTGGCGGTGCCACCGCAGCTTAAGGCGGCCGATTTGGCCTTGGCGGTGCAGCTTTTGCGGCGGCTTGGGCTGGTCGCGGTCATCGAAGGTGCTCTGCCTATGGCCGGGCGGCGGGTGGCGCAGGCCGGGCGGCGCGCATTGCAAGAACTGCAAGTGATGGGCGTGCCGCCCCGCGCGATCGCAGCGGCTCTGGACCGGTTTGGTCATGCTGTGCCGGATTTGGCCGATCTCGCGCCGCCGCAGATGCGGGCGATGCCGCAAGAAGAGATCCTGCGCCGCTGGCTCGGCGCGATGGCGCAAGAGGGGATGCGCCTTCTCGAGGAAGGCGTGGCGCTGCGCCCCTCGGACATCGATTTGGTGATGGTTTTGGGTTTTGGCTTTCCGCGCTGGCGCGGCGGGCCGATGCATGAGGCAGGGCAGCGCGGTCTGATGGTGCTGCGCCGCGATCTGCGGAAATGGGTGGAAGCGGCACCGCCCGGTTCAGAAGCCGCGGCACTTTGGGCCCCGAATGCTCTGCTGGATCGGTTGATCGCCGAAGGGATTAAGCTGGCCGATCTCGATCAAGATTGAGCTGACTTCACAAAGCGTTAGCTCAGGAAAATCCCCATCACGACCATCATCAACCCCAAGGCCGAGACGCCAAGCGCGGCCATGTTGATCAAGACAACCCGTTGCAATCCGGCGTGCATCGCCTCATCGCTCAGCTCTGCCCGGCGCAGCCGCAGGGCGCGCATCACGCAGTAAAACAGCCCAAAGACGCCACAAAGCGAGACGATTGCGCCTGCCCAGACCAAAGCCTGCATCGGTATTCCTTTCGCTGTGCCGAAACTCTCTGCCGTCGCTAGCCCGAGCTGCGTGGCGGCGCAAGACCCAAGACCGGCGCTTGGCCTTGCGGCAAAGCAGCGGAGGATCGCCATTTCGGCGCGTCTCATCCTGTGGGGGCCCCACTGCGGGGGTTGAACAGCCCATCCTCGGCAGGCTATCACGCAAGCTTGCAGATCCCAGATTTCCCGGAAGGACGCTATGGCCGACGCGAATGATCCCTATAATGTCACCGCGGATGAGCTGCGCCAGTTCATCGAGCGGTTTGAACAGCTTGAATCCGAGAAAAAGGATGTGGCCGAACAGCAAAAAGAGCTGATGGCCGAGGCCAAAGGCCGCGGCTATGACACCAAAGTTCTGCGCAAAGTTGTGGCGCTGCGCAAGCGCAAGCCCGATGAGATTGCCGAAGAAGAGGCTGTTCTCGAGCTCTATAAGGCCGCTCTTGGCATGAGCTGAGGCGCGAGCCCCTTGAGGGTCTTTTGAAAGAGCCGCCTCCGGGTCGGCTCTTTTTCTTTGCCGCAAAGCAGCCCAGACAGGCCCGCATAGGCAGACAATAGCAGCAGAACCCTGCTCATTTTCTGTCTCTAAATATCCTCAGGGGGTCTGGGGGCAGAATGCCCCCAGCCTTCTGTCACGGCCTCAAGCGCTTAGGAAGGTCACGCCCGGCATCGCACGGATCTGAGCGATATCGTCGAGATAGGTCTCAGTCATCGCAGCGACCATATCGGCCGTCCAATCGGGCATCGAAAAGGCCATTTCGACCCGATCGGGCCGGGCGAATTTATCCAAGAAAGCCAAGGTGATGCGGCGCTGTTGGGCCGGGGTTTCCGGCGGATGCTTGGCAATGTAATTGCGCATCCGTGACAGGCCGTCGGCAGAGATGATCAGGGCCAACAGCTCATCGGTGTCGTCAAGTTTGGTGCCGGGGGCATGGCCTGAGACCGCGGCGAGAACCTCGGGCCAGATCAGCGGCGTGTCTTCATCGGCCCAGATCGTCAGCGGCACCCCGGGGTTTTGCTGGACAATCTGTGCCACCACGGTGGACCAGCGCAGGCTAAGGGGATCGCAGCCTTCCATGAACTCGGCATGGGTCTTGGCCTTTTGCTTGTCGAAAAGCGCGGGCAGGAAGGTGGCGGGGTTGCGGATGGCGAGGTGGAACTCCGCCTCGATCTGTGGGAAGATCTGGGTGAAGGCGCGGATCCGCTCACCGGCAAAGCCATAGATCGTGCCGCGCAGCACCCATTGCGGGAAGGACAGAAAGCTGTCCCAAGACAGGATCAGCCGCTCGGCGCTGTCTTCATCCATGATCTGCTCAAGCACCATCGATTGCGTCTCGACGGTGGCGGCGGCGCCTTTGAGCTGCACGGCGGTGTCGCGCAGCAATTTGCGGTAGCGCGTGGGGGCGGGCACCAAGATGCCCTGATCGGCCAGAGTGGCGCGGTTTTTCAAAAGGCAGCGCACGAGCCGCTCTTCATCCGTGCAATGGGCTCCGAGGTGATAGACGATGCGCATGAATGTCGTGCTGCCCGGTCGTTCTTTAGGGGGCGATTATAGGGGCAGAGCTTTGGCAGTTAAATAGGTTTCCTTTCCGGGCGCGTGGCTTTGGCTTTGCTGGCGGCGGCCGGGGGCCAGCCCCCGGGCCCCCGGGATATTTAGCGACAGAAAATGAGCGCGGCGGGAGGAGAGGTTGCGGCGGCGGGCGTTCCGGCCTAGGCATGGGGCAAGATGCCAAGCGATCCCTCACCTCTGCCCCAGCCTGTCGCAGCTCGCCCCTTGTGGCGGTTGCCTTTGGATGGCTGGAGCTTGGGCGCACTGTTGATTGCGGCTTTGGTTTTGGCGCCGGTGATCTCGGTGCTTTGGATCGCCTTGCATCCGACCGAAAACATTTGGCCGCATCTGATGCAGACCGTCTTGCCGCGTTACCTGCGCACGACGGTGCTTTTGATGCTGGGTGTCGCTGTGCTGACGGCGAGCATTGGAGCGGGGGCGGCGTGGATCGTCTCGGTCTATGAGTTTCCTGGGCGACGGGCAGTGTCGATGGCCTTGGCCTTTCCCTTGGCGATCCCGGCCTATGTCGGCGCTTATGCTTTGGTCGATGTGCTTGATTATGCAGGGCCTTTGCAATCGTCCTTGCGGTCTTGGTTTGGCTGGGCCTCGGCGCGGGACTATTGGTTTCCGCAGACGCGCTCGCTTTGGGGGGCGACTTTGGTGCTCTCGGCGGCGCTTTATCCCTATGTCTATATCCTAGCGCGCGCGGCTTTTGCCGAGCAATCGGGGGCGACCTATGAGGTGGCGCGGGCTTTGGGGCAGGGGCCTTGGGGCGTGTTTCGCAGGGTCGGTCTGCCGTTGGCGCGCCCCGCGATTGCCGCTGGGGTCGCCTTGGCCCTGATGGAGACGGTGGCCGACTACGGCACGGTGCATCATTTTGGCGTGCAAACGCTGACCACGGGGATCTTCACCACTTGGCTGGATGGCGGCAATGCTGGTGGTGCGGCGCAGCTTTCCGGCGTGGTTTTGGCGCTGATCTTGGTCTTGGTGGCGCTGGAGAGGGTATCGCGGCGCGGGGCGCGGTTCCATGCCGGAGCACGGGCGCATCGCCCGGTCGAGCGGCATGCCTTGCGCGGCGGCCGGGCGGCTTTGGCGCTGGCGGCTTGCCTTGCGCCCGTGATGGCGGGCTTTGTCTTGCCGGTTGCGGTGATGCTTTGGCATGCGGCGGCGGCTCCGGCTCAGTGGCTGGCGCCGGGGCTTTTGAAGGCGCTTGGCAATACCTTGGCGGTGGCGGGTGGGGCGGCTTTTGCCACCGTCGCGGCGGCGATTTTCCTGGTCTACGGCGTGCGTTTGGCTGGGCGAGGCTTGGCGAAATGGGTGCTGCCGGTGACCATGCTGGGCTATGCCACGCCCGGCGCGGTGCTGGCGGTTGGGCTTTTGTTCCCGCTGGCGGCTTTGGATCACCGGCTGGCGGATGCCGTGCTGGCGCTGACGGGCTTTGATCCGGGGCTGATGATCACCGGCACCGGATTCGCCTTGGGGCTGGCCTATATGGTGCGGTTCTTCGGCATTGCCCAAGGCGCGGTCGATGGGGCTTTTGGTCGCGTTTCGCCCTCATTGCCGTTGGCAGCGCGGACCTTGGGGCGCAGCGCCGGAGGGGCTTTGCGCGCGGTCTATATGCCACTGATGCGCCGGTCTGTTCTGGTGGCGCTTTTGGTGGTTTTCGTGGATTGCGTTAAGGAATTGCCGGCGACCTTGCTGCTAAGGCCCTTTAACTACAATACCTTAGCAACGCGGGTTTTTGAGTTGGCCTCGCTTGAGCGGCTGTCTGAAGCGGCACCGGCGGCGCTTTTGGTGATGGCCGTTGGGCTGGTTGCCGTGGCGGTGGTGGCCAAAGGCGAAGGGCGCTGAGCCAAACTTCGTGCCGAAGTCGCAACGCCCCTCTTGCACAAGCCCCCCTAAGCCCGCTATTTAGCCCGCATGCCTCTATAGCTCAGCTGGTAGAGCACCTGATTTGTAATCAGGGGGTCGGCGGTTCGAGACCGTCTGGGGGCACCAAATATCCCTGAAAATTCAACGCTTTAGCACTCTTTTAGACACTGCCTCCTGTATGGACTTTACATACGGTGATAATATTGTGCTAGGCCACTTTGGGTTGTGCATCCAGCACGGCCAATGCTGCCGCCACGGCGTCTCTGGACTCCGTTTGAGCATACTTGGAAGCCATCTTGATCGAAGTATGACCAAGCAGCTTTGCGATCTTCCCTAGGCTCACTCCTGCCATATCCAAACGAGTGGCATAGGTGTCCCTAAGGGTGTGGATCGTGGCCTTTCCCCTCTGCCGCACGATAGTTGCGTTGGTGTTGCAGTGGGTGTCGATAGCCGTCCGAAGGATGCGGATAGCTCTCGACATGTTTTCAAAGGGCCGGGGCTGATTGTGGAGGCGCTGAAGCACTTCCTCAGTTGCCCGCGACATAGGGATCAGAGACAGGATGTCCGTCTTGTCCCTGTAGACCTCAATCGTCTTCCTTGGGAAGCTGATAGCGGACCACTCAAGCGCCGTAGCCTCATGAAGTCGGACCCCGGTGTTCAGGAGGAAGATCATCAGGTCCAGCGCCTTTACGTAGGCCGGGGAAGGCGCCTTGTCGCGTAGGCTATTCATCACAGCTTGGACCTCTTCATCGCTCAAGTATCGGGTCTTTGCGAAGGGCTTGGGCTTGTTGAAGATTAGGTCCCGATTGACCTCGAACCGTGGGGCCAGCATGTTGCAGACCCTCTGGATGAAGCGGACCTCAACGATGATGGAATTGGCCTTCAGACCCTCCTGCGACCGCGCCACCAGATGATCCTCTAGGTGGTGTTGGTTCAGCTTCGATAAGGGCATGGCAGGGTCCAAGCTCCAATGACCCTTGACGTTGAAAGCACCCTGCCCAAGCCAGCGATCCCGGCTTGTCTTGTAGCTCTCTTGGGTCTTCCCATCGACTGAGGCGACCACCCGATCCATTGCGGCTTGGAGGCTGATTTGAGGCTTCTGCCCGAATTGTGCTTCGTTTTGGTGTCGGTTGTATTCTTGGGCGAGGACCTTCATGGCCCCCGTCTTGTCGCTGAAGGGTCTCTTGGTCGAGAAGCGGTGTTGCTTCCCATCGACGGTATAAGACCCCCACCAGAAGGGTGATCCCGGCTTCTTGAAAAGGTTCACGGATTCATCTCCTTGTCAGTCCGTTTACGGTGACATATTGTGTCAGTTCTAGTTTAGTAGGCCCATACTAGCAAAGCACTCTTGGATTAAATCCAAGGTAATTGGCACAGGGGGTTTTATTTAATTGGAGTGAGCCTTAATTACTTCGTCCAATTGCCCTTGACGGAGTAGATTTAGAATTAAGGCCGCATCACTTATATTCTCACGCGAGAATAAAGCGGAATAAACTTCAGGCTGGTATTCCTTCAGGCACGTTAAAGCCCATTCCCCCACATTTAATCGGAGGGTGTCGGCCAATGGTATCCAAAGCGCCGCAGGTATTGAAATATAGCCTAATTCCATTTGGCTGATCATGGTATAGTATTCAAGGCCCACAGCTTCCGCTAAAGCCTTCTGGGTAAATCCCGCAGCAATCCGAGATTCCTTCAGGCGGGTCCCAAGATTGCCCCGGTTGCGCTCCTTTCTTTTCTCTGACAGCATATAAGTTCCCTATCTTTTGGGGGCCGTATTCAAGCCTTAAATCACTGAGGACTTGCTTCAGCCTCATGGCTTCATTCAGGCCATCTAAATCTAAAATCCCACCGTTTTCCAATATAGAATCGAAAAACCTTTCAAGGCGTAGCATAACGGGACTCCCCTCCCTCGTCATCACTGTGCAATCGAATACAGATGCGCGAGAGGGGTTTGCAAGACCGTCTGGGTTGTATCTAGGGCTTGACAAGCCCGGCGTTGATTAAGGCCGTGGCGAGTCGCTGCCATGAACCCTGTAGTTGCCAGATCAGCTTGGTCCTGATCATCTCCTGAACGCCTGCGATGTGTTTGTCGTTCTGAGCATCAAAACCTTCGCTTTCCACTTCCATGATGAAGCCTACTTCATCAAACGGTTGCCTTGATTCTGACATAGCCTCTCCTTTGGATTTTGTCCAAGACACAAAAAAGCCCCCGAAAAGTCAGGGGCTTAGGTTTGTTCAGTGCTGCGACCAGCCGGGGATGGGTGACTCCCTATCGGCCAGCTTCAGGATTTGCATAAGGGCATCGACTCTGGCCCCATCTGGCTTGGTCAGAGCCTCCTTAGCGATCTTGTTGATGCGTTTGATTTTTTCTTCGAGCAGTTGCTGACGCATGGATAATCCCTTCAGGCGCGGAGGTTTGTTTCCAGAGTCTGACCTCTTTGGGCCAAGCGTCTGATTCTCTGGACGATTTTTTCAGTCTGACGTGGGGTCACAATTGACCCTTCAGGCGACCATTTCAGTAGTCGCTTGAGTGCATGATGGTCATGATTCGAGTCGTGACCTCAGGGTTCGCAGGGTCTTCGCTGCCCTCGTCAAAAGTCATTCCGTAGTAGTCGATCTTGGCGAAGTATCTCTCACCATCAACCTCAACACTCACGAAGTCCCTTTCCCCATATGGGTTGTTGTCCTCGTTGAAGTTGTCGAAGGTTTGGACAGCCCGGAGGACCTTCTGGCGCGTGTCTTCGTCAAGACTTGCGACTGACCGGGTGATCATGGTGCGGCCACCGTTAAAGAAGGTCGTTCTCAGCTTGTCATTCAGGGCGGCAATTTGGGCGGTGCGATTGTCAAGCATTGGCTTGCTCCATTTTGGCAAGGATTTGATCAAGATTGTCCCGCAATTCGGTTGCGGTGGCTTGAGTCAGGAAGAAGCCTGCCTCATTGTTTCCCGCATGTTCCGCGACATGCAGAAGGACTTTGGTGGGATCGGAGGTGCAGTGTTTCAACTTCAATTCGTCCACAGGGTTGAGTGCGCAATTCAGAACGATGATAGTCATTCTTTCATCCTTTCGATATTCAGGTGTTTCAGCCTTTGCAGATCGTGGGTGCGCCACATTTGCCAAGTCTCGCGGGAAAGAGGCGCAAAGCCATAAGCCCGCCTCTCTTCTAGGTGTTTTTCGTAGGTCTCTTGGACCGACAGGATAAAGAGGGTCAATTCTCTCTCCCTTGGATTTGGTCCAATGCAGGCCCTAGGATATTCCAAGGACGCGGGATCAGGTGTTTCGGTATGCCTTTCAATTCGGCAATGGCTTGAGGCGTGGCATAAGCGCAATTCGGGGGTTGGCTTGAATTGGCCTCAGTGACATTCCAGCCGTCCTTTTCGGTGTCCTGCCAAAAGCTATAACCCCTCAGGCTGAATTGGATTTGCGCGGGCATTACAGGCAATCCTTCTTGGCTGAATGGCTCAGGATGTTTTGGACCTCGTAACCCTTGGCTGTAATCCCTTGGATTGCCTCGGCTATCAGCTTGTCATGGCTTCCTTGGACCTCCACCGTCAGGCAAAAGTCACGGCGATAGAAGCGGCCCAACGCCCCTTGGTTTCTTACCTTGGCGCGGAAATAGCGTTGTTCGGTTTGCATTGCTCAGGTTCTCCGTTGGATTGAGTCCAAAGGTCAGGCTCAATTGCTTGACCTCCTTGGTTGTCCATTATGCCCATAAGGCGCCACAGCAGCCCCTCAGGGCATCATGTCGCGTTGTCGTGTGGGTAAGGTATGGGTTGCAGGCTTGGGCCTCTCAGGGCCTCTCCTGTGAATAAAAAACCCTAGTCCAGCGTGAGCCAGAGCTAGGGAGTAGTCGCCTTGAGGCGCGGCGATAGGTGCAAACTTGGGAAGGCTGTAACCGTAAACGGACTGATAGGCAGAAGACCTGCCCCAGCCCTCCAAAGTTTATACCTAAAGAGATAACTTAGGTTATTAACCTAGGGTTTGCGATTGTTCGGCCCAATTGGTGCGGGCAATGGATAAAAAACCCTAGACCACCACTTAGGGCAGTCTAGGGATTGGCTCAGGTGGCCTTAGGGCATCACGCTTTGCATGAACTCAAAGGCTTCTTTCTTCTTACCGAATAGGCCATGCAGCAGAGCATCACGGATGTCAGCCTCAGCCTCGGCCTTGTCTTTCTTATTGGCCACAGCCTTTGCAAACTCCAAGACAAGGGCTTTCAGCTTTTCAGCCTCGGCCTCTTTCTCAGCTTGGGCTTGAGCCTCAGCCTCTTCGACACTCAGGCCCATCTCTTCAGCAGCGGCCAGCTTCTCGGCTTCAGCCTTTGCAGCCTTGTAGTCCCGTTTGATCACCGTGGGATTCTTCGACTTATAGTCTTCAATCCGGTTGACGTTCAGGACGACAAGCAAGTCACCACCTTCAGCGCCGGGTTTGTTCAAGGCTTCCCAAAGCCACTTGGAATTGGACCTCAGTGCAGCGTCAAGGTCTTGGCTTGCGGGCAATTCCTTAGCCAGAAACTGGCCATACAGCTTGGAAGATTTGAACAGAGGGGCGGCAGAAGACTGGAACTTGCCAAGGGCCAGATAATGGCTCAGCAGGTCAGCGTCTTTCTTGCCAATGGCGCCAAGGGCTTTTGCAGCGTCAGCAGCAGCCGACTTTAGGGCCTTAGGATCAGCCCCAGCGGCGAGGTCATAGACTTCACCCGATGCAGCCTTGAATTGGATGGCTTTAGCGGCCTCGGCCTTTTCCTTGGCAATTGCAGCGTTGGCTTTGGCAGGCTTTGCAGGCTTGGCCTTGCTGGCCTTCTTCGGGCTTGCCTCTTCAGCGTTTGGGAATAGATCGGCCACAGCCTCAGCCATGCCAGCGTTGATGATGTCTTGGGCGATTGCGTCAGCGGGATTCATAGCGTTCATTTTGGTTGTCTCTCTCTTGGGGGTTTTGTTCAATATGCCCACAAAGCGGCACAGGGTTTGCGTTGGATAATCCAAAGGAAAAGCCCCAGCCCATTAAGGACTGAGGCAAGAAAGTTTCTTAGGCGGCGATTGCAGGTTGCACAGCCTCTTGTCCGATAAACTCAACACCGGAAGGCAAGGCCATATAGATGCACTCTTGGGACAGCAGCACAGCAGCACGGCGGGCAATCCAGCGAAGTTTAACCGGGTTCATTCCAGACCAATCAGCAGCGATCACATAGGCAGAAGACTTGTCTTGATAGACTCGGCCAGAATCTGGGTCTTTCCAGACTCCGCAAATGTCTTGGACAGAGTAGCCGCCAAAGTTGGCAAGGATTGACTCAGCGATCAGCGGATGCAGATGATCAATGGCTTTGCCTTGATTGTCGAATTTCGGCAGGATGATTTTAGCTTCGTGCATAGGCATGACTTGGGTTTCCCCTTGGGATGAATTGAGAAAGCCCCAGCCAATTAAGGCTAGGGCCAATGCGTCACCGTAAACGGCCTGATAGGTAGGATCAGAAGCCTAGCCTTTGCGGCCTTTAGGTTTCCCAAGGAAAATGACCATTCCATTCTGGTCGAGAATATAAATCATGGTTTGCGCCTCTCAAAAGCGATTGCAGGGTTTGGACGTTGGGATTGCCCCGTTGCTTTCCGTCCATTATGGCCACAGCGCGTCACGCTGCCCCTTGTCAGTCCGTCTACGGTGACAGCATCCCAGCACAATATAAGCACAACACCAGCAGCATGATGGTTAAGTCATTGATAACTAAGGATAATCTTAGGCAGGTCAACTGATTGGACATTAGATGACCCCCGGTTTTCAAAGGCTTTCCGAAGGGGGTGGGGGTTGCAAAAATCGACTTCAAAAAGCCGGGGCCTTTATTGTTATTATTATTGTTATTAAAGATTGGTGGAGCAGTGAGAGACCTGAACTCCTAAGGCTGTAACCGTAAACGACCTGATAGGTAGGAAAGAAACCCAATGGCTGATGTCATTCCAGAACTTAAAGACCTCCTGAGCCATCATCTCCTTGGGACCCCTTATGACCCCACCTCGACACAGCGAGAACGCTTCGTGATCGACCACTTGGCTCATGAGACCCGCCTCTGGGAGACCGGGGGCAACACCGACGAAGAACTCAAGGCCATCTTCGGCCAACACGATCTGGGTCAATTTGACCTCGAACAATGGATCGAATCCAAAGTAGCCTCTGGGGACTATCTCCCGGCTGAGGCGACCACCTAAGGGGGCCTAAGCGTCCCCTGAGTAATCCTTAGGGGACCCAGTGCCTGTTGAGACAGCATCCTTTCTGAGCGGCCTCAATACCGCTTACCCACTATCGACTGACGCCATGTCAGAGGGCGACAACCATATCCGCCTTCTCAAGTCGGTTCTGAAGAATACTTTTCCCAATGTAAGTGGCGCAGTGACTGCTACTGCCGCTGATCTAAACAAGCTCACAGGTCTCCCGACGACCGCTGCTGAGTTGAGTAAGCTGGCTGGACTCCAAGCTACCTCTGCTGAGCTAAATTTGTTGGCGGGTGGGGGCACCTCCGGTAAGGCTTTGGTTGACACCGGGATGATCGTAATGTGGTCCGGCCCTATCGCTGCTATTCCAGCAGGGTGGGCGCTATGTGACGGCACCAATGGCACACCTGACCTCAGGAATCGCTTTATCGTAGGCGCTGGTGGGTCTTATTCCGTGGGGGATACAGGTGGCGCTAACGCCATTACCGAAGTCCCTGCCCACAGTCACGGCTCAGGCACCCTGACGGCAGTCGGCGGTGGTCACACCCATACTGGGACGACCTCGACTGATGGCAACCACGTGCACAGCGGTGCACCGACTAGTAATAGGAACAATCTTGCCTCGGGTGAAAACTACACCGCCTCAGCACGGGCGGGTTCTGGGGATACTGGCACCGCTGGTGCTCATAGCCACACAATCACCACCACGGACACAGGGGAACATACGCATACCCTGACCGGAAGCACAGCCAGTGCTGGTGCAGCCTCGGTGGACATCCGCCCGCCATACTTTGCCCTTGCCTACATCATGAAACTCTAACTCAGAACGTCTCAATGACTAAGGCCCATCAGAAGTTCCGCCACGGTTCTGTAACCGAAGAAATCTAAGGATCACCTATGCCCGTCTTTCCGATCCGAGGGGTGGGCGAAATTGGTGTCATCACCGATCAAAGCCCTCAGGACCTCCCAATCCATGCTTGGACTGATGCCCGAAACATCCGGTTCTCCAACAAGACCGTAAGCCGCTACTCCGTATTCAAAAAAGTTTCCTCGGCCAATACTTACGCGAAAACTCCGGTCGGGGTTCTTAAGGGAGGGGCCAACCATGAGGGCTATCTGGTCACTGTATTCACCGATGGGACGATTTCTCAGATCACCAACGGTGCGTCTATGGATGTGACACCAGTAGGCGCCTCCGGCGTCACTGATGTTCAGATGACCACCACTACCCTAGGGGGCCTAACCTATATCAACCGAGTTGCTGATGTTCCTTACTACCGGAAAGACCCCGGTGAAGGTGCGTTCAAGAAGCTAACAGGATGGGACCCGTCAGATCGTTGTCAGGCCCTCAGGTCGTATAAAGACTTCCTAGTTGCGTTGAACGTATCCAAAGGAGGTATCGACTATCACGGGATGATTAAGTGGTCCGATGCTGCCCAGTATGGCCTCCCTCCTGATGATTGGGATGTGCTTGATCCAAGCTCCCTCGCTGGTGAGACCGTCCTGAACGACCTTAGGGGCCATCTAGTAGATGGTCTCGCGCTGGGCGATACCTTCATCCTCTACGGTAATAACCAGACCTTCCGTATGGACTTCATAGGCGCTCCCTTTGTCTTCCAAGTTCAGAAGCTCTTCGAGGACCAAGGGGCCATCGCGCAGAACTGCGCCGTATATGTGGATAACGTCCATTACGTCTTCGGGCGGACTGACATCTATATGCACGATGGAGTCAGTAAGCAGTCGATTGTGACGAAAAAGGTGGCCAAACGCATCTTCTCGGACATTGATCAAGAGCTTGCCTATAAATGCTTCGTCTACCATGACCGGGTGAATAACGAGATTGCCTTCTGCTATCCCAGTAAGGGGGATGACAACAAATGGTCGGCTGTTGACTGTCAGTCCTGCAACAAGGCCGCGGTCTACAATTACAAGGACCTCACATGGACCTTTGTGGACCTACCCGGTCTCGTAGGATGGACTGAGGTATCCCTCTCCGAAATCCTTGATTGGGAAGCCATCGAAGGTAGCTGGGGCAGCACCGTTAGTGCATGGTCCTCGGTCTCTGGGGTAGCACCTGAGGGATTGGTTCTCTGCTCTAGGGGCCGTAGTGGGGACGCTCCGGTAAGTCCGCAGCCATATTTCCTAGACTCTGGGTCTGGTGGTCTCCATTCGACAGAGGTTGTCCCTGAGGTCCTTTGGGATGCTTACTGCGAACGGATTTTCTGCGACCTAGACGAGATTGCGCCAGACCTATTGGGTAGGAAGCTGCTGAGGCGGTTGGTCATCCAATATTCTCTTGGCGACGAGGAATACTCACTTCGGGTTTCGGTCGGGAAGACAAACGTCCCGGCTGGAATTACTGACTGGGGCCGGATGAAGACAATCACCGGGTATGTAGACTCAAAATACGACTCAAGGATTAACGACCGATACTTCTCAGTGAGGTTCGAGTTTCCGGCTGGGTCGTTTGGGGAAATCAATGGCTTTGACGCCGACATTCAGAAGATTGCGGGGAGATAATGCCATTCACTCCCGTCCACATCCCTGAAAATTATGTTCCGTCCCCAAGTCCCAAAATGGAGGGGACGGATCGCCGCCACCTTGAGTTAGAGCTACGCAGGATTAGTCAAGTGCTGTCCAAAGCGGTTGAAGCCATCAAGGAGCTACAGACACACGCAGCATCAACCCCATGATAGTTACACCTTTGGTTCAGAACTCTGAGTTCTCAATCACTGGTGAATTTGTGTGGTTCGGATTGATCCTACATGCGGATGTCCATGTGCCGTGGACTAAGGGGGTGTTGAAACGCTTTCGGGACGCACTCGCGCAAATCTCTCTCCGGTCGAGAAGTCCTGTCTACGCCTTTCACGCCCCCTTTCACGACACCAAGCTACTCAAGTTCATCAAGATGACTGGGGGAGTATTTCACCACAAAAGGCTCATGCCTTCCGGGGAATGGGCTGAGTTTTACCTCTACCCTCCCTTGGACCTATCCAAAGGAAAACGCTATGGGTAGCCTCTTCTCTAGCAAAACCAAAACAGTCAAGGAGCCATTCGAGTCTAATCCTTGGAAACCGCAGCAAGAATACCTTATCGAAGGTTTTGACGCGGCTTCGGGCGCTCTCTCAAGTGGACTACAGCAATTGGGGGACCTCGGGGACCTCACTGCCAACCTGACCCCTGACCAACTCGCGCTGATTTCCCAAATCCAAAACCACGGGACCGGGACAGCAGGCTCGGTATCAAGTGCGGCCATCGGTGCCGGGACACAAGCTCTCGGAGGTATGAGCCAGTATCTCGGCAATCTTCAGAACCTTTACGGGAAAGCGGGCGCAAACCCCACCCAAAGTATCCTAGATAACGCCGCCGCCTTCGGGAATGACCCTAACCTCCAAGCTCAGATCGACGCCGCCATCGGTGACGTGAACAAAGGCTTCCAGCGTGAGGTTGCCGGGATCAACTCCGGTGCTGTTGGCACTGGTAACATGAACTCGACCCGCACAGGCGCACTTGAGGCACTGGCCTTGGATGACGCTATGGATCGCTCGGCCAGCATTTCTGCAAACATGCGCGGTGACGCTTATCAGGCTGGACTCGACCGGGCTATGGGGATTGAGCAGAACACCTTCGACCGAATGGCTGGTATCAACTCTGAACTGGGTAATTCAGCCCTCACTGGTTACAATCTCGCAAGTGGTGGTGTCTCAATGGGCGCTCAGGGTCTCTCTGATGCGCTTAATGCAGCAGGGATTATCCAAGGTCAGGATCAAGCGGAAATCCAAGGTAAGCTCCAAGCAGCGGGCCTCGATATGGATATGATCAGCCAATATATGGCGGCGATTGGTGGGAACTACGGCTCTAACGGCTATCAGACCAAGACTTACCAGCAAGCCAGCCCCTTCCAGACCCTTCTCGGCGGTGCCGCAACGCTCGGTGGCTTGGGTTGGTCTCCCTTCGGTTAAGGAAAACCACTCATGGATTACCGTCAAACTGCCGCCCAGATGGCGCAGAAGTATGGCATTGACCCGAACCTCTTCGCTGCTCTGATCACTCAAGAAAGCGGTTGGCGACCTAACGTGACCAGCCCTAAGGGTGCCTATGGTCTGACTCAGGTTATGCCAGATACCGCCCGCGACCCCGGCTTTGGGATTACTCCCCTAACAAATGTCGAAGACCCTACGGACCAGTTACGGTTCGGCGCGGAATATCTCTCGACCATGCTTAACCGCTACAACGGTGATGTTCCCCGAGCCTTGGCTGCTTACAACTGGGGTGCTGGAAACGCCGACAAATGGAGCGGAGACCCTAACAGTCTTCCCGAAGAAACGCGGAACTACATCGCTAGTATTACTGGCGGTGGAAGCATCACCAAGTCCTCAAAAGGTGGGGGTGAGGGGCCGGGAATGGGTGTCTATGATGATCTGTTCGATGTCCAGACCCTCGACGGTAGTCCACTCCCTCCTGAAATCGTAGCCCAACGGGCCGAGTGGGGGATACGGAAGGCTGAGAGTGATGCACTGGGCTTTGGAGCCTTCACCGAGCCTTCCATGCCACCGGGCTTTGGCGACTTTGGTGGTGGCTCTGGTCCTGTCCATGCTTCTACCCGAGGCGCACTCAACGAAGACGATATGACCGAGAAGGAAAAAGGCTTCTTGGCTTGGCTCATGCCGGACATGACCAAGGAGCAGCGACAAGACCGCCTCTTGGCGATTGGAGCAGGACTGCTCTCAGGGACCAACTGGAACGATGGCTTCGCAGGCGCGGCCAACAACCTCATGGGTCTTCGCGGAGAAGAGCGTGAGGGCGAACGCCGGGAAGAAGACCGTGGCTTCGATTGGCTGATGCAGGAACGGCGCTTGGGAGCAGCCGCAGAGGCGCGGAAAGCCGGGGGAGGGGGCTATCAACGTGTAGGCTCCGCAATGGACCCGACCACAGGTGAAATCATCGGTGGCGTGGCCTTTGACCCTAATACGGGGATGTATGGTCAAGTCCAAGCTGACGGCTCCTTCAAGGCTATGCCGGGTGTTGTCCCATTGAACAACTCAACCGCCGCTGGTGATAAACTTGTGACTGGAAACATGGTCGCTAAAGCTCAGGCTGAGGTCCAAGAGCTTCAGACGGGTATGAGGACCATTGAGCGTATCCTCCCGACGATCCAGTCGATGGACTACGGTGTGGACGGCTTCGTTGAAGACCTGAAGATCAACCTGAAGACCCTCTCAGGAACTGTTGGTCTATCTGAGGAAGAAATCCTTCGCCGTGCCGCTCAAGGGGACATCCAAGGGCTGATCGGACAAGCAAGGACTGAGGTCGTTGGCCCCGGTGTTATGACCGAAGCAGATGCCCTCCGCGTTCTGTCCGCTCTAGGTGGTGACGCTCAAGGTATCTTCTCTAATCCGCAAGTTGCCACTGAGTTGCTGACCACACGGTATGAGGGCATGGCCCGCCGTTACGGACAGATGCACGACCAGTATGACATGTATCGGAATATCCCCGGTGCAGGTTTCATCGACATCCCCCGTCATACCCCAAACGCGGATTTCACGTCGATCACCAAGGGTAAGACCGACAAGGGCGCTCTCTCGTCGGAAGTGCCTGAAGGTGTGGACCCTGCACTATGGGAGGTGATGACCCCTGAACAGCGCAAACTCTGGGAATGACCCAATGAATTAAGGAGACTTTAAGTGACGCTGGAAGAACAAAAAGCTCAGGCTTTGGCCGAAGCGCAAGCTAAGTTGAAGGCGAGACAAGCCAGCGTCACTGAAGCCCCTGAAGCAGATACGAGCTTCCTCGGTGCTTTGTCCTCTGGTCTGGATCAACCTCTTGAGAATATCGGGATCACTCTCGAAGCTCTTGGGATGGAGTCCGCTGGTGGCGCACTGCGGGGGATTACAGATCAGCCTGAGAATTACGAAAGTGCAATGACGGGCCTCTATAACGAGGGCGGCACTTTCTATGACCTATCTTATTTGCCCCGCGCTGCCGTTGAGCAGTTGGGTCAGTGGGGTGGGTCTTTGGCCTCTCGGGCCGCAGGTGCTGGTGTTGGCGCTGCTGTAGGTGGTGCCTCCTCTGCTATCACAGGCCCCGGCGCTATTGGTGGTGCTGGTGTGGGCGCTGCTGTAGGTGCTTTCGCTGGGCCAGCGTTGTTCGAGGGTATGCAAATCCTCGGGCCGACTGCCATTGAACGCGCTCGGAATAATGGCCGCGAGAAGCCCAACTCCGAAGATTGGTCATATGCCTTCGCAACGGCTGGTGCATCGGGCGCGTTGAACGCTCTTGCTCCCGGCTCTGAGGGCATCCTACGCCGTATGCTGATTGAGGGCGTCACTGAGGGTGGTCAGTCCATTATCCAACAGACGGGTGAGACCGCTGGGACCGATAAGGGTCTCGACATTGACCTCCGTCAAGCAGGTGCTGAGGCAATCGCTGGTGCAGGCTCGGCTGGTATGTTCGACGCCACCGTGGCTGGTGCAACCGCCGTCAAGGATGGCGTAGGCAATGCCGTAGGTGCCGTCTCTGACAAAATCCGATACGATAACCGTGATTTCTCTGAAGACGAGGTGAGGGCCGCAGATAGGCTCTGGCAAGCCTCGGACCAGAATATGGATGTCCTCGGGAACGTAGATGATGTGGGCGAGGGGACCGCTAAAGGCGCGGCAAACGCCGCTCTTCGTGAGGTGAGGGCTGAAGCCAGCACCATCGCCACTAGCCTCCGCTCACTAGCCGCTGCCACGGGCAATCGGGAAGGTAAGGCCGCAGTTGACGCTGTGATGCGGACTCTGGGCCACCAAGGTTCCCCTACACCGACGACCTTCGTATCCAAGCTGGAACAATACTTCCCAAATGAGCCAGACGTAAAGCGACTAGCCTCTCTGGCGAAGCAGGCAAACACCATTCAGGATTTCACCCTGAACGGGACCCGCGACATGGGTGGTCTTAGCCAGTTCACCCGAAACTTTGACATCACGGACAAGCGTAACTCTCTGAAGCTCGGCGCCTATGCGGCCCTTACGGCTGGGGTAAGTTTGTCTGGGGTGGGTGCTGGGTTGGGCGGAATTGGTAGTGCTTGGATGGTCAACCGCATCGCACGGGCAATTGACCGGAAGACAAATAACCGCTCTCGGGTGAAGCGTTTTGTGGACTCCGTAGATAGGGCCGGACGACTGCCAACCGAGATTGAAGGTAAAACCGCCTTCGACTCCTTGCAGGATTTCAAGGCTCAGCAGAAGGCAGAAGCCGCCGCCCGTAAGTTTGCCTTGGATCAGTCCAAAGAACAGGCCGCAGCCGCTGCTAAGCAGGCCAAGATGGCACAAGCTGCCCCTACGGTTGCTCAAGCTCAGCAGACCCAAGCCGTCCAGCAACAGGCCGCACAGCAGGCACAGGTTGACGTAAACGCTCAGCGTCTTTCGATGAACAGCAAGGCGACCGAGCAAATCTTTGCAGATGATAAGGTCCCAGAAGGCGTTCCGTATATGGAACCCTACCTCCGCTGGCAGCAGGCCACGGGCGCTGGGCCTGATACGACCCTTCAGGTAATGGAGGCGCTGGCTAAAGAGGGTGTGATCCCGGCTGACGCTCCCCAGCGTTTCCGAGAAGACATCCGTTCGTTCTCGACCAAGGAGGATGAAACCTATGCCATTCAGGAGTTGATCCGGCAGAGGGTGAACCCAGACCATCGACCCAACTTCAACCCAACCAAGAACCCTGAGGATGTCCTCAAGAAGTTCCAAGCGACCGACAACCGACCCATCGGAGACCGCAGGAAGTTCAAAGCCCGTGAGGGCGAGAGGATCGTAGCCAACCTAACGGCTGAGATTGAAAAGGCCGAAGGGACCATCCCCTCTGAGCAATACCAAGGTCTCTATGCCCTTAGGTCCGACTTGGATCAGGCCAATATGACCCGTGCTGATCGGTTCAGGATGATGAATGAGGTCTTGCCTCAAATCTTCCAAAACCCGGTCATGGTTGAGTTCTGGCGGAACAAGTTTACGCCTCTGGCAGCGATTGGGAACGACTATGCCATCGAACGGCAGGTTGATCAGGAGCAGGTCGAGAAAGAAGAGAAGTTCGAGAAGACGCTCGAAGCTGTCTCAAAGCGTGTGAAGAAAGGAGCCAAGCCGTCCGCTGCGAATGACAATCAACAGCCTGACGTTGGCCAAAGTCCTCCGCAGACAACGGAAGACCGCGCTCTAGCAAAACTCAAGAACCCGGCTCCTAAAGAAGATGTCGAGGTTAAGACTGAGGTCACTAAAGTCGTGGAGGCCACCGAGCCTCAACTTCCGGTCTCCGTTGAACCCAGTCCAAAGGAGGTTGCAAAGCCTGTCAGCAGTCGGGCGCGTAAACGCCTGAAAGATCGTGTTCAGGATCGGATTGATCAAATCAATTACGCCTTGGCACTGGCTGAGGGTGAATCTCAGAATCTGGCAGAATACATCGCAGCCCTTCCTCCGACGACTGAGGGCCGGGTAGAGAAGATGCTCTATGACTTCGCCTCTGATCGGGTGACAGTCAACCAACTGGTGGACCAATTCGCCAAGAGCTTTGGCCTGCCCCCGTTGGAAGCGGCTCGTATCGTCAACGATGCGTTGTCTAACATGGAAGCTGAGGGTCGTCTTGAACGCTTCAGCCCAAGCGGCTCGAACAGTCTCCGGTATGATGGCTCCTATGTGAAGGACCCTGAGGGCAGGCGCCTTGAGGTCGTCCAGATCAACTTCAAGGACCCGCAACTGATTGAGAATATCGAAGTTGCGAAGGCCGTCCGACAGGCTGAGAACATGGTCAATCAGGATTACCCGGATACCATGTATGCTCCCGGTAATCTGACCGAGGGTGCCTTCAGGGCCATTAAGGACATTCCCGCTGAGAGGATTGATGACTCCTTCCGGCCTATTCTGGACACCCTGAACCGACTCCGGTCGTCCCATATGGCAGTAAACTCGAACATGCTTCGGCAGATCGAAGAAGGGCTTGAGGGGACTGGTGATAAGAAGGTCGGGACCATTGGTTCTGTCCTGATCGGTAAGGACAAGTTCGGGCGGGCAGACGATACGACCATGAGGACTGTGGCTCAGCTACTGTTCCAACTGGGTGACAAGGATAGCCGAACCTCCAATCTGATCCGTCAGGAGTGGATTGCGGGCGCAAACCTGCGCATCTACTCGCGGAACGGTTTGGCCCATTCTCAGGCGGGGGACCTTATGAAAGGTATTCTCCGCACCCCTGAGAAGCATCCTGTGGGTGGGGCTGATGGTCTCAAGTTCGTCTTCCACGGTATCGGGAACTTGCTGGGCTTCGATAAGAAGTCCCCGGCTGAGCGGCGTAACGCTCTATTCCAACCGGGTGTGGCTGACGGTCTGATCAAGTTCGCAGAGGACCCCTTTGGCCGACTGACAATGAAGGACCGGAACGGTAATCAGACTGAAGTTGGGAAGCTGGTAAAGAACGGGGAAGGTTTCTTCCAAGTCCTGAACGCTGCCCATGAGGTTAAGGCAATGATCGACTTCGCCCGCGCCCGTCATAAGGGTAAAGCGAAGCTAACCAACGCCCAACTGCTTCAGGACCCTGACGTTCAAGCCGATCTGGCTGAGAACTACACGACTGACTTCATTGTCCAACTCGACGCCTCGAACAACGCCTACCAGATTGCTGGCATGACGATGGCTGAGAGCAGTGTCCTCCGAGCCACCGGGCTACTGCCTCGGGAGGGATTCGAGGGGGACCCGGACTCGATCCAAGGTGCTGACATCTACCTGCAACCTGCGAAAGCGATTGCAGAACGCATCCCCGAATTGGCAGCAGTCGGTTTGCCGGATACTGAGTTGAGAAAGCTCTTCAAAAAGGCCATCGGGACCTATCTCTATGCGGCTGAGTTCAACTCCCGTGAGGAATCCTTCCGCGATGTCTTCACGAAGCTGGCTGGGGACGCTCCCATCATCGGTATCGACGGTGATGGTCTGATTAACATTCCTGAGCAAACTGTAGCGGACCTCAAGTCCGAACAAGGCGCTATGTTTGTCGTGCCAAAATACGACATTGAAGGGAACGTCAAGAAGACCGAGCGAGTCCGTAAGCGTGTGGCTGAGGTCAACGGTAAGTGGGTCCTTCAGACGGCGAAGGGCGACAACGCTGGTTTCCAGTCGAGTCGAAAGGCTTTCGCTGATGCGCGTGAGGCTATGGCCTATGCCTATGAGATGGACCTTTACGTCAGGATGAATGACGAACTGATCCGCGACATGAATGTCCGCTATCCGGCAATCCGTAACTATCTGAAGTTCGCTTCGGTGGTCTCTGAGATTGCTAAAGGTCGCGGTGAGATGGGTGTCAACGTCCCTACCAAGGACGGGATGATGCTGCGGTATGAGTTCAACCAGAACCCGGTCTTCATTGCGGCTGAGACCAAATTGCCTACAGGCAGGGTGGTGCCGCTTGGGGTCCAGACTGACGAGTTCAAACTTGCTGGTCGTGGGCTTGCTGCCCTCATGACTCACCAGAATGACGCTTGGTCCCTCAGGGAGACCATGAAGCGGTTGCCGGAATTGAAGGGCTTTAACCCGATCCACGACTCCTATGGGTTCCACCCTTCGGACGCAAAGGTCGGTCAAGAGACTTGGGTTCAGGTGATGCAAGAGCTTGGCTCAGGTGACTACAACCTGTTCCTCGACATTCTGGAAGCCAACCAGATCAGCCGCCAAGAGTTCTTGGCTCAGATCAAGGACGCCGCACTCCGGCAGGCCGTGGACCAAATGGTCTGGGGTCGTCAGGGCGTGGAGCCTGTCCCGGCACGGTCCATCCCGACCGCGCTGTCGTAAAAAAAAAATCCCCCTTCCTTAGACGAATCCAAGGGAGGGGGAACAAGGAGAGAATGATGACCGTTTTTACGCCAGAGATGTGCGTCACCACAGGTCGTCTTTTGACTGAGTGGTTTGAACACCCCGAATACACGGACGAGCAGCTAGAGAAGATGGCTTGCGACCACTACGGCATCGCCGTTGAGGATCGTCCTATGGGGATGCCCTTCAGGATCAGAGAGGAAGACCCTGAAAAGGCCGACCTCGCACAGAAGATCAATGCCTTCATCGCCGCCCGCCGCCGCAGGACATGGCCTAACGGCATGACCAAGCAGGAAGTGCAGTTCAGACTTAACGAGGCGACGAAGATGATCGACCCCACGAATTTCAAGTTCCTTCCAGATGATGTGAGGGAACGCACCGGACTAGAGATTAACCCTCTCTGGATGATGGAGGCTTTAGTCCGCTCAGGGCTTCTTACGCCCAAGGAACAGGTCGCCGCTCTGAAGGAGTTGGCGGCTTATACCCATTCCAAGGCTCCTAACATCAGCCACAGCACGACCACCCACCTGAAGCCTGAGGACTGGCTCCTTGAGTTGGCTAAGGACGAATACAAGGTTCTAGGTAAGGACATCCCCATGCCCCAGCCGATGCAGCCCGTCGAAAGGGGGATGCACGTCGAGTTCGAGAAGCGGCAGGCTAAACGCCTCGCTGAGAAATCGGCTCTAGCTGGCTACGGCGCCGCTGAAGTCGATGAAATGACTGACGGTATCGAAGATGCGGAGTGGGACGTAGACAATGGTTGACCAACAGGCGGCTCTTTTAGAGGTCCGCCGAAAGCTGAAGGAAGACTTTCCCTACTACGCCCGAAATGCCCTGAAGATCAGGACCAAGGATGCCAAGATCGTTCCATTCGAGTTGAACGCAGCGCAGCGCATCCTTCAGAAAGCTATTGACGACTCTATGGCCGAGACAGGTCGGGTTCGTATCATCATTCTGAAAGGGCGGCAGCAGGGTTTGTCCACCTATGTTGGCGGCTACCTCTACTCCCGTGTTTCACAATCGACGGCCAAGAAGGCTATCGTGGTGACGCACAAATCGGACTCGACCACTGCTCTGTTCAACATGACAAAGCGGTATCACGAGAACGTCCCAGAAATCCTCAAGCCCAGCACCAGCTACTCTTCTCGGAAGGAGCTTGTGTTCGACCTCTTGGACTCTTCCTACATTGTCGCAACGGCTGGTGGGGAGGCCATCGCTCGGGGTGAGACGATCACCCATGCCCATCTATCTGAGTTGGCTTTCTGGAAGGAAGGGTTCGCTAGGGAAAACCTAAACGGTCTTCTTCAGTCGATCCCCGATGCCGACGATACAGCGGTCTTTATCGAAAGCACTGCCAACGGTGTGACTGGGCCTTTCTACGAGATGTGGCAGGGCGCGGTTGCGGGGGAGAACGGCTACAAGGCTGTTTTCATCCCTTGGTTCCTTCAGACCGAATACCGCACACCTGTCCCCGAAGGTTTTGAGAAGACACCTCAGGAGCAGGAGATTGCCCTCAAGTATGGCCTAGATGACGAACAGGTCTATTGGAGGCGTCTAAAGGTCAATCAGAACGGCCTCGACATGTTCAAGCAGGAATACCCCTGTGAGCCTGAAGAAGCCTTTCTGACGACTGGTCGGCCCGTGTTCGATCCCGAGCAACTGACTAAACGAGCCGCTGAACTCAAGGGACCCATCTCTCGGCTGGCCTTGGAGTTGACTAGCTGGAATGAGCATCCCCTTGGGGAACTCTTGCTCTATCGTCAGATTGACCCCGGTGAGACTTACTTCATCGGTGCAGACGTGGCGATGGGCGTCCGAGGTGGAGACTACTCGGTAGCTCAGGTTCTGGACTCAGAGAAGCGTCAAGTCGCCGTGTGGCGGGGGCATGTTCACCCTGATTACTATGCTGAGGTTCTGTTCCGCTTAGGGACCCTCTTCAACAATGCCAAGATCGCGGTCGAGGCAAACAACCACGGCCTCCTGACGGTCAACCTCCTGTTCAAGACATGGCACTATCCCAACGTCTACATGAACGTGGTCGAAGACAAGATTACAGACGTGGACACCCCTAATCTTGGGTTCATCACCAACGCCAAAACCAAGCCTCTGATCATAGACGACCTTAGGGCCGCTCTTAGGCTGGGTGAGTTGGAACTGAACGACAAGACGACAATCTCCGAGTTGTTGACCTTCGTGGTCAAGGAGAGCGGCAAACTGGAAGCTGAAGGTGACTGTCACGACGACTGCGTGATGTCCCTCGCTATCTGCAACCACATCCATGACGGAGTTTGGAAACCGATCCCTGTGACGGCTTCCCACTACGTCCACGCAATCTAGGAAACCTATGGCTAAGAAAATGGACGACGAAAAGATCGTCACCATTCTCCAAAAGGCCATCAGTGACAGCGAACACATTACCGATGGTCGGCTCTCCCGTGAGCGGCAGGAAGTAGAACGCTACTACCGTGGCGAACTACCTGCGCCTCTCCATGCAGGCGACTCCAAGTATGTGAGCCGAGATGTCTTCGACGCTGTGGACTCAATGAGGTCCACGGTTCTTGAAGCCTTCTTAGCCCACTCTCGGATTGTGAACTTCAGCCCCGAAAAGGGTGAGACTGTCGATGATGCCAAACAGGCGACTGACTACTGCCGTCACGTCCTGTTCAAAGAGAATGACGGTGAGCAGCTTCTCTACGATGTCCTGACGGACGGCCTGATGAAACGCTTTAGTATCGTCAAGGTTTTTGGAGAAGAGCTTACCGACGACCATACCTACGAGTTCGAGGCTCTTACCGAGGATGAACTCACGGCGGCTGTAGCTGATTACCCGAGCTATGAGTTCAATGAGGCTGAGGTGACACCTGAGGGACTGTTCTCCGGTTCCTTCATCGTCACCAACCGTAAACGCCGGGTTGTCTGCGAAGTGGTTCAACCTGAGGACATCTTAATTTCCTCTCGGACCACCAAGCTGTGTGATGCCAAGTATCTGATCCACCGGATGACCAAATCTAAGTCTGAGCTTCTGAAGGCTGGCTTGGATAAGTCCAAGGTAGAGGAACTGACCTTCTCAGCGTCTTTCGACATCGACAAGAACTATGAGAAGCAGTCTCGGTTTGAAGTCGTGGACGACATGTTCTCGAACAATGACGCCTACCAAGGCGCTGTCGAAGAGGTCACGGTCTACGAAGCCTACATCGACCTTGACATGGAGGGGGAGGGTAAGACCCAACTCTGGAAGATCACGATGTCCCAGGATGTGGTGCTTCACAAGGAACAAGTAAAACGTAAGCCTTTCGCGGTGTTTGTTCCTCTGCCAGTCCCTCACACCTTCTTTGGTGAGAACTTTGGCAAGGCTGTGATCCCGGTTCAGAACGCCCGCACGGTGTTGATCCGGCAGATTATCAACCACGCTCTGATCACCAACAACCCACGTCAGATGGTCATGACAGGCACTGTGGCTAACGCCTCAGAACTGGTCGAGAACCGCATCGGTGGTATCGTGAACGTCCGCAGGATGGACGGGATCGCTCCCATCCCTCAGGGCCAACTTAACCCTTACGTCTTCAGCTTGATCAGTATGATTGATGAAGACAAGGAAGAGGTCACAGGCATCTCCAAGTTGTCCCAAGGGATGAACAAGGATGCTATCTCGACGCAAAACTCCCAAGGCATGGTTGAGCAATTGATCAGCCAGTCGCAGCAGCGTCAGAAGATTGTGGCCCGCCGCTTCGGTAAGTTCGTTCGAGAACTCTTCGGCCTGATCTACGATACTGTCATCGACTTCGTAGAAGAGGCTGAATATCTGGACGTGACTGGGAACTATGTTCCGGTCAAGCCTGCGGATTGGATTGAGCGTTCTGCCGCCTCCATTGAGCTATCCCTTGGTTATGGGGATCAGCAGAGGGAGGCAATGAAGTGGACGGAAATCGACCAATACTTCAGGACCGATCCTCAGCTTGCCCCGGCATATGACTATACCAAACGGTATGAGGTCCTTCGTCGTGGCCTAGAGCTACGTGGCGTTGAGGACATCGAGTCCTTCCTGACCCCGCCTGACAAGCTGCCTCCGGCGCAACCAAGCCCCGCTGAACAGCTTCAGATGGAGCAGATGAAGTCTCAGATTGAGTATCAGAAGGCTCAAGCTCAGGCGATGATCATGAAGGGCGAAAGCGACCGGATGCTGGCTCAAGCCGCTCTGATCAAGGCCCAAGCCGATGCAAGCCATAAGCAGGCTGACTCGGTGATCGAAGCCAAGCGTGTCGAGAACGAAATCCACATCGGTCGTGAAGAACTCAGGATCGCTGAGACCGTCCCCGACAAGAAGGCAACCTTCGCGCCTGACATCTAAACCTAAGGGCCTCCTTTGGATTATCCAAGGGAGGCTCCCACCGATGGAGAGAGAACCATTCAGCTAACAAAAGAGAAGGCCCTGAGAGTAGGCGCTGGGCTTCGGAACCTCATGAAAGACGAAGGTTTTGAGACAGCGGTTCAGGTTCTGAAGGACGAATACCAGACTGTCCTGTTCAGCACCCTACCGCATGAGACCGACAAGCGTCAGCTTCTCTACCTAGAGGCCCGGTGTCTGGACAACCTGCTTGCTACCCTCCGCTCCTTTGTCGCCCACGCTGACCATGAGGCCATGAAGTCTCTGGTCTACAGCGACGAAGATGAACCTATTATCGTGTGAGAGAAAACATGGACCCTGAACTGACAGGCTCTGAAACAAGCCTAGATGACGCTGTAGAAGCGTTTATGAAATCGACCCCTGACGAGGAAGCCCTAGCTGGGGTTGAAGTTGAGGATGAAGAGGAAGAGGTCTCCACCGAGGCTGAAACCGCCGAAGATGATGGTGGTGAGGATGAAGGTGATGGCTCTGAAGCTGCTGAAGAAGGTGAGGGTGATGAAGACCCTGCACCAAAGGTCGCTGAAGATGACGCTGAGGTCGTTGTCACGGTCGATGGCAAGGAACAGAAGTTCGCCGTCAAAGACCTGAAGGCCCTCGCAGCGCAGAAGACCCAGCTTGAGACCACTGCCGCTGCTCTCGCCGCCCAACGCCGGGTTATGGAGACGCAAGGTCTCTATCTCGCTAAAGTCCTTGATGATCGCTTCAAAGCGGCCAAGGAGAAGGTTGAGAAATACAAGGACGTGGACCTGTTCCGCGCCTCCCGTGAGCTTGACCCAGAAGAGTTCGATGCCCTCCGCGCCGCCAAGGAGAGTGCCGAAAGTGAACTCAAGGCCCTTGAAATTGAGGGTAAGGAGTTCGTCCAACGGAGCCGTGACGCACATCAACGTCTTCTCCGTGAACAGGCCAAGGAGTCGATGAAAGTCATCGCCAAGGCCATCCCTGATTGGAATGACGCGCTCTACGACCAGATCAGGACTTACGCAGTGGCCCAAGGCATGGACCGGGACACTGTGAATACCATCGTGGACCCCGGTGCCATCGTGATGATGAACAAGGCCCGACTCTACGACCTCGCCCAAGAGAAGAAGACGGAAGTCAAGGAGAAGGTGGCGAAAGCCCCGACCAAGGTTCTGAAGAAATCGGAGACCGTAGATCGGGAAGCTTCCGCTGTTCAGAAGCTCCGCAAAGCTGCCGCCGCCTCTGGCTCTGTTGATGACGTGGCTGAAGCGTTCTTCGCCGCCACCAAGAAGTAAGGATATACAATGCCCACTCACCTGAAGACGTTCGACCTCGTTGGCAAAAAAGAAGAGGTCTCGGACTACATCTCCATGATCACCCCGAGCGACACTCCGTTCCTGTCTTCGATCAAGACTGAGACCGTCGAGAACACGCTCTACCAGTGGATGGAAGACCAACTGCGGGCTGTCGCTAAGAACGCCAAGCTCGAAGGCGCTGACGCCGCTGACAGCAACCGCGACCAGCCGACCATGCGTCAGAACGGCACTCAAATCCTCGAAGAGACCTTCAAAGTCTCGGGGACCGCTGACGCCGTGAAGCTCTATGGCCGTGATAAAGTGACCGCCCGTGAGACCATGAAGACTGGCAAGCTCCTGAAGATGGACCTTGAACACTCTCTGGTCGGCACTGGTCAGACCTATGTCGCCGCTGCTGGTGCTGTTGCTGGCGAGTTCGCTGGTGTTCAAGCTCAGATCGACTCGGCTGTGACCGTAACCATCGACTCGGACGGCTCGACTGCTGGCAACCAAGCTGGCCCGTTGACTGAGACTGCGGTCATCTCGGCTCACGAGAAGCTCTACAACGCTGGTTCGGATGCCACCACGCTGATGATCAAGCCTTCGGACTCGAAGCTGATCGCAGGCTGGCTGCAATCCTCGGGTCGGACCCACACCACCGACAACGGTGACACCAAGCTGACCAACGTGGTCAACGTCTATGAGTCGCCGTTCGGCACTGTGCGAGTGGTCAAGAACCGCCGCCTCCGTGCTTCCGATGCGCTGCTCTACGATCCGGCCAACTGGAAGCTGGCTGTCCTGAAGGGTCGTAACTGGTTCCGCGAGAAGCTGGCGAAAGTCGGTGACGCTGAGCGTTGGATGATGCTTGGTGAGTTCGGCCTGAAGCACAACAACAAACAGGCCACCGCCCTGATCACCAACCTGACCTAAGGGTAGGGGCTAAGGCCCCACCCAAGTCTACCTTGGACTAAATCCAAGGCACCTGAGGACCACTTGAGCCGTCTCTCTCCCGGCTTAGGTGGTCCTCTCTTTTTTGGAGAGGCAATGACACACCGCACAGCATACCCGAACCTGATTGGAGCTACTGAAGACCTCATACTGGGGCAGGGCGACGAACAGGATGTCATCACGTCCGAGCAAGAACTCGGCAAAGATTTTTGGGACGACTTGCAAGAGGCTAAAGAGAACTTCTCGTTCCGCCTCAACGGTCTAACCCCAGTCGCAACCATCCCTGAGGGGCTGGTCAACAAATGGATACGCGAAGGCTTCGACTTCTGGTCGGCGCCAGCTAATGAAATCCTCCAAAAGCTCCGCCTCGAACATTATGACGCCTTCATCATTTCAGGCGACAAGACCTTCGACCACTGAGCTTCTTGGATAAACCCCAAAGGAGCCGCTATGGATTACACTGAGCTTCGGACCCTGTTTCATGGGTTCCTGAACCGAGACGATTGCTCCGACGAACTTGCCGATCAGTTCATCAGTATGGGACTTCGGCGGGTCGAGCGACTTCTCCGCACCCCGCTACAGAAGGCAATTGAAAGCTTCATCATCCCAGAAGCCTTTGACGGGATTGTAGATGTCCCTCGGGACTACCTAGGTCTGATTGAGGTTAGGCTTGATGGGCGTCCTCTGAAGAGACTAACCAGCGGGCAGACTGACGCGATGTCTGGGTTCAAGCTGGGTATTGATGGTTTCAAGCTCTACGGAACCTTCCAGCCCCAGTCCGTCATCGAAATCGAGTATTACGCAGAGTTTGACAAGACGCCGGACCCCGGTGGGACGACCAACTACGGATTGGTGTTGTCTGATCTTGTTATCTTCTCCGGTCTGATCTTCGCCGCCACTTATTACACTGATGCACGAAAGGCTGAGTTCGAGCAAGTCGCGGCGGCGCTGAAGGCTGAGATTGATGAAATGTCTGCTCTTGATGAACTCGCGGGTGGACTTGTTGTCACTCCCTACGGTGGGGGTATCGCATGAAAGAAAGCACTTCCTTCTACGCACTGCGGGGTGGTCAAAAACGTGATCAGGAACTCTTCGAGAGGTTCTTACTCACGATTGATAACGCATACGACCTCTGGCTCTCAGTCGGTAACACAGGCACCCTAGATGACTATTTAGCCTCACTCATAGGACCAGAAGGCCCAGCAGGACCTCAAGGCGTCAAAGGCGATAAAGGCGATAAAGGGGACAAGGGGGATGAAGGTCCTCAGGGTATCCAAGGTATCCAAGGTCTCCAAGGCGTCAAAGGCGATAAGGGCGATAAAGGGGACAAGGGGGATGAAGGTCCTCAGGGTCCTCCGGGTATCCAAGGTATTCAAGGCGAGGCAGGTCCTCAGGGTATCCAAGGTATCCAAGGCGTCAAAGGCGATAAAGGCGATAAGGGTGATAAGGGTGATAAAGGGGATATTGGCCCAACAGGACCTACCCCTGTCCTTAGTAATGCTTCACAAACCGCTGACGGCCTCATGTCCAAAGAGGACAAGACGAAGTTGGATGCTGTGGGAACCATGGCTAACCGGGCCTTCTCCTTTGGCGCCGCCGACCCGACAGGAGGCGCTAATGGGGACATTTACTTCAAGGTGGTGTGACTATGTTCACTTTACAGACGCATCCTGAAGAGGTGATGCAACACCCCCTAATCAAGCTCAACGATATGTGTCGGACCACGATTAGGACGAGACGGTGGGGGGATAAGACACTGGCAGAGTTATTCACACGACCAGTCCAAGGGGTGATCGTTGACGCGGCGGAGAATATTAAAATGAAGGTTTGGCACCTCTGCGATGATGAAGTCAAAAAGCTGATCAATTCGGCACTAGAGAGGGCCTATGCCTCAGACTGACTTCAAAATAGGAACCGCTGTAGTTACAGCCACAGGTGGGTCCTCTCTAGTTTGGGCAAACCCCGGTAACGTAATTGTTGACTCAACATCGACAGCCACATCCGCAGCGCCTAAGAACTCCGCCACGATAACTCAACAACTGTGGATTACAGGCTTTCCACCCATTCCCAGTGGCTCCCGTATTGTCGGTGTTGAGATGAAGATGCGGGTAGGGGTCGCCGGGGCAGATGGCGCCGCACATGTTCTCCAACTGACGCATGGTGGTGTTCTTATAGGTAGTAATCAAAGTAGTCCGACAATTCCAGTATCTATCGTTAATAATCCCGTTCTCTACGAATTGACAGTAGGCGGCGCAGCGGACCTCTGGGGCGTGTCTAACTTGACAGACGTAATGGTTAATAGCCCCACGTTCGGAGTTGTCTGCGCCTTCACAGCCCCCATTGGAGATAACAAGACTGCGGTTTCTCTGTCATGGGTTAAACTCAATATCCACTATGAGCCGAATGATGGGGTCTTTGTTAAGGACTCCGGTGTTTGGAAAGTAGGCACGGGATGGGTTAAAGACGGCGGTATTTGGAAACCCGCTAAGAAATATCTGAAAGAGGCGGGAGTTTGGAAACTATGACTACTTATGCGCTGGTAACTGCCGATAGGTCTAAAATCCTATCGGTGGGAGAGAGGCCGACTTGGATTTACGAAGATGCGCCTGTGTCCGACGATGTTTTGCGGGCAGGTGGGTTCATGACAGACTCTGCTGGGCAGGTGGTCTTAGATGACATGGGGATACCTAGGTTGGCTGAGGGACGGGACGGTTGGGTTCCTGTCATAGTTCAACCGCCTCCTGAGATTGATCCCCACTTCGAGAGATGTTCCCTCCAAGATCAGTCCGATTGGGTGATCTATGAGGACAAAGTGGTTCGTGGTTATGTCGTAGAGACTCGATCCTATATTGCAGTCCAAGCGGAGCTTATAAACCTCGCTGATGAAGCGGCTGAACAGTGTCGCTCTGTTTTCCTCACCTCCACGGGAGGTGGTCAAGCTCTGGAATACAGCGAAACTCGACTCGAAGCAGATAGCTGGGTTAAGGACCCTAACCCGGATTTAGACAACTACCCAATGCTTCGGGCTGAATTGAACGCATTAAGAGCGGCAGACCCTGAAGCTACGATTGAGGCTGTCTTGGATGATGTTAATTTCCAGACAGATTTGTGGCGGGCGGTGGGGGCAAAAATAAAAGAGGTCAGACGGACCTGTAAAGTTCTGCTAACCAATTCAACCACTCTGGAAGAACTGAGGCATATACGGGATTGGGCACAAGCTGCCTTCCGCGATATTGCCAACAGCGGGACGTTCACCCCTTACCACCCAATAACCTCAATCAGTGAGGGTATGTGAAAACATGAGCAAACCAGACTTCAGCATAGAGGCTATTGATATGAAAGACGTTGGGGACGTGGCTGCTGGGTCTGCCGCTCTGGGTAGCTACCTAGCATGGCTACCCGAGACTGCCGCTCTGCTGGCCATCATCTGGACGCTGATCCGCATTTACGAATGGGGCCGGGTCCGTATTTTCGGAAAGGAGGGTAAAATCCTATGAGAAGCAACTTCGAGAAGTCCTTTGAACTTGTCGTTGGACATGAGGGGGGTTTTACCAATGATCGGCGGGATCGGGGAAACTGGACCACCGGGAAGATCGGCGTAGGTGAACTCAAGGGAACCAAGTTCGGCATCTCTGCCATGTCCTACCCACACCTCGACATCAAGAATATCACGCTGGATCAGGCCAAGGCCATCTATGCGAAGGACTTTTGGGGCAAGGCTGGTTGTGATCAACTGGCTATTGGACTTGATTACATCGTCTTCGATGCTGCGGTGAACCACGGTGTAAGTCGAGCCGTGAAGCTCCTTCAAGCAGCGGCAGGCGCTGGGCAGGATGGAATCCTCGGTCCTAAAACCTTGGCCGCTGTCGCCAAGAAGGACCTCACCAAGCTGGTCAAGGAGTTCTCAGTTCAAAGGCTCATGTTCTGGGCCAACATCAGCACCTTCGAGACCTATGGTCTTGGCTGGTTCCGCCGAGGGGTTGATACGACTGTTACTGCCTTAGCTATGGCTGGGTTGGATCAGTCCAAGACAGAACCTGCAAATGACAATGAGGAACCCTCCTTGTTGGCTCGTATTTGGAGAATGTAAAATGGCTGTCGGGAAGATTGCTAAAGTGATCCTTCCCCGCGTAGTTCGCACCGTTGTCGGCGCCGTTGGCGAGAAGGCCCGTGCTATCCGTTCGAGTAAGGAAATGATTGAGACAGCCGCCAAAGTTGTCGCAACTGACCATAAGGACGGAAGCTGGCTACAGCGTAACTGGCGTCCACTGATGATGCTATGGTTTGGTCTCCTGATCGGCCTCTATTGGTTTGGCCTAGGCCCCACCGAAGTCCCTGTCAGCGTTATTCAAGCCATGTTCGACCTAGTGATCCTAGGCATCGGCGGGTAAGGAAAAATAAGCCCCACCAAGGTTCCTCATAAGAGGTTCCAAGGTGGGGCTTATTTTTTCATACTGGCGTCATGTCGTCATCATCGTCTTTCAGCGTTAGCCAAAAGAATACGGCGATGGCGAACAGCAGACCCAGAAAGGGGTTGTCGTTCATGTTCTTGCGCTCTTTGTCACAGGCTTGAGACAGACCGGGCAGTTAATCTCGAAAAAATCACCGTCACGCTGGTCGCTATGATATTTGGCCTCGAACTCTTTGAACTCAAAAACAGTCGAGCAGTATCGACACGTCACAGCATGTCGGCGCTCAGATGGGGGATTCCCTCGCTTTAGGATTACGACCATCGGTCTTCCTCTTCTTCGTGCTTTGGATCAGGTCCATTGCAGCACCTTTGACGATCCCCGGAAAATCCCGGTTGAGCAGGGTGCCTGCCTTCAGGTCGTCCTCGGTGATCAGGTGCTTGTGGCGATGCCGGATAGCGGGCCAACCCTGAAGCATACGCTTAGCCATCGCATCGAAAGCAGCGTCAGTTAGGAAAGGCTCGTCCAACTCATAGTAGGCGTAGGACGCCATGAGATACCAAGGGACCAGCAGATTGCGGTTGAACTTGGTGGCGTCCTGCATCCGCTTATCCAGCAGAGCCATTAGTGGACCGGGATGGGAGTCAGGTGGACTGCCTCATAGTGTTGCATAGGGAGAACGGTAATTCTCTCGCCATCATGCTGCATGATCAGCAAGCTACCATCAGCTTTGAAATCGGTAATGGTCTCGAAAGAAACCTCGTCACCTGTCCAGCGAACGGCGCTGACCTCAAATTTACGGGTCATCGTCTCTTCCTTCCTTTGGATTGTTTCAATGGAAGACGGGCTTCCGTCCTCTCAAGTTTTCTCTGAAGCTCTTCGATCCGGTCCACCAAGCCTTCAATCAGATCGGCTATGAGATGGTCCCCAGACTCCCTAAGGGCTTCGACGGCGAGGCCGGGTTCAAACGCCCCGGTCCTCACTTCGATGTCGTCCATCATCTCGAACAGACGATCAGACACCACAACTCCCACCCTTACCCGAGATGTCGCAGATGTCGTGGGTCTGGACAGCCTCCGAGAACTCGACCCCGAGTTGGGCTTTAGCCTCACTGTAGGGAACATGGGTCAGTGGTTGACCGCCCCGAGACCCGTCAGGGTAACAAGTGAAGCCCCGAAGGCGGGGAGCATACTGAGCCAAGGTCCGAGCGAAACCATCCACCGTGTCAGGGTTATTTCCGGCACTGCCCCATGCAGGGAGATTGATGGTGCTGGAAATCGACTGATCGACGTAATCTTGGACATCTGCTTGGAACCTAATTCTCCGCTCCGGGTCCAACGCAAGGTCGGCAGCGGTTTCGATGGACTCAGGATCAAGACCGTAGACCTCAATCAACTCTTGGGCCGTCCCATCGACCACATACTGATAGTGCCAGTCGTTCTGGCCCTTCAGGTAGCGGCGCTTGTAGGCAACGGCGAACAGGGGTTCGATCCCCGTGGTCGTCCCGGCGAGGATGCCGATGGAGCCTGTCGGAGCGATGGCCCTCTTAGCGACCGGACGGCTGATCCCAAGCTCGTCAGCGAACTTGTCGCCATGGTAGTCGGTGCCAGTCTTCCAGACGGTCAGCCACTCGTGAAGCTCAGGTGTCACCTCGTAACGATAGCCACGCTTCAGCAGCCACTCATGGACACCCATAATTCCAAGACCCAAGCGGCGGTTCTTCTCCCGCACCCGGTAGACCTTCTCGTAGGGCAGTTGTGCCTTGAGGGTCCCGAGTAGGAGGAACTTGGCCGCAAGCTCGGTGACTTGGGCCAACTCTTCCTTGCTTTGGATGCGTCCAAGGTTCAGGGAACCAAGGTTACAGACATCGGAGTCATCCTCGGAAGTGACCTCAGTGCAGGCGTTCCGCAGCGTCTCATTCTCCTTCTCGAAGAAGTTGAAGCTGAAGCCCGGTTCACCAGTCTGAAGCGCCTGAAGGACGTTCTGCCGGAACACAGGGTCAGCGGCGTCTCCGACATACTTGAGTTCACCCAGATCGTTGTAAGGGACCAGCCAGTCAGTCTTGTAGTTGACCGAGATGTTGGTCATGTCGAGCGGGGCAGGGAAGTTGAAGTCCTGCTGCTTGATGTCCCAATAGGTCAGGCCAGTGGTGCCGACAGGTTGCTCATGCCAATTCTTGGCGGCGAGGAACTTGAAGACATCGGGATGGGTCCGATCCAGCGAAGCATAGATGGCGGATCGACGGCTTCCACCCTGCATGACGCGACGACCAATCTCGTTGATCATCTGCATCTTCGGGATGGGGCCGGATGCCTTGCCACCAGTGCGGGCAATAGGGGTCCCTTCGGCGCGATAGCGGCTGTAGTCGTTCCCAATACCGCCCCCAGTCATCAGGGCGCTCTCGGCCTTCCACGACAGGTTGGCCCAGTCCTCTCGGGTGTCCTCTTCCGACCGCAACAGATAGCAGTTGTTGAAGAACTTGTTCGGACGGCCAGCGTAGTAGAGGTAGCGGCCACCGGGGATGAACTTCAGATCGCGGATGAACTCGTAAAGGGCGATCATCTCATGGGGAGTCAAAAAGCCCGCGCAAACGTCAATGACCAGAGTGGCAGCGAGGTCGTCCCAAGTTTCCGCACCAGAAAAGTCCGCCTTATGGGCATACTTGTGGTTGAAGATGTCCTCGGAAAAGGCCGAGCGGAACATGGGGTTGGTGTTTGACTTAAACGTCAAATCTTTCTCCTTGATGGTTGAAATAAAAGGGTCTCCCTTGGACGATCCAAAGGAGACCCACACACTTCCGGTTGCGCCGGGTGTTCTTACGCCGCCAACTCGGTTGAGGCAGGTTGTTCAGGTGCGATACCAAGCGCGGCAAGAATTGTCATAAGACCCTCAAGCTCTTCGTTCATCTTGGAGACCTTCTCATGGACGGTCACGGCAAGATCAGTCAGGTCCGGGGCTACATAGTTCGGACCTTTCAAAACCTTCCCCGTCTCTGGGTCACGGACCACGCCGCCAGCGACCTTGGTCATGTTGGAGTCCACAACCCGTTGTAGGATTTCCGCCACACCTTCGTCACCGATCATGGCTGCGGTTTCATGGAGGATGTTACCGAAGCCGTCCAAGGCCATGACCCCTTCCGGGCTGGCTTCAATCCGCTCAAAGACCAGATTGTTATCACGGTAGTAATTAGCCGCAATTGCAACACCGACCGACACATAGAGGGCGTCACCGATTTCTTTCAGCAAGGCAGCGGCGAGTTCGACAGAGGGGTTGGCATGATAGGCGTCCAGAGCTTCCAAAGCCTCTTGAGACTCTTCCAGCATAAGCTGGGCTTGAAGACCCATATTCGGGGTTTGACCAGCCGCCTCCATAAAGGCGACGACTTGCGGGATGAAGCGTTGTGCGAAGGGGTTGTTCATGATCATGGTCTCAGCCTTTCTTGGCGGTTTTGGAAGGTTTGTCAGCAGCCGGGACTTCGGTTGCTGGGGGTTGGTCGAGCAGGTCAGCGGCTTTGTCGATCAGAGCGGAATCCGGGTTATTGCCCCAGAGTTGGCGCAGTTTGTTCGCGGTGTTCCGTAGGGCAGCAATATCTTCAGGCGTCATTTTTGATCCTTCTCTGGGATTTGGATGGGGTGTTTACATTCGAGACACCGGACAGAGAGGGTGCCTGAAATGATGCGGAGAGGTCGCCACCCGCAGGGGCAGCGAACCTTTGTTTCGACGTAGTAGAGCTTCACGAGCGGGTCAGCGCCTTCCACGAAACCGGAAAGAGCTTGCTCATGTGGTTAGCGATGATGTCCACAACGTCAGCGATTTCGCCTTGGGCATGTTTCCGGTCAGACCGTTGGTTATAAACTCTGGCCCAGCCATAGAGGCTGTTCGAGATGACGGCCTCGGTGTAGGCGCCTTGAGGCAGAACGAAGCGGGCTTGCTCAGGGCAGACCCCGAGTTCCAAGAGAGCGTCATAAGCCCTCACAGCGCCATCCGTGGCAGTGCCATAAATCAGGTTCAGGAGGCACTGACGGTCCTCAGGGAACTGGGAGCCAGAACCCTGCTTCACATCCTCGGCCCGTTTCCGCCAGACAGGCTCATGCACCTCGGGTGTGTAGTCCACATAGCGGCGGCTGACTTCGCTCTCGACCGTGCCAACTTTCGTCTTGAACAACTGCCGCATGATCGGGATGGTATGCTTGATGCGGAACTTAGCCCCAATGCCGTTGGCAAAGGGTGCCCAATGCTCAGGCATGTGTTTGACTTCGTTCAGGATGGCGATGATCTGCTCGGTCTCTGAAGTGGCCTTCAGTTCGAGGATCAGGTCGTTCCAATAGCCTTGCTTACAGCCCCGAGCGAGGTAGCCAATCAGGCGTTGGTCTTCGAGGCTTAGGTTGCCCAAATGGTTAAGCGTAGACTGCTTGTCGAAGCTCACTCGGGCATTATTCACCACGTCAAGGTCGCTACCCCAGTGGTTAAGGAAATCGACCTGCATCTCAGGCTCTCCGCTTGTTGTGGTAAACTTTGAACCGAGCGACCTCACGGCCTTTCTTGGCCTCTTCGATCATCTTGGTGATCGTCTCAGCGATGTCGGTCAGGTTGTCGGCTAAGTCCTCGTAGGCATAGAAGACTTCCTCACCAGCGCCCTCGGTCGTGAAGGCGTTGATGTCGGTTTGGAGACCTTGGATGAACAGGTCGTCGTCAAGGGTGAATGTCCCAAGAACAACCCCCGAGTCCTTGGACGGAGACAGGGTGATTTCGACTTCGCCGTCTTCGTTGATGTCCCAGTTGAAGTTCAGCTTGATGTCAGCCACTCGTTCTCTCCATTGGATTTAGTCTAAAGAAGGCTCCCCGCACGGAGTCGAACCGATTGCCCCTCTTGGCCTAGAGGGAGGCTTTGCCCACAGCACTCTTTGGGGAGATGATGGGCGGGCTTGTTTAGACACGTTGCCCCGCAGCCGTGTGGTCCTAGGGAGCGACCCTAGTTGCCCTGCTTACGCTCGACCCGGTAAACCGAGTTGCGCGTATGGATGATGTCACCCTCTTGCTTGAGGATGCGAGAGGTGCTGATCAACGTCCCGTCAATGAAGCGACCCTTGGTATCCCCATGGATGTAGCCCACGGCGATACCCCAGTCGGTGATGATAGCATCCTTGATCGTCCCGTGGATTTCAGGATCGCTCATGCCGCCACCTTGGTCTTGGTGTTGGCTGCGATGAAGTCATCCAGAGGCTTACCAATCTTCGGTCGGTCGTCGTTCAGGGTGCCTTGGGTTTCGGCATCCAGAATGATCAGCAGACAGGCGATGGCGTGAGCGAGGTGGTGGACATTGGAGTCCTCAGCCCGGTCATTCCCGTGGAACCATTGGTTCAAGTGGCGCTGGGCGGCATCGAAGTAGACCGAGCCGTTCACAGGCTGTTCACGCCAGTTGAAGGGGCCATACTTCTCCGCACCATCCGCCATAGCCTCCCCGGCCATGTAGATCGGGGCCATAGGGACGAACCGGAGGGAGGGCTTCAGGGAGCCTATGGCGTCCTTAGGGTTGATCCCAGCGGTCGGTTGCCCAACCTTCTTGAAGCGGTGTGGATACCACCCAGATTCATCTCCATATTCATCCCATACACAACAGAACCCATTCGCAATTCTGGTGATCGTATAGAGATTGCCGTTGTGCAGGCGGGAGGTAAGGGGGTCCTTGCTCACGCACTCGACCAGATCACCTACCTTGAAGGTGTCCATAGCTTCGTTTCCTTGGTCTCAAAATTGTAATCGCCGTGACGTAAAATCCGAGCCAAGCGGGCCATCGTTAGGGCATCGTCCTTGGTCATCTTTGCGTCGATGAAAGCCCGCTCAACAGCAGGCCACATGACATCCAATGGGGCAGGGGCTGGTATGACCTTAGCGGCCTTCTTCGGCCCCACTCCGGGGATGCCTTTGTAATTGTCGATGGTGTCCCCGGTCATGGCTTGGATCAGCCAGTTCCAGTTAGCCTCGTCCTCGTTGTAGGACGTGAGTGACCCTTGGGTCTTCCCATGTGAGGCTGGGGTGAACAACTGACAGGGAAGCGTTGCGAAGTCCTTGTCGGCAGAGACGGCGAGACGCATGGAGGGGTCTTCAGTGACCCTAATGCCGATCAGGTCGTCGGCCTCCATGTCGTCTTCCCAGATGGTAGCCTGAAGCTCCATCACTTCGTCTTTCAAGGGGAAGAGGACGGGGTGAGGCTTGATGTCCTTCCGGTTGGCCTTGTATTCGGGATACAGGTCCTTCCTGAAGGTTCTACCCTTGGACACAACCAAGAAGTAGTCATCCAGCTTCACCGCCTTCTCGACATCCTTGAGCCACTTCTTCAGCAGCATGTCGAACATGGTCATTGCCTGACGCACGTCTCTCATAGGTTCACCATCGAACTCGTCGTCGCAGAACGAAGCTGCCCGATAGAGCAGAATGTCGGCGTCGATGAACGCGGTGATCTTTGCCATCAGTCGATCAGCACCACAGCGTAGTGGGTGTCGTATTCGTCGTCGGGAGTGACATCCTCAGCGATGATCAGGTGATCAGTCTCAACGTCATCAGCCCACTTCACCCAGACGATGCCGTCGAAGTCGGTCTCGTCACCCAGACGGGCGATGACACCTTCATCTTCAGGCTTGCCGGGGCCGCTGTAGATTTTGAAATTGAACGTCGAGCGGGGTTTGACCTTGCGGCCAATTAATTCTTGGGTATCCATTTCTCTCTCCTTTGGATGTGATCTAATGCAGACGCTCAAAGTCGCTGTTGGTCAGCGGCGAGGTCTGTCTTCCGTCTTTGAAGTGGACGAGGACCTTGTAGCCCAGCATCTCTCCTTGACGGCGGTGAGGGCGAACACTGGTCCCTGAAACCTTGTCGATGTGTTGGCGGGCCACCATAGTCGCAGCCCGAGACGCAGCCCCCTCCGATACGAAGAGGGCCGTTGTTTGTTGCGAGGGATCGAAGAGCATCAGTGAGTGTCTGCCCACGATTTCCCGATGTCAGCAGACCCAACTAAGGGGCAACGGACTTTCAGGAGTTCCCCGGCTCGGGTGATGGACTTTTGACCAATCTCAGCCACCAAGGTCGAATAATCAGGATCGACCGATAGCTGGAACTCGTCATGGACGTTGGCGCAGTAGCTTACCTTCTCACTCAGACCACGAACCTCAACCTCTTCATCGAAGACAATCAAAGCCTTCTTCATGATGATCGACCCATTGCCTTGCAGCAGGGTATTCAAGGCGGCGTGGTCGGACAGGTTGGGTATCCATCGGCCATCCAAACCCGGTAGGGCGTTCTTGGACTGGTGGGTCCGCTTACACTTAGCCACCAACTCACCGAGACCTGTAATCCCAGTTTGCAGCTTCGCACGAAGGCCCGCTCCGAGCTTCGACGGGGACGCCTTAGGTGCTGGTTCCCCAGCCTCCTTTAGATCGTCCAACATAATCTGACCCAGCTTGGCGTCTCCGGCGCCGTAGCAGAAGGCGTAGATCATGGTCTTGGCGCTGTCCCTTGAGAACAACCCAGCGGCTCTTTGGTTGACCGAGTGGATGTCCGTCTTCAGTTTCTTGTCGCCGTTATGAACGGTGTCGGCATAGGAGCCGCCATCATAGGGAGCCAAGAAGTGGGCCAGCATACGAAGCTCAAGACCCTCAGCGTCAACACCAACCAAGTCGTCACCAAGATCGGGCAGGAAGAGTTCCCTCAGCCTGTGATCCGAGTCCACCTGAGCCATGTTAGGCTTGAAGTGGGACATCCGGTGGGTCCGTGCGCCCAGAGTGTTAATCTGGCCGTGTAAACGCCATCCGGTGTTGGTTTGAGTTGCCAGCTTGAGCCATGCGTTCTCGCCGTCAGCGATCATCCCCAGCTTCTTACCCGTCTTCATGTAGGCAGCACAGAGCTTGGCCTCAGGGTAGGGCAGGGCTTCCAAGATAGTCTCGTCCACCTGAGGCTTCCCCTTGGGGGTCTTAGCCTTAGGCTTCCAGTCATACTTGGCGATCAGGCGCTGGGCGATTTGGTCCCGAGAGCCGGGATTGAAGACATCCACGTCATCTTTGAGCCGCTTGAACTGACCTGTGGCCTTGTCCCTTTGGGTCTCCGAGTAACGGGGTGTGATGATCGTCGGGAAGGCTTCCTGAAGTTGGTCTTGGAAGTCCCTCTGTTCCTGTCTGAACTGCGCCTCAAGCTCTAAGGCTCGGTCGTAGTCGAACCTAAACCCATGCTGGCGCTGTTTTTCGATGCAGTAAGCAACATAGAACTCAAGCTCACAGGCGTCCTTGTATTCCTCGTAGAACTTACCGAACGACCGGAACTTGCGGTGGACGCTCCCCTTCCATGCCTCCTGCAAGATGCGAACGTCTTGCTTACCATAAGTCACCATCTCAGCAGAGAACCGCGAGAAGTCCGTATGATGGCCCTTGGGGAAGCCTAGACCCTCACCAAGTTCGGCAAGGTTGTGCCGCATGGAGGTCGAGTCCATAAGGCGACTGATGATCAACGTGTCGATGATCTGTTCCCGACGAAGGGTGCCGGGATAGAGCTTGTTAATGGCAAAGAAGTCGAAGCCGAAGGCGTTGTGGAAGACGACCTTCTCGGCTGATTTCATACGCTCCAAGCCCTCGTTAAGTGAGGGGAAGCCCTTCTGGTCTGCATAGACCTCAACTGTTCCGTCAACACCACTGGCAAGCTGGAAAGTCCACATCTTGGTGATGTCGTCTAGGAAGTTGTCCCCCTCGCAGTCAGCGAAGAGAAGTTCTGTCATCTGTCCTCAGGGGATTTTGGGAGGGACCTAAGCCCCTCCCTTTGGATCACATCCGATTAGCCTGATAGGCCACGATACCCACCATAGCAGCGCCAAGGATAACATCCATGACCATGCCTGCGGTGAATTGAAGGCCAACCAAGGCCATGGCCCCGTAGACCCAAGGGTTCTTCAGGTATTCCGGCATCTCAGAGGTCCAGATAGGTGCTGAGGTTCAGGTTCAGCGTCTTGGCAATCTTGCCTAGAACGACCTTCTCCTGCGGCTCCATCTCGCCGTCCGAGTTGGAAACGTCGATGGCGATGACCAGCAGCATCTCAAGGTCTTCGACCGAGGAACGTGCTTTGGCTTCTTCGATTTCACGCATCAGGCCCAGACGGCCAGCAGCCCCGGCTTTCGCCCGCTTCAGCATGGTGTCAGCAATGCGCTCAATCTCGCTCGACTTGAAGGATTTTGAGAGGACCGGGTGGTTCTCAAGGGCGGCGAGGACCGCGACAACTTCTTCATCTTCGATGTCCCCGTCAGCAGCGGCGACAAGGGCAGCAGCGGCGGCGATACCTTCCAGCAGGTCAGTGCGGCCTGAAAGGCGCGAAAAGCCACCGCTCAGTTTCTCAAGCATCTTCCCGAACATCATCTCTCTCCTTATGTGTTGTCGGTTTTGTTTGATCCCCTGAGGTATTCGCTCAGGTGGATTACGGTGTTGCCATCTTCATCGACTTCGACCCCATCCTCAGGGACACCACAGTCCAGAACGGGGTCGTTGTTGGTGACAAACTCCACAAACTCACGGGCCTGACAGATGACCCCATCGGGGTAGCCGTCTTTGATGCTTGCGTGAGCTTGGATGGCGAGTTGGAGTGCGACGACCCTGACCTGATCAGGGACGCCTGCTTTAGATTGATCCATTAGAACTCTTCGTCCTTCTGAGGTTTCTCGAAGCCCATGACTTCAGGTGGGATCACTCGTCCGGTTGCGGCCAAGTAGCCCATAGGGAACGTGACCCCGGTGGCTTGACCCGTGTATCGGTCCTTGAGGATGCGGAAGGTCGTCGTGTGACGCTCTCCTTCGTCCTCAGCCTGTTGGTTACGCTCCAAACCGAAGAGGTAGAACGACCAGAAGCCAATGGACCTTGAGCCTTTGAAGTGCCGCACCGCGATCCTACCGCCCTCTTCGTGAGGGGTGCCGTCAGGGGTCGTAAGGTGGGAAACAAAGGTGATGATGACGTTTAGCTCATTGGCTAGGCCAGCAAGCTCTTTCATGATCTGCTCAAGGCTTCCCTTCTCGTCAGCCGTGTCGGCCATAGCCGTCAGGTGATCAACGTAGAAGATACGGGTCCCCTTGGTCATGTGGACGTGCCTGATCCGGGTTTTGACCTCGGTCCAGTCAGTCTCACCAAAGGAGTCATAGAAGGTGATCTTGCCCCGTAGCCTGTTGGCGGCTTCTCGGAGTTCATCCAAGGTCCATCCATCGTCAGGGACGTGGAAGCGTCGATCAGCCAGCTTCCCAGCGATCCGTTTGACGGTCTCAGTGGGCTTCTGTTCGAGGAAGAAGACCCCCACGTTCAGACCCAACTCAGTCACATCATAGGCGATCTGCTCAGTTAGGAAGTCGGTCTTACCGCCGCCAGTTGGTGCGCCAATGCCATAGATTTCACCGTAGCGCCGACCATAGGTCAGTTTGGTGAGCGTCTTGAGGAACCAAGGGAGACCCCATTCGATAGGCTTCATGGCCTCTTCGATGATGTCATCAACCTCAACCAGCCCAGAAGGACGGACACTCTCTGCGTTGCTCACAGCATGGATAAAAGCCTTCACATCCCCAGCGACCAGAGCTTCATTCAGGTCCTTGTATTCGCCGGGTAGGGCTGCAATGTGCATCTTCCCCGGAGAGAGGATGCCTTTACAGGCTTCGAGTGCGTTCTGCCCTGCCTCGTCATTGTCGAAACAGAAGACCACCTTCTCGAAGCTCTCAAGCAGTGGCACGTTGGCCTTGATGGCCTTCGCGGCAGCCGCAGCGCCGTTAGGGATCGACACCACGTCCCAGTTCTTACGAACCTCAGCATAGGACATGCAGTCGATGGCCCCCTCAGTGACCATGAGGACCTTGCCGCCCTTCTTGATGGTATGCGAACCGAACAGTCGGTCCCCAATGTCACCAATGACAGCAAAGTTCTTGTCCTTATCGCGGAGCTTCTGACCAACAAGGTTCCCCTCGCCGTCATAGAAGTTTTCGATGTGGACCGTCTTCCCCTTCATCTTCGCAATGGTCGAGTCGGGGTGACAGGGGTAGTCGTTGGGGACGGTGCCTACTTGGTAGTGGAACCGCTTGCAGACCTCAGCGGAAATACCACGCTTGGGGAGGGCCTGACTTTCCCCGACGATCCGGGGCTTATCCATTTTGGTCTTCCTTTGGACTGATCCACTGGAAGAAGCACCCTCTACGGGGAAGTTACCGTCGCAGGCGAAGCAGTGTATCCATCCGTTGGAGTAGAGTGCTGCTCGGCTTGTCCCTCCGCACTCGGGGCAAGGACAGTTACGCACGAAGCGGCCTTCTCTGGGTTCTTCTTTCGCCATGTGGGGTTTCTCTCAATGCGGCCAAGCACTTCAGAGCTTTGGCGCAACTTTCTGGCTGACAGGAACGGAGAGACGAACTTCAGGAGTTCTCGGGAGTCATCCAAGTTCATAGTCCGGTAGATATAGACCGGACCCTTGGTTCTCTTCGTGTCGTCAATCTTGATCTGACCTACGCCCACGGTCTCTTGGAACCGCTTCAGTAGGGCTTCGTCCACGGAGTCGATCCGAATGACGGCCCCTCCGGTTGGGAGTTGCGCCCGAGCATCGAACACCCCTGAGGCCCATGCTCTAGCCAACGCTAATTGGGCCTTGGACTTCTCAGGTGTCTTGGTCATTGGTGAAATGCCTCGTCAACTAGGTCGTCCACATCACCTTCTAAGGCTCGTAGTCGGACCTTCGTGTGGGGTTCCTCTCCCTCCCTTGCGAACCGCTTCAGCACTGTCAGGTGGACGATCTTGCAGTCATCCTCCCAAAAGCGGCGGTTCCCGTCCTCGTCGGTAGCCTTGGTCATGCAGTCCAGAGGCAGCTTGGACAGGTTGTCCACATCAGCCCTATGGGTATTTGACTCCGATGTTTTGTATCGGGGCATGACAAACAGAAGTTTGACCTCAAAGAGAGCCTTAGCCGCTAGGGCAGGGACCTCTTTGAGATATTTCTTCAGGAACTCGACGTAGGCCGTATGGCGGGCAGGGTAATAAGCCATGCCTCGTGCCGTGACCTTAGGACGGGATGCAGGGACGGGTTCGGCCTTGATGTCAAAGCCTACCCACTCCATCAGAAGTCTTCGTGTCCTTCACCACCACCGCCACCAGCGCGATAGCCATCTTCATCCTCGAAGCCATCGGTGTCCGGGCCACGGTTGAACGAAGTGCGCTTCTCAAGCAACTGGACGGTGCGGAGCCGGAGGGTGATACCGCTGTTAGCGCCATTCTCGTAAGGCTCAGCCGCGAATTTGATCTTCACGATGTCGCCGCCGAAAATCTTCACATCCGGTGGGAGGTCCACACGGGCGGAGTCAATCTGACCCGGCTGGAACTGGGTCTTCGCCTTGAAGATGATCTTACCACGGAATTGTTCTGGCCGTTTCGACTTTCCGGTCGCGGGGTCAACAAGGTATTCATCCTCGTCAACGTCCTCGGGGAACTCGAAGGGGTTGTGGAAGACCTTCTTCAGCTTCACCCCGGCCTTCTTAGCCTCGGCTTGAGCCGTTGAGATGATGCCGTCGATCCACGCACGGTTGTCTTCGGTGTCGTCCAAAATACCCGTGATGGCATACATTGCAGCAGCCCCCTCTTTGAAGGGCGCTTGGGGTGCCGAAAGGAAGCACCACATGGCCTCAACCTTCGGACTGACGTGGGTTTTGAACTCGAATCTTGCCATTATTATTCCTTGATCAAGCTACGCAGGTTGTCCTTGACCGCCGCTGCCTTCACCACCGCTGCGTCGATGGCGTTGTTCATTTCAGACAGCTTGTCGATTTTGCTCAGGTTCTTCCCGTGCTTATCGACCTGCTTTTCCATGTAGCGGTCGAGCTTGTTGATGGACTTCTTGAAGTCGCTCAGGATGGAGTCCAAGGCATTGCCTCGTCCCAGCGTGAGGACGGTCAAGAGGACCGTCATGAGTTTGTTCATCCACTCTCTCCGTTGGATTAGTCCAAGATAAAAAGCCCCGGCACTAAGGCCGGGACTCATGATGTTTCAGGGGGTGTCCCTGAGGCAGCGATTACTTCTTCGCCGCTTGTTCGCGTTGTTTCGCTTGGCGCATCTCTTCACGCTTGTCTTCGCCGGGGGTGCTACCGTGGATGCGGCTGTAGGTTTTGCAGCCCGGTTCAACGAAGTTATAATAGTTGGTCCCCTCGACCAGCTTGCCTTCGCAACCGTCGAAGTTGACGAACTGGGGCTGTTCGTTTGCCCTCACAGCGGAGCCAGCCAGTGCCAGTGCCATCGTCAGCGTAAGGGTGATCTTCTTCATGGTGTTCTCCATCGTTGGCCCACGGGCCTTTGGATTTAAAGGTTGGGATTCTTGCCCTGTGTCAGTCCGTTTACGGTGACACTTCAAAGGCTGAGCTTGGACCGATCCATTGGAGCGATCCTTACCCTGTGTCAGTCCTTTTACGGTGACACTTTTGTCCTCAAGAGAAGCAGAACTCGCTTCCGAGGATTTCATTCAGGTCAAACTGACCCAACTGAGGCGGCTCAGGCATTGTCAGGCCGCTATAACGCTCGACCGACTCCTTCCAGCGTTCCAGATAGTTGTCGGCATACATGTCCACGATTGACTGAAGCAGGATTTCCCGCATCAGACTCATGTGGGCAAAGTGGCAACCAAAGCTGTCATGGATCATTGAGAAGTCTTTGATCCCAGCATCAGCCATCCGGCAGGTCGTGATCTGAAGGTGCGAAGCATCGCAGCTATGGACCACGTTTGGCGGGGCCGCTGTTCCCATCTTCTTTTCGTCCATCCCGATCCGGCGAAGGAAGTCTTCTTCGTCCTCGTCAGCCGTGGGTTCTTCGTAGACGTAGAACTTGGCAGAGAAGGATTGGATGCGTTTCTGGATGACGTTCCGATAGGCTTGAGTCACCTTGGACCCAGCCGGGGTGTCCCAGATCAGGGGCAGACCAGCTTGGGCGCACTTCACGGCACAGGCTTGGAACCAGCGTTGCAGCTTCCGGCCCTCAGCCATAGTGGCGTCAATGGACTCCATGATCAGGTCCCGCATGTATTTAGCAGCGTCCCAGCGGTCCCGCTCGACGTGCTTGTCCTTGATCATGAACTCAGCAACACCATACTCCGTGACCCCATAGGGAACCGTCATGACAGCCCGTTTGACCACCTTGCGACGATCACTCGGGTTCATCATCTTAGGCACCCACTCAAGCGCCACAGCCTCTCCTTGGGCGGCATCCTGCTCGACCCTTGCCCATACCCGGTCAGCGACCTCCATGTAGAGGTCGAACCGTTTGTTGCCTGTCTTCTCAGCCGAACGGCAGTTGGTCGCGGTGGCCCCCACAAGGTCCCGAGACATGATAGACAGGTGTTGAGCGCCGTTGCAGGAGCCGTCGAGGTTCCCCGGCAGTTTGCTCATGAAGGACTCAGGGTCACTTGAGCGCATTGCCCAGACCCACTCATGGGCCACAGCAAGGAACTGGAATGGGGAGTCAGCCTTGAGCCAGCCCCGGTTGGTATAAGGATCATCGACCCAAGCCTCGCATTGCTTGAAGAAGGTTTCCTCAGAGGCAAAGCGGAAGCGGTCAGCCGGGGATAGCTTGTCCTCACCCCATTGTGAGGCCACGGTGAAGCCCATCCAGAACACCCCTTCCTTACCCAAACGGCATGGACGGGCAAACCGAAGAAGACCTTTTGAGAGGTCATTGGATTGCGGCGTCAGGTCGGTCGGGATCGGGTAGATGCGGGTTCTGAAGTCGAGGTTGTGGGGGAAGTAGAATAGCTCGAATTGAGCCATCTCCCTTGCCATCTCAAGGATGCGTTGGGTTGCTCGGTATTCGCCAAGCTCTTCCTCCCAGCGGGTCAAGGCTCTTGCCCTCTTGGACTTGAACTCTTGCTTGGCCTTGGCCTCTAAGCCTTCCCAGACCTCCTTGGTCATGTCGTCAAAGATCGGGTCGTAGGACCTTGGGTCCACGGGTTCCTCAACTCGGAGGATCACTTCCTCTTCGCCGTGGGCCGTTAGAGTTAGGTTGGCGCCTTCCTCAGCGATGCGGGTGATCAGATCGAACATCATAGGGTTGATCTGCCAAGGCGTGTCTTGGATGTGATTGACGGCCTCCACGGTGTATCCAGAGAGCTTCGTCATATCCTTTGCGGTGTGGGCGTTTGGCCCGTAGCCCCGAACCAAAGGCTCAGGGATCATGAAATAGCCGCCTTCATATTGAACAGTCATGCTCAAGCCTCGAAATTCACGTTGGGATTGCTTCTTGCCGCTTAATGGGCAATGCGCTGGGCGATGCTCCGTTGGATCACGTCCAATTGAGCCTCTTGGGAGGTTGATAGGTCGCCTTTCTGTGTCCGCAGACAGTCATAGTCGCTGAACATACGGGCGAAGTTTTGGGGGTCGGCGTAATATTCCTCCCAGTCTTCTTCATCGTAAGACTTCAGAGGTTTCTGAGGGTGAGGCATTAGTCTTCTTTCCTCCAAGGCCGGGGCCGGGACAGCATGGGTTTCTTGATGACCTGAAGGCGGGCCATACGGGTTTCCATCTCTTCAAAGGTCTTGCGAAGTTCAGGGGTCATGCGGACGTATTTCATGGCTTTGCCTCTCCGCATTTCAGAGACGAAGACGAAGCAGTCGGGCAGGGCCTCAACGACCGTGGTCACTAAGGCATCACCACAGTAATGCTGGGCGAGGTTGTCCCACTTGAACTCGTTCAGTTCCGCAAAGGCTTTCTTCCATCGCCAGATCGACTGACGGTCGCGGCCTTCATCTTCGATCAGCCTCTCGGCCATCGACTTTGGGACAGACTTATATCCTTGGGCCTCAGCGTAAGCCTTGGCCGACTCCTTGGACTTTCGCACCCAGTTGCGGAAATTGAGTTCGAGTTCGATGCCTTTGGCAACTTCCTTGCAGATGGTCTGGAAGCTGAAGCCATCGGTCCCATTGATGATCGTGAAGGTCCGATCCAAGATGATCTTGAGGGCAATGACCGCACAGGTGTCAGCAGGGACCATGAGGACCGTGCCTTTGACCGCCCGCTCGACGCGGTGCCTGTCGATGATTTCAGCCTGCATCTTTTCGATGGCTTCGGTCGCTCGGGTGAGCAACTTCCGCATGAGCTTCTGTCCAGCCGAAGTCTCCGAAGCCTCCTTCTGGGTGCCGTTAGCCCGGTATCTGGACTGCTCGAAAGCCTCCATCCCTGCCACGCCCATCTGACGTTCCCATGCAGACTCACGAAGTTGCTCGGTTGGCATGTCAGCCCACCACGCTTGCACTTTCACTGTCTCTCTCCTTTGGACTGATCCATTGGAGGCAGTGTGCTAATTTTGTGCTAACCAGATGTTGTGGTTATACAGGACCCGCTATACTAGCGGATACGCTAACCCATTGATCTGTGGATATATGGAGTCGCTAAACTCGACTCAACATACCATAGGCATAGAATTTGTAATCAGGGGGTCGGGGGTTCGAGCCCCTCTGGGGGCACCATCACATCCGCATGTTCGAAAGCGATCGGTCGCGGATGCGGCGGTTCCGCTGATGGTGGGGAGCTCTTTGAGCTGAATGTGGCCGAGACTGCACTAGGTTTCGATCAGATCGACCCGCGCTTCCCAGACAGTGACATCGCGGCCTGAGAGCAGCTTGGCCACTGCGGCGGCGGGCTTTTTGGTATAAAGCACAACTGGTTGACCATTGATCCGGTGGGGGCGCCCTGTGCGGCGGTCGATCAGCCCCACGGCGCAGGTGTGATCTGAGATCAGCGGAACGGGCGCTGCTCGGCCCAGCACAAGGGCTGGTCGGTTGCCTCTTTGCGGGGCTGCTGTCATCGAAACTCTCCTATTTTGCGCGGCTAAGGCTCTCTGTCTATGCAGCCATAGGGTCGATTAGGGCGCAAGGGAATATTCACGCTAAAGTTTGTCGTGATTTGACGGGCCTGTTCTCGGCGCAGGCTCTTCGCGCAGCGCAGGAAGCCAGGCGAGGCCGGATTTGTGGGGAGGCGGGCAGGGGGAAGGATCTTCCCTTTGGCTGGCAGTCTTTAGAATCGCCAATCACGACAAGTTTGGTAGATTAAAGGGCGAGCCATTTCCAATAGGAGCAAAGGCCATGACCAAGACCCTGATCGTTCCCGGTCTGGACGGATCGCCCGGCCCGCATTGGCAGAATTGGTGGGCGGCGACGGATCCCAAGGCGCTGATGGTTGAACTGTCGCATCCATCGCGCCCGATGCCGCAGCTATGGGAGGTCGAGCTGGCGGCGATGATCATGCAACATCCTGATTCCGTTCTGGTTGGGCATTCTTTGGGGGCGGTGCTGATCGCGCGGCTTCTGAGCACATGGCCTCAGCTTAGGGTGCGCGCGGCCATGTTGGTGGCTCCGGCTGAAACAGAGGGCAACGATCGGATTGGCCATTTTGGCCCTATCCCCGAGCGGCGTCTGGACTTGCCGGTGACCGTGGTTGCCAGTCGCAATGACCCTTGGATGGGCTACACGCGGGCCCGCGATCTGGCCACGGCTTGGGGGGCAAGTTTGGTTGATCTGGGGCATGCGGGGCATATCAATGTCGCCTCGGGCTATGGTCCTTGGCCGCAGGGCAAGGCGCTGCGCGATGGGCTTTTGCGGCAGGAGGATCGCGCCAAGGCGGTGCGGTTTGTGCAGAGCTTGGCTCACGGATCCCGAAACCCGAGCCTTGGAGGTGCGAGATGATGGATGGTCGCTTCGATCCGCATTTTTACGAGATCTTTGCCGCAAAGGACCGCGCGCCTAGCGCCTTGCAAGTTCCGATCGGTGCGGTGGCTTTGGCGGCCGTCATGCTTATCACGACGGTTTTGGCCTGGTGGATCGGCGCGCGCTAAAGGGGGTTTTATCTGGCTGGCGCCGTGCTCTTGTCGCTGCTTATACTGGCGAAAAGGCGAGGGAGGGGCAGATGGTGAAGCAGGTTCCGGGCGATCCGCAAGCAGCTGGCTTTTGGCTGGATGATCCGGGCCACCGGGCGTTTTTGGCCGAGGATGCGGCGGCGGCTTTGCGGTTCTTTGCCGTCTCACCAAAGCCTGCGGGCGGCTTTCATACGCTAGATTATGAAGGAAAACCCCTGCCGAATGCGGTGCAAGAGCTGCACACCACCACGCGGCTGGTGCATTCTTATGCCATGGCGAAACGTGCCGGGTGGCAGGGGGCGGATGCGCTTATCGATCAGGGCATGCGCTATCTGGCCTCGCACCACCGTGACCCGCAATTTGGCGGCTGGCTTTGGGCGCTGGACGGGGATGAAATTCACGACCAACGCAAGCTGACCTATGGCCATGTTTTCGTGCTTCTCGCAGGCTCCTCGGCGAAGGCGGCGGGGCATCCATTGGCGGATCATCTGATTGCTGAGGCGACGCAGGTGCTGAACCAGCATCTGTGGGAGGAGGCTGCGGGCCTCCTTGCCGATGAGTGGAACCGCGATTGGACGCCGTTTTCCGATTATCGCGGCATGAACGCCAATATGCACGGGGTTGAGGCGCTGCTGGCCGCTTATGAGGCGACGGGGGAGGCGATTTATCTGCACCGCGCCGGGCGAATTTTGGACTTCTTCCTGCGCCAGCAGGCCCCGCAATACGGCCATGCCATCCCCGAGCATTACCGGCAGGATTGGTCGGTGGACCGGGACTATTCCGGCAATCCGATGTTCCGCCCGGCGGGCACCACTCCCGGCCATTCCTTTGAATGGGCTCGGCTTTTGCTGCAATGGTGGGATCTGGCGGGGCGGCCCGAGGATGGCTCACCAGCTTTGGCGCGGGCGATCACCGAGGCCGCTTTGCGCGATGGTTGGGATGATGAGAAGGGGGGCATCTTCTATACGCTGGAATTTGACGGCGCCCCGCGCATCCGGGATCGCTATTGGTGGCCGGTGACGGAAGCCATTGGCGTGCTGGCGGCTTTGATCAAGCTGGAACGCAATCCGGGCGATGAGATTTGGTATCGTCGGCTTTGGACCTTCGCGGCAGAGCATTTCATCGATGCCGAGCGGGGCGGTTGGTTCCCAGAGATTGATGCGGCAGGCAAGCCCACCGTCACGCAATTCGCCGGTAAGCCCGACATCTACCATGCCTTGCAAGCGAGCCTTTTCGCGCTAAGCCCGGGGCTGTCGCGCTATGGCAAGACGCGGCACGAAAACCCGGTTTGGTAGGCTAGAGCCATTTGCCCAAAAGCACGTTGCGGGTGACTTGTTCGACCGGGCTGTCTCCGGCGATCAGCCCCGCAACCCATTCGCAAGAGCCTGCGTTGAAGACCGCGCCTTTGCCGCGGCGGTATTCCACCATCGCGCCATTGCCATGGGTGACCCGCGCAAGGGTTTCCTCATCGACCCTTCCGTAAAGCGATTGCGCAAGGCCCACAGCATCCTCATCGGCGATGAAGGGATCGGCGTCATGCTGCCCCTCGCTATGGGCCAAAGTGGTGGCGGGGCTGAGGCCGATGATGGTGAGATCACCCGCCAGCGCCGCCTTGGGCGCGGCGAAGGGCAGGCCGTGGCGCATCTCATGTTCGATGCCGTCGACTTCATAGGCGAAGATTTTGGAATCCCGCCCCAAGACATCGCCGTAGCCAAGGCCGGTGCTGCGCAGGGCCCAGTGACGGGGGCGGTAGAGGGTGAAGCCGCCAGCGCCATGCGCGGCGGTGCGGCCCCATCCGGCGTAGACGCCTGCGGCGCCGGTCAGGCCAAGGGTTAGCGTGGCGGGGCGGGCAATCTCGCGGTGGTCCCAATGATCGGTGAGGCGGCGGCGGTCGGGGGTTGGGTCTTCGGTGCCAGCGCGGGATTTGTAGCAGATTTGCGTGGCCAGATCGGCGCTAAGCCTTGTTTGCCAAAAGAAATTCCCGGCAAAGCGGCAGAGCTGGCCGCCCTTGTCGAGCCAAGCTTCCAGCGCGTCGCGCATCTCCCAGCTCCAATATTCGTCATGGCCGACGATCAGCGCGCGCGGGTAGCCCTGAAGGCAATCAGGGTCGCGTTGCAGGTCATGCTGGGTGAGGTAGTCAAGGCCAATGCCCTGCGCCTCGCACCAAAGCGCGAAGGGACGCTCAAACGCCGCCCAGCCCGAGGAGGCGTATTTCTTCGAGATGCCATGGGCGCGGGCATAATCCATATGCGGATAATCCGGCGGGCGGCCCGGAGGGGTGGCATGGGGGATGCGCGGGGCATCATCCGGCCAAGCGACAAAGCCAGTGGCCCAAGGCCGCAGCACCGAGACATGCGAGGCAAAGTCGTGCCCTTCCGGCCCGCAAAGCCCCTGATAATGGTTCGACCCGCCCCAATCATTATAGGCGCACCAAGTTCCGGTCGCCAAAATCATCGCGATTTTATGCTGGGGTTGCGCGGCGCGCAGCACGAACATGTGCTGGCTTTCATGGCCGGGGACCGAGAGGTGGATGCGGTAGACGCCGCTTTTCCAATGCGCGGGCAGCACCATGCGGAACCGCTCGGGCCAGTCGCAGCCTTTGGTCGAGCAATCGGCAGGCGTTGGGGCAAGGCCGCCGGGGATTTCTGCGCTGTGCATCAGCTCTGGCGTGATCCCGTCCCGCTCGATCCGCAGGGTTACTTGTGCGGCGGAGGCGCAGATGTGCAGGCGCAATTCCTCGCCGGGGGCGTGGCTGATGCGGTCGGTGTAGCCCCAGACCTGTGGGCGGGCCGGGTCGGCGCTGGCCATTTCATAGTAATGCCCGGTGACGGGGCTGCCATCGTCAAAGGGGCCGGGCGTAAAAAAGCCACGCAATGCCATGGTGTTAGACCAATGGCTGAAGGAAGGAGGTCAGGTTCGGACCCAGATCGTCCGACATATAGCCGCCCTCTTGCACCACGAGGAGCTTCTTGCCGGTGGCGGCAATCGCGCTGGCGATCTGCGCAAAGCCGGGGGTGGTGACGCGGAGGCCCTTGAACGGGTCATTCTCATGCGCATCAAGGCCAAGGGCGATGACGATCACATCGGCCCCGAAGCTTTCGATCGCGTCCAAGCCTTGGGCGAGGCTCTCCATATAGGTCTGATCGCCGGTGCCGCGCTGCAAGGGCAGGTTGAGGTTATAGCCCAGACCTTCGCCCTCGCCACGCTCATGCGCATGGCCCCAGTAGAACGGGTAAAACCGGATCGGATCGGCGTGGATCGAGACGGTCAGCACATCCGAGCGGTGGTAGAAGATGCCCTGCGTGCCGTTGCCGTGATGCACATCCACATCCAAAATCGCTGGGCGCAGGCCTTGTAGGCGCAAAGCCTCGGCCGCGATGGCAGCATTGTTGAGAAAGCAAAATCCGCCCGCGAGATCGGCGAAAGCGTGATGCCCCGGCGGGCGGCAGAGCGCATAGGCGCGGGTGCCTTTTGCCACGGCATGGGCCGCTGTGACGGCGGTTTGCGCCGACCAATAGGCTGCCTCCCATGTGCCCGAGGCAATGGGGCAAGCGGTGTCGGCCTGATGGAACCCGGCTTGGCCCAGCACGGATTTGGGATAGCTGTCGCGGCGCGAGGCGGGGTGGATATTGGGGATCACCTCGTCCGAGGCGCCCTCGATCCGGCTCCAACGGCGATGGGCATGGCGCAGGAAGGTCAGGTATTCGGCCGAGTGCACGGCGGCAATCGGGCCCATGCCGTGGTCCTCAGGCGCTTCAAACCGGCAACCCGCAGCCTCGGCCCCGGCTTGCAAGACGCCGACACGGGCGGGCACCTCGGGGTTGGGCGAGACCGTGCCATTGGCCATGAAGTGCTTGGGGTCATGCAGCTTTTGCCGCGCGTCGAGATAGGCTTTCATAAAGCCGCCAGCCTTTCTTTCTCCAAAGTCACCCAGATTTCTTGCGATCGGGGCTGAAAGCCCAAACGGTCGTAGAAACCCGCAGCGCCCTTGTTGTCATCGTAATAATTGAGCCGGATGAAGGAGCCGCCCCAAGCCGCTGCCATCTCATCGCGCACCCGTGCCAATAGCTGGCGGCCAAGGCCGGTGCCGCGCATCCGCTCATCCACCCAAAGGTCGGTGACGAAAGCGCCGATCTGGCCGCGGGTGGTGGAGGGGAAGGCGGAATAGGCCGCGACGCCGCGGATGTCTTCGCCCTCAAGCGCCACGACGCCTTGTAAAGCGCCGCGGGCTAAGGCTTTGGCAAGCAAGGCTTCCTCCATCCGGTAGGGATCGTCCATGCTGGTTGCCAAAGCGCGCAAGCCATAGGCCAGCTGTGCCGCTGTGGGGCTGGCGCTGAGAAGCAGGCTCAAAACGCCACCTGAGCCGCACCTTTGGTGCCCAGCAGGACGCGGGCCTCATCGGGACTGGCGACAACGCGGCCCAGATGCTCGACAATCTCACGCACCTTTTCCACCTGTGCGGCGTTCGACGGCGCAAGCACGCCTTGCGAGATGTAAAGATTGTCCTCAAGCCCGACCCGGACATGGCCACCCATGCCCGCCGCCATTGCCGCCATTGCCATCTGCTTGCGGCCCGCTGCCAGAACCGACCAGAGGTAACCGTCACCGAACAGCCGATCGGCGGTGGTCTTCAGGTGGATGAGATGCTCAGGCTCGGCCGCGATGCCGCCCAGTACCCCCATCACGAATTGCAGGAAGATCGGCCCCTGCACCAGTCCACGGTCTTGGAAATGCTTCAGCATATAGAGATGGCTGACATCGTAGCATTCAAACTCAAACCGCGCGCCGCGATCGGCGCCCATCAGCTGCAAGACCGCCTCAATATCGCGGGGGGTGTTTTTGAAGACCAGATCGTCCGAGTTGCGCAGGAAGGGCTCTTCCCACTCATGCAGCCAGTCGCGGCCTTTGCCCAGCATCGGGTAAAGCGCAAAGTTCATCGACCCCATGTTAAGGCTGCACAGCTCGGGCCGGGCCTGCAAAGGCGCCGCCAGCCGCTGCTCCATCGTCATCACCGCCGAGCCGCCGGTGGTCATGTTTATGATCGCATCGCAACCGAGCTTGATCCGCGACAGAAACCCCGCCCAATGCGCCGGGTCCGAGGAGGGGCGGCCGTTCAAAGGATCGCGGGCATGCAAATGCAGCACCGTGGCCCCGGCTTTGGCGGCATCAACCGCTTGCTGGGCGATCTGATCCGCTGTCACCGGCAGATGCGGCGACATCGAAGGCGTGTGAATGGAACCCGTGACCGCACAGGAAATGATGATCTTCGACATCAGGCCAGCCCTTCCGCTGTCAAAACCTCACGGATCGACCGCGCGCCTTTGTCGACGATCTCGGTCAACTCGGCGTCGGTGCAGTTATAGGGCGGGGCGAAGATGACGATATCGCCGTTCACCCCGTCGACATTGCCGCCCACCGGATAGCAGATAAGGCCGTTCTGCATCGCCTGCGCGCGGATCTTGGCGAAGAGCTTGCGCTCGGCTGGGAAGGGGGCCTTGGTGGCGCGGTTGGCGACCAGCTCGGCGCAGATGAAATGGCCCCGGCCGCGGATATCGCCGATGGCATCGACGCCCGCCAAAGCCTCGCCCAGCCAAGATTTCAGCCTTGGGCCATTGGCTTTGACGCGGTCCAAAAGCCCTTCGCGCTGGATGATCTTTTGCACCGCCACCCCGGCGGCGCAGGCGGTGGTATGGCCGGTGAAAGTGTGGCCGGTGCCGATGGCGCCATCGGCGGCGATGATCGCCTCATGGATCTTGGTGGAATAGATCGCAACGCCAAGGGGTTGGTAGCCCGCAGCAAGGCCCTTGGCGACCGACATGATATCAGGCTCTACCCCGTCATAGGCCAAAGCGCGCCAGGTGCCGGTGCGACCCGCGCCCGACATCACCTCATCCGAGATCATCAAGACCCCATATCGGCTGCAAATCTCGCGCACTTTTGCTGCATAGCCCGGAGGGGCGGGTACGCAGCCGCCCGCCGCACCCACCACCGGCTCAAAGATGAAAGCGGCCACCTTTTCCGGCCCCAGCCGCAGGATCGCGGCTTCGAGCTCGGCGGCTGCGGCCGCCCCCGCGGTCTCGGCGGTGGCCCCGGCAATGGGGCGGTATTCATTGGCAGGTGACAGCTTCACCGAAGGGATGAAGGCGCCTTCATAGGCCACGGTGCGCTCGACAAATCCCGAAACCCCCATCGAGCCGAAGGTGTTGCCATGCCAAGACCGCTCGCGGCTGATGAAGATCCGGCGCGATTTCTGGCCGATCGCGGTTTGGTACTGCAACGCGATCTTGAGGCAGCTCTCCACCGCCTCGGAGCCGCCGGTGACATAGACCATCTCGCGCAGATCCCCGCCGCAGCGGTCCCGCAGGATCTCGGTCAGCTCTTCCAAAGCATCGGTGGTGAAATTGTAGCGATAGCCATGCGCGATATTCTGCAACTGGGCGATGATCGCGGCATTCACCTCTTCATTGGCATGGCCGATGCTATAGACCGCAGGCCCGCCCGAGCCATCGATATATTGCTTGCCATTGGCATCCCAAAGATACGAGCCCTTGGCGCGCACCACCTTGGGCAGGGTTGTGGTGGCAAGAGTGCTGGGCCGATGATTGGGCTGCGACATGGCGGGATCCTTCAAGATATCCCGGTCAGCCTGCGACGGAGCACATCACAGATCAAATAGAATTTTGATATGCAATTCATTCATCTAGCTGCCGCAGCAGGCCAGAGCTTGCGCCGTCACCTCGGTCAGGGGCCGCAATGCAAAAGGGCCCTGCGCCGAAACGCAAAGCCCTTTCATCTTGACTTAAATACTCCGCGGGGAGGTCCGGAGGGGCGCGAAGCCCCTCCGGCTGCCTTAGCTCACTCGGCCTGATCCGCTGGTTTGGCGTTCAAAAGCCCGTATTGTGCCGCGCCCAAAGTGTCATAAAGGCTCAGCTGGGTCTCAAGGAAGTCGATATGGCCTTCCTCATCAGCGATCAGCTCATCGAAGAGTGAACGGGTGACGAAATCGCCCACCGTGTCGCAATGCCGCCGCGCTTCGATGTAGAGCGTGCGGGCATCATGCTCACCGGCCAGATCGCATTCCAGCGTCTCGCGGATGTTTTGGCCGATCCGCAGGGAATCAAGCTTTTGCAGGTTCGGATGGCCTTCCAAGAAGATGATCCGCGCGATCAACTTGTCGGCGTGCTGCATCTCTTCGATCGACTCGGCACGGCTTTTCGCCGCCAGATGACCGAATCCCCAATCCTCTTGCAGGCGGAAATGCAGCCAATATTGGCTCACCGCCGTCAGCTCAGAGCGCAGTGCAGCATTCAGATATTCAATGACTTTTGCGTCGCCCTTCATGGCCGTACCTTTCACTTTGTGTCGGACTTTTCCCGGCTTCGACAGGCTGCCGTGGCATGGACTGAGGGAAAGGTTAGTCATGCTTTGTCGCAATGTCTATGCGCGCTTTTGGTAAAGGTAAGATCTTCAATAGATTGAATAATAGCGCCGTGTCGCAACTTATCCGCGCGCAAGTCTGGCCAAGCGGTTGCGCAGCATTGGCGGGGCTTCGCCTCCGGCCACAGCAAAGCTGTCGCGCGCGCGCATCGTATCAAGAAACAACGGCATGCAGCCGCCGCAATCGGCGCGTTTGCCCAAAGCGTGATAGACCTTCCCGGGGGTGATCACCGTGTCGGGGTCTGCGGCACGCATCCAATCCACCGCCTTGCGGATGTCATGGTCGGAGATGTTCAGACAGCTACAGACGATCATCGCAAAGCGCCTTTGGGGTTCGGGTCACTCGAGAAGACAGCAGGCCAAAGCCCGCTTTACTTGGTTAAGATCAACTTGCCGGCCTTGGTGATGCGCAGGGCATAGACCTGATCTCCCAGCAAAATTCTGGCCGAGTTGCCGCCGCCGGTCAGCACCCGGGCGTCGTGGCAAGGTTCGGTTCCGAAAAGCTTCGGCGCGGCAGCGTGAAGGGCCGACGGGCTGGCCGCTTCGGCCTGCGGACGGTCCATAAGTCACCTCCATAGACGTCATGTCGCTGGCTGACCAACACGGCTGGCTGCGGGTTGGGCTATAGGTGACAAAAACACTTGGAAGAGTAAAGCTGATATTTTCACTAAGGTATAAGCGAGAGGGCATTTCCCCCGGATTCGTGGTGATAACGTCGCGGCAGATGGCGCTGGGCTGGCTTTGGGAAGGTAAAAAAGGCCCGCGGTTTTTGCCGGGGCCTTTCAGCGCAGACTGTTCTGCAGCTTTTGTGCTGTGGCTCGAGCCTTAGCTTTCCAACAAAAGCTCGACCAATTCGGAATGCGGATCGGCCAGCGAGTCGACAACGTCGAAATGATGCCGCGCCAGCTCGGCCGTCATGGGGCAGGCCCATTCCTCGGCCAAGGTGCGCGCTTGCCACAAGAAGGCAGGGCGTTCATCGGCGCCGACCCACACGCGCGCCGAGACACCTTCGCGCAACGACAACCGCGCGGGGCTTTCTGCCGCGCATTCGGCCTCGGTGATGTGCAGGGTTTGGTTCATCTGCGTTGCCATCAGCGGTCCCAGTTCCGCCAAAGGCGAGATTGGCAGCACACGGTGGATCATCGGCAGATTGATATCCGCGCAACCCATCCGCGCCGCGAGATGGCCGCCCGCCGAATGGCCGGTAACCACCATCGGCAGATCGATCTCGGCCGAGATCGCCCGGCAGGCAGCGGCAATTTCCTGCGTCATCTCAGAGATATGCGCATCGGGGGCCAGAGTGTAGGACGGCATTGCCACCGCCCAGCCCCAAGCCAAAGGCCCTGCCGCCAGATGCGACCAGCTCTCACGGCCCGTCGCCATCCAAAAGCCGCCATGCACAAAGACGCAGACGCCCTCGGGCGGGCGGGAGGGCAGGAAAAGGTCAAACTTCTGCCGCGCGCCGGGACCGTAAGGCAGGTCCAGACGTGCCCGATCCCCAGCATTGGCGCGAAACGCACCCGCCACCGCATTCCAAGTCGGCAGATAGCTGTCGCCTTCAGGGATGAAGGCGCCATTGGCGTAGTCGCGGTCGGGATTTGGCCAAGAATAGGTTAATGTCATTGGTTCAGGGCAGGTTAGGGATGCTTGGTGGAGACGGGCCGAGGATCGCAACAGTCAAAGCACAGATGGCGGACTTACAGCGTCAGAAAGATGGCCACAAAGTTTTGATCGGAAGTCACAAATTATGATGCGCAGATAACCGGGCTTGGGGCAAGTCCTGACGCGAGCTTGTGTCCAGTGCAGTGGCGTCAGGGCCAGATTCGGTGGTAATGACGGCGGGCGGGGCGTAGCCCGTTGGTTGGCGGGCGGTGCGCGCTCTGTTGATGCGCTGCCGATGTTTTCCTTGCTCTGAAGAGAGGTCGCTTATGAAACCGATTGTGATCCTTGGCATTTTCGTCGCCGACACCTCTTACCGGGCCATTCGCCAGCCAAAGATGGGCGAGACGATCATCGGTGAGGGCTTTGCCTTGGGGCCGGGGGGGAAGGGGTCGAATCAATCCGTCGCGGCGGCAATGGCGCAAGGCGAAGCAGGGGCGGGGGTACATTTCATCACCCGGCTTGGCCGCGATGATTTTGCGCAGATCGCACGGCAAACTTGGGCACGCGCCGGGGTGAAGGCCGAGGTCGAAGAGGACAGCGAAAGCTTCACCGGGGCGGCTTTCATTTTCCTCGAATCTGGCACCGGCAACAATGCGATCATCGTCTCGCCGGGGGCGGCGGCGCGAATCTCGGTTGCGGATGTCGAGGCGCGGGCAGGGCTTATCAAGGGCGCTGCGGCCTTTGTGACCCAGCTGGAACAGCCGATCCCGGCGGCCTTGCGCGGGCTGCAGATCGCCCGTGCCGCTGGCGTGCCGACGATCTTGAACCCCGCGCCGGCTGCGCCGCTCAGCGATGAGATGCTGCAGCTTTGCGATTACCTAACCCCCAATGAGACCGAAGCCGAGATCCTGACCGGCATTCCAGTCACTGATCTTACCAGCGCCGAGCAGGCCGCGGATGCTTTGCTGGCGCGGGGTGTGGGGGCGGTGTTGATCACCCTTGGCGGCAATGGCGCGCTTTACCGGGATGCAGAACGCTCGGTGCATGTGCCGGTGATCAGCGCGGGGCCGGTGGTCGAGACCACGGGCGCGGGCGATGCCTTCAATGGCGGCTTTACCGTGGCGCTGACCGAGGGGCGCGAGGTGATTGAGGCGGTGCGTTTTGGCTGTGCCACGGCGGGGATTTCGGTGACGCGCCCCGGTACGGCAGGGGCGATGCCCGCGCGGGCTGAGATTGAGGCGCTTTTGGCCAAATCGCGCTAAACTGCCCGCGTCTGGCCCGCGCGCTGCATTGCACATTTTCATCAAACTGTCACAAACTCGTTACGCAGATGTCTCAGGGCTGTGCGACACCACCCAAAGTCCGGGCAGCCCGCGCATCCCCGGCCCGCGAAGGATTGACCATGCTGGACCCACATATTCGCCGCCGCTTCGACACCGATCTGGAAGCCGTGCAGGCCCGCGTGATGAAGTTGGGCGGGCTGGTTGAGGCGGCCCTTTTGGATGCAGCAGAAGCGCTTGAACGCCGCGACGCGACCTTGGCCGAGCGGGTGCGGCAGGGCGATGCGGCGATTGATGCGCTGGAAGAAGAGATCCAGACCGATTGTGCGCGGCTTTTGGCGCTTGAGGCCCCGGCTGCGGGCGATTTGCGGCTGGTGCTTTCGGTGATGCGCATCGCCTCGGCGCTGGAGCGGTCGGGGGATTACGCCAAGAACTTGGCCAAACGCGCGCTGGTTTTGCTGCCGATGGCGCCGGTGGGCAGTTCGGGCGGGGCGATCCGGAGGATGGCGCGGGCCGTGGTGGCGATGCTCTCCGATGCGCTGGATGCTTTCGTGGCCCGCGATGCCGGACGCGCCGAAGAGGTGCGCCAGCGTGACCATGAGATCGACCAGCTTTACAACGCTTTGTTCCGCGAATTCCTGACCTATATGATGGAAGACCCGCGCAACATCTCGGCCTGTATGCATCTGCATTTCATCGCCAAGAACATCGAGCGGGTGGGCGACCACGCCACCTCGATTGCCGAGCAGGTGATTTATTTTGTGCGCGGCCAGCTGCCCGATGTGGCGCGGCCAAAGGTGGAATCAACCGGGCTTTTGCAAGGCTAAACCCGGCGACTGTTGAAGGAGATGGTGATGGCGCAAGACGAAAGGCCCGTGGTTCTGCTGGTCGAGGATGAACCCGCTCAGCGTGAGGTTCTGGCTTATAACCTTGATGCAGAAGGCTTTCGTGTCATCGCAGCGGATAATGGTGAAGATGCCTTGCTGCTGGTGGAAGAAGAGGGGCCCGATATCATCATCCTCGATTGGATGATGCCCAAGCTCTCCGGGATCGAAGTCTGTCGCCAGTTGAAGATGCGCCCCGAGACGCGGCGCATCCCGATCATCATGCTCTCGGCCCGCGCCGAAGAGGTGGACCGGATCCGCGGACTTGAGACCGGCGCCGATGATTATGTGATTAAGCCCTATTCGGTGCTGGAGTTGATGGCGCGGGCGCGCGCGCAGCTGCGCCGGGTTCGCCCCTCGACCGCTGGCGTGGTGCTGGAATGGGGCGACATTCGCCTTGATCCCGAAACCCACCGGGTCTACCGCGCCGATAAGGTGCTGAAGCTTGGCCCGACCGAGTTTCGCTTGCTGACCGCTTTGATCGAAAAGCCCGGTCGCGTCTGGAGCCGCGATCAGCTTTTGGACCGGGTTTGGGGCCGCGACATCTATGTCGACACCCGCACCGTCGATGTCCATGTCGGCCGCTTGCGCAAAAGCCTGATGGCTGAGGGCGGCGACGATCCTTTGCGCACGGTGCGCGGGGCGGGCTACGCTTTGGGCTGAAAGTGACGGGTTGAAGGCTATGGAAGGGGCGCGTCATGCGCCCCTTTTGCGCCCCGTATGCTGGCGCAGGGCATGCCGTAAAACCTTGCCAATCGGTCTCTCGCCGGTTCAGATGCGCGCCAACCATCCCTAGGAGCGCGGCCTGCCATGCAAAAGGTTTTCGACGGTCATAATGACATCCTCTTGCGGCTGCACATGGCGCCCGAGCGGCGGTCCGAGATCTTTCTGACCGGCGAAGGGAAGGGCCATCTTGACCTGCCGCGCATGCAAGCCGGCGGCTTTGCGGGCGGTATGTTCGCCATCTATGTGCCCTCGCCCTATGACGACGAAGGCGATGATGCCGTCGCTGGCTTTCGCGCGCCGCCCTATGACATGCCCTTGCCCGAGCTGATCCACGCGCCCGAGGCGATCGGCCCGGCGATGCATCAGGCGGGGCTGTTCCATTGGATGGTGCGGGCCTCGGGCGGCGCCTTCCGCCATTGCTTGACGGTCAAAGATATTCGCGCGGCCGTGGATGCGGGGGCGATTGCGGGCGTGCTGCATATGGAGGGCGCCGAGGCGATTGGCGCCGATCTCGATGCTTTGCATCTCTTCCATGCGGTGGGGATGCGCTCTTTGGGGCCGGTCTGGTCGCGCCCGACGATCTTTGGCCATGGCGTGCCTTTCCGCTTTCCCGCAGATCCCGACACCGGCCCCGGTCTGACCCCGGCGGGGGAGGCTTTGGTCCGCGAATGCAACAGCTTGCGGATCATGCTGGACCTGAGCCATCTCAACGCGGCCGGCTTTCGCGATGTGATGCGCGTCTCGGATGCGCCACTGGTTGCCACCCATTCCAACGCCCATGCCATCTGCCATTCGACCCGCAACCTGACCGATTGGCAGCTGGATGCTATTGCCGAAAGCGACGGCATGGTGGGGCTGAACTTCGCCGTGGGCTTCCTGCGCCCGGACGGGCTTGAAGACCCCAATTTCGACTGGGATGTGATGATGCGCCATCTCGACCATCTGATTTCGCGCTTGGGCGAGAATCGTGTGGGCTTTGGCTCGGATTTCGACGGGGCGATGATGCCTGCCGGGATCGCAGATGTCGAAGGCCTGCCGCGTCTGGTGCAGGCTTGCTTGGACCACCAATTCGGCGCTGAACTGGTTGAAAAGCTAGCCTTTTCGAACTGGATGCGGGTGCTGGAGAAAACCTGGGGCAAGTAAGCGCTCCTTTGCAGAACGCGGTCAAAGAAGGGGGGGCACCGGCAGGTTGCCCCCCCCTTTTTCAATCACGCCCTCCAGCGCGCTTGACAAAGGTTATTAAATTAGTCAGGAATGTAGCTGTGACCAAGCAAAGCGGCTCTCTAGCGCTAGCCCGGTGTGTTTTACCCCCATAGGAGAGCGCCATGTCCCCGCAGGTTTCGCGGCTTGAAGCCCCCGCCGTAGATGCTTTCGAGCTGCTGCGCCGCGCGATGGCCGGTCTTTTCGATGGGCTGATGCCCTGCGCCCGGCTTGAGGCGTTGATCGACCATTTGGAGATGCGGAAATGAATATGCGTGCAGAACCTTTCCTGACCCCTTGGCTGACCGCTGACGCAACCCCGGTGCATGAGGCCCGCGTCCTGACCGAAGGCGGCAGCTTGGCTCGGATCGACCTTGAGGGGCAGCTTTACACCCTGCGGATCACTCGGATGGGCAAGCTGATCCTGACGAAATAAGCTTTATCAAAGGCACTTCCCCCCGGCTTATAGCTCCCCAATGGGCCGTGGGTTGGTGCTTGAAGTCGCAAATGGGCCAGCCCAACAGCGACGATCGACCGGAGGCGGGGGGAATATCGCTTCCGGTCGATTTTATAATAAATTTAAAGGCTTATCCGCCGGTATGGCTCATGTGGCGGGTCATCTGACCAGAGACGCTTTGCCGACTGTAGTCAAAATCATGCCCCTTGGGCTTGCGCGCGATCGCGGCGCGGATCGCTTGCTCCAAAAGCGCGTCATCTGGGCTGGCCCGCAAAGGCGCGCGCAGATCGGCCATATCCTCTTGGCCAAGGCACATGTAAAGCTCACCCGTGCAAGTCAGCCGCACCCGGTTGCAGCTTTCGCAGAAATTATGCGTCAAAGGCGTGATAAAGCCGATCTTCTGCCCGCTCTCTTCAAGCCGCGCATATCGCGCAGGGCCGCCAGTGCGCTCGGCGAGATCAGTGACGCTGTAGCGGTCTTCATAGCGGCGGCGCAGCTCGCGCAGGCTCCAATATTGGCCCAGCCGCGCAGGCTCAATCTCGCCCATCGGCATCACTTCGATCCAAGTGAGATCATGGCCTTCGCGGGCGCACCATTCGGTCAGGCTGAACTGCTCATCCTCGTTAAAGCCTTGCAAAGCCACGGCATTGATCTTGACCCGCAGCCCGGCCGCCTTGGCCGCCGCGATGCCATCCAAGACCTGAGGCAAGCGGCCCCAGCGGGTGATCTGGGCGAATTTCGCCGGGTCCAAAGTGTCGAGCGAGACGTTGATCCGCTTCACCCCCAAATCGGCCAAGGCTTGGGCATATTTGCCCAATTGGCTGCCATTGGTGGTCAGCGTCAGCTCTTTCAAAGCGCCGGTTTGCAGATGCCGCGCCATCGCCTCGAAAAAGGTCAGGATGCCTTTGCGCACCAAAGGCTCGCCGCCAGTGATGCGCAACTTTTCCACGCCAAGCCCGATGAACGAGGTGCAAAGCCGGTCCAGCTCTTCAAGGCTCAGCAAATCGGCCTTCGGCAAGAAGGTCATATGCTCGGCCATGCAATAGGTGCAGCGAAAATCGCAACGGTCGGTGACCGAGACGCGCAGATAGGAGATGGCGCGGTGGAACGGGTCGATGAGCGGGGCTGCGGACATGAGGTTAACCTAAGGTCGGCGCGGTCACCGCACAAGCTTGAAAGCGGCACGGATGGGCAGAGGGGCGGCATCTAAGATCATAAGCGGGCGGCGCGCCGCTTGGCGCATGTTCAAGAGGTTGCGAGGGCAGGGACTGGGGACTATCCTCCTTTGAAAAGAAGAGAGTGAGTGCTTGCTATGCGCCTTTACCTAGTGCCGGTTTTACTTTTGTCTTTGGCGGCTTGCTCGGCGCTGCCGGGCCGCAAGGCGGCACCCGCTGATCCCGGTCTTGCCACCGAATTTGCCTCACCCGTGCAGACGCAACCGCTGGCCGGTTTGGGTTCTGGGCAGTCGGTTGCGGCTTTGGATACGACTTCGGCGGCTGAAAAACAGGCGGCTTTGGCGGCCGGTGCCAGCGGAGGCGCCTTGGGCACGCAAGTGGTGGCTTTGGGCTCACCGGCGGATGCGGGGCTTTGGGTGCAGACTTCTTTGGTCAGTAAGGTGCAAAAAGGCTCGGTCCGCGCGCCCAATGGCAAGGTGCTGGCGGTGGAACTGCGGCCGGGCAGCGGGGCGGCTTTGATGTCACTCTCGGCCTATCAGGCGCTTGGCATCAGCCTGACCGATCTGCCGCAAATGACGATCTTGGGATCGTGAGCTGAAGGGCGGGGCGCTTCGCCCCACCTCCACACTCCCCGAGGATATTTAAGTTCTGAAAGAGGCGGATTTCTTTCAGAATTTTCAAATATCCCCACCGGAGGCCGCCCGAGCCGGTTGCGCGCCGCGAGGCGCGCAGAGGCGAGACAAAAGCTTGCGCCGTCAGGCGCTCATCCGAGATGCTGGCCGGCTTCTTTGCGGGCAAAGCGCTTCATCTTCTCGCCATGCTCTTCAAGGAACAACCGGCTGCGTTCGGGGTCATGTTTCGACAGATCGCGCAGCCAATCGGCGAGGGATTTTTGGATGAACCAATCGCGGTCCGTCGTGTAGGTCTCGGCCCAAGCCAGCACACGCTCGCGGATCGCCAGATCCTCGGGCTTCACCTTGCTGAGCTTGGCCCAAGGCCGCGTCATCTCGAGGGCCGCGCGGCGGGACCAAAGATGCTCGGAACCGGTCCAAGCCTCAACCTCGTCAAGCCGGGTTGGATCTGCCACCAGCCGCCGCGCACCGGCATCCGTCACAGCATCGGCGATCGCCCAAGCGTCAAGCTGCGGCACCCAAGCGCAGATCAGCGCCCAAACGCCCGCGTCCGGCCGGATCCGCGCCTGCACGAGAAGCTTGGCCGCCGCCATCCGCGCCTCATGCACATCGCTTTGCCACAGCTCATCGGCCAAAGCCACGCGCTCTTCAACCGAGCGAGCGTCGCGCCAGCCCTGCACCAGCTCGGCCAGTTCAGCCGTGGTCAGGCCCAGATAGCGGCGAGGGGCTTTGTGATAGGCGGCAGCTTCCGCCGCACGCTCGGGGGTTTCGCGCGACAAAAGCTCTTCAAAGGGGGTCATTCGACAGTCACCGATTTGGCAAGGTTACGGGGTTGGTCCACATCGGTGCCTTTGGCAATGGCGGTGTGATAGGCCAGAAGTTGGGCGGGGAGCGCATAGAGGATCGGCGCCCAGAGCGGGTCCACCTGCGGCAGGGTCAGGGTCTTCCAAGTGCCCGCGCCGGCTTCGGCAATGCCTGCGGCATCTGAGAGCAGGAGCACCTTGCCGTTGCGCGCCATCACCTCTTGCATGTTGGAGACGGTCTTCTCGAAAAGCCCGTCTTTCGGGGCCAGAACGATCACCGGCACTTGGGCATCAATCAGCGCGATGGGGCCGTGCTTCAGTTCACCTGATGCATAACCTTCGGCGTGTATGTAGCTTATTTCTTTAAGTTTAAGGGCTCCCTCCATGGCAAGCGGGAACATGGTTCCGCGCCCCAAGAAAAGGATGTCTTGCGCTTTGGCCAGATCGGTTGCGACCTGCGCCACGGCGTCTGATAGGCCCAAAGTCGCGCTCATCAGGCCCGGCAATGTGCCCAAAACGGCAAGCTGCTTGGCCACCGCTTCCGGCGTCAGCCGCCCGCGATCGAGGCCCGCTTTCAGCGCCATTAGCGCCAGAACGGTGAGCTGGCAGGTGAAGGCCTTGGTCGAGGCAACCCCGACCTCAACCCCGGCAAGGATCGGAAGTGCAAGATCGGCCTCGCGCGCGATCGAGGAGGTCGGCACGTTCACCACCGAGACCACCTGCGCGACCTTGCCAGTGGCATAGCGGAGCGCGGCCAAAGTATCCGCCGTCTCGCCCGATTGGCTGACAAAGACCGCCATCGAGGCAGGCGAAAGCACCGGGTCGCGGTAGCGGAATTCCGAGGCGATATCGATCTCGGCGGGCAGGCCAGCGATCTGTTCGAACCAGTATTTCGCCACATGGCAGGCGTAAGAGCCGGTGCCGCAAGCGACCAAGGTCACGCGGTCAATGCTAGCAAAATCAAGCTCTTCGGGCAGGCGCAGGCTTTGCCCGCCGCCGGTGTAATGGCGCAGAGCATCGGCGATCACCAGCGGTTGCTCGGCAATCTCTTTGGCCATGAAATGCTTATAGCCGCCCTTTTCGATCCGGGTCGCGTCCAGCTGAACGCGGGTCTCGGGGCGCGCGACCGGCTGGTCTTGTGCGTCGAAAATCTGCGCGCCGGCGCGGGTTACGGTGACCCAATCGCCCTCTTCCAGATAGGTGATCCGGTCGGTCATCGGCGCCAATGCAATGGCGTCCGAGCCGATGAACATCTCTCCCTCGCCCCAACCCACGGCCAGCGGGCTGCCTTTGCGGGCGGCGACCATCAGGTCTTCTTCGCCGTCGAAGAGGAAGCACAAAGCAAAAGCGCCGTGCAGGCGTTTGAGGGTGAGGCGGGCGGCCTCAACCGGAGCGGCACCGCGGTCCATCTCGCGCTTGGCAAGCAGGGCGACGGTCTCGGTATCGGTCTCGGATTCCTGCGCATAGCCATCGGCGGCCAGCTCTTCGCGCAAAGCGCGGAAGTTCTCGATGATGCCATTGTGCACCACAGCCACGGGGCCGGCACGGTGGGGGTGGGCGTTGCGCAATTCGGGCCCGCCGTGGGTCGCCCAACGGGTGTGGCCAATGCCTGCTTTGCCCGCAAGCGGTTGATGCACCAAGAGATCCGAGAGATTCACCAGCTTGCCCACCGCGCGGCGGCGGTCGAGCTGGCCTTGGTTCACCGTCGCAATCCCCGCCGAGTCATAGCCGCGATATTCCAGCCGTTTCAGCGCTTCGACCAGAAGTGGCGCCACCTCGTGATGGCCCAGCACACCGACAATCCCGCACATGGTTCAGCCTTTCGCTTTTGCGGCTTTGATCGCGCGCAATTTGTCCATCAACCGGGTCGCAAGGCCGGGTTTCGTCACCTGCGGAGCGCGGCCAAGCGCCAAGGCCTCGGCCGGCACATCTTGCGTGATCACCGAACCCGAGCCGGTCATCGCCGCATTGCCAATGCTCACCGGGGCGACCAGCATGGTGTCCGAGCCGATGAAAACGTCTTTGCCGATGCGGGTGCGGTGCTTCATTACCCCATCGTAATTGCAGGTCACCGTGCCCGCGCCAATATTGGTGCGCTCGCCGATATCGGCATCACCGATATAGCTCAGATGGCCGACTTTGACGCCTTCGTCGAGGATGGCGTTCTTGATCTCAACGAAATTGCCGACATGCACATGCTCGGCCAGTTCAGCGCCGGGGCGCAGGCGGGCAAAGGGGCCAACGTCAGAGCCGCGGCTGACATGGGCGCCTTCAAGATGGCAAAAGCCCCGGATCTCGGCGCCGGATTCAATGGTGACACCGGGGCCAAAGATGACATTCGGGCCAATGATCGCGTCGCGGCCAATGAAAGTGTCGAGCGCGAAGTAAACCGTGTCGGGTGCGGTCAGGGTGACGCCATTTTCCAAAGCCTCAGCCCGCGCGCGATTTTGGAATTTCGCTTCTGCATCAGCCAGTTCTGCGCGGGTGTTAATCCCAAGCGTTTCCGCCTCATCGCAGATCACCACACCGGCGGATTGACCGTCGGCGCGAGCGAGTTCTACAACATCGGTCAGGTAATATTCACCCGCCGCATTGGCATTGCCAAGCTGAGCGACCAGTGTGAAGAGGTTCTTCGAAGAAGCGCAGATAACGCCGGAATTACAGAGGCTTATCGCGCGTTCTTCATCCGATGCGTCTTTATATTCGCGGATCGCCAGAAGGCTCTCACCTTGGGTGAGCAATCGCCCGTAACGGCCTGGATTTGCAGCATTAAAGCCAAGAACCACCACATCATGCTGCGCGCGGGCGTCCAGCATGGCTTGCAAGGTCTCGGGCCGGATGAAGGGCGTGTCGCCGTAAAGCACGATCACCTCGCCCGGCGCCTCGGCCAGCAAGGGGGCGGCTTGTGCCACGGCATGGCCGGTGCCGAGCTGTTCGGCTTGCAGCACCGTCTCGGCCTGCGGATCAAAGCGCTCGGCCGCGGCGCGAACCTCATCAGCGCCATGCCCTACGACCACAACGGTGCGCGCAGGTTCAAGGCTGCGGGCAGCACTCATCGCGTGGTGCAAAAGCGGGGCGGCGGCCACGCGGTGCAAGACCTTTGGCAGGTCCGAGTTCATCCGCGAGCCTTGGCCCGCCGCCAAGATGATCAGTGAGACCTGCATGCTGCCCCTTCCTTTTTTTGTGATGACGTTCTACGCGGGGCGTAGGGTGCCGCCAAGGGGCTGCGAATAACGGAGAGTTTCGAGATGTTGCAAGCGTCGAGCTGTGTGGTCTTCGATCTCGACGGCACTTTGGCCGATACCTCGGGCGATCTCTTGGCCGCTGCCAACAGTTGTTTTCGGGCCATGGGGGTGGGCGATCAGCTCGGCCCCGAGGATGCGCAAGAGGCGCTGAACGGCGGGCGGGCGATGCTGCGGCGCGGGCTGGGCCGTCTGGGGCCGGTCGATGAAGAGGTGGTGAACCGCTGGTATCAGCCGCTGCTGACCGCCTATGCCGATGCGATTTGCGTGCATACCGTGCTCTATCCCGGCGTTGTCGCGGCGCTTGAGACTTTGCGCTCGGAGGGGCGTGCGCTGGCGGTTTGCACCAATAAGCCCGAGGGGCTGGCCGAGACTTTGCTGCGCGCGCTGCATGTGCGCGATTATTTCGGCGCTTTGGTCGGGGCAGATACTTTGCCGGTGCGCAAACCCGATGCCGCGCCCTATCATCTGGCGGTGCGCCAAGCGGGTGACGCGCCGCGCAGCATGCTGTTGGGCGATACCGAGACCGACTACCGCACCGCCCGCGCGGCAGGTGTGCCGATCGCTTTGGTCACCTTTGGGCATGAGGGCGCAGGCGTGTCTCGCCTGCAGCCCGATGCGTTGTTGGAGCATTTTGAGCAATTGCCCGAACTGGCGCGCCAGCTGCTCGACCAGCGCTAAGCCATTGCTTTAAAGGAAATGTTTCTGACACCAGGTCGAGGTGTCATTATATTCCTGCATCAGCCCTTCAAGCGAACGAGTGCGGCTGATCTTGTCAAAGCGTTGGCCCATGGCGGCGACCTTTTGGTCATCGGTGCCCGGCACATAATCGAGCATTTTCACCGCAGCGCCTTGGGCCCAGTTCAGCTCGGAGCGGTTCATATAGCCAGCGTTATAGAGCTGCTCAGAGACCATATAGAGCATGGCCGAGCAATGCAGCGCCTGCGCAGCACGCCCTTGGATCACAAGATCGGCGCGGGCGGGCAAGGCGGCAAACCCAAGGTTAAGCGCAACAAAGCCAGCGAGAACGGGGCGGGTCAGGAAAGATTTCAAGCGCATCGGGACGATCCTTTCTTACTCCCAGCATGAAGGGCCGGGATCACAGGGGGAAAAGCGACAATCGTGGTGCAGGGGGCTATCCCAGCGTCGAGCTGTTGGGGCCGTCTCTGCCTTGCTTGTGAAGATGCGCCAAAGCGGCGGGCCTGACCAATGACAAATTCCGTCATCACCGCGTGTCGGTGCTGGGTTTGACAAATCTTGCCGTGCGGGCCTATGCCTGCGGCCATGAACACATCCGCCGAAACCCCCGCCGCCTCTGACCAAACGCCCGCGGCTGCGCGCCATGCGGTGATCTTCGTTTTGGTAACCGTTTTTCTAGATATGGTGGGCTTTGGCATCATCATGCCGGTGCTCCCAAAGCTGATCGAAGATGTGGGCCATGTTGGCATCGGCGAGGCGGCATGGATCGGCGGCTGGATGTTCGCCGCCTTCTCGCTGGCGCAATTCGCCTTTGCGCCGCTCATGGGCAACCTCTCAGACCGCTACGGGCGCAGGCCATTGCTTTTGCTGGCAATTTTCGGGCTGGGCTTGGATTTCATCCTGATGGCTTGGGCACCCAATCTGGTATGGCTTTTCATCGGCCGGGTGATCGCAGGCATCTGCGGCTCCAGCTGGATCATCGCTTCGGCCTATATTGCCGATGTCACCGCCCCCGAAGAGCGCGCCCGCGCTTTTGGCCTGATGGGCGCGGCCTTTGGTGTGGGCTTCATCATTGGCCCGGCGATTGGCGGTCTTTTGGGCGGCTTTGGCGCGCGGGTGCCGTTCTGGGTTGCCGCCGCGATCTCATTGGCCAATTTCGCCTATGGCTGGTTTGTGCTGCGCGAGTCGCTGCCCTTGGAAAGCCGGCGCAAGTTTGAATGGATGCGCGCCAATCCCTTTGGAGCCTTCAAGGTCTTCTCTACCTATCGCGGCGTCTTGCCCTTGTGCCTGCTGATGGGGGTCTATTTCTTTGGCACCGCGGTTTACCCGGCGGTCTGGTCCTTCTGGGGCATCGCGAAATTCGGCTGGTCCGAGCAGATGGTCGGGCTGACCTTAGCGGCCTTTGGTCTGGTCTCGGCGGTCTGCCAGGCCTTCCTCACCGGACCGGTGACCAAGCGCTTTGGCGAATATAATACGATTCTCTTTGGGCTTGCGGCCTCGGTGCTTGTTGTGGCGGGCTATGGCTGGCTGGCCACCGGCGTGGTCGCCGTGCTGATCCTGACGCTGTTGCATGGGCCTGAAGGGTTCGTGCATCCGATCCTGACCGCGATCCTCACCCGCCGGGTGCCCGAGGATGCGCAAGGCGAGTTGCAGGGCGGCATCTCGGCCATCACCAATATCGCCATGCTCTTGGGCACTTTGTTCTTTGCGTTGCTGTTTGCGCATTTCATGGATGAGGGCCGCGTGGTGCAGAACCCCGATATCGCCTATCGCACTGCGGCATTCATCCTTGCGGCGATCTGGGTTTGGCTGTTCGTGCTGATCCGGCATGAGCGCCGCATTGAAGCCGCAGGGGGGCGTCCGGAATGAGCACGGCTGAGGTCTTTACCGGCAGTTTCACCCAGCAAGAGCCGATCTCGGAGGCGGGGATTGCGGCGGCTTTGGCGGTCCTGCGCCACGGGCGGCTGCATCGCTACAATACCGTGCCGGGTGAGACGGCGGAGGCCGCTTTGCTCGAGGTGGAATTTGCCGCCTTTACAGGGGCGAAATATTGCCTTGCCGTCGCCTCGGGCGGTTATGCGATGGGCTGTGCTTTGCGGGCTTGCGGTATGGCGCCGGGCGATCCGGTCCTAACCAATGCTTTCACTTTGGCACCCGTGCCGGGAGCGATTGCCGCCGCCGGGGGCCGTCCGGTCTTTGTCGAGATCACTGCGGATCTGGTGATCGATTTTGCCGATTTGGAGGCGCAAGCGAAAGCCTCGGGCGCGAAGCTCTTGCTGCTCTCCCATATGCGCGGCCACGTCTGCGATATGGAGGCGCTGATGGCGTTTTGTGCGCGCCTTGGTGTGACGGTGATTGAGGATTGCGCCCATACAATGGGGGCGGAGTGGCGCGGGATCGCCAGTGGTCGGCACGGCACGGTCGCCTGCTATTCGACGCAGACCTATAAGCATATGAACTCGGGCGAGGGTGGACTTTTGATCACCGATGATCCGCAGATCGCTGCGAAGATGGTGCTCTTGTCGGGCTCTTACATGCTTTACGGCAAGCATCCCGCAGCACCGGAGCCCGAAGTGTTTGAGGCGATCAAGCTCGATATTCCCAATGTTTCCGGGCGGATGGACAATCTGCGGGCGGCGATCCTGCGCCCGCAAATCGCCATGCTGGCTGAGCGCCGCCAACGCTGGGCCGCACTTTACCAAACCCTTGAGGCAGGCTTGCAAGCCACCCCCGGCCTGCGCCTGATCCCGCGTCCCGAGGAAGAGGCCTATGTCGGGTCTTCGTTCCAATTCCTGCTCCCCGATTGGGAGGAGCCGCGCATTGTGGCGCTTCTCGCCGCCGCTGCTGCGCGCGGAGTTGAGCTGAAATGGTTCGGCGCGGGCGATCCCGTCGCCTTCACCAGCCGCTATGTGCATTGGCGCTACGCGGGCGCACAATCCTGTCCGCAGACCGACCGCATCCTTGCAGGCCTCATCGATCTGCGCTTGCCGCTGACCTTCAGTCCCGAGGATGCCGCGCAAATCGCCCGTATCTTGCGCGCCGAGGTTTTGCGCATCGGGCAGGCCGATGAGGTTGAGGCCGCAACCGCGCCGCAGGTGCAATAGGCTTGCTGCGTCATCTGAATTTGGTCGCCTATATCTTCCTCACGGTGCTGGGGATGTTGGCGTTGGTGCACTGGGCCGATCCGCCCGTGCAACCGGGGCAGGGCTGCCGCGTCGCCTATGTCATCGACGGCGACTCGCTGGGGTTGGACTGCCCTGATGGGCAGCAAGCGGCGCGGATTATGGATATCGACACGCCCGAGATGCGGGGCCAATGCCCGGCTGAAATCCGTTTGGCCCAAGCTGCCAAGGAGGCGTTGAAGGCGATGATCTATGCGGCGCAAGAGGTGCGGGTGGAAATTTCCGGCCAAGACAAATACCGCCGCGTGCTGGTCCATCTGGTTTTGGACGGCCAAAACGCCAGCCGCATGATGCTGGCAGCGGGCCATGGCCGCCCCTATGACGGGGGGCGCCGGGCTGGGTGGTGCGATTAAGTCGCGCGCGACACTATGTCTGTCATCCGCGACCGGGCGTGGCACATTGAATGCCCTCAATAACCAACTAAAACACTCGGAATGCGCAGGGGAGCACTGCGGCAAAATGCGCATTTTCTGCATGTGCAACCATTGGTTTTCACCCCCGGTCCGTTGACCCCGCCAAAGGGCGAGAGTAAACGAGGGACCAAGAGTAGAAGCGGGTGGCCAGCACCCGCAGCTCGCCCGTGGCCAGCTGTAAGGAGTATCTCGTGGACCCGCTTCTCCGAGAGTATCTACCGATCCTCATTCTGCTCGCGATCGCTGTCGGCCTTGGGATCGTTCTGATCCTTGCCGCTGCCGTGATCGCGGTGCGCAACCCGGACCCCGAAAAGGTCTCGGCTTACGAATGCGGTTTTAACGCCTTTGACGATGCCCGGATGAAGTTCGATGTGCGCTTCTATCTGGTCTCGATCTTGTTCATCATCTTTGACCTTGAGGTCGCCTTCCTCTTCCCATGGGCGGTGGCATTTGGCGAAATCTCGATGTTGGCCTTCTGGTCGATGATGATCTTTCTTGGGGTTCTGACCGTCGGCTTTGCCTATGAATGGAAGAAGGGGGCTCTGGAATGGGAGTGATGACCGGGGCCAATACGGCCGGTGGCGACCATGAGGTTGCCGTTCAAGCCCTGAATCGTGAGTTGCAGGACAAAGGTTTCCTGCTGACCTCGACCGAGGATATCATCAACTGGGCGCGCATCGGCTCGCTGCATTGGATGACCTTTGGTCTGGCCTGCTGCGCGGTTGAGATGATGCATACCTCGATGCCGCGCTATGACCTTGAGCGTTTTGGCACCGCCCCGCGCGCTTCGCCGCGTCAGTCGGACTTGATGATCGTTGCGGGCACTTTGACCAATAAGATGGCCCCGGCTCTGCGCAAGGTCTACGACCAGATGCCCGAGCCGCGCTATGTGATCTCGATGGGCAGCTGCGCCAATGGCGGCGGCTATTACCACTACAGCTATTCGGTGGTGCGCGGGTGCGATCGCATCGTGCCGATCGATGTCTATGTGCCGGGCTGCCCGCCCACGGCCGAGGCATTGCTCTATGGGATCTTGCAGTTGCAGCGGAAAATCCGCCGCACCGGCACGTTGGTGAGGTAAGCGGATGTCCGAAGCTTTGCTTGAACTGGGCGCGCTGATCGCGCTGAAGCAGGTGGATGCCGTGCAATCCACCGAGGTCGCCTTTGGTGAACTGACCGTGACCGCCAATCTGGCGCATCTGACCACGCTGATCGAATATCTGCGCGATGACAGCTCGTGCCAGTTCACTTCGCTCGTGGATATTACCGCTGTGGATCACCCGCAGCGCGTGGCGCGGTTTGACGTGGTCTACCACTTCCTGTCGATGCAGCGGAACCAGCGCATCCGGGTGAAAGTGGCTGTGCGCGAAGATGAGATGGTGCCGTCTTTGGTTGGCCTGCATCCGGCGGCGAACTGGGAAGAGCGCGAAGTCTTCGATATGTTCGGTATCCTCTTCTCGGGGCATCCGGACCTGCGCCGCATCCTCACCGACTACGGCTTCCGTGGTCATCCTTTGCGCAAAGACTTCCCCACCACGGGCTATGTCGAAGTGCGTTACGACGAAGTGCAAAAGCGCGTGGTCTATGAGCCGGTGAAACTGGTGCAAGAATACCGCCAGTTCGACTTCATGTCGCCTTGGGAAGGGGCGGAATACATCCTCCCGGGTGATCAGAAAGCAGAGGCGAAGTGATGGACGGCGATATCCGGCGCAACACCTATGACGACGGCTCGATGGATTTCGAGACCGGCGAACAGCGCATCCGCAACTTCAACATCAACTTCGGCCCGCAACACCCTGCGGCACACGGCGTTTTGCGTCTGGTGCTGGAGCTGGACGGCGAGATCGTTGAACGCTGCGACCCGCATATCGGCCTGCTGCATCGCGGCACCGAGAAGCTGATGGAATCGCGGACCTATCTGCAAAACCTGCCCTATTTCGACCGCCTCGACTATGTGGCGCCGATGAACCAAGAACATGCTTGGTGCTTGGCGATCGAGCGGCTGACCGGCACCGTGGTGCCGCGCCGGGCGCAGCTCATTCGCGTGCTTTACTCGGAAATCGGCCGGGTGCTGAACCACCTGATGAACCTCACGACCGGTGCGATGGACGTGGGCGCGCTGACCCCGCCGCTGTGGGGCTTTGAAGAGCGCGAAAAGCTGATGATCTTCTACGAGCGGGCCTGTGGCGCGCGTCTGCATGCGGCCTATTTCCGGCCCGGTGGCGTGCACCAAGACCTGCCGCCGGCACTGATCGATGATATCGAGACTTGGGCCGAGGCTTTCCCGAAGTTCATCGACGATCTCGACACGCTCTTGACCGAAAACCGGATCTTCAAGCAGCGCACCGTGGATATCGCCGTGGTCTCGAAGCAAGACGCTTTGGACTGGGGCTTCTCGGGTGTGATGGTGCGCGGCTCGGGCATGGCTTGGGATTTGCGCCGCGCGCAACCCTATGAATGCTATGACGAATTCGACTTCCAGATCCCGGTCGGCAAGAATGGCGACTGCTATGACCGCTATCTTTGCCGCATGGCCGAGATGCGGGAATCGACCAAGATCATCCTGCAAGCCTGCGCCAAACTGCGCGAAAGCTCGGCCCAGACCGACGTTCTGGCCCGCGGCAAGCTGACCCCGCCGAAACGCGGTGAGATGAAGACCTCGATGGAGGCGCTGATCCACCATTTCAAACTTTACACCGAGGGCTTCCACGTCCCGGCAGGTGAGGTTTACGCGGCGGTTGAGGCGCCGAAGGGTGAATTCGGCGTCTATCTGGTCGCCGATGGCACCAACAAACCCTATCGCTCGAAGATCCGCGCGCCGGGCTATCTGCATTTGCAGGCGATGGATTATCTGGCCAAAGGCCACCAGCTGGCCGACGTTTCGGCCATCATCGCCACGCTTGATATCGTGTTCGGAGAGGTTGACCGCTAATGCTCCGCCGCCTGCATCCGGTTCAGCCGGACTCCTTCGCCTTCACCCCGGCCAACTTGGCTTGGGCCGAGGGCCAGATCGCCAAATATCCCGCGGGCCGTCAGGCCTCGGCGGTGATCCCGCTTCTGTGGCGCGCCCAAGAGCAGGAGGGCTGGCTCAGCCGTCCCGCGATTGAAAATGTCGCCAACCTTTTGGGGCTGGCCTATATTCGCGTGCTGGAAGTCGCGACCTTCTACTTCATGTTCCAACTGCAACCGGTTGGTTCGGTGGCGAATATCCAGATCTGCGGCACCACGTCTTGCATGATCTGCGGGGCAGAAGATCTGATCGCGGTCTGCAAAGAGTTGATCGCGCCGGCGCCGCATACGCTCTCGGCTGATGGCAAATTCTCTTGGGAAGAGGTCGAGTGCCTTGGCGCATGCGCCAACGCGCCGATGGCGATGATCGGTAAGGATTATTACGAAGATCTCACGCCCGAGAAACTGCGTCAGCTGATCGCGCGCTTCACCACCGGCGAAGTGCCGGTGCCGGGCTCGCAGATCGGGCGCTATTCGTCCGAGCCCGCAGCCGGTTTGACCTCGTTGCAAGCCCATGCCGAGGGCCGGGTGGAGCGCAATGCTTCCGTGGGCCTGGCCTTGAGCATCGGCGATACCGTTAAGCGTATCGACGGCACCGAAGTGCCGCTCTCGACGCCTTGGATCGCCAAGCCCGAGACGCCGAAAGCTGCAAAGCCAACTGCAGCTGTGCGCAAGGCTGAGAAGGGCCTTGATCCGGCTTTGGGTGAGGCGCTTTCGGCAGGCAAGCCTGAGACGGATGCCACCGCTCCGGCTGGTGTGGCCGTTGCGGCTCCGGGCCAGAACACGGCAACCGGCGACGCGAAGCCCGCTGCAGCTTTGGACGCCCGTCAGCTTGCCGCGCCGCGCGCGGGCGCTGGCGATGATCTGAAGAAGATCGAAGGCATCGGCCCGGTGGCTGAGAAGCTTCTCAACGACAACGGTGTCTTCCACTTCGACCAGATCGCTGGTTGGAGCGAAGAAGACGTTGCCTTCTTCGATGCGAAGATGGACCGTTTCAAAGGCCGGATCACCCGCGATCGTTGGGTGGCGCAGGCCAAGATCATCGTGACCGAAGGGCTGGAGCGTTTCCTCGAACGCGCCCGCTCGAACGACTACTAAGGGCAAGCCATGACCAAGCCCGACGCACAAGAGCTTCGCAACGCCCGCTCGGCCCGATTGGTGGCCGTGGTGTTGGCGGTGACGATGATCTTGTGGATGGGGCTGCAAGTGGTTGGGGGCGAGATGGGCTGGAGCCCGCGTTTCGCCTTCCTTTTCGACCTTGCCGCACTGGCTGCGTTCCTTTGGGCGCTGGTCGTGACGTATCAGATCTGGCGCGCGCGCCGGGGATAAGGAAAAGACGATGCTCAAGGATCAGGACCGGATCTTTACCAACCTTTACGGGATGCATGATCGCAGCCTGAAGGGCGCTATGGCGCGCGGTCATTGGGACGGCACGGCGGCGATCATCGCGCGCGGCCGCGATAAGATCGTGGATGAGATGAAAGCCTCGGGCCTTCGTGGGCGCGGTGGTGCGGGCTTCCCGACCGGCATGAAATGGTCCTTCATGCCGAAAGCTTCGGATGGGCGTCCGTCCTATTTGGTGATCAATGCCGACGAATCCGAGCCCGCGACCTGTAAAGACCGCGAGATCATGCGCCATGATCCGCATACGCTGATCGAAGGCGCTTTGATTGCCTCTTTCGCGATGGGCGCCAATGCCGCCTATATCTACATTCGCGGCGAATATATCCGCGAGCGTGAGGCGCTGCAGGCCGCGATCGACGAATGCTATGACGCGGGACTTTTGGGCAAGAATGCCGCCAAATCCGGCTGGGATTTCGACCTTTACCTGCACCACGGGGCAGGGGCTTACATCTGCGGAGAAGAGACCGCTTTGCTGGAAAGCCTTGAAGGCAAGAAGGGCATGCCCCGGATGAAACCGCCGTTCCCGGCAGGTGCGGGCCTTTATGGCTGCCCGACCACGGTGAACAACGTCGAATCCATCGCCGTCGTGCCGACCATCCTGCGCCGTGGCCCGGAATGGTTCGCCTCCTTCGGCCGTCCGAACAACGCGGGCGTGAAGCTTTTCGCGATGTCGGGCCATGTGATGACGCCCTGCGTCATCGAAGAGTCGATGTCGATCTCGATGCGCGAGCTGATCGAAGTGCATGGCGGCGGCGTGCGGGGCGGCTGGAGCAACCTCAAGGCCGTGATCCCGGGCGGCGCGTCTTGCCCGATCTTGACCGCCGAGCAATGCGAAAACGCCATCATGGATTATGACGGCATGCGCGAGCTGAAGTCGTCTTTCGGCACCGCTTGCATGATCGTCATGGATCAAAGCACGGACGTAATCAAAGCGATCTGGCGTCTGTCGAAGTTCTTCAAGCATGAAAGCTGCGGCCAGTGCACGCCTTGCCGCGAAGGCACCGGCTGGATGATGCGCGTCATGGGCCGTCTCGTGACCGGCGAGGCTGAGATCGAAGAGATCGACATGCTCTTGGAAGTGACCAAGCAAGTCGAAGGCCACACGATTTGTGCGCTTGGCGATGCGGCGGCTTGGCCGATCCAAGGCCTGATCCGCAACTTCCGCGGCGAGATTGAAGACCGGATCAAGGCCAAGAAAACCGGCCGGATCTCGGCAGCTTTGGCGGCTGAGTGATGCGCGCCCGCGCCCTTCTTCTGGCTTTTGCGCTTCTGCCCTGCGGCTTTGCCGCTGGGGCTGAAGACATGGCCAGCACGGGCGCGGCTGATCCCAATGCTGTGGCGACTCCGCTGCAAGAAACCGTCTCTTTGGGCGGCGCAGATTATCTGACGCAGATCGACCGGCCTGTGGTGGATCAGACCACGGTTAATGGTGCAGCGGTGTCGCTTGCGCCAGCGGGCAGTGGTTCGGTTCGGGTTGCGCGCGCGGATGGCGGCTCGATGGCGGATGAGGGCTACCGTGCTCGCGAAGTGCTGTCTGCCACCTGCGCTGCGCAAGGCATGATTGCCAATGCCGGGGCCGCGCCTATTCTTGGCTCGGACGGGGCTTGGGTCTTCGTCGAGGGCTGTCTATGAGAGCCGCCCTTCCGCTTTTGGTTTTGCCCTTGGCCGCTTGCGTCGCCGCAAGCCCGGCGCCTGTGGCTCCGCGCGCCGATATCGGTGCGAGTTTGGTGCAAGCGGGCAAGGCCGTGCGCGTGACGCGCACCAATGGCCCGGCTTATGCGATGTGGGATGGCATTGCCGCCCGTCGTGACGCCGACGCTTTGTGCGGCGGCAAAGTCAAAGCCTCTATCTACGACCGGTTTGAGGCGGGTACTTGGGTCTATGTGGAGGGCTGCGCATGACGCCGCTTCACGTCCCCGCGAGAACCGCCCCTTGTCATGGCATATCAACGCCCTGCGCCCCCACCTTCATGGCATCTTATTATGCCAAGGAGGCCAAGATGCGCCCGTTTACCCTGTCGTTGAAACCCACTTTGATCGCCGTTGCTTTGCTCGGTGCCGCGCCCGCTTTGGCGCTGGAGCCCATCAACAAAGAAGCCCATATCAACAATATCCTGTTGCAGGGCTTCATCGCCGATAAGATCGCCGACACATGCCCCGCCATGGAGCCGCGCAAGCTGCGCGCTTTGGGTGAGCTGAACAAGCTGCGCGATTACGCCTTGAAAAAGGGCTATAGCTCGGCCGAGGTGAAGAACTTCGTCACTTCGAAGACTGAAAAGGCCCGCGGCAAGAAAGAAGCCATTGCTTGGCTGGCAAAATCCGGCGCCAAAGAGGGCGATGCCGCTGCGCATTGCAAGATTGGTCGCGCTGAGATCGCGAAAAGCTCGCTGATCGGCTATTTGCTAAGGGATAAGGGATGACATCAACCCCGACCCTTTCCCGCGACATGCAGCTTGCCGAATATAACTTCGGCACGCTGGCCTATGGCTGGGAGGATCCGCGCACCGCGGATTTCGCCAATGGTCTCGACCGGGTCTATGCGATTGCCGAAAGCGCTGAGGGCTATGTCTGGCGCATGACGGATGAGGATGCGGGCAGGGACGGCGCCTTGGAAAGCGATCTCTCGGATGAGGATCGCGCCCAGCTCAACCACCCCAATATCGCCCATTCGCTCTCGGTCTGGACTTCGGTCGAAGCTTTGGAGCATTTCGTCTGGAATACGGTCCATCGCCAGTTTTACGCCCGCAAAGCGGAGTGGTATGCGGCGAAGGGCAACGGAAATCTGGTTCTGTGGTGGGTGCCTGCGGGCAGCCATCCGACCGCGGCCGAGGGTATGTCCCGCTGGCGTCATCGCGAAAGCCATGGCGACAGCGATCATGCCTTTGGCTGGTCTCATTTGAAAGATGCACAGCTTTGGCGCACCAAAGCTTGCGGCAGCGTGGCGGCGGAGTAGCGGCATGTCGAACCTGAAAAAGATCAATATCGACGGCATCGAGGTCGAGGTGGATGGGGCAATGACCATCATCCAGGCGGCTGAAGCGGCCGGGGTCGAGATCCCGCGTTTTTGCTACCATGAGCGGCTGTCGATCGCTGGCAACTGCCGGATGTGCCTTGTGGAAGTCGTCGGTGGCCCGCCGAAACCGGCCGCCTCTTGCGCGATGCAGGTCCGCGACTTGCGTCCGGGCCCGAATGGTGAGGCTCCGGTGGTGAAGACCACCTCGCCGATGGTCAAAAAGGCCCGCGAAGGTGTGATGGAGTTCCTGCTCATCAACCACCCGCTCGATTGCCCGATCTGCGACCAAGGCGGCGAATGCGATCTGCAAGACCAAGCGATGGCTTATGGCGTGGACTTCTCGCGCTACCGCGAGCCGAAGCGCGCCTCGGATGAGCTGAACCTTGGCCCCTTGGTCAAGACCGCAATGACGCGCTGCATTTCCTGCACCCGTTGCGTGCGCTTCACCTCGGAAGTGGCCGGCATCACCCAGATGGGCCAAACCGGTCGCGGCGAGGATAGCGAGATCACCTCCTATCTCAATATGACTTTGGATTCGAACCTGCAGGGCAATATCATTGACCTCTGCCCGGTCGGCGCTTTGACCTCGAAGCCTTACGCTTTCACCGCCCGCCCGTGGGAGCTGACCAAGACCGAAAGCATCGATGTGATGGATGCTTTGGGCTCGAACATCCGCATCGACACCAAAGGCCGCGAAGTGATGCGCATTCTGCCGCGCAACCATGACGGCGTGAATGAAGAGTGGATCTCGGACAAGACCCGCTTCATCTGGGACGGGTTGCGCCGCCAGCGTCTGGACGTGCCTTATGTCCGCGAGAATGGCCGGTTGCGCAAAGCCACTTGGGGTGAGGCTTTGGAAAAAGCCGCTGCCGCGATGAAGGGCCGCAAAACCGTTGGTCTGGTCGGCGATCTCGCTTCGGTCGAGGCGACCTATTCGCTGAAACAGCTGATCGAGTCGCTGGGTGGCAAGGTTGAGGCCCGCACCGATGGTGCGCGTCTGCCGATCGGCAACCGCTCGGCCTATGTCGGCAATGCCCGGATCGAAGATATCGATGCGGCGAAATCGGTGCTGATCATCGGGTCGAACCCGCGCGTGGAAGCGCCGGTGCTGAACGCCCGTATTCGCAAGGCTTGGACGCTTGGTGCCAATGTGGCGCTGATCGGCGAAGCCGTGGATCTGACCTATGATTATGCGCATCTCGGCGCTGACCGCGCCGCTTTGGAGGCGCATGCAGGTTCTGACCTGAGCGCGTTGCAAGACAAAGGCGCTGTGGTCATCATCGGGCAGGGCGCTTTGAATGAGGCCGATGGCGCGGCGGTTCTGGCGCAAGCCATGAAGATCTGCGAGGCCTCGGGCGCGAAGCTTCTGGTGCTGCACACGGCGGCAAGCCGCGTGGGTGCGATGGACGTGGGCGCTGTGACCGAAGGCGGTCTGGTGGCGGCGACCGAAGGGGCTGAGGTGATCTACAACCTCGGCGCCGACGAGGTCGAAATCGCCCCCGGTCCCTTTGTGATCTACCAAGGCAGCCATGGCGATCGCGGTGCCAACCGCGCCGACATCATCCTTCCGGGTGCGGCTTGGACGGAAGAGAACGGGCTTTTCGTCAATACCGAAGGTCGCCCGCAGCTGGCGCTTCGCGCAGGCTTTGCGCCGGGTGAGGCGAAGGAGAACTGGGCGATCCTGCGTGCGCTTTCGGCTGAAGTCGGTGCGCAACTGCCGTGGGATTCGCTGGCTGCTTTGCGCAGCGCACTTGTTGCTGCACATCCGCATCTGGGCCGCATTGATGAGCCGGCGGAAAATGAGTGGCAGGCGCTGGAAATCTTGCCCTTGGGCAAAGCCAGCTTCCGCAATGTGATCAAGGACTTCTACCTGACGAACCCGGTTGCACGCGCGTCTCAGGTCATGGCAGAGCTTTCGGCTATGGCCAAAGCGCGGCAGTCCGCGCCGCTGGCGGCCGAGTAAGCATGGCACGCTTGCTTCCTCAGCGCCTTGCGGCGGGCCTGATCTTCGCCTCAACGGCGGCGGTCGGGGCTTGCACGGGCGGTGCGGAGGTGTCACAGGGGCCGCTCAATCCCTCATACTTGGGGATTGAGACGGTGCTTTTGGACGGAGAAATGGTCAAGTTTCGTGTCGCCATGACCGGCGCGCGTAATGAGGCCGATGTGGAACGATACGGCCGCTGTGCGGCAGCCCAATATGCGCTGATCCGAGGATTTGGGTTTGCGCGCCATGTGCAAACGCAGGTGGCACGAACGAATGAGACTTGGCGGGGGGATGCGGTTTATCTCATCTCAGCCGCTCTGCCTCGGGGACGGCATACCATCGACGCCGAAGTGACGGTGATGGATTGCGGTGAACTGGGCATACCGACGGTGTAAGGGACGGAACATGAGCTTCTTTGACACGACCCTGGGGACGGCAGTCCTGTTGATCCTGCAAAGCCTTGCAGTGGTTGCCTTCGTCATGGGATCGCTGATCTTCATGGTGTATGGCGACCGCAAGATTTGGGCCGCAGTTCAAATGCGTCGCGGGCCGAACGTGGTGGGCCCTTGGGGTCTGCTGCAGACCTTCGCCGATGCGCTGAAATATGTGGTGAAAGAGATCGTGATCCCGGCGGGTGTTGACCGCCCGGTGTTCTTCCTCGCACCTTTGCTCTCCTTCGTGCTGGCGATGCTGGCCTTTGCCGTGATCCCCTTCGATGAAGGTTGGGTTCTGGCCGATATCAACGTTGCCATCCTCTTTGTCTTCGCCGTCTCTTCGCTGGAAGTTTACGGCGTGATTATGGGCGGTTGGGCGTCGAACTCGAAATACGCTTTCCTCGGCTCGCTGCGTTCGGCGGCACAGATGATCTCTTATGAGGTCTCGCTGGGTCTGATCATCATCGGTCTCATCATCTCGACCGGCTCGATGAACATGTCGGCGATCGTGGCGGCGCAAGACACTGGTTACGGCGCGCTTGGCTGGTATTGGCTGCCGCACTTCCCGGTGCTGATCTTGTTCTTCATCTCGGCTTTGGCCGAGACGAACCGTCCGCCCTTCGACTTGCCGGAAGCTGAATCCGAACTCGTCGCCGGCTTCATGGTCGAATATTCCTCGACGCCGTATCTTTTGTTCATGGCCGGTGAATATATCGCCATCTTCCTGATGTGCGCTTTGCTGTCGCTCTTCTTCTTCGGCGGCTGGCTCTCGCCCGTGCCCTTCCTGCCCGATGGCTGGTGGTGGATGGTGGCCAAGATGTGGGCATGGTTCTTCATGTTCGCGATGGTCAAGGCGATCGTGCCGCGTTACCGCTACGACCAACTGATGCGGATCGGTTGGAAAGTCTTCCTGCCGCTGTCGCTGGCTTGGGTTGTGCTGGTGGCGTTCCTTGCAAAATTCGAAGTGCTTGGCGGCTTCTGGGCCCGCTGGGCGGTGGGAGGCTGAGATGGCCAATATCGACTGGAACCGCGCCACACGCTATTTCCTGATGACGGATTTCATCAAGGGCTTTGCCCTTGGCATGAAATACTTCTTCGCGCCGAAGCCGACCGTGAACTACCCGCATGAAAAGGGGCCTTTGTCGCCCCGTTTCCGCGGCGAGCATGCTCTGCGCCGTTATCCCAATGGCGAAGAGCGTTGCATTGCCTGTAAGCTCTGCGAGGCCGTTTGCCCGGCGCAAGCCATCACCATCGACGCCGAGCCCCGTGAAGACGGCTCGCGCCGCACGACGCGCTACGACATCGATATGACGAAATGCATCTATTGCGGCTTCTGCCAAGAGGCTTGCCCGGTGGATGCCATCGTCGAAGGCCCGAACTTCGAATTTTCGACCGAGACCCGTGAAGAGCTGTTCTACGACAAGGACAAGCTTTTGGCGAATGGCGCGCGTTGGGAAGCCCAAATCGCGCGGAACCTTGAACTCGACGCGCCTTACCGCTGAGGATCGCTGATGCGTTGGTTGGAAACAGGATTGGCTGCTGTGGCCGGGGGCGTTATCGCCCTCGGGCTTTCGGCGCTTGTCCATGACCAATTCGTCACGGCACCGGCTCTGATGGGGCCATCGGGCCCGGTTGGCCCGGCTGGGGTTGCAGGACCGCAAGGTCTTGCCGGTCCGGCGGGTGGATTGGGGCCGCAAGGTCCCGTTGGTCCGGCCGGTCCGCAAGGGCCTGCCGGTCCGGTTGGCCCGGAAGGGGCCGAAGGTCCGGCGGGTGCGATGGGCCCGGCTGGGGCAGGGGATCTGGGCCAAGATGCCGCAATCTTGGTCCGCAATGAAGGCGCTTGCCCGAAAGGCTGGGTCTCGGCTGGGCAAACGCAACTCCTGACCTCGCCGCAATATCCCGTGACGCCGGGGCAAACGGTTTCCAATCCGGGCGTCTCCAGCACCGAAGTGATGGGCTGGGCAGCGGTTAACTTTTATCTTTGCGTGAGGGCCGGGCGATGACCGAGACTTACAGCAAGATGGTCCAGCAGATGATGGAAAGCGGGCAAGAGATGCTGCGCTCTTTCAACCCTGCTTTGGAAAACATGCAGATGCCGGGGCTCGACAAGCTTTTCCCCACCATGTCCAAGGACATGATGGAGATGTGGTTTGGCAAGACCTTCAACCGCGAAGGCTTGGACGCCAAAACCCGGCTTTTCGTCACTTTGGCTGCGCTGACCGTCTTGGGCGCGCAGGCCGAGCCTCAGATTAAGGCCACCGTGCGCCATGCTTTGCAGGCCGGAGCCACCGAGCGCGAAATCGCCGAGGTGATCTGGCAGATGAGCATGTTCGGCGGCTTGCCCGCCATGCAAAAGGCATTGGAGCTGGCGCAAGCCGTCTTTGCCGAAAAGAAGGAAGACTAATCCATGACCGTGGTCGATTTCGCCTTTTACCTCTTCGCCATTGTCACCGTTACGGCGGGTCTGATGGTGACCGTGGCGCGCAACCCGGTGCATTCGGTGCTCTGGTTGATCCTGACCTTCTTCTCGGCCGCCGGGCTGATGGTGCTGTTGGGTGCTGAATTCGTCGCCATGCTGCTGTTGATCGTCTATGTCGGCGCTGTGGCGGTGCTTTTCCTCTTCGTTGTCATGATGCTCGACATCGACTTTGCGGCCCTGAAGGGCGAGATGGCACGCTATATGCCGCTTGGCCTTTTGATCGGTCTGGTGCTCATCATGCAATTGATGATTGGCCTTGGTTTCTGGGGCGAGACGGAGCGTTCGACCGCTCTGGACGGTGTCGACAATGCGCGCGCTTTGGGGATGATCCTTTACGACAAATACATCTACCTCTTCCAAGCCTCGGCAATGGTGCTTTTGGTGGCGATGATCGGCGCGATCCTTCTGACTTTGCGCCACCGCAAAGATGTGAAGCGCCAAAACGTGCTGCAACAAATGTGGCGCGACCCGGCCAAACAGCTTGAGCTGAAAGACGTGAAACCGGGGCAGGGGCTCTGATCCATGACCAAGGCGCTGGCATATCTGGCTGGGGGGGCGATGGCGGTGCTGCTGGCATCGCCCAGCCTCGCCTGCTCGCCCGCGCCATTGACGCCTTCGACCACAGTCGAGCGCGGCGAAGCTTGCTCAGCGCGCTCGGTTGTCAGCGAGATCGACTTTGCGGGCTTGGGTGAAGTGAGCCAACTGCCGGGCGGGTTTCTTTTGCAAGAAACTTATGAGGGCAATGTCTGCTACGGCGAAGCAAGCCTCATCGTGATGGATTGCAACACCGGCAAGGCGGCGCTCTTGGGTCCGCAAAGCTTTGATCTGATGCAAGGCGGCGGACAGGGGCAGATGGAGGCTTTGGTCAAAGATCTGAGCCAAGCCGCAGCCAAAGGCGATCTGACGCTGGAAGTGGCGGCCAAAGCCGGTGCCAAGCGCAAGCTGGCGCAATTCGCCAGCGCCAAGACCAAAGACCGGCTGACGATGATGGGCCGTAGCTTCCGCCTCGATTGCGGATGCAAGACGTATTACCCCGAGCTTAAGCCGGGAGGATAACTGCCAAGCCTCTGAAAACAGGGGATAAGGGCAGGAGAGGTTTTGCGGTTCGCGCCGCAACCGATTATAGGGCGGCGTAAAGCCGCGCAACGCAGGGCCCGATGACGGCCATGGGCAAAGAGACAGCGGGCCACAAAGGCCTTGAGGGAACGTAAGATGGTGGGACTTGAACATTACCTGACGGTGGCGGCAGCGCTTTTCGTCATTGGCATCTTCGGGATCTTCCTGAACCGCAAGAACGTGATCGTCATCCTGATGTCGATTGAACTGATCTTGCTGTCGGTGAACATCAACCTTGTCGCCTTCTCGTCCTATCTGGGCGATCTCACGGGCCAAGTCTTCACTTTGTTCGTGCTGACTGTCGCCGCCGCCGAGGCTGCCATCGGTCTGGCCATCCTTGTGGTCTTCTTCCGCAACCGCGGCACCATCGAGGTGGAAGACGTCAACGTGATGAAGGGCTGATCCATGGCCCTCAAACCGGGTGACACCAATGTCTTCGGGATGCAGATCACGGCCCTGAATGGCCGCATGGTCGATCTTGAATGCCCGACCTGCCGCTCGCGCGGCGCGGTTGCGGCGGATGAATTCCAATCGACGCGCTGCGGCTCTTCCGCTTGCGCAGCTAGCCAGGGCAGGACCGAGTAATGGCGACGATCATCCTCTTTGCTCCCTTGATCGGGGCCATTCTTTGTGGCTTCGGTTGGCGGATCATCGGCGAAAAGCCGGCGCAGGTTTTGACCACGGCGGCGGTATTCCTTGCCGCGGCTCTGAGCTGGGTTATCTTTTTCAACATTGGCGCCGAGACGCAGCAGATCACTGTTCTGCGCTGGATTGAATCGGGCACTTTGGGCAGCGAATGGGGCATTCGCATCGACCGCCTGACCGCAATCATGCTGGTCGTGGTGAACTCGGTCTCGGCGCTCGTTCACCTCTATTCCTTTGGCTACATGGCGCATGACGACAATTGGAAAGAGGGCGAGCCCTACCGCGCCCGCTTCTTTGCCTATTTGTCGTTCTTCACCTTTGCCATGCTGATGCTGGTGACCTCGGATAACTTGGTGCAGATGTTCTTCGGCTGGGAAGGGGTGGGCGTCGCTTCCTACCTGCTGATCGGCTTTTACTATCGCAAGCCCTCGGCGGGCGCTGCTGCGATGAAGGCCTTTATCGTCAACCGTGTTGGCGACTTCGGCTTCCTTCTCGGCATCTGCGCGATCTACTTCCTGACGGATTCGATCCGCTTTGATGATATCTTTGCGGCCGCTCCGGCCTTGGCTGAGACCACGATCGCCTTCCTTGGCTCGGAGTGGAATGCGGCCAATGTGATCGGCGTGCTGCTCTTCATCGGCGCAATGGGTAAATCGGCGCAGCTCTTCCTGCACACTTGGTTGCCGGATGCGATGGAAGGCCCGACGCCTGTGTCGGCGCTGATCCACGCCGCAACCATGGTGACCGCCGGTGTCTTCCTCGTCTGCCGCATGTCGCCGCTTTACGAATATGCGCCCGAGGCGACGGCTTTCATCACCGTGCTTGGCGCAATCACCGCATTTGTCGCTGCGACCATTGGTTTGGTGCAGAACGACATCAAACGCGTGATCGCTTATTCGACCATGTCGCAGCTGGGTTATATGTTCGTGGCTGCCGGTGTGGGCGTCTATTCGGTGGCGATGTTCCACCTCTTCACCCACGCTTTCTTCAAAGCAATGCTCTTCCTTGGTGCAGGCTCGGTCATCCATGCCACGCATCATGAGCAAGACATGCGCAACTACGGTGGTTTGCGGAAGAAGATCCCGCTGACCTTCTGGGCGATGATGATCGGCACTTTGGCGATTACCGGCGTAGGTATCCCGCTGACCCATTACGGCTTTGCAGGCTTCCTGTCGAAAGACGCCGTGATTGAAAGCGCCTTTGTCGGCTCGACCTTCGCCTTCGTGCTTTTGGTGATCGCGGCCTGCTTCACCAGCTTCTACAGCTGGCGGCTGATGTTCCTGACCTTCTTTGGCAAAAGCCGGGCAGGGGCACATGGTCACGACGATCATGCGCATGGTCACGACGACCACGCCCATGGCGACCATGGTCACGGCCATCACGAGCCGCATGAAAGCCCCGCTGTCATGCTGATCCCGCTGGGTGTGCTGGCGCTTGGCGCGGCCTTCTCGGGGATGATGTGGTACAAAGTCTTCTTCGGCGATGAGACCGCTGTGCGCGACTGGTTCGGCATGGAGGCTGCACAGCACCAAACCACCGAGGTCGAAGAGGCTCCGGCAGCAGGCGCTGTTGTGGCAACCGAAGGCGCGGCTGAGGCCGAGACCGCCGCGGCTCCGGCCGAAGTTGCTGTGGCCCCCAAAGGTGCGATCTTCATGCACCCCGACAACCATGTGCTGCATGATGCGCATTACGTGCCGAAATGGGTGAAGATCTCGCCCTTCATCGCCATGCTTGTCGGTCTGGCCTTCGCTTGGCTCTTCTACATCCGTCGTCCGGACCTGCCCGGCAAACTCGCCGCGCAACAGCGTCCGCTCTACCTGTTCCTTCTGAACAAATGGTATTTCGACGAGATCTATGACTTCCTCTTCGTCCGCCCTGCAAAATGGCTGGGTCGCTTCCTGTGGAAGAAGGGCGACGGGGCTGTCATCGATGGCACCATCAATGGCGTGGCGATGGGGATTATCCCCTTCTTCACCCGCCTCGCCGGTCGGGCGCAGTCCGGCTATCTCTTCCACTACGCCTTCGCAATGGTGCTGGGGATCGTTGTCCTCGTCACTTGGATGGTGCTTTCGGGCGGCGCCGGGTAAGGGCGGAACGGTAAAATGGCACAACAACTTCTCTCAATCATCACCTTCCTGCCGCTGGTTGCAGCACTCATCATGGCGCTCTTCATGCGCGGTGATGACCCTGCTGCCCAGATGGGCGCCAAGCGCCTGGCTTTGTTCACCACCACTGCGACCTTCTTGGTCTCGCTGTTCCTGCTGGCCGAGTTCGACCCGTCGAACACTGGCTTTCAATTCGTGGTCGAGCATGAATGGATCATGGGTCTGACCTACCGGATGGGCGTGGATGGGATCTCGATCCTCTTCATCATGCTCATCACCTTCTTGATGCCGATCGTGATCTGGTCGACTTGGGAGGTCACCACCCGCGTCAAAGATTACATGATCGCTTTCTTGGTGCTTGAGACGCTGATGATCGGCGTTTTCTCGGCGCTGGATCTGGTTCTCTTCTACCTCTTCTTTGAGGCCAGCCTGATCCCGATGTTCCTGATCATCGGCATCTGGGGCGGCAAGGACCGCATCTACGCGGCCTTTAAATTCTTCCTCTACACCTTCCTCGGCTCGGTGCTGATGCTGGTGGCGATGATTGCGATGTTTAATGCCGCTGGCACCACCTGCATCGGCGGCTGTGGGGAGGGCAATGTCTCGCTCCTGACCCATACCTTCTCGTCCGATAGCTTCTCGCTGATGGGCTTCCAGATCGTCGGCGGCATGCAAACGCTGCTGTTCTTGGCCTTCTTCGCCAGCTTCGCGGTGAAGATGCCGATGTGGCCGGTGCACACTTGGCTGCCCGATGCCCACGTGCAAGCGCCGACCGCTGGTTCGGTCGTGCTGGCAGCGGTCTTGCTGAAAATGGGCGGCTACGGCTTCCTGCGCTTCAGCCTGCCGATGTTCCCGGTGGCGACCGATCTCTTGGCGCCGGTGGTGTTCTGGATGTCGGCCATCGCCATTGTCTACACCTCGCTGGTCGCTTTGGTGCAGTCGGATATGAAAAAGCTGATCGCCTATTCGTCGGTCGCCCATATGGGCTATGTGACGATGGGGATCTTCACGGTGAACCAGCAAGGTTTGGATGGTGCGATCTTCCAGATGATCAGCCACGGCTTCATCTCGGGCGCTTTGTTCTTGGCCGTGGGCGTGATCTACGACCGGATGCACACCCGTGAGATTGATGCTTACGGTGGTCTGGTGCTGCGGATGCCGCGCTATGCATTGGTGTTCATGTTCTTCACCATGGCCAACGTCGGCCTGCCGGGCACTTCGGGCTTCGTGGGCGAATTCCTGACCATCATGGGCATCTTCCAAGTCAACACTTGGGTGGCACTGGTGGCCGCAAGCGGCGTGATCCTTTCGGCCTCTTACGCGCTCTGGCTCTATCGTCGCGTTGTCTTTGGTGATCTCGTCAAAGACAGCTTGAAAACCATCACCGATATGACCGGCCGTGAGAAAGCGATCTTTGCACCGCTGATCTTCATGACGCTGCTCTTGGGCATCTACCCAAGCTTGGTCACCGACATCATCGGCCCGTCTGTCGCGGCGCTGATCACCGACTATAACGCCTCGCTGCCGGTCACTGAGCTGGCCGCAGTGGCGCTGCACTGAGGACGACAAGATGAGCGCTGTTCCTGATTATGTCATCGTCCTGCCCGAGATTATCTTGGGTCTCTGGGCCATGGCCGCGCTTATGGTTGCGGTCTACACCGGCAAGGACAAGCTGGCGGTTGCGCTGACTTGGGCCACGGCGGGGCTCTTTGTGGCCCTCGCGCTTTGGGTTGGTCTTGGCCAGCATGGCGAGCGTGCGGCCTTTGGCGGCATGTTCATCGACGATCCCTTTGCCCGCTTTGCCAAGGTCACCATCCTGATCTCGGCCGCCGCCGTCATGGTGATGAGCCAAGATTACATGAGCCGCCACGGCCTTTTGCGCTTTGAGTTCCCGGTGCTTGTCGCGCTTGCCTCTTTGGGCATGATGATGATGGTCTCGGCCGGAGATCTCATGGCCCTCTACATGGGGCTCGAACTGCAATCCTTGGCGCTTTACGTTGTTGCCGCCATGCGCCGCGATTCCGTTCGCTCCTCGGAAGCGGGTCTGAAGTATTTCGTGCTGGGCTCTTTGTCCTCGGGCATCCTGCTTTACGGCGCTTCGCTGACCTATGGCTTTGCTGGCACCACCGCCTTCTCGGGCATCCTTGCCTCCGTCGGTGGCGAAGTCCCCGTCGGTCTGCTGATCGGTCTCGTCTTCATGCTGGCGGGTCTTGCCTTCAAAGTCTCGGCCGCGCCCTTCCATATGTGGACCCCGGATGTCTACCAAGGCTCGCCCACCCCGGTGACGGCCTTCTTCGCCACCGCTCCGAAAGTGGCGGCGATGTTCCTGATCGCGCGTCTGGTGCATGAGGCCTTTGGCTCCATCCCCAGCCAATGGGGCCAAGTGCTGGCCGCTCTTGCCGTGATCTCGATGTTCCTTGGCGCCGTGGCGGCCATCGGTCAGCGCGACATCAAGCGTCTGATGGCCTATTCCTCGATCGCCCATATGGGCTATGCGCTGATTGGTCTGGCCGTAGGCACCGCTTACGGCGTGCAAGCGACGCTGGTCTATATGGCGATCTATGTCACCATGAATATCGGCACCTTCGCCTTCATCCTGTCGATGGAGCGTGATGGCCGTCCGGTGACCGATATCGCCAGCCTCAACCAGTTCTCGAAGAAAGAGCCGCTGAAGGCGCTGGCGCTTTTGGTGCTCTTCTTCAGCCTCGCCGGTGTGCCGCCGATGCTCGGGTTCTTCGGCAAGTTCTATGTGCTGAAGGCGGCGGTGGATGCGGGCATGGTCTGGCTTGCGGTTGCCGGTGCCTTGGCTTCGGTGATCGGTGCCTTCTACTACCTGCGCGTCGTCTACTTCATCTACTTCGGTGCCGAGCAAGAGCCGGCTGACAGCCGCATGGCGCCGGTGCAATGGGTGATGTTGGTTGGCGTGGCCGCGCTGATGCTGATCGGGGTGATCAACCTCTTCGGCATCGAAGGCCCGGCGATGACCGCCGCACAATCGCTCGTCCAGCGCTGATGAGCCTCAATATCGCTGCGGGCCGGATCACTCTGGCCCGCACCGACAGCACCAACGCCGAGGCCTTCCGCCGCGCACCCGATCTGAAGCAACCGCTTTGGATCTTGGCGGATGAGCAAAGCGCGGGCAGGGGCCGTCGCGCCCGTCCTTGGGTCAGCCCGATCGGCAATTTCTACGGCACTTTGGCGATGCGGGTGACCGAGCCTCCCGCCACCGTGGCGCTGCGCAGCTTCGCCGCCGCTTTGGCGCTCCGCGATGCCTTTGTGGCGATCACCGGCCTTGCCGACAACTTTACCCTTAAATGGCCCAATGACGTGCTGCTCAATGGCGGCAAAGTCGCGGGCATCCTGCTCGAGGCCTCCGGCGACACGCTTGCGATCGGCATTGGCGTCAATCTGATCGGTAGCCCGCCGCCAAGCGCTGTTGAGCCCGGCGCCACCCCGCCGGTGAACCTTCTGGCCGAAACCGGCTTGCGCCTCACCCCCAACGCCTTCCTCGACCACCTCGCCCCGGCCTTCGCCGCCCGCGAGGCCAGCTTCCAATCTCAAGGCTTCGGCCCTTTGCGGCAAGACTGGCTCGCCCATGCCGCCCGACTGGGCGAGATCATCATCGCCCGCACCGGGACCGAGACTCGCCAAGGCGTCTTCGAGAGCATCGACGATGAGGGCAACCTGATCCTGCGCATGGCCAGCACCACCCTTGCCATCCCCGCCGCCGAGGTGTTCTTCTAAACCTCAAGCCTGATCTGCCCCGCCAGATCTTTCATCTTGACCGAAATACTCCACGGGGGTCCGGGGGTGTGAAACCCCCGGCCTTCGGCCATAACCCAGAGACCAAACATGCTTCTCGCCATCGATTGCGGCAATACAAACACGGTTTTCTCGGTCTGGGACGGCGAAAGCTTCCTCGCCACTTGGCGCATCGCCACCGATCACAAGCGTACGGCTGACGAATATTTCGTCTGGCTCTCAAGCCTCATGGCGTTGACCAAGGTCGATGTGCAAGTGACCGAGGCGATCATCTCCTCGACCGTGCCGCGCGTCGTCTTCAACCTGCGCGTCCTTTGCGACCGTTACTTCGACTGCCGCCCGCTGGTGGTGGGCAAGCCCGAATGCCGCCTGCCAGTCACGCCGCGCGTCGATCAAGGCACCACTGTGGGCCCGGATCGCCTCGTCAATACCGTCGCCGGGCATGACCGCTATGGCGGCGACCTGATCGTGGTGGATTTCGGCACTGCCACCACCTTTGACGTGGTGGACAGCGACGGCGCTTATGTCGGCGGTGTCATCGCCCCCGGCGTCAACCTCTCGCTGGAAGCGCTCCACATGGCCGCTGCCGCGCTGCCGCATATCGACATTGCCAAACCGCCGCGGGTCATCGGCACCAATACGGTTGCCTGCATGCAATCGGGCGTTTACTGGGGTTATGTCGGCTTGATTGAGGGCATCGTGCGGGAAATCCGCCGTGAGCGCCCCCGGCCGGTGAAAGTTATTGCTACCGGAGGCCTTGCCGGATTGTTCGCCCAAGGCACCGATGTCTTCCATTCCATTGAGGACGACCTGACAATGCATGGTCTGGTCCTCATCAACGCCTATAACAAGGAAACGGTATGAGTAAGGACCGCCTGATCTACCTCCCCCTCGGGGGCGCCGGCGAGATCGGCATGAACTGCTACGTCTATGGCTATGGTGCCCCGGGGAAAGAGCGGCTGATCGTGATCGATCTGGGCGTGACTTTCCCCGATATGGATGGTGCGCCGGGCGTGGATGTGATCATGCCCGATATCGCTTGGCTGGAAGAGCGGGTTGATCGGATCGACGCCATCTTCATCACCCATGCGCATGAAGACCATATCGGCGCGCTTGGCCATCTGTGGCCGAAGCTGAAGAAGAAAGTCTATGCCCGTCGCTTCACCGCCACCATTGGTCGGTTGAAGATGGAAGAGGCAGGCCTGCCGACCGATGCGATCATCACCGTCGATCCGCGCCCTAAGGTGGTGGAAGCGGGCCCCTTCAAGGTGCAGTTCCTGCCCGTTGCGCATTCGATCCCGGAAAGTGCGGCGCTGATCATCGACAGCCCCGCCGGTCGGGTGGTGCATTCGGGCGACTTCAAACTTGACCAATCCCCGGTGGTGGGCGAGCCGTGGAATGACGCCGCGTGGGAGGCTGTTGCGGCAGAGCGCCCGGTGAAAGCGCTGATGTGCGATTCCACCAACGTCTTCTCGACCCATCAAGGCCGCTCGGAAGCGACCTTGGCCGGCCCGCTGACCGAGCTGATCTCCAAGGCCACCGGCATGTTCGTCGCCACCACTTTCGGGTCGAACGTCGCACGTCTGAAGACCTTGGCCGAGGCCGCCCGCGCCTCTGACCGCTCGATCTGTGTCTTGGGCCGCTCGATGAAGCGGATGCTTTCCGTGGCCGAGCAAACCGGCGTTCTGGCGGGCTTCCCGCGCGTGATCTCGCCCGAGGAAGCTTTGGAGATCCCGCGCCGCAACCTGATGCTTCTGGTGACCGGCAGCCAAGGTGAACGCCGTGCTGCCTCGGCCGCGCTCAGCCGTGGCAAATACCTTGGGTTCGAGATGAAGGCGGGCGACAGCTTCCTCTTCTCCTCGCGCACCATCCCGGGCAATGAGCGCGGCGTCATCAAGATCTGGAACGCCTTCTCCGAGATGGGCGTACGGATCATCGACGACAACAACGGGCTCTACCACGTCTCGGGCCATGCTAACCGCCCCGATCTTGAGCATGTCCACCGGCTCTTGCTGCCCGATATGTTGGTGCCGATGCATGGCGAGCATCGCCATCTGGCCGAGCATACGCGTATCGCGCATGAGGCCGGGATTGCTGGCGCGGTCGCGGTCAATGGCACGATGATGGACATCACAGGAGAAGCGCCGCGTGCGGTCGAGTTCATCGAGACCGGCCGCCTTTACCTTGACGGCTCGGTGCTGATCTCGGCGATGGACGGCGTGGTCCGCGACCGGATCCGCATGGCGCTGAACGGCCATGCTTTGGTGACGCTGATCTTGGACGAAAAGAACGACCCGATGGGCGATCCTTGGGTCGAGCTGATGGGCCTTACTGATCTTGGCAAGGGCGGGCGGCCTTTGAACGAAACGATCGAGGGCGATCTGGCCGAATATATGGCGCGTGCGGGCCGCAAGGTGCTGCGCGACGATGCGCGGCTTGAGGAAGAGATCCGCAAGGTGACGCGTCAGGTGGCGATGGAAGAGATTGGCAAAAAGCCCGAGGTGACGGTGGTGATCAGCCGTCTTGTCGCCGAATAAGCTTTTGCTTTGTTATGAAAAGGGGCGCTCCGTGATTGCGGAGCGCCCCTTTTTTTATGCCAGTCGTAACGCCCAAGAGGCTGCAAAAGGAAAGGGGGCCTTAAGGCCCCCAATCGCTTAGCTCTCGCTATGTTCCGCTTCTTGCGGCGCTTCATTCTCTTCGACCGGAGCCGATTTGATCGCAAAGCTGCGGGTCAAGAAGTCCGGGACGTGGTCCCCCAGACCGATGACCACCGGACCATCATCGCGACGATCGCGGCCAAAGCGGCGGTCATCGCGCGGCTCGCGATTGGCCTCACGCGGCTGGTCGCGGTTGGTATCGCGGCCCGCATCACGGCTGTGCTCACGACCCGTCTCACGACCTGCGTCACGCGGCGTGTCGCGGCGCTCGCCCCGCTCTTCACGGTTCTGGTCGCGTGCGCCGTCGCGGCCGCCACGGCTGGAATTGCGCCCACCTTCGCGGCGATCATCCCGACGCTCTTCGCGCGGCTCTGCCTTCGGGGCTTCCACTTTCGGCGCTTCAACCGGCGTTTCCAGGGAAACCGTCAGCGGCTGCAACGAGGCCTCTTCGCCATGCGGCTTGCGGGGACGTTCGCGGTCACGGTCACGGCCCTTGCGGCCACCCCGTTCGCCATCGCGGCCACGCGGCGCACGATCTTCACGCGGCGGGCGATTGCTGCCAGCCGAAGCCAGGTCCAAGCCTTCCGGCACCGGCAAAGCCGGGATTTCCATCTTCACCAGCGAGGTGATCGCGGTGAGATATTTCTCATCCGCTGGCACCGCGATCGTATAGGCCTTGCCCAGACGACCCGCGCGGCCGGTGCGGCCAATGCGGTGCACATAATCTTCCGGATGTGAGGGCACGTCGAAGTTAAAGACGTGGCTCACGGCCGGAATGTCCAAGCCCCGCGCTGCCACATCCGAGGCAACAAGGATATGCAAAGAGCCGTCACGGAAGGCGTCCAAAGTCTTCATCCGGTCGGATTGCGCCAGATCGCCATGGATGGCGCCTGCATTGAAACCATGCGATTTCAGTGACTTGGTGACAACGTCCACATCCATCTTGCGGTTGCAGAAGACGATGGCGTTGGTGCAGGCCTCACCCTCAAGCTTGATAAGCTCCCGCAGCACAGCGCGCTTTTCGGTGAAGCTGCGGTCCTTGCGGGTGGGGGTGAAAGAGACCAGCCCTTGGGTGATGGTCAGCGAGGTCGTGGCTTGGCGCGCGACTTCGATCTTCGCCGGATTGGCGAGGAAAGTGTTGGTGATGCGCTCAATCTCGGGTGCCATGGTGGCCGAGTAGAACATGGTCTGGCGCGAGAAGGGCGTCAGTTGGAAGATGCGCTCGATATCCGGGATAAAGCCCATGTCGAGCATCCGGTCGGCCTCATCCACCACCATGATCTGCACGCCGGTCAAGAGAAGCTTGCCGCGTTCGAAATGGTCCAAGAGACGGCCGGGGGTGGCGATCAGCACGTCGACGCCACGGTCGATCAGCTTGTCTTGCTCACCAAAGGACACGCCGCCAATCAACAAAGCCTTGGTCAGCTTGGTGTGCTTGGCGTAAATGTCAAAATTTTCAGCGACTTGGGCGGCGAGTTCGCGCGTCGGTGCCAGCACCAAGCTGCGCGGCATCCGGGCGCGGGCGCGGCCTTGGCCCAAAAGCGTGATCATCGGCAGCGTGAAGCTGGCGGTTTTGCCGGTGCCGGTCTGGGCGATGCCCAGCACGTCGCGGCCCTTCAACGCCTCGGGAATGGCTTGTGCCTGAATGGGCGTGGGGCTCTCATAGCCAGCTTCGTCGATGGCTTGCAGCACGCGCGGGTCGAGCGCGAGGTCCGAGAATTTGGTCATTAGCGTCCTGTCATGGCGGGATCGGCCCGCACTTTAAGAAGGGACGCTGGTTCTGGGCGCCCCGCGGATTGGGCCTTTGCCCACATCGGCGCGATACAGGAAGGGGGGCTTGTGGTCAAGTTAAAGCACAAAAACCCCGCTATTCGGGCATTTTTGCATCCTTTTGGGCCAAGGGATCGCCATTCGGCGACGCAGCTTTGTGGTGCGCCTTTGTCGATCGATGCGCGCGCAAGGCCTCACGCATCAGGCCCAGTCGGCGAAAAAGATTGCCCGGATCGTCGTTCAGCATTTGCAAAAGTTGAGAAGCGATGCGGCCCGCAACGGGCTCAGACTGCGCCATCTGCCAGATCTGGGCGAGGAAGTTGATATCGAGCCCGCCTTTCAAAAGCGAGAAACCCGGCATGCCCAAGGGCAGATCTTGGCTGTTACTGCGCCGGGCGGCAAAGGGCTTTGCGGCAGGGGAGCCAGAATGAAGCCGCTCAAACTCATAAAGTTTCATCAATGAAAAGAGGATGTTCATCGACAATCCGATGCGGCGCTGTGCCTCATTATGGCCGTGATCGCCAAAGGTGATGACCGAGGATATCAGCCATCGGGGCGAAAGCTCGGCCAGAAGCGTCTCGCTTTCCTCGGCCCAGATCCGCCGGAACAGCCGCGCGGCGCCGCGCGGGGCTTTGGTCTTGCGCAGATGTGCGATCAGCAGGGCGTTGAGAGCGGCAAGCTCGCTTGCGCCTTCCATCTCGCGGCGGATTTCATGGCGCTTGGCGGCATGGGCCGAGGCGCCGCGCGGCAATTCCGGCTCAGGCCCAAGGCGGGCTTGCGCCAAGGCGCGCAGATCGCAGTCGAGCGGCGGCAATGCCTCGCCTTCGGCGCGGCGCAGGGGTTTGCGGCGGGTGTTCCAAAGGTCAATCAGCGACTCAGGCGCGCCGGGGTAGGTCTGCTGTCCGGATGCATCGCCCGGCATGGAACCGGGCTGCGCGACGGCAGGGGCGGGCGGGATTGGGTCTGACATGATGCCTCCGGGCGCGCAGTTTGGCGCGCCCGCTGGGACTTGGCAAGCTGGCGCTTGGCGGCTTTGGCCCGCGCAATACCCGCCTTTAGGCCATCATTTCCTTGGTCGCCGTCAGGCTGGCGCCGGGATAGTCGCGCTGCACGCGGTCAATGTCCCATTGCAGGCGGGTCAGGAAGACAAGATCGCCGTCGCTGTCGGTGGCGATATGCTGTTTGTTGACGTTGACCAGCTTTTCCACCTCGGCCTTGTCGCCCGAGATCCAGCGGGCAGAGCTGAAGTTAGAGCCCTCAAATCGCACGGGAATTTGGTATTCCTGTTCGATCCGGCTGGCCAGCACGTCAAATTGCAGCGCGCCGACGACGCCGACAATAAAGCCCGAGCCGATCATCGGTTTAAAGACCTTCGCGGCACCTTCCTCGGCGAATTGGGTCAGCGCTTTTTCCAAGTGCTTGGCCTTCATCGGGTCGGTGGCGCGGATGTTTTGCAGCAGTTCCGGCGCGAAAGAGGGAATGCCGGTGAAGCGCAACGCCTCACCTTCGGTCAAAGCATCGCCGATGCGCAGCTGGCCGTGGTTGGGAATGCCGATGATATCGCCGGCCCAAGCCTCATCCGCCAATTCGCGGTCGGCGGCCAAGAAGAGCACCGGGTTGGTCACCGCCATGATCTTTTTCGAGCGCACATGCGTCAGCTTCATGCCGCGCTCAAAATGCCCCGAGGCAAGGCGCACGAAGGCCACCCGGTCGCGGTGCTTGGGGTCCATATTGGCTTGAACTTTAAAGACAAAACCCGTGACCGGCTTTTCCTCGGCCGAAACCGTGCGGCCTGCGGATTTCTGCGGCTGCGGCTCGGGGCCGAAGCTGCCGATGCCTTCCATCAGTTCTTTGACGCCAAAGGAGTTGATCGCCGAGCCAAACCAGATCGGCGTCATCGCACCTTGCAAGAAGGCGCTGCGGTCAAAGGCAGGAAGCAATTCCCGCGCCATAGCGATCTCTTCGCGCAGTTGCGCAAGCTGATCGGCGGGGATGTGATCGGCCAGTTTGGGGTCGTCCAAGCCATTGATCGAGATCGATTCCGCCACTTTATTGCGGTCGGCCCGGTCCATCAGCTCAAGCCTGTCGTTCAAAAGGTCATAGGCGCCAAGGAAATCGCGGCCCGAGCCGATCGGCCAAGAGGCAGGGCACACGTCAATCGCCAGATTCTCTTGGATCTCATCGATGATCTCAAAGGTATCGCGGCTTTCGCGGTCCATTTTGTTACAAAATGTCAGGATCGGCAGATCGCGCAGCCGGCAAACCTCGAAAAGCTTCTGGGTCTGGCTTTCCACGCCCTTCGCGCCGTCGATCACCATGATCGCGGCATCCACCGCGGTCAGCGTGCGATAGGTGTCTTCGGAGAAGTCACTGTGGCCGGGGGTATCCACCAGATTGAAGCGGTACTGCCGGTATTCAAAGGACATTGCCGAGGCCGAGACCGAAATGCCGCGGTCTTGCTCCATCTTCAAAAAGTCCGAGCGCGTGCGCCGGGCCTCGCCCTTGGCGCGCACCTGTCCGGCCATCTGAATGGCGCCACCGAAAAGCAGGAACTTTTCGGTCAAAGTGGTCTTGCCGGCGTCGGGATGCGCGATGATCGCGAAGGTCCGGCGGCGGGAGATTTCGGGCGGAAGCAGGGGGGCATTGTCCAACATGCCGCGGGTCATAACGATAAATGCGGCCCGCGTAAACGGGGCAGAAAGGGCCGCAATTAACGCGGGCTGCGGCGACGGGGCGCAGGGCTGAAAAGGGCTGCCGGGCCAACCTCGGACAGAAATTGCCGGCTGGCCTCCGTGCCGAAATGCTGGACTTGCGTAAGGCCGGGGAAGCTTGATTGCAGCTCTTGCGCAATCTCGGGCGGCAGACGGCTGACGGTGGCGTCATTGACCATCAGGCTTTCCGCCGGAATGCCCTCGGCATAGATGATCTCATGGCGGTCAAAGACCAGACTGAAAAACTCTACCGCGCCGCCTTCGCGGATGAAGACCTTCTCGTCATCGACCAGATGCTTGGCCTGCACCAAGAGCTCAGAGGTGCTAAGCCCTTGACTGCGTTGACGTTGGTAAAGGAACATCCGGTGATGCTGGCTGACGATCAGATCGCCGGAATTGCCCAGCGTGCCCGCCAAGATCACCACCGGCGCAAAGGCGCCATGCGCCCGCACCGTGGCACGCGGCAAGAGCCGCAAGGGCTGCGGCCCGTGATCGCGGGTCAATATCTTGTCGCCACGCCGCAAGTTCTCGACCGGCTTTTGCGCGCCGGTGGCCAGCGTGATCAGGGTGCCGCGCGCGAAGGAGACGCAGATCAGATCCGAAAGCCGGGTCTCTTCCGGCGCGGTCTCGACCTTGACCAAAGTATAATCGAGCTGGGCGGAAAGCGGCGACAGCGGCAAAGCGAAAAGCGCGCCCCCGATCGACAGAAGCAGGATTTCAACCTTATCGCCGCCCGCTGACATCATCGTATAGCGCGCCTCGGTGCGCAGCTTTTGACCCTCAACCCCCACGGCAGAGCCCGCCGCCACCTGCGGATCGGCGCCGCCAGCGGGGCGGGTCATCACCAGCCGCAAGGGCTGGGCGCTGGCTTCAAGCTCATAGATATCACCCGCAAGCACTTGATCTGGAAGGTCCAACCCCTCACCAGAATTGACCCCGATCGTCACATAAATCGCATCCGCTGCAAAAAGCTGGCAGGCGTGGCCGGGCAGGTCGTTGGCGGACATCAGGCTGCGGTCCTTCTGCGGGTGGGCAAATGTACATATCGGGCAAATCGCGGTGCCAACTCTCTTAGCAATCGCGCGGCCCTAGGGTCAAACGCTCGCTGGCAGTTCTAGGAGGGCTTTGTGACCCCAAGCTTTTGCGAAAAAGACGTAAGATGCGTGAAAGACCGGGTTCCGAACCAAGCCCTGCGGCGTTAGCCTAGCGGCAAGTCAGGCAAGAGGGGCGGAGCATGGATCTGGGAATTCGCGGCAAAAAGGGCATCGTCTGCGCGGCCTCAAAGGGGCTTGGGCGTGGCTGCGCCGAGGCTTTGGCCGCAGCGGGGGTTGATCTGGTGATCGCAGCCCGCGGCGCCGAAGCACTTGAGGCGACGGCGGAGGATCTGCGCAAGGCCGGGGTGACGATCACCCCCGTCCAATGCGATATCACCACGCCTGAGGGGCTGGCCGATGTTTTGGCAGCGGCCGGGGCGCAGGTGGATATCCTTGTCACCAACGCTGGCGGCCCGCCTCCGGGGCTGTGGAGCGATTGGGCGCGGGAGGATTTTCTGAAAGCGATTGATGCCAATATGCTGACGCCGATTGCGCTGATGCAGGCGGTGCTGCCGGGGATGATGGCGCGCGGCTGGGGCAGGGTGGTGAATATCACCTCGGCTTCCGTCAAAGCGCCGATTGGGGTTTTGGGGCTGTCGAACACCTCGCGCGCTGGTCTGACCGGATTTGTCGCGGGCACGGCGCGACAAGTGGCCGGTAAGGGGGTGACGATCAACAATCTTTTGCCCGGCATCCATGCCACCGACCGCGCGGTGGCTTTGGATCAAGGCGTGGTGCGGGCGCAGAATATCTCCTATGAAGAAGCCCAAGCGCAGCGCATGGCCTCGATCCCGGCGGGGCGTTATGGCAGTCCGGCCGAGTTCGGTGCGGCTTGCGCCTTCCTCTGCTCGACCCATGCCGGTTTCATCGTCGGGCAGAACATCCTTCTCGATGGCGGGGCCACCAATCTGTCGCTTTAAGCGTTTCGTTGCAGCGGCGGGCTTTGGATGATAGCGGCGGCCTTTCTGGCGTTTTGCATGGGATTGTGATGACCGTGACTGCGAAAGACATCGGCAAAGGCAAGGCTGAGCCCGGGCAGTTCGAGGCCGGGCAGGCTGTTCCTCGGCTAGAGGTCAAAGGCCTAAGCCGCAGCTTTGCCGGGCGCGCCGTGGTGCAAGATGTGGCGCTTTCGGTGGCGCCGGGGCAGGTGACTTGCCTCCTCGGCCCCTCGGGCTGCGGCAAATCCACCACTTTGCGGATGATCGCGGGCGTTGAGACGACGGATGCGGGTGAGATCTGGATCGATGGTCAGCGCATGGCCGGTCCGGGCCTGCATCTGCCCCCCGAGCGGCGCGGCATTGGCATGATGTTCCAAGATTTCGCGCTCTTCCCGCATCTGACCGTGGCGCAGAATGTCAGTTTCGGTCTCAGCGGCCCATCGGCGGCCAAAGCCGCGCGGGTGCGCGATCTTTTGGAGCGGGTGGGGCTGGCCAGCTTTGCATCGAAACACCCGCACCAGCTTTCGGGTGGCGAGCAGCAGCGCATCGCCTTGGCCCGCGCCTTGGCACCGCGCCCGCAGGTGATGCTGATGGATGAGCCCTTCAGCGGGCTCGACAACCGTCTGCGCGACGGCATCCGCGATGCCACGCTGGAGATCTTGAAAGAAGAGCGTACCGCGGTGGTTCTGGTCACCCATGAGCCGGATGAGGCGATGCGGATGGCCGATGAGATCGCCTTGATGCGGGGTGGACGCATCGTGCAAAGCGGCGCGCCCTATAACATCTATAACGCGCCGGTGGACAAAGCCGCTGCGGCCTTCTTTAGCGATATCAACGTGATCCGCGGGACCAGCAAAGGCGCTTTGACGCAAACCCCCTTTGGCGAGTTCCTGACCCCCGGCCATGCCGATGGCGCGCCGGTCGAGATCATCATCCGCCCGCAGCATCTGAAGATCGACTTTGACCGTGGCGGGCGCGGACCTTTGCCAACGCCGCAAGACGGCACGGCAGCACGGGGCCGGGTGGTGCGGGCGCGCTATCTGGGGCGCGAAAGTCTGGTGGAATTTGAGATGGAGGCGGACGGGTCGCGGCTCACCGCCTCGGTTCCCGGCGTGTTCATGCCGCAACTTGGCCGCGCCTTGTGGCTGATGATCCGCCGCGACCGCTGCTTTGTCTTTCCGGGGCAGCGCTAACCGTCCGAAGGCTCGGCCTCCGGACCGTCAGAAAGCCCCGCTTGCGGCAGCAAGGTCGCCACTTTCGCCAAAAGACTGCGCGCGGCGCGGGCGCGGGTCGGATCTTGCGCCTCGATATGGCGCAGTCCCATGGTCAGCGCGTCCAACTCATCGGGGGTAAGCATGGTCGGCGGCAGCACAAGTGGGGCGCGCAGGATATAGCCCAGACCACGCTCACCAATCACCGGAATGCCGGTTTCAGCCGCCATCTTCATATCGCGCCAAATGGTGCGGTCCGACACGCCCAAACGCTCGGCCAACTCGGTCGCGGTGTGCAATTTGCCGTCGCGCAGGATCTGCACCAGATCGTAAAGCCGAGCGTCGCGTTTCATTCCATCCCTCATTCGCAGCGGCCAAAGCCGCCTGCAAAGCGCCCGTAACGGCAGGGCAACTGACAAAATACTGTCAGTTGCGCCCTTCGGCCAGCGGTTTCTCCCTTGGATGTGCGGCGGGACTTGCCATATTGGGCGCAGTAATTTCGACAACCTCACCGCCGGTTAGGCCGGTTTCACGGGAGAAGAACCATGCATGCTCCGGGTCCTATGCAGCTTTTGCTGATCGCGATCGTCCTTTTGGTGCTGTTCGGCCGCGGCAAGATCTCATCGATGATGGGTGAAGTCGGCAAAGGCATCACCGCCTTCAAGAAGGGCGTCAAAGACGGCAGCGACGAGATCGAACAAGCCGCCTCCGAGGCCGCCAAAGACGTGACGCCGGAAAAGGACAAAGTCTGATCGGTAGAACGGTAAGCGGCAGCACTTTTGTCGGCAGCAGGACTGCCGACAACAAGGTGAGGGGCGGGACGTAAGATATGGACTTCAGTTGGTCCGAGATGATGCTTGTGGGCGTGGTCGCATTGATTGTGATCGGCCCCAAGGATTTGCCTGGGATGTTCCGCGAATTGGGGCGCATCACCGCAAAACTGCGGTCGATGGCGCGGGAATTCAGCCGGGCGATGGAGCAGGCGGCCAAGGACAGCGGCGTCCAAGACGTGGCCAGCGACCTTAAGAAGGTGGCCAATCCCGCTGCGACGGGCTTGAACGCGGTGAAAAGCGCTGCGGATAAGTTCGAGAAGTGGGATCCGCTGAAGAAGACCGTGATCCCGGCGGGCGGGGCGACCCCGGCAGCAGCTCCTACGGCGACCGCAACGGCGGCTGCTGCGGTGGCACCTAGCGATTTGCCCACCACTCCGGCACTGGCGGCTACGCCCGTGGCAGAGCCCGCAACTCTTGGTCCTGCCACAGCAGCCTTGGCCGAACAGCAAGCCGCGCGCAAAGCCGTGGCCCAAGAGGCGGCAGATAAGCTGCGCAAAATCTCTGCCCCCGTTGAGGCGGCACCTGCCGAGCCTGCCGCGAAAGCCGCGCCCAAGCCGGCGAAGGCCGAACCGGCCGTTGAACCCGCCTCGGAAGCGCCTGTACGCAAACCGGGTCGCACCCGCAAAAAAGCTGATCCCGCATCGGGTGAGACCCTATGAGCAAGACCGAAGAGATTGACCACAGCTCGGCCCCGCTGGTTGAGCATTTGGCAGAGTTGCGCAGCCGGTTGATCTGGTCGGTCGCGGCCTTCATGGTGGGGATGCTCTTGTGCTTCCTCGTCGCCGAGCCGATCCTCGACTTCCTGTTGATGCCGATCGAAAAAGCGATGCGGGCCTTGGGCAATCCCAACCCGGTGATGCAATACACCGCACCGCAAGAGTATTTCTTCACCTTGATGCATATCGCTTTGGTTGGCGGGTTGATGGTCAGCTTCCCGGTCATCGGCTATCAGCTGTGGCGCTTTGTGGCGCCGGGGCTGTATCGTTCGGAAAAACAGGCGTTCTTGCCCTTCCTGATCGCCTCGCCGGTGCTTTTCTTGGCCGGGGCTGCCTTTTCGCATCTGGTCGTTACGCCAATGGCGATGCAGTTCTTCCTTGGCTATGCCGACAGCGCCACGATCCTCAGCGCGCTGATCCCCAGCTATAACGAGGCGCCGGAAGGCGTCTTGGTGGCCGAGCCGGTGGTGAAAACCGGCATCGATATTGTCTTCCAAGGTAAGGTCAATGAGACGCTGGATATCTCGCTGAAGCTAATCTTGGCCTTTGGCCTGTGCTTCCAGCTGCCGGTGCTTTTGACGCTGATGGGCAAGGCCGGTCTCGTCTCGGCCGATGGTCTGGCCAAGACCCGCCGTTATGCGATCGTGCTGATCCTTTTCGTGGCCGCCCTTGTGACGCCGCCCGATATCATGAGCCAGCTGATCTTGTTCTTTGCCGTCTATCCGCTTTATGAAGTCTCGATCTTCCTGATCCGCCGTATCGAAAAGCGCCGCGAGGCCGAGCTGAAACGCGATGGTCTTTGGGTGGATGATGCTGAAGATGCGGATGGAGAGCAAGGGTGAGTGACCCAGACCAGACGATGATCATGACCCGCATTGCCGAGGCGCTGGAGCGACTTGCTCCGGCCCCAATGCCGGCACCGGATTTCGACAGTGCCGAGGCCTTTGTCTGGCACACGAACCCTGATCGGCTGCAACCTTTGCCCCGGGTGTCCCGCGTCGATATCGGCCTCTTGATCGGCAATGACCGCTCGCGCGATACTTTGCTGGAAAACACCCGGCATTTCGCTGCTGGCCTACCGGCCAATAACGCGCTTCTTTGGGGCGCGCGGGGCATGGGAAAATCCAGCCTTGTGAAGGCGATCCATGCGCAGGTGCGCGCGGAAGGCTATGATCTGAAGATTGTCGAGCTGAGCCGCGAGGATCTGCCGACGGTCCAGCGCCTTTTGGCGCAGTTGCGGGCCACGGATCGGCGGTTCATCCTTTTCTGCGATGACCTGTCGTTCAGCCATGACGACCAGCATTACAAATCCCTGAAAGCCGTGCTCGACGGTGGCATCGAAGGCCGCCCCGAGAATGTTGTGCTTTACGCCACCAGCAACCGCCGGCACCTAATGCCGCGCGATATGATCGAGAATGAGCGCTCTTCCGCGATCAACCCCTCTGAGGCGGTTGAGGAAAAGGTCTCGCTCTCGGACCGTTTCGGGCTGTGGTTGGGCTTCCATCCCTGCTCGCAGGATGATTATCTGGCGATGATCCGCGGCTATTGCGCGGCTTACGGCGTAAGCGTGCCGGAAGCGCAGCTTTATGCCGAGGCCATCGAATGGCAGGCCACGCGCGGATCGCGCTCGGGCCGGGTGGCATGGCAATTCTTCTGCGACTTGGCCGCGCGCAGCGGTGTGAGGGTCGCCGAGTGAAACGTAAAACGCGAAGTCGAAGGCGGGCGCCCCATGCGCTGCGCAAGGCGCAAGGGGTAGCTCGATGATCACCGAACTCATCGTCATCATGGCGTTGATTGTCGTGAATGGTGTTCTGGCGATGTCAGAACTTGCCATTGTCTCGGCGCGCCCGGCGCGGCTGAAGCCTTTAGAGGCCAAAAGCAGCGGCGCGCGCATGGCCCTGCGGCTGGGTGAAAATCCGGGCCGGTTCCTCTCTTCCGTGCAGATCGGCATCACCGCGGTTGGCATCCTTTCGGGCGCTTTGGCCGGAGATACTTTGGGTGAGCGGCTTGAAGGCTGGCTGATCTTGCAAGGCATGGATGCGGTTTGGGCAGCCCGTCTGGGCGTGGGCGGTGTGGTGGTGGCCATCACCTATTTCAGCCTGATCATTGGGGAATTGGTGCCCAAGCAGTTGGCTTTGCGCAACCCGGAAGCCGTGGCGATCCGCGTTGCCCCTTTGATGACCTTCATCTCGATCGTCGCGGCCCCGGTGGTTTGGCTGTTGGACAAATCCGGTAAGGCCATGCTTTGGGTTCTTGGCCAAAGCGGTGAAAGCAACAACAAAGTCACCGAAGAAGAGGTGCATGTGCTGCTTGCCGAGGCCACCGAAGGCGGGGTTTTGGAGAATGAAGAGCGGGTGATGATGGCGGGCGTGATGCGGCTTTCGGACCGCGCCGCCCGTGCGCTGATGACCCCGCGCAATGAGATTGAACTGCTGCAATTGGAAGCTTCTAGCACCGAGGCGATTGCCGCCGTGCGCCGGATTGCGCGGCCGCGCATGCCGGTGGCCAATGCGGCGGGCGATGTCGTGGGCATCGTCACCTTGGCGGATGTCTTCCAAGTGGTCTCGCGCCGCGATGCTTTGGATCTGAAAGCGCTTTTGCAAGAAGTGCCGGTGATCTCGGATCAGACCGAGGCTTTGGATGTGATCGAAGTTTTGCACAAATCCGAGCACAATCTGGCCTTGGTCTATGACGAATACGGTGATTTCGAAGGCATGATCACCACGGCTGACTTGCTGGAAGCGATCACCGGGGCTGAAGCCTCGTCCGAGGCTGATGAGCCGGCGATTGCCACCCGTGAGGACGGCAGTTTGTTGGTGGCGGGCTGGATGCCTGCAGATGAGTTCTGTGACCGACTTGGCCTGCCGCGCGATTTGGCTGGGGAATATGATACTCTGGCGGGTCTTGTCTTGCATCAACTCGGCCATATGCCCAGTTTGGCCGAGGCCTTTACGGCAGAGGGTTACCGCTTTGAGGTGATCGATATGGATGGGCTGCGGATCGACAAGGTTTTGGTCTCGAAGGTCTAAGGCCGAAGCCATCTTTTTGGGGGCGGCTTAGAACAGCAGGCAAAGGGCGCAGCAATGACGGTGACGGGCGAAGAAGAACTGGCGGCGTTGCAGGCGATCGGCAAGATTTGCGCCAATGTCATGCAGTCGATGATCCAAGCTGCCCAGCCCGGAATGACCACGCTGGAACTTGACGCTTTGGGGGCTTTGCTTTTGGAAGAGGCGGGGGCACTTTCGGCTCCGCGTGTCACCTATGATTTCCCCGGTGCCACCTGCATCAGTGTGAATGAAGAGGTGGCGCATGGCATTCCGGGGCCGCGCGTTTTGCAAAGGGGCGATCTGATCAATATCGACGTCTCTGCCTCAAAGGGCGGGTTCTTTGCCGATACCGGGGCCAGTTTCCAGTTGAAATCCACCGACCCCGAGATTGATCGCCTGTGCCGCGATGGGCGCAAAGCGATGGAGATTGGCATTGCCGAAGTGGCAAGCGGTAAGCCCTTGGGCGATATCGGTAAGGCAATTGGGCGTTTTGCGCAGAACCGAGGCTATAGTCTGATCCGTAACCTTGCCAGCCACGGCGTCGGGCGGTCTTTGCATGAATATCCCGAAGAGGTCGCAACTTGGCCGAACCGTGACCGGCGCCGCATCACCAAAGGCATGGTGCTGACGGTGGAGCCTTTCCTGTCGCAAGGCGGAACATGGGCCAATCAAGGCGACGATGGCTGGACGCTGTACAGCTCGCCCCCCGCGCTGACGGTGCAATATGAGCATACCGTGGTGGCGACCGAGACCGGCTGTATCATCGTGACCTTGCCGGGCTAACTCCGCGCAGCACAAAGAAAAAAAGGGGCCGGTTGGCCCCTTTTTTGTAACTTGCCAATGGCTTACTGCAAGAAGCTCATTGGGTTAAGGCTGTCGACGCCCTTGCGGACCTCAAAGTGCAAGAAGGCGGGGTTGGCCGCGCGCACGCCGCCAAGGGTCTGGCCGCGCGAGACCTTATCGCCCTTTTTCACCTTCAGCCCGTCGATGCCAGCATAGACCGTCAAGAGGTTGTCGGCATGGCGGATCACCACAATCGTCACCTGTTCGGTGTCCTTGGTGACAGCCGCCACCGTGCCAGCCTCGGCCGCTTTCACCGGCGTGCCGGCGGGGGCGGCGATATCGATGCCTTGGTTCTTCTTTTTGTCATAGGCCCGGATGATCTTGCCCGAGACCGGCATGGCCAGCTTGGTTGCCTTGGATCCCGCACCCAGATCGGGCGAGGCGGGGGTGTTCTTGGGCTTCTCAGCCGCCGGCTGGGTCTTTTCATCCGGCAGCGGTTTCGAAGCCGAGGGCGGGGCAGGTGTCGGGCTGCCCGAGCCGGGATTGGTCACGACAGAGGTCGCGGCAGGCGGCGGTGCGCCGGTGGCGACCGGGATGATCAGGGTCTGACCTTCACGGATGCCCATGTCCGCGCCAAGATTGTTCCACTCTGCCAAAGACTTGGCCGAGACATTGTAAGAACGCGCGATGACAAAAGCGGTCTCGCCGCGCACGACCTTGTGGCGGATCGGCTCTTTGCCGCCGCCCGGTGTGCTGGCAGAGGGGGCGGCGGTCGGGGCCAAGGCCGGAACGCTGTCCAAGGCCGTGGTGGCAATCGAGGTGATATCAACCGGGCGGCTGCCCGCAGGCGCGGTTGCAACCGTGCTGCCCATCACCGGCTGCGGCACCGCGGCCACGCGCGACGGCAGCAAGAGCATTTCACCCTCACGCAAAGGATCGGTCGGGCGCAAGGCGTTGTTGCGCGCCAGCTCTTCGCCGTTCAGTCCCAGACGGCCCGCCATCGCAGCCACGGTCTCGCCGCGCCGCGCCTTGGCCAGTTGGTAGCCCGGATAGGAGAGCACGCCATTGCTATCGGCAACCGGTTTCGAGGCTGTCACTTGCCGCGCCACCTCGGCCGTGCTGCCCGGCCCGCCGCGCAGATCCCAGTCAAAGTTACCCGGAGAATTGGCGCAAGCCGCCAGAACCATCAGGCTGCTGCCCAAGGCCAGACCCTTCACAACGCGCCGGCTGCCCGGAATATATGAGTTTGTCATGCGATTGCCGCCTCTTGCCCACCGTCCGGGTTGATCCCGGATCACCTAAAAACACTACTCCGTCCCCAGCCCTTCGACCAGAGGCACGAAGCGCACCTGACGAAGTTCTTCGTATTCGAAGCCTTTTTCGCCACGGGTGACCTTGATGAGATGCTGCACAGCATCGGATTGACCGACCGGCACCACCATAATGCCACCCGGTTTCAGCTGCTGCATCAAAGGGCCGGGCGGATCTTCTGCCGCTGCCGTCACGATGATCCGATCAAAAGGCGCCTGATCGGGCAGGCCAAAGGATCCATCGCCGGTGATCGCGGTCACGTTCACCAGCCCCAGCTGATGGAAAATGTCCTGCGCCTCGCGCACCAGCCGCCGCCAGCGGTCCACCGTATAGACCCGCCGCGCCAACTGGGCGAGGATCGCCGCCTGATAGCCCGAGCCGGTGCCAACCTCGAGCACGGTATCGCGCGGCCCCACATTCAACGCCTGCGTCATCAGCCCGACAACCGAAGGTTGCGAGATGGTTTGGCCGCAAGCGATGGGCAGCGGCATATCTTCATAGGCGCGCTCGGCGAAGATGCCGCGGACGAAAAGCCCCCGGTCCACCTTCTCCATCGCGGTCAAAACGCGGGTATCGGTCACTCCGCGCGACCTTAAGGCAAATAGAAATCGCATCTTGCGTTGTGCAAGCTCTTCGGGGTCTTCGGCGTCGATCGTCATTCAGCCCCCTTCGCTTGCTTATCCCAGTTGTTTCGCCAGATCGGTCAGCAGGTCATGCGCCGTCAGATCGGCCCGCATTGGTGTGACCGAGATATAGCCCTCAAGGTTCACCGCCGCATCCGTGCCGGGCAGGGTGGGGCTGTGCTGTGGTCCACCTTGGATCCACAGGAACCGCTTGCCCGAGGGTGACAGATGCGGCTCGGTGGTGAAATCGGCATCGCGGCGGAAGCCCTGCGCGGCCACTTTCAGCCCCTTGGTGGCGGCAGCGCCGACCGGGGGGAAGTTGACGTTGTAGAACACGCGGTAATCGTCGGCGGTCCAAGTGCCACGGCCAAGCAGCTTGCGGATCACCTCGGCGCCATGCTGGCGGGCGCATTCGAAAGGATCGGCCAAGGCGGCGGTCTCGCGGCCCATGAACTGCGACAGAGCAATCGCCGGGATGCCCTGCAAAGCCGCTTCCATCGCCGCACCAACCGTGCCGGAATAAAGCACATTCTCGGCCGAGTTATTGCCGCGGTTCACGCCCGAAAGCACCAGATCGGGCTTGGCGCCTTGGAAGACATCGTAGATTGCGGCCAGCACGCAATCGGCCGGGCTGCCTTCGGCGGCATAGCGGCGCGGGCCAAGTTGGGCGAAGAGCATCGGATGGGTATAGCTGATGCAATGGGCCACACCCGATTGCTCAAAAGCCGGGGCCACGGTCCAAACCTCGCCCTCGGGGCCGGCAAGCTCGGTGGCGATCTCGGTCAGAACCTCAAGGCCTGGCGCGTTGATACCGTCGTCATTGGTGATAAGAATACGCATGGCTCTCTCCGGGGTTGGACCCTGATTAGACGAGCCCGCGCAGTGCTACAAGCGGTTCAAGGGCTTGAGATTGCGTTGTGGCGGGCTGCTCTGGCGAATTGGCGACAAAGCCGCTATGGTCCGGGCTTCTCCTTCAGCCATGTCAGTGACGATGTCCGCCTCAGATCGCCCCAATATCGCGCCGAAAATCCGCCCCGAGACCCCGCAAGACGCTGAAATCCGCGCAGCGGGCCGGATCTCGGTCGCGCCGATGATGGATTGGACGGATCGGCATTGCCGGTATTTCCACCGGCTGATGACGCGGCGGGCGATGCTTTATACCGAGATGGTGACCGCGCCGGCGATCGTGCATGGGCCGAAGGCGAAGCTTTTGGACTTCTCGGGCGAGGAGCATCCCGTGGCTTTGCAACTGGGCGGCTCGGATCCGGCGGAGCTTGCCCAAGCGGTGAAGATTGCGCAGGGCTGGGGCTATGATGAGATCAACCTCAACTGCGGCTGCCCTTCGGACCGGGTGCAATCGGGGTGTTTTGGCGCGGTTTTGATGGAGCGGCCCGTGCTTGTCGCCGATTGCGTGCGGGCGATGCAGGACGAATCCGCCGTGCCGGTGACGGTGAAATGCCGCATCGGGATTGATGACCAAGCGCCCGAAGAGATGTTGCCGCGCTTCCTTGAGACCGTGGCCGAGGCTGGGGTGCGGCATTTCGTGGTTCATGCCCGCAAGGCTTGGCTGAAAGGGTTGTCCCCTAAAGAAAACCGCGAAATCCCGCCCTTGGATTACCCCTTGGTGCTGCGGATGAAGCAAGAATTCCCCGAGCTGACCATCGGCATCAATGGCGGCATCGCCAGCCTTACCTTGGCCAAAGAGCTTATGGATCAAGGGCTTGATGGGGTTATGATCGGTCGTGCGGCCTATCACGATCCGGGCCATGCCCTGATCGGCGCCGATGCCTTCTGGGGCGAGGATCACGCCCCCGACCGGGCCGAGGTGGTGCGGCAGATGCTGCCCTATATCGAGGCGCATCTGTCTTCTGGCGGGCGGCTGCACCAGATCACCCGACATATGCTCGGGCTTTTCCACGGGCTGCCCGGTGCGCGGTCTTGGCGGCAAGTGCTCTCGACACAAGTCAGCCGTCCCGGGGCGGGGCCCGAGGTTGTGGAGCAAGCGCTGAGCCATGTGACCGCCGAGGTCGCCGCGTAAACCCCGCGCTTGCACGGATGCGCAAAGCAGCTCTGCGCAAATAGCGGAGGGGCCAAGCCCCAAATCCCGCGCCGCGCTTGCAGATTTGCTAGCGCCCTTCGCGCCGCAGCGTTAAGCAAGGCGCAAAGGGAGATGAGACATGCCTGACCTTGCTACGCTTTTGCCGCTTGTCGCGGCCCTTGTGGTGATCGGCGGTTTTGCCGGGGTGATCGGGGGCCTTCTGGGTGTCGGCGGCGGCATCGTGCTGGTGCCCGCGTTCTTTTACGCCTTCCAAAGCCTTGGCTATGGCGGCGCGCAGCTGATGCAGATCTGTGTGGCGACCTCGCTTGCGACCATCGTCATCACCTCTTTGCGCTCGCTTTCGGCGCATAACAAAAAGGGTGCGGTGGAGTGGTCGGTGTTGAAGACCTGGGGGCCTTGGCTGGTGATCGCCTCGGCTCTGGGCGTCTTTGTCGCCGCCAAGGTCTCGTCGCTCGCTTTGCAGGCGGTCTTCGGCGCGATGGCCGGGCTTGCGGGCCTTTGGATGGCCTTCGGCCGCGATTCTGCCCGGCTGGCTGACCAGATGCCGGACGAGCCTGTGCGGGGTCTTCTGGCCTCGGGCGTTGGCTTCTTCTCGGCGATGATGGGGATTGGCGGTGGCACCTTTGGCGTGCCCTTGATGACGCTTTTCGCCATGCCGATCCATCGCGCCGTCGCCACGGCTTCGGGCTTTGGCGTGCTGATCGCAGTGCCGGCGGTCTTGGGCTTTTTGCTGCTGCCGGTGGCCGAGGCGCCGCCCTATAGCATCGGTGCGGTCAACCTTCCGGCGTTTTTGGTGGTCATTGGCACGACCCTGCTGACCACGCCTTGGGGCGTGAAACTGGCCCATTCGATGAACCCCAAGCCCTTGAAACGGGCCTTTGCGTTGTTTCTGACGCTGGTTGCGCTGAACATGCTGCGCAAGGTGTTCTTCTAAAAAGAAAAACGCGGCGCGGCTATTCCGCCGCCCGCGTTTGCCGCGCCATCCGGCCGCCCCGGCGCTTGGTAAGCCCCGCACCGCGCGCTGGCAGCTCGGTCATCACCTGCGCCCGCGCCTCGGCGCTCATCCGCGACCAGCCCGAGATTTCATCGATCGAGCGGTAGCAGCCGACGCAAATCCGCGCCTCGGGATGCACAACGCAAAGCTTGACGCAGGGCGATTGAATTTCGTCGCGTTTCCAGACGTCTTCGTCCTTCAAAGCTGGTTCCTTTGATATGCCATGCGATCTAGCGCGCCTTGTAAAATATACCCCGCCGCGACCGCATCAATAACCTCTTTGCGACGTTTTCGAGACGCATCCGCCTCAAGCAGCGCTCTTTCTGCCGCCACGGTCGACAAACGCTCATCCCAAAAGGCGATGGGCAGTTCGGTCAGCCGGGTGAGATTGCGCGCAAAGGCTTGGGTCGATTGCACGCGCGGGCCGACAGAGCCATCCATGTTCAAGGGCAGGCCAAGCACGATGCCTTGGATCTCGCGCGCGGCGATGATCTGCAAAAGCTTGGCCGCATCTTCGGTGAATTTCACCCGGCGAATGATCTCGGTCGGGGTCGCCACCTGACGACGCAGATCCGAGATTGCGACGCCAATGGTCTTATCGCCGAAATCGAGGCCCACGATCGCGCCCGAGGCGGGCAGGGCTTCGGCAAAGCTGGTGATATCGGCAAGGATCATTCGCTCAACCCGTTGGTTTTGGCCGTGGTTTCAATCAGCGCCAGATCGGCAGCATGGGCGCCAAAGATCTCACGCGCCTCGGTCAAGATGGCCAAGGCCTCGTCTTTGCGGCCCAAAGTGGCCAGCGCGCCGATGAGCCGCGCCCATTCTTCCGCCGTGCCACCTTCCGAGCCCAGCCGGGCCATCAAGCCGTCGACCATACCGGCCACCATCTGCTGACGCTCTTCCGCCGTCATCTCGGCGGCGGCTTCGATATCCGAGGCCGAGGGGCCGGGCAGGGCGGGCGCATCGGGCAGTTCGAACGTGACCCCGGCGCGCATTGCCACATCCGAGATCTGGGCGCGCAAGGGCACCATCCAGCGCGCATCGGGCGCACTTTCGGCCAAAAGTTGCTGCCAGATGACAAAGCCGCGGTCAAAGCGGCCGGCTTGCACGAACATCAGCCCCGAGAAATACCGCGCCATGCCGTTCTGCGGGTCTAAAGACAAAGTCGCAATCAGCGCCTGTTCAGCCTGCGGCGAGACATAGCCGCCCGCTGCAAGGATCAGCATTTCGGCATAGGTGGCATGGTCCTCGGCGCTGGCGGCCTCGCCCTTCACGGTGATCAGCCGGGCTTGCGCGGCGCGGGCGGCGGGGAAATTGCCCAGCCCCGCTTCGTTTTGCACCAAAAGCGTCAGGCCTTGCAGGTCGGTGGCGGTTTGAGGATCAACGGCGGCGCGGAGCTTGTCGATCAGCTCTTTATATTCACCCGTCGGCTCTGTGATCTGGGGGGTGACTTGCGCCTCGGCACTGGCCTGATCGGGGCGGCTTGCCATCGCGGCATCAGCCGCCGCCAAGCGGCCGGCAAGGGGCAGGTCAGGATACCACGGCACGCCCAAGCGATTGTAGATGACAAGCGCGCCTGCCATTGCACCCGCGACCAGCGCGACCGCGATCCAAGGTGAGGTGGCTTTCCCCTCGCTCATCGCTGGACCAGCGGCTTTATCAGCCTCGATCAGGCGGCGGGCGATTTCGGCTTTGACGCGTTCAGCCTCGGTTTGCGACAGGGTGCCGCGGGCCAGATCGCGCTCCACCTCGGTCAGTTGGTCGCGGTAGATCTGAATGTCTTTCTGGCGCGAGGCTTGGGCCTCGGGCAGCTTAGCGCCGCCAAACATGCCGCGCACAAGCCCAGCACCGACCAGCAAAGCCAATGCCCCCGCCAAAGTCCAAAACCAAAGGATATCCATACCTTACCTATGTTTCTACCGCAGGGAGGCCGTCGCAGCCCTGCGCAGGTTTAGCCTGAGCAGCCTGCGGGCAAAAGGGGCCAAGCGCCGCAGGGGCGCAAGGCGTGGCTGCTTTGGTTGAAAATCGACAAAGCGGCCCCCGCAATGTCGCAAATTTCCCGATTGTGCCGCAGAAGAGTGCGGATATATCTGGCTGCCGTTCCATAGGGGGTGCTCAGGCCCTCGGTCGGGAGAAGCAGATGAAACGTTATTCGGTTTTCGCAATCGCGCGAGAGGCCATGCGCTACCACAGCGGTTGGGAGAAGGCTTGGGTCTCGCCCGAGCCGAAAGCCAAATATGATGTGGTGATCGTGGGGGCAGGGGGGCATGGTCTCGCCACTGCCTATTACTTGGGCAAGAACCACGGCATCAAAAATATTGCCATTATCGAGAAGGGCTGGCTGGGCGGCGGCAATACGGGTCGCAACACCACGATCATCCGCTCGAACTATCTGCAAGATCCCTCGGCCGCGATCTATGATAAGGCTTTGCAGCTTTACGAAGGTCTGAGCCAAGATCTGAACTATAACGTGATGTTCAGCCCGCGCGGCGTCATGATGCTGGCGCAGACCCATCACGAAGTGCGCGGCTATCTGCGCACGGTGCATGCCAACAACCTGCAAGGCGTTGAGACGAAGTGGATCACCCCGGAAGAGGTGAAAAAGATCGTCCCGATCATGAATATCAATGGGCCGCGCTATCCGGTCTTGGGTGCGCTCTACCAGCCGCGCGGCGGCACCGGCCGTCACGATGCGGTGGCTTGGGGCTATGCGCGGGCCTGCTCGGATATGGGCATGCACATCATCCAAAACTGCGAAGTCAAAGGCGTGCGCTCCGAGAACGGCACCGTCACCGGGGTTGAGACCACCAAGGGCTTCATCGGCTGCAACAAGCTGGGCATGGTCGTGGCCGGTCACTCGGGCCAGTTGGCCGAGATGGCGGGCTTCCGTCTGCCGATCGAAGCGGTGGCTTTGCAAGCGATGGTCTCCGAGCCGATCAAACCGGCTTTGGATGTCGTGGTGATGGCCAATACCGTGCACGGCTATATGAGCCAGTCCGACAAGGGCGAGATGGTGATTGGCGGCGGCACCGATGGGTTCAACAACTTCACCCAGCGCGGCTCGTGGCACCATATCGAAGAGACGCTGCGCGCCTTGGTCGAAACCTTCCCGATGCTGTCGCGTCTGAAGATGCTGCGCCAATGGGGCGGTATCGTTGACATGACCGGCGACCGCTCGCCGCTCATTTCGAAAACCCCGCTGCACAATTGCTTTATCAACTGCGGTTGGGGCACTGGTGGCTTTAAGGCCATTCCGGGTTCGGGCTGGGCGATGGCGGAGTTGGTCGCCAAAGGCGAGCCGGGCCCCTTGGCCGAGGCCTTCAACATGTGGCGCTTCAAAGAAGGCCAGTTCATCGATGAATCCGTCGCCGCTGGGGTGGCGCACTGATGTTCAAATCGCGCCTCAAAGCATTTGTGGTGCAAAAAACCGCCGATTCTTCGGAAATCGGCGGGCCAAATTCCGCCGTTTTGGCGGGATCGTGGAACTCTAAGGCTTTGGCGTTGGTTTTTCCGGTGTTCGCAACATCGGAGAGAAACATATGGCGCTCGAACCTAATCGCGGCCCCGGCCTGCCACCGCGCGACCCGCGCAATCTGCCGCCGCTCCAGCCGCCGATCGATGATCGGCCAAAGAGCAGCTCGGGCCTTTGGGTCGTTGTCGTCGTCATCCTGCTTGTCATTGTCGGTGGCTATACTTTCATGCGCAGCAATGACGCTGTCGTCGCACCAGCCGCTACCGCTCCGGCGGCAACTGACCCTGTGGCCGAGCCGCCGGCAAGCGGCGCTGAAAGCCCTGTCGGCGATCCTGCCGTGCCGGCTGTCCCAGCCGAGGACGCAACGCCCAACTAATCCCTCCCGCAAGGGAGCTGACCTGTCATCAGGCTGGGGGACCGCGCGTCCCCCGGCCTTTCATGTGTTGAAAGACCGGACATGCTGATACTCACCTGCCCCTATTGCGGCGTGGCCGCCGAAGAGACAGAGCTTGCGCCCGGCTATGAGGCGCATCTGGCGCGCTTCGGCCCCGGCTCCTCGGATGAAGAATTCGAGGCCTATATGTTCGCCCGCAAGAACCCCAAGGGCGTGCATTTTGAGCGTTGGCGCCATGCCTTCGGCTGCGGCAAGTGGTTCCTTGCGGCCCGCGATACCGCCACGCTCGAGGTTTTCGGCACCTATCCTGCACAATCCAAAGAGCCACCGGCAGAGCTGGTTGAAAAAATCAAAGCCAAGCGGCCGGACTGGAAGGGCTTCAAATGAGCACGCGTCTCTCTAAAGGCGGTCGCCTGATCGATCGCAGCGCTGCGGTCAGCTTTACCTTCAACGGCAAAGAGATGCGTGGTTTCCGTGGTGACACTCTGGCCGCGGGCCTTTTGGCCAATGACCAAATGCTGGTCGGCCGGTCGTTCAAATATCACCGCCCGCGCGGCATCGTCGCCTCTGGTGCCGAAGAGCCGAATGCGCTGATCAATATGGGCGAGGGCGCGCGGTTCGAGCCGAACCAACGCGCCACCACGACCGAGCTGTTCGACGGGTTGAAAGCGGCAAGCCAGAACCACTTCCCCTCGCTTGAGTTCGACGTGGGCGTCTTGAACAACTATGCCTCGCGCTTCTTGCCGGCGGGTTTCTACTACAAGACTTTCATGTTCCCGAAACCCTTCTGGAAACATGTGTTTGAGCCGGTGATCCGTCACTCGGCGGGCCTTGGCAAAGCGCCGAAAGAGCGCGATGCCGACCGCTATGAGCAGGCCTATGCCTATTGCGACCTGCTGGTCGTGGGCGGCGGTGTCGCCGGTCTGCAAGCCGCGCGCATCGCGGCTGAGGCGGGGGCCCGCGTGCTTCTCTTGGAGCAAACCGCGCATTGGGGCGGGCGTGCCCCGGTCGATGGCGATATGATCGACGGCGCTCCGGCGCAGGCGTGGATCGATGCCACCGTCGCGGCTCTGTCGCAGATGGAGAATGTCACGCTGAAGCTGCGTTGCATGGGCTTTGGCTCTTACGACCATGGCTATGTGCTGGCCGAGGAAAAGATCGCCGACCATACCCCCGGCGATGGCCGTCCGCGCAAGCGGCTTTGGCGCATCCGCACCGGCAAGGTGCTGGCGGCGCAAGGTGCCATCGAGCGGCCCTTGTCCTTTGCGGGCAATGACATCCCCGGCGTGATGCTGGCCTCGGCGGTGCGCGATTATGTCGTGAACTATGCCGTCTCGCCCGGCGATCGCACGGTGATTGTCACCAACAACGACGACGCCTATCGCACTGCGATTGCGCTGAAAGAGGCGGGTCTTGAGGTGGTGGCCATCGTCGATGCCCGCGCGCAACTGACCGGCGCTTTGCCGCAAAAGGCGCGTGATCTGGGCATTCGGATCGAGGCCGGTCGCGCCATCGTCAAGGTGAAGGGCGGCAAGCGCGTCACCTCGGTCGCCATCGGCCTGCAAGCCGGTGAGGGCGCGATCCTTGACGAGCTCGCCTGCGATTGCGTCGCTATGTCGGGCGGTTGGTCGCCGGTCGTGCATCTGTGGAGCCATTGTGGCGGCAAGCTGACTTGGGACCGCAAATGCAGCATGTTCCGCCCCGATGCCGCGCGCCCGCCGATCACGCATGACGGCTCGGCCTTGGTGATCCCGGCAGGGGCCTCGAACGGGGCTTTGTCGGCGGCTGCGGTTCTGGCCGATGCGGCTGCCCAAGGCGCTGCTGCGGTGGCCGCTTTGGGTCTGGAAGCCTCCTCGGCCCCGGTGGCCGTGGCGGAAGCCATCGCGGAAGCCGCGATGGAGCCGGTTTGGATCATGCCGCAAGGCGCGGGTCCGAAGCTCAAGATGAAGATGTGGCTCGACTATCAGAACGACGTGAAGGTCTCGGACGTGCAGCTGGCTGCGCGCGAGGGCTATACCAGCGTTGAGCATACCAAGCGCTATACCACGCTTGGCATGGCGACGGATCAAGGAAAGTTGAGCAATATCAACGGTCTTGCCGTGCTTGCTGATGCTTTGCATGAAGATATTCCGGCCGTCGGCACCACCACCTTCCGCCCGCCTTACACGCCCGTCACCATCGGCGCTTTGGCAGGTGAATCCCGTGGCGATATCTTCCAGCCACTGCGCCGCAGCCCGATCCATGACTACCATATCGGCCAAGCCGCCTATATGGAGCCGGTGGGTCTGTGGCGCCGTCCTTATTGCTACCCTCGCGCCGGTGAGACGCATGAGCAAGCGGTGCATCGCGAGATCCTCAACACCCGCAGCAATGTGGGGATGCTGGACGCCTCGACCCTGGGCAAGATCATCGTCAAGGGCAAGGATGCCGGGCGCTTCCTCGACATGCTCTACACCAACGTCATGTCGAACCTTGGCATCGGCAAATGCCGCTACGGGTTGATGTGCAACGAGCAGGGCTTCTTGTCGGATGACGGCGTGGTCATTCGCCTCAGCGAAGACAGCTGGCTGTGCCACACCACCTCGGGCGGTGCGGACCGCATCCACGGTTGGATGGAAGACTGGCTGCAATGCGAATGGTGGGATTGGGAGGTCTATACCTCGAACGTCACCGAGCAATATGCCCAGATCGCCGTCGCCGGCCCGAAAGCACGTAAAGTGCTGGAGCGGTTGGGCGGTATGGATGTCTCGAAAGAGGCGATGCCCTTTATGACCTTCGCCGATGGCGAGTTGGGCGGCATTCCGGCGCGGGTGCATCGGATCAGCTTCTCGGGCGAGTTGTCCTATGAGATCGCGGTTCCGGCAAGCCACGGCTTGGCTTTGTGGAACGCACTTTTGGAAGCCGGTCAGCCTGAAGGCGTCATGCCTTACGGCACCGAAGCCATGCATATCATGCGGGCCGAAAAGGGCTTTGTCATGATCGGGGATGAGACCGATGGGACGGTGATCCCGCAAGACCTCAACCTCGATTGGGCGATCTCGAAGAAGAAGACCGACTTCCTTGGCAAACGTGGCCAGCAACGGACCTTCCTTGCCAGCCCCGACCGTTGGAAGCTGGTGGGCTTTGAGACGCTGGACGGCTCGGTCATTGAGGATGGCGCTTATGTGCCGGCCGAAGGGGTGAACGCCAACGGCCAGCGCAATGTGCAAGGCCGCGTCACCTCGACCTATTATTCGCCGGTGCTGAAAAAGGGCATCGCGATGGGGCTTCTGAAGCACGGGCCTTCGCGCATGGGCGAAGTGGTGGAGTTCACCAAAATGGCCGGAGGCACGGTCCGCGCGCGGGTGGTTGACCCGGTGTTCTTGGATCCGAAAGGGGAGAAGCAAGATGTCTGAGGTCCTTGCAAGCCAGCCCGTCTCGGCCTTGGGCGGCGCCCGGTTCGACGGTTTCGCAAAAGTCCGTGAGATCGGCCCTTGGGGCATGATCTCACTGCGCGCCAAGCCCGATGCGGCAGGGCTGGCCGAGGCGGTGAAAGCCGCCGTCGGCACGGGCTTGCCCGAGATGCGCCGCATGGTCTGGGACGGCGCTGCCGATACAGGTCGCGGTTGCGGCTGGATGAGCCCGGATGAATATCTGCTGATCCTGCCTTATGGTGAGGTCAAAGAGGCAATGGCCAAGCTCGCCAAGGGCTTGGAAGGCGTGCATCATCTGGCCACGGATGTCAGCGATGCCCGCGCCATCTTCCGCATCGAAGGCGTGAAAGCCGATGACGTGCTGGCCAAGCTTTGCCCGGCGGATCTGGCGAAACTGGCAGAAGGTGAGCTGCGCCGCACCCGTGTGGCACAAGTCGCTGGTGCCTTCTGGGCGGCTGAGGGCGGCTATACTTTGGTCTCCTTCCGCTCGGTCGCGGGCTATGTGATGGGGCTTTTGGAGCATTCGGCGCAGCCGGGTTCTGAATTCGAATAAACTTTCGAAAGATCTAATGCCTGCAAGGGCTTGGACGGTAAGGGCGTGGGGATTTCCCGCGCCCTTTGCCGTTTATGCGACCTTGCGGCAAGGCAGAGGGGCAACGGATAGGCTTTGGCTTCGGATGATCTGCGCTTGGCAGCGGTAAAACCGCCCTTGCGGGGTTGACCTTCCGGCCTTGAACCCTCTTATTCATGGTCAATGAAATCCCACAACAGGAGCTGGTCCGATGGCCTTCACCCTTCCCGAACTTCCCTATGCGCATGATGCTCTGGCCGATCTCGGCATGTCGAAAGAGACGCTCGAGTTCCACCATGACATCCACCACAAGGCCTATGTCGACAACGGCAACAAGCTGATCGCTGGCACCGAGTGGGAAAACAAATCGCTCGAAGAGATCGTGGTTGGCACCTACCAAGCTGGCGCCGTGGCGCAAAACGGTATCTTCAACAATGCCTCGCAGCATTGGAATCACAACCTCTTCTGGGAAGTGATGGGGCCGGAAGGCAAAGAGATCCCGGCGAAACTGGAAGAGGCGCTGGTCGCTGCTTTCGGCTCGGTCGCGAAGTTCAAAGAAGATTTCGCCGCTGCTGGCGCTGGCCAATTCGGTTCGGGCTGGGTCTGGCTGGTGAAAGACAAAGACGGCGCGCTGAAAATCACCAAATCGGAAAACGGCGTGAACCCGCTCTGCTTTGGCCAAACCGCTCTCTTGGGCTGCGACGTGTGGGAGCATTCCTACTACATCGACTTCCGCAACAAGCGCCCGGCTTACCTGACGAACTTCCTCGACAAGCTGGTCGACTGGAACGCAGTGGCGGCCAAGCTCTGAGCTGACGCTTTAAGATCTGTTCCCAAGCCGTTGTTTGGGAATAAAAAACGGCCCGTGGATCGCACCACGGGCCGTCTTCTTTTGGTCCGTCGCTCAGCTTGCGGCAGGGAAATGCGCGACCAATGCCGCCTCGGCTGCGGCGACATCCGGAACCACTTGGAACAGCTGCAACAGCGAGGCATCGGCGAAGCCTTCCGCCACGATATGCTGGATCATCGCCACCAAAGGTTGCCAATAGCCTGCGACATCCACCAGCAGGATCGGCTTTTTGTGCAGGCCGATTTGGGCCCAAGTCAGCACCTCGAAGAACTCATCCAAGCTGCCCGCGCCGCCCGGCAGGACGACGATGGCATCCGAATTCATGAACATGACCTTTTTACGCTCATGCATGTCTTCGGTGATGACGAAAGTGGTGAGGTCACGCTTGCCGCGCTCGGCCCCCATCAGATGCACCGGGATCACGCCAAAGCAATTGGCCCCGGCGTTTTGCGCCGCGCGCGCCACTTCGCCCATGATGCCGACATCGCCTGCACCATAGACCAGCCGCCAGCCGCGCCGGGCCAGGGTTTTGCCAAAGCTTTGCGCCGCCGTCACATGAGCGGGGTTGGTGCCGGGCCGGGCACCGCAAAAGACGCAGATCGAGGGAGCGGTGTTGGCGGCGCGCGGGGCGTCAAGCGGGGCAGTTGCAGGGGTAGGGGCTGAGGCACTGGCCATGGTCACATCCTGAATTTCTGTTGCCAAGCCGGGTGTAACCTTGTTCCCATGTCAGGGAAAGCCGCGGATCAAGCGGTTGCGGCATAGGGGACTGGCGCAGAATGCAGTTTTGGACGGCTTTGGGGGCAGGCGGGCGCGCCGCAGTGATGGGGCTTGGCGGCTTGGCCGTGGCGGGCGGCTCTTACGGCATTTGGCAAAGCCTGCGGGCCGAGGCCCCTCCGCCGCCCGCGCAGATTGCCGATTTAAACTCGGCCCCATCGACTGAAGCGGAAGCCGTCGAAGTGGCGGCGGAGGTTGCGCCGGTTGAAGAGCCGGTTTTGGTGGCCGAGCTGAGCGTGGACACTTGGCGTGTTGCGGGCGATGGTGCGGCGACGGTGGCGGGCCGGGTCGCGGGCGGCGCAGCGCCTCCGGCTTTGGTACGGATCATGGTCGATGGTGCCACGGTGGCCGAGGTCAGCCCCAATGCATCGGGCGCTTTTGCGGCCCTCTTTACCTTGCCGCCCAATCCCAAACCCGCGCTGATGACCGTCGCGGCAGAGCTTGCAGATGGCACCGAGGTTTTGGGCAGGGCTGCGATTGCTTTGGGCCCGATTGTAGGGCCTGCGGAAAGCGCTGCCGAGGCAGAGCCTCTGGCTGTGCTCGTGAGCGATGAGGGCGCAGTGGTCTTGCAAGAACCTGCGGCGGAACCGCCTGCCGAGACCGAGGATCCGGTTGCCGAGCCGCCCCTTGCGGCGGTCAATATCGACACGATCACCTATACGGAAGCCGGGGCCGTGCAATTGGGCGGCACCGGTCAGCCGGGCGCTTTCGTGCGGCTTTATCTCGATGATGCGCCGCTGCAAACGGTGCTGATTATGGACAATGGCAAGTGGTTGACGACGCTGAAAGAAACCGCTCCGGGGATCTACACTTTGCGTGCCGATCAACTGGATGCGGAAGGCAAGGTCACCAGCCGCTTTGAGACGCCGTTCAAGCGCGAAACTTTGGCCGATCTGCAAGCCACCGCCAGCCCCGCGCCGGCAGCCCCGCCCGAGGCGCAACCTGCCGCCGCAGTGATCACCGCACCAGAGGTCGAGACCGTCGCGGAACCTGCCGCAGAGCCCGCTGTTGCCGAAGCCGTTGAAGCGACGGCAGAGGTCGCTGCCGCGCTGGCCCCCGAACCGGCTGCCGTGGCCAGGGTTGCGAGCGAACCCGCGCCGCCAGCCGAGCCGGCCAGCATCTCTGTCACCGTGCAGCCCGGCCACAGCCTTTGGGCCATTGCCAAAGGTCAGTTCGGTGAGGGGATGATGTATGTGCAGGTCTATGAGGCCAATCGTGATGCGATCCGTGACCCCGATCTGATCTATCCGGGGCAGGTTTTCACCATCCCGACAGCGCCTTAAGCCTTGGAGCCGAGGCGCTTGGCCTAGCGAAGCTTACCCTTTGGGCGTATTGCGCGTCTCTGCCTCGGCGGGGCTCTCTGCAGGCTTGTCCAACTCGGACTGTGCGCCACCAGTCCCTCGGCTGCATCCCACCACGCCGGGGTGCTTCATGCAGCAATCTTCGACAAGCCAGCCCACAGCGCCGCCCAAGCGCTGGGTGTTGACGGCGTAAAACACATTGCGCGCCACCCTGCGCGAGACCAGCAAGCCCGCTTGCTCCATCGCTGAGAGGTGAAAGGACAGCCGCGAGGCCGCAAGGCCAAGGCTGCGGGCAATCTCACCCGCCGCCATGCCTTGGTCCCCCATAGGCACCAAGAGCCGGATCAGATCCAGCCGCGCTTCATGCGCCAAGGCGGCAAAGACGACGAGGGCTTTACTTCGGTCCATAGTTCAACTATTCATGTATTGTTGAATTGACCCTAGCCGATCCCTTGGGCTGAGACAACTAAAAAGCCGCAGTTAAAAGCCTCCGCGCCCTATCGCTGCCGTCCATCCTGCATTACTCCCTTGTGCAAATTACAGCCCGAGAACAGATCCGCCATGCGTCGCAGCCCCCCCTCAGTTCCTCCATCCTCACCAAATGCTGAGGCAAGCGCGTCCGGCTGGCAGACCATCCGCCGGATGCTGCCCTATCTTTGGCCGCAAGGTGAGGCTTGGGTGAAGCGGCGCGTGGTGATGGCCTTGCTGCTGCTTTTTGCAGCCAAGGCTGTCTCGATCGTGACGCCTTATTTCTACAAGCTGGCGGTGGATTCGCTCTCAAATGAGACGGGCAATGATCCCAGCGCGCTTTTGGCGCTTGGCGCGATTGGCCTGACGGTGGCTTACGGGCTGGCGCGCTTGGGCTCGGTCGCCTTCGGCGAATTGCGCGATGCGGTTTTCGTCCGGGTCGGCCAGCGCGCCTTGCGCAAGCTGGCGCTGGAGACCTTCACCCACATCCACCGCCTCTCGATGCGCTATCACATCACCCGCAAGACCGGTGGCCTAAGCCGCATCATCGAACGGGGGGTGAAGGGCGTCGATTTCTTGCTCCGCTTTATGCTCTTCTCAATCGGGCCGCTGATTGTTGAGCTGTCGCTGGTCACCATCATCTTCGCGGTCTGGTTCGGCTGGGTTTACGCTGCCGCAGTGGTGGCAACGATTGCCGCCTATGTCGCCTTTACCTTCAAGGTCACCGAATGGCGTGTGCGCATCCGCAAGGAGATGAACGACCTTGATACTGATGCCAACCAAAAGGCGATCGACAGCCTTTTGAACTACGAAACCGTCAAATATTTCAACGCCGAGACCCGCGAGGCGCAGCGCTATGACCGCGCCATGCAGGGTTACGAGTCGGCGGCGGTGAAGACCGGCCAGACCTTGGCTTTCCTGAACGTTGGCCAGACCTTCCTGATCACCATCGGCCTTGTCATCGTGATGGCTCTGGCCGCGAATGGCGTGCAGAAGGGCCAACTGACGGTCGGCGATTTCGTCATGGTCAACGCCTATATGATCCAGATCATGATGCCGTTGAACTTCCTTGGCACGGTCTACCGCGAGATCCGGCAGGCCTTGGTCGATATGGGCCAGATGTTTGGGCTTTTGGGCCAACCAGCCGAGGTGCGCGATGCGCCGGAGGCCAAGCCTTTGCAGGTCACGGCTGGCGAGATCGTCTTTGACGATGTGCGTTTCTCCTACGAGCCTGAGCGTGAGATCCTGCGCGGACTTTCCTTGCGCGTGGGTCCGGGGCAAAAGCTGGCTTTGGTCGGCCATTCCGGCTCGGGCAAATCGACCGTGGGGCGGCTCTTGTTCCGCTTTTATGATGTCAGCTCGGGCGCGATCCGCATCGATGGTCAGGACATCCGCGAAGTGACGCAGAGCTCACTCCACGCCCAGATCGGCGTGGTGCCGCAGGACACCGTGCTTTTCAACGACACCATTCGCTACAATATCGCCTATGGCCGCGACAATGCGAGCGATGCCGATGTGGTCGCGGCGGCGAAGGCGGCGCGGATCCATGACTTCATCCTGTCGCTGCCCGATGGTTATGACACCACCGTGGGCGAGCGTGGCTTGAAGCTTTCGGGCGGCGAGAAGCAGCGCGTCGGTATTGCCCGCACCTTGTTGAAGAACCCGCCGATCCTGATCTTGGATGAGGCGACCTCGGCGCTCGACACCCAGACCGAACGTTCGATCCAAGATTCGCTGACCGAGATGGGGCAGGGCCGTTCGGTGATCGTGATCGCCCATAGGCTTTCCACCATCGCCGATGCCGACCAGATCTTGGTGGTCGAGGCGGGGCAGGTGATCGAGCAAGGCAGCCACGAGGCTTTGCTCGCCAAAGGGGGGCGTTATGCCGCGATGTGGGCGCAGCAAAGCGCCGAGGATGACGATACCGAGACAATTGCGGCGCAATAAGCGCGGTATCTAGGATGAACAAAAGGCGCGCAGGGGCAACTCTGCGCGCCTTTTGCATCTGGCCGTGGGTCAGGAAAGCCGGACTTGGCGACAAAGGCTTTGACCGCCGAGCACGGTCACGCCAAACTCGCAGCTGCCCCTATGGACCAAAATGATGCTGCGCCGCGTTTTATGGGCCCTTTGCCTCCTGTTCAGCTGTGCCACCGCCGCGATCGCCGAGCGGCGGGTGGCGCTTGTCTTCGCCACGGAGGATTACAAAGCCCTGCGCAAGCTGGACAATCCGGTCAATGACGCCCGCGCGATGGAAAGCCTGCTGGAAGACCTTGGCTTTGAGGTCTGGCTTGAGGCGGACCGTGATCTCAAGCGCATGCGCCGCGCGCTTGAGGATTTCAAAACCGATGCCGCCGGTGCGGATGTGGCTCTGGTCTTTTATGCCGGGCACGGCGTGGCTTTGCAGGGGGTGAATTACCTTCTGCCCACTGATGCTGATGCTGCCTCATCGCAGGCCTTGGCGGAAAGCGCTTTGCCGCTGGAAGAGATCACCCAAGCCCTGCATGAGATCGCCCCTATGGCCATCGTGCTGTTGGACGCTTGTCGTGATGATCCTTTCGCGCAAGGGGCGAGCGGCTCCACCGATGGGCGCGGGGCCGTGCCTTTGGCGGGCGATCCGCCCGATCTGCCGCCGCCCAGCCCGGGGTTGGGCCGGATTGGCCGCTCAGACGGCGTGCTTTTTGCCTTTGCTGCCGCCCCCGGTCAGACCGCCTCGGACGGAGCGGGGGCGAATTCGCCCTTCACCGCCGCGCTGATGCGCCACCTTGGCACCAAAGGGGTTGAGCTGAAATCGGCACTCACCTTGGTGCAGCAAGATGTCTATGACCGCAGCCGTGGCCAGCAGCTGCCCTATATCGAAAGCGGCTTAGCAGAGTTGGTCTTCATCGCCGAGCAAGGCGATCTGCCCGAGCGCGATCAGCTTTTGCTGGCGATGGCCGGGGTGACCGATGCTTTGCGGCTTGAGGTCGAAGCCGTCGCCGCCGCGCATAACATGCCGCTGGCCCCGCTTTATGCCGCCCTCATTTCCGCCGATCTTGGCCGCCAATCCTCCGAAGAGCGCCAACGCCTCCTTTTAGAAGCCGCCGCCGCATATCTTGAGTTCCAGCAAGGACTTGCGCGCTATGCCTCAAGCGATCCGCGCGTGGCCGAGTTGCGCACGCAGGCCGAAGAGCAGCTGGCTTTGGGAGCGGTTGAGGCGGCGCGGGCACTGAACACCGAAGCCGCCGCCATTGATGCCGAGGCAGGCGCGGCGATGGCGCAAGACATTGCTCAGACCCAGAAAAAGCTGGCCGAGCGGCGGATCTCTGAAGCAACCTCGCATGTGCTGAACGCCAAAGCCGCCCGCACCGAGCTGCGCTATGATCTTGCGATCAGCGATCTGACCAAAGCGGCGGAGCTTTTTGCGGCCGTTGAGGTCGATCTGCCCGACCGCGAGACGCGGTTCGACTATGCCGATGTGCTGCGCGATTTGGGCGATTTGCAGATTTTGGCGGGCAACACCAATGCAGCGCTGAGCATCTATCAAACCCGCCGCGCCTTTGCCGAGGCCCAAGTCGCAGCCAGCCCCGCTGATTTCAGCTGGTCGCGTGAGTTGATGTGGGCTTGGAACGCCGTTGGTCAAGTTTTGCAGCAGCAAGGCCATCTGCCCGAGGCTGAGCTGGCCTATAGCCAAGCCTATGAGCTGACCGCGCGCGAGATGAAGGCCAATCCCAACGACACCAGCCTGATGCGCGATCTTGGGATTTCTCTCAACACTCTGGGCGATCTGCGCGCCGCTTTGAACGATTTGCCCGGCGCACTTTTGGCCTATCAAGAGGGCCTAAGCTTCAGCCAGTCGCTCTTGGCGATGGAGCCTGACAACACGCTTTACAACCAAGATGTCTCGATCAGCCATGAGCGGATTGGCGATGTTTTGGTTCTGATGGGGGACCGGGCGGGGGCGCGCGATGCCTTTGATGTGACGCTGGAAATCGCCCTGCGGCTGGAAAAGGCGCATCCTGAAGACCCGCTGATCCGCCGCAATCTCTCGATCGCTTATGAACGGCTGGGCGATACGATGCTGGCCGAGGATGATCTCGACGCGGCCCTTGCAGCCTTCCTTGAAGCGCAAAAGATCCGCGATGATCTTTTGGCGCTTGATCCCGGCAATGCCACCCGCAAACGCGATGCCGCGATGATGTATGCGCGGGTTGGCTCGGTCTATCACCGGATGGGCGACCCCGGCTCGGCCTTGATGAACCATGAGGCGGCGCGGGGGATGCGTGCCGAGCTGGTCGCCTTGGATCCAGCCAATATGATCTGGGCGCGGGACCTGTCGATCAGCCATGAGCAGGTCGGCTATATTTATATGGGCGAGGATGAATTTTCCGGCGCGCTTGAGGCTTATGGCGCTTGCCGGGATCTGCGCTCGGCCATTGCGGCGGTTGATCCGGGCAATCTGCAAGCGCAGCGGGATCTGGCCTTTTGCATCGAGAAATGGGCCGAGGCGAGTGAGGGCGCGGGCGATCCCGAGATCGCTTTGGCCGCGCATCAGACCGCGCTTGAGATGCGCCAGCGCACCGCCTCGATTGACCCCGAGCAGCGGCGCTTACAGCTGGATATTACGTTTTCGCATATAGCGATGGCACAGCTATTGCAGCGGATGAGCCAGTCTGAACCAGCGGTCAGCCATTACGAGGCCGCGATCACCGTCTTGCAGGCCTTGATCGATAGCGATCCATCGGATTTGCCGACGGGTTATGACCTGATGATCTATACCGCCGATCTGTCGGAGCTGTTGACGAGGCTCGGCGCCTATACTCAGGCGATGGACTATGCGCAACGCTCGCTTGCGGCTGCCGATCGGCTGATCGCCGCGCGACCGGGTGTTCAGGACTACCAGCAGGGTCGGTTGGTTGCGGCCAACCGCTACGGCGATGCGGCTTTGCGGGCCGATGATGCGCCTTCGGCGATCTGGGCCTTTCAGTTGATGGCAGATGTTGGCTATCAGATTTCGACCGATGCCCCGACGAGCACCAGCGCCGCATGGACCTATGCGCTGGCCCTCTTGCGGCTCGGTGAGGCGCATTTGGCGGCGCAGGATTACCCCACGGCGCGGGCGGCGCTGCAAAGCGCGGCTGAGATGCGGGCCGCGCTGGCCGCCGAGCAGCCCGGTGCGTTGCAGCCACTGCGGGAGCACGCATATGCGCTGCAAAAGCTGGGCGAGAGTTACTTTCACGAAAATGCTTATTCTGAAGGGCTGAAGCGCGAAGAAGAGGCTTTGGCCATTTTGCGCGGCATTCTTGCGCAAGAGCCGAGCGATCCTTGGAATACTTTGGATGTGGCAGATGCTTTGGACCGCATCACCAGCTATGTCACCGATGCCACGCCCTATCAGCGGGAATCGCTGCAGCTGCTACAAGGCCTGCAGGCCGCTGGAACCCTGCCCGAAGGGTATGACGCATGGATCGCGCGCTTGACCGAAGCTCTCGCGGGGAAATAGCCCGTGATCCGCCTTGCGCGGCGGGGGGGGCGAGGATTGCCGCTTCACCTGTGCGGGGCTTGGCAAGTCCGCAGATTTGCCTGTAAGACGGTTTTGCCTGTCTGAGGGTTTTGCCTCGATGACGGGCCAAAGCATTGGCCTCGCCACTTATTTGCGGGGCAAGAAGGAAGGTCGGAGAAGTCGTGAGCAATCCTGACAGTTTTATCGACGAAGTAAGCGAAGAACTGCGGCGCGACCGCCTGTTCCGGGTATTCCGCAAATATGGCTGGATCGGCGTTGTGCTGATTATCGGTATCGTGGTCGGCACCGGTGTTGTGCAATGGCGCAATGCCCAAGCCGAGGCGCGGGCCGAAGCCTTTGGCGATGCCGTTCTAGAAGCCTATGACCTTGGCAATGCTGCCGATCGCCGTGCCGCCTTGGCCGCGATCAGCGCCGATGGCGATCAGGCCCATCTCTTGGCCTTGATCGAAGCCGCCGATCCGGCGGAAGACAAAGCCGCGACTTTGGCCGCTTTGGATCGGATGATCTCCGACGCCAGCTTGGCACCCGCTTACCGCGATCTGGCGGTGTTGCGCCGCGTTTTGGTGGCCGGTGGCGATATGCCCGTGGCCGAGCGCCGCGCCAGCCTTGAGCCCTTGGCCGAGCCTTTGCGCCCCTATAGCGCCTTGGCCCGTGAACAGCTGGCTTATCTGATGGTCGAAGAGGGCAAAGCGCCCGAGGCAATCGCTGCTTTGCAGGCTTTGATCCAAGAACAAGGCGTCTCGCGCGCGCTGCAAAGCCGTGCGGCGCAGATGATCACCGTTTTGGGCGGTACGCCCGAAGCGCCGCCAGTGGCCGAGACCGCCACTCCCACCGCAGAAATCGACGACGGGTTCGAGGATTAATCCCTTTGCGGGCGCTTGAACCGAGGACGGCAACAGGAATGAGGGCAGGCAAGGTGGCAGTTTCGCATAAACTGGTTTCGGGCAGGAATGGCGGCAAGCGCCTTGGGCTTTTGGCAGGCGTTGCAGCGCTGACGCTGCTGGCGGCCTGTGGCGAGCGCGAGGTTATCTTGCCGGGCGAACGCCTGTCGATCCGCGCGGCGTCCGAGGGGCAAGAGAGCGCCGCGGCGACGAGCCGGGCGATCAGCCTGCCGGCGGCGCAGATGAATGCCGAATGGGCGCAGCGCAACGGCAACGCGCGCCATGTCGCGCCGCATGCCGCTTTGTCGAAAGCGCCGAATGCGGTTTGGGCCGCGAATATCGGCGCAAGCAACAGCCGCAAGAACCGCATCTCGGCCGCGCCCGTGGTGGCGGGCGGTCGGGTCTTTGCGATGGATTCGAGCGCGGTCGTCTCGGCATTGTCGACGGGCGGCGGACTTTTGTGGCAGGCCGATCTGACGGCAGCCTTTGACACCGGCGGCGGTGTCTCGGGCGGTGGCCTGGCCAGCAATGGCGCGCAAGTCTTTGCGACCACCGCTTATGGCGAAGTCGTTGCTCTCGATGCCAAATCCGGCGGCGTGATTTGGCGCCAACGCATCGATGCACCGGCGATTGGCGCCCCTGCGGTTGACGGTGGCCGGGTCTATGTCTCGGGCCGCGACGGCTCGGCTTGGGCCTTGGACAGCGGCACCGGCAAGGTGGTTTGGCAAGTCTTCGGCGCACCCGGCAAATCTGGCTGGCTTGGCGCGGCTGCGCCCACCGTGGGCGATGGCTTGGTCTATTTCCCCTCGAATGCGGGCGATCTTATGGCCGTTTTGAAGCCGGGCGGCGGCACGCCGATCTGGCATTCCTCGGCCGCGGGCAAGCGCTTGGGCCGGGCCTATGCTGGCAGCTTTGACATCACCGGCGATGCGGCTTTGGTCGGCCAGACGCTTTACGCAGGCACCGGTGCTGGGCGCACCATTGCGGTTGATGCGGCCTCGGGCCAGCAACTGTGGGGCGCGATGCAGGGCGCAATGGGCCCCTTGGCCATCGCTGGCGGGTCGATCTTCATGGTCAATGACGAAGCGCGGCTCGTGCGGCTTGATGCCGCCGATGGCTCGCTGATCTGGGCCGTGGATATGCCCTATTTTGAAAACGCCAAGCCCAAGAAACGCCAAGCCATCACCGCGCATTACGGCCCGGTTCTGGCGGGTGAGCGGATCTGGGTCGCCTCGTCCGATGGGAAGCTCTCGGCCTTCTCACCGACCGACGGCTCGATGGTGTACCAGACCGAAATCCCTGGCGGTGCGGCAGCGCAACCCGCTGTGGCCGGTGGTGTCCTTTACGTCGTAACGACCAAAGGGCAGGTTGTGGCTTTCCGCTAGCCTCTAACCCGTGTAAGCGGGGGGCTTATGGATGACGGACGCTTGATATGAGCTTTACCCTCGCAATCGTGGGCCGCCCCAATGTGGGCAAATCGACCCTCTTCAACCGGCTGGTCGGGCGCAAGCTCGCCCTGGTCGATGACACGCCCGGTGTGACCCGCGATTTGCGGGAGGGTGACGCGCGACTTTTCGACATGCGCTTCACCATCATCGACACCGCTGGCCTTGAGGAGGTCACCGACGATTCCCTTCAGGGCCGGATGCGGCGGCTGACCGAACGGGCGGTGGATATGGCAGATGTCTGCCTCTTCTTGCTGGACGGTCGGGTCGGCGTGACGCCCTCGGATCAGGTTTTCGCCGAGATCCTGCGCCGCAAAGGCGCGCGGGTGATCCTTGGCGTCAACAAGGCTGAAGGCAAAGCCGGTGAGGCGGGCGCGCTTGAGGCCTATTCGCTGGGTCTGGGTGAGCCGTTGCGCCTTTCCGCCGAGCATGGCGAGGGGATGGACGACCTCTACCACGTTCTGCGCCCGATCGAGGGTGAGTTCAAAGCCCGTGAGGCCGAGATCAATCCTGAGATCGAGGTTGATATCTCGGAAGAAGACGCCGAGCTGGAGGTCGATGAATTCGCCCATCGCGCGACGCCGTCGAAGCCGTTGCAGATTGCCGTGATTGGCCGCCCGAATGCGGGCAAATCCACGTTGATCAACAAGATCCTTGGCCAAGACCGCATGCTGACCGGGCCGGAAGCGGGCATCACCCGCGACGCAATCTCGGTTCGGGCCGATTGGCAAGGCACGCCGATCCGGATTTGGGATACGGCGGGGATGCGCAAAAAGGCGCGGGTGACGGAGAAGCTGGAAAAGCTTTCGGTTGCCGATGGCCTGCGGGCGGTGCGCTTCGCTGAAGTCGTCGTCGTGTTGCTTGACGTTGAAATTCCGTTTGAAACCCAAGATTTGCGGATCGCAGACTTTGCCGAGACCGAAGGTCGGGCGGTGGTGGTTGCTGTCAATAAATGGGATCTTGAGGAAGAAAAGCAGGGCAAACTGGCCGAGTTGAAAGAGATGTTCGACCGTCTCTTGCCGCAGTTGCGCGGCGCGCCGCTGATCACCGTCTCAGGCAAGACCGGGCGCGGCCTTGACCGGCTGCATGATGCCATCGTGAAAGCTCATGACGTCTGGAACCGGCGTGTGCCGACGGCGCGTTTGAACTCGTGGCTCGGTGCCATGACCGAGGCGCACCCGCCGCCCGCACCGGGTGGGCATCGCATCAAGATGCGCTATATCACCCAAGCCAAGACCCGCCCGCCGGGTTTCGTGATCAAATGCTCGCGCCCCGATGAGCTGCCCGAAAGCTACAAACGCTATCTGGTCAATGGCTTGCGCGATCACTTCGATATGCCGGGCACGCCGATCCGGCTTTATCTGCGCAGCCAAGGCGACGAGAACCCGTGGAAGGTCCGCAAGTTCAACACGCCGTCGCGTCTGCGCAAACACAAAGATAAGATGAAGCCGAAAGGCTGAAATGAAAACGGCGCGCTGATCAGCGCGCCGTTTGTCTTTTGCGGGGGAAGCAGGGGCTTAGCGCCCGCGCAGCGCCATAACCACGGTGGCTGCCATCAGCAGGATGCCAAGGCTCGCGCCCAGGACCACGTTCATCGTGTCAGCCCAATTGGCCACCACCACGCCCACCAGCGCCCAGATCACGGTCAGCCCATAAAGCGGCTGTGCCGGTTTGAAGCGCTGCACGGAAATGGCAATCACCAGCATCACCGCTACCATCAGCCAAGCCGCCGTCGAGGGGGCCAAGACCCCGTAGCCACCCAAGAACACGCCCGTCGAGACGCAAGCCGCCGCCGACATCCAGCCCGCAAAGATTGCCAAGGGGCCAGAGAGGAGCCAACGGTCCTGCCCAGTATCGGCCAGCACGAAAGCGCTCAGCGCCGCGGCGGCCATCGGCCAGATCGTCAGCGTGCCCCAAAGCGGGCTGGCATTGGCGATCGGCATCCAGACAAAACCAATCGCCGCCGCGATGATCAGGGGCAGGCGCACGGCGTCCCATTCAGCGCTCTCGCGCCGGGCGAAAAGCCCGAAGGCGCCATGCACCACCAGCGCCAGATAGATCAGCCCCCAGATCGAGAAGGCATAGCCCGCCGGTTGGATCGGATGGCGCGCAATCTCAACCGGGAAGCGCGACGGCTCCCAGCCTGAGAAATTTGCGAACAAAAGCGGAGAGATGGCGAAGGCCAAAACCGCGACAAAAGCCAAGACGGCACGTGTGACGATTGCGTTGTTCAAACCTTCACCTCTCTAAAATATCAGACCAATTTACCTTCGGCCGAAATACGGGTTTTGCCGCCCAAATAGGGGTGCAGCACCGCTGGCAGCTCAACCGAGCCATCGGCCTGCTGACCATTTTCCAAAACGGCAATCAGACAACGCCCGACGGCCAAGCCGGATCCATTCAAGGTTGCAACAAAATCCGGTTTCGCACCCGAGCCTGCACGGTAGCGCGCATTCATCCGCCGCGCTTGGAACTGGCCACAGGTCGAGCAGGACGAGATTTCGCGGTAGCGGTTCTGGCCGGGCAGCCAAACTTCCATGTCATGGGTCTTTTGGCTGCCAAAGCCCATATCGCCGGTGCAAAGCACGATGGTGCGGTAGGGCAGGCCCAGCTTTTCCAAGATCGTCTCGGCGCAGCGGGTCATCCGATCATGCTCGGCCAAGGCGGTCTCGGGGGTGCAGATCGTCACCATCTCGACCTTCTCGAACTGGTGCTGGCGCAACATGCCCGAGGTGTCCTTACCGGCCGAGCCGGCCTCGGAGCGGAAGCATTGCGTATGCGCGGTCATCCGGATCGGCAGATCAGCGCCGTCGATGATATCGCCCGCGACGGTGTTGGTCAGCGTCACCTCGGCGGTCGGAACCAGCCACCAATCATTGGTGGTTTTATAGCTGTCCTCGGCAAATTTCGGCAGGTTGCCGGTGCCATACATGGCTTCGGACTTCACCAAGACCGGGGTCCAAGTCTCTTCCAACTCATGTTCATTGACATGGGTGTCGAGCATGAATTGCGCCAAGGCGCGGTGGACGCGGGTGACAGCGCCTTTCAGCACCACAAAGCGCGCGCCAGAAAGCTTGGCGGCGGTGTTGAAATCCATCCCGGGTTTGACGCCCGCGATGTCGAAATGCTCGACCGGTTGGAAGTCGAAGGCGCGGGGCGTGCCCCATTGGCGGATTTCGACGTTGTCGTCTTCATCCTTGCCCTCGGGCACTTCGTCTAAGGGCAGGTTGGGGATCACTTCCAAAGCGGCTTTCAGGCGCAGATCTTCGGCGTTCGCCTGCTCGAGAAGTCCGCCTTCAACGGCTTTGCGGCGGCTGACTTCTTCGCGAATACGAACAAACTCGGCCTCATCGCCCTTGGCCTTGGCTTGGCCCGCCTCTTTTGACAAAGCGTTTTGCGCGGCTTTGGCATCCTCGGCCTGTTTGATAAGGGCGCGGCGCGCCTCATCAATGGCCAAAAGCTCCGACGACAGAGGCGAGAGACCCCGGCGGGCAAGTGCTGCATCAAAAGCGGCAGGGTTTTCCCGGATGGCGCGGATATCGTGCATTTTGGCCTCTGTCTTTTGGGCGAAAGGGTCGTGATACAGGCTTTCGGGCCGCAGCGCTGCGGCGCGTTTCAAACTGTCAGCGCGCTTATGCCAGATCACCGTCAGCGGGGGAAGAGCGGGCTCAAGCGGCGGGCTGTCGCTATGTCCTTGGGGCAACCTGCACTTGCGGTCGGGGCTTTGCGCGCGCTAGGGAGGGGCGACACTGGTTTTTTAAAAGTGTCGCGACAAGTTGAACAAAGATTTTTTCGAATTGGGGGCATCACTGGAGCGGGCTTGAGGATTTAGCAGCAAGCTCCTGATCCGACCGATGCTTCCTTCACTGCGCCGTGCTGTGCCGCAAGTTGAAAGGCGTTCTTCGGTGACCTTGCCGCGGGCGTTTGCATCGGAAATTCAGGCGGAGAATGTTTTTATGACAACGGCTTTGCGTGTGGATCCGGTGGATCTGCCTTCCTCTGGACCGAATCCGCAGCCTCAGCCCAAGCGTGAATATCGCCGGGTGATTGATCTTTTGCGCTTTCTGGCCGCGGTGGGGATTGTCTTGGATCACGGGATGGGCTGGGCGGTGGTGGGCTACCCCGCACTTGGCCTGTTCTTGATCCTGACCGCCTATTTCGGAGTGGGCTCATACCGCCGAGCGATGGGCCAAGAGGGGCAGGGCGGCGGGTTCTGGAGCAATCGCGCCAAGCGCATGCTGGTCCCTTGGCTTTTTTGGTGCGCCTTTTACCGGCTGGTCTGGGAGGTCGTCTCGGATGAGCCATTCCAGCTGCTCTCAGATCCTTTCACCCTGTTGATCGGACCGTCGATCCATCTGTGGTTCCTGCCCTTTGCTGCGCTGGCGATGATCTTCATCCCGGCCATTGCCCGCGATGTGGAGCGCGTGCCGCAACTGGTGCTGGCGTCGGTGATTTTGGTGCCTTTGTCGATCGCTTTGGGTTTGATCCATGCCAAATCGGGCTTGGAGGGTTGGCTGATCTCGGACGGGCCGATTGTGCCGCCCGTGCCGCAATGGGCCTTTTCGCTGCCGATCTTCATTTGGGGGGCGCTGGCGGCCGTGGCGCATCGGTTGGGGCGGCCCGAGATCACCTTGGCGGCGGCCTTCGTCTCCAGCGCGGTGCTCTTGGCGCTTGATTGGGATGTTGCAAGCATCCAACTGATCCTATGCGCGGTGATCTTTGAGATCGGCTACCGGCTGCGTTGGCAGGGGCAATGGATGACGGATTTGGCCGGCTATGCCTTTGGGCTCTACCTCTTGCACCCGTTTTTCATGCTGGTCGGTTATAAGATCTTTGGCGCCGATGGTGGCACGGCTTGGCCCACGGCGGTGGCGCTTTTCGGCGCTTGGGGCGCGACTTGGCTCTGTAAACGACTGCCGGTGGTGAAGGGGATGCTCTAGGTGACGGGTGCGCATGTGAGGCTTGCGGGCCTTGGGCAGCACTCAATCACACGCGGGCTTGAGTGCTGCCCTCTGGCATCGCAGCGAAAAACCGCTTAGATGTCGCGCGATGCGCCGTGAAGGGCGCCCGTCTCAAGCTGGGATCTCTTTCCCGGTCGGCAACAGGAAAGGACGCCCATGTTCGTTACCCCCGCTTTTGCACAATCCGCAGATGCAGCCGGCGCCAGCGCGCTGGGTTCGATGCTCATCCCGATGGTACTGGTCTTCGGGATCATGTATCTCTTGATCATCCGCCCGCAGCAAAAGCAGGCCAAAAAGCACCGTGCCATGATTGAAGCTCTGCGCCGCGGCGATCAGATCGTCACCCAAGGTGGCATCGTCGGCAAGGTCTCGAAAGTGCAAGAAGATGGCATGATCGAGGTGGAAATCGCTGATAACGTTCGCGTCAAAGTCTTGCGCCACACCATCACCGCCGTGCTCAACAAGACCGAGCCGGCCGCGAGCTGAGCCTTCTGCCGCTCGTCCCTTCAAGCCGTGGCCCGGCTCCGGGCCCGGCTCCAGTTTTTCCGTGAATGACTGAGGCCCCTTGATGAACCCCACGTCCATGTGGAAACGTGTCTTGATCTTCGTCTTTTGCGGCTGGGGTATCCTAGCGGCAATGCCGAATGGATTTTACCCCCGGGTTGAGGCCCATAACGACGCGGCCAAAGCGATTGCGGCCAGCGAAGGTGTGGCCACCCCGGAACAGGCCGAGGCCCTGTCGGGCTGGCCCTCATTCCTGCCTTCGGCCTTGATGAACCTTGGTCTCGATCTGCGCGGCGGTGCGCATCTTTTGGGCCGGGTTGAGCTGTCCGAAGTTTACAAATCCACCATCGACGCCCGCTGGCCTGAAGTGCGTGACGCGCTGCGCGACATTCGCAACGAGGTGGGCGGCGTGCGGCGCGCCCCTTCGGTCGATGGCGTGCTGCGGGTCACGATTGCGAACCCCGAGGCGATGCCGGCCGCGCTGACGGCTGTGCGTGCTTTGGCAACGCCCATCACCTCGCTGACCGGCGTGGGCCATACCGATATCGAAGTGACTTCGGATGGTGCTGATATCGTGGTGCAGCTTTCGGATGCGGAGAAAGCCGCGATCGATGAGCGCAGCATGCGTCAAAGCCTTGAGATCATTCGCAACCGTGTGGACCAAGCGGGCACCCGCGAACCCACGATCCAACGCCAAGGCGCCGACCGCATCTTGATCCAAGTGCCGGGCATCGGCTCGGCGACAGAGCTGAAAGAGCTGATCGGTACCACCGCGAAACTGACCTTCCAGCCGGTGGTCAGCCGCACCACCAACCCCGCGACCAGCCCCGGTGCGCGTAATTCGCTGGTGCCCTCGCTGGATGAGCCGGGCGTTTATTACGTCTTGGAAGATACGCCCGTCGTCACCGGCGAGCAGTTGCAAGATGCGCAACCGGCCTTTGACCAAAATTCGAACCCCGCCGTCAGCTTCCGCTTTGATGGGGCAGGTGGGCGCAAGTTTGGCGAATATACCGCCGCCAATGTCGGCAAGCCCTTCGCCATCGTTCTCGACAACCAAGTCATCTCGGCGCCGCGTATCAACCAAGCGATCACCGGCGGCTCGGGCATCATCACTGGCAACTTCACCATTGAAGAGGCCACCCAGCTGGCGGTTCTGCTGCGGGCAGGGGCTTTGCCCGCCAAGATGGAGTTCCTTGAGGAACGCACCATCGGTCCGGAACTGGGCGCGGATTCGATCGACGCCGGTAAGAAAGCTGCCATCATCGGTGCCATCGCCGTCATCGCTTATATGGTGCTGTCCTATGGCATCTTCGGCTGGTTCGCCAATATCGCGCTGATCCTCAACGTGATCATCATGGTCGCGCTGATGTCGTCGATTGGCGCCACGCTGACCCTGCCGGGCATCGCCGGGATCGTCTTGACCATGGGGATGGCGGTTGACGCAAACGTGCTGATTTTCGAGCGGATCCGCGAGGAATTGCGCGATGGGGCCTCTCCGGCCAAGGCCTGTGAGGCGGGCTTTAATCGCGCCTTCTCGGCGATTATGGACGCCAATATCACCGGCCTTCTCACCGGTATTATCATGTATGCGGTGGGCTCCGGTCCGGTCCGCGGCTTCGCGGTGACCTTCACCCTTGGCATCATCACCTCGATGTTCACCGCGGTCTATGTGACCCGGCTTGTGATCGAGATTTATCTCAACCGGAAACGTCCGAAGACGATCGTGGTCTGAGGGAGGAACAGCAATGGCATTCCGTCTGAAACTGGTCCCTGAAAAGACCAACATCGACTTCTTCCGCTGGCAGTGGCTTACCTTTGGCTTCTCGATCTTCATGATCGTCGCCTCGCTTGGCACTGTCGCGGTCAAGGGGCTGAACTTTGGCGTCGACTTCTTGGGCGGCACCACGATCCGCACCGAGAGCACCACGCCCTTGGATATCTCGGTCTATCGTGACGCTTTGGCCCCCTTGGATCTGGGCGATGTGACCATCACCGAGGTGAACGATCCCGGCTTCCGCGAAGACCAGCATGTGGCGCAAATCCGCATCGGTGCGCGCGATGGTGAAGAGGCGGTGACCTCGGATGCCATCCTAGCGGCCGAGGCGGCATTGAAAGCCGTCGATCCTGCGGTGGTCTTTGCCCAGGTCGAATCGGTTGGCCCCAAAGTCTCGGGTGAGTTGATCTGGAAGGCCGTCTTGGCCGTCTTCATCGGCTCGGCCGGGATCATGGTCTATATCTGGATGCGGTTCGAATGGCAGATGGCGGTCGGTACCGTCTCGGCGATGCTGCATGATGTGATCGTCACGCTTGGCATCTTCTCGCTCTTTAGCCTGCGGTTCGATCTGTCGATCGTGGCGGCTTTGCTGACCATCTTGGGCTATTCGGTCAACGACACCGTGGTGATCTTCGACCGGCTGCGCGAGAATTTGGCCAAGTACAAAACCATGCCCCTGCGTGAGATGATGAACCTCACTGCGAATGAGACGCTGAGCCGTACGGTGATGACCGCGACGACAACGCTGATCTCGCTGACGGTGCTGATCATCTGGGGCGGCGACGTGATTCGCGGCTTTGTTTTCGCGATGATCTTGGGCGTGGTTCTGGGCACCTATTCGACGCTTTATATGGCGAAGAATGTCGTGCTGTTCTTGGGTGTGGATCGCGGCGACAAGCCGAAGAAAAGCTCCAACGAATTCGCCGATATTGACGCTTAAGCGGGTTTGTCGATGCGCCTGACCGAAATCAGCTATGACCTGGCCCAGCCGATCGACGGTTATGGGCCGGGGTTTTTCCGGGTCGGCGGGCATCTTCTGCGCGGCGCTTGTCTGGTGACGCCTTATGATGCTGGGCTTTGGGCCGGGCTCGAGGATCTGGAGACGCCTTTGTCTCTGGCCGGGCAGATCGACGTTTTGCTGTTGGGGATGGGCGCTGACATCGCGCATCCGCCAAAAGCGTTCCGTGCCGCTTTTGAAGAGGCGGGGATCGGGCTTGAAGTGATGAGCTCTCCCGCCGCCGCGCGCACCTATAACGTGCTTCTCAGCGAAGGCCGCCGCATTGCCGCAGCCTTGTTGCCGGTCGGCTAAACAGCATAAGCGGGCAGGGCTTTTGCAACTGCCACGCATGCGCTAGGTCTCTCTTATGGAATTGCTGGTCAAAGATCTGGCGGTGCAGCGCGGCGGGCTGACCGTGCTGGAAGGCGTAAGCTTCAGTCTTGCCGCCGGGCAGGCTTTGGTGCTGCGCGGCGCCAATGGCATCGGCAAAACCACGCTTTTGCGCACGATTGCCGGGTTGCAACCAAAAGCCGCCGGAGAGTTGAATGTCCCACCAGAGACGCTGGCCTATGCCAGCCACGCCGATGGGCTGAAAGCCACCCTCAGCGTGCAAGAAAATCTGCGCTTTTGGGCCTCGGTCTATGGCACCGATTTGGTGGAAGACGCTTTGCAGGCGATGAACCTAACCGCCTTGCGCAACCGCTGGGCCGGGAGCCTTTCGGCAGGACAAAAGCGCCGTTTGGGGTTGGCGCGGTTGATGGTGTCGGGCCGGGCGATCTGGCTGTTGGATGAGCCGACGGTCAGTTTGGATGCCGCTTCGGTCGCGTTGTTCGCGGGCGTGGTGCAGGGCCATCTGGCGCAAGGTGGCGCGGCTTTGATGGCGACCCATATCGATCTGGGGCTGGCGCAGGCCGAGACCTTGGACCTGACGCCTTACCGTGCGACCGCCGCCACAATCCGCCGCACGGATGCCTTTCAAGAGGCCTTCCTATGAGCGCGCTTCTCTTTCGCGATCTGCGACTTGCCTTCCGCGCCGGGGGGGGCTTCGGCCTTGGGCTGGCCTTCTTCTTGCTGGTGGCGGTGCTGGTGCCTTTGGGCGTCGGCCCCGAGCCGACGACATTGGCCAAAATCGCCCCCGGCATCCTTTGGGTCGGGGCTTTGCTCGCTTGCCTTCTGTCGCTCGACCGCATCTTCGCGCTCGACTTTGAAGACGGCAGCCTTGATTTGCTTGCCACCTCGCCCTTGCCGATGGAGGGGGCGGTGGCGGTGAAAGCGCTGGCGCATTGGCTGGTCACGGGCCTGCCGCTGACCCTGTTGGCACCGGTTCTGGGGCTTTTGCTGAATCTACCCGCCGAGAGCTATCTGTGGCTGATTCTCTCGCTGCTTGCTGGCACGCCTGCGCTTTCGATGATTGGCGCTTTTGGCGCGGCGCTTACCGTGGGGATCAAACGCGGCGGGCTGCTCCTGAGCCTTTTGGTGCTGCCGCTTTATGTGCCCACCTTGATTTTCGGCGCCGAAGTGATCAAGCGCGGCGCAAGCGGTGCAGATGCCGTCACGCCGTTGGCGCTTTTGGTGGCAATCACCGCGGTCAGCGGCGCGCTGTTGCCCTTTGCGGCGGCTGCGGCAATCCGCGTCAATCTCCGCTAGATCAGAACGTGCTAAAGGCGTAACCGAGACCATCTAGATCCAGACCAGCCGGGGAATGAACGAAACACCATGTCGCTCTGGGAATATGCCAATCCAAAGAAATTCATGGCCCTTTCGGGCCGGCTTTTGCCGTGGATCGTCGCGCTGACGGTGCTGTCTTTGGGCATTGGCATCATCTGGGGCTTCTTCTTCACGCCTGATGATTACAAGCAAGGCTCGACCGTTAAGATCATCTACATCCATGTGCCGGCAGCTTCGGCGGCGATCAACGCTTGGGCGGTGATGCTGGTGGCCTCGCTGATCTGGATCGTGCGGCGGCACCATGTCTCGGCCTTGGTGGCGAAAGCGGCGGCGCCGGTCGGGCTGACCTTCACGCTGATCGCGCTGATCACCGGTGCGCTTTGGGGCCAGCCGATGTGGGGCACCTGGTGGGCTTGGGACCCGCGGCTGACGAGCTTCTTGATCTTCGCCTTGTTCTACATGGGCTACATCGCTCTGTGGGAAGCGGTGGAGAACCCCGATACCGCCGCCGATCTGACGGGCGTGCTTTGCATCGTCGGCTCGGTCTTTGCACTTTTGTCGCGCTATGCGGTAAATTTCTGGAACCAAGGCCTGCACCAAGGCGCGAGCTTGTCGCTTGATGCCAAGGAAAACGTCTCGGACGTGTTCTGGCTGCCTTTGGTGGTCTGCATCATCGGGTTTGAGCTTTTGTTTTTGGCACTGGTGCTGATCCGCACCCGCAGCGAAATCCGGCTGCGCCGCGCGCAAGCCTTGGCAGCAAGGGAGCGCTTGGCATGATGCCTGATTTGGGAAAATACGCCTTTGCGGTTCTGGCCTCTTACGGGGCGACCTTCGCGCTTTTGGCGGCTCTGGTGGGGGTGACGGTTTGGCACCGTGCCAAGTCGATCCGCGCCTTGGCGGAGAGTGAGGCGCGGATGGAGAAATCTGATGGCTAAATGGCTGCTGGCCGCACCTCCGGCGTTGTTTGCGGGACTCGCTTTGCTTTTTTACGCAGGAATGGATGGCAAAAGTGCCACCGATCTGCCCTCGGCCTTCATTGGCAAAGCGGCACCCGTGCTGCCCGAGACGGGGTTGCCCGGCATCCCGCAGCTGACGGCGGAAGACCTGCGCAAGGGTGAGGTGACGGTGCTGAACTTTTGGGCCAGTTGGTGCCCGCCGTGCCGGGCCGAGCATCCGGTGCTGAAAGAGATGGATGCGCGCGGCATTCGCGTGGCGGGCATCAATATGATGGATGCCGAGGCCGACGCCACCGCCTATCTGCAGCGCGACGGCAACCCGTTCTTCGCGCTGGCCACCGATCCGATCGGCCGCAACCGTGTGGAATGGGGCGTCACCAACCCGCCCGAGACCTTTATCATCGGCGGCGATGGCACGGTGCTGTTCAAATTTACTGGGCCGTTGGTCGGCACCGATTACGAGACCCGCTTCCTTCCCGAATTGGAAAAGGCGTTGCAATGAACCGCGCTGGTTTGGCGATGATGGCGCTGCTGAGCGGTGTCACCGGGCCAGCGAGGGCCGAGGACAGTCTGCCTGATCCGGCGTTCTTTTCTGGCGTCTACCAGCGTGTCGGGCGGGATGCGGCCATGCCGCCGGGTCTTTTGAATGATCTGGTGCGCATTGAGCCAGCAGCGCAAGGCTGGGGGTTGGTTGTCCGCAGTTGCGGCGCTGAGACCGCCGATGAGACTGATCTGCCCATGCCTTTGCAGGTCAGCACCTTTACCGAGGTTCGCAATATCCTTGAACCTGCCAACGAGGCCGGTGCGCGCTACACGCTTTGGGCGGTGACAGATGGTCGCGAAGAGGCCTGTGCGCCGTAAACGCGCGGGCGTTTCAGGCCGCTAAAAGCGAAGGCTTTTAGGTCATCAAGAGCATCACACCGACGCCACAGATCACCATCCATTCCACCATCGGCAAAGAGCCGGACCAGAGCCGCTTTCGCGCCCGCAGAGCCCCGGCTCTGGCGGGATGCGCTTGGCGTTGTTGCGGCGCGAGCGGCGGGAATATGGCCTTGCTCATGGCAATGAGGTCCTGCTTTACGATGGGCCCTATAGGCGAATGACACTCGTAAAACGAGAAAACACAATCGCGTTTTTACAGATCAGGGCGCTGATCGCCTGAACCTCTGGTTCGTAGCTAAGTTGCTGACGGACCCGCGATATTTGCAATTATTAGACATCCAAAAGTTAAAATAAAGTAACCCCCGGCGTTAAACCGGGGGTTGCACGAAGAACAGACTGTTGCCGAACTGGGATCAGTTTTTGGCAAGGTTCCGCAGCACATAATGCAGCACGCCACCGTTCTCGACATATTCAATCTCGATCGCGGTATCGATCCGGCATTTGATCTGGATCGTCTTGGTGCTGCCATCGGCATAGGTGATGTGGCAGGGTACCGTGCTCAGCGGTTTCAGATCACCCTCAAGGCCTTCGATGGTGACGGTTTCATCACCCTTCAGGCCCAAGGTCTTGCGGTTTTCGCCCGGCAGGAACTCGAACGGGATGACGCCCATGCCGACGAGGTTCGAACGGTGGATCCGCTCAAAGCTCTCGGCGATTACGGCTTTCACGCCCAGAAGTGCGGTGCCTTTGGCTGCCCAGTCGCGCGAGGAGCCTGCACCGTATTCCACGCCGCCGAAGATGACGAGCGGGGTGCCTTGCTCTTGATAGGCCATCGAGGCGTCGAAGATAGAGGTTTGCACCCCATCCGGACCCTTGGTGTAGCCGCCTTCCACGCCGTCCAGCATCTCGTTTTTGATGCGGATATTGGCGAAGGTGCCGCGCATCATCACTTCGTGGTTGCCGCGACGCGCGCCGTAGGAGTTGAACTCCGACACCGGCACCTGACGCTCAACCAGATATTTACCGGCCGGGGTGGTGGGCTTGAACGAGCCCGCCGGCGAGATGTGGTCGGTGGTGATCATATCGCCAAGGATCGCGAGAACCCGCGCGCCTTCGACGTTTTTGATCACGCCTGGGGTTTTCGACATGCCGCGGAAATAGGGCGGGTTTTGGATATAGGTCGAGGTCGGCGGCCAGTCATAGGTCTCGGAATCCGACACCTTCACGGCTTGCCACTTCTCATCGCCCTTGAAAACATCGGCATATTTCGACTGGAAGGCCTCACGCGTTACGGTCGCATGGACGAGGTCAGCGATCTCTTGGTTGGTCGGCCAGATGTCTTTCAAGAAGACCTCTTTACCGTCCTTGGAAATGCCCAAAGCATCCTTGGTCAGATCGATGTTCAGATCACCGGCCAAAGCATAAGCCACGACCAGCGGCGGCGAAGCGAGGAAGTTCGCCCGCACGTCGGGGCTGATCCGGCCTTCGAAGTTGCGGTTGCCCGACAGCACAGCCGTGGCCACCAGATCATTGTCGTTGATCGCTTTCGAGATCGCCGGATCGCCGAGCGGGCCCGAGTTGCCAATGCAGGTGGTGCAGCCATAGCCCACAAGGTTGAAGCCGATCGCATCGAGATCTTCTTGCAGACCGGCTTTTTCCAGATATTCGCCCACGACCTGAGATCCGGGTGCCAAGGAGGTTTTCACCCAAGGCTTGCGGGTCAGACCCAAAGCGCGCGCTTTGCGGGCGACAAGGCCTGCGCCGATCATCACATAGGGGTTCGAGGTGTTGGTGCAGGAGGTGATCGCCGCGATCACGACCGAGCCGTCGCGGATCGTGTAATCTTTGCCTTCGACGGCCACGGTACGGCGCGGATCCTTGGCCGGGGCCAGCACTGCGCCGCCCTCATCGACCATTTCTTGCGCATCGATGCTGACATCGGTGCCGCGATAGCCCGCGACGACCTTGTAGAAGCTGCGGGCAGCCTCGGTCAGCGGCAGGTAATCTTGCGGGCGTTTCGGGCCCGAGATCGCCGGGACGACGGTGCCCATATCCAGCTCAAGCGTCGAGGTGTAGATCGGATTGTAATCCGCCCCACGCCACATGCCGTTGGCCTTGGCATAAGCCTCGACCAGAGCGATGCGCGATTCCTCGCGGCCCGTGTTGCGCAGGTAGCGCAGGGTCTCATCATCGATCGGGAAGAAGCCACAGGTCGCGCCATATTCCGGTGCCATGTTGGCAATGGTGGCGCGGTCAGCGAGCGGCAGATGGTCAAGACCTTCGCCGTAGAATTCGACGAATTTGTTCACAACGCCATGCTTGCGCAGCATCGCCACGACCTTCAGCACAAGGTCAGTCGCGGTGGTGCCTTCGACCATCTTGCCGGTCAGCTTGAAGCCCACGACTTCCGGGATCAGCATCGAAACCGGCTGGCCCAGCATCGCGGCCTCAGCCTCAATGCCGCCCACGCCCCAACCCAGAACGGCCAGGCCGTTCACCATGGTGGTGTGGCTGTCGGTGCCGACCAAAGTGTCGGGATAGGCGACCAGATTGCCGTCTTGGTCGGTGTCGGTCCAGATCGTCTGGGCGAGGTATTCAAGGTTCACCTGGTGGCAGATGCCGGTGCCGGGCGGCACGACGCGGAAGTTGTTGAAGGCGTTCTGGCCCCATTTCAGGAAGACATAACGCTCCATGTTCCGCTCGTATTCGCGGTCCACGTTCATCTGGAAGGCGCGCGGATTGCCGAATTCGTCGATCATCACCGAGTGGTCGATGACCAGATCGACCGGGTTCAGCGGGTTGATCTTTTGTGCGTCGCCGCCAAGGCCTTTGATGCCGTCGCGCATGGCGGCAAGGTCCACAACGGCCGGAACGCCGGTGAAGTCTTGCATCAAGACGCGGGCAGGGCGGTAGGCAATCTCAATCGGGTTCTTGCCGTTCAGCTTGCCCCAATCGGAGAAGGCTTTGATGTCATCGACCGAGACGGTCTTTGCATCTTCAAAGCGCAGCATATTCTCCAGCACCACCTTCAAAGCGGCGGGAAGGCGCGAGAATTCGCCCAAGCCAGCTTCTTCAGCGGCGGGGATCGAGTAATAAGACAGCGTCTGGCCGCCTGCGGTCAGGGTCTTGCGGGTCTTGCTGCTGTCGTGACCGACGGTGACTGTCATGCTGCGGGCCTCCTTGGCGGGCTGGCTGAACTGGCTGACACATGCCCGTTGAGGGCTGCGCGCGCAAGTGAATCGTAGGATGTGGCGCTATTGTATGCAATTGTATGCCGTATTGCCAGAGCCTTTGCACAGAGTTTGGGGCGCTGGATGTGCCGTCCTCAAGCGTTTCGCTTGCGCCAAAGGCAGGCGGATCGGGCTAAGCTGTGGATGTGCGGGCTGTGGCCTTGCGCTTGAAGTGCCTGCTTGCCTTCGCCTCATTCGGTCGGGTGGTCGTTCGAGGTGCTCAGAAAAGTTGTGCTTAACAAACAGCTTAGTGGAGGCCTTGTCCAGCGCGGGGGCCTATCTTTGGATGACCCTACGGCAAGGGGCTAAAACCATCCGTCAAGGCCGAAGTGACGCATCTTATAACATACAATCGCAATTCCTTGATTGGCAGGCACGGGCTGGCCCGCCTATAACTCGCTTGGGGAACAAAATACCGGATCGTCAGGATGCGACATATCGTCGGCGCCACTTGTGGGCTTTGGGTGACCTTGGCCGCGCCATTGCTGGCCGAGCCTGTGGTGGCCACGCCGGTGGTGGTGGTCGAATTGTTTACATCGCAAGGATGCGCGTCCTGCCCGCCAGCGGATGCGCTGGTTGAAGGCTTGGCGCAGAACCCGCAGATCCTGCCCTTGTCGCTGCATGTCGATTATTGGGACTATATCGGCTGGGCCGACAAATTCGCCGACCCCGCCTTTACGGCCCGGCAAAAGGCCTATGCCCGCGCCAATGGCTCGCGGATGATCTACACGCCGCAGATGATTGTGGCCGGGCAAGACCGAGTCGAGGGGTATGATCCGGACGCGCTTGGTGCGGCCATCGCACAGCATGTGGCGCAAGGCGCGCATGTTGCGCTTCGCGTGCAGCGCCAGGGAGATGTGCTGTTGATCGAAGCGCAAGCGCTGACGCCGCTGAGTGCGGCCGTGCAGGTGCAACTCGTGCGCTACAAGCCGGCCGAGACGGTGCAGATTGAGCGGGGCGAAAATGCGGGGCAGGTGATCACTTACCGCAATATTGTGACCACATGGGATGTCTTGGGCGATTGGGCAGGCGACTCGCCTTTGTCGGTTACGACAAAGGTCACCGGCGAGGATCCGGCCGTGGTGATTTTGCAAGACCCGGGGCCTGCGTCAATCTTAGCCGCTGCGCAGGTAAACTGATCACAGCTGAAACGGCGCGTGCTTTGCCGTTACTCTGAGGCTGAGCCTGCTGCGCCGTCAAATCTTTGGCCACCTTTCCAGCGGCGATGGATCCAGAACCACTGGTCGAGATGTTGGCGTGCCAGCACTTCAAGGCTGTCATTCAAGGCCTGCGTCATCGCCTCGGGCGTGCCTTGCGGCACCGGCGGCTCGACCACGATGGTGAACGAAAGGCCATCCTCGCTGCGGATGCCGTAGGTTGGCACCAAAAGCGCGTTGTATTTCAGCGCCAGCTCAGCAGCCGATAAAGCCGTCAGCGCGGTCTTGCCGAAAAATTTCAAAGGCGCGCCGTGATTCATGTTTTGGTCGACCACCATGCCCACCATGCCACCACTGCGCAGATGGCGCACCATCGCACCCAGACCCGCCTTACCGCGCGGGAACATCGGCTTGCCGATGGCGGCAATCGCCGCTTCATAATGCGCGTTGAAATAGGGGTTGGTCATCGGCATGTAGAGCGAGCCGACGCGGTAGCCGCGCCCCACCAAAGCGGCACGGCTGGCGTCATAGTTGCCAAAATGCCCGGTCACGAGGATCACGGGCTGGCCGGCTTGATGCGCAGCCTCAAGCGCCGCGACGCCACCGCCTGTCAGAGGATGGCGCATGGCATGGGCGGCGAATTCGGCGCCCGAATAGATCTCAATGATGGTGCGGCCGACATTATCGGGCACTGCGCGGACGATGCGTTCAACCTCGACAGGTGCGAGCTCTGGCAAGACATAGGCCAGATTCTCTCGGATGCGCTTGCGGTAGCCCGCCACCGGCGCCACGAGATGTGTGACCGCAGCACCACAAAGCGGCACCCGCCAGCGATAGGGCAGCCGCATCAGCGCCCAAATAAGGCCGCGCAAAAACCGATCCTGCAGCCAAAGCCGCAAAGTGTTACCGTTCGTTTGTGCCATCAGCCCAACTGGCCCTCTATCTGGCCCTGCGCGCGACAATTGTCTCGCGCCTCCAGACATAAAGGCCCGCCACCACGATCACAAGCGCACCAATCACCGACCAGCGGTCTGGCCATTGGTCGTAGAAGATGGCCCCCCAGAAGGTGGCAAAGATGATGCCGAGATAGGCAAAAGGCGCCACGATCCCGGCCTCGGTGATCGAAAAACTGCGGATGATGCAAAGCTGCGCCAGTGTGCCAAGGCAGCCAATCACCACGAATTTCCACAGATCTACGGCCTCGATCTGTTGCCAGACGAAGGGCACGGCACAGCCCGCAACGATGGTGCCGAAGAGGGCAGCATAGATCATCGAGCCCCAAACCGGCTCTTGCGCGCCAATCTTGCGGGTCAAAAGCGCACTGCCCGCGTAAGAGATCGCACAGCAAAGCGGCAAAATCGCCCAAGCGTTGAAGGCACCCGCGCCCGGACGGATGATGATCAGCGCGCCGATCAGCGCCGCAACGACGCCCGCAACCCGACGCGGCCCCAGACGCTCGCCCAAGAAGAGCGCGGCGCCGAGGGTGATCAGGACCGGGTTGATGTCGGTGATGGCGGTGGCTTCAGAAAGTCCGATGAAGGGCAAAGACAGGAAGAAGAACGCCGTCGCGCCGAACTGAAAGAGCGAGCGCCAGGCATGCAGAACGGGAAAGTTCGTGCGCATCATCGGCTTCACGCGTGGTCCCAAAATCGCCAATACGATCAGCAATTGCCCGGCAAAGCGCACCCAAATGACCAAGGGGGCTGAATATTTCTCGATCAAGCCCTTGGCGGTGGCATCCATCAAGGTGAAGCAAAAAATTGCAAGGATCATCAATAAGATCCCGCGTGTCGGACTGGCATTGGAGCTGGGTATCATCATGGCGCCGGACCCTAGGCCTGCGGCTAGAGAGAGGCAAGGGGCCGGTTGTGGGGCGGTCGGGATAAACTCTTAACCCATCGCCAATTGGCAGCTCAGCTCCCCTGTTCCCCCGTAGAACGCCCGCCTGTCTCCAGTCTAGGGTCAGGACTCGTTCTTGTGTCATAGCCAGAAGATGACGGTTGCGGCGAGGGCGACGACGG
>NZ_JAVDBT010000007.1 GCF_030848395.1 Pseudogemmobacter lacusdianii | reverse complement strand
CCGTCGTCGCCCTCGCCGCAACCGTCATCTTCTGGCTATGACACAAGAACGAGTCCTGACCCTAGACTGGAGACAGGATGTATGACTTGTACGATGGTTTTGTCGCAGGGCTGTTGCGGGGTGGGACGCGCAACCATCCTGCAACTGAATGAAAACAATGACTTAGCTGTCGCAGGTATAGGCTGCTTCCCGCCCCCGCAACCAAAAAAACACAGACAGAGCAAAGCAAACTCAAATAAGACGCATAATGGCGTTCTGTGAAGGCAGATCAATGCCGTCAGGGCGCCGTCGCGCAAAACAACATGCTGGGCTTCCTAACCTCCCAGTAGTGCGATCGATCAAACCACGGATGACGTCTCGCGTCGCAACTCAAGTGGTTGGATCAGTAAGGCGGCGCGTTCCCATAGCTCGATCATTGACCTCTCTTCCTGTCGCGTGATTGGTTGGTCGATGCAAAGTAAGCTGACATCGGATATCGTTCTACAGGCCCTGCTCATGACTGTCTGGCGGCGCAAGCCGAAGGGAAAGGTGCTGATCCACTCCGATCAAGGCAGCAAGTTCACCAGCATGGATTAGGCTGTGTTCCTGCGCGCTCATAATCTAGAGCGCTTCTTGAGCCGCCGAGGCAACGGTCATGGTCGAGCCACGGGCGCCATTGATTCAAGCCCAATGGCGTGGGCGCTTGCCGAGAAGTTCTTCAACCTGCTCAAGCGTGAACGGATCAGGCGCAGGACCTACCGTACGCGCCAAGAGGCGAGGCAGGTCAGACGCGTTCAATCATATTAACATGTTCTATAATCCATAGCGCAGGCATCCGAGGAGTGGGAAGCTGTCACCCCCCGGCTTAGAACGGCAACAGATGATAAGATGCGAAGGCGTCTAAGCAACTCGAGGCCAGTCAAACGGCCATCTGACAGAGGCCTGAAACATGCTTCTCCTGCGCAATCCATGGGACTTTGCCCCTAGCAGCCATTGGTCAGGTCAAGGTTCGGATCACGGACGCGTGTGTCGACGTTCAGCAGGCCGAGCACGGTGGAGAAGAGGTTGTCATGGCTAATGGGCTGTGCAGCTCCTTGGCTGAGGCAGCTTCGGTCGAGCTTAAACGTGGAGGTGAAGCGAGCCGAAAGCCATAGGACGAAGGGCACATTGATTTGCTCTGGCGGCGCCATGAAAGCGGGGGCCGCGTGCAGATAAAGGCCATTCTCGCCCAAGGATTCTCCGTGGTCTGAGACAAAGACCAGCGCCGGGATGACACGGTCTTGTGCTTCAAGGATATCGATCGATTGCGCGATCACATGATCGGTTTCTCGGATCGAGTTGTCATAGGCGTTGACGATTTCCTCTGCTGTGCAGTCGGAAAACTGTGTGCTCTGGCAATCTGGGAGAAAGGCGGCCCGCTCCCGCGGGTAACGCCGAGAATAGGCAGGGCCGTGGCTGCCGATCATATGCAGAACCAGCACCGTATCGGTGGTAATTTCCTTAGCGGTTTTACGGATAATCGGCAGAAAAACCTCATCCGTGCATTCTTCCGCGCAGGCGGCAGGAGCGATCTCGCGGTCGATCCTGCTCCAGCCGATACGTTTGGCGACGGTCTGATCGCCGGTGTTGTTGTCGTACCATTTCACTTCCAATCCGGCATGGCTAAGCACATCGAGCAAATTTTCACGAGAAAGCGCCTCGCTGCGCGAATAACCAGACTTGCCAAGGCCCGAGAACATGCAGTGCACTGAAACGGCGGTTGAGGTGCCGCAGGAGGTCGCAGCGCTGAAGCCAATCACATCGCGCTTCGAAAGTTCCGGCGTGGTGTCGCGAGCATAGCCGTTCAGACCGAAGTTCTGGGCCCTTGCGGTTTCGCCCACAAACAAGACCAAAAGCACCGGCTTGGTCGCAGCCGCCAGGTAAGGGCCGGGGGCAGCATCCGTGCCATAGGCATGCACCACCGGATCGGCGGCCTTCCATTGCTCGCTGGCAAAATGCCAAGTCGCGGCCAGGCTTGCGCCGGGCTGATAGGCGCCCATCACATCATGGCGCTCGCGCAGCAAAGCTGAATAGTCCTTGTAATGGCTGAAGAGCGCCGCTGCCATCAGGGCAAAGCTCGCCATGACTCCCAGCGGCCAGCGCCACAGCTGGTGGAGCGGGGCAACGCGACGCATCTTCGGCCAGAACACCAATAGCGCGGGCAGAACCCCAATCAGTAAAAGCGTTACGATCATCCGGGGCGTGATCAGTTGACCGGATTCTGTCGGTGTGGTCTCAAAGATATTGCGCACCATTTCCCGATCGATGAGCACACCAAAGTCGCGCTCAAAATAGCTGGCACCGGCGGCGATCAGGATCAGCAGAGCCGCGATGGGTCGTTGCAGGCGTCCCGGTCCCAGCAGCTCTAAAAGCAGCATTGTCAGTGCAAAGACACCAAGGCCAAAAATGATCGCTCGACTGTCGCCGTCGGGGAATTGCGCGTGCAGCCGGTTCCAGAACCCGTGGTTCAGCGCCAGAAGGATGTAGCCCGCAACAATAAGGTTAAGAAGAGTATGGGAGAGGCGAGGGCGCCAAAGCGAGGGGAAGTTCATCTAAAGGTCTTATGCTTGCGCGATCCGATGCGTCGCCTTACGCCCCTAAACCGCCAAGCTTACAGCAAGCTTGCAAAATGGAGAGGGACAGCATTTCTCTCGCCAGCCATGACGACTGGGAGTATGCAGGCGGTATGCGCCTTCTCCTTGTTGAAGACAGCGATGATCTGGCCCGCGCCGTCCTGCGCTATCTGCGCGGTCAGGGGCATGCGGTGGATCATGTTGGCGATGCTGCCGGGGCCGAGGCCGCAATGGCCGTGGGCGGTTACGCTTGTGTCATCCTTGACCTTGGGCTGCCGGACGGCTCGGGCTTGGCGCTGCTGCGAGAGGCAAGGGGGCTAAAAGATCGCACGCCGGTGATCATCGCCACAGCGCTCGACCAGATCAGTGACCGGATCGCCGGGCTTGATGCTGGGGCTGATGATTATGTGGTGAAGCCCTATAACCTCGAGGAATTGGCTGCCCGCATCCGCGCCCATGCCCGCCGGGGACAAGGGGTGCCGGAAAGCCGGTTGCGTGTTGCTGATATCGAGGTGGACCGAGCCGCCGGAAGGCTTTGGCGAGACGGCGACGAGATCCGGCTGACCTCGCGTGAATGGGCGCTTTTTGAAGCGATCTTAGGGGCAAGGGGGCGCGTCGTCAGTAAAGCCGCATTGGAGGATGCGCTCTATGCCTTCGACACGCTGATTGAGGGCAATGCCGTTGAAGTCTATATCTCACGGCTGCGCAAAAAGCTTGGCAATGAGCTGATCGAGACGCGGCGTGGGTTGGGATATGTCTTGCCATGAGACCTGAACCACCCCGAAATCCGCCACGCCCGTGGTCGATCCGAGGGCGATTGACGCGGCGGATCTTGGCGCTGGTGCTTTTGGCTTGGCTTGGATCGATCGCGCTGACCGCCTTGTTTCTTGACCACGAAATCAGCGAGATGATGGATGAAGAGATGCAAGCTGTGGCGGAAACCACGGTGCAATATCTCGACTCCAGCCCCGGTCGGGTGATTGGCCGCAGTGTCGGGATCAATCCGGGTAATGGCGAGCAAGTGCTGCGGATCTTTCCACTTGAAGCCGAAATCCCGGATGCGCCTTGGCCCAAAATTGCGGCGGATGGTTTTCACGACAGCCGAGATTGGCGGGTGCTCAGGGTTACGGCTGAAGATGCGGTGATTGAGATTGGCCACAGTCGCGCCTGGCGACGTGAGGAGATGCTAGAGGCGGCTTCGGGCTTGCTACTGCTGATCCTGCCGATGATGGGGCTGTTGGTCTGGGGGCTTGGACACAGTCTGCGCCACGGCTTTACGCCGCTGGATCGGCTAACTGCGGCGATCCGCAGCCGTGCGGCAGCCGATCTTTCGCCGGTTGCTGATGCTGATTTGCCGGTCGAGCTTGCGCCCTTGGCTGGGGGCCTGAACCTTTATGTAAGCCGCATCGACGCATTGCGGCAGTCAGAACGTAGGTTCATCGCCAATGCCTCGCATGAGTTGCGCACGCCGGTTGCCGCAATCCGGGCCCAGATCGAACTGTCAGCCGATCCCGAGGCTCGCGCTGCTTTGCCGCAACTCGACAGCCTGACTCGGCGGATCGAGCGGCTGCTGCAATTGTCGCGGTCTGAGGCAGGCTTGGGGCTGGGGCGTGGGCCGACAGATCTGCTGCAGATCCTTTGCCTTCTTATACGCGAAGTCAGCGGTCGCTCGTCTGTACCAATCTACTTCGATGATGGCGACTTGGATCGCTTTCCTTTGGCCGCGGACCCGGATGCACTGGCCATTCTGCTGCGAAACCTGCTGGAGAACGCCGTCGAACATGGCAATGGACCGGTCAAGATTCGCCTTTCCGCCCGCGAGCTATGGATCAGCAACCCTGCCGCAAGCGGCTTTGAGGAAGAACAGTTTGCCAAAGGGGCTGGTTCTTCAGGCCTTGGACTGGGGCTGAGCATAGTGCGGGAATTGGCGGAGGCTATGCGGATTGCTGTGCAGCTGCGCTATGAGAATGGGAGGGCAGAGGTGGGTTTGCGCTTCTTAGAAGTGGACGAGGTTCCGTAAGACCTGCAACTGGCCCCGCTCCAAGACGGGCAGGGCCGAGCGCGAGGTTAAATCAGCATGTGCCGTTTGAGCAGGCCGCTTCGGGCGAAGCGAAAAGCTCTGAAGGTGCGGACCATTTTTGTGCGACCTCATAGTGCTCGCCGGTCAGCAGGCTGCGCATTTCCGCCAGATAGGTCTCGACAAAGAAAGCGGTCTGCGATTCCAGCGGCGTATAGGGGCCGGGACGGTAAGAGCGCGAGGCGATGCCATCGGCATTATCCTCGGTGATCTTCTTGTCCTGCACCGTGGTGACATCCCACATCCACGAGATCTTATCGGCCTCGACATCCGCCGGCGCATCTTCGGCCACCAGCCAAGTGATGATGACATCGGTGTCATGCGGGCCGCGCGGGATCATCTGGAACATGGTCAGATAATCATTGGCCGCGCTGATGAAGGACAGCCGCCCAATGCGGAAGCCGCTTTCGCTGCCGTCATATTGCGTGCGCCCGCCCATCAGCTTCGAGACTGGCTGGCCGTCGTCCGACAGGGTCACGCGGCCTTGGCCAATCGGCTTGCGGTGCATGGCAAAGGGCATAGTGGTGAGATTTCCAGCCTCCCAAGCGCCCTTGTTGAACTCGGCATCGCCGATCACGCTGTGCCAAGCATCGATTTCTTCTTGCCATTCTTGCGCGGCTGCCTCGTTGCGCATCGCGGTGACCTTGGTGTGGCCGTTGACGCGGAAATACTCGGGATGCGCCGGGCGGCAATGGTAGCATTCAAGGAAGTTTTCCATGACCAGCTTCCAGTTGGCCTTGGTGGGATAGCTCTTGCGCGCGATGATCCGGGACTTGTCGACGCCGTGCTCTTGCAGCAGGCCGGTCAGCCCTTCGGCGACAGGGGCGAAATCCGGCAGATCGCCTTCGCCCAAGCCGCACAGCACCAGCCCGGCCATGATGCGGACCGGCACTTTGTGCAGGCCCAAAGCTTCCGGATCGACGCCTTCGGGCAGATCGGCGCGGGTCTGCAACTCGCCCGTGAGGCGGAAGCTCCAGGCGTGATAGGGGCAGACCAAGAGCCGGCCTTTGCCATCCTTGGTGCAAAGCTTGGAGCCGCGATGGGTGCAGACGTTGTAATAGGCTGCGATATCTTCGGGGCCCTCGCCGTGGCGCACGATGATGATCTCTTCGTCAAAGAGCGGGCGGATGATGTAGCGGCCCACTTCGGGCATTTCGGTGGCATGGGCCACGATCACCCATTGGCGCGGAAACCAATGCTGGCGCTCCAACTCAAAGATCTCAGGGGCGCGATAAAAGGGCTGCTGCAGCGACCAGTTTTCCTGATGCGCCTCGATCAGGTCGAGAATGGCGCGATGTGGCGTGTCGGAGAGCTGATCTTTTGGCACTTGGGCTGATCCTGAAAGTGGAAATGACTTTGTGTTGGTGATCCCAGTGCCCTAGAGCAAAATCAAACATGAATTTTTGAGATAAGCATCTCATTTTGTGATGGACGGCCCGGCATGAAAACGTTGAAATCCGCCCTTCCGCATCTGAATGCGATGGTCGCCTTTGAGGCGGTTGCCCGGCATCGGGGCCTGACGGCCGCTGCCGGAGAGTTGGCGGTGGCCCAATCGGCGGTCAGCCGGCATATCGCGACCTTGGAAGAGCGGCTTGGCCTGCCACTGCTGCTGCGGCAAGGCAACCGGATCAGCGTTACGGCTGAGGGGGAAGCACTGGCCGCCGCCATCCGAGACGGGCTTGGCCGGATCCGCGAGACGGTGGAGCAATTGACCGCGGCCGAGCAGGACACGCTGACCATCGCCAGCGGCTATGATCTGGTGCAAGCTTGGCTGATGCCGCGGTTTGAGCGGGTGACCGCCCTTGCCGCGCATCGGCGGGTGATGCTGATGACCTCACCCGAGGCAAAGGACTTTGACCGCCCGGATGTGGCGATCTCGATCCGCTTTGGTCAGCCTAGCGATTGGCCGACTTACCATGCGCAGCGCCTGTTTGGTGGCGCATGGTTCCCGGTTTGCGCGCCAAGTTTCCTTGAGCGCTACCCGTTCTTGGCCGATGAAAACCCGACCGACTTCCTGAAGGTGCCGCTTTTGCATTTAGCGTCCCAGCCCGATGCGGTGGACAATTGGCGCGCTTGGACCGGGGCCGAGCGTGAGCTGCCCGGGCCAACCTTCGGCAGCTATATGTCGATGATGCATGAGGCGATTGCCGGACGCGGCGCGGCTTTGGCTTGGGCGGGGTTCAGCGATGAGCAACTGGCTTTGCGTCAGCTTGTGCGGCTCTCGCGCCAGCCGCGCCGTCACAGCAGTGCCTTCTATATTCTGACGCAGAGGACCGCCGATGCCACGGTGCAGGCGGTGGCTTCGGCGCTGCTGGCCAGCGCCAAAGAGGTGTAAACTTGCGCCGGACAGCGGACCGCCCGGCGCAAAGGCTTATTTCAGTTTGATCGCGAAGTGCTTTTTCACCGGCGCTTCAATGGTCCAAGTGCCTTTGAACGTCGGTTCGACCACGAAAGCATCCCCCGGGTTCAGCGTCACCGGCGTGCCGCCATCGGGGGTGATGGTGATCCGGCCCTCGATCAGATGCACGAATTCATAGAACTGATAGCTGGCGTGCCAAGTGCCGGTGGTTGCCTCCCAAGTGCCCGAAATCACGCTGCCATCGGCCGAGGTGTGCTGCACCCAATAGCGCATGGTCGGATTGCCCTCGATCTTGGTCCAGCCGGCCAGATCGGCGGTGATCGGCTCGGCGCCGGGGGCGGGGAAGCGGAAAATGGTTTCGGTCATATCAGTCCTCGTGCTGCGAATGCGGTTGGCACTTGGTAGGGGGCGGCGGGCTTGGGTGCAAGCGCGGTGCCAATTTGGGGTGCCAAAGGGGCTGGTGGCAGGGCCGCAAATCGTGGATGACTGCGGCGCGCGCATGGCGTGGGCCGAAAGGGGGACAGGGGTGACGATCCGCAAAGCAAAGGCATCAGATGCCGCAGATCTGGTGCGCTTCATCAATATGGCAGCCGATGATCTGCCGCTGCATTTCTGGCGCAAGAGCGTTGGCCCTGAGGGCGATGCTTGGGCCTTTGGCCAAGAACGCGCGGCGCGTGAGGCTGGAAATTTCTCGTTCAACAATGCGTGGTTGGCCGAGGTTGACGGCAAGGTTGGTGCCTGCCTTCTGGGCTATGCGGCCGAGGAAGAACCCGGCCCGATTGATCCCGACACGCCGGCGATTTTCGTGCCCTTGCTGGAGCTGGAGGCCCTGGCGCCCGGCTCGTGGTATCTCAACGTGCTGGCCACCTATGAGGCTGCGCGCGGCAAGGGTCTTGGCTCGGCTCTGTTGCAAAAGGCCGAAGAGGTCGCCGGTGAAGCGGGCCATAAGATCATCAGCCTGATCGCGGCTGACACCCACCAAGACGCGCTGCGGCTTTACCGCGCCAAGGGCTATACCGAGATCGCACGCCGGGCCGTGGTCAAAGGCGATTGGCGGGTCGAAGCCAATGAGTGGATTCTGTTTACCAAGCCAATCGCGGCATAGGCCGGGACCGTAAAACGCAAAGGGGCTTGCGCTAGGGTGCATCCTGCTGCGACATCAGCTTTCGATGTCAGCTTATGGGTGATGATTTTTCCATCATGGCGATGCAGAGCCTTGTGCAAGACCTAAAGCGCAGCTTGCGCCAAGCTTGGGGGCGATGATGGCAAAGATCGCCCCCAGCTTAAGCCGTGAGGGCCTTGGCCTTGCCCCCTCGCGGCATGGTACCGTTACGGCCGTGTCGATGATGAAGGACGAAGGCCCCTTTCTTCTGGAATGGGTGGCGCATCATCTGACGGTCGGCTTCAACCGGCTGGTGGTTTATACCAACGACTGCTCGGACGGCACGGATACGATGTTGATCCGGCTTGAGGAACTCGGGCTCGCGTATCATCGCCGCAATGTCATTCCGGAAGGCCTGCGCCCACAACCCTCGGCACTGAACCATGCACAAGATGAGCCTTTGGTTGCCGAAAGCGATTGGGTGCTGGTCTTTGACGCCGATGAATTTCTCTGCATCCGCTATGGCGATGGCACGCTGAATGACCTTCTGGACGGGGTGAAGGCCCAAGGCGCCAATGGCATGGTGATCACTTGGCGCATCTTCGGCTCGGGCGGCGTGCATGATTGGTCACGCGCCCCGGTGACCGAGCAATATCTGCGCGCCGCCCCGAAGGAATGGAACAAGGGCTGGGGCGTGAAGACGCTTTTCCAATTTGATCCCGCGCATTGGAAGCTGGGCATCCACCGCCCGAAGATCAAAAACAAATGGCTGGAGAGCGATTTTCCCGACAGCATCAAATGGCTGAACGGTTCGGGGCGGGCGATGGAGGACTACTTCAAGTTCCGCGGCTGGCGCTCGATCACCCGGACGGTGGGCTATGATTGGGCTCAGATCAATCATTACGCGGTGAAGTCGATCGACAGCTACGCGATCCGTAAATTCCGCGGTAATGTGAACTTGAAAAAGGACAAGTATAACGCGGATTATTGGGCTTTGCAGGACCGGAATGAGGTGCAGGATGACGCGATGCTGCGCTACTCGGCCGAGCGGAAGCGGGTGTTTGACCTCTTGCTAAGCGATCCTGAGCTGAACCGACTGCACCATGCTGCATTGGACCGGGCCGAGGCGCGTTTGGCGGAATTCAAGGGCTTACCGGCCTATGATGAGATGGTGGCGGGGTTGAAGGCCGCCTCTCAGGTGCCGATTGATGCGGTGGTGGCCAAGCCCCCGCAGGCGCGTGATCCCGAGAAGATCGCCGCTTTGATGAGCCGGGTGGAAAAGCAATCCAACGAAACCGAGCGCGTCGCGCGCAAGGCCTTGGGGCCGCAGCGCGGCACCGGATTGGCCGAGCCTGCGGCCCAAGGGCTGGCTTCGGGCGTGGAATGGGTGGCGAACCATGAGATCGCCCTGCCTTTGGACCCCGGCCATTTCTCGCCCTCAGGGCTTGAGCAAATTGCAGCGGGGAAGTTTGACCGCGGAGTGGCGCGGATATTGCCGCGTCTGCTGCAAGGCGCTGCACGGCATCTGGAACTGGGCGCGGGTTGCGGTTTTCGCGCGGCAGTGCTGGCGCGGGCACGGCCTGTTCTGCAACAGATCCAGCAAGAAAGCGACCCCGGCAGGGTTAAGCTGATCCGCGCGATCTGGGAACGCAATGGCTTGGAAAAGCAGAACAATCTGACCCTGCGTGCTGGGGCATTGGACCAAGAAGCCCTGCAAGAGTTGATCGAAACCTTCCGCCCCGACAGCCTGCTGATCGCCGATCCTGCGCTGGACCCGCAGATCTTGATGCAAGCCTTGCGGAGCGGCGCTCCGGCCTTGCGGCTGATCCTTGCCGGTCCTGCCATGGCCGAAAGCCAGCGCTGGCAGGCGATCTTCCCAGCCCTTGCCGCCGCCCGCCCCGATGAGACACAACCCGAATTCCTGCTGGCCCAGTTAGCCCGGGCCGATTGAAACCCTTTTCCCGGCGCAAGGCCGGATGCCTATGGGAGCATGACATGACCAACCCGACCCGCCGCCCCGTCGCCTCGCTCTGGATCGGCCCAAGGCTGCATTACATCAACCAATTCTGCCTGCTCTCTCACGTTCAGCAGGGCCATCCGACCACGCTTTACTGCACCGAAGCCGTTGAAAACGTGCCCGAAGGTGTGATCGTGCGCCCGGCGACCGAGATCATGGACATCGATATGGAGATCGTGCGCCAGACCTCGGAAAGCTTTCTGTCGAACGTCTTTCGCTACAAGATGATCCAGAAGACCAATGCGATCTGGATTGATTGCGACGCCTTTTGCCACAAGCCCTTCCCCGATGAGATGGAGCATATCTATGCGGGCCACGGCTTCCGCGGCGCGCTGAATTGCGGCGTTGTCTATATCCCGCAGCAGGGCGCGCTGATCGACGCCTTGCTGGATTACTACGACAACCTGCCCGACGCCCCGGCTTGGTTCAACAAGCAGCAGCGCAAGCGTTTGGACAAACAAGACAGTGCTTTGCCGCAAGCGGTGCGGATCTATAACGCCGAGCGCACCTCCTTTGGCCCGCAAGCCTTCACTTGGTTCGCCCAGCAGACCGGCGATTATGAGCGCGCCCTGTCGCATGACGTGCTTTATCCGGTGCCTTTCCAGCTGAACGATGTGTTCTTTGACCCCTATGGTCGGGTCGAGGGGCATTTCACCGATCAAACCCTGTCGGTGCACCTCTACACCAATGGCACCAAGCCTTGGTGGCGCAAGAATGTGCCGCTGGCGAACTCCTATGCCGCGCGGATGTGCGAACAAACCGGCGTCGATCCGGCAAAGGCTTTGGAGCAGTGATGCCAAAGCCTCGGCTGACCTTCGTCTATATCGTCGAGCCGCCCGATTATCAGACGATGGCCTGCATGCTGCTCGCTTCAATCCGCGAGAACTTTGGGCCTGAGGTGGCAACGATCGGCTATTGCCCCGAGCACCGAATGGCCGAGCTGCACCCCGGAGTGCTAAGGGCGCATGAGATGCTCGGGGCCGAGATCCGTCCGATGCGGACGCTTGGGATGTGGGATGCGCCCTATCCGCATGGCAATAAGATCATTGCGGCGATGCAGCCGCGCGAGAGTGAATTCTCGGCTTTTGTCGACAGCGATGTGCTCTTTTTGCAGCCCAATAGCGCCGAGGCTTTGGTGAAACAGGACCATGTGTCTTGTTCGGTCGCGGCCTCGATGAACTGGGGCGAGCAATCGGTCTGGGAGCGGATCTACGCGCGTTTCGACATGAAGGTGCCGCAAGAACGGGTGCGCCTCATGCGCCGCACAAGGCAAGAGGTGGTGCCCTATTTCAGCGCCGGGCTGGTGGTTTTCCCCGAAGCCACAGGCCAAGCGCAGCGCTTCCCCGATGTCTGGTATGACACCGCCCGACAGCTGGACCGTGACGTAGATTTGCCGCACCGGCGGCCCTATCTGGATCAGATGACCCTGCCTTTGGCGATCCAGCGGGCGGGGCTTGCATGGAACATCCTGCCCGAGGCGCAGCATTACATCCTTGGCGGCCTGATGCGTGGCAAAGCCTTGCCCGAAGATCAGGTGATCCACACCGTGCATTATCGCAACCCCACGGTGCTGCGCGAAGCGGGGCTGATGAACAAGGGCCGCGCGATGATGCGCAAGCATTATGGGGTAAATTTTGTGGGCCGTTTGGCACCTGAAGCCAGCGATCCCGAAGAAGGGCAGGGCTGATTATGGGTGTCTCGCTTTGCCCCGCCACCTTTTTGATGCGGCACCGCCATGCGGCGGCAGGCGCGCAGCGCGGGCTGATCCTTGGCCGCCAGAAGCTGCATCTCAACGGCCGCCGTCTCGCCCGCTTTCTGGCCGAGACCGAGCGCGCCGGATGCCCGATGACCGAGGCCGATATCGTGCAACCCGATGGTTTCACCGAGGCGCTTTTTACCAAACTCGGCTATCCCACGATCGAGGCGATGGATTTCACTGATGCCGAGGGCGCGCAGCATGTGCATGATCTCAACCACCCCGCGCCCGCCCATCTGCATGAGCAATTCGACATCGTGATCGACGGCGGTACCACCGAGCATATCTTCCACATCGGTCAGGCCTTGGATTCTTGTCATGCGATGTTGAAGCCGGGCGGGTTGTTTCTGTCATATGTCTCGGCCGATGGCTGGTTTGGCCATGGGTTTTTCCAGACCGGGCCGGATGTGCCGTGGCGCTATTGGCATCATGCGCGCGGCTATGAGATGCTTGAAGTCTCGCTTGTCTACCGCAAAGCGCCGATGCGGGTGATCCCGGTGGAAGACCCAACCGGCAAGCCGCGCGGCGGAGAGCGCGCCTTGATCGGGCCACATATGCTCTTGACCGCCGCCCGCAAGCCTTTGACCGCAAAACCTTATGCTCCGCCGATCCAAGGACATTACGTCAGGAGTGACGACGCGTGACGGAAGAACAGGCCGCCCCTGAAGCCGCATCGCCCGAGCTTGAAAAGCTGCAAGCGCAGGTCCGGCGCTATAAGCGCAACCTGCGCAAGGCCGAGGCTGAGGGCTTTCTCGCGGGCATCCTTGCTATGCTGAAACCGGGTGATCTGGTGCTCGATTGCGGGGCGAATGTCGGCAAGATCAGCACCCAAATGGCGCGCACCGGCGCGCAGGTGCTGGCCTATGAGCCGGACCCTTACGCCTTTGCCCAACTCAGCGAAGCCTGCGCTGGGCTGGAAAACGTCACCCTGCACAATGCCGCCGTCGGGGCCTCGGGCGGAAAGATCCGGCTGATGCGGGCGCAAAACTTTGCCGAGAACCCTGCGGCGGCCTCGGTCAAAAGCACCATCATCGGCGGCGGTCGTATGATCGAAGAAAGTGACGGGATCGAGGTTGATCTGATCGATTTCCCAGCGCTTCTGCGCCAGTTGACCGCCGATGGCCGCGAGATCGCTTTGATCAAGATGGACATCGAAGGGGCCGAGCTCGACATTCTTGAGGCGCTGGAAGAGCAAGGATTGTTCGAACGGGTGCGTTGCCTTATTGTCGAGACACATGAGCGCAAATTCAAAGACTTGCGGCCGCGCTACCGTGAATTGCGCGCGCGGGTCATGGCTGGACCCTACGCGCAAAGGGTCTTTCTCGACTGGATCTAGGAGCAAAAGGTGCCATCCGGAACGCTGATCGAGAGCATCCGCTTCGGCTATGGCCCCCGTCTTGAGGATGGCATTTTGCCCGCCGCAGGGCTCGATCCCGCGCGGCTCTTGGTCCAGCTGCAAGATCCGCAAAAGCCGATCCCGCGTGAGGGGCTGACGCTGACCCATCGGCTGGCACTTCTGGCCGAGCAACGCGCACTGAGCCAAGCCGCTAAGATGGGCGGGCCGAAGGAAAATCCGGCGCAAAAGGCCTTGCAGGCTTTGATGGCCGAAGAGCTTAACGATTGGGTTTGGGATGCGGTCGTCACCCCGAACGGCTTTGCCGAAAGGCTGGTGAATTTCTGGGCCAACCGGCTGACTGTGGCCTATAAAAAGGGCCCCGGCGTGGGTTTCCTTGGCCCCTACCGCGAAGAGGCGATCCGGCCCTATATCGCGGGGCGTTTTGCCGATATGCTGGAAGCCTCGGCTTGGCATCCGGCGATGCTTGAATACCTCGACCAAGCCGCCTCGGTGGGGCCAAGTTCCGAACTGGGCAAGAAGCGCAAGCGCGGCTTGAATGAGAATTATGCCCGCGAGTTTCTGGAGCTGCACAGCATGGGGCGCGGCTATGATCAGCATGACGTGACCGAGCTGGCCCGGCTTTTTGCGGGCATGGGTTATGATGAAAACGGCCCGGGTCTCGACCTGATGCGGGCCGAGCCTTGGAACAAAAAGATCCTTGGCATGGTCTTTGAGCCGGGCCTTGATGAGATCGCGCGGTTGATCAATTTTGTCGCCCGTCGGCCCGAGACGGCGCAAAGCGTGGCGCAGGCTTTGGCGGTGCATTTCATCGCCGACCAGCCCCCCGCCGATCTGGTCGATGCCATGGCTCAGGCCTATCTTCAGCATGATACCGCGCTGATCCCGGTCTATGAGGTGCTGCTCAATCACCCCGCCGCTGCCGATCCGAAGTTCCAAAAACTGCGCCGCCCGCAGGAATATATGGTGGCGACGATGCGGGTCTTGGGGCTGGGTCTCGACCAGTCCGAGGGCAAGAACCGCTTGCGGGTGGATAAACAGCTGAACACGCTCGGCCAGCCCGCCTTTCGTGCGCCGGACCCCGATGGCTGGCCCGATACGGCCGAGGCTTGGCTTTCAGCCCCCAGCCTTGCGGCGCGGCTCAACTGGGCCGAGATGCTGGGCCGTCGCTACGGGGAGAAGGCCGAACCGGCGGCCCTGGCTGCGATCGCCTTGGGGGCGGAGGCGCGCGAGACCATCCAAGCCGTGGGTCGCGCCGAACAGCGTTGGGAGGGGGTGGCGGTGCTCCTCGGTTCTCCCGGCATGATGCGGAGGTAGAATGGCCGGGATCTTGCTCTCACGGCGCGACTTCCTGATCGGCTGCTCGGCGGCAGCCGCGCCGATCCTGACGCCAATGACCTTCGCGGCGGCTCCGGGCGAGAACCGTTTGGTGGTGATCGTGCTGCGCGGCGCGATGGATGGCTTGGATCTGCTGCGTCCTCTAGGAGACCCGGACTTTGCGCGTTTGCGCCCCAAGCTGGCGCAAAATGCCGAAGAACAATCGCTGCCGCTGAATGGGTTTTTCGGCCTCCATCCGGCCTGCGCGCCGCTGATGCCCTTGTGGCAGGCGGGCGAATTGAGCTTTGCCACCGCCGTCGCCACGCCCTATCGCAGCCGCAGCCATTTCGATGGCCAAGATGCACTGGAAACCGGCTCGGGAGAGGCCTCGGGTGCCGCGACGTTGGCGCGGGATGGCTGGCTCAATCGCGCTTTGCAGGTCACGCCGGGGGCACAGTCCTTGGGCGCGGTCACGGTCGGGGTTGAGCCGATGCTGATCCTTGAAGGCAAGGCGCGGGTGCAGCATTGGTATCCGGTGGCCGATAGCCGGATGTCGCCACAAGGGCTTGATCTCTTGGGCGATCTTTATGACGAATCCCCCGATCTCAGCCCAACCTATGCCGAGGCGCAGCTTTTGCGCGGTGAGACCGAAGCTGCCTCGGGCAACAGTGGCGAGAAGGCCTTGGGCGGCTATGTGGCCGAGCGGCTGCGTGGTGAGGCGCGGATCGCCACCTTCTCCTTCAGCGGGTGGGACACACATCATCGGCAAGAATACCACATGGGCAAGCGCCTTGCCGCCTTTAGCGAAATGCTGCTCTCGCTGCGCGAAGGTTTGGGCGCGGATTGGGCGCGCACCTCTGTGATCGCCTTGACCGAATTTGGCCGCACCGTGGCCGAGAATGGCAGCGGTGGAACCGATCATGGCACCGGCGGGGTGGCTTTGCTGGCCGGGGGCGCGATCCGCGGTGGTCAGATCATGGGCGATTGGCCGGGGCTTGATGAGGCTGATCTGCTCGCCCGCCGCGATCTGATGCCCACGGCGGATGTGCGCGGCTATGCGGGCGCGCTTTTGCATGAGATGTTTGGGCTGGCCCTTTCGGATATTGAGGGGCAAGTCTTTCCGGGGCTCAATCTGCCCCAGACGCTGCAATTGGTGCGCTAAGAATGGCTGAGGATTTGGACCGCGAAGCCCGCAAGGCCCGCCGCCGCGAAAAGCGCGCGGCGGAAGCGGCTTTGCAAACTGCGGGGCTGCAACGGCTTGATCCTTTTGAGCTTCTTGGCGACATCGACGCGTGGAACTTGCGGGCCGAGGACGTTTGGCTGCGCTTTGATGCGCGGTTGGAAGACGGCCCGCGCGCCTATCTGCGCCCCGTTGCGGGGGGCGATACTCTGGCCGATGCGCCGGGCGATCTGATGGCGATCATCGGCCTTGGCAGCCCGCGCCGCGCGGGCTTTAACGCAGGTCCGCCGCGCTTTCGCTACAACATCTTGGCGGCGCGCGATCACATCGGCGCGGTGGGGCTGGAGGGCACCGATGCGGCCCCCCGTACCGCCGCGCTGCAACAGCTGCGCCACCGCAGCCGCGAGGCGCTGATCGCCGATCACCTCTTGGCGCGCCGCTACGACCAGCGCCGCGCCTTGCCGCTGATCGTCACGCGGGTCGAAACCGATGCCGCCTGCTCGATTGCGCGGTTGGGGCAGGGGCCAGCCTTCGCCAATTTCCTGACCGCGCTGGATAATCTTAGCGACGCGGCGGCAAGCCTGAACCGTAAGCCGCAGGTTCTGGCGGTGACGCTTGGCTTTGGCTTTGAGGATCTGACCACCTCGGCCACGGATTTCGCCGCCAGCCTGCGCGGCCTCATGGCGCAGATCACGGCCGCGATGCGCGTGCGTGGTATGCGGCCACCGATCTTCCTGACCGATGCCGAAAGTGGCACCGATCAAAGCGCTGAACATCCGGCTTTGCAGGGGTTCCAAGAGCTTAGCATCAGCCCCGGCCCGCATCATCTGATCCTGACCACGCCTGCTTATGCCGGGGCGCAAGAGGGCTACGGCAGGCTGACCGAGGCGGGGCGCAGCGATCTGGCGGAACTGGACGCTTACGCGCTCGACGCCGCTTTGGCGGGCGAGGATTGGCTTTGCCCGCAGCCTTTGCTGGCGGAATATGACGGTTGTCAGATCCGCGTTACCTTCCGGGCGATGGCGGATCTGGTGATCGATACAGCAGATCCGCACCGCGCTGGGCCCTTGGCAGGATTTGCGCTGCAAGCCGCGCCGGAAGGTTGCGCCCTTCTCAACGTCGCCCTTGCGCCGGATGATCCGCGCGCGCTGATCTTAACCACCTCGGCTCCGCCGATAGGCGCCACTCTGCTCCATGCTTACGGCCTTGCCGCGCAAGGCGATGGCTTGCCGATCAACCGCAGCGCCATGCGTGACACATGGCAGGCGCCAGCGGCTTCGGGGAGCATGCTTAATCGCTGGGCGCTGCCTGCGCGCTTGCCTTTGCATCCGGGGGCGCAGCATGAGCTTTGATCGCGCCAGCATTGCGAATGGCAATATCTGTCTGATCTGGATCGATGATCTGATCGATATCTTCACTTGGCGCGATGCCTTTGGGGTGACGATCCAGACCCCCAACATTGACCGGCTGATGGCGCAGGGCACGCGCTTTGCAAATGCCTATGCCACGATCCCGCTTTGCGCGCCTTGCCGGGCCGAGGTCTCCACCGGGCTTTCACCCTTTGTCACTGGCCTCGTCGATCTCAACCGCTTTTGGCGCGATGCTTTGCCGCCCACAGCCTCATGGGTCTATGACCTGCGCCGGGCGGGGTTTCATTGCTTCACGACCGGCAAGACCGACGCCAATTACAAGCCGATGCCGGAAGACTATCGCCGGGTTCTTTTTCATGAGGATGTGGCGGCGGATGATCGTGGTCGGCGGCGGCATATACATAAATACCTCGACACCGGGCCGGGGATTGAGGGCGTCAATCACCCCAATGATGACGGGGCCTATGACCACACCTTCTATGACCATTCCGTGGCGCAAAATGCGATCGATTTTCTAGGGCGCGCCGACCCGAAGCGCCGCAATCTGATCCAGCTGGGCTTCAAGCATCCGCATTACAATCTGACCTGCCCGGACAGGTTTTATCAGATGTATGATCCGGATCAGATCATCTGGCCGCGCTCGGCGCATCCCGATGACTACCACGGCCCCCAGCCCGGGATGGCGGTCTATGAGATGGCCTATATCGTCAACGGTCGCTGGACGCCCGAGAAGGCGGGGGATGCGGCTTGGCGGCAGGTGGTGCGGGCCTATTTCGCCGCTTGTAGCCATGTCGATCATGAGATCGGGCGGTTTTTGGATGCGTTGCAGGCCTCGGCTTTGGGGCAGAACACCACGGTGATGCTGGTCTCGGACAATGGGTTCAACCTTGGCACCCATGACAGCTTTCATAAGATGAGCCAATGGGATGCGGCGGCGCATGTGCCTTTGGGCCTTTGGCATGCCGGGATGGCGGGCGGGCAGGTGGTGGATTGCCCGGTGTCCTTGCACAATATCCCCAAGACGATCTTGGATCTGGCCGGGCTTCCCGCGCGGCCCGATTGGCCCTCGGGGCAGAGCTTGCTGCCTTTGCTGGATGAAAGCTTCGGCAGCTATGACCGCAGCCAATCGCCACTGACGGCGGTCTTTGGCACGCTTTCGGTGCGCCCCTCGGACCCCGCTTTGCAGCATCTGCGCTACTTCCGCTATCCGAGCGGCGAGGAGCATGTCTACGATCTGGTCCGTGATCCGGGAGAGACCACGAACCTAATCGGTTGCGCAGAGACCCAAGCCCTGCGCAATGAGTTGGTCGCTGCGGCGGCGCGGCTGGGCCTTGATCTTTCAGGGTTGGAAAAGCCTGACTCTGGGCTGAATGCCATGATGGCTATGGATGGTGCGGTGGTGCTGCAAGGCCCTCCGGCGGACAGCCATTTCTGGGCTTACGGGGCCGCTGCCGACCGGCTGCAACCGGCCCCCGGCGGGCAGCATGTGCTTTGGTATCTGGGCGGGCCGGATGGCCATGTTTTGCGGGTGCCTGCGGGGATTGGCACGGTGCGGATCGGCACCGTCACCGCCCGAGATGAGGCCGATGGCGAGACGCCGCGCGCCTTTGAGGTGGTGGCGCATCCCGAAAGCGCGATCCTGTTCGAGGCGTCCGAGCGGGTGCCGGTGCGGGTGAGGGGCAGCCATAAGGGCGACCGGATGTATGGCCCGGTCTATGCCGGGGCGCAGTTCGAGGGCGGTGATGGCGACGATCTTTTGGTGGCGATCTCGAACCGCCGCCATGATGAGCATGCCTTCTACGGCGGGGCAGGCAATGACACGTTGATCGGGGCCGAGGGGCGCGCCACGCTGGATGGTGGCGCGGGCGATGATGTCATCTATGGCGGCACCGGCTTTAACCGGATCTATGGTGGTCCGGGCAATGATCTGATCACCGATGGCGATCGCAGCTCGGTGATCCACACCGGGCCGGGGCGCAATGTCGTCACGGCGGGCGATGGGGCGCATATCTTCCACATCGGCCCCGGTGAGAACACCATCACCGGCGGACCGGGCGGCAACAGCTATCACATCGCCTATGGCGGGATCTGCCGCATCCTTGACTACCGGCCCGAGGATCGGTTGGTCTTGGAGGCTTGGCCGCAAGCGCCAAAGATCGCAGCGGAACCCAAGGGCGTCACCATCACCCTTGGTCTTTCGGCGCTGATCTTAGAGGGCGTCACCGATCTGGACGCGGTTGAGGCAAGCCTCGCCCCCGCGCCTAAAGCCAAGCGTCGGAAGTGAGCTGCGCAGGCTTGCCCAAATCGCGCGGCTCTGTCACCTGCCCCGCAAAGAGGAGTTTTTATGACCTCGCAGCTTGATCTTATTGCCGGAGTGCCGGTGCTTTTCGTCATGGCGGCCGAGGCTGAATATGGCCCCGCCTTGCGCGCGCGCATCACGCCTTTGATGACAGGCATCGGCCCGGTCGAAGGCGCGGTGGTCCTGACCGCAGCTTTGGCGGCGATGGCGGAAAAGCCCCGGCTGGTGGTCTCGCTCGGCTCGGCCGGGTCGCGCGGGCTGCAACAGGCGCAGGTCTACCAGGTCTCGGCCGTGGGCTACCGCGATATGGATGCCTCGGCCTTGGGTTTTGAGAAGGGGCGCACGCCGTTCTTGGACTTGCCCGCGCGGATCGATCTTCCGCACCGCATTCCGGGCGTCCTGACGGCCAGCCTGTCTACCGGGGCCAATATCGTCACCGGCACGGCCTATGACCAGATCGCGGAAGAGATGGTCGATATGGAAACCTTTGCCCATCTGCGCGCCTGCCAGCGCTTTGGCCTGCCGCTGATCGGGCTGCGCGGTATCTCGGATGGTGTGGCCGAGGTACATGAGCTGAAAGATTGGACGCAATATCTGCATGTCATTGACCAGCGGCTGGCCGAGGCGGTGGATGCTTTGGCTGCGGCTTTGGAAAGCGGTGCAATCAGGCTTTGAGGCGGGCAACGCGCCCCTTCTTTCACGCCTGAAAAGCTCAACCCGTTACGCGTGCGCGATAAATGCGAAAGCCGGATTCTGCCGGTGCAAGAGAAGCCTTTTCCGCACCTCTTCTCAATTCAGCCAGTTTTGTAGATTATTATTCTACAAGCGCGCCGCAATTTGCCCAGCCCTTCTATTGCGCCACCGGGGGGCAGGTCATTAGGTTCCCAGTCTAAGGCCTGAAAGAAATCGCATGTCCCTGACCGTTCAAAATCTGACTCGCCGCTTTGGCCAAACCGAGGTTCTTCGGGGCATCGACCTTGAAGTGAAATCGGGTGAGCTGGTGGCGTTGCTGGGGCCCTCGGGCTCGGGCAAGACCACGCTTTTGAAGATCATCGCGGGTCTGGATTGGCCGGATGCGGGCCGTCTGGTGGTGGGCGGCGAGGATTGGCTGGACAAGAAGGCACAAGAGCGCCGCACCGGCTTTGTCTTTCAGCACTACGCTTTATTCCCGCATATGAAGGTGCGCGACAACATCGCCTTTGGCTTGACTGTGATGGACCGCGCGCATCGCCCTGCGCCTGCGACCATCGCCAAGAAGGTCGAGGAACTCCTGCATTTCCTGCAAATCCCGCATTTGGCCGATCGCTACCCGGCCGAGCTTTCGGGCGGTCAGCGTCAGCGCGTCGCCTTGGGTCGGGCTTTGGCGATTGATCCCGCGGTCTTGCTTCTTGATGAACCTTTCGGCGCTTTGGACGCACAGGTGCGCCGCGATCTGCGCCGCTGGCTGCGCGAGGTGCATGACAAGGCTGGCACCACCACGATTTTCGTCACCCATGACCAAGAAGAGGCCTTTGAACTGGCCGATCGCGTCGTGGTGATGGGCGCTGGGCTGATCGAGCAGATCGGCAGCGCGGATCAGATCTATGATCACCCGGCCTCGCCTTTCGTGGCCCGGTTCCTTGGCCTCACGGTCGAGATCCCGGTGACGATGCGCGCCGGTCGGGCCGAGGCTGCTGGCCTTGATACTTCGGCCTTGCCGCGCCGCGCGATGGCGGATGGCCCGGCTACCTTGTTCCTGCGCCCCGCCGATATCACGCTTTTGCCCAGCCCTGAGGGCGCCTTCCGCGTGACCGAGATTGCCACCACCGGCGCTTTGCTGCGGCTGCGCATGGAAGGCCCGGCTGACTGTCAGGCCGAGGCCGAATTGCCGCGCCGCGCGGCTCCGGCTTTGTCCCTTGGGCAAACCGTCACCCTCCGCCCCGAAGTGGGCCATATTTTCCCCGGATCGCCAACCCCGGCGCAGCCTGCGCCCGCTCCGGCCCCTGTATCACTCATCAAGGAGTCCTCCAGATGAAATCCCGTATTTTTGCTGCAGCCATCGCGCTGAGCCTTGCCGGCCCGGTGCTGGCGCAAGACAAAATCCTCAACGTCTCTTACGATGTGGCGCGTGAGCTTTTTGAAGCGATCAACCCCGAGTTCGCTGCGAAATGGAAGGCTGACACCGGCCGCGATGTCACCATCGACCAATCGCATGGCGGCTCGTCCAAGCAGGCCCGCTCGATCTTGGAAGGTCTGGGCGCGGATGTGGTGACCTTCAACCAAGTCACCGATATTGACGTGCTGGCCGATGGTGGTCTGGTCGACCCGAACTGGCGTGACGCCTTTGGCAACAACGCCTCGCCCTATTACTCGCTGCCCGCCTTCTTGGTCCGCAAGGACAACCCCAAAGGCATCGAGGATTGGGATGATCTGGTGGCCGAAGGCGTGCAAGTCGTCTTCCCGAACCCGAAAACCAGCGGCAATGCGCGCTACACCTATCTGGCGGCCTATGCCTATGCTTTGGACGCCAATGCGGGTGACCAAGCCAAGGCGCAAGAGTTTGTGAAAGCGCTCTTTGCCAATGTGCCGGTCTTTGACCAAGGTGGTCGCGCTTCGACCGTGACCTTTGCTGAAAAAGGTATCGGTGACGTGCTGATCACCTTCGAGGCTGAAACCGGTGGCATCGCCAAAGAATATGCCGACCAAGGCTTCGTCCGCGTGACGCCGTCGCTGTCGCTTTACTCGGAATTCCCGGTGGCGATCGTGGCTGAGAACGCCAAGAAAGCCGGCAGCGAGGAAGTGTCGAAAGCCTACCTCGACTTCCTCTATGCGCCCGAAGGCCAAAAAATCCTCGCCGCGCATTTCTACCGCGTGCATGACGAGGCCGCTAAAGCTGAGTTCGCCGCCAACTTCCCGGAAGTCAAACTCGTGAACGTTGACGATGTCTTCGGCGGCTGGGATCAGATCCGCACCGAGCATTTTGCCGAAGGTGCGATCCTCGATCAGGTCTTTGTCAATCAATGACAAGCGCATCGCTTCCCGCTTCGGCCAAAAGGTCGAAGCGGGTCCTTCCCGGATTTGGCCTGACGATGGGCGTGACGCTGACCTATCTCGGCGTCATCGTGCTTTTGCCGGTCATCGCTTTGGTGCTGAAAGGCGCCGAGATTGGCCCGGCGCGCTTTTGGGCGATTGCCACGGCGCCACGCACCTTGGCCGCTTTGCAACTCACGCTGACCGCTGCGGCGATGGCCACGGTGTTCAACGCCATTTACGGCGTGCTGATGGCTTGGGTGCTGGTGCGCTATAACTTTCCCGGCCGGCGTCTGCTGGACGCTTTGGTTGATATTCCTTTCGCGCTGCCCACCGCCGTGGCCGGCCTTGCGCTTTCGGCGCTTTTTGCCGCGAATGGCTGGTATGGCGCGATCCTTGAGCCGATGGGCATTCAGGTGGTCTTTACGATCTGGGGCGTGGCGGCCGCGATGGCCTTCACCTCGATCCCCTTCGTGATCCGCACCGTGCAGCCGGTGCTTGAGGATCTGGATCCGCAATATGAAGAGGCCGCCCGGACATTGGGCGCGCATCCGTTCACCATCTTCCGCCGCGTGGTCTTTCCGGCGATCTTCCCAGCGCTTTTGGTGGGGATCACCCTTTCTTTCGCGCGCTCGCTGGGTGAGTTTGGCGCGGTGATCTTCATCGCGGGCAACCTGCCCTTCAAGACCGAGATCGCCTCGCTTCTCGCGGTGATCCGGCTTGAGGAATATGATTACAACGGCGCGGCGGTGATCGCTTTGACCTTGCTGATCATCGCTTTGGTGCTGCTTGCGATCTCGAACATCTTGCAGGCGCGTGCCCTGCGCTATCGGGGGAAAACCGGATGAGCGTTGTTGCCGCTCCGGGCGCGATGGCCCCACGGGAAAGCCGGTTGGTGCCGCGCCTCTTGATCGGGGCGGCGGTTGCGCTGTCGATGATCTTTGTCGTCGTGCCGATGGCCTTCATCTTCAGCCGCGCCTTTGCCGCTGGTTGGCAGGCCTTTAGCCAAAACATCCTCTCGCCCGACACCTTGCATGCCATCTATCTCACCATGCTGGTCGCGGTGATCGTGGTGCCTTTGAACATCGCTTTCGGCATTGCCGCGGCTTGGGTGGTTGCGCGGTTCAGCTTTCCGGGCCGCAAAACCCTGCTGACTTTGATCGAGATTCCCTTCTCGATCTCGCCGATCATCGCAGGGATTTGCTACCTGCTGCTTTACGGGCGGCAGGGGCTGCTGGGGCCGTACCTTCTGGCCAATGACGTGCAGATCCTTTTCGCTTTGCCCGGCATTGTGCTGGTGACCATGTTCGTCACCTCGCCCTTCGTGATGCGCGAAGTGCTGCCCTTGATGCAGGCGCAAGGCTCCGAGCAAGAGCAGGCCGCGCTCACCTTGGGCGCGAGCGGTTGGCAGGTGTTTCGCCGTGTGACCCTGCCCAATATCCGCTGGGCGCTGCTTTACGGCGCAATTTTGTGCGGCGCGCGGGCGATTGGTGAATTCGGTGGCGTTTCGGTGGTCTCAGGCAATATCCGGGGCCAGACCAACACGCTGCCGCTGCAAATTGATCTGTTGTTCCATGATCTTAACGTTGCAGGCTCTTTCGCGGCTGCCACGACTTTGACGCTTCTGGCTTTGGTCGTTCTGATCGGCAAAACCATCATGGAAAGCCGGCGCGCTTAGGCTTTCCATCAATTCTCTTGACGAACGGCCCAGCGATCCGGTCAGCTAGCCCCATATAGCGGCATTCAGGCCCCGATTCCCGATAAGCGTAGCGTCGCCTGTCGGGGCGGGGCTTTTTTCGTTTGGGGCCTTATGAAGCGGCAGATTGACCTTGGGCTTCTCTACTCCCGCTCGGGCAGCTATGTGCTGATCTCCGAGGCCTGCCGCTTGGGCGTTTTGACCGCGATTGATGAGGTCAATGCCGACCCGGCTTTGGACATCCGCTTCACTCCGGTGGAACGTGATCCCGGCGGCAATCTCGATCTTTACGGCCCGCTTTGCGAAGAGCTTTTGCAAAGCAGCACGGCGCGGCATGTTATTGGCTGCGTCACCTCATCCAGCCGCAAAGAGGTGATCCCAACGCTGGAACGCGCGCGCGCCAGCCTGTGGTATGTGGTGCCCTATGAAGGCTTCGAGGCATCGGACCATGTGGTCTATACCCATGCCTGCCCAAACCAGCATCTGCTGCCGCTTTTGCGTTGGAGCTTTGAGCGTTTCGGCAAAAGCGCCTATCTGACCGGCTCGAACTACATCTGGGGCTGGGAGATGAACCGGCTGGCCCGTGAGCGGATCAGCGAAGCCGGGGGCGAGATTCTGGGTGAACGCTACCTGCCGATCGGCTCAACGGATGTTGAGCGGATGATCGCGGAAATCCGCGCCACGCGGCCCAATTTCATCCTCAACAATCTGATCGGCCAAACGCAATATACCTTCCTTAGGGCCTATGCCGCCTTGGGGCAGCTGGACCCGCATTTCACCGCGCAAAGCTGCCCGGTGCTGTCGTGCAACCTCACCGAATGTGAACTGCCAGCGATTGGCGAGGCCGCCGAAGGGTTGATCGCCGCTGGCCCCTATTTCCGCGCCACCCAAGGCCAGCCGACAAAGGGGCGCTTTGGTTCATCGCATGAGGCTTCGGGCTATGCGGCGGTCTGGATGTTGGCGCGGCTTCTCAACGGCCGTCCGGGGGCCGAGCAACTGCCGATCTCTTCGCTGCTCACGCCCGAAGCGGCGGCGCAGATCCGCGTGGATCGGCACACCCATCACACCGCTTTGCCAGCGCTGATCGGGCAGGTGCGGGCCGGTCAGTTTGAGGTGATCGCAGATTTTGGAAGGGTCGATGCCGATCCTTGGCTGACCCAAGCTCGGTCCGAGGCAGGTCAACCAAAGCTGCGGGTGGTGCCATGAAGCGCCGGGTCCGCAGCCAGAACTTGGGCGGCGCGCGCGCAATGATGCTGCATCGCCCGCATCCCACCGTGCAGGCTTTGGAGCGGCAATTGACCGCGATTGGCCTGCAAGTTGAGCCCTGCTGGCCCGATTTGCCGCCTTCGGTGATGACGGCGGATTTTGTCTTCTTCGACGCCGATTACGGCCATGACAGCCAGTTTCCATGGGAGGCCGGAGAGGCACCGATGCCCTTGATCGCCCTTATCGGCAGCGAGGCGCCGGGGCGCATCGAATGGGCGCTGAATGCCGGCGCGGATGCGCAACTTGTGAAGCCCATCGGCGGCAGCGGCGTCTTCTCGGCACTTTTGACCGCGCGGGCGGCTTTTGATGCAAGGCAGGCTTTGGCGGCCGAGATCGCCTCTTTGCGCCAGCGGCTCGACCAGAGGCAAACCGTGGTGCGGGCGGTGGGAATGTTGATCGGGCTTGGGAAGTCCGAGGATGAGGCCTATGCCCAGCTGCGCGCCATGGCGATGGCTTGGCGGATCAGCTTTGAGGCCGCGGCCGAGCGGGTGGTGGCAGCGCAACGACCCCCGCGCGCCGAAGGGGGCCGTGATGAGTGATCTGACCGTCCTTCCCGCGCCCCCGAACACGACCCTGCGCCGGTTGATGCGCCGCAAGCTCGCGGTGCTAGGGCTGGCGATCATTGCCTTGGTGGTGCTTGGCGCGGTCTTCGCGCCGCTGATCGCGCCCTATGCGCCGCAAGAACAGCATTTTGACGGGCTGACGCTGGAGGGCGCACCCCTGCCGCCCAATGCGACCTATCTGATGGGCACCGATCTTCTGGGCCGCGATCTTCTCAGCCGGATGCTTTACGGCGCGCAAACCTCGCTGGTGATTGGCGTTCTGGCCAATGGTATCGCTTTGGCGATTGGCACTTTGGTCGGCGTTACCGCGGGCTTTTTCCGCGGCTGGATCGGCAGCGCCTTGATGCGGCTGACCGATCTGATGATGGCCTTTCCCGCACTTTTGCTGGCGATCTGCCTTGCGGCGATCTTCTCGCCCTCGCTTTGGATCGTGGTGATGGTGATCGCTTTGGTCAATTGGGTGCAGACCGCGCGGGTGATCTACACCGAGACCACGGCGCTTGCCGAGCGCGAGTTCATCGCCGCCGAGCGGGTTTTGGGCGCGAGCACCGGACGGATCCTCTTCAAACATATCCTGCCGCATCTGGTGCCGACGGTGATCGTCTGGGGCACGCTGGGCATCTCAACCACCGTGCTTTTGGAGGCGACGCTCTCCTTCCTTGGCGTTGGCGTGCAGCCCCCCACCCCAAGCTGGGGCAATATCATCTTCGAGAACCAAACTTATTTCCAAGCCGCCCCTTGGCTGGTCTTCATCCCCGGTGCCGCCATCGTGCTTCTGGCCCTTGCCTTCAATCTGGTTGGAGACGCTTTGCGCGAAGTGCTGGACCCAACGCAAAGAGGGCGCAGCTGATGGCCTCTTATATTCTGCGCCGCTTGGTCCAATCTGCGCTGATCCTGCTGGGCGTCAGCTTCATCACCTTCGTGCTGCTTTTCGTCCTGCCCGCCGATCCGGTGCGCCAGATCGCGGGCCGCGCCGCCACTGCGGCAACGGTTGAGAATATCCGCCAGCAGCTCGGCCTCGATCAGTCTTTCATCGTGCAATACGGCCGCTACCTCGCGAACCTTTTGCAAGGCGATCTGGGCCGCAGCTATCTGCAAAAGACCGATGTGGCCGAGCTGATCTGGTCGCGGCTTCCCGCCTCGCTTCTTTTGATGCTGGCCGGGATCGGGGCTGAGCTGGCGATTGGCCTGACGCTTGGCGTGGTGGCCGCGCTTTGGAAGGGCAAGGCGCTGGACCAAGGGCTGATGGTCGGCAGCTTCGTCGCCGTCTCGGCCCCGCAATTCGTGGTCGGGCTGCTGCTTCTTTACGTCTTCGCGGTGAAGCTTGGCTGGTTCCCGATTGGCGGCTACGGCACCGCCGCGCATCTGGTCCTTCCCGCCGTCACTTTGGGCATCCTCGGCTCGGGCTGGTACAGCCGGATGATGCGCTCTTCGATGATCGAGGTATTGCGCGCCGATTACATTCGCACCGCCCGCGCCAAGGGTTTGGGCCGCGCGCGGGTGATCCTGCGCCATGCTTTGCCAAATGCCGTGCTGCCGATCATTGCGATGATTGGCATCGATATCGGCATCTTCATGGGCGGCATTGTCGTGGTGGAATCGGTCTTTGGCTGGCCCGGCATTGGTCAGCTGGCTTGGCAGGCGATCCAGCGTGTCGACATCCCGATCATCATGGGCGTCACCCTCGTCTCCGCTGCTTTCATCGTGCTCGGCAACTTGCTTGCCGATCTGGTCGCCCCGCTGATCGACCCCCGCATTCGTCTTCGCTGAACATAAAAAAACCAACGGGAGAGATAAAATGAAACATTGGCTTGCCTCCACTGCTCTGGCGCTCTGCCTTGCCACCCCAACCCTTGCACAAGACTATACGCCGGACCCGAATGCCAAAGCGGGCGGGGATATTATCATCACCTATAAGGATGATGTGGCGACGCTGGACCCGGCGATTGGATATGACTGGCAGAACTGGTCGATGATCAAATCGCTGTTTGATGGGCTGATGGATTACGTCCCCGGCACCACGACGCTGCGCCCAGGTCTGGCCGAAAGCTATACTTTGTCCGAGGATGGGCTGGTTTATACGTTCAAGCTGCGTGCTGGTGTGAAATTCCACAACGGGCGTGAGATGACGGCCGAGGATGTGAAATACTCGCTCGACCGCGTGGTGAACCCCGAGACGCAATCGCCGGGCGCGGGCTTCTTCGGCTCGATCGCTGGGTTTGAGGCGGCGGGGCCTGAGGGGCTGTCCGGTGTGAAAGTGATCGATCCCTTGACGGTTGAGATCACCCTTTCGCGCCCCGATGCCACCTTCCTGCATGTCATGGCGCTCAACTTCTCTTACGTCGTGGCGAAAGAGGCGGTTGAAGAGCATGGCGCTGATTTCGGCAAGAACCCGGTTGGCACGGGGGCCTATTCTTTGGCCGAATGGACCATCGGTCAGCGGCTCGTCTTCCAAAAGAACCCCGACTTCTGGACGCCGGGGGTGCCTTATCTCGACAGCATCACGGTTGAGGTTGGCCAAGAGCCAGTTGTGGCCCTCCTTCGCCTGCAAAACGGTGAGGTGGATGTGCCCGGCGACGGTATTCCGCCTGCCAAATTCGTCGAGGTGATGGGCGATCCCGATCAAGCCGCGCGGGTGGTCGAAGGCGGTCAGCTCCACACCGGCTATATCACGATGAACGTCACCCAAGCGCCCTTCGACAAGGTCGAGGTGCGCAAAGCCGTAAATATGGCGCTGAACAAAGACCGGATTGTTCAGATCATCAATGGCCGCGCCGTGCCGGCAAACCAGCCGCTGCCGCCTTCGATGCCGGGCTATGCGGCGGATTATAAAGGCTATGCCTATGATCCCGAAGGCGCAAAAGCGCTTCTGGCCGAAGCCGGCTACGCCGATGGTTTTGAGACCGAGCTTTATGTGATGAACACCGACCCCAACCCGCGGATCGCCCAAGCGATCCAACAGGATCTGGCGGCGATTGGCATCACGGCGAGCCTGCAAAACTTGGCGCAGGCCAATGTGATTGAGGCAGGTGGCGCTGGCACCGCGCCGATGATCTGGTCGGGCGGCATGGGCTGGATCGCGGACTTCCCCGATCCGTCCAACTTCTACGGCCCGATCTTGGGCTGCGCTGGTGCGGCCGAAGGCGGCTGGAACTGGTCGAAATACTGCAATGAGGCCTTGGATGCAGAAGCGATCAAAGCCGACAGCTTCAAAGACCCCAATGACCCCGCCCGCCTTGCGATGTGGTCCGAGATCTATGTGAAGATCATGGAGGACGCGCCTTGGGCTCCGGTCTTCAACGAGCAACGCTACACGATGAAATCGCCCCGCATGGGCGGCGATGATGCGCTGTATGTCGATCCGGTGTCGATCCCGATCAACTACGATTATGTCTATGTGACCGAGTAAGCTCATGTGCAAAGCCTGCAATTACACCATTCACGGCGCGCAACATCACTTCGGCTGGGACAATGCTTTGACCCCAGCCGAATGGGTGGAGCCGGGATCGACGATCCTGTTTCACTGCCATGATTCCTCGGCGGGCCAACTTGGCCCGTCGTCCAAGCTCGCGGATGTGACGGCGCTGGATTTCGCCCGGATCAATCCGGTCTCGGGGCCCATCTTCATCGATGGGGCCGAGCCGGGGGATGCGCTGAAGGTCACCATCGAAAGCTTCACCCCGCAGGCGCAGAACGGGCGCGGCTGGGGCTGGACGGCGAATATTCCCGGCTTTGGTTTGTTGTCCGATCAGTTCAAGGACCCGGCGCTGATCGTCTGGGATTTCGATCCCGCGACGCTGGAGCCCGCGCTTTGGTCCTCCCAAGCGCGGATTCCGCTGAAACCCTTTGCCGGAACGATTGGCTGCGCTCCGGCCGAGGCGGGGCATCATTCGGTGGTGCCGCCGCGCCGGGTGGGGGGCAATCTCGACATCCGGGATCTGGCTGCTGGCACAGTGCTTTACCTGCCGGTTGAGGTGGGTGGCGCGCTTTTCAGCGTGGGCGACACCCATGCTGCCCAAGGCGATGGTGAGGTCTGCGGCACCGCCATCGAAAGCCCGATGGACGTGGTGCTGACCTTGGATCTGGTGAAGGGCGCAAATCTTAAGATGCCGCGCTTCACCACACCCGGCCCGGTGACCCGGCATCTTGATGCCAAGGGCTATGAGGTCACCACCGGCATCGGCCCAGACCTGATGAGCGGGGCGCGCGATGCGGTTTCGGGCATGGTCGACCATCTTTGCGCCACGCGCGGCATCTCGGCGGTCGAGGCCTATATGCTCTGTTCGACCTGCGGCGATCTGCGGATCTCCGAGATCGTTGATATGCCGAATTGGGTGGTCAGCTTCTACTTCCCGCGCGCTGTCTTCGAATGAGCGCGAATGACAAAACGGCGGGCGCTGCGGTGCCCGCCCTTCCTCAGTCTGTGCTGTCGGTTCAGGGACTTACAGTCTCGGTGCCGGGGCAGGATTTGGTCAAGGCGCTGTCCTTTGACCTCGCCAAGGGCGAAACTCTGGCCATCGCGGGCGAGAGTGGTTCAGGCAAGTCGATCACCTCTCTGACGGTGATGGGGCTTTTGCCGCCGCAGGTGCAGGTCACGTCGGGCGCGGTGCAGCTTGAAGGCCGCGATCTTCTGACCCTGCCCGAGGCGCAGATGCGCCAGATCCGCGGCGGGCGGATCGCGATGATCTTCCAAGAGCCGATGACCAGCCTTAACCCGGTGATGACCATCGGCGCGCAATTGATCGAGGCGATCACCGCGCATGAGGCCTTGCCCCGCGCCGAAGCGCGCGCCCGGGCGCTTGAGGCTCTGACGGCGGTGCGGATCTCGCAGCCCGAGCGGCGCTTGCGGCAATATCCGCATGAGCTTTCGGGCGGCATGCGCCAGCGGGTAATGATCGCCATGGCCTTGGCACTGAAGCCTGATGTGCTGATCTGTGATGAGCCGACGACGGCATTGGATGTGACGGTGCAGCGCGAGGTCTTGGACCTTCTGCACGATTTGCAGCGCCAGATGGGCACCGCTTTGATCCTGATCACCCATGATATGGGCGTGGTGGCCGAGATGGCGGATCGGGTTATCATCCTGCGGCATGGCCAAATGGTGGAAGAGGGGGCCGTCGCCCAAATCTTCCACGCGCCACAAGCGCAATACACCAAGGATTTGCTGGCCGCCGTGCCGAAGATGGGCAAAGGCGAAGGCGCTGAGCTTCAAATATCGGTCGAGCCTCCCATTGCGCGGCTGACAGATGTGCAGGTGCGCTTCGACCTGCGCGGTGGGCTTTTGCAGCGTGTCACCCACCGCGTGCATGCGGTCGAGGGGGTAAGTTTCGACATACGCGCCGGTGAGACCTTTGCCTTGGTCGGCGAATCCGGTTGCGGCAAGTCGACCATCGCCAAAGCCTTGGTCGGGCTGGTGCCGCATCAGGGCCGGATCGAGGTGGGGGGCCAAGCGCTGAACGCACTCAGCACGGCCGAGCGACGACGCCTGACCCGCGATCTGCAAATGGTGTTCCAAGATCCAATGGCGGCTTTGGACCCGCGCATGACGGTGGGCGATCTGGTGGCCGAGCCTTTGCTGATCCACGGGCTTGGCACTCCGCAGGAACGCGCCGCCCGTGTGGCCGAGCTTTTCGCCCAAGTCGGCCTGCCGCCCGAGGCGATGCAGCGCTACCCGCATGAATTCAGCGGCGGTCAGCGGCAAAGGATCTGCATCGCGCGGGCCTTGGCGCTGCGGCCGAAACTTATCATTTGCGACGAAAGTGTCTCGGCGCTGGATGTCTCGGTGCAGGCGCGGGTGCTGGCATTGCTGGGCGATCTTAAGCGCGATCTGGGGCTCTCATTCCTGTTTATCAGCCATGATATGGCGGTGGTTGAGAATATCTGTGACCGGGTGGCGGTGATGTATCTGGGCCAGATCGTCGAGACTGGCAGCCGCGCGCAGGTCTTTGGTAACCCCCAGCACCCCTATACCCGCCGCTTGATGGAAGCTGTGCCGGTGCCCGATCCTGCGCATCGCCGCCCACCGCTGCCCCGGCTGACGGGCGAGGTGCCAAGCCCGATCCATCCGGTTGGGCAGGGGCCGCAAAGGGTGCTGCTTGAAGACATTGGCGGCGGCCATCTGGTGGCGCGGGCTGATGCGCAATCCCAAGCGGCGGCTTAAATCCAACAGGCTGAAGTGCCGTGACTTCCCCCTTGCATTTCAACCTGCATCCACGACAAATCTTTGATCATGGACGCTTTTTCGCCTCCCGTCTGGAGACTTTGATGATTGATCTGAACCTCGCCGCCCTGACCGCCGCTTTGGACGCTTTGCCCAAGCTTTATGCCGGTCCCGGTGGCGTGGCAGGGGTGGTCAAGGATGGCAAGGTCATCGCAAGCCGCGCTTGGGGCTATGCCAGCCTTGAGGATGGGCAGGCGATGACGCCGCAGACGCGGCTGCCGATCTGCTCGATCTCGAAGCAATTCACCTGCCAAGTGCTGTTGGCCTCGGTTGGGGATCCTGCGCAGCTGGACGGCAAAGTCGCGGCTTTCCTGCCTCAATTCACCGGCCCGCTGCCCAGCACGCGCCAGCTTTGTGACAACCAGTCGGGTGTGCGGGACTATTGGGCGCTGACCGTGCTGCAAGGCGGTTTGGCCGAGCAAGAGTTCCGCCGCGACGATGCTTTGCCGCTGATCGCGCGGATGAAGACCGGGCATTTTCCGCCCGGTACGTCTTATTCTTATTGCAACTGCAACTACCGCATCGTCTCGGAGATGATCGAGGCCGCGACCGGCGAGACTTTGGAGCATCTTTACGCCAAGCATATCTGGGGCCCGGCCGGGATGAAATCGGCGGTGCTGACCTCGGACACCCGATACCCCGAGGATGGGGTGGTGGGCTATGAGGGCAATGACGCCGCCGGTTACTTCCCGGCTGAGAATGCGATCTATTGGGTCGGCGATGCGGGGATTTCGGCCTCGGTCGAGGATATGCTGGCCTATGAGGCTTGGATTGATGCGGGGCGCGATGATGCCTCTCACCTTTACCGCCAGATCTCCGAGCCGCCGCATTTTGCCGATGGTAAGCCCGCCGCTTATGGTTATGGCCTTGCGCATCATCTGATGGGCGGAATGGCTGTTACGGGCCACGGCGGGGCGCTGCGCGGCTTCCGCGCGCACCGGCTTTACGCCGCAGATGCGCGGCTGTCGGTGGTGGTGATGTTCAACCATGAGGCGGATGCCTTTGGCGCGGCGAAGGGGCTTTTGGAGGCGGCGCTGGGCGTCACTCCTGTAAAACCCGCACCGGTCGCCGAGAGTTGGGAAGGGCAGTGGCTGGCCGACAATGGTTTGCTGGTCCGGTTAGAGCCTGCGCGCACCAGTGTTACGATGCGCTATGCCACCGGGCCAGAGACGCTGACGCTGAACGCCGAAGGCAAACTTGCCGCCGCCGGTTTGACGCTTGAGCGTCAGGGCGCTGATTTGGCGATGGTGCGCGAGAAAGAGAATGTCGCGCCGAAGCTTACCCCGCTGCCGGTGCTGAACGCCGCCAATGGGGCGGAGATTGCGGGCCGCTATGCCTCGGATGAGTTGGAGGCCGAGATGGTGATCGAGGCCCGCGATGGCGGCGTCTATGCGCGGTTCGAAGGCATGTTGGGCCGTGGCCGGATGGAACGTATGGCGCCGGCGGGCAAAGACGTTTGGATCTTGGCCACCCGGCGCTCGATGGATGCGCCGCCCCCCGGCGATTGGACCTTTGTTGTGCAGCGGGATGCGGCAGGCCAGATCACCGGCGCGCAGCTTGGCTGTTGGCTTGCGCGCGGGGTGCCTTACCGCAAGGTCTAAGGCCCGGCTCAAAAGACAAAACCCGGACCGATGGCCCGGGTTTTGCCTCATCACGCTAAGACGCTGATCAATACCACATATCCTGCACGGCGGCTTTGCGGCGGGCGATGAAGTCGAGCAGAGCCTCATCGGTGCCTTGGTCGATCGCGGGCGCTTGATATTCCGCCAACAATTTCTTCCAGCGGGTATTGGCGCGGGCGGCATAATCGATGCCGCCTTGCTCGTCCCAAGTCTCCCAAGGCTGGTTGTCGTCCAGAGCCGAGTCCCAATAGGCGGTCTCGTAATGGCGCAAGGTGTGCTGGGTGCTGAAGAGGTGTTGCCCCGGCCCAAGCTCGTTCAAAGCTTCAAAGGCGAGCGTGTCCTCATTGACCTCGATCCCGTCGAGATAGGCGTGCAAGGCACCGCACATATCCATGTCCATGACCATCTTTTCATAGGACATCGACAGCAGACCATCGAGGAAGCCAGCTGAGTGCAGGATGTAGTTCGCCCCGCCTTGGATCGCCGACATCATCGACATCATGCTTTGCTGCATCGCCTGCCCATCGGGCAGTTTCGAGGTGCTGAAATTGCCCGCGCAGCGCAGGGGCAGCTTCAAGCGGCGCGCCAGCTGGCCCATGACCAGCGAGGCCAAGGCCGGTTCCGGCGTGCCGAAGGTGGGCGAGCCGGATTTGAGGCTCATCGAGGAGAAGAAGGCTGCCAGCACCACCGGCGCACCGGGGCGCACGAGCTGGGCCAAGGCGCAGGATGACATGCTTTCCGCCAGACCCTGCGCCACCATGCCTGCCATGGTCAGCGGTGCGACGGCCCCGCCCAGCAGGAAGGGCAGGTGGATCGAGCCTTGGTTGGCGGCGGCATAGGCGCGGATGCCCGACGCCGTCACCCCATCCAGCACCATCGGCGAGGTGGTGTTGAAATTGCCCATGATGACGCAGTTTTGGTCGACGAACTCGGCACCAAAGAGCACGCGGCACATCTCGATGCTGTCCTCGGCCCGCTCGGGCGCGGTGATCGAGCCAAGGAAGGCGCGGTCGGAATAGCGCATGTGGCTATAGACCATATCGAGGTGGCGCTTGTTCACCGGGATATCGGTCGGCTCGCAAACGGTGCCGCCGGAATGGTGCAACCAAGGCGAGGTTTGGCCGAGCTTGATGAAATTGCGGAAATCCTGGATCGAGCCGTAGCGGCGGCCCTTATCCAGATCCATCACGAAGGGGCTGCCGTAAGAGGGCGCCAGCACCACATTCTTGCCGCCGATCTGCACGTTATTGGCGGGGTTGCGGGCATGCTGGGTAAACTCCGCCGGGGCGGTCTTCAGGATCTCGCGCACCATGCCGGGCTCAAAGGTCACCCGCCAGATGCCCTCCGAGATATCGCGGACCTTGGCGCCAGCCTTGCGGTACAGCTCCATCGCCACGGCGTCATCGCGCAACTCGATGCCGATCTCGGCCAGAAGACGCTCGGCGGTGGCCTCGATCTTCTCAAGGCTTTCCTCCGAGAGGATGTCATAGGTCGGGATATTGCGGATGATATAGGGGCGCTTCACCCCGCCCGGACCGCCGCTGCGGGCCTCGCGCCGCTGAGTGCGGCCTCCGCGGACGCGTTTGGGTTCAAGGCTGCTGTCGCCGTCGTGCATGGCTGAAATCCTTCACAAGTTGATTATAATTAGATTGTGACTAAGACCCCGTAACGCTGGAAAATTCTCATGAGGTTGATAAGTTTAGTTTATGGAAAGCCTGCGCCAGATCTTGCCCTCGCTGAACGCCCTTGCGGTTTTTGAATGCGCAGGAAGGCTGGAAAGCTTCAGCGCGGCGGCGCGAGAGCTGCATATGACGCAAGCGGCGGTGTCTTATGCGATTGCCAAGCTGGAAGATCAGCTCGGCACGGCACTTTTCTTGCGTGAATACCGCCGGGTGCGGCTGAGCGAGGCCGGGCAACGCTTTCATGCCGATGTGACGATTGGCCTGTCGCATATCCAGCGCTCTGCCCAAAGCTTGCGGGCCACGGCCAGCGGCAGCCATGTGAGCCTTGCCTGCTCCACCGCCTTTGCCGCCTATTGGATGGTGCCACGGATGGAGCGTTTCCGCGCTGATCTGCCCGATGTGGATCTGCGCATCCATTCCGCGGACCGTGACCTTGATCTGATGGGCGAGGGGATCGCCTTGGGAATCCGCGGCGGGGTGCCGCAAGATTGGCCGCAATATGACGCTGAGGCTTTGGCGCCCGAGGAGATCTATCCGGTCTGTGCGGAATCCTATCTCAACCGCAATCCCTTGCCCCATACGCCCGAGGAATTAACGACCCATACGCTGATCCATCTGGATGAGCCGTTCCGTTCGGCCACCACTTGGGCGCAGTGGTTCACCGCTTTGGGCGTGCCGTCGCGGCACCTGCCAAGGGGCTTGCAGATCAATGATTATGTGCTGGTGCTGCAATCGGTGCTGGCGGGCCAAGGCGTGGCCTTGGGTTGGCATCATTTGGTCGAGGGGATGGTGGAGCAAGGGACTTTGGTGCCTTTGACCGATCAGTCACTCAGCACTGGCAAAGCGTTTCATGTGATCTGGCCCAAGCAGATCCCGCTCAGTAGGCCAGCCGCGCTGGTGCGCGACTGGCTGGTGGCGCAACGCGCCCTTTGATCAGGCGAGCGCTTTCGCCGCTTTACGCTTGGCCACGCGGGCGCGGATCGCCTCGACATCCGTCACCGGGGTCGCGGCGAAGAGCTGGCGGGTATAGGCGTGCTGCGGATCGGCAAACAAAGCCTCACGCGTGCCAATCTCCACCGCTTCGCCCTTCGAGATCACCATCACATCATCGGCGATATAGCGCACGACCGAGAGGTCATGGCTGACGAAGACGTAAGTCAGTGCGAACTCGTCTTGCAGATCGGCGAGCAGGTTCAGAACCTGCGCCTGCACCGAAAGGTCCAAGGCCGAGACCGGCTCATCCAGCACCAAGAGCGAGGGATTCAGCATCAAGGCCCGCGCGATCGCGATCCGCTGGCGCTGCCCGCCCGAGAACATATGCGGGTAGCGGTTGAAATGCTCGGGCATCAGCCCGACCTTCGCCAGCATCGCCTCGGCCCGTTCGCGCCGCTCAGAAGCGGTGATCTCGGGCTTGTTGATGATCAGCGGTTCCATCAGCACATCGCCGACCTTCTGGCGCGGGTTCAAGCTGCCATAGGGGTTTTGGAACACCATCTGCACCTTGGAGCGCATCGCCGGACCGGGGCGGCGGGCCGAGATATCGACCTTTTCGCCATCGATCAGCAGCTCACCGCCCGAGGGCGCATCGATCAGCGCGATGACGCGGGCCAAAGTGGATTTGCCCGAGCCGGATTCGCCAACGATGGCAAGGGTCTTGCCCTTCTCCACCTTGAAATCCACGCCTTTCAGCGCGCGCACGGTCTTGGCGCGGGCAAACATGCTGCCCGGCACATGGTAGTCTTGGACGATGGCACGGCCTTCGACCACAGGCGTGGTGGTGGGAGTGGAACCGCTCATTTCGTGCCCTCCAGCGCCATGAAGTCCGAGACGGTGGGCAGGCGATCCCCGGTGGCATTCTCGGGCAGAGCCGAGAGCAGCGCGCGGGTATAGGGGTTCTGCGGGTTTTCAAACAGCGACAGAACGTCTGCCTCTTCCATCTTCTTACCCTTATACTGCACCACCACGCGATCGGCGGTTTCCGCGACCACGCCCATGTCATGGGTGATCAGGATCAGCGCCATGCCGTAATCTTCCTGAAGCTTCATCAGCAGATCCAAGATCTGCTTTTGAATGGTCACGTCCAAAGCCGTGGTCGGCTCATCCGCGATCAGAAGTTTCGGCTGCGAGGCGATGGCGATGGCGATCATCACGCGCTGGCATTGCCCGCCCGACATCTGATGCGGATAGGAATTGAGCTTCTCTTCCGGCTCGGGGATGCCGACGGCTTTGAAAAGTTCCAAGGCGCGGGCGCGGGCTTCTGCCCGGCTCATGCCAAGGTTCAGCCGCAAGACCTCTTCGATCTGATAGCCGGTGGTGAAGCTGGGGTTCAGCGAGGCGATCGGCTCTTGGAAGATCATGGTGATCTCACGCCCGATCAACTGGCGACGCTCGGCCTTGGACAGCTTCGAGATATCGCGGCCGTCATAGGTCATCTCATCGGCGGTGATGGTGGCGGTGTCGGGCAAAAGCCCCATCACCGCCAGCATCGAGACCGATTTGCCCGAGCCGGATTCGCCAACGATGGCCAGCACTTCGCCTTTGTCCACGGTCACGTCGATGCCGTCGACAGCGGTGAAGCTGCCGGTGGCGGTGGCGAATTTAACCGTGAGGTTGCGGATGTTCAAAAGACCCATGATCTCAGCTCCGCTTCAGTTTGGGGTCAAGCGCGTCGCGCAGGCCATCGCCCATCAGGTTGATTGCCAGCACCGAGACAAGGATCGCGATGCCGGGGAAGGTGACGACCCACCAAGCCGACAGGATGAACTCACGCGCCTCGGCCAGCATGGTGCCCCATTCGGGCGAGGGCGGCTGTGCGCCCATGCCAAGGAAGCCCAAGGCGGCGGAATCGAGCACGGCGGAAGAGAAGCTCAGCGTTGCTTGCACGATCAACGGGGCCAAGCAGTTCGGCAGGATGGTCTTGAACATCAACCGGAAATTGCCAGCCCCGGCCACGCGGGCGGCGGTGACATATTCGCGCTTCATCTCGGTCATCACGGCTGCACGGGTCAGGCGGGCGAAGTGGGGTTGGTAGACGATGGCGATGGCGATCATCGCATTGGTCAGGCCCGGCCCCAGAATGGCCACCAGCACCAGCGCCAAAAGCAGCGAGGGGAAGGCCAAAATCACGTCCATCACGCGCATGATGACGGTATCGACCCAACCGCCGAAGAAGCCGGCGAGAAGGCCAATGATGATGCCACCGACCAAAGCGATCGAGACCACAACGATGCCGATGAACAGCGAATATTGCGCGCCGAAGATCAGGCGCGACAGGATATCGCGGCCCACTGCATCGGTGCCCAGAAGGAAGCTCGACCGTCCGGCCTCGTCCCAAACCGGCGGCACCAAAAGTGCGTCGCGGTATTGCATCGTCGGGTCATGCGGCGCGATCAGGCTGGCAAAAGCCGCGATGAGCACCAGCAGGACGAAGACCACAAGCCCAACGACAGCGCCGCGGTTCTGGCTGAAGTAGAACCAGAATTCGGCCAGCATCTTGCGCCGAATGGCGGCATCCGAGAGTTTTACAGTTGTATCGGTCATTTGTTACGGATCCTCGGATTGATCAGACCATAGGTCAGGTCCACCAGAAGGTTCACCACCATCACCAAGCCGGCGATCAGCAGCAGGCCCGATTGCACCACCGGGTAGTCACGGCGCGAAATGGAATCGATCATCCATTTGCCGATGCCCGGCCAAGAGAAGATGGTCTCGGTCAGGATCGCGCCCGCCATCAAGACACCGACTTGCAGGCCGATGGTCGTGATCACCGGGATCATCGCATTGCGCAAGGCATGGATGCCAATGACGCGGCGTTCCGGCATGCCCTTGGCGCGGGCGGTGCGGACGTAATCCTCGCCCATCACTTCCAGCATGGCCGAGCGGGTTTGCCGCGCGATCACTGCCAGCGGGATCGTCGCCAGCACAACCGATGGCAAGATCAGATGTGACAGAGCCGAGGAGAAGGCGCCCTTTTGCCCCGACATCAGGCTGTCGATCAGCATGAAGCCCGTGGTGTCGGGGAAGTAATACATTAGGCTGATCCGGCCCGAGACCGGGGTCCAGCCCAAGATGCCCGAGAAGAAGATGATCAGCAGCAGGCCCCACCAGAAGATCGGCATCGAGAAGCCCACCAAAGCGGTGGTCATCGAGATCTGATCGAACCAAGAGCCGCGCTTGATCGCCGCCATCACGCCCACCGGCACGCCGATCAGTGTGGCGATGATGATGGCGCAAAGCCCCAGCTCAACCGTTGCCGGGAACAGGGCCATGAATTCGCCCAGTACCGGCTTTTTGGTGACCAGCGAATTGCCAAGGTCGCCTTGGAAGAGCCTTCCGAGGAAGTCGAAATATTGCAGTACGACGGACTTGTCATAGCCCAACTGCGCCGAAAGCTCGGCATGACGCTCGGGCGAGACGCCGCGTTCGCCGGCCATCAACAGGACCGGGTCGCCGGGCAGAATTCGCACGAAGCTGAAGGCGATGATGGTGATGCCTAAGAAGGTCGGCACCAGATACAGAAGTTTTGACAGAATAAACCGGGCCATGACCTAGTCCCTTGAAAGACGCGCGGGGGACCAGCCCCCGCGCGCTCAGTTTCGCTAAAAAAGAGCAGTGCCGATTATTCGGCAATGTCCACGGTTTCGAAAGTGAAGTCGCCCAAGGGGCTCATCACAAAGCCCGACACTTTGGCCGACATCGGCACATATTGGGTCGAGTGCGCAATGGTGTACCACGGCGCTTGGTCCTTGAAGATGACCTGAGCTTGCTCATAAAGCGCGGTGCGCTCGGCCGGATCGGCCGTCACTTTCGCGTCTTTCAGCAAAGCCGAGAACTCTTCGTTGCACCAGAAGGCACGGTTTGCACCGCCTTCAACAGCCGAGTCGCACGACAAGAGCACCGACAGGAAGTTGTCCGGGTCACCATTGTCACCGGTCCAGCCAAGGATGACGGCGCCGTCACGGCCCGCTTCCATCGACTTCGCCAGATACTCGCCCCATTCATAGGAGACGATCTCGACCTTGACGCCGACCTTCGAGAGATCTTCTTGCATCATCTCGGCGGTGCGGCGTGCGTTCGGCATGTAGGGACGCTGAACCGGCATCGCCCAGATCTTCATCGACAGATCTTTAACGCCTTCTTCTTCCAGCATCTTTTTGGAAGCTTCGGGGTCATAAGCGTCGTCAACGATCGCGTCGTTATACGACCACATGGTCGGCGGGATCGGGTTCTTAGCGCCTTCAGCATGGCCTTGGAACACGGCGTCCACGATGGCTTGCTTGTTGATCGCCATGTTCAGGGCCTTGCGGACCTTGGCATTGTCGAACGGAGCGATGGTGGTGTTATAGGCCAGATAGCCCACGTTCAGACCGGCTTGCTCGTCAAGCTTGAGGTTCGAATCCGCGCGGATGCCGTCGATGTCAGCCGGAGCCGGATAGGGCATCAGGTGGCATTCGCCAGCTTTCAGCTTTTGCAAGCGCACAGCGGCGTCGGGGGTGATCGCGAAGACCAGATCGTCGATCAGCGGCGCGGTGCCCCAGTATTCGGCGTTCTTGGTGTAACGGATCACGGCGTCTTTTTGGTAAGCGACGAACTTGAACGGACCGGTGCCGATCGGCAGGTTGTTCAGGTCTTCTTTGGTGCCAGCAGCTTCCAGCGTCTCGGCATATTCCTTCGAAATGATCGAAGCGAAGGGCATGGCGATGTTCGCAAGGAAAGGCGCTTCCGGCGAGTTGAGCGTGATCTTGACGGTGTAATCGTCGATCTTCTCAACCGACTTCACCAGGTTCGGCATGTCCATCGAGTTGAAATACTCGTAGGTGATGCCGGCCACATACTGGTTCCACGGGTGATCAGCCGAAGCCTGACGCTCGTAGGAGAAAACCACGTCATCGGCGTTGAAATCACGGGTGGGGGTGAACTTTTCGTTCGAGTGCCACTTCACGCCCTGACGGAGCTTGAAGGTATACTCAAGACCGTCTTCCGAGACTTCCCAGCTTTCGGCCAGGCCCGGCTCGACTTCGGTCGTGCCTTTTTTGAACTCGGTCAGGCGGTTGTAGATCGGGTGAGCCGATGCATCAAAGGTGCCGCCCGAGGTATAGGGCGCCGGATCAAAGCCCTCAGGCGATGCTTCCGAGCAATAGACGAAGGTTTTAGCTTCGGCCATCGTAACGGTCATTGCCAGCGTCATCGCTGTGGCAAGAACGGGAAGATGTTTCATCTGCGCAGTCTCCTACTTGGTCGTGTTGATCGCCCGCCGGTTGCCCAGCCAGTGCATCGTTGCGCCCTAATGGCGCGAATTCTAAGCGCCGTCAGCCAGTTCCCTTACGGCACGAAGGCTATGGGACTTATGGTCGGAGACCGTCGCCCCATGCAGCATCTTGCCAGTCCATAAGATTCGCGCAACTCCCGGTCCTGGGTTGGACCAACTGTGCGGGTGCTGACCCAGATAGTGAATGCTGTCGCCGGCCTTTAGGCGGAATTCCTGACCGTCGATCACCTGCAAGACTTGACCTTCCAGGATGAAAATCAACTCCTCGCCGGAATGTTCCACAGTTTCAGAGGCATATCCTTCGGGCATGTTCAGCACGAAGGAGGTCAGCTCATGGCCAGGAAACTCGGCGCCGACTTGCTCATAGATGATCGAATTGCCCGAGACCGAAAACCGCTCACGCGACTCGGCGCGCGTAACGCTGTCAGCTTGGCGCGGGGTCGCGATGAAATGGTCAATCGCCACGTCCAACGCAGCCGCAATCTCGGCCAAAGTGCCAAGGGTGGGGACGGCCATATCGCGCTCAACCTGGCTCAGATAGCCAACGGAGACGCCCGACATGGCGCTCAGCTGTTGCAACGTCAGACCCATGACCTGACGGCGTTTGCGGATTCGTCTGCCCAAGGCGACAGGCGTAGAGGCGGTTTTGCGAGCCATAAATTCCTGATGTGGCAGCATCGGAGCTGCCAGAGCTTGATCGTAAAGATTTTACGGATGCAATAACAATTATTGGCAGAGTAAAAATTTTTGTACTGCATCTGCGGGGCAAAATGCAAAATCCCGGCCCAAGGGGCCGGGATTGCAAAAGGTCTTCAAGCCAAGGGCTTAGCCCAATCGCTTAGGCGCGCACGAGCTTTTCATATTCAGTGGCGACGCGCTTGGTCAGCTCACCCACCTCAAAGCGCCAAGGGCCGATTTCGCCCACCGGGGTCACCTCGGCGGCGGTGCCGGTCAGCCAGCACTGCTCGAAGCCTTCGACTTCTTCGGGCAGGATGTGGCGCTCATGCACGGTGATGTTCATGTCTTTGAGCATGCCGATGACGGTTTGGCGGGTGATGCCGTTCAAGAAGCAATCGGCTTTCGGGGTGTGCACTTCGCCGTCTTTGACAAAGAAGATGTTGGCGCCGGTCGCCTCGGCCACATAGCCGCGGTAGTCATACATCATCGCATCCGAGCAGCCCTTGGCCATCGCGGCGTGCTTGGACATGGTGCAGATCATGTAAAGGCCAGCGGCTTTGGCTTCCGAGGGGATGGTCTCGGGCGAAGGACGCTTCCATTTCGAGATGTCGAGCTTGGCGCCTTTGAACTTGGCGTCGCCATAGTAAGCGCCCCAAGACCAAACAGCGATGCCAAGACGCACCGGGTTGCCCAGAGCGGCGACCCCCATCTCCTCACCGGCACCCCGGAAGGCGATGGCGCGGATGTAGCAATCGGTCAAACCATTGGCCTTGATCACCTCGGCCTTGGCGGCATTGATTTGCTCAACAGTATAGGGGATATCCATATCCAAGAGCTTGCCGGACCGGATCAGCCGCTCGGAATGTTCGGTCGACTTAAAGATTTTTCCGTTGTAGCAACGCTCACCTTCAAAGACGGCCGAGGCGTAGTGAAGGGCGTGGGTCAAGAAATGGACCTTCGCGTCCCGCCAGTTCACAAGTTCCCCATCCATCCAGATGAAGCCGTCCCGATCGTCGTATCCAGCCATGATAGGCCCTCCGGTTTGCGAATATTGCGCGCTAAAGGTCCGCATCGGACATATTCTTGCGCGAAATCGAGAAAGTCGTATGTCTTGTGTCTTGGAATGTCAACAAGGCTGACGTAAATTCAGCCGGAACGAATGCGTGAATTTCGGAGGACCTCATGGTCGAGCGTGCCGGTGGTGAATCCCTGCTTTTCCTTACGGATGAGCAGCTCCGTAAGGGGATCGAAGCGATGTTTTTCGCCTATCGCGGCTTTACGGCCGACCCGGACCGCATCCTGTCGGGCATCGATTATGGCCGGGCGCATCACCGAGCGATCCATTTCGTGCATCGCTCGCCCGGCACGACGGTTTCGAACCTGATGACCATTCTTGGCGTGACCAAGCAAAGCCTGAACCGGGTGCTGCGGACCTTGATCGACGATGGCCTGATCCGCAGCGAAAAGGGCCTGGTGGACGGGCGCGAGCGGCATTTGTTCCTGACGCCTAAGGGGCAAGAGCTGGAACGGCAATTGTCTGATGCGCAGCGCGCGCGGATGCGGGCGGCCTATCGCGCGGCGGGGCCGGCGGCCGTTGCGGGCTTTCGGCAGGTGCTTGAGGCGATGATGGACCCAGAGATGCGCAACGCCTACAACCGCCTGAAGGAGGGCGGCGCATGAGTGTATCTGATCTGCATCTGCTGGTGGTGGATGATGACGAGCGCATCCGGGGGCTTTTGCAAAAGTTCCTGATCCGCAGCGGCTTTATCGTCACCGTGGCCCGGGATGCAGCCCAAGCGCGCCGGCTTTTGGCGGGGCTCGAGTTCGATCTGATCGTGCTGGATGTGATGATGCCGGGCGAAGATGGCATCTCGCTGACCCGCGATCTGCGGGCGCGGATGCAGGTGCCGATCCTTTTGTTGACCGCCAAGGGTGAGGCGGCCAATCGGATCGAGGGGCTTGAGGCGGGGGCGGATGATTATCTCGTCAAACCCTTTGAGCCCAAAGAGCTGCTTTTGCGCATCAATGCCATTTTGCGCCGGGTGCCGCAGGTGAAACCGGCCGAAGCCGCGCCCAAGGTGCTGCATCTCGGTGCGGTGCGCTACGATATGGACCGAGGTGAGCTTTGGCGCGGGCAGGATTTGATCCGTCTTACCGCCACCGAAGCCGCCCTGATGCGGCTTTTTGCCCATGCACCGGGTGAGGCGGTGAGCCGCGAGCGGCTGGTGGGCGACCTGGGCCGTGAGGATGCTGCGCAAGAGCGGGCTGTTGACGTGCAGATCACCCGGCTGCGCCGCAAGATCGAAGATGATCCCAAAGCTCCGCGTTATCTGCAGACGGTGCGGGGTGAGGGTTATATGCTCGCGCCGGATTGAGTTTGGCCGAGGCCGGGGGGCCAGCCCCCCGGACCCCCCGGGATATTTATAAGACAGAAAATGGGGGCAGGGTTCGGTGATTGTTTTTTCGCATTCTGACAGTGACGGCCATGTGACCCCGCCGGGACATCCTGAGCGGGTGGATCGGATGGCGGCGGTTGAGGCGGGGTTGAGGGATTTGTCCTTGGAGCGACGGGTGTCGCCACTGGGCAGCCGGGCTGACGTGCTTTTGTGCCATCCTGCCGCTTATCACGATCACATCGCGCAATCGGCCCCGCCCGAGGGCTGGGCGCAGATTGACGGCGATACCTATTTGAGCCCCGGCTCTTATGCGGCAGCGATGCGGGCTGTGGGGGGCATGGGGGCTGCGGTGGATGCAGTTCTGGGCGGAGAGGCGGCCTCGGCTTTTGTTGCTTGCCGCCCTCCGGGACACCATGCCGAAGCGGCGCGGGCGATGGGCTTTTGCCTTTTTGGCACGGTGGCGATTGGGGCGGCGCTGGCCTTGCAGCGCCCTGAGGTGAAGCGCGTGGCGATTGTGGATTTCGACGTGCATCACGGCAATGGCACGCAGGATCTTTTGTGGGACGAGGGGCGCTGTCTTTTCACCTCAAGCCAAGAGATGCCGCTGTTTCCGGGCACGGGCCGCGCGGATGAGCGTGGCGCGCATGGCCAGATGATCAACCTGCCTTTGCGCGCGGGCAGTGACGGTGCCGCAATGCGGGCGGCTTATGAGCGGCTGATCCTGCCCGCGGTGTCCGAATGGCAGCCCGATCTTCTGCTTGTGAGTGCAGGTTTTGACGCCCATCACGCCGATCCCTTGGCCAGTCTGCAGTGGGAGGCCGATGATTTCCGCTGGCTTGCGCAGCGGCTTTGGGAGGTTTCGGGCGGGCGGGTGGTATCCGCTTTGGAAGGCGGTTATGATCTGCCAGCCCTGACCGAAAGCGTCCGGGCCTATGTAGGCGAGATGGCGAGGCTTTCAGCATGACCGTGACCCCAAGCGCGAAACCCCCCGAGGAAATGGCCTTTGAAGAGGCGATGGCGGCTTTGGAGGCCGTGGTGAACCAGTTGGAGCGCGGGGATGTGAAGCTGGACGAATCCATCTCGCTTTACGAGCGCGGCGCGAAGTTGAAGAAGCGCTGCGAGGATCTGCTGAAAGATGCGCAGGAAAAGGTTGAGAAAATCCGCCTTGCCGAAGGCCGTGTCGTGGGCGCGGAGCCGGTGACCGGGCTGTGAGCTTTGACGATAGGTTGAAGGCCGATGCCGCGCTGGTGCAAGCGCGGCTCGATCAAGCTTTGGCGGGTTTGGCCGATGTGCCGGTGATTCATGCCATGCGTTATGCGGTGCAGGGCGGCAAACGCTTGCGGGCTTTCCTTGTGCTGGAATCGGCGCGGATGCTGGGTGTGGAGGAAGCGCGGGCGTTGCCCGTGGCTGCGGCGGTTGAAGCGCTGCACGCCTATTCTTTGGTGCATGATGACCTGCCGGCGATGGATGATGACGACCTTCGCCGCGGTCAGCCGACCGTCCATGTGAAATGGGATGAGGCGACGGCGATCCTTGCGGGCGATGCTTTGCAGACTCTGGCATTCGGGCTTTTAGTCGATGCCGAAGTTGGTCCGGCTGAGGTTCAGGTGGCCTTGGTCAAGGCCTTGGCTGGCGCCTCGGGAGCCAAGGGCATGGTTTTGGGCCAAGCCTTGGATATCGCGGCTGAAAGTGCGGACACTCCGCTGACCTTAGAAGAGATCACCGCTTTGCAAGCGGGCAAAACCGGCGCGCTGATTGGGTTTTCGGCAACGGCAGGCGCCCTCCTTGCCGGGGCGGATCCTAAGCCTTTGGCCGATTACGCCGCCGCCATCGGCCTTGCTTTTCAAATTGCCGATGACATTCTGGATGTCACGGGCGATGCCGCCACGGCAGGCAAAAGGGTTGGCAAGGATGAAGAGGCGGGCAAAGCCACTTTCGTCTCGCTGCTCGGCCTTGAGGATGCACGCGCCCGTGCTGCAGAACTTGTGGCCGCGGCGGAAGTTGCCCTTGAACCCTATGGTTCGCGTGCTGAGAACTTGATCGCCGCCGCGCGGTTCACTATTGCGCGGCACAGCTGAGAAGGAGCGCGCCATGTCCGATCAATCGCAACATCGGCCGCATACGCCGGTCCTCGACCGCGTCACTCTGCCTTCGGATCTGAAGGGGCTGAGCGACCGTGAGCTTCACCAGCTGGCCGATGATCTGCGGGCCGAGACGATCTCGGCCGTTTCGGTCACCGGCGGGCATCTCGGTGCGGGTCTGGGCGTGGTTGAGCTGACCGTGGCTTTGCATGCGGTCTTTGACACGCCGCGCGACAAGCTGATCTGGGATGTCGGGCATCAATGCTATCCGCATAAGATCCTGACTGGGCGGCGCGATCGCATTCGCACTTTGCGGACCGAAGGCGGGCTTTCGGGCTTCACCAAACGCTCGGAATCGCCCTATGACCCCTTTGGCGCGGCGCATAGCTCCACCTCGATCTCGGCGGCTTTGGGCTTTGCGACGGCGGCAGATTTGGGCGGCGATCCCGGCGATGCGATTGCGGTGATCGGCGACGGCGCGATGTCGGCGGGCATGGCCTTTGAGGCGATGAACAATGCCGGCGCGATGAAGACCCGGCTTTTCGTGATCCTCAACGACAATGAGATGTCGATCGCGCCGCCGGTTGGGGCTTTGTCGAGCTACCTCTCGAAGCTTTACGCCGAAGCGCCGATGCAGGACCTGAAACAGGTGGCCAAGGGCTTTGTCGGGCTCTTGCCCGAGCCTTTGCAGGAAGGTGCGCGCCGGGCCAAGGATATGCTTAAGGGCATGGCCGTGGGCGGCACGCTCTTTGAATCGCTTGGCTTTTCCTATGTCGGCCCGATTGACGGCCATGATCTCGACCAGCTTTTGCCGGTCTTGCGCACGGTGAAGGCGCGGGCCACTGGGCCGATGCTGATCCATGTGCTGACCAAGAAGGGCAAGGGATATGGCCCGGCGGAGAACTCGGCCGACCGGGGCCATGCCCGCGCCAAGTTCGATGTGGTCACGGGCGAGCAAAAGAAGACCCCGTCCAATGCGCCAAGCTACACCAAGGTTTTCGCCGAGAGCCTGATCCAAGAGGCCGAGCGCGATGATAAGATCGTTGCGGTGACGGCGGCGATGCCCGATGGCACCGGCTTGGACTTGTTCGCCAAACGCTTCCCGCGCCGCACCTTTGACGTGGGCATCGCCGAGCAACATGCGGTGACCTTCAGCGCGGGCATGGCGGCGGGCGGGCTGAAACCCTTCTGCGCGCTTTACTCCACCTTCTTGCAGCGCGGCTATGATCAGGTCGTGCATGATGTGGCGATCCAGCGCCTGCCGGTGCGTTTTGCCATCGACCGCGCGGGGCTGGTGGGGGCCGATGGTGCGACCCATGCGGGCTCGTTCGATGTGGCCTTCTTGGCCAATTTGCCGGGCATGGTGGTGATGGCCGCTGCTGATGAGGCCGAGCTGCGCCACATGGTGGCAACCGCTGTGGCGCATGACGACGGCCCGATCGCTTTCCGCTTCCCGCGTGGCGAGGGCTGCGGGGTTGAGATGCCAGCGCGCGGAACCCCGCTTGAGATCGGCAAGGGCCGGGTGATGCGCGAAGGCGCGCGGGTGGCTTTGCTTTCCTTCGGCACAAGGCTTTCCGAGGTTCTAAAAGCCGCCGAGTCGCTGGCGCAGCGTGGCATGGCCCCCACGGTCGCCGATGCGCGTTTCGCCAAGCCCTTGGACCGCGAGCTGATCTTGCGCCTGGCGCGCGAGCATGAGGCTCTGATCTGTATCGAAGAGGGCGCTGTTGGCGGCTTTGGCAGCCATGTGGCGCAGCTTTTGGCGGATGAGGGCGTCTTTGACCGCGGCTTCAAGTTCCGCTCGATGGTGCTGCCCGACACCTTCATCGACCATGCCACCCCCGAGGCGATGTATCGCAGCGCTGGTATGGATGCCCCGCAGATCGAGGCCAAAGTGCTTGAGGTTCTGGGCGTGCCGGTGGTCGGGATGCGGGCGGGCGCCTAAGGGCCACTAAGCCAGCAAAGGCTCTAGCAACTGGTCGAAAGCGTCCCAGCTTTCGACCTCAAGCCGCACCACCAACACCAAAACTTTGGGCCGGAACCACGCGGGCAGGCGGGCTGCGTCCTTTTCTGTCGTTACAAGTTGCGCGCCTGAGGTGTCCGCCTCAAGCGCCAAGCGGCGCAAAAGCGCATCCTCAAAAGGTTCATGATCCGACAGCGGCAGACTGCGGACGAGAATGGCCCCCTCTCCGCGCAAGGTGGCGAAGAACTTTTCCGGGTGGCCGATGCCCGCAAAGGCAATCACTCGCTCGCCCTGCCAATCCATGCCCATTTGCAAAGGCGCGAGGCGCCCGCGCAGGTGTGGCACCGGGATGTCCTCGGCCCAGTCAGCGTTGAAGCGCGCCTGCGCGCCAGCCTCTCCGATCGAGAGCAAAAGATGCGCGCGGGCAAGGCCATTCGCGACCGGCTCGCGCAGCGGGCCTGCGGGCAGGCAACGGCCATTGCCAAAGCCCCGTTCAGCATCGACCACGATCAGGCTGATATCTTTGGTAACCGAGGGGTTTTGAAACCCGTCATCCAGCAAGATCACTTGCGCGCCGGCAGCCTCGGCCGCCTTGACCCCAGCCGCACGGTCGCGCGCGATCCAAGTGGGGGCAAAGGCCGATAGCAACAGCGGCTCGTCGCCGGTCTCTTGCGCTTTGTGGCGGTTGGCATCGACCTGCACCGGGCCGGTCAGACTGCCGCCGTGCCCTCGGCTGACGATATGCACCGCCATACCCCGGCTCTGCAGGCGCTGCGCAAGCGCAATCGCCGTCGGCGTCTTGCCGGTGCCGCCCGCATTGAGATTCCCGATGCAGATGACCGGAACCTTGGCGCGATAGCCTTTCTCGCCCGCCATCCGCCGCCCGGTCACGGCACCATAGATCCAACCCAAAGGCGCCAGCAGTCGCGCTGCCAGAGCGGGGCGGTCGGGGGCGGTGAACCAAAACGCTGGGGTGCGCATCAATATTTATCCTCTAACAGCGCTTGGATCCGGGCCAAAAGCGCATCCGTCGCCTCGGCTCCATCCGAGGCCACCGTCCAGGCGGCCTGCGCCAGACGGGCGGCGCGGTCGGGGGCGAGGAGATCGCCCAAAGCCTCGGCCAGATCTTGGGCGGTGGCAACCGCCCGGGTCGCCCGCGCCGCGCCAAGCCGGCCAAAGGCCATGCCATAGGACCCTGCCATCGGCCCATGCAGAATGGCCGAGCCCAAGGCCGCCGCCTCCATCGGGTCGCGCAGAGCGCCTTGGCCCAAAAGGCTGCCCCCCAGAAAGCTGATCGGGGCAAGACGATACCAGAGGCCAATTTCCTCGGGGCTGTCGACAAGGAAGACTTCGGTATGGGCCTCAGGCTCCTCCTCTTGCGCGCGGTGTGCAATCGCCCAGCCTTCGGCCTCGGCCCGCGCGGCAAGCGCCGAGGCGCGGTCGGCGCGATCAGGCAGGACGATCAGCAAAAGCCGGTGCGCGTGCTGCAAAGCCGCACGATGGGCGGCGATGATCGCCGCTTCCTCGGCCTCGGGTAGGGCGGCGGCAAACCAAACGGGCCGGGTGGCAAAGGTTGCTGCAAGGGCGGCCCGTTCGGCCTCATTGCCGGGCTTTGCGGCCGAAGCCTCTTCCAGTCGGCCGGTCACCGCCACGGCCGAAGGCGCTGCCCCGGCTTTGCGGAAATTGCGTGAGGCTGCCTCGTCAATAGCGCCGATCCACGAAAATTTCGCCAACGCACCGCGGGTAACGCCCGGAAACCAGCCATCGCGCTCTTTGGGCAGACGGGGGGCGACGGCATCGGCCATCATCAGCGGCAGCTGACGCAATGCTGCTTCGCTGATCATCGCCGGGCGCAACTCTCCCTCCGAAAAGAGACAGAGATCGGGGCGCCAATGGTCCAAAAAGGCACGGGCCTCAGGCGTGGTGTCTGGCGGGGGCAGTTGCACCAAGGCGCCGGGCTGATCGGGCAGCGGATCATGGCAGGTGATCAGGCTAAGCACCGCATCATCAAGCCAAAGCCGCAAAGCCAACTCACGCAGGCCCCGCGCGGCATTGGCATCGGGCGCATGCATCCAGACCAGCGCCCCATTGGGCCGCGCCGGGCGTGGCTGATCGCGGCCCGACTCGCGTCGTTTGGCCAATGAGTAAAGCGTAAGTCCGAGGTTCAAAGCCATTGCGGCGATCTATGCTCAGCCCGGTCCAGAGCCTGCGTTCGGTGCGCCGTTTTGCTCCTGCAAGCGGCTGATGTCGGCGATGAAATAGCGCATATGGGCATTATCGACGGTGCGCTGGGCCTCGGCCTTCCAAGCGTTGAAAGCGGTTTCGTAATCGGGGAACAGCCCGACCACATGCAGCTGCGACACGTCACGAAAGACGTTGCGCTGCGGATCGACAAGCTCTCCGCCAAAGACAAGATGCAGGCGCTGAGTCATGGAAGCCTCGCAGGTTGGATTGCGGGCAAGCTATCCTGAAGCGGAAGCGGGCGAAAGATGTGCAAGGCGGCGGCGGGCGGGAACGCAGCGGACCTTTGAGGTTAATGTGAAGCCAGCTGTGCCAGATAGCATTGAAAAGCGCGGGCGCGTTGGCGGGCAAGCTGCACCGCCTTGGCGGGGGTGATGGCGGTGAATGAGATCGCATCACCGGGGCGCAGCTGCGCCAGCCCGTCGGTGTCATCCAAAAGCACGGTCGCAATCTTGGGATAGCCGCCGGTGGTCTGATGATCGGCCATCAGGATCGAGGCGATGCCATCGCCCGAGACCTGCACCGCGCCACGCGTCAGCCCTTGCGAGGGGATGCCAAGTGCGGCCTCCGGCGCGATGTTAGGCCCGGCGAGGCGCTGGCCCATGCGGTCAAAGGCGGCGGTGAGGCGGAAGGTTTGGCTTAGGAAGCGCGCAACGGTTCCATCGCTGAAAAGCGCATCCTGCGGCCCAAGTATGACATTCAGTCGCCTGCGCGGACGGCAGAACACCGGGCAAGGAATGGGCCTTTCCGGCAGTGTTCGGCACTCATTTACTGTTAGACTTTGGCCTGCCCGCAACGCCCCACCGCCTAAACCGCTGAGCCCGTGGGTCGCCGTGGCGCCGAGCCAAGTGTCCGCCTCCAACTGGCCTGCGACGGCAAGGCAGCACCAGCTTCCCCAAGGGCCGGGGCGCAAAGTAAGCTCATCGCCCTGCTGTAAGGTGACAACCTGCCAGGCCCGCAAAGCCTGACCATTGCGAGACACGGCAAAGCCACCTCCCGCGATGGCCAGAGTTAATGTGCCGCGTGTTAGCCGAAGTCGCAGCCCAGCGGGCGAGACCTCGATGCCGCTTTGTCCGGCTGGATTGCCGAGCGCGGTGTTGGCAATGGTCAAGGCCTTGCGGTCCATCGGCCCCGAGTTTGGCACGCCAAAGCGCATCAGACCCGGACGCCCCGCATCTTGCAGCGTCACATGCGGACCCGCCTCAAGGACCTCGATTTCTGCCTTGTTAGAGACCATTTTTGGCCTCGTTGAACTGGATCTTATCGCCCACCGCAAAGGCGAAGGGGCGGTCAGGATTGCCGGTCAGCACTTGTGCGTCGGTCCTGCCGATGCGCCACCAGCCAGTCGGCATGGTGAGGGTGGTGATCAGGCACATACCGCCTGCGATGATGACCGATCCGGCTGGCACATTGCGCACCGCGTTGGGTTTGCGATCAATCGCCAAGGGTGCCGGAAGGCCCGAGAGATAAGCATATCCCGGCGCAAAGCCATACATCGCAACTTCATAGGTGCCAGATTGATGGCAGCGGGCAACCTCGGCCTCCGAAAGGCCGCATTGCCGGGCGACCTCGGCAAGGTCAGAGCCGTCATAGACCACCGAAACTTCGTGCCGGTTTCCGGCAAGAACAGTCTCTAATGCAGCTGAATTTAGCGTTTTCAGGTGCTGCTCGACGGTTGCGCGATCTGTCACGAGCGGATCAAATCGCACCAGCAGAGTCACGAATGCAGGCACGGCTTCGATGAAGCCTGCAAAGGGCTGAGCCGCCAAAGCCGCATCAAGTGCCAAGACGGCGCGATGCGCTTCTTTGTCGATCGCAGTGGCGAATTCCAGCATCACCGCCTGATCCCCAACGGGTAGAAAGCGGGGTGCTCTGGGGCTGTCCTTAGACAAAACTGGCCACCGAGATGCCGCGCTCGGCCAGCCCGGCGCGGATCACGCGGGCCATTTGCACCGCCTCGGGGCTGTCGCCGTGGATGCAGATGGATTGCGCCTGAAGCGCGATGGGCTCTCCGTCGATCACCGGCATGAGCCCGGTGTCGAGATAGGAAATCAGCCGTGTTAGAGCCGCTTTTGGGTCATGGATCATCGCTTGCGGATGGCTGCGCGGCACCAAGCGGCCGGTGGCGAGATAGGCGCGATCGGCAAAGATCTCGGCCGTGGTGGTGATCCCCGCGGCCTCACCCGCCGCCTGTAACTCGGTTCCCGAGATGGCCAGCAATCCGAGCCCGGCTGAAGCCGCCGTCTCAGCAATCGCATCCGCCACCGGGCGCTGATCGGCGGCCAGATTGGCCAAAGCGCCATGGGCTTTCACATAAGCCACCTTAGCGCCGCAGAGCCGCGCCACGCCTTGCAAGGCGCCGATCTGGGCCGCAACCATCGCGCGGATTACCGCTGGTTCCATCGGCACAACCACACGGCCGAAATTGGCAGGGTCGGCATAGCCCGGGTGCGCGCCGATCTGAACGCCGCGCGCCTTGGCCAATTGCAAGCTGGCCAGCATCAGCGAAGGGTCCGAGGCATGGCCGCCACAGGCGATATTGGCCGAGCTCACCAGACCCAGCATCGCCGCATCATCTCCGATCCCCTCGCCAAGATCGGCGTTCAAATCAATCCGTTGCATCGGCGCTCCTTTGCGCCAGTGGAGCATGCGGCGGGCCGCAGGGCAACGCCACTTGCGCCATGGCCGGTTAGGCCGCAGAATAAATCGCAATTGTTCGATTATATTCAGGGGCAAGTCATGGAATTGGTGGAAGGTTTAAGCGGCGGCAGCTGGGTGGGGATTAGCTTCGCGCTCTTCGTCGTCCTGTGCGTTTTCCTTGGCGTACGGATCGTGCCGCAAAGCGAAAAGCATGTGGTCGAGCGCTTTGGCCGATTGCGGGCGGTGCTGGGGCCGGGGATCAACTTCGTGGTGCCTTTCCTTGACCGGATCGCGCATCGCGTCTCGGTGCTGGAACGGCAATTGCCGACCGCCAGCCAAGACGCCATCACCGCCGATAACGTCTTGGTAAAGGTGGAAACTTCGGTGTTCTACCGGGTGACGGAGCCGGAAAAGACCGTCTACCGGATCCGCGATGTGGATGGCGCAATTGCCACCACGGTCGCCGGGATCGTGCGCAGCGAGATTGGTAAGTTGGAACTGGATCAGGTGCAGTCGAACCGGGCGCAGCTGATTGAGCGGGTGCGCGAGCAGGTCACTGCGATGGTCGATGACTGGGGCGTCGAGGTGACGCGGGCCGAGATCTTGGACGTTAACCTTGATGAAGCGACCCGCGCGGCGATGTTGCAGCAGCTGAACGCCGAACGGGCGCGGCGCGCGCAGGTGATGGAGGCCGAGGGCAAGAAACGCTCGGTCGAGCTTGCCGCCGATGCCGAGCTTTATGCCGCCGAGCAACAGGCCAAAGCCAAGCGCGTCACAGCCGATGCCGAGGCCTATGCAACGGGCGTGATTGCTGAGACCATCAAAGAAAGCGGGCTTGAGGCGGCGCAATATCAAGTGGCGCTGAAGCAGGTCGAAGCGATGCAGGCAATTGCGGCGGGCCATGGCAAACAAACCATCTTGCTGCCTGCCAACCTTTTGGAATCCTTCGGGGATGCGTTCAAAATGCTGAAAGGTAGGCCGTAGATGGCGGGGCAGATCTGGGCGATTTGGTGGGCATGGATCGTGGCCGGACTGGTGCTGGCAATCATTGAGATCTTTGCGCCGGGGTTCTTTTTCCTTGGCTTTGCGATCGGGGCCGGGGTCACCGGCATCGTTGTGATGACCGGGCTGGCCAGCTCACTTCCGGTGCTTTTGGTGATCTTCGCTCTGTCCTCGGCCGTGGCTTGGTTCGTGGTTCGCCGCTTGGTCGGCGTGCGCGAGGGGCAGGTGAAGATCTGGGACCGCGACATCAACAACAACTGAACGGGTTGTTTACAAAGATTAAGGGCGGCCCAGATCGGGCCGCCCTTTTGCATCACTTATAGCCGTCTTACGCCTTCGGCGCTGTGCTTCCCAAGGCCTCGGCCTTGGGGCGGGCGTCGCTGGGCAGCTCACCCGTGGCGAGATAGATCGCCTGTTCGGCAATCCCGGTCGCATGGTCGCCAGCGCGCTCGATGTTCTTGGCGATGAAATGCAGATGCATCGCCGGGGTGATGTTGGACTGGTTCTCCAGCATATGCGTCAGCAAAGAGCGGAAGAGCGTATTGTACATCGTGTCGATGTCGAGATCGCGGGCGCGCACATCGGCGGCCAGCACGGCATCTTTGCGGGTCAGGGCGCGCATCGCCTCTTCCAGCATCACCGCCACCATCTTGGCCATGCGGCGGATGGTGCTGGTGGCGCCTTCGACCTGGCGGCTTTGCGCCAAAGGCAGGGTGCGCTTGGCGACGTTCTTGGCCAGATCGCCCACCCGCTCAAGGCTGGAGGAGGTGCGCATCACCGCCAAGATCAGCCGCAGATCGCTGGCCGTGGGGCTGCGCCGTGCGATCAGCCCGGCGGCATCCAGATTGATCTGCTCATCCAGCGCGTCGATGTCCTTATCGGCGCGGATCATCCGCTCGGCCGCGTCGGTGTCTTGCGCCTCAAGCGCGACGGCGCTGTCGACCAAAGCGCGCTCGACCAGACCGCTCATCAGCGTCAGCTTGGCCAAAAGCGCATCGATCTCACGGTCGAAGGCCGAGGAGATATGCGGGGTGTCGGGGGTCATCGCCATGCTCTTAGCCGATCCGTCCGGTGATATAGCTTTCGGTGCGCGGATCTTGCGGGTTGGTAAAGATCTGCTGAGTGTCGCCGTATTCCACCAGATTTCCAAGGTGGAAGAAGGCGGTTTTTTGGCTGACACGGGCAGCTTGCTGCATCGAATGGGTCACGATGACGACGGAATACTGCTCGCGCAGCTCATCAATCAGCGCCTCGACTTGGGCGGTGGCGATCGGGTCCAAGGCCGAGCAGGGCTCGTCCATCAGCAGAACCTCGGGGCCGGTCGCCACGGCGCGGGCGATGCAAAGGCGCTGCTGTTGGCCACCCGAAAGCCCGGTGCCGGGGGCGGAGAGGCGGTCTTTCACCTCGTTCCACAAAGCAGCACGGCGCAGCGAGGTTTCCACGATCTCATCCAGCTCGGCCTTGTTGCGGGCCAGACCGTGGATGCGCGGGCCATAAGCCACGTTGTCATAGATCGACTTGGGGAAGGGGTTCGGTTTTTGGAACACCATGCCGATGCGGGCGCGCAATTGCACCGGATCGACGCGCTTGTCGTAGATGTCCTGCCCGTCGAGCAGGATCTTCCCCTCGACCCGGGCCGAGGCCACGGTGTCGTTCATCCGGTTGAGGCAGCGCAGGAAGGTGCTTTTGCCGCAGCCCGAAGGGCCGATGAAGGCGGTGGTGGTCCGGTCAAGGATATTGACCGAGACATCCTTCAACGCGTGGTTGGTGTCATAATAGACCTGCACGCCCGAGGCCGTGATGCGGGGCTTAAGGGCGGTGGTGTCGGAAACTGGGGTTTGCATGAGGTTCATGTCCATTAGCCTGTCAGATCACCAGCGGCGCTCGAAGCGGCGGCGAAGGAGGATTGCGGTCGCGTTCATCGCAACAAGGAAAACCAGCAGCACGATGATCGCACCGGAGGCCCGTTCTACAAACGCAGGATCGGCCCTTTGGGTCCATTGGTAAACCTGAACCGGCAAAGCCGAGGCGGGTTCCATCAGACCGGCAGGCGGGGCCGAGGGGTAGTCTTTTACGAAAGCCACCATGCCAATCAGCAGCAAAGGCGCGCTCTCGCCCAAGGCGCGGGCAAGGCCAAGGATGGTGCCGGTCAGGATGCCGGGCATCGCCAAGGGCAGCACATGGTGGAAGATGGTCTGCATCCGGCTGGCGCCCACACCCAAAGCCGCATCGCGGATCGAGGGCGGCACGGCTTTCAGCGCGGCGCGGGTGGCGATGATGATGGTCGGCAGCGTCATCAGCGTCAGCACAAGGCCACCAACCATCGGTGCCGATTGCGGCAGGCCAAGGAAGTTGATGAACAGGGCCAAAGCCAGAATGCCGTAAACGATCGCCGGAACCGCGGCGAGGTTGGCGATATTCACCTCGATGATATCGGTCCAACGGTTCTGGGGTGCCAGTTCCTCAAGATAGATCGAGGCGGCAACACCGATCGGCAGCGACAGCACCAGCACGATCAGCATCATGTAAAGCGAGCCGAGCATGGCGACGCCAACACCTGCTGCTTCAGGACGCAGCTCCGAAGCATCGGCGCTGGTGAAGAAGCCCCAGTTGAAGGGCATCGACAACAGGCCTTTGTCCTTCATCGCCTGCGCCACTTCCAACTGCTCGACCGAGATATTGCTGTCGAGCTTGGCGCTTTCCATCGTCACACGGCCTTTCTCAAAGCCGTCGATGCGGCTGGTGGCCAGCGCGTGGAAGGTGATGGTTTGGCCCACCAGCGAGGGGTCGGCCAACACCAGATCGCGCAAGCGGCGCGGGGCCTCGTCCGACTTCATGCCCGAAAGCTGCTTGGGCGTCAGGGCCGAGACGTCGATGTCATGGGCGGCCAAAGTATCGGCCAAGGCTTGATCCAAAATCTTGCCATAGCCGATGGTTGTGACCTTCTTCATCACCTCGGGGTCACGGCTGCCGGTTTTGTCCAACACCGCTTCGTCCAGCGTGACTTGCAACTCAATGCTGGTTTGGCGGAACGAGGAAACCCCGTTGCCCAGCACCGAGACCAGCAAGAAGATCAGTGCGAAGATGCCCATCGCGACTGCCGCCATGCCGTAAAGCCGAAACCGGGTTTCAGCGGCATTGCGGCGGCGGGTGCGCAGATCGGACTCAAACAGCGATTTTACCGGCGGCTCTGCTTGTTGCGATATCTCGGTCATTCGTATTGCTCGCGATATTTGCGCACGATGAAGAGCGCCAGAATGTTCAAGCCAAGGGTGAAGACGAAGAGCGTCAGGCCAAGGGCGAAGGCAACCAAGGTCTCAGGGCTGGCAAATTCGGTGTCGCCGGTCAGCTGGCTGACGATTTTGACGGTGACGGTGGTCATCGCCTCAAACGGGTTCATCGAAAGTTTTGCCGCGGCCCCTGCGCCCATCACCACGATCATCGTCTCACCAATAGCGCGGCTGGCGGCCAAGAGCACCGCGCCCACGATGCCGGGAAGGGCGGCGGGCAGGACGACTTGGCGCACGGTTTCCGAAGGGGTTGCCCCGATGGCGTAAGACCCATCGCGCAAGCTCTGCGGCACCGAGTTGATGATGTCATCGGAGAGCGAAGAGACATAAGGGATCAGCATGATCCCCATCACCAGACCCGCGGTCGCCACCGAAGACGAGCTCGCGCCCAGACCCAAAGGCATGGCGAGCCAATCGCGCAGCAAGGGGCCAACCGTCACCAGCGCGAAGAGGCCGTAAACGATCGAGGGGATACCGGCGAGGATCTCAAGCAAGGGCTTGGCGACGCTGCGGACGGTGGGAGAAGCATATTCCGACAGATAGATTGCCGAAAGGATGCCCAGAGGCACCGCGATGACCAAGGCCACGAAGGAGACATAAAGCGTGCCCCAGACCAGCGGCCAAACCCCCAGCGACGAGCCGCCGCCGAATTTCGGGTTCCAGGTCAGCGAGAAGAAAAAGTCTTTCGCCGGGTAGAGTTGGAAGAAGTGCCAGGATTCGAAGACCAGCGAGAAGACAATGCCAAGCGTGGTCAGAATGGCGACGGTCGAGGCCCCGATCAGCAAGACGCGGATGAAGGATTCAACGATGTTGCGGGCGCGGAGCTCGGGCGTGACCCGGAAGGCCGAGATCAAAAGCCCGGCGACTGCCAGCGCCAAAGCGGCGACGATCATGCCAAAATGGCCAAGGCTGGCCGAGGCGCGATAGGCCTTGGCGGCCTCAAGCACATTGGGGGTGGTGGTCTCGGCCACAGAGACGCCCAGACGACCCAGCGCCGAGCGCAGGCCAGCCGGATCGGCTTGCAAAGCGGCAAGCTCGGTCTCGGACATGCCATCGGCGACCAGTTGCTCGGTTCCAACGGCGATCCGCTGCACATCGCTCATCACCAAGGAGAGCGTGGTGCCTGCGGGAATATCGGCAGGGGTAATCATGCCAGCGACCGAGCGCTCGATCAGCAGCGGCTGGGCGATCAGCCAAACAAGCAGCGTCAGGAAGGCCGGCAAAGCGGTGAAAAGGAAGACCGAGGCCCCGTAATAGGACGGCAGGGAGTGCAGTTTGCGTGCATCCCCCTCAACGGCAGCAAGGGCCCGTTGACGGCCCAAAAGGTAACCTAGGGCGGAAAGGCCCAGAATGATCAGCGTCAGAAGAGCTATGCTCATGGTCCACGTCCGTTAAGGAGGGGCTTGGATGTGAAAGATGGCGGCAGGGAGCGTGCCGCCATCTTCCAACGGCTTGGTTTATTCCAGCGGGCCCATCGGGGTTTCCGCAGCGACAGCAGCTTGGGTCGCCGCCAGCTCCGGGTCAGACACCAGACCGTAGGCCGCCATCGGGCCATCGGGACCAGCCATGTCGTCGCTCACGAAGAACTCGACATATTCTTTCAGGCCCGGAATGACGCCGAAGTGCGCCTTCTTAACGTAGAAGAACAGCGGGCGCGAGACCGGATAGTCACCGCTTGCGATTGCCTCAACCGTCGGCACGACGCCCGACATGGTTGCGACTTTCAGCTTGTCCGAGTTGTTTTGGTAGAAGGACAGGCCAAAGACGCCGATGGCGTTTTTGTTGGCGCCGATGCGGGCCAGGGTCTCGGTGTAGTCGCCGTCGATGTCGACCGAAACGCCGTCGGTGCGCAGAGCCATGCACTTGTCTTCGGCTTCGTCAGCCTTGGCCGAATCGTCTGCTGCGGTCGAGGCAGCGACGAAAGCTTCGTATGCGCCGCTGTCTTCACAGCCTTGCACGATGACTTTCTCGTCGAAGACTTCGCGGGTGCCGTGTTTGGTGCCGGGGATGAAAGCAAGGATGTCTTGCGCCGGCAGAGCCGCGTCAACGTCAGCCCAGGTTTTGTTCGGGTTGGCAACGATCGCGCCGTCTTTCACCACGTCTTTTGCAAGGGCGTTGAACCATTGCGCCGGGGTATAGGCGAAGTCCGGGCCAGCGATGTCCGAGGCAAAGACGATGCCGTCATAGCCAAAGCGGACTTCCATGATCTCGGCCACGCCATTGGCGGCGCACAGATCGATGTCGCTTTGCTTGATGCGGCTCGAGGAGTTGGCGATGTCGATGGTGTTTTCGCCGACGCCTTGGCACATGTTCTTACGGCCGGCACCCGAGCCGCCGCCTTCGACCACCGGGGTGGCGAAGTCAAAGTTCTCACCAAAAGCCTCGGCCACGATGGTGGCATAGGGCAGCACGGTGGACGAGCCGCTGATTTGGATATTGTCGCGGGCCTGAGCCACGCCAGCGGTCATCGCGGCCATGGCGAGCGCCGAAGCGGTGAGCATCACGGATTTCATCAGTATCTCCTGAATGTCCTGTGGCCGCATGGAACGACCGCGCCCCGGATAGGACGTTTATGTGACGGTCATGTCAGAGTTTTGTGAAGCCTATGTGACAATGCGTCAAAAACTGCGGGCCGGGGTAAATTCTTTGGCCCGCAGGTTTTGGTCCGATGGAAGGCGATCAGCTCACCAAGCCCGCGGCCTTCGCCTGCGCTTGAAGCCTTTGGCGCTGATAGGCAATGAAATCTGCGGGCGGTTGCTGGGCCTGCAAAATCTCTAGGAAGGGATCTTGGACCTTAGTGCGGTGGCGAGAGAATTCTTCGATGATCGCAAGGCCGCAGAAGGGGACATAGCCTTCGGCATAGCCGCCTTCATGCGCGGCCAAGACCCGGCCGTCACACAATTCATCGGCCAAGGCTTTGATCTGGCAAGCCATGGCGCGGAAAGTGTCGGAATGCGCCTGCATCCGTGCCAAGGGGTCAAAGGAATTGGCATCCAGCCCCGAGGCGACAATGATCATATCAGGCTTGAAGGCGCGCAATGCTGGTGCGACCAACAGCTCAAACGCGTCCATATAGGTCTGATGGCCACCGCCCGGCAAAAGCGGGATGTTAAGGTTATAGCCCTCACCTTGGCCTTGCCCCCGCGTCTCGGCGCGGCCTTGATCGGGCGGGAAGCAGTTTTCTTGATGCAGGCTGATGGTCAGCGTGTCGTCGCGGTCGATGAAACAGGCCTCAGTGCCATTGCCGTGGTGCACATCCCAATCCACCACCGCCACGCGCAATGGGCCAACCTCGGCCCGCAAGGCTTCGATCGCCAAGGGGATATTGGCCAAAAGGCAAAAGCCCATCGACGCATCGGGCAGGCAATGGTGCCCCGGCGGGCGCGAGATCACATAGGCATTGTCGAGGTGCCGGTGATAGACGTCCGACACCGCTTGCTTCACCAGTCCTGCCGACAAGGCGGCAATCTCAAAAGACCCCGGACCAAAGGGCGAGTAATAGCCCGCATTGCCACCTTGGGCATCCGAGAGCGCCTTGAACTTATCCAGATAGCTGGCGGGGTGGATCCGCTCCATCTCGGCCCGGGTCAGGGCTTGCGCCTTGCGCCATGAGAGTTGATCGCCAAGGCCCGAGACCTCGACCAAGTTCTTCAGCCGCCGTTTGGTCTCGGGGCTTTCGGCATGACCCGCGCCCGAAGGCGGCTGTAGAAAGCCGCCGACTGGCGCGATGATCACATGCTCGCCCGTGGTGTGCCAAAGGCAATGTTCGTCGAAGTAAAAGCCGGTCGTCATCACGAATCCTCCCTTATGGTTTTTGCCAAAGGTTGGTCGGTCTGGGCCCGAAAATCTACCGTTCATTTTCCCTAAGCGCGTGCTTTTCTAAGTAAAAAGCGTCGCGTGCCTTAGGGTTACAGAAGCTGGGTCTCAACCTCGATATTGCCACGGGTGGCGTTGGAATAGGGGCAGATGAAATGGCCGCGCTCGACGATCTTTTCGGCCACAGCGCGATCCAGCCCCGGCAGGCTGACCACCAGCTTTACCTTGATGCCAAAACCACCGTCCGAGCGCGGGCCGATGCCGACATGGGCATTCACCGTTGCCGTGTCTGGCACGGTGCCAAGCTTTTCTGACCCCGCAGCAAAGCGCATCGCGCCAAGGTAGCAAGCGGCATAGCCCACCGCGAACAGCTCTTCCGGGTTGTGCCCCAGCCCCGAGCCGCCCAGCTCTTTTGGGCTGGTCATGGTGACGGTGAGTTGGCCATTGACCAGCCCGGCAATGCCATTGCGCCCGCCGCCGCTGGCCTTCGCCTCGGTCCAATATTTGGCGTCTACAGTCATCTTTGGCTCCTCTTTCTGGCGATGTGATCGGGATATTTGCGCGATAAAGGGCCAAGCTTTGGCGCTTTGCGGCATCATGGGCGCTTAGGGGCTAAGGCCAACAGAAGTCTGACCACCGGCGCGCTGAGCGGCGAAAATTGGCTGAGCCAGCTGCAACCGCCCGCAAATGCGCGCTGTAATTCCTTTGCCGATTCGCATGGGCCAGAGTAGGATTCGCGCCATTAGGCCATTTTTGGCTGGGTTTTGTTCATGATGCGCATTTTTCTGCTGTTGCCGTTTCTGGTTATTTGTTTTGTGACACCCGCTGCCGGGGAAACCCGCGCCAGTGACCGGGTGGCTCTGGTGATCGGCATGTCGACTTATTCGTCCGTGCCGCCGCTGAAAAACACCCTCAGTGATGTGAAAGCGCTGGCCGCTGACCTGAAAACGATGGGGTTTGCCGTCGATATTTCGATGGATGCGACCAAGGAGGAGACCTTGGCGCAACTGCAAGATTTCGCCTTTAAGGCCGAAACTGCGGATCTGGCTTTGATTTATTACGCCGGACATGGCGTTTCGGTTCAAGGCACGACCTTTCTGATCCCGATCGATGCTCAGGTGCAGAGCGCCAAGGATATTGTGACCGCTTCGGTGACGATGGACCAAATGCTCTCTGCTGTGGACGGCGCGCGGAAGATGTCGATCCTTATTCTTGACAGCTGCCGCGACAACCCTTTCCCCGATGTGATCGACCTGCGCGACCCCGAGGTGGCGAAGGGCCTCACCACGGGCAAAGGGGGGCTGGCAGCACCCTCGCCCGAGCGGGGGACTTTGGTGGCCTTTGCCGCCCGAGATGGCGCCGTGGCGCTGGACGGCGATGGCGAGAATAGCCCCTTCAATATTGCTTTGCGCAAGAACATCGTGATCGAGGGGCTAGAGATTGGCCTGATGTTTCGGCAGGTCCGCGACGATGTTTTGGCCGCGACCGGCAATGCGCAAGAGCCTGCCACCTATGGCTCTTTGCCCGGACAGCCCTTCTTTCTGACTGGCGGTGACGCTGTGGAAAGTGAGGCCGGGGTGGAAGATCTGGCAATGGCTTGGGCCCGCATCGTCGATGAGGATCTGGCCAATCTGCAACGGCTGGCAGATGCGGGGGATTCACGCTCGGTGGTGGGGCTGGCATTGGCCAAGCTTGACCGGCAGCATGCCAATTACGATCCCAGCGGGGCGGTTGCTTTGCTCGAACAAGCCGCCGCCCAAGGCGACCCTGAGGCGCAGTATCGCTTGGCCAAAGTGCTGGAGGGCGGCTTTGGCGTCACGGCCGATCCGGCCCGGGCTTTGGGTCTTTATCAAGCCTCGGCTGACGCCGGGATCGCGGCGGCGGTGAATGATATGGGCGTGCTGACCTATTTTGGCGAGCTCGGCCTGACGGCGGATAAAAGCAAAGCGCTGGGCCTGTTCCGGCAAGCTGCGGATCTTGGCCATACCGAAGCGATGGTGAATGTGGCCAGCTTTGCCGCCAATGGCTTGATCGAGGATATGGGCCCTGATGAGGCGGCCAATCTGATCTATGGCGCGTTGCGCGGCGGCAGTGCGCGGGCGCTTGAAGAGGTTCTGGCCCGCCCTGAGGCCTTTCCCAAGCAAACTTGGGCCGCCTTACAAGGGGTTTTGGCCGAAAAAGGCCTCTATGAAGGTGAAATAGACGGTTCGTTTGGTCCGGGGACGCGTCGTGCGGTCCTTGCGGCCTACGGTATTTTTGAAGCGGAGTGACAAAATGAAAAGCCTTTGCCTTAAATTAGTCGCAGTGCTTTTTGGATTGAGCTTCCTGCCCAGCGGCGCTCTGGCGGGCCCTTTGCCGATCTTGCATCCGCAGTTTGAAGTCACGCCCTTGCGCGACGGCGCTTCGGGTTTGGTCTGGCAAAGCAATTGCCGCAACGGCGGTCGCGACGATAATTATCGCCCACCGTCTGACAGCGGCGATGACGAAGACACGGGTGGCGAAGGCGGCGGTGGAGACGATGAGGGCTTTGCCCTATTGGACCAAGGTGCCCGCGTTATTTTGGCCGGTTTCAGCGGGGATTGCGAAGACTTCGGTCCCAACACCTTGGGCCTGCGCGACGATACGACCGCAAAGATCGTGCAGGTCTTGGCCGAAGCCAATGTTACCTGCGGCCGTGGCGTTGCGGGGGTTTACCGCATCGATTGTCTCAGCACCTATTACAAACGCATCGCGAGACAACTGCCAAACACCGGGGATTATGCGCCGATCAAAGCCGCCTTGAACAAGGCCGCCAATGATCTTGACCGGATCGTACAGCAGAATCTTGACACCAGCGCCCCGCGCGTCTCGCCCAGCCAAGGCGGCAAGCCGGATGCCAAGCGGGTCAAGCCGCTGCGGGCGGTGCGCAGCGATCGGCTAGAAGTTGCGACGCAACAGGCCGAAGCTGTCGTGAAAGAGGCCGAGCTTTTGATTTTGCGCTCTGGCGGCGATCCTGAGCGTCGCACGCCGCATTACACCGCCGTCGCGGCAGCGGTTGAGGATAATCTTCTGATCCTGCGCTCGGCGTAAGCGCCACAGTGAAGAAAGAAGGGGCCCGAGGGCCCCTTTTTATAGCTTAGTGAACGACATGCTGTTCGGGCGGGCTGCGCCGGCTGGCGATCAGCTTGTCGCCGACGATCAGACCTTCGGGACCGGCGCTGACCGTGACCGTCGAACCATCAAGCACTTCACCGGCCAACAACATCTCGGCCAGCGGGTCTTGCAGGTGGCGCTGGATCACCCGCTTCAGCGGGCGGGCGCCAAAGACCGGGTCATAGCCCTCATCCGCCAGCCATGCCTTGGCCTCGGCATCGATCTCAAGCGAGATCTTGCGGCCCGCCAGACGCTCTTCCAAGCGGCGCAACTGGATCTCGACGATGCCCGACATATCCGCCCGGTTCAGCCGATCGAAGATGATCTGCTCGTCCAGACGGTTCAGGAATTCGGGGCGGAAATGGCTCCGCACCGCTTCCATCACCTCGGCCCGCGCACGGGTTGGATCAGCGCCCTCGGGCAGCTCGCTCAAAGAGCGCGCGCCAAGGTTCGAGGTCAAGATGATGAGGGTTTGTTTGAAATCGACCTTGCGGCCCTGACCATCGGTCAGAATGCCGTCATCCAGCACCTGCAAGAGCACGTTGAACACATCCGGATGCGCCTTTTCGACCTCATCGAAGAGCACGACTTGATAGGGCCTGCGCCGCACAGCCTCGGTCAGAACCCCGCCCTCATCATAGCCGACATAGCCCGGAGGCGCGCCGATCAACCGGCTGACCGCATGTTTCTCCATGAATTCAGACATATCGATGCGGACCATCGCGGTGTCATCGTCAAAGAGATACTCGGCCAAGGCCTTGGTCAGCTCGGTCTTACCCACGCCGGTTGGGCCAAGGAACAGGAACGAGCCCAAGGGCTTATTCTCATCCGAGAGGCCCGCACGCGAGCGGCGCACGGCTTTCGACACCGCCTCGACGGCGGCGTGTTGGCCAATCACCCGGCGGCCGAGTTCCTCTTCCATGCGCAGAAGCTTGTCGCGTTCACCCTCCAGCATCTTGGTGGTGGGGATGCCGGTCCAACGCTCGACCACTTCAGCGATCTGCTCGGGCCGCACGGACTCGGCCACCATCGCATCGCCTTCGCGGCCCTCCGCCTCGCCCAGCTTTTTCTCAAGCTCCGGGATGCGGCCATATTGCAGCTCACCGGCGCGGGCAAAATTGCCCTCACGCTTGGCTTGCTCCAATTCAGCCCGCGACTGGTCAAGCTGCTCTTTCAAGCCGCGCGCTGCTTCCAAGCTTTCCCGCTCTGCCTGCCATTTGGCGGTCAGCTCCGAGGATTTTTGTTGCAGATCAGCCAGTTCGCGTTCCAGCTTCTCCAGCCGGTCTTTCGAAGCCGCGTCATCCTCTTTCTTCAAAGCCTCAGATTCGATCTGGAACTGCAGGATCTGGCGATCCAAAGCGTCCAGTTCTTCGGGCTTCGAATCCACCTCCATCCGCAGGCGGCTGGCGGCCTCATCGACCAGATCGATGGCCTTATCGGGCAAGAAACGGTCGGTGATATAGCGGTGCGACAGCGTTGCCGCCGCGACCAAAGCCGAGTCGGCGATTTTCACGCCGTGGTGCATCTCATATTTCTCTTTGATCCCCCGCAGGATCGAGATCGTATCCTCGACCGTCGGCTCCGAGACGAAAACCGGCTGGAAACGACGGGCCAAAGCCGCGTCCTTTTCCACATGTTTGCGGTATTCGTCCAAGGTGGTGGCACCCACGCAATGGAGTTCCCCCCGCGCCAGCGCGGGTTTGATTAGATTGGCGGCATCCATCGCGCCATCGGCCTTACCGGCCCCCACAAGCGTGTGCATCTCATCGATGAAGAGAATGATCTCACCGGCAGCGGCTTCAATCTCTTTGAGGATCGCTTTCAGACGCTCTTCAAACTCACCGCGATACTTCGCACCGGCAATCAAAGCGCCCATGTCCAAGGCCATGAGCTTCTTGTTGCGCAGAGATTCCGGCACATCGCCGTTGACGATGCGCAGGGCGAGGCCTTCGGCGATGGCGGTCTTACCGACCCCCGGCTCACCAATCAGCACCGGATTGTTCTTGGTGCGGCGCGACAACACCTGCATGGCGCGGCGAATCTCTTCATCGCGGCCAATGATCGGGTCAATCTTGCCATCGCGGGCGGCTTGGGTCAGGTCGCGGGCATATTTGCTCAGCGCCTCCATCGTATCCTCGGCCGAGGCGGAATCGGCCGTGCGCCCTTTGCGCACATCATTGATGGCCGAGTTCAGCCCCTGCGCCGTCACGGCACCAGCGGTCAAAGCATCCTTGGCGCGGGTGTTCACCAAAGCCATCGCGGTCAAAAGCCGCTCAACCGGGACAAAGCTGTCGCCCGCCTTCTTGGCGACCTGCTCAGCCTCATCCAAAACGCGCACAAGGCTGGGGTCGACATAGGTCTGCCCGTCGCCGCCCGACACTTTCGGCAGCTTGGCGATGCTGGCGTTGATCGCCTCATTCACCCGCTCGGGCGCACCGCCGGCTTTGCGGATCAGATTGGCAGCAAGCCCTTGATCGTCATCCATCAAGGCTTTGAGAAGATGGTCCGGCAGCACCCGCTGGTGGCCTTCCCGCATCGCAATGGTCTGCGCGGATTGAATGAAGCCGCGCGACCTTTCCGTGAACTTTTCCATGTTCATCCGGTCGTCTCCTTTTCTCAAGCACCGTCCTGCAGCCGCCCTTGGAAAGGCACGGCCCGCATCGGCCTTGGTCCAGATGTGGGACGGCGGCGGTCGGGGTTCAAGCGGTAAGGGCCTGCAAGCGTCGGATTTTTCTAAGCCGCAGCTTTGGCCTTTTGTTGCCGATTGAGCGCCCCCCAATCGGCGGTTTTACCGGACATCCTGTCGCGGGGGGTTGCAACCTGCGGTGATGGTGGCGCATCTGCCCCAAACTCCGGAGAGCGTAATGCGTGACATCATCGAACCGATTCTGCCGCAAGTGCCGGTGGAGGGCATCGCCCTGCACATTGGCCGGTCGCGGCTGTCTATGGGCGATGCGGTGGTGCCGCGGCTCATGGCCGACGGCCAGGTTGGGCTTTGGGCGCGGGTGGTGCGGCCATGGATGGGCATCATTCCGGTCTGGCGCGACGGCTTCATTGGCCAGCTTGGCCCCGTTGCCAGTGAAATTCTTGCCCCCGCAATCGAGGCGGGCCAGAAGATGCGCCTGCGGGTGGTGATGCTGACGCCCGAGCATCTGGCCGGAGACGGCCAGCCCGAGATCCATGTCTCGATTTGGGGCGATCCAAAACTTCTGGTGCCCTTCTTGGACCGCGCTTTGGCCCAAGCCGAGCCTACGGCGGTGAAAAAGGCGAAGAAAACCGTCTCTAATCCCGCGGTTTCGGGGTCAGAAGCTTTTTCGGACGAAGCGCCTCGGCGGCTTTGAAAAGGCTGAAGGTCTGGTTGACGTAATTCACCACCCCGCCGATTTTCTCTAGGTAGGCCTCAAGATCAGCGGTCTTTTCCGCCTCGACCAGTTGCACAGGGCGGCTGGGGTCAGTGGCTTCGAACTGGCAATAGAACAGCGGCTCGCCCCGGCGCAGCACGATGTCTTTGCCGGGCTCATGCCATTCAAAGGCCCACATCAAAGGGCGCGGCCAGATCGAGATTGGGAAGCGGCCGCCAAAGATCGTGCCGGGCAGCGGGTCGGGCCGATAGTGCAGGAAGGCCGAGAGCTGAGTGACGAAGACCATCTCATCGGCGATGAAGCAATAGGGCAGCTGCAGCTGAACGGTGGGGCGGTCGGGGTAACGCCATTCGCTCTCATTGACCAGCGTTAGCACCTCGCCCAGCTTGTTAGAGCGGATCGAGCTGGCCGCCCCGGCGCGGTTGATCAGGACAGGCTTGCCCTTATCGTCGCGGCCAAAGCCGATATGCAGATCGAAGGGGCATTTCACCATGAAATAGCGGCTTTCCAGCTGGATCACAGCGGGGCAGCGGCTGGCAGATTTGGCATGGGCGCGGTTGGTTTGGCGCTGGCTGACGCGCTCCGGCGGATCAAACAGCACCGCGCCTTTGTCCGAGGTCAAAAACCAGCCAACCGAGACCGGACCCGAACTGGGGCCTTGCTCTGGCCGCTCGAAATTCAGCGAAATATCCATGCGGCTGCCCCGTCCCTTTGGCCCCTTTGTGCTGATGTAATGCGGTGGGGCCTGACTAAATTTTGCCGCCAGACTCGCGCCAAAGCCCGGTCAAGTCAACGCAGGGCCTGTTTTAAGGCTTGGACTAAAGCCGCATCAGTGCGTCTTTCATTGGCAGGGCCAAAGCCCAAGTCCACCGCGCGCCCGCTGACGGCCACGCATCTTGAACATGAGCCGTGGATCTCGGTGATCCCCAAGGGCGTGAAAAGAGGCGCAGTCTCGGCACTGATGCCTGAGCCGGGCATGATGGAAATCCGCCCGGCGGCTTGATGGATCAAGGCGGCAAGCTCGGGGATACTTTCCGTCGCGCGCGGCTTGCCGCCCGAGGTTAAAATACGCGAAAACGGCAATGTTAGAGCCTGTTCCAGCGCCTCTGCCGGGTCTGGCACCAGATCAAAAGCACGGTGCAGCGTCAGATCCATCCCTTCCGCCGCGGCGCAAAGCCGGGCAAGGGCGGGTAGGTCCAAGGCGCCATCCGGCAGGCTGGCCCCGATCACCACGCCCGCCAGACCCGCAGCGCTGGCGGCGGCGATATCGACCTCCATCTGGGTAAGCTCAGCCTCGGAATAGACGAACCCACCCGCGCGGGGGCGGATCATGGCCATCACCTGCAGGCCGCATTGCGCCGCCTCGGCCATGAAACCGATAGAAGGGGTAAGGCCGCCCAAGGGAAGGGCCGCGCAAAGCTCAATTCGGTCTGCGCCGCCCTTTACCGCCGCCGCCAGTCCTGCAGAGTCGTCAACGCAAACCTCAAGCGTCACCGCCACTGGGCAGCTCCCGCCAAAGCCGCGCCCAAAAGGCCGGCATCGGCACCGAAATGCGCGGGGACGGCCAGCGGATCGGCACTTTTGCGCAAAAGGCGGTTGCGCAAAGCCTCATCCAAAAATGCCACCAATCCGGGGGCTTGCGAGAGTCCGCCGCCCACCGGCACCACCGAGGCGCCCACCACGTTCAGCACCATCGACAAAGCCCCGGCCACAAGCTCTCGCCAAAGCTCAAGCGTTGCGGTCGCCGCAGCCTCGCCCGCGTTCCAGCGCGTGATGATCTCTTCCGAGCCCAGATCCTCACCGCTGCGCAACTGGTGCAGCCGCTCCAACCCGCGCGCGCCGCCGATCATATCGATGCAGCCCTTCTGCCCGCAGCCGCAGCGCATGGCATATTCGCCGTGGATGACCGGCCCGTGGCCCCATTCGCCGGCATAGCCGCCCGCACCGTGAACCAACCGCCCGCCGATGACCAAGCCGCCGCCGACTCCTGTGCCAAGGATGACGCCAAAGACATTGTCATGCCCGCGCCCCGCGCCGCGCCAAGCCTCGGCCAAGGCAAAGCAATCGGCATCGTTCAACACCAGCACCGGCAGACCGGTCGCGGCGCGCAATGTCGGACCTAAGGCCAGCCCATCAATCGCGGCGATATTGGCCACGGTACCGATATTGGTGTCGGGATCGACCACCCCCGCGATCGAGATCGCCAGCCCGCGCGCCGCGCTGCCCGTGGTAAAACGGGTGATCGCACCAGTGAAAGCGTCAATATCTTGTGATGGCGTAGGCACCTCGCCCAAGGGTTGCAGCCTTTCGCCGTCCCAAAGCGCTGCGCGGATGCGGCTGCCGCCGATATCGAATGCCAGGATCATTCGAGCCTCCCTTTGGGACAGTCTTGACACCCCGCGCCGCCAAGGTCAAACCGCCGCCAATGTAGCGCAAAGGAGAGCTCCGATGACCGCCGATGACCGCTTGATCGTGGCTTTGGACGTGCCAAATATCGTGCAGGCCTTGGCGCTGACCGAAAAGCTGGGCGACAGGGTCAGCTTTTATAAGATCGGGCTGGGGATGCTGACCGGCGGTGGATTGGCTTTGGCCAATGAGCTGAAGCAAGAGCACGGCAAGCGCATCTTCCTTGATATGAAGTTCTTCGACATCGGCGCTACTGTCGAAGCGGCGGTGCGCGGCATCGCCCAATTTGACCTTGATTTCCTGACCGTGCATGGCGACCCGCAAGTGGTGCGCGCTGCGGGCGAGGGGAAAAAAGGCTCTAACACCAAGATCTTGGCGGTGACTGTTCTGACCAGTCTCGACCGTGCCGACCTTGACGCCAATATGATCCTGCCCGGCACGCCCTCGGAAATCGCGGTCGAGCGTGCGGCCCGCGCGCTTGAAGCTGGCGCAGATGGTGTGATCTGCAGCCCGCAAGAGGCGGCTTTGGTTCGGGCTTTGCCGCAAGCGGCGGGCCGTTTGATCGTCACCCCGGGCGTGCGTCCGGCCGGCTCGGCGGCGGGCGACCAAAAACGTATCGCCACGCCGGCCGAGGCGATCCGTGCCGGTGCCAACCATATCGTGGTGGGCCGTCCGATCTGGGCTGCCGAGGATCCGGCTGCTGCAGCGCGGGCCGTCGTGGCCGAACTGCCCCGGCGCTAGCTCTTATTGTTTTCTTGCGTGACCGGGGGGACCCGGTCTAACATCCAAGTTGTTATTTAACATGATAACTAGATTGGTGTGACACGCATGGCCGCTTTGGCAAACCAGATCGCGCAACTGGACCTGCACCTTGCGCGCTTTCGCAGGACCGGGATCTTAAACCTGATCAACGGGCAAGATGTGACGGGAGATCAGTGGTTTGAGACCCGCTCACCGGTCGATGACAGCCTGATCGCGCGCGTGTCTTTGGGCGCGGCCGAAACGGTGGATGCGGCGGCCAAAGCGGCGAAGGCGGCCTTCCCGGCTTGGGCCGCCATGCCGGGGGATCAGCGCAAAGCGATTCTCCACCGTATCGCCGATCTGATCGAGGCCCGGGCCGAGGAGATCGCGCTTTGCGAATGTTGGGACACCGGCCAAGCTTGGCGCTTCATGTCGAAAGCCGCGCTGCGCGGGGCCGAGAATTTCCGCTTCTTCGCCGATCAGGCCCCCGGCGCGCGCGATGGACAAAGCCTGCCTTCGGCCGAGCATTGGAATGTGACCTCGCGCCACCCGATTGGCCCGGTGGGGGTGATCACGCCCTGGAACACGCCCTTTATGCTCTCGACCTGGAAGATCGCCCCAGCTTTGGCGGCGGGCTGCACGGTGGTGCACAAACCGGCTGAGTTGTCGCCGCTGACCGCCCGGCTCTTGGCCGAGATTTGCCATGAGGCGGGTCTGCCGCCCGGGGTTCTGAACCTCGTGAACGGCATGGGCGAAGGCGCGGGCAAGGCGCTCACCGAACATCCCGATATCAAAGCCATCGCCTTTGTGGGCGAGTCGCAGACCGGCAGCATGATCATGCGCCAAGGGGCGGAGACGCTGAAGCGGGTGCATTTCGAACTCGGCGGCAAGAACCCGGTGGTGGTGTTCGACGACGCCGATCTCGACCGCGCCTTGGATGCGGTGGTCTTCATGATCTACTCGTTGAACGGCGAGCGCTGCACCTCCTCAAGTCGGCTTTTGGTGCAAGAGAGCATCGCTGAGGCCTTCCACGAAAAGCTGATTGGGCGTGTGCAGAGACTAAAAATCGGCCATCCGCTGGATCCGGCGACCGAAGTCGGGCCACTGATTGACGCAGGCCATCTGGCCAAAGTGCAAAGCTATGTTGCGGCCGGAAAGGCCGAAGGTGCAAGCCTTGCAGCGGGCGGCCAGCGTATCGGCGAGAAGGGCTGTTTCATCGCACCGACCCTCTTCACCGGCGCCACCCCGCAGATGCGCATCGCGCAGGAAGAGGTATTCGGCCCCTTCCTCACCAGCCTCACCTTCCGCGATGAGGCCGAGGCCCTTCAGATCGCCAATGGCACCAGCTTTGGCCTTGCGGGCTATCTTTGGACCAATGATGTCGCCCGCGCGATGCGCTTTTCCACGGCGCTGGAGGCGGGGATGATCTGGGTGAATTCTGAGAATGTCCGCCACCTGCCCACGCCTTTTGGCGGGGTGAAATCCAGCGGCATCGGCCGCGACGGCGGTGATTATTCCTTTGATTTCTATATGGAAACGAAGAACATCGCCTTCGCCCACGGTACGCATAAGATCCAGCGGCTGGGAGTTTGACATGCCGGTCCCCACACCAAACCTCTACCCCGCCTTCAATACGGTCCGCCTCAGCCATGTCGAATTTGGCGTGCGGGATCTGGCGCGCAGCCGGGCCTTCTACGTCGACACTTTGGGCCTGCAAGTCACCGACGAAGACGCCAACACCATCTACCTGCGCGCCTTGGAAGAGCGCGGCCATCACAGCATCATCCTGCGCAAATCCGACCGGGCCGAGGCCAAGGAACTGGGCTTCAAGGTCTATGATGAGGAAAACCTCGACCGCGCGGCGGCGTTTTTTGCGGGCAAAGACCTGCCGGTCTCTTGGGTCAAGCGCCCCTACCAAGGCCGCACTTTCCTGACACGCGACCCGCAAGGGATACCTCTGGAGTTCTACGCCAAGATGGATCGCCTGCCGCCGATCCACCAGCAATATAGTCTCTACAAAGGCGTAAAGCCGCTGCGGATCGACCATTTCAACTGCTTCTCGCCCAACGTCGATGAGGCTGTCGCCTTCTGGAATGAGATCGGTTTTCGGGTGACCGAATATACCGAAGATGCCGAGAGCGGTCGGCTCTGGGCCGCTTGGACGCATCGCAAGGGCGGCGTGCATGATCTGGCCTTCACCAATGGCACCGGCCCGCGCCTGCATCACACCGCCTTTTGGGTGCCGACGCCGCTCAACATCATCGATCTTTTGGATCTGATGAGCACGACCGGCTGGCTGGCCAATATCGAACGCGGTCCCGGCCGGCATGGCATCTCGAATGCCTTCTTCCTTTACATCCGCGATCCTGATGGTCACCGGATCGAGATCTATTGCTCGGATTATCAAACGGTTGATCCTGACCTTGAGCCGATCCGTTGGGATCTAAAAGACCCGCAGCGCCAAACCCTTTGGGGTGCGCCCGCGCCTCGGTCATGGTTTGAAGAGGGCAGCGTATTTGCCGGAGCAGCCCTGAAGGAGAGTGACCTCAAGGCCACTCCGATCGTGGCGCCATGATGCGGCTTGCCACCTTCACTGTCGATGGACAGCAGCTTTGGGGCGCAGTGGGCGAAACGGGCATGATCGCTCTCTCCGATGCCTTTCCGCAATGGCCCAGTTTGCGCTGGGTCATCGCGGCGCGCGGGCTAGAAACCGTCTCTAACATGGCCAAAACCCGCGCTGTTTCGCATCCTTTCGGCAGCTTTCGCTGGGACATCCCGGTGCCGGATCCCGAGAAGATTATTTGTGTTGGCGTCAATTTTCCCGACCGCAACGCCGAATATAAAGACGGCCAAGACGCCCCGCCGCATATGTCGCTTTTCCCGCGCTTTGCCCGCAGTTTCATTGGGCATAATGAGCCGCTGACCCGCCCGCCGGAAAGCCCGCAGTTGGATTACGAGGGCGAGATTGCAGTGGTGATAGGCAAAGCCGGTCGGCGGATCTCACGCGCCGATGCTTTGTCTCATATCGCAGCCTTAACCCTTTGCAACGAGGGCACTATTCGAGATTGGGTGCGCCACGCAAAGTTCAACGTCACCCAAGGCAAGAATTGGGACGGTTCGGGCGCGATCGGTCCTTGGCTGGTCCCGTTTCAGTCACCCTCGCAGATCGAGGATGTCGGCCTTAGCACCAAAGTGAACGGTGAGATCCGTCAGCAAGACCGCACGGGCCGGATGCTGTTCCCGGTGGCCGAACAGATCTCCTATATTTCCACCTTCACCAGCTTGGTGCCTGGCGACATCATCATCACCGGAACGCCTACCGGCGCCGGTGCGCGTTTTGACCCGCCGAAGTGGCTGGTTCCCGGCGATCAGATTGAGGTCAGCGCTGAGGGTATCGGAAGTCTGATCAACGGGGTGCGTGACGAATGACGCCTGACGCCATTTCCGCCTGTGTAGAGACGCTTTTGACCGCTGAGCAAAGCGGCAAACAATGCGGTTTGATCTCGGCGGCGCATCCAGAAGCAGGCTTGGATGACGCCTATGCAATCCAATCGGAACTGGTGGCGCGCAAGCTCTCATCGGGGCGGCAGGTCATCGGTTGGAAGATTGGCCTGACCTCTCGGGCCATGCAATCGGCTTTGGGCATCTCAACGCCGGATTCGGGTGTTCTGCTTGATGACATGCATTTTGACGATGGCGCCACGGTGCCGAAGGGCCGCTTCATCCAACCACGCGTTGAGGCAGAGATTGCTTTTGTGATGAAGGCCCCTTTGGGCGGCGCGCATATCCGCCGCGATGATGTCGTCGCCGCGACGGACTATGTCTGCCCCAGTCTTGAAATTCTGGACACAAGGGTTCTGCGGCAAGATCCGGTGACGGGTCTGGCGCGCAACATCATAGACACTGTGGCGGATAATGCGGCCAATGCCGGGATCGTGCTGGGCCGGCAACGCCATAAGCTTTCCGCCTGCGATCTGCGGCGCGTCGGCGCCATCGTCAAGCGCGATGGCGTGGTGGAAGAGACAGGCCTTGGCGCCGGCGTGCTGGACGACCCCGTGACCGGCATCCTGTGGCTGGTCCATCGGCTGGCGCAATACGGCCAAAGCATTGCGCCGGGGCAGGTCGTGCTTTCGGGCAGTTTCATCCGCCCGATCGAGGCTCCGTCCGGCAGCCAGTTCCATGCCGATTTCGGTGATTTCGGCCATGTTAGGGTCAGTTTCGGCTGATCACACCCTCGGCAAGCCAAGCGTCAAACGTCTCTAACACCGCTCGGGTGAAAGCATCGTCGTTGATGTGGCAGTCGAGTTCCACCAGATCAACGTTCTCTGGGCAGGCTTGGCGCAATGCATCACAAAAGACCGCAAGTCCCTGAGGATCTGCCAGCGGGCCATCGGGGCGATCCCATTCATTGCCCCCTTGATTGGGCAAGAATAGAGCCGTTTTCCCCACGGCTGAGCGAAGCTTCGCACTCATCTCTTGTGCCATCATTTGCCGTTGTTCGGCGGTTTGCACATAAGAAGACAAGAGCCGGTTATGGGCATGGACGGGCGCGTCGCGGAACCGCTCGGGCGCGGGTTGCCAGCCCACCACATCGACCAAATCATAGCAGCCAATCGATACCATCTGCGGCGTGCCGCGCCGCCCGGCATTGGTCATCCGGTCCGGCCCGGCGGTGATGGCCGAGCCAAAGAGGTGGTTGCCCACTTCTTGCGGGGCGAAATCCATCACGCAGGCAAAAACCCCTTCGGCCGCCAGCGATTCAAACGCCCGCCCGCCCATGCCCGTGGCGTGAAACACCGCCACCTCAAAGCCGCGCGCCTCAAGCTCGGGCTTCAGCGTCACCATATAACGCAGCACGGTTTTGCCAAAGCTGGTCATCCCAATCAGCGGGCGCTGCCGGTTGGGCGGCTCAACGGCGCGCACCGCCCCCAAAATCGCCCCGGCAGCCTGACTGAGCGAGGCTTTGCAGATCGCATTCAGCCCATAAAGCCCTCCTGCCCACAGGATCATCTGGATATCCGGCGCCAAACGCTCGGGTGGCAGCATCGGCGAGAAACTGACGGTCGAGACCACAAGTTTCGGCACGCCCAAGGGCAGAACCGAACAGGCGTCGAGCGCCAGATCGGTGCCCATCGACCCCCCAAGCACCAGCACACCGTCAAACACATCGTCACGGTGCAGGCGGCTGGCAAGTCTCGCCGCCCCCCGGGCCATCGCCTGCATGGCCAGGTTCTCATCACGCCAAGATATGGCCTCGGCGATGGTCGAGCCCCCGGCCTCGATCACCTGATGCTTGGACCAATCGGTGGGGAAGGGTGGGTCGCCCAGCACCGAGACATCCATCGTCAGCGCGGTGCCGCCTTGCTTGCGGATCACCTCGGCCAGATAGCCAAGCTCATCCGCTTTGGTGTCAAAAGTTCCAACGATAAGGATGCGATCGCCCATCAAAAACCGTCCCTATTATAGCTGAATCCATGCGGTTTTGAGGTCGCAATACTTATCCAGCGCATGCAGGCTTTTGTCCGCGCCATTGCCCGATTGCTTGGCCCCCGCCAGCGGCACAGTACCATCCGCCCCGCCGTAGGTGTTCACATGCACCACGCCCGCCCGCAGTCCGCGGATCATCCGGTGCGCGCGCGACAGATCCGAAGTCCAGACCCCAGCGGCGAGGCCAAAATCGCTGGCATTTGCCAAGTGCAAAGCCTCAGCCTCATCCCGGAAAGGGGTGACGGCCAGAACCGGGCCAAACACCTCTTCGCGGTAAAGCCGATGGCTGGGCTGCACGCCGGTGATGATGGTGGGGGCCATATACCAGCCGCCCGTTTCCTCCAGCAGCTGCGCCCCGCCGGTGACCAGGGTCCCGCCCTCACGGGTCGCATCGGCCACAAAGCCAAGATTGGCTTGCAACTGGGGCAACGAGTTGATGGCACCAATTTGGCTTGCCAGTGACAGCGGGTTGCCGACCGTCATCATTGCAGTGATTTCAGCCATGTTAGAGACGAATTCGTCATGGATCTCGGCCTGAACCAAGAGCCGAGAGCCGGCGACGCAGACTTGGCCTGCATTGCGGAAAATCGCCCCGGCGGCGGCGCGGGCGGCGGCTTTTAGGTCAGGCGCATCGGCAAAGATGATGTTTGGGGATTTGCCGCCCAGCTCCAGATAGCAACGCTTCAGGTTCGACCGTGCGGAATATTCCAAAAGCCGCCGCCCAGTCGCGCCCGAGCCGGTGAAGACCATCACATCGACATCGGGTGACAGGGCAAGCGCCTCGCCAGTCACACGTCCGGGACCGGTCACAACGTTGAAAACACCCGGCGGAACGCCCGCCTCAAGCGCCAGTCCGGCCAGGCGGAGCAAGGTAAGTGACGCGGTTTCAGCCGGTTTCAGCACCACCGAATTGCCCATAGCCAGCGCTGGGGCGATTTTCCAAGCGCCGATCATCAGCGGGAAGTTCCACGGCACGATGGCCCCCACCACGCCCACAGGCTCGCGGTGGATCAGCCCCAGAATATTGGGCGCGGTGGGGGCAATCTCGCCGTAAACCTTGTCCAAAGCTTCCGCATAATAGCGGAAGGTCGCGGCGGCGCTGGCGGGCTCTGCCTTCAGCGCCATCGAGATCTCGGTGCCGTTGTCGCGCACGCCCAAAACGGCCAATTCGGCCATATTAGTCTCGATAAGATCGGCCAAACGATGCAGCACAGCCTTGCGGGCGGCAGGTGCAAGACCTGACCAGCGGCGGTCCTCAAAGGCCGCGCGCGCCGAGGCGCAAGCCCGCGCGACATCACCGGGAGAGGCTGCGGCAAGAGTGGTGAGCTGAGCCCCATTGATCGGCGACACCACCGGGTTTTCACCGTCACTGCCCGCCTGCCAAGTACCTTCGATCAGCAGTTGCCCCGGCTTGACGGCGGCATTGGCTAGGCGGTCGATGGTGGCTTGATCCATAGTGCTTCCCTGTTATGTCCGGTTCATTATTTGAACCGTTGTTTTAAAAATTAGATTGACGGGCAGGGCGCCAGCTGTCAACAAAATTGCAATCGGGAAGGGCGTGGCATGGGCACCGTCAGCAAGGCGCTGGAACTTTTGGACCTTTTCACCCAGCGGCAGCCGCAACTCGGCTTGTCGCAGATCGCCCGTGAGGCGGGGCTCAACAAAGCGACCTGCCACCGTCTTCTGCAAGAGATGGAGGGCGCGGGCTTTGTTGAGCAGACCGGCCCTGCGCGGGAATACCGGCTTGGGCCGGCGGTGCTGCGGCTCGCCGCTTTGCGCGAGGCTGCGGTGCCGACCCAAGCGGCGGCGATGCCAGCTCTGCGGAGCTTGGCCGAGGTGACGGGCGAGACCGCGCATCTGTCGCGCCTTGTGGCGGGGCGGCTGCAAACCATTGGTTTTGCTTACGGAACCCAGCACAGCATGATGGTGCGGATGGAGGATGCAGATTTCCTGCCCTTCCATGCCACCGCCAGCGGCATGGTCGTGCTCGCCTTTCAGCCCGACTCTCTCGCGGCGCAACTCCTTGGCGCGGCGCTGCCCCAGTTGACCCAATCCACCGCCACCGATCCAGCGGCTTTTCTAAGCCGCCTTCCAGCGATCCGTGCGCGCGGCCATGCCGAGACGGAATCCACCTTTGAGCCCGAGGTTCATGGCCTCGCTCTGCCGCTTTTTGATGCCAATTCCGCCTGTTTAGGCTCGATTGCTGTGGCAACGCCCGCCGCGCGGATGGGGCCGGATCAGCGCCAGAAGACCCTCGCCGCGCTGGTGAAAGCGGCAGCCGAGATCACCCGAGCGTGGGGCGGGCAATTGCCGCCCGGCCTTGAAACCCTGTGGCGCGACGTCGCCTGACCGAAAGGATCTGCCATGAAGGACGCCAATTTTCTGAAAGCGAACAATGCGCGCAGTCTGTGGCACCCGATGACGGCGCCCTCGGACAGTCTGAAGAACCAGCCGACCATCGTGACCGGCGCGCAAGGCGTGCGGATCACCGATGTCGATGGGCATGAGGTGGTGGATGCGGTTGGCGGGCTTTGGAACGTCAACCTTGGCTATTCCTGCCAGCCGGTGAAAGACGCCATCGCGGCGCAGTTGGACACGCTGCCCTATTACTCGATCTTCCGCGGCACCTCGAACGACAAGGTGATCGAACTGGCCGAGGAGTTGCGGGCGTTTTTTGCCCCAGATGGCCTTGTTAGAGCCTTTTTCACCAGCGGTGGCTCGGATTCGGTGGAAACCGCTTTGCGGCTGGCGCGGCAGTACCACAAGATCCGCGGCGAGGGCGCGCGGGTCAAATATCTGAGCCTCAAAAAGGGTTATCACGGCACCCATACCGGCGCGGCATCGGTTAATGGCAATGCCAATTTCCGCACCGCTTATGAGCCGCTTTTGCCCGGCTGTTTCCACATTCCGGCCCCCTATACCTATCGCAACCCTTTCAATGAGACCGATCCGGCCAAGCTGGCGCAGCTTTGCTTGCAGGCTTTGGAGGATGAGATCGCCTTCCAAGGCGCGGGCACCATCGCCGCCTTCATCATGGAGCCGATCTTGGGCGCGGGCGGGGTGATCCCGCCGCATCCAAGCTTCATGCCGGGGGTGGAGAAGATCTGCCGCAAACACGGCATCTTGCTGATCGCTGATGAGGTGATCACCGCCTTTGGCCGTACCGGCGCTTGGACCGGCGCGCGGCTTTGGGGCGTGAAGCCGGACTTTGCCTGCACCGCGAAAGCCATCACCAATGGCTACTTCCCCTTCGGCGCGGTGATGATCGGCGAGGCGGTGGCCGAGGTCTTTGAGAGCGACGAGACCGGGCGCGCGGCGATTGGCCATGGCTATACCTATTCCGGGCATCCGGTGGGGGCGGCGGCGGCGATTGCTTGTCTGGCCGAGACGCAAAGGCTGAATGTCAAAGACAATGCCGCCGCGAGGGGGGCTGAACTGCATGCCGGGCTTTTGGCTTTGCAGTCGAAGTATGAGGCCATTGGCGATGTGCGCGGGGGGCATGGCTTGATGCATGCGATCGAGCTGGTCTCGGACCGCGCCAGCAAAGCAGCACCTGATAAGGCCACGGCAGGCAAGGTGCAGAAGGTCGCTTATGAGGCCGGGGCGATGGTGCGGGTCTCGGGACCGAACATCATTCTCTCGCCGTCCTTGGTGCTGACCGCTGAGGATGTGCAGGTGATTTTGAGCGCGCTTGACGCCGGTTTCGCGGCTTTGTGACGGGGCGCTTGTGGAGAGGGCGGCGGAGGGGTTTTGCACCCCTCCGCACCTCCCCGCAGGATATTTAGGGACAGAAAATGAAAGGCGGGAGGCTCTCAGTTTCAGGCTGGGGTGGGCCAGCAATCCATGGCGGCAATCGCCTCTTCGGCCGTCTCGACCACTTTGAAGAGATCGAGGTCTTCGGGGCTGATCACACCGGCTTCGGCGAGCATCTTCCAATTCACCAGCTGATCCCACCATTCCGCGCCAAAGAGCAGGAAGGGGATGCGTTTCATCCGGCCGGTTTGGATCAGGGTCAGGGCTTCAAACATTTCATCCAAAGTGCCAAAGCCGCCGGGGAAGACGCAAACTGCCGCCGCGCGCATCAGGAAATGCATCTTACGGATCGCAAAATAGTGGAAGTTGAACGCGAGTTCCGGGGTGACGTAGAGGTTTGGTGCTTGCTCATGCGGCAGCACGATGTTGAGGCCGATGGATTGCCCGCCCGCTTCTTGCGCGCCGCGGTTGCCCGCTTCCATCACGCCGGGGCCGCCGCCGGTGCAGACCACCCAATTGCGACCATAGGTCTCTAGGCTGCGCTCGGTCATCACTTTGGCAAAGCGGCGGGCTTCGTCGTAATAATGGGTGAGATCGGCCAGAGCTTGGGTCTTGGCCAGATGCTTTTGCTCTGGCGCCGGAATGCGCGCGCCGCCGAACATCACCACCGTGGTCTCAATCCCGCGCTCATCCATAATCAGCTGCGGCTTCAAGAGTTCAAGCTGGAGCCGGACCGGGCGCAGATCCTCGCGCGTCATGAAGTCTTTATCGGCGAAGGCCAGCCGATAGGCCGGAGACATCGTCTGCGGCGTCTGCGGCGCGCGCTTGGCGGTCTCGATATCCTGTTCACAATCGCGGAACGGATGGCTGCGCGGTTCGTCTTTCATGGCATGTCCGATTGCGTGAGCTTTCCCTTAGCTCTATAGCCCAACCGACACTTTAGGAACCGCGAAAAGGAACCGTCCGATGCCGAATGCTGCCCTTGAGACTGCGATCGAAGCCGCATGGGAGGCCCGTGACGGCATCTCGCCCGCCACCAAAGGTGAGGCGCGCGACGCGATTGAGGCAACTTTGGCGGCGCTGGATTCGGGCTCGCTGCGGGTGGCGGAAAAGCGTGGCAATGATTGGCATGTGAACCAATGGGCCAAGAAGGCGGTGCTGTTGTCCTTCCGCCTGACCGATATGTACGAGATTTCCGGCTCCAATGGCGGCACCAACTGGTGGGACAAGGTGCCTTCGAAGTTCCAAGGCTGGACCGAGGCAAACTGGCGCGAAGCCGGCTTCCGCGCTGTGCCGGGCTCGATCGTGCGCCGCTCGGCCTATATCGCCAAGAACGTTGTGCTGATGCCCTCCTTCGTCAACATCGGCGCTTATGTCGATGAAGGTACCATGGTCGATGGCTGGGCCACCGTTGGCTCTTGCGCCCAGATCGGCAAGAACGTGCATCTTTCGGGCGGCGTTGGCATTGGTGGTGTGTTGGAGCCGATGCAGGCCGGCCCGACCATCATTGAAGACAATTGCTTCATCGGCGCCCGTTCGGAAGTGGTCGAAGGCTGCATCATCCGCGAAGGCTCGGTCCTTGGTATGGGGGTCTTCATCGGCCAATCGACCAAGATCGTTGACCGGGAAACCGGTGAGGTGATGTATGGTGAAGTGCCGGCGGGTTCGGTCGTTGTCGCAGGCTCGCTGCCCTCGAAAAACGGCGTGAACCTTTACTGTGCGGTGATCGTGAAGAAGGTGGACGCCAAGACCCGCGCGAAAACCTCGATCAATGAGCTGCTGCGCGACTGAGCGTGAGTTACGGCGGGCAGGGGCGCTATGCCTCGCCTGCAAAGGGAGATCGCTATGATCGAAGAGCCGCAAGAGCAGGGTGATGAGGCGGGCGAGGCGGAAGCGCCGCGCAAGGAAAAGGTCCGCCGCCCGCAGCAGGTCTATACCCTGATCGTTGAGGTTGGGCGCAAGGCTGATGACGGCCTGCCCGCCAAGGCCACCGGCGCGGCGCTGATGTGCTACGCCAGCGGCGTCGATGAGGCCGAGGCCGTGCGCGAAACCGTTGCCATTCTGAAGGATGCCGATCTGGCGCCTTTGGAAGTGCAGGGGCTTGGCACTTTGGACGAGCGTCTGAAGGCTGGCGAAGAGATCTCGGCTGAAGAGATCGAGTTGATGGACCGGGCTTTGGCAGAGAACTCGGTCGTGGTGGCGCAGATGACGCCGTTCTACGACTAAGATTTCAGCTTTCTTTGCCCTCTTTCCGCTAGGTGTTGCGCCGCCCCGCCTTGGCGTCTTAGGACTGTGCAAACCTTTGCGAGAGCCGCCATGTCCCTGAAATCCCCCGTCGATCCCGTCGCGCTGACCGCTGCCTTGGTGCGCTGCAATTCGGTGACGCCCGCTGAGGGCGGCGCTTTGCAACTCTTGGAAGGCCTGCTTGCTGAGGCCGGGTTTGACTGCACCCGGGTGGACCGCAACGGCACGCCCAATCTCTACGCCCGTTGGGGCGCGCGCGGTGCCAATCGCAGCTTTGGCTTCAACGGTCATACCGATGTGGTCCCGGTGGGCGATCTTGCCGCTTGGACGCAAGACCCCTTTGGCGCGGCGATCATCGACGGGGTGATGTATGGCCGTGGCACGACGGATATGAAATCGGGCGTCGCCGCCTTTGCCGCCGCAGCAGTTGATTTCGTGCGCGAGACCCCGCCCGATGGCGCAGTGATCTTGGCGATCACCGGCGATGAAGAGTGCGATGCCACCGACGGCACCGTGGCTTTGCTGGATTGGATGGCGCAGCAGGGCGAGCGGATGACGCATTGCCTTGTGGGCGAGCCGACTTGCCCCAACCATATGGGCGAGATGATGAAAATCGGCCGCCGTGGCTCGATGACCTGCTGGTTCTCGGCCACCGGCGTGCAGGGCCATTCCGCCTATCCGCACCGCGCCAAGAACCCGCTCTCGGCGCTTGTGCAGCTTCTGGCGCGGCTTGAGGCAAAGCCGCTGGACGAAGGCACCGATCATTTCGATGCCTCGACTTTGGCGATCACCACCATCGATTGCGGCAACCCCGCGACCAATGTGATCCCAGCCAAGGCGCAAGCCACCGTCAATATCCGCTACAATGATCTGCACACCGGGCAAAGCCTGGCCGATTGGCTGCGCTCCCATGCCGATGCGGTCGAGGCCGCGACCGGCGTGCAAATCGCCACCCGCTTCCAGCTTTCGGGCGATGCTTTCCTCACTCCGCCCGGCGAGTTCTCCGCCATGCTCCGCCGCGCCGTTCAGGCTGAAACCGGGGTGGAGCCGGTCTATTCGACTTCCGGAGGCACCTCGGATGCGCGCTTTGTGAAGGATCACTGCCCGGTGGTCGAGTTTGGCCTTGTAGGCAAGACCATGCATCAGGTGGATGAGCGCGTCGAAGTGGCACAAATCCACCAGCTCAAAGCCATCTACGCCCGTGTCTTGCAGGATTACTTCTCATGATCGAAATCGCCGCCACCCGCGATATCGCCACCTGCCGCGCCCTGCGCCGGGTGGTCTTCATCGAAGAGCAAGGCGTCTCCGAGGCTGATGAGCTTGACGATCTCGATGAAGAGGCGGTCCACATCCTTGCGACCGAGAACGGTACCCCCGTCGGCTCGGCGCGGATCTTGCTGGGCGGTGAGACGGCCAAAGTCGGACGCGTCTGCGTGCTCTCGGCGCAACGCGGCACCGGGCTTGGCGCGGCCCTGATGCGCGCCGTGGTCGCGGAATGCCGCACGCTTCCCGGCATCGAAAAAGTAAAGCTCGGCGCGCAGACCCATGCTTTGGGTTTTTACGAAAAGCTGGGCTTCGCCGCCTATGGCCCGGAATATCTTGATGCCGGCATCCCGCACCGCGATATGCAGCTTTTGCTCTAAACCCCATCGAAGAATGAGTATTTAGATCAAGGTGAGAGGCTTTGGCGTTTCATCTTGACCAAAATACTCCCGCCGGAGGCGTAAATCTTCCAAGGCTTGCCAAGCTGAAAACCGCCAGTTTTCCTAGCGCGCTGGTCGTGATAGGGCTGGCGCATGATAGCGCTTCCGTCGAAAGACCAGATCCGTCAGTGGATCGCCGAGAATCCCGGCCTCACCTCGAAACGTGACATTGCTAAGGCCTTCGGGCTGAAGGGCGATGCGCGCAATGAGCTGCGGCGTTTGCTGCAAGAGATTGAAGCGGAGGATGGCGGCAAACCCGCCACCCGACGCTTCCATCCAAAGGGCGAGTTGCCCCCCGTGGCTTTGCTGCGGGTGCTGAAACCCGATGTCTCGGGCGATCTTTTCGCCGAGCCGATGGAAGAGGGCGTCGACAAAGACGCCGGGCGCATCCTCATCATCCCGCAAAAGGGCAACCCGGCTTTGGCCGAGGGCGACCGGATTCTGGGGCGTCTGCACCGGGTGGATGCCGAGGATCACGTCTGGGAAGCGCGGCTCATTCGCCGGCTGGGCTCGAACCCGCTGAAGGTCTTGGGCGTCTTCCGCAAAGGCTCGGAAGGCGGGCGGATCGTTCCCATCGATAAGGGCCAAGACAAAGAATGGCGGGTGCGGGCCGAGGATGACCTCGACGCCCGCGATGGCGAGTTGGTCGAGGGCGAAGCCATCGCCAACCGTCGCATGGGCCTGCCACAGGCAAAGATCACCGAGCGTTTGGGCGATCCTTCCGGCCCGCGCGCGGTCAGCCTAATCGCGATCCACCAGCACGGCATCCCCGACCAATTCCCCGATGCCGCCATGGCCGAGGCCGATGCGCCGCGCCCTCTGACGCTTGAGAACCGCACCGATCTGCGCGATCTGCCCTTTGTCACCATCGACCCGGCGGACGCCCGCGACCGCGACGATGCGGTGCTGGCCATGGCCGATGACACCCCCGGCAACCCCGGCGGCCATATCATCTGGGTCGCCATCGCCGATGTGGCCTATTACGTCCGCCCCGGCGGCGCTTTGGACCGCGAGGCGCGGCGGCGCGGCAACTCGACCTATTTCCCCGACCGCGTCGTGCCGATGCTGCCCGATATCCTCTCGGGCGATCTGTGCTCCTTGCATGAAAACGTCGACCGGCCCTGCCTGGCCGTGCGGATGCAGATCAACGCCCAAGGCCATAAGATCGGGCAGGAATTCCATCGTGGCCTGATGCGCTCGCGCGCCAGCCTTGAATATGGCCAAGTGCAAGCGGCGGTCGAAGGTCGTCCTGACGACAAGACCGCGCCCTTGGTCGAGAGCGTTCTGCGCCCGATCTATGCCGCTTACGAGGCGCTTTTGCGCGCGCGGGAAGTGCGTCAGCCGCTGAACCTTGACCTGCCCGAACGCCAGATCAAGCTTTCGGATGAGGGCAAAGTGCTTTCGGTCGATTTCAAAGACCGGCTTGATGCGCATAAGCTGATCGAAGAATGCATGGTTCTGGCCAATGTCGCTGCGGCCGAGGAACTCCAGCGCCTGAAGCAGCCGCTGCTTTACCGCGTGCATGAAGAGCCGAACCCCGACCGGCTTGAGGCTTTGCGCGAAGTGGCGGAATCCTCGGGCTTCACGCTTGCCAAGGGGCAGGTGCTGAAAACCGCGCATCTTAACCGGCTCCTCGCCGCTGCCGAAGGCACCGATTACGCCGAGCTTTTGAACCTCTCGACCCTGCGCTCGATGGCGCAGGCCTATTACGATCCGCGCAATTTTGGCCATTTCGGCCTCGCTTTGCAAAATTACGCGCATTTCACCTCGCCGATCCGGCGCTACTCGGACCTCATCGTCCACCGCGCTTTGATCCGTGGCGGGCGTTGGGGCGATGACGGGCTTTCCGATTTCGACATCGAAATGCTGACCGACACCGCCAAGCTGATCTCGGATTCCGAGCGTCGCTCGATGATGGCGGAACGCGACACCATCGACCGCTATCTTGCCGCCTATCTCTCGGACCGCGTGGGGGCCAGCTTCACCGGCCGCGTTGCGGGCGTGCAGCGCTTTGGGCTTTTCATCAAGCTCGATGAGACCGGGGCGGATGGTCTGGTGCCGATCCGCGAAGTGGGGCGTGAGTTCTTCCATTTCGACGCTGATGCGCAAACGCTGACCGGCGCGGACACCGGCCTGATCATCGGCATCGGTGCGCGGGTCACTGTGCGCCTGCGTGAGGCGGTGCCGGTCACCGGGGGACTGATCCTTGAGCTTCTTGAGATCGACGCCAAGGCGCTGCCCGCCAAGCGCGGTCCGCGTGGCAAGGCGCCGCGTCGGGCGGCGGCCCGTGCCGACACCCGCGAGAAGGCCAAGAAGCGCGTGGTGCGGCGGCGGAAATGAGGGCGCTGGTGCTTCTCCTTTGCCTGTGCGGCCTGCCCGCCTTGGCGCAGACGATTGAGGTGGAAGGGACAAGCATGGCGTCTGGCCGAGAAGACGGGACCGAGGCGGGGTTGCAGGCTTGGGTGCAAGAGTTCCGCGCCCGCGCTTTGGAAGCCGGGGTCTCCGCCCCGGTCTTCGACCGAGAAATGCGCGGGGCGAGCTACCTTCCCGATGTGATCGCCCGCGACCGCCGCCAGACCGAGTTCACCAAGACGATTTGGGATTATCTCGACATCGCCGTCTCGGAGGAGCGGGTGGCGATGGGGCTTAAGGCCCTGAAAACCCACGCCGATCTTCTGGCCAAGATCGAAGCCGAATACGGCGTTGAGAAAGAAGTCGTCGTCGCAGTTTGGGGTCTAGAGACCAGCTACGGCAGCTATCGCGGCGACACTGACACGCTCTCGGCCTTGGCGAGCCTCGCTTATGACGGACGGCGCGGCGCATTCTTTGAGGCGCAGCTGTTGCAGGCTTTGCAGATCCTTGGCGAAGGCCATGTTGCCCGCGCGGATTTCAAAGGCTCATGGGCTGGCGCGATGGGCCATACCCAGTTCATGCCCACCAGCTGGGCGGAATTCGCGGTGGATCACGACGGCGATGGCAAGCGCGACATCTGGGGCGCGGACCCCGGCGATGCCTTGGCCTCGACCGCCAATTACCTGCGCCATTGGGGATGGACCAAGGGCCAGCCTTGGGGGCTAGAGGTCACTCTGCCGCAAGGCTTTGACTATGACCAAACTTCTGAGCGGGTGAAAAAGCCGGTCGCTGCTTGGCACGATCTGGGCGTCAAAGCCGCTCATGGCAGCGCTCTGCCCGAGGGGGCCGAGGCCAGCATCCTTCTGCCCGCCGGCCATTCCGGCCCCGCCTTCCTGATCTTTCCCAACTTCCAAGTGATCGAGAAATACAACCTCGCTGATGCCTATGTCATTGGCATTGGTCACCTTTCTGACCGCCTTCGCGGCGGTGATCCAATCAAGGCACCTTGGCCCCGGCATTGGCGCGCGCTCACCTTAGATGAGCGCAAAGAGCTACAAGCGGCTTTGGTGGCGCTGGGCCATGACACCGGCGGTGTTGATGGAAGGATCGGGCCAAAAACCATCGCGGCGGTGAAGGCTTGGCAGAAGACCGTCGGTCAGGTGCCTGACGGCTATCCCAGCCCAGACGTTTTGTCCGAGCTGCGCGGGCCCGGCTGAAGATCGCCACTCACGTCACTGTGATGCCCAGTGGCGTGCAACTTTGATCTAGTGCATGCAATGGCTGAACGGCGCGATTGCTTCGTGCAATGCCGTGTCATTTAGATCCGTTGCCCTCCAGCAACCCACAAGACCTTAGGGAGCTAGGTTTATGAAATTGTTGAAGCTTGTGATTGCCAGTGCAACTGTGGCCCTGCTGGCCAATGGCGCTGCGCAGGCCGATGCCCCCGCGCGTGAGGCGGTGATGAAAGAGATCGGCGCTGCGATGGGCGGTTTGGGCCGCATCGCCAAGGGTGAAGTGGCCTATGATGCCGCCGCCGCCGAGGCCGCTAAAGCCGCGTTGATCGCCGCCGCCGCCGCCGTGCCCGAGGCCTTCAAAGAAGAAGGCCCGGCGGATGCTGCCTCTGAATCGAAAGCTGAAATCTGGACCAACTGGGAAGATTTCGTGAAGCAAGCCGATGCTCTGACCGCAGCCGCAACCGCTGCTGATGTCAGCTCGGCCGAGGCGATTGGCGCTTCGATGGCGGCGCTGGGCGGTACCTGCAAGGATTGCCACACCGCTTACCGCGTCATGAAATAAGCCCAACACGGGTCAGACAAAAAGACCGGGGCCGCATGTGCGCGCCCCGGTCTTTCTATGTGCGATCGCTCGTTTCCCGGCTTAGCCGCAGTAAACCCGGGTGATGGTGCCACGCTCGTTCACCGAGATATTCAGCCGCCCGTTGGAATAATCGGCGGTCATAATGCCACCCGGCTCCAAGATCCGCACCGGGCTGTCGAAGGTCAGCGCCGACAGAGTGCTGCGATTTTTCCCGACCAGTTCCTGATATTCCGACGCGCCGCAGGCGTTGGGGTCCATATCCACAGGCGGCGGCGCGCTGTCTTCGGGCACACAAGCGGCCAGCAGGATGGTCGACAGAAGGGCGGTGGCGATCAAAGGTTTTTTCATGGTTCTCATTTGCGCGCTCATTTGCGATCCATCGAGAGGATCGCTTTGGGTTGTGGGGCTCAGGTCCGGCACTCAAGGTCAGGTCTCAGGGCTTCAGGTGACGCAGGCATATCTTGATGCGCCGTCTACGAAGGCGGCGTGACGGTGATCAACTTCGCAGCACGGCATTGGTTCCCCCATACTCTACACCGCTCTTGGAAGCGCTGAAACGCAAGGACAAAGGGGCGAATAATCGCACAGCATGTCGCTTCCGCCGTTGCATTCCCGCCCAGTTTCGCACAGCTTTGCCGCAACCCAATTCTGAGGAGGACAACCTATGCGCACCCGCGCCGCAGTGGCCCTTGCGCCCGGCAAACCGCTTGAAATCATGGAAGTAAATCTCGAAGGCCCGAAGAAGGGCGAGGTTTTGATCGAAGTGAAGGCAACCGGTCTTTGCCACACCGACGAATTCACCCGCTCGGGCGCGGACCCCGAAGGCATCTTCCCTTGCATCTTGGGCCATGAAGGCGCGGGCATTGTGATCGAAGTTGGCGAAGGCGTCACCACGCTGAAGCCCGGCGATCATGTGATCCCGCTCTACACCCCCGAATGCCGCGAGTGCTATTCCTGCCTTTCGGGCAAGACCAACCTCTGCACCGCGATCCGCAACACCCAAGGCCAAGGCCTGATGCCCGACGGCACCACCCGCTTCTCGATGCTGGATGGCACGCCGATCTACCACTACATGGGCTGCTCGACCTTCGCCAATCACACCGTGATGCCCGAGATCGCTCTGGCGAAAGTGCGTGAAGACGCGCCTTTCGACAAGATTTGCTACATCGGTTGCGGTGTCACCACCGGCATCGGCGCCGTGATCAACACGGCTGGCGTTGAGATGGGTTCGACCGCAGCCGTCTTCGGCCTTGGCGGCATTGGTCTGAACGTCATCCAAGGCCTGCGCATGGCCGGGGCTGACATGATCATCGGGGTCGATCTCAACGACGACAAAGCTGAGATGGCGAAAAAGTTCGGCATGACCCATTTCGTGAACCCTTCGAAAATCGAAGGTTCGGTCGTGCAAGAGATCGTCAACCTGACCAAACGCGGCAATGACCACATCGGCGGCGTGGATTACTCCTTCGACGCCACCGGCAACGTCAAAGTCATGCGCGACGCGCTGGAATGCTCGCACCGCGGTTGGGGTGTTTCGGTCATCATCGGCGTGGCACCGGCGGGGGCTGAGATCTCCACCCGTCCGTTCCAACTGGTCACTGGTCGTCAGTGGAAAGGCACCGCTTTCGGCGGCGCCAAAGGCCGCCGCGATGTGCCGAAATTCGTCGATTGGTACATGGACGGCAAGATCGAGATCGATCCGATGATCACCCACAAGCTGAAGCTGGAAGAGATCAACCACGGCTTCGACCTCATGCATGAGGGCAAGTCGATCCGGGCCGTGATCGAGTTCTGATTGCAAGCCAAAGCCTAACAGCGGGCGGCGCGGGGATCCCTGCGCCGCCCGTTTGCGTCTCTCGATCGGGTTTTACTCGACCTTGTCGCCCCAGCCTGCGACAAGAGGGCAAAGGAGCCCAAGATGCCCGCAGAACCCCGCGCCCCCCGCCTTTGCGTCCTCATTGACGCCGACAATATCCCGGCTTCGCATGCCGAGGCGATTTTTGAGGAAATCGCTTCCTTGGGAGAGGCATCGGTGCGCCGGATCTATGGCGATTGGTCGGCCCTGCGGCTCAACGCTTGGGCCAAGAAGGTCGCCGCTTTGGGTCTGGTCGCCGATCAGCAATTTGCCAATACCAAGGGCAAGAATGCCTCCGACATCGGTTTGGTGATCGCGGCGATGGACTTCCTGCATTCGGGGCTTTTCGACGGCTTCGTCCTCGTCTCCTCGGACAGCGATTTCACCCGCCTTGCCGCGCGGATCCGCGAGCAAGGCTTGGATGTCTATGGCATCGGCGAAAAGAAAACGCCCGAGGCCTTCCGCATGGCCTGCAAACGCTTCATCTATGTTGAAAACCTTGCCGGTGGCGAAGAGCCGAAGCCCACCGTGGGCAGCCCCGTGGGCGCGCCTGTCGCCCCCGAGCAGCGCCCGAACAGCAAAGAGCCGCCCGCCAAGGCGATCCCCCTCATCGCCGCCGCGATGCGCGCCATCGACCCCGAGGGCGAGTGGTATTCTTTGGGCCTCATCGGCCAGTTCATCACCCAAGCGAACCCCGATTTCGACACCCGCACCTACGGCGCGCCGAAGCTCTCCGACCTCATCCGCCGCCTGCCGCGGTTTGAGGTGATGCAGGACGGCTCGCTCCTCAAGGTGCGCGATAAGGCCTAAGGCTTATGTGCAGCGCTGCCGAGATCACTCTCTCGCAATAGGGCTAACCACACAGCCAAAGCCCGCTTATCTTTGCCCCCGAAAGAGAGGTGTGTCATGGAAATTACCCTTGGCGTTGGCACGTTTGGCGATGTGGCGGTGGATGCGAACGGCCTGCCCGTTGCCCAAGATCAGACCCTGCGCGATGTGGTGGAACAGGCCGTGCTGGCGGATGAGGTTGGCATCAATTTCATCGGTCTGGGCGAACATCACCGCCCGGATTTCGCCATCTCCGCCCCCGAGATGGTGCTGGCCACGATTGCCGGGCGCACCAAAAACATCCGCCTTGGCACCGCCGTCACCGTGCTTTCGACCGATGATCCGGTGCGGGTGTTTGAGCGGTTCTCGACGCTTAACGCTTTGTCGAATGGCCGGGCCGAGCCGATTGTGGGCCGTGGCTCCTTCACCGAAAGCTACCCGCTTTTCGGCTATGATCTGAACGATTACGACATCTTGTTTGAAGAAAAGCTCGACCTTTTCGCCAAACTGGTGCGGCAGCCAAAGGTCACTTGGAGCGGCAAGACCCGCACGGGCCTGCGCGATCAAGCGGTCTATCCGCCGCTGGGGCCGGAAGGCATGCCGGTCTGGGTTGGCGTCGGTGGCAGCCCCGAAAGCGTGGTGCGGGTGGCGCGGCAAGATCTGCATATGAAGCTGGCAATCATCGGTGGCGATCCGCGTCGCTTCGCGCCTTACGTTGACCTCTACCAACGCGCCTGCGCGCAATTCGGCAACACGCCGAAGCCGATCGGTGTGCATTCACCGGGCTTTGTGGCCGAGACGGATGAGGAAGCACGCGAGATCCTTTGGCCGCATTACGCGACCATGGTTGGCCGTCTGGGCCGTGAGCGTGGCTGGTCGCCGGTGACGAAGGAAAGCTTCCTTTCTGAGATCGCCTCTGGTTCGCTCTATGTCGGCTCGCCCGAGACGGTGGCGAAGAAAATCGCCAGCACGATCAAGGCTTTGGGCCTGCAACGGTTTGAGATGAAATATGTGACCGGCCCGGTGCCGCACAGCGATCTTATGAACTGCCTGCGGCTTTACGGGACAAAAGTCATGCCGATGGTGCGCGAACTCGTCGCTAAATAAGCGCTAAAGCGCCACCTTACCCAAGGTGGCGCTCACCGCGTTTTTTCGCCAATTCCATCTGATGCTGACGCTCGCGGAACCGCGCGCGATCGGCTTCGGAATATTCCTCAACACAAGCCGCGCAGCACACGCCTTCTTCATAGGCGGCATGCGCGCGCCCCTCGGGCGTCACCGGACGCCGGCAGGCGCCGCAACTGGAGTTTTGCCCCGGCACCAGCCCGTGACCGACCGAGACACGGCCGTCAAAGACATAGCATTCGCCTTCCCAAAGCGATTGCTCGGCGGGCACATCTTCCAAATATTTCAAGATGCCACCCTTCAGGTGCAGCACCTCATTCACCCCTTGCGACAGAAGGTAATTCGTTGATTTCTCGCAACGAATCCCGCCGGTGCAGAACATCGCAATCCGCTTGCCGGTGAACTGCGCGCGGTTTTCTTCCCACCAAGCCGGGAAGTCGCGGAAGCTCTCGGTGTTGGGGTTCACTGCACCCTTAAAGGTGCCGATCCCAACCTCGTAATCGTTGCGCGTGTCGATCACCGCCACATCCGGGTCCGAGATCACCGCATTCCAATCCTCGGCCCGCACATAGTTGCCCACGGCGGCCCGCGGATCGACGCCCTCGATCCCCATCGTCACGATCTCGCGCTTCAGCTTCACCTTCATCCGGCCAAAGGGCATGGTCTCCGAGAAGCTTTCCTTATGCTCCAGCCCCGCACAGCCCGGCAGGGCGCGCAGATGCGCCAGCACCGCGTCGATCCCCTCACGAGGCCCGGCAATGGTGCCGTTCACCCCTTCACCGGCCAGCAAAAGGGAACCCTTCACGCCCTGCGCAAGGCAAAGCTCCAACAGCGGCGCGCGCAAAGCAGCCGGGTCGGGGAAGGGGGCGAAGTGGTAAAGTGCGGCAATGGTTTGCATGATGCCGTCATGCTCTGCCTTGCGCGCGATTTCAAGCCACTCGCTTGACGCAACCCAAACCGCGACTTACGCAGGTTTTTCAAGCCTGTGGGAGGATGAGATGCGACCGGCTGACCCAGCGCAACCCGCCGATGCCGCGTTGATCGTGATCGATGTGCAGAATGATTTCTGCCCCGGTGGTGCTTTGGCCGTGGCCGAGGGCGATCAGATCATCAACCAGATCAATGGGTTGATGGGGCAGTTCCAGAATGTCGTCTTCACGCAAGACTGGCATCCTTCGGATCACCTCTCCTTTGCCGACAACCACCAAGGTGCGGCACCCTTCACGCTGACCGAGATGCCTTACGGACCGCAGGTGCTCTGGCCGCGGCATTGTGTCATCGGCAGCAAGGGCGCTGATTTTCATCCCGATCTCAACGAAGGCCCGGCGCAAATGGTGATCCGCAAAGGGTTCCGCACCGGGATCGACAGCTATTCGGCCTTTTTCGAGAATGACCGCAGCACCGTCACCGGGCTTGATGGTTATCTCAAAGCGCGCGGTATCACCTCGGTGACCTTGGTCGGCCTCGCGCTGGATTATTGCGTGGCCTATTCTGCCTTGGATGCGGCGGCTTTGGGCTACAAAGTCACCGTTCTTGAAAGCGCATGCCGCGCGATTGATCTTAACGGATCGCTGGCCGAGGCCCGCGACAAGATGCGCGCCGCTGGCGTGACGCTGGGGGGCTAACGTGGTCGATATCGCAACGCGGGTGCACAATCACAATTGGCGGATCGACCCGATCGTCCGCAGCCTGATCGACACCGACTTCTACAAGCTCTTGATGTGCCAATCGGTTTTCCGCAACAAGCCGGACACCTCGGTCACTTTCAGCCTGATCAACCGCAGCAAATCCGTGCGGCTGGCCGAGCTGATCGACGAAGGCGAGCTGCGCGAACAGCTGGATCACGTCCGCAGCCTGTCGCTGTCGCGCGGCGAAAGCACTTGGCTGCGCGGCAACACCTTTTACGGCAAACGCCAGATGTTCCGCCCCGATTTCATGGAGTGGTTCGAGGCTCTGCGCCTGCCCGACTACCACCTTGAAAAACGCGACGGCCAGTATGAGCTGACCTTCGAAGGCACATGGCCCGAGGTCATGCTGTGGGAAATCCCGGCGCTCGCCGTCTTGATGGAGCTGCGCAGCCGCGCCTTCCTGAAGAACATGGGCAAGTTTGAGCTGGAAGTGCTCTACGCCCGCGCGATGGCTCGGGTCTGGGAAAAAGTGGAACGCCTCCGCGCCCTTCCGGCGCTGAAACTGGCCGATTTCGGCACCCGCCGCCGCCACGGCTTCCTGTGGCAAGATTGGTGCGTGCAGGCGCTGCAAGAGGGGCTTGGCGACAAGTTCATCGGCACCTCCAACTGCCGCATCGCCATGCGCCGCGATATCGAGGCCATCGGCACCAACGCGCATGAGCTGCCGATGGTCTATGCCGCCTTGGCCAATAACGATGCCGAGTTGGCGCAAGCGCCCTATCAGGTTCTGGCCGATTGGCATGAAGAGCATGACGGCAACCTGCGCGTGATGCTGCCCGACACCTATGGCACGGCGGGTTTCCTTAAAAACGCCCCTGATTGGCTGGCCAGCTGGACCGGCATCCGCATCGACTCGGGTGATCCGGCCACCGGGGCCGAGACGGCGATCCAATGGTGGCAAGAGCGCGGCGAGGATCCCAGCGAGAAGCTTGTGATCTTCTCGGACGGGCTTGATGTGGCCGAGATCGAAAAGCTTTACGCCCAGTTCCACGGTCGAGTGAAGGTGTCGTTTGGCTGGGGCACCATGCTGACCAATGACTTCCGTGGCTTGGTGCCGGGCGACGGGCTTGCCCCCTTCAGCATGGTCTGCAAGGCGATCAGCGCCAATGGCCGCCCCACGGTCAAACTCTCGGACAATGCCAACAAAGCGATGGGTCCGGCGGAAGAGATCGCCCGCTACAAGCGCGTCTTCGGGGTGGGAGAGCAGCAAGCGGCAGAGATCTTCGTCTGATCATTGGCTTATAACGCCAAGAAAAAGCCCGGGCCAATCGCCCGGGCTTTTCGCATTTCATCAGCCTGCAATCACATGAACTGGGCGCCGATCAGGTAGAAAAGCGCGCCCATCAAGGCCGCGGCTGGGATGGTGATGACCCATGCCCAAACGATCCGCCCAGCCACGCCCCAGCGCACCGCATGCACCCGGCGGGCGGAGCCCACGCCAATGATCGAGGCGGTGATGGTATGGGTGGTCGAGACCGGGATCCCCATCCAAGTCGCCCCGAACAGCGTCATCGCCCCTGCGGTTTCAGCCGCAGCACCTTGGGTCGGCGTCAAACGGGTGATCTTTGAGCCCATCGTATGCACAATGCGCCATCCGCCCATCATGGTGCCCAGACCCATCACCGCAAAGCAGCTGAAGATGACCCAGGGCTCCACGGTGAACTCATCGTAATAGCCGTTGGTGTAAAGCAGCACCGCGATGATACCTGCGGTCTTTTGCGCGTCATTCGAGCCATGACCCATCGAATAGAGCGCCGAGGAGACCAACTGCATCCGCCGGAAGAACTTTTCCGCCCAGACCGGATTGGCCCGCAAGAAAAGCCAACTGATCAGCACGATCAAAAGCACACCCAGCACGAAGCCGGTTACCGGCGACAGCACAATGGCGAAGACGGTTTTTGACAGCCCGCCCCAAACGATTGCGCCAAAACCAGCCTTGGCCACACCGGCGCCCACGATCCCGCCCACCAAAGCATGCGAAGAGGAAGACGGGATGCCAAACCACCAAGTCAGCAGGTTCCAGCCAATGGCGCCCATAAGTGCGCCGAAAATCACGGCATTATTGATAAGGTCGGGCGAGACCAACCCCGTGCCGACTGTGGATGCAACCTTGGTCGAAAAGCCAAAATAGCTGCCGACGAAATAGGCCACGAAGTTGAAAAACGCCGCCCAGCAAACCGCAACAAAGGGCGAAAGCACCCGTGTCGAGACGATGGTGGCAATGGCATTCGCCGCGTCATGCATACCGTTCAAAAGATCGAACAGCAGAGCAACCGCGATCAGGAAGACCAGCAGGAAGGTTACCGATACGGGATCCATCTGGCGCGCCCTTAGACGTGTTCGATCACGATGTCGCCGATCACATGGGCAACATCCTCGAACCGGTCACAGCATTTCTCCAGATGGTCATAGATCTGCGACCCAACCACGAAATCCAGCGGTTTGCCGTCTTGCTTGGCCTTGAACATCTCACGCAAGCCGGCGTCGTTCAGGTGATCGGATTCCTCTTCGATCCGGCTGATCTCGGCCACCAACTCATGCAGCCGCGCGGCATTGGCGCTCATATTGCGCATCAAGGGCAGCGCCTCGGCGACAATGTTTGACAGGGCGATCACCCGGTCCGCCATTTCGCGCATATTCGGCTCAAAGCTGGTGATATTGTAGAGCAAGGCCTTTTTGCCGGTCTTGTTCATCTGGTCGATCGCATCGTCGAGCGTGGTCGACAAAGCCTTAATATCAGAGCGATCAAAGGGCGTGATGAAGCTGCGGCGGATCGATTCCAGCACTTCGTAAGAGATCAGATCCGCCTCTTTCTCTTGCGCCGACAGCTTGGCGCAGCGCGCCGAGGTCTCGGCGCCGCCCTCAACCACTTGCCGCAGGGTCAACGCCGCCTCTTGGGCCTTTTTCGCTTGGGCTTCAAAAAGTTCGAAGAAGTTGTCCGAGCGCGGAAGGAGCGCTCTGATGAAGCTGAACATGGTCGTTTCCGCTGTGCTGATTGTAACGGTTTTGTGACTAACCGCTACAATCAAGGCGCGCAACTGCCTTAGCTGCGCGCCTCTTGGTCACAAAGCCAGCTGTTCAGCCCAGCCCACAGCGCGGGCGATGTGGCGCGCATGCACCGGGTCATTCGCCTCGAGCCGCGGCATCATCCAGCCGACCGAGGCGCAGGTCCGCGCCAGCGTCATTGTGTCGACCAGATCGGTGTCCGTCGTGCCATATCCCGCCATCAAAGCCGCGCGAATCTCGACCCGTGCTGGCTCGTTTAGGTTCTGCGACATGGTGGTGCCCAGATCGTAAAGCGGGAAACCCCAGCCAGAATCGTCAAAGTCGATCAGGCAGACCGAGTTGCCCTGCACCAGAACATTTTCCCGCAGCACATCGGCATGAACAAGCTGGACGGTGTTCAGGGGCGCCAGACGCTCGCGCAAGGCCGCGCGGGCGCGCACCAGCGTGGCGCGCTGCGCCTCCGAGGCAGCCGGATGCTCCCAGAACCGGCCCCAGAACGGCGTCTCGCCGGTCAGCCCGTCCAAATCCCAGCGCGGCCGTTCGAAATCCGCAGGCAGTGTCAGCCCTTGGGTGACATCATGCAATTTGCGGACCAACTGGCCCAAGGCATGGTGCTGGTCCAAAAGCTGGGGCAGGGGGGTGGCAAAGGGCACGCCGCCCTCGCCCAAAGCATCCCCCTCGATCCATTCGATGACCGAAGCCGCGCGGCCATTCGACAGCGTGACCAGAAACTGGCCATCCCGCGCGGGCAAAGCGGCGGGCACCCGCACGCCTTTCTCCGCCAAAGCCGCGCACCACCACAGCTCAGACCGGATCGCGGCATCGGGCTGATAGCCCTGCCGGTGCAGCCGCAATGCCGCGCGCTCGCCCGAAGGCAAACGCATCTCAAACACGGCATTCTCGCGGTTGCGGAGCAATCGAACCGGGTTGCCGCCCCAATGTGCGGCGGCCTCAAGGGCAAGTTCTTCGATCATGCCGGCACCTTGGTCTCGGCCAAAGCCGCTGCCAATGCGTCAATCAAAAGATCAGCATGTTCGATGTCAAAAGCCATCGGCGGGCGGATCTTCAGGACGTTGCGATCGGCCCCGATCACATTCATCAAAAAGCCCCGTGCGACCATGTTTTCCACCAGCTGAACAGAAAATGCCGTGGCACCTTTGTCGCCGTCGCGCAGCTCCACCGCGAAGAACAGCCCATTGGCCCGCACATCGGCAATCAGCGGATGGTTCAGCGCCTCCAGCCGATCCTTCACATAGGCCGAGGACTTCGCCGCGCGCTCTTGCAAACCTTCTTCTTCAATCACCTGCAGTACCGCCATCGCAGCAGCGGCCGAGACGGGGTTGCCGCCAAAGGTGTTGAAATAGCTAAAGACATTGCGGAAGCTCGCCATGATCTCTGGGGTCGTGACGACCGCCGCCACCGGATGGCCATTGCCCATCGGCTTGCCCATGGTGACGATATCGGCCTTAAAGCCCAAACGCTCATGCCCCCAGAAATGGCTGCCCGAGCGGCCAAAGCCCGGCTGCACCTCATCGGCGATGATCAAGGCGCCTTCGGCGCGCAAAGCGGCCTCGGTCGGAGCCAGCCAGCCGGGAGCCAGCGAGGGCAGCCCTTCATTGGCAAACATCGGGCAGATCAGCAGCGCCGAGGTGCCAAAGCCTGCCGCTGCCAGTTCGGCCATTGCCGCTTTCACATGGCCCGCGAAGATCGTGCCGTCGGGGTCAGGCCGCAGCAAAGAATTCGGCGCCGGGACCAGCCGCACATTCGGCCAACGCTCACCGATCTGGGGGCGGCGGGCGGAAAGCTGCGACACGGCAGTGGTATTGCCGTGATAGGTGTCATCGGTGACGATGATCCCGGTCTTGCCGGTCGCCGCCTGCGCCATCCGCAGGGCGATGTCATTCGCCTCAGACCCGGTGCAGGTCAGGATGCCTTGGCCGATGCCATTCTTAAAGGTCCCAAGCAGGCGTTCCAGATAATCCAGAACCATATCATGCAAATAGCGGGTGTGGGTGTTCAGCGTTGCGGCCTGCTTGGCGATCGCTTCCACCACTTTCGGATGGCAATGGCCGACATGCGGCACGTTGTTGTAGCAATCAAGATAGCGCTTGCCCGCGGCATCCCAGAGCCAAACCCCCTCACCGCGCACCAGATGCACCGGGCTGCGGTAAAAAGTCGGCACATTCGGCCCCATCAGCCGTGCCCGCCGCTCCACATGGGTCTCGCTCATTCGTCATCTCCGATTTTGCCCCGCAGGGCTTTAACATCGCCGCGGATGGATTTTGTCGCCAAACGGCGTTTTTGGCTGCCATAGGTGGGTTTGGTGGCGATCCGTCGCTTTGGGGCCACCAAAGCGGCTTGGATCAACTCAATCAGCCGCTCGCGCGCAATTTCGCGGTTGCGGGCCTGAGAGCGCGTGTCTTCCACCTGCAAGACAATCGCGCCTTCACTCGTCCAGCGCCGCCCGGCCAACCGCTTCAATCGCGCCTTCACCGGATCGGGCAAATGCGGCGAGCGTTCGGCCTCAAACCGCAACTCAACCGCGCTGGAGACTTTGTTAACGTTTTGCCCGCCCGGACCCGAGGCGCGCATGAAGCTTTCGCTCAGCTCCCAATCGGCAATCGCCAAAGTATCCGTGACCCTTAACATAGGCGCAAACTAGCCTTGCCGCAGGGTCACCACAAGTCAGCACGGGGGGCAAATCCATGTCGCCAAAAGAGAAAGGGTCGCCTGAGCGGCGACCCTTTCCGAGTTCCAAGGAGATGGGCCAGTTAGGAATTTGGCCCAATCAAGCGGTCTGCCTTACCAAGGGGTTGCCCCTAGTATGCACCCCTCCTGACTGTCCCGACGCCATTCTCCAATATCACTCTAGACACTGGATCACCTCCTTTCAAATGTTGCCGATAGGAGGAGCCTGACACAGATTTTGTGTGGGTCAACTGAATTCACGCAACCTTTGTGATCAATTTCCCGATGGCAATGCGGAACGGGGCCAAAGCCAAGACCGCAATCGCCAGTTTGACAAGGAAGTCCGCCGTGGCAAGCGACACCCAGAAGGGCACCACCGGGCCAAGCCCGATCAGCGGCATCAGCTCGCCCGCCCAAGAAACATCATTGCTGGGTTCCAGCATCGACAGCGTCGCGGAAAAGGCGATGGGGAAGAAGATCGCAGTGTCGATCACTGAGCCCAAAGCCGAGGCGATCAGCGGCGCCTTCCACCAACTGCGCTGGCGCAGCCGGTTGAAGATGACAATATCCATCAGCTGGGCGGTCAGGAAGGCCACGCCCGAGCCGATGGCGACGCGCAAGGTGACCAAGGGGCCGAACTCGCCCATGATCTGCGTGCCAATGGCCGAGCAGACAAGCCCGGTCAGAAAGCCCACAAACACCACCCGCCGCGCGGCTTCGGGGCCGTGCAACCGGTTGGTTATGTCATTGACAAGAAAGGCAAGGGGGTAGGTCAGCGCCCCCCAGGTTAGGTAAAATCCAAGCGGATGTTGAACAAGGATGTTCGAGGCCACAACAACGATGGCCATGGCAAGAATGCCGGGCAGAAGACGGGTCATATCTCTATCCGTTTTTACAAGGTCGCGGAGACTTGGTCCGCGAGCCATTCCCGGGGACGGCGGCGGTCTAGTCCTCTGCGAGGCCCACGTCAACTGGGCCCGCATCTTCGGGAAGGACGTATTCCACAACTTCTTGGCGCAAGAAGAAGTAGAAATTATTGTCCGAGACCATGGTCAGCCGGATCCGTCCCTGCGCATCGCGCCAAATCGCCAGACCTTCAAGATTGTCATGCGTGCCGACCTCGGTTTGCAGCACCGTCTCGCCCGGGCCAGCGCCCTGCGCCCCGATGTCAAACACCCGCACCCGCGAGGCAAAGCCCCGCACCCCGCGAAAGGCGCGTTCGAGCAGGTAGAGCCGGCCATCGGGGCCGAAATCGGCGCTGACCGGCAGGAAGTCTCCTTCACGCGGGATGTCAAAGGGCTGCGACCACTCGGCGCCATCAAAGACAAAGACCGGAAAAGGCCGGTCCAGCGCGCCAGACCGCTCGGGCATTGTGTAAAGCCAGCCCCGGTGATCGATCGCCAAAGCCTCCAGCGCCGAGTTCTTTTGCATCGCGCCAAAGGCCTCGGGCGAGGGCAGATTGCGCGCCTTGGCGCCCAAAGACTCATAGCTGCGGACCCGCGCTGGGCCTTCGAATGAGATGTAGATCCGCCCCTTGGCATCGCGGGCAATGCCTTCGCTGTCATTGCTGCCGCGCTGCAAAGGCGCGCCATTCTCGTCGCGCAACACCTGCATCGGCGCGGTCTCGATCCCGGTGATCATCCCTTCGGCATCGCGCAAGATCTGGCCTTCGGCCATCACCCCATGGTCCGAGAGCACGACAAAACCGCTGCCATCGGCGGCTAGGTCAAAACCCGACAGCCCGCCCAAAAGCGCGTCCGCGCTGGACCAGCGAAAGGCTTGTAGGAAATCGGCCGGTTGGGTCGCCAAAGCACTGCCCTGATAGCCAAAAGCCATCAGGGCGCCAGCGATCAATCCGAGGCGAGAACGTCGCGACATTGCTTGGGCAAATCCGCCATCGTGTATTCGCGCGGGCGCTTCTTGCGCGGTGCGGCCTCTTCGTCCTTCGGCTTCGGCGCGGCTTTCGGCGGGTTCAGGTAATCCGTCACCCACCAAGTCAGCGTGTCATCACAGCCATTGCCGCCGTTCGACAGCTCGGCCACCGTCGGCGTCTGCGTCTCGCAATGCCGCGCGCCCTTGGGGCATTTCAGCCGCACATGGAAATGCGTGTCATGCCCCGCCACCGGGCGCAGCTTTTGCAGCCATTTCTTATCGCCGCGTTTCGCCGTCTTGCAGATCTCGATCTTGATCGAGGCCGCAACGAAAATCCGGTCCACCCGCGGGTCACTTGCCGCCGCTTTCAACAGCGCGCGCGCCGTCGGCCCCCAAGCATCGGTCACCGTCCGCTGATTGGCCGAGCGCATCGGGATTGAGGAGATATTCTCGCGCTCTTGCACGCTTAGGTTCAATCGCTTCGGCGCCAGCCACCAGATATCGGCATCGAGCCCGATCTGATGCGAGGCATGGCCCGAGGTCATCGGCCCGCCGCGCGGCTGGCTGATATCGCCGATATAAAGCCCCTTGCCCCAGCCCAAAGCCGCCGCTTGCGCCGAAAGGTCGACCAGATACTGCACCATGACCGGATGGCCAAAGTTACGCTCACGCGAGAGCCGCATCGCTTGCCATGTCGGCCCGGTCTGCGGCAACTCCACCAACCCCGCCGCGCAACCGCGCGAATAAGAGCCGATCGGCATTGGCTTTTGCGCCGAAGGCGTGGCTTTCGCGCCGAAAAGCTGATTGGCCAAGGGGTCCGCCGCGCCTTGCGTGGGCAGCAAAAGGGTGGCCCCGATCAGGGCCGCACTAAGGATTTTAGGGATCATCGCGACTGCTCACCTTTGGGATTGACCCAAATTAGCAGGATCAAGCCAATGAGGAACAGGGCAATCAGCGGCGAAATACCGATGCGCTGCGATCCGCTGATCGCCGTCACCAGCGCGATCAGCACAGGCGCGACAAAGCTCGACACCTTGCCCGAGAGCGCGAAAAGGCCAAAGGCTTCGGTGGCGCGTTCGGGCGTGGTGTGGCGCACCATCATCGTCCGGCTCGAGGCCTGCAAAGAGCCCCCCGCCGCCCCGATCAGCGCCCCGCAGACAAACAGAATTTGGTCCGAGGCCGAGCCCGCCGGGTCCAAAGCAAAGCCCCAGATTTGCTCACGCGTCATTCCGACGATCAGCAGGCAAATCGCGATCAGCACCACGATGCTCAGCGCAATCACCGGCTTAGGCCCATAGCGCCGGTCCGCCTTGCCGCCCAGCCACGAGGCGAACACCGCCGATGCCGCCCCCACCAGACCAAAGATGCCAATCTGGCCAATGCTCCAGCCCAGCACGCCTTTGGCATAGACCCCGCCAAAGGCATAAAGCGCGTTCAACGCATCGCGGTACAAAAGCGACGATCCCAGATAGGCCACCAAGCTGTTGCGATAGCGCAATGAGGCCAGCATCTCTTTCACTTGGCCAACGGCCTTTTTGACACTGATTCCAGCGGCTTGGGTCTTCGGCTCTTTCACCCACAGAAAGAACGGCACCATGAAAACCATATACCAGATCGCGGTGAAGGGCCCCACGACCCGCGTGCCAATCTGCGTCTCGGCATCCTCGCCCAAGAGCGGGTTCAGCCCCAGATAGGTCAGCCCGTTCTCCGGGTTCGGCACGAAGAGCCCCAGCATGACCACCAAGGCCGCCAGCCCGCCCAGATAGCCAAAAGCAAAGCCCGAGCCCGAGATCGCGCCCAAATCCTCATGATCCGACAGGCTTGGCATCAAGGCATTGGTGAAGATCGTGGCAAATTCCATGCCGATAAAGCCAAGGCCAAAGCAGATCACCGCCCAGTAAAGCACGCCGATATCGCCGCCCGGTGCCACCCACCACAACGCCCAAGCCCCCAGCACATAAAGCGCCGAGAAGATCCAGATCCAGACCATCCGCCGCCCGGTGCTGTCCGCCATCGCCCCCAAAATCGGCGCAAGAATGGCAATGACGACCGAGCTGCCCGCAATCCCCCAGCCCCAGAAGCTTTGCGCCGCAGCGGCGGCGGCATCGGGATCAAGGCCTTGGCCGAAATAGTAACCCATTGCGATTTCGGTGAAATACGGCCCGAACACAAAGGTCAGCAGCAGGGTGTTATAGGGCTGGCTGGCCCAATCAAAGAAATACCAGCCCCAGATCCGTTTGCGCGGCGAAATCATCTTGGTCCCCATCCCATTCGCGGGCAGTGAACCCGCAAACCATCGGCCACGCAAGCAGCCTAGAATAGGGCTGCCGTGGCAATCTGGCTGTCTCGGTGACAGGTCTTGCGCGCCGGGACCAGCCCTTTGGCGCGAAAATCTTGAAGGCTTGGGTTAGTTTTCTGGCGGCCAAGGCCGCTCGGCATCGGCGGCAATCCAAGCCTGCACCCATTGGGGCAGGGCGGGGCTCTCCGCCTCTAGCCCCAAAGCCAGCGCCATCTCGGCAGGCGGCACGATGCCGCGCTGGCCTTGGGTGATCGCCGATCTCAGCAAGGCTTGCGAGGTGCATTCGCCCCGCACCCACATGCTTTGGTCCATATAAACAAAGCGATGGTCCCAACCCACCAGCTTTGTCCGCATCTCGATCCGGTCGAAAAGCTTCACCCTTTTGCGATACCGCACCGAGGCCCCGGCCACCGCCATGCCCCAGCCCTTGGCCCGTGCAATCTTATGCAGGCCCGAGCGCGCCGCCATCGGAATGCGCCCCAGATCATACAAAGTCAGCGTCCGGCCATTGTTCAACTCGCGCCACGGATCAATATCCTGCGGCCAGCACAGATGGTGGCTGACATGCACGTCAAACGGATGCATCGGCGCGGCCCGCCGCGTCTTCAGCATTTCCTTAATCATGCGCAGATAGGGATACATTGAAGGCGCCTCCTGTCCCTTGCCGCCTTGGCGTAAGGGCAAGCAGAAGGCAAGTGTGACCCGGCGTTGTCATGGGGTGCGGCCGCCAATGCCCTTGTGGCCCGCCTCAGGGATGTTCTACAAGATCTGGCGTCTTGTCGTAAGGAAACACCAATGATTGCGCTTCGCGAAACGTTGCTTTTGATCCTCAACATCGCGCAATGGATCATCTTGATCCATATCATCATGTCTTGGCTGATCAATTTTCAGGTGCTCAACCTGCGCCAGCCCTTGGTCGCACAGGTCTGGGGCGGGCTGAACCAGCTGCTTGAGCCTTTGTATTCGCGCATCCGCAACATGCTGCCCGCCGCTGGCGGCATCGATTTTGCCCCGCTGATCGTCATCATCGCGATCTTCTTTTTGCAAAGGCTGGTTGCCACCGGCGGGCTCTGACCCGTGAACCAAGCGATTGAGATTCTGCGCCGGGTCTTTGGCTTTCCCGGCTTTCGACCCGGTCAGGAAGAGATTGTCGCGGCGGTCCTTGGCGGCCGCAATACGCTGGCGATCATGCCAACGGGTGGCGGGAAATCCCTTTGTTATCAACTTCCTGCGCTTTGCCGCGATGGGGTGACCGTGGTCATCTCGCCGCTGATCGCTTTGATGCGCGATCAGGTCCGCGCTTTGCGCGAGGCGGGGGTTGAGGCCGGTGCGCTGACCTCTGGCAATACGGACGAAGAGACCGAAGCCGTCTTTGCCGCGCTGGATGAGGGCCGTCTCAAGCTTCTTTATATGGCGCCCGAGCGTCTCGCCTCGATGGGCACTTTGCCGCTGTTGCGCCGCATCGGCGTGCGGATGATCGCCGTGGATGAGGCGCATTGCGTCAGCCAATGGGGCCATGATTTCCGCCCCGATTACCTGCGCATCGGCGATCTGCGCCGCAGCCTCAATGTGCCGCTCGCCGCCTTCACCGCCACCGCCGACGAAGAAACCCGCGCCGAAATCGTCACCCGTCTTTTCGACGGCCAAGCGCCCGAAACCTTCCTGCGCGGCTTTGATCGGCCGAATATCCACCTTGCTTTCGCCGCCAAAGACTCGCCGCGTGAGCAGATCCTGCGCTTTGCCGCCGCCCGCAAAGGCCAATCCGGCATCGTCTATTGCGGCACCCGCGCCAAGACCGAGGCGCTGTGCACCGCCCTCAAAGCCGCGGGCCACCCCTCGCTTTACTACCACGGCGGCATGGATCCCGACGAACGCCGCATGGTCGAGACCCGCTTTCAGCGCGACGACGGGCTGATCGTCACCGCCACCGTCGCCTTCGGCATGGGCATCGACAAGCCCGATATCCGCTGGGTCGCCCATGCCGACCTGCCGAAATCCATCGAATCCTATTACCAAGAGATCGGCCGCGGTGGCCGCGACGGGTTGCCCGCCGAAACCCTCACCCTCTACGGCGCCGACGATATCCGCTATCGCCGCAGCCAGATCGACGAGGGCCTTGCCCCGATTGAGCGCAAGCAGGCCGACCACGGCCGCTTGAACGCGCTTTTGGGTCTGGCCGAGGCGATCGGCTGCCGCCGCCAAGTGCTCTTGACCTATTTCGGTGAGGCGAGCGCCCCTTGCGGCAATTGCGACCTTTGCAACACCCCGCCGCAGCTGTTCGACGCCACCGCCCCGGTCCGCAAAGCGCTCTCCGCCGTGTTGCGCACCGGCGAGACCTATGGCGCGGGCCATCTGATCGACATCCTCACCGGCTCGATGACCCCCAAAGTGACCGAGCGGCGGCATGACCTGCTGCCCACCTTTGGCGTTGGCAAAGAGCTGAACAAGACCGAATGGGGCACCGTGTTCCGCCAGATGATGGGCCGCGACTTTCTGCGCCCCGATCCTGAACGCCACGGCGGCCTTGCGATGACCGAAGCCGCCCGCCCGGTCCTGCGCGGCGAAGAAAGCGTCACCTTCCGCAAAGAAGCCGCCCGCCTCAGCCCGCGGCTTCAGGTAAAAGTCCAAGTGGATGAAGAGGATGCACCGCTCCTCTCCGCCCTCAAAGCCAAGCGCCGCGCCTTGGCCGAGGCGGCCTCCGTGCCCGCCTATGTCATCTTCGCCGACCGCACTTTGATCGAGATGGCCGAGAAACGCCCGCAAACGCTGGACCAAATGGCCGAGATCACCGGGGTCGGGGCGAAGAAGCTTGAAAGCTTCGGCCTGGCCTTCCTATCGGTCATCGCCGGTGCGACCGAAGCCCCGCATCCTGCCCGTATGGCGCTTGCGGGCCGCCCCGCTGGAGCCGTCTTCGACCGGCTGGCCGAGACCCAGCTGCGCTTGCAGCGCGGCGAGGATGGCACCGGCAAGCCCTTGTCTTGCAACAACTCTACCTTACGCCAAATCGCCGAACGCCGCCCCCGCTCGCTCCCCGAGCTTGAGGCGGTGCAAGGCATGGGCGCCCAGAAGGCCGAGCGTTTTGGCGCGGCTTTTCTGGCGATCCTTCAGGAGAATTGAATGCTTTGCGTGCTCTCTCCAGCCAAGAAGCTGGACGAAAAACCGAAAAACCTTGCGGCCGATGTGGCGCTTACCCAGCCGCAGTTCCTGACGGAAACCGCCGCCCTTGTGCAGCGCGCGCGTGAACTGACGGTGCAGGATCTGCGCAAGCTGATGCATCTCTCCGAGCCTTTGGCGGTGCTCAACCGCGACCGTTTCGCCGCCTATCAAGACAGCCCCGAAGCGCCGCTGCCCGCTTTGCATGCCTTTGCCGGTGACACCTATGTCGGCCTTGATGCGGCCAGTATGTCCGAGGATTCCCGTCATTGGGCCAAGGGGCATTTGCGCATCCTTTCAGGGCTTTACGGGCTCTTGCGGCCTTGGGACGCGATCCAAGCGCATCGGTTAGAGATGGGCACCAAGCTCTCCAACCCGCGTGGGCCCGATCTTTACGCCTTCTGGGGCGACCGCGTGGCCGAGGCGCTGAATGCCCAAGCCGAAGCCGTGGGCACCGATATTTTGGTCAATTGCGCTTCGACCGAATATTTCACCACCGCCAAGCGTAAGGCGCTGAATTTGCGCGTCATTACCCCGGTCTTCTTGGAAGAGCGCGGCAATGAGGCCAAGGTCATCTCCTTCTGGGCCAAAAAAGCCCGCGGCTCGATGGCGCGCTACCTTTGCGACCACCACCTCACCGACCCGCAAGATCTGCGTGACTTTGGCATCGGCGGCTATGGCTACCGCCCAGACCTGTCCGAAGGCGACCGCATGGTCTTCAGCCGCGCCGAACCCTAAAAGCTCACGCCGCATCCTCGCCCAAACCGGCGATGCTTTCGACCTCCGCTGGGCAAAATTCGGCCAAAGCCCCGGTGATCGCCGCTTTGCGCAAGGGTTTGGTCAGGTAGCGATCAATCCCGGCGGCCAAAATCTCCGCGCCATCGCCCTCCATCGCATGGGCGGTCAGCGCCACGATCGGCACATGCGCCCGCCCGGCCTCCTCGGCCCGGATGGCGCGGGCGGCGTCGCGCCCGTCCATTTGCGGCATCGAGATATCCATGAAGATCAGATCCGGCCGAAACTCCCGCCAGATCTCCACCGCTTCCAAACCATTGTTGGCAAAGCGTAAATCGATATCGATCGTCTTCACCATCTTCTGGAACACCAGCTGATTGGTCTTATTATCCTCGGCCGCCAAGACCCGCATCCGCCGTTGCAGCACCGGGGCCGCAACCGGCAAAGCCGGCTCGGCATCCAGCACAACCCCGCCAGAAGAAAGCTCTGCCAAGCGCCGGAAGAGATCTGCCCGCAACACCGGCTTTTGCAAAAACGCCGTGATCTCCGCCGCAGCCTCCTGCCCCCGCGCTGCACTTGGATTGGAGGACAGCATCACCATCGGCAGGCCATGCCCCGCCGCCCGCACTGCTTTCGCCAAGTCCATCCCGTCCATCTCGGGCATCATATGGTCCAAGATCAGCACATCATAAGCCGCATCCTCGGCCAGCGCCGCCAAAGCCTCCGCGCCCGAGCGGCAAAGCCGCACGGCCATGCCGCAGGTCACCAACTGCCGCTCTAAAATCGTGCGATTGATGAATTGATCGTCCACCACCAAGGCCCGGCGCAGGTTGATCGGCTGACGCGCCGGCACCGCGCCTTCGGCCAAGGGCAAAGTCACCCGAAACCCAAAGCATGAGCCTTTTCCCGGCTCACTATCCACCCAAACCGCGCCCTCCATCCGCTCGATCAAACGGTGCGTGATCGCCAGCCCGAGGCCGGTTCCCTCATAACGGCGGTTGCCTTCGTTCTCGACCTGATTGAATTCGCCGAAAATATGGTCGAGCTGCCCCGGATCAATGCCAATCCCGGTGTCCTCCACCGTGACATGCAGCTGCTGGCGGCCGTCTTCGACCTCCATCCCCACCACCCGCGTCAGCACATGGCCGTGGTCGGTGAACTTCACCGCATTGCCGATCAGATTGGTCAAAACCTGCCGCAGTCTGACCGGATCGCCCACATAGCGCGTCGGCAAAAACATATCGAAATCGATCATCATATCAATGCCTTTGGCCCGCGCGCGGGGCTGCAAAAGCATCGTCACCTCGTGGATTGTGTGTTCCAGATCAAAGGGTTCTGGATGGATCGCCATCCGCTCGGCTTCCAGTTTCGAATAATCCAAAATGTCATTGATGATGACCAAAAGCGCTTCACCCGAAGACCGGATCGTCTCGGCAAAAAGTCTTTGCTCCTCGCTTAAACTGGTGTCGCACAGCAGCTCTGCCATCCCCACCACGCCATTCATCGGCGTGCGGATCTCATGGCTCATATTGGCCAAGAAGGCCGATTTCGCCCGGTTTGCCGCCTCGGCCTGCAGCCGCGCTGCATCCAAAGCCCGCTGCTGTTCGCGGATCTGGGTGATGTCGATGCGCAAACCCACGCGGCCGCCATCGGGCGTCACATGGTCCGATTCCAAGATCCACCGGCCCGAGGCCAATTGGCTTTCGCTGCTTTCTTTAGCCTCACGGAATTGCCGCAACCGCCGCGCCAGCCAACCATCTTCATGGCCTACCGCTTCGGGGATCTGGCCCTTTTCCAGCCCGTGGCGCAGCAAGCTTTCAAAGCTGGTGCCGGGCTCGATCACATCGGCCGATTCGGGGAAAAGGTCGCGGTAGCGTTGGTTGCAGGTCAAAAGCCGTTCCTCCCTGTCAAAAAGCACAAAAGCATCCGGTAGCGCCTCAATCGCGGCCCAGATCCGCATCTGTTCGGTGATGTCGAGGATCAGGCAGACCATGTCGCCATCTCGCGCGCGGCGGTCGATCAGCTTGATCCAGCGGCCCGTCGACAGCCGCACCGTCTCGGGCGAGAGCCGCTCGGCGCTGATCCGATCACACAAGCGTGTGATCCAATCCTCTGCCGCCTCGCCTTGGCCGTCGACCATCCCGGTCTCGGCGGCAAAGCGGATCATCTGGTCATAGGGCGTGCCGGGGCCAAGGCCGGGAAAGAACGCCAAGAACGCGTCATTGGCCATCACCAGCCGCAGGCCCGCATCAAAGACCGCAAAGCCATCGCGGATGGTGTTGATGGAAACGCGCAGCCGCTGTTCGGCCATCACCGCCGCGGTATGCGCGCGGTCAAGTTCTTGCAGATACCGGCTGTTTTGGCCCTTCAAAAGCTCGGCTTCTGACCGCACCGAATGCACCACCTGCCGCTGCTCGACGATTTGGTCCGAGAGGGCGCGGGCATGCAAAGCCAGCTTTTCATTGGCAGCATAAAGCTCACGCGTGCGCTGCTCCAGCAGACGCTCGGCCGCCAGCCGGGCGCGCCGTTCCTGAGCAAGTTTCTCCATCAGGTCCATAGGGCCCCGCGCCGTCTTCTGGCCGCTCACCGGGGGCCCAAGCCGCAGGGGCCGGGTCCGGTATTTAGGACTACCTTCGCGCAGCAAAGTGAACCAAGACTTAACGCTGACTGGCGCAGCGCCCTTGCTGGATGAGGGGACGCGTGCCAAGCTTCGCCCATAGTTCAGCAGGGGTTACTTTTATGCGCAGCTTTGCCAAGGCCGTTGTGGCCACCGTTTTCTTGGCGCTTCCCACCGCAAGCCTCGCACAAGAGCTGATCCCTGAACGACGCGCCGCGATCTCGGTCGACACCGATCTGCCCGGCGGCGATATCTCTTCGCTCTTTGACACCACGCAAGACGCCTGTGAGCGCGCCTGCATCACCAACACCCGCTGCGAGGCCTATACGTTCAACACCCGCAACGGCAGCTGCTTCTTGAAGCAAGGCGCCGGGGAGGCGGAGAGTTTCGCCGGTGCCGTCTCGGGCCATATCATGGTGGCAGATCCGGCGCTGGTGGCCAATGCCCCCACCCGCCGCGCCGAGCTGAACTTCCTCAGCGATTGGGAGTTTGAGACTGCGACCGAAATGGCGCAATCGCTTGGTCGCCACCATTCCTCAGGCCCGTGGAGCGCCGAAGAGCACCTTGCCTCGGCGGCTGAAAACGAAGCCTCGGGCAATTGGGCAATGGCCACGGCCTTCACCGGGGCCGCGCTTGCGGTGGCAGACAGCGCTGATCTTTGGCTTGAATATTCCCGCCGCGCATTGGCCGCAGGCAAGATCGCAGGCTCGGACCAGTCGTGGTATCAAAGCCGCGCGTTTCCCGCCGCCGTCAACGCCTACCTGCGTGCAGGCGCGCCCGCTCAGCGCCACACCATCCTCGTCTCGATGGCCTTGGCCTTCGAGGCCCAGGGCCGTGGCAGCGATATGGTCAAAGCCCTGCGCCTTGCGCAATCGCTGCAAAGCCGCGCCGATACCGAGGCGCTTTTGGACGAAGCCATTGGCAAATATGGCTTCCGGGTCTCGGACAGCAATGTGCAATCCGACCTCGCCCGCCCGCGGATCTGCGCGACCTTCACCGATGATCTGGTGCCTTCGGGCGTCGATTACGCCAATTTCGTCAAGCTTCCTGCCGCAGGGCTCTTCGTCGAAAGCGATGGCTACCGCAACCTTTGCGTCGTGGGCGTTGAACATGGCGCGCGCTACACCGTCACCTTCCGCGAAGGCCTGCCCGCCAAAGACGGCCAAAGCCTTGCCAAATCCATCGATGTCACGCTTTACGTCCGCGACCGCAGCCCCGGCGTCAGCTTCCCCGGTCGTGGCTATGTCCTGCCCAAAACCACCGAAGCCGCACTTCCCGTCCTGTCGGTCAACACCGAAAAACTGGACCTGACGCTCTTCCGCGTCACCGACCGCAACATTCTGCGGGCGATCCAGAACGACTATTTCGGCACGCCGATCCCGGAATGGAGCAGCGAGAGCTTCACCAATGACATCGGCGAAGAGATCTGGCACGGCAGCGCCAAAGTCGGGCAAGAGGTCAACAAAGACGTGACCACCCGCCTGCCTTTGGCCGAGCCTTTGCAAGGTCAACCCGCCGGCATCTACGCCCTGCGCGCCGAAGTTCCGGGCGTCGATCCCTATACCACCCCGGCCAGCTGGCAATGGTTCGTGGTCTCGGACCTCGGCATCACCTCGATGTCGGGCGTTGACGGGCTGCATGTCTTCATCCGCAGCCTTGGCACGGCGCAAGCCAAACCCGGCACGCAGGTGGAGCTGTTGAACCGCGCCAATACCATCTTGGCCACCACCACCGCTGATGAGCAAGGCTATGCCAGGTTCGAGCCCGGCCTTTTGCGCGGCACCGGCTCGGCCGCGCCCGCGCTGGTCGTCGTGCGGGATGGTGACGCCGACCTTGGTTTCCTGTCGCTGACCGATCCTGAGTTTGACCTCTCTGATCGCGGCGTCGAAGGGCGCGAACCCGCGCCCCCGGTCGATGTCTTCCTCACCACCGATCGCGGCGCTTACCGCGTGGGTGAGACGGTCTTCGCCACCGCTTTGGCCCGCGACTCTCTGGCCGATGCCGTCGAAGGCCTGCCGCTCACCGCCATTCTGATGCGTCCCGATGGTGTGGAATACTCCCGCCAACTCGTTGAAGACAAAGGCGCAGGCGGCCATGTCTTTGCTTTGCCCATCGCCGGTGCCGCCCCGCGCGGGGTCTGGACGCTCAAGGTCTTTGCCGATCTCGAAGCCGCCGCCTTGACGCAAAAGACCTTCCTTGTGGAAGACTTCCTGCCCGAGCGGATCGACTTCACCCTTGCCTTGGGCGACACGCCGCTCAGCCTCTCCGGCCCGCGCGCCACGCTGGACATTGATGCGCGCTACCTCTTCGGCGCGCCGGGTGCCGATCTGGCGATCGAGGGGGAAACCCTCCTGCGCCAAGCCTTGGGCCTCAAAGCCTATCCGGGCTACCAATTCGGTCGCCATGACGATGCTTTCGCCGCCCGGATGGAGCCTTTGTTTGCCGAAAACACCGATGCCGAAGGCAAGGCCAGCGTCGAAGTGACCCTGCCCGAACTCTCCGATCCCGGCCGTCCGCTTGAGGCCCGCATCGCCGTCCGTGTCGCCGAAGGCTCAGGCCGCCCGGTCGAACGCCGCCTGACGGTCGAGCTTGCCCCCTCTGCCGCGATGATCGGCATCAAGCCGCTCTTTGAAGACGTCGCCCCCGAAGGCACCGATGCCCGCTTCTCAGTGATCGGCATTGGCAAGGACAGCCAGCCCGCGCCCATGCAGGTGCAGTGGAAACTGAACCGCGTGCAGACCGATTACCAATGGTTCCAAAGCTATGGCGATTGGAACTGGGAACGGGTCACCTACCGCACCTTGGAAGCCGAAGGCGAAGCCCAGCTCGGCCAAGATCCGCTGGAAATCTCTGCCCCCGTCAAATGGGGCGAATATGAGCTGGTCGTGACCCGCGCCGATGGCGAGATTGCAGCCTCTTCGGTCCGGTTCTGGGCCGGTTGGTATGCACCCGCCGAGGTGACCTCGACCCCCGACACGCTTGAGCTGTCCTTGGACAAAGAGGCCTATACGCCGGGTGAGACCGCGCAGCTGCGCGTGGTGCCGCGCGCGGCCGGTACGGCACTGGTCACGGTGCTCTCCAACCGCCTGATCGCCATGCAAACCGTTGAAGTGAAAGAAGGCGAGAACCTGATTTCCCTGCCGGTGACCGAAGAATGGGGGGCAGGGGCTTACGTCACCGTCTCGGCCCTGCGCCCGATGGATGAAGCCGCCGGGCGCAACCCGGCGCGGGCCTTGGGTCTCTCTTATGCCGCCGTTGACCCCGGCGCGAAGGCGCTGAAAACCACGATCGAGATGGCCGCAGAATCCGCCCCGCGCGCGCCTTTAGAGGTCGCGGTCAAGGTCGAAGGCGTGGCTGCGGGCGAGACGGCCTATGTCACGCTGGCGGCGGTCGATGTTGGCATCCTCAATCTCACCGGCTTCCAAGCCCCTGATCCCAAAGGCCATTACTTCGGCCAGCGCAAATTGGGCATCGGCATCCATGACGTCTATGGCCGCCTGATCGACGGTCTCAACGGCGCCACTGGCGAGGTCCGCTCGGGCGGTGACGCGGGCGCGCAAGCCGCGCTCAACGCCCCACCCCCGACAGAAGAGCTGGTTGCCTATTTCACCGGCCCGCTGACCGTGGGCGCCGATGGCTATGCCCGCACCAGCTTTGATCTGCCCGCCTTCAACGGCAGCGTCAAAGTCATGGCCGTGGCATGGAGCAAATCCGGCATCGGTCAAGCGGATCAAGAGGTTCTGGTGCGCGACCCGGTCGTCGTCACCGCCAGCCTGCCGCGGTTCCTGTCGCCCGGCGATGAAAGCCGCCTCTTGCTTGAGGTGGTCCATGCCACCGGCCCCTCGGGACGGATGAGCCTTGATATCATCGGCAATGGCGTCACGCTTGGCGCGGTGCCTTCGGGCTTTGAGCTGGGCGATCTGGCCAAGCAAGTCTTTGAAATCCCCGTCAAAGCCGAAGGCGTCGGCCTCCAGACCATCGACGTCAACCTGACCACGCCCGATGGCAAAACCCTTAAAAAGACCCTCAACCTGCCCGTGCAGGTCAACGACCCCGAGATCGCCAAAGTCTCGCGGCTGGAGCTGAAGAAGGGCCAAAGCTTCACCTTCGATCAAGCGGTCTTCGCCGATATGATCCCCGGTTCGGGCAAATCGGTGATGGCCATCGGCCCCTTGGCCCGGCTCAACGCCCCCGGCCTTCTCGCCGCCCTCGACCGCTACCCCTACGGCTGCACCGAGCAGATCACCTCCCGCGCGCTGCCGCTTCTCTACTTTGACGAACTCGCGCAGGTGATGGACCTCAAAGGCGCCGACAACATCCAAAAGCGCATTGATGAAGCCGTGGTCGAGATCCTCTCTAACCAAGGCTCCGAAGGCGGCTTTGGCCTTTGGTCGGCAGGTTCGGGCGATATGTGGCTCGACGCCTATGTCACCGACTTCCTCAGCCGCGCCAAAGCCCAAGGCTATATGGTGCCTGAGCTTGCGCTGAAAAACGCCCTCAGCAATCTGCGCAACCAAGTGAATTACGCGCCCGATTTCGACGACAATTCCAACGGCGGCGGCACGGCGCTGGCCTATGCGCTGATGGTGCTCGCCCGTGAAGGCGCGGCCGCCATTGGCGATCTGCGCTACTATGCCGATGTCAAAGCCGACAGCTTCGCCACCCCCTTGGCGCAAGCCCAGCTTGGCGCGGCACTGGCCTCTTACGGCGACCAACCCCGCGCCGATGCGATGTTCCGCAAGGCCGGAGCCAAAATGGCCGAAACCGCGCGCCAAGCCGAAGGCCAAGTCTGGCGCGCCGATTACGGCACCCACTACCGCGATGCCGCCGCGCTGCTGACCCTCGCCGTCGAATCCGGCTCTACCGCCGTCGATGTCGAAGCTTTGGCCGACCAAATCGCCAGCACCAGCGTCAACCGCTCGACGCAAGAGGCGACTTGGGCGCTGATGGCCGCCAATGCGCTGATCGACCGGCCCGACAGCACCGGCATCCAGATCGATGGCGCCCCCGCCACCGGCCCCTTGGTCAAAGTCCTGACCGATGGCCAAGCCCCGGTTCAGATCACCAACGAAGGCCCCGACACCACGATCACCCTCACCACCTACGGCGTCCCGGCCGAGCCGGAACCCGCAGGCGGCAATGGCTATGCGATCACCCGCAGCCATTTCACCCTGACGGGTGAGCCGGTGACGCTGGATCAAGTCACCGCCGGTGACCGTCTGGTGACCGTGATCGAGGTCACACCTTTCGAACGCTCCGAAGGGCGCCTCATCATCGCCGATCCGCTGCCCGCCGGGTTTGAGATCGACAACCCCAACCTGATCAGCGCCGGGGCGACGGCCAATCTCGACTGGCTCGACGCGCTTTCCGAGGTGACGCATAGCGAGTTCCGCCAAGACCGCTTCATCACCGCGCTCGATTGGACTTCGGCCAGCAGCTTCCGGCTCGCCTATGTGGTCCGCGCCGTCAGCCCGGGCACCTTCCACCACCCCGCGGCCTCGGTCGAGGATATGTATCGCCCCGATTACCGCGCCCGCACCGATGCAGGCTCGGTGACGATCACCGCAAAGTAAGATGCGGGCGCGTTGGTTCATCACGGCAGCGGCGGGCCTCTGGCTCGCCGCTTTCGCACGCGATGAATTCGACGCTTGGGTCGATGCGACCGAGATCCCCAAACTCACCCTGCAAACCAGCACCGAAGTCGTCGATCGCAGTGGCCAGCTTTTGCGCAGCTACACCGTAGCCGATGGTCGCTGGCGGCTTGCCGTCGCGCTCGAAGACGTCGATCCGCGCTATATCGAGATGCTGCTGACCTACGAAGACCGCCGCTTTCGCAGCCATCCCGGCGTCGATTGGCGCGGCGTGGCGCGCGCCGGTTGGCAGGCGCTGACCAATGGCCGCATCGTCTCGGGCGGCTCCACCCTGACCATGCAAGTCGCCCGGCTTTTGGAAGAGGGCACCACCGGCGAATTCGGCGGCAAGCTGCGGCAAATGCGGCTGGCTTTGGCCCTAGAGCGCCAGCTTTCAAAAGACGAAATCCTCAGCCTCTACCTGCATCTCGCCCCCTTCGGCGGCAATCTTGAAGGCATCCGCGCGGCCTCGCTCTCTTACTTCGGCAAAGAGCCCGCGCGCCTGACCCCCGCCGAATCCGCGCTGCTGATCGCCATTCCGCAAAGCCCGGAAACCCGCCGCCCCGACCGCGCCGCCGACCGGGCCGAGGCGGCGCGCAACCGCGTCCTTGACCGCGCCGTCACCTATGCGCTGATCGACCAAGATGAGGCCACTGCCGCATTGCGCGAACCCGTCCCGGGCCTGCGCAAAGCCTTTCCGGCCCTCGCCCCGCATCTCGCGGACCGCGCTCGCAGCGACGAGCCGTTGAAACTCCGCCACCAACTCACCCTCGACATCACCCTGCAACGCCAGCTTGAGGCCCTCGCGCGTGAGGCCCTCGCCGGCAAAGGTGACCGGCTGCAAATCGCCATCCTCGTCGCCGATCACCGCTCGGGCGAGATCCTCGCCTCGGTCGGCTCCGCCCGCTTTACCGAAGACCGCCGCCAAGGCTTTGTCGATATGACCACGGCTTTGCGCAGCCCCGGCTCTACCCTCAAACCTTTGGTCTATGCTTTGGCCTTTGATGAAGGCCTCGCCCACCCTGAGACGATGATCGAAGACCGCGCCACTGTCTTCGGCAGCTACGCCCCGCAAAACTTCGACAAGGTCTTTCGCGGCACCATCCGCCTGCGCGAGGCGTTGCAGCTCTCCCTCAACATCCCCGTTGTCCTTCTGACCGATGCCTTCGGCCCCGCGCGTCTGCTCTCCGCCATGGGGCAGGCGGGGATGCGCTACCAACTCCCCGGTGGCCAGCCCGGCCTTGCGGTCTCGCTCGGCGGCGTTGGGGTCTCGTTGCAAGATATGGTCCAGCTCTATGCCGCCTTGGCGCGGGGCGGCGTGGCTTTGCCCCTGACATGGCGCGCCAGCGGTGAGCGGGCGGAGGGCCAGCGCCTCGTCAGCGCCGTGGCCGCTTGGCAGGTCTCTGATATCCTCGCCGGTCTTGCGCCCCCGCCCGGTGCGCCGCGCAATCGGCTCGCCTATAAGACCGGCACCTCTTATGGGCACCGCGACGCTTGGGCGATTGGCTATGACGGGCGGCATGTGATCGGCGTCTGGATGGGCCGCCCCGATGGCACGCCGGTGCCGGGGGCCTTCGGGGCCGACACCGCCGCCCCGGTGCTCTTCCAAGCCTTCAACCGGCTGAAGCCCAAGCTTGACCCGCAGCCCCCGGCCCCCGCCGCCACGCTGCTGGTCTCCAACGCCCAACTGCCACAGCCCTTGCAGCGCTTCCGCTCGCGCAACGCCGCCTTCGCGGTCGCGGCCGATGCACCCGCCGTCGCCTTCCCCCCCGATGGGGCCGAGGTCGAGCTTTTGCCCGCTGGCCTCATGGTCCGCGTGCGCGGCGGCACAGCGCCTTTCACATGGCTGGTGGACGGCCAGCCGCTCGAGGTCGCCACCCGCGACCGCGAAAGCCTTCTCAGCCTCCCCGGCGCGGGTTTTGTCACCCTCTCCGTGATCGATGCCGAGGGCCGATCCGCCCGCGCAAGGGTCCGTTTGTGGTGATGCGGACAGCCCGACCAAAGCCATACCTCAGCCATACGTAAACCATACGCATGCCAGACGTGGTTTTGGCTCGTTCAGACCCGCTCAATCGCCAGAGCAATACCCTGACCGCCGCCGATGCACATGGTGATGAGCGCGGTCTTACCCCCGGTCCGCTCCAGCTCATGAAGCGCCTTCACGGTGATGATCGCCCCCGTCGCGCCCACCGGATGCCCCAAAGCAATCGCGCCGCCATTGGGGTTCACCCGCGCCGGATCAAGGTCCAAAGCCCGGCTCACCGCAATCGCCTGCGCGGCAAAAGCTTCATTGGATTCAACGACATCAAAGCTTTGGGGCGAGACGCCCAGCTTGGCGCAAAGCTGCTTTACCGCCGGGATCGGCCCCAGCCCCATGACCTTCGGGTCCACCCCCGCCACCGCCCAGCCCATGATCCGCGCCCGTGGCTTCAAGCCCTTGGCCGCAGCCTCCCGCGCCAAAACCAAAGCCCCGGCGCCATCATTCAACCCCGAGGCATTGCCCGCGGTCACCGTCCCCCCCTTCTGAAACGCCGGCCGCAACCCCGCCAAAGCCTCCAAAGTCGTCGCCTTAGGATGCTCATCTTGCGCAAGTTCAAAGCTGCCCTTGCGGCCGGAAATCTCAATCGGAACAATCTCTTGGGTGAAGTGTCCGGCCTCAATCGCACGCGCCGCTCGGGCTTGGGATTCCAGCGCAAAAGCGTCTTGATCCTCGCGCGTGATGCCGCCCTCAGCCGCGACATTCTCCGCCGTGATCCCCATATGGCCGGTGCCAAAAGGGCAGGTCAAAGCGCCGGTCATCATATCGATGACCTTCGTATCCCCCATCTTCTGCCCCCAGCGCGCCGCCGGCACCGCATAGGGCGAGCGGCTCATGCATTCCGCCCCGCCGGTCAGCGCGATCTCGGCGTCGCCCAGCATAAGTGCCTGACAAGACGAGACAATCGCCTGCGCGCCCGAGCCGCAAAGCCGGTTGACGTTCATCGCCGGAACCGTCTCCGGCACCCCCGCCTGCATCGCCGCGACCCGCGCCAGATACATATCGCGCGGCTCGGTGTTGATCACATGGCCGAAGACCACCGTGCCAATCTGCGCAGGCTCCACCCCCGCGCGCGCGATGGCGGCTTTCGAGACCTGCGTGGCAATCTCAGCCGGAGGCATTGCCGCCAAAGATCCACCAAATGTGCCAATGGCCGCGCGGGTTGCAGACAAGATATAGACGTCGGTCATGGCTTCACCTGATCAGGATGGGCCGCCTGAACGGCCGGGATTTCCTGCAGCCTAGCCATAATCCCCGCGATTGTCGGCCATGACGCCACGTCCAACCCCACCCTTTGCGCATTATAAACCTGCGGGATCAGACAGATATCGGCGATCGAGACCTGATCGCCATGGCAAAAGCGCCCGGTCTGAGGCCCCTGCAACATCCGCTCTAAAGCGGTCAGACCTGCGCCGATATAGTGGCGCTGCCAATCATCGGCACTAAATCTGCCCTCGGTCAACTCCGCCACATGGTTGCGGACGGACAGGTTGCAAATGGGCGCAATCTCCATCGCCACCGCATAGGCCAAGGCCCGCACCCGCGCTTTGGCTACAGCCCCTTCCGGCAAAAGCGCTCCATGCGTCTCATGCAGATATTCCATGATCGCCAGCGATTGCGTCAGGCTGACCCCGTCGATTTCTAACGTTGGAACAAGACCTTGCGGATTGCGCGCCAGATTTTCCGCGCCCCTTTGCTCGCCTGTCACCAGATTGACGGGCACCGCCTCATAGCCAATCCCCAGAAGGTTCAGCGCGATCCGCACCCGGTAGGCCGCCGAGGACCGCCAGTAGTCGTAAAGCCGCGTCATTCTTCCTCCAAAAGCCGGGTGAGCGCCGCCCGGAACGCCGCCGCATCCCCCCCAAGCCGCGCCAAAACCTCTGCCTGATAGGCATCCGCGATCGGCACGATCCGCGCCATCAGCGCCTGACCTTCCGCCGTTAAACGCATATCCAACAAGCGCTTATCCTCGGCATGGGCGCGCTTTTCGATCAGCCCGGCTTCCTCCAGCCGCGCCGCCGCCCGGCTGACCTTGGACTTGTCCATATCAACGCGCGCATGGATCTCGCGCACCGAGACCGCATCGCCCCCCGCCAGATGCGCCAGCACCCGCCATTCCGGGATCGAAAGCCCAAACTCCTGCCGGTATCTCTCGGCAAAACCTCGCGAAATCCGCGCCGAGGCGACGGAGAGTTGATAGGGCAAGAAGGCAGAAAGATCGAACGGCGGCATAAAACTGAACCCCTCAAGGTCTTTTCATTGCTGCCGCAATCCACCGCGCGCTGCAAGCGTTGACAGTTCGCGCGGTGCAGGCGAGTGGTGCGGCGATTGGCAGGAGTGACAGAATTGCGTATCGGTTTGGGCTCGCCCTTGGGGGTGCTGCTGACGGGCTTGGCAAGCTTTACAATGATGGGTTTTGCGCAAGGGTTAATCGGCCCCGCGCTGCCTGAACTGACCCGTAACTTCTCGCTGCCTGAAGGTGCGGCCGGGCTTCTGGTCTCGGCGCAATGGGGCGGCAGTGCAATTGGCGTCGCCGCAATCTATTTCTGGTCGCATCGCATCACCCCAAGGCTTGCGCTGGCGATCTTGGCGGTCGGAGGGGCAGGGCTGACCTTGCAACCCTCATGGGTGCTGATGCTGATCTCGGCCTTGGTGTTCGGCACCGGCTACGGCATGGCGACGGCGGTCTTTAACCCACGGGTGTTGCAAGCCTTTCAGACCCGCGGCGCTTCGATGGTGGGCCTTCTCAATGCCGCCTATGCCGCCGGTGCGATCCTGTCGCCGCTGGCCTTCGTGGCCTTGGGCAATTCCTCGATGCTGGCCTTTGGCACCGCCGCTGCGGCCTATCTGGTGATCTGGCTCTTCGCGGCCGAGCCCACCCGCGAAGCCATTGTGCAAAGCCCGTCGAAAGCCCGGACCGGCTTCAAACCGCATTACCCGCTTTTGGTCTTCGCCGCCCTTGGCATCGGGCTTGAGGCGACGCTCGCAGGCCTTGGCCCCACCGCTTTGATCCGCGCCGGAGCGAGCGAGGCGCAGGCCGCACAGCTTCTGTCGGGCTTCTTCTTCACCTTCCTTGCCGCGCGGCTTGGCCTTGGGCTGGTGGCGGATCGCATTGGCTCTTTCACGCTTTATGTGGCGGCGATGGCGCTGACTGTGCTCGCCTCCGGTGCGGCGGTCATGGGGCAAGAGGGGGTGGCCTTCGTGGCCATGGGCGCTTCGGCGGGGATGTTCTTCCCGGCGATCTTCGTCACCGGCGCGCGCAAAATGGGCGATGACCCGCGCGTCACCCCGGTGATCCTTGGCTCGGCTCTGGTCGGCGGCATCGGTATGCCCTTGCTGGTCTCATGGCTGGGCGCAGGGCTTGGCGAGATGGGCTTTTTCTGGCTGGTGCTTGCGATCTCTGCGCCCGCCGCACTGGCTGCGGCGCTCAGCCTGCGATCGATGGCCCGTTAAGCGCGCATCGCCGTCACAAAGCTTGACATCGTTGCAAATGCAACGATAACTCTTTCCCTAAAGGGAAGGCGCGCTTTCCCCATGCATTCATCTCCTTGGGGAGGGCAGCGATGAACCAGCAGACACAGATTTCCGGCATGATCCGGGCGGCTGACACCACCGGCACCACCGCCGGCTATATGCCCGGTTTCGGGAATGATTTTGAGACCGAGGCCCTGCCGGGCGCGCTGCCGCAGGGCATGAACAGCCCGCAAAAATGCAATTACGGGCTTTATGGTGAGCAGCTCTCCGGCACCGCCTTCACCGCCCCCAGCCATCAGAACGAACGCACTTGGTGCTACCGCATCCGGCCGAGCGTGAAGCACACGCATCGCTTCCAAAAGATCGACCTGCCGTTGTGGAAATCCGCCCCTTGCATTGACCCTGACATCATCTCGCTTGGCCAATATCGCTGGGATCCCTTGGCGCATACGGGCGAGGCGCTGACTTGGCTCACCGGCATGCGGACGATGGTGACGGCGGGGGATGTGAACACCCAGACCGGCATGGCCAGCCATGTCTATCTGGTCACTGAATCGATGCAGAACGCATATTTCTTCAGCGCTGACGGTGAGTTGCTGGTGGTGCCGCAAGAGGGCCGTCTGCGCTTTTGCACCGAGCTTGGCATCATCGATGTCGAGCCGCAGGAGATCGCCATCTTGCCGCGCGGCCTTGTCTACCGGGTCGAGGTGCTGGAAGGCCCCTGCCGCGGGTTTGTCTGCGAGAATTACGGTCAGAAGTTCCAGCTGCCGGGCCGCGGCCCGATCGGCGCCAATTGCATGGCCAACCGCCGCGATTTCAAAACCCCGGTGGCGGCCTTTGAGGACCGCGAAGTGCCCTCGACCGTCACGGTGAAATGGTGCGGCCAGTTCCATGAGACGAAGATCGGCCACAGCCCCTTGGACGTGGTGGCATGGCACGGCAATTACGCGCCCTGCAAATATGATCTGAAGACTTATTGCCCGGTCGGCTCGATCCTCTTCGATCACCCCGATCCGTCGATTTTCACCGTGCTGACAGCACCTTCCGGGATCGAGGGCACGGCGAATATCGACTTCGTCCTTTTCCGCGACCGCTGGATGGTGGCCGAAAACACCTTCCGCCCGCCGTGGTACCATAAGAACGTCATGTCCGAGCTGATGGGCAATATCTATGGCGTCTATGATGCCAAGCCCAAGGGCTTTGTCCCCGGCGGGATGAGCCTGCACAATTGCATGCTGCCGCATGGCCCGGACAAAAACGCCTTTGAGGGGGCCTCGAATTCTGAACTGGGGCCGGAGAAGTTGAAGGAGACCATGTCCTTCATGTTCGAAACCCGCTTCCCGCAGCACCTGACGCCCTTTGCCGCGCAGGCCGGGCATTTGCAGGAAGATTACATCGACTGCTGGGGCAGTCTTGAGAAGAAGTTCGACGGCACGCCGGGCGTGAAGTGAAGCAGGCTGGGGGGGCTTCGCGCCCCCCCAGACCCCCCCGCGGGATATTTTTAGACAGAAAATGAGTGTGAGATGTCGTTGATCCGGTCTTGGGTGGAGAGTGCCAATCTGGCGGAGGCGGAGTTTCCGCTCAACAACCTGCCTTGCGGGGTGTTCTCGGCGGAGGGTGAAGAGCCGCGTTGTGGCGTGGCGATTGGCAGCTTCGTTTTGGATGTCACGGGGCTGGAAGAAGCCGGGCTGTTGGTTCTGGAAGGCGGGCCGCTTCTGGATGTGCCGTTCTGGAATGAGGTGATGGAGGCAGGGCCGGAGGTCTGGGCCGCTCTGCGCGCGCAACTGACCGCACTTTTGGCCGAAGGCGCTGATGCCCGGGACGCGGTGGAAGAGCATCTCTTCCCGCTGGCGCAGGTCACCCTGCACATGCCCTTCTTGGTTGCTGAATATACCGATTTCTACGCCGGTCGCCACCATGCCACCAATGTCGGCACCATGTTCCGGGGCGCGGAAAATGCTTTGCCGCCCAATTGGTTGCACATCCCGATTGGCTATAATGGCCGGGCTTCCTCGGTCGTGGTTTCGGGCACGGATGTCCGCCGTCCTTGGGGGCAGCTGAAAGGTCCGAACGACGCCGCCCCCCGCTTTGCCCCCTGCGCGCGGTTTGATCTTGAGTTGGAACTGGGCGCGGTGGTGGGCCGGGCGTCCGAAGGCATGGTCTCGGTCGCCGAGGCCGATGCGATGATCTTTGGCTATGTGCTTTTGAACGATTGGTCGGCGCGGGATATCCAAGCTTGGGAATACCAGCCGCTTGGCCCCTTCCAAGCCAAGGCCACCGCCACCACGATCAGCCCTTGGATCGTGATGCGCGCCGCTTTGGAGCCGTTCCGCACCGCAACCCCGCCCCGCGAACTGCCGCTTTTGCCGCATCTGCAAGAGCCGGGGCCGATGCTTTACGACATCGCTTTGGAGGTGGGTCTGACCCCCGAAGCTGGCTCCGAGACCGTCATCGCCCGCACCAATTACCGCGAGATGTATTACTCGGCCGCCCAGCAATTGGCGCATCACACCACATCGGGCTGCCCGATGAATGTTGGTGATCTTCTGGGTTCTGGCACGATCTCGGGCCCGGAAAAATCCAGCCGTGGCAGCCTTTTGGAACTGTCATGGGGCGGCAAAGAGCCGATTGAGATCACCGGCGGGCAGCGGTCCTTCTTGGAAGATGGCGATACGCTGACCTTGCGCGGTCATGCCCAAGGCCAAGGCTATCGCATCGGCTTTGGCGCCTGCGCGGGCAAGGTGGTCCCGGCGCATCAAAACCCCAGCGGGGCAGGGCGTTGAGCCCTGCTTTCCCCTCAGCGTCCGGCGGATTGCCAATCCGCCACCGCCTCGATGGGGAAGGCCAGCATCAGCACGTTCAGTGCCAGACCGTCGCGGATCAGCCAGATCGTCATCACTTCGAAAGCGATCGCCAGCGCCACGGTCACCCGCACCGGCAGCTTGGCCGCAAGGTAGAAGCCAAGGATCATCGCCAGAATATCGGCCACCACATTCACCACGGAATCCCCGTAGTAATCGAGGCTGATCGTCACGCTGCGATAACGCTCGATGATCGCATCGGAATTCTCGATGATCTCCCATGCCGCCTCAAGCAAGGTGGCAATGACCAGTCGCCAGCCAAAGCTGAGCCTATGGGCGAAGAAGGACAAAAGCCCAAAGAAAATAAAGCCATGGATGATATGGCTGGGGGTATACCAGTCAGAGATATGCTGGCTGTTTTCCGAGCTGATCACCGTGCCATGCCAAAGTTTGACATAACCACATTTGCAAATCGGCTCGCGCCCGATCCACAAAAGATAGGCGGCGGTCAGCAGGATGATACCGGCGGTGATAAGATAGGGGGTGCGTCTGGTCATAGGCGCATTGGGAGCACGCGGATTGCGGCCTGACAAGGGTGAAACCGGCGCAAGACGGGTATGGAATAGCAAAGGGCGGAAGAGAACATGGCCAAAGAATTCGCATCGGCAGGCGATCTGAGCGAGAAGAAGACCAGTTTCACCGAAGTGGGGCCGGGGCTTTACGCCTTCACCGCCGAGGGGGATCCGAACACCGGCGTGATCATCGGTGACGAAGGCGTCATGGTGGTCGAGGCGCAGGCCACCCCGCGTCTGGCGCGCAAAGTGATCGAGCATATCCGTTCTGTCACCGACAAGCCGATCACCCATCTGGTGCTGACGCATTACCATGCGGTGCGGGTGCTGGGCGCCTCGGCTTACGGTGCGCGCGAGATCATCATGTCGGATGCGGCGCGCGCGATGGTGGTGGAGCGGGGGCAAGAGGATTGGGACAGCGAATTTGGCCGCTTCCCGCGGCTCTTTCAGGGCCATGAAGAGATTCCCGGCCTGACTTGGCCCACGACGACGTTTTCCGATGCGATGACGGTCTATCTTGGCAATCGCCGGGTCGACATCATGCATCTGGGCCGCGCCCATACCGCTGGCGATGCGGTGGTCTGGCTGCCCGATGCCGAGGTGATGTTCACCGGCGATATCGTGGAATATCACTCGGCTTGCTATTGCGGCGATGGTCATTTCGCCGATTGGGGCCAGACTTTGGAGAATATCGCCGCCTTCGATCCGGTGGCGATTGCGCCCGGTCGGGGCGATGCTTTGGTCGGCCGCGAGATGGTGGCCAAGGCGATCGCCGCCACGGCGGATTTCGTCGAAAGCACCTATCGCCCGGTGGCGAAAGTGGCGGCGCGCGGCGGATCTTTGAAAGAGGCATGGGACGCTTGCCGCGCGGTTTGTGATCCGAAATTCAAAGACTTCGCCATCTACGAGCATTGCCTGCCCTTCAACGTGGCCCGCGCCTATGACGAGGCGCGCGGGTTGGATACGCCCCGCATCTGGACCGCCGAGCGCGACCGCCAGATGTGGGAGGCTTTGCAAGGCTAAGGGCGCACCTCGGGCCGGCGGCGGGGGACCAGTCCCCCGCACCCCCTGGAGTATTTACGTCAAGATGAAGGGCTGCATCCTGGGGAGGGGACATGCCTTACGATTATAGACCATTTGACTATGTGCCGCCAGCTGGCTTGCGCGAGGCAGAGCCTCGGCATCCGGTGGTGATCGTTGGGGCAGGCCCCGTGGGCCTTGCGATGGCGATTGAGCTGGCCAATCACGGGGTGCGGGCGGTGGTGGTCGATGACAACAATGTCGTCTCGGTCGGGAGCCGGGCGATTTGTTGGTCAAAGCGCTCGCTGGAGATTTTGGACCGTTTGGGCGTGGGTCAGCCTTGCGTTGAGAAGGGCGTGATCTGGCAGGTCGGGCGCACCTATCACCGTGAGGCCGAGGTGTTTAACTTCGACCTTCTGCCCGAGGACGGTCATAAGATGCCCGCCTTCGTGAACCTTCAGCAATATTGGGTTGAGGCGTTTTTGGTCGCGCGGGCGGTGGAACTGGGCGTCGATCTGCGCTGGAAGAACCGGGTGACCGGGGTGGTGCAGGGGGCGGATCATGTTGCGTTGAGCATTGAGACGCCGGATGGGACTTATGCTTTGCAGGCCGATTATGTCGTGGCTTGTGACGGCGCGCGCTCGCCCTTGCGGGGGATGCTGGGGCTGGAATTTGAGGGCGAGCTTTTTGAAGAGCGCTTCTTGATTGCCGATATCGAGATGGAGGCGGATTTCCCTTCCGAGCGGCGGTTTTGGTTTGAGCCGGGCTTTCATGCCGGCCAATCGGCTTTGCTGCACAAACAGCCCGACAATATCTATCGCATTGATTTGCAACTGGGATGGGACACGGACCCCGAGGTGGAGCGGCAGCCCGAGCGCATCTTACCGCGGATTGAGCGGGTGGTGGGGCATCGCGATTTCAGCCTCGATTGGACCTCGATCTACACCTTCCAATGCCGCCGCATGCGCAGCTTCGTGCAAGATCGGGTGATCTTTGCTGGCGATTCCGCGCATGTCGTCTCGCCCTTCGGGGCGCGCGGCGGCAATTCTGGCTTGCAAGATGTCGATGCTTTGGGCTGGCGTTTGGCGGCCGTGCTGCGGGGCGAGGCCCCGGCGGCGGCGCTGATGGCTTACGACTGCGAGCGGGTGCATGGTGCGGATGAGAATCTGATGAACTCCTCCCGCTCGACCCGGTTCATGTCGCCGGGGGCAGGTGTGGAACGGCTCTTCCGCGATGCGGTGTTGCATCTGGCGGGGCGGGCGGATTTTGCCCGGCCGATGGTGAATTCGGGCCGGCTCTCGAAGCCCTGCACCTATCCGCTGGAAGCCCCCGATCATCCGGCTTTGCCGCAAGCCGCGCGGCCGGGTTCGGTGGCCCCCGATGCGCCGCAAGGCGACGGCTGGCTGATCGATGCTTTGGGCGGGCGCTTCGTGCTGGTGGCCTTTGGCGAGGCACCCGAACTGCCCGGCCTTCCGGTGCTGCGCCCGCAGCCCAATGCGGCCGTCATCAAGCGCTGGTTGGGCAGTGAGGTGACGGCACTCTATCTGGTGCGACCCGATCAGGTGATCGCGGCGCGCTGGGTCTCGGCCAGTGCCGAGGAGGTGGCCGCAGCCCTATTGGCCGCGCAGGAGGGCCGGACATGAGCGCTTTGATCACCAGACCCAATATCGCCGATCCGGATGGGTTTTATGCAAGGCTTTTGGCCACGCATAAGGGGTTGAGCGAGGGCCAGAGCCATGCGTTGAACGCCCGGCTGGTGCTGATCTTGGCCAATCATATTGGCGAAGCGGCGGCCTTAGAGGCCGCGATGGTGCTGGCGCGCGACGGGGCCTGACGGCCCCGCTGCTTGGCGTTCGCGACTGGGCCTCAGCGACTGAGCCTTACCGGCTGGGCGGCATGTATTTCAGGAAGGGCGCGGGGACGTCGCGGCGCAGGGGCTTGCGGCCCTCGGGCGTCAGCTGCCACACTTCGCGCCCTTCGATCACGATGGCGGTCAGCGGCCCACCATAGGCGGCGGCGCTGTCGATATTGACGCGGTTGCCGTAATGGGTGGCGGCCTCAAGCGCGGTATGGCCATGGATCACCAAAGGCCCGAAGCTTTCGTCATATTCAAGGAAGACGCCGCGGATCCAAAGAAGATCATCTTCGATCTGGTCTTGCAGCTGGGTCTCGGGGCGGATGCCAGCATGGGCAAAGACCACCTCACCCAAGGGGTAGATGCTGGGCAGGTTTTCGATGAAATCCCGATGCGCTTGCGGCACCGCTGCCACGGCCTCGGCATGGACCGCGTCAATCGGGCGGTCGCCGGGGGCGTGGAGCCCGTAAGATTCCAACGTTTCCGCCCCGCCGATTTTCGGGTGCAGCCAGCTGAGATCCGCGCGCAGGCCGGGTTCCAATTCGGCCGGATCGCGCAGGAAGCGCCAGAACATCCGGTCGTGATTGCCTTTGAGCACGGTCCAGTCTTGGCCCGCCGCGATGCCCTGCATCAGGTAGTCAATGACGCCGCGGCTGTCGGGGCCGCGGTCGACAAGATCGCCGACATGCACCACGGGGGCGGCACCATGCTGGGCCATATCCGCCGCGATCAGCGCATGGACCTCTTTCAAGAGATCCAGATGGCCATGGATATCACCGACAGCATAGGCGCGCATGAGGCTGTTCCTTTAAACGGCAAAAGCCGGGGGATCGTCCCCCAAAATGCAAAAAAGGCCGGGGGACTTCACGTCCCCCGGACCCCCTGTGGAGTATTTCTGTCAAGGCGAAGGTGCAAGAGCTTGGCTTTTAACACCTTCAGATATTGCGCGCTTTAGGCGCCAACAAAATGCAGCGGTTTCACCTGCTGGAAGAGGCCGGTCGATTCCAGCGTTTCCACCACTTTCGGGTCGATCTGCTGGTCGAGGTAGAGAAGCGCAATCGCCTCTTGTCCCACGCCCGAACGGCCAAGGGTGAAGTTCGCGATGTTGACGCTGTTCTTGCCCATGGTCATGCCGAGAAGGCCAATGATGCCGGGCACGTCTTCATTGGTGGTGTAGAGCATATGCTCGCCCACTTCGGCGTCGATATTGATGCCCTTGATCTGGATGAAGCGCGGCTTGCCATCCGAGAAGCAGGTGCCCGCGACCGAGCGTTCACGCTTGTCGGTGACCATGGTGACTTTGACATAGGCGTCAAAGGCGCCGGATTTGTCTTGCCGGGTGGTCGAGATCTGGATGCCCTTGTCTTTCGCCACAACCGGGGCCGAGACGAGGTTCACATCCGGGTTTTGTGCTTTCAACACGCCTGCGATCACCGATTGGTTCAAGGCGGCGACATTCATCTCCGAGACTTTGCCGTCATAGAGGATGTTGATCGCCTTGATCGGCTCATCGGTCATTTGGCCGATGAAGGCGCCGAGATGGCCCGCCAGTTTCACCCAAGGACCCATGACCGTGGCTTCTTCCGCCGTGACATTGGGCATGTTGAGCGCGTTGGAGACGGCACCCGTCAAGAGGTAGTCCGACATTTGCTCGGCCACTTGCAGGGCCACGTTTTCCTGCGCTTCGGTGGTCGAGGCGCCAAGGTGCGGCGTGACCACAACATTGGGGTGGTTGAAGAGCACGTTTTCGGTGGCGGGCTCGACCTCGAACACGTCCAAGGCAGCACCTGCCACATGGCCAGCGTCAAGCGCGTCTTTCAGCGCGGCCTCATCGATCAATCCGCCACGGGCGCAGTTGATGATCCGCACGCCTTTCTTGGTTTTCGCAAGGTTCTCGCGGCCAAGGATGTTGCGGGTCTTATCGGTCAGCGGCACATGCAGCGTGATGAAATCGGCGCGGGCCAAGAGCTCGTCGAGTTCCACCTTGGTCACGCCCAATTGCTTGGCGCGCTCTTCCGACAGGAAGGGGTCGAAGGCCACGACCTTCATCTTCAGGCCAACCGCGCGGTCGCAAACGATGCCGCCGATATTGCCAGCGCCGATCACACCAAGGGTCTTGTTGAACAGCTCAACCCCCATGAACTTCGACTTTTCCCATTTGCCAGCATGGGTCGAGGCGGAAGCCTCGGGCAATTGGCGCGCAATGGCGAACATCATCGCAATGGCATGTTCGGCGGTGGTGACCGAGTTGCCGAAGGGCGTGTTCATCACGATCACGCCGTTTTTCGACGCCGCCGGGATATCGACGTTATCCACACCAATCCCGGCGCGGCCCACCACTTTCAGATTGGTGGCATTTTCCAAAAGCTTGGCGGTGACTTTGGTGGCCGAGCGGATCGCAAGGCCGTCATATTGGCTGATGATTTCCGCCAGCTTCTCTTTGTCTTTGCCAAGCTTCGGCATATAATCGACCTCGACCCCACGGTCGCGGAAGATTTGAACGGCGGTTTCGGAGAGTTCGTCGGAGACGAGAACGCGCGGTGCCATCTTTGGGCTCCTGTCTATCTGGATAAGGGGAAGGGGCGGGGATGCACCCCGCCGCGCAAGATCAGGCGGTCAGGGCCGCGATTTCGGCCTCAAAGGCCCATTCGATCCAAGGCATAAGCGCTGCCACATCGGCGGTTTCCACCGTGGCGCCGCACCAGATCCGCAGGCCCGCAGGCGCATCGCGGTAAGCGCCAAGGTCCAGACCCGCACCGGCTTTTTCCAACCGCTTGGCGACGTTCTTGGCGAAAGCCGCACCGTCGGTGATACGCGGATCGGTGAACTTCAGGCAAACCGAGGTGGTCGAGGCGATCTCTGCCGTCTCAGCCAGATTTTCGATCCAAGGCCGTGCGGCGCAGAAATCCCAAACCACTTTCGCATTGGCCTCGCAGCGCGCGATCAGCCCCTGCAAGCCGCCAACGGATTTCGCCCATTTCAGCGCAACGAGGTAGTCTTCATTGGCCAGCATCGAGGGCGTGTTGATGGTCTCACCCGCAAAAATCCCTTCGATCAGCTTGCCCTTCGCGGTCAGCCGGAAGATCTTCGGCAGCGGCCAAGCCGGCACATAGCTCTCCAGCCGCTCGACAGCGCGGGGCGACAGGATCAGCATCCCATGCGCGCCTTCGCCGCCCAGCACCTTCTGCCAAGAGAAGGTCACCACATCCAATTTGTCGTAAGGCAGATCCATCGCGAAAGCGGCCGAGGTGGCGTCGCAGATGGTCAGGCCAGCACGATCCGCCGGGATCGCATCGCCATTCGGCAGACGGCAGCCGCTGGTGGTGCCGTTCCAAGTGAAAACGACATCCTTGTCGAAATCGACTTCCGCAAAATCAACGATCTGGCCGTAAGGCGCCTTGCGCACCACAGCGTCCAGTTTCAGCTGTTTCACCACATCGGTGACCCAGCCTTCGCCAAACGACTCCCATGCCAGCATCTCCACCGGACGGGCGCCCAAAAGCGACCACAAAGCCATCTCAACCGCGCCGGTATCCGAGGCCGGCACAATGCCGATCCGATAGTCAGCCGGAACGTTCAGAATCTCGCGGGTGAGGTCGATCGCCTCTTTCAGCTTGGCCTTGCCAACAGCGGCACGGTGCGAGCGCCCCAAGGGCGCATCAGCCAGCATATCCAACGAATATTGGGGAATTTTCGCGCAAGGGCCCGAAGAAAAACGCGGGTTCGCCGGCAGCGCGGCCGGGGTCTTCAACTCTGTCATGGTAGCCTTCCAGCTAAAAGCCCTTCGTTGGGGAAGGGTGTCCCACGGATGGGCTTAAAGCTGCCCCCGCTCTGGCACAAGCGAAAAAACCGGGGTATTGCGGCGGTTCATGCGGTGAAAGCGACGCGTTTCAGCCCCTCGCGTTCACGATCGGAAACTGCCGGCGCGTCAGCCCGGCAAAAGACAGGCCCGCCGATGTTCACAGTCTCGCTGCTCACCAACCCCGAAACGCCGGTTCTCAGCCGTGAATTGGTCGAGTCCTTGCGCAATGCTTGGGGCGGTGGTGATGCTTTGTGGCTGGATCCCGGCGTGGCGGCGGAATTTCCCGTGGAAAGCCAGCCCGATAACCTCTGGCAAGTTTGGGAAGACCTGCAAACCCTTGGCATCGACCTTGCTCTGCAAAAGACCGATGGCCGCCGCAAAAGCCTGCTGATCGCCGATATGGATTCGACGATGATCCAGCAGGAATGCATCGACGAGTTGGCCGATGAGGCCGGCGTCGGCGCCCATGTCGCAGGCATCACCGCCCGCGCGATGAATGGCGAGCTCGACTTCGACGCCGCTCTGCGCGAACGCGTCGGCCTTCTGAAAGGCCTGCCCGAGTCCGTGATCGCCTCGGTCCTGCGCGACCGCATCACCCTGATGCCCGGCGGCCCGGTGCTTCTGGCCACGATGAAGGCAAGCGGCGCCTATGCCGCCTTGGTTTCGGGCGGCTTCACCGCCTTCACCTCGGCCATCGCGGGTAAGCTGGGCTTTGACGAGAACCGCGCCAATACCTTGATCGCAAAGGACGGTCTGCTGACCGGAGAGGTCGGCACCCCGATCCTTGGCAAAGAGGCCAAGCTTGAGGCGCTGCAAGAGATCACCGCCCGCCTCGGCTTCACCCCCGCCGAGGCAATTGCCGTCGGCGACGGCGCCAATGACCTGCCCATGCTCCTCGCCGCAGGCACCGGCGTCGCGCTCCACGCCAAGCCCAAAGTCCAAGCCGAATGCCAAATCCGCATCAACCACGGCGACCTGACTGCGCTGCTTTATCTGCAAGGCTACGCTAGGGAAGAATTCGTCTCCTAACCACCCTTGCCGAAAGCCCGGTGGCGCGCGACAAACCTTTTCATGTTTGAAATCGCCACCGAGCTTGCCGCCCTTTTGATCCTTGCCGCCGTGCTGGCGGGCTTTGTCGATGCCATTGCGGGCGGCGGGGGCCTCATCACCGTGCCCGCCCTTCTTCTCGCCGGCGCCAGCCCGGTTGAGGCTTTGGCCACCAACAAACTGCAAGGCACCTTTGGCGCCGCCACCGCCACCCTGACTTACGCGCGCGCGGGCCATGTGCGCCTGCGCGAGCAGGCCCTCATGGCGGTGATCTCGGGCCTTGGCGGGGCGGCGGGCGCGCTTGCCGCCCATCTCATCCCAGCCGAGGTTTTGCGCCTCATCATGCCCGCCATCCTGATCGGCGTCGCCGCCTTCTTTGCCTTGCGCAAAGGCCTCACCGACGAGGACCGCGCGCAGCGTATGCGTCCCGCCGTCTTCAGCTTCACCGCCGTGCCGCTGATCGCCGCTTACGACGGGCTCTTCGGTCCCGGCACCGGCAGCTTCTTCATGATCGCTTTCGTGGTGCTGGCGGGCTACGGCGTCTTGAAGGCCACCGCCCATACCAAGCTACTCAACTTCGCCTCCAACCTCGGCGCGCTGGCGGTCTTTGCCTTCTCGGGCGCGACATGGTGGATCATCGGTTTCGCCATGGCCTTGGGCCAAGTGCTGGGCGCGGCGATCGGCGCGAAAGTGGCGATGGTCGTCGGCGCAAAAGTCATCCGGCCGCTCTTGGTCCTGACCTCAACCGCCATGGCTTTGCGGCTTCTTTGGCAGGCTTGGGGCTGATCGGCGGGCTGATCGGCGGGCTGAACCCGCCTGCCATACGCAAGCCATACCTCAGCCATACGTAAACCAGCCGAAATCCATACCCCGTTTGCGGCGCTTTAGACCTCGCGATCCGCGCCCCAAGCCGCGTCCTGCATCTCCCGCAACCGGCTCGCCGTGCGTTCGAACTCAAACGAGCCGGTGCCTTCGATATAAAGCCGCTCCGGCGCATCCGCGGCCGAGCAAATGAGCTTCACCTTGGCCTCATATAAAGCATCGATCAAAGTCACGAAGCGCTTGGCTTCATTGTAATTTGTCGCCGAAAGCTGCGGGATATCTTCCAAGATCAGCACCCGAACCGCCTGCGCAATCGCCAGAAAATCCGCCGCTCCCAAGGGCTTGGCGCAAAGCTCCCAAAAGCTGGCCCGCGCGACGCCATTGGCAAAGCGCGGCAGCTCTACCTGCCGACCATTTACCGGCAAAATCAAAGGCTTACCCTCGGCCGCGCCAGTCAGATCGCTCCAGATCGCATTGATCTCTCCCCGCGCCGCGCCTGCGGGGTGGAAGTAAACCTGCGCGCCCGTGAGGCGTTGCTGGCGGTAATCGGTCGGGCTTTTCAGCTCAATCACCTTCAGCTTGTCGTTCAACATGGCGATGAACGGCAGAAAAACCTCACGATTCAGGCCATTTAGGTAAAGGTGTTCCGGCAGCCGGTTCGAAGTGGTGACGATCACCACCCCCGCCGCGAAGAGCTTTTCAAAAAGCCGCCCCACGATCATCGCGTCGGTAATGTCGGTGATCTGCATCTCATCAAAGGCCAAAAGCCTGATATCTTTAAGCAATTTCTCGGCCACCGGGGCCAAAGCGTCTTCGACACCCTGCTTGCGCGCCTCATGCATCCCATGATGCACTTCTTGCATGAAAGCGTGGAAATGGACCCGACGTTTCTTTGTGATTTCAGTGGCTTCGGTGAAAAGATCCATCACCATGGACTTGCCGCGCCCAACCCCACCCCAAAGATATAGCCCTTTCGGAGGCATTTGCGGACGCGCAAAAAGCCCGGCAAAAAGCCCCACCTTGCGCTCGGCATTCTGCTCCAGCCAAGCCCGCAACGTCTCCAACTCCGGCAAAACCGCCAGCTGAGCCGGATCCGGCCGCAGCGCCCCCTCGGCCACGCGGGCCTCATAAATCTCGGTCAATGTCTGTCGCATACGTTTGTATACTTTGGCGCTTGCACCGGGGAAAGGGCCTGCTTCGGCAAGGTACTCACACGGATTCGGGCCGCTTTCGTGGGTGATGCTCGAGTGATTCGGTTCGCAAAAGTGCTTTGAAACCATAAGGAAAGCCAACTTATCCTGCGCCTTGGCGCAAAATAACGAATTCTAAAACTATCAGGCGCAGGGTCTTTGTCATCATGTCAGATGCCGAGGAACCGATGCACCGCTATCTTCCAAAAAGTCTGTCCGCAAAACTTACCCTGACAAGCCTGATGGTCTTCGTGGTCGTCTGCGGTGTCGGGATGTTCATGGCCGATAGGGTTATGAAAGAGACAATTATCTCGCAAGAGCATGACGCCATGCTTACTGCGGCCCGCGTCTCAGCCACGACGACCGCGGCCCGCTATCCTGATCTGAATTTCACGATCGATACCGAAGGCAATGTGATCAACGCTGTCTGGGATCAAATCCCTGATTTCACAGAACATTCGGTGGTTGATCGGGTCACTGCCCAGACCGGGGCCTTCTTCTCGATCCTGCGCTGGGATCCGGTCCGCAATGACTTCTTCCGGCTCAGCACAAGCATTCGCGACCAAAATGGCCAGCGCTTTGCCGGTTCCCCGCTAGGGTTAGATCACCCCGCGCGGGCACCGATCATGGCGGGCCAACCCTATACCGGCTTTGCCGAGCTTTTCGGTGAATCCTATGTGGTAAACCTCCGCCCTGTGCTCAACAGCAGTGGTGAAGTAGTTGGAATTCTTTGTAATTTTGTGCCTGAGGCGGCGTTTCTTCATCTTGCCGAAGGGGGCACGATGATCGGCCTTTCGCTGGCTTTGGTCTCGGTCGTTGGCGTATTTTTGCTGGCGATGGTCAATCGATTCATGTTGAAACCCTTGGGCGCGTTGCAGCAGGCCATGGACCGCATTCGCTCGGGCGATTTGGAGCAACCTGTTCCAGCCGTCGGGCGTCAGGATGAAATCGGTGGCTTTGCGCGCGGTATAGACGCCTGGCGCGGCTCTGTGCGCGAAACTCTTGAGATGGCCGAGCATGACCGCGAGCGAGAGGCTGAGCAAAGCCGTGTCGTCAATGATCTGACCCAAGGCCTTGGTCGCCTTGCGGCCTTGGATCTGACGGCAATGATTGAAAGCCCTGCCGCAGATCCATTCCCTGAGCGTTATCAAGAGCTTCGCGAAAACTTCAATTCTGTCGTCAAGACATTGGCTGAGACGCTTGAGATGATCCGTCGTACCGCTCATTCCATTGACAGCGGCGCGACCGAATTTAACTCGATCGCGCAGGATATGTCGAACCGCACCGAAACCCAGGCCGCAACGCTGGAAGAGACCGCCGCGGCCTTGGATGAGATGACGGCCTCCGTTCAATCCACTGCCAGCAATGCCGCTGATGCCGACCGCGCCATGGCTGAAAGCGGCCGACAAGCGCAAGACGGTGGGCAGGTGGTGCGCCGTGCGATCTCGGCGATGGAGGCGATCGAACAATCCTCGCGTCAAATCACCCGGATCACCGATGTGATCGACGATATCGCTTTCCAAACCAACCTCTTGGCACTGAACGCCGGGGTCGAGGCGGCGCGGGCAGGTGATGCTGGTAAGGGCTTTGCGGTCGTCGCCTCAGAAGTCCGGTCGCTGGCACAGCGCGCTTCGGAATCGGCCAAAGAGATCAAACGGTTGATCTCGCAATCGACCGAGCAGGTCGAAAATGGCTCTTCCTTGGTGCATGCCACCGGCCAAGCGCTGGATGAGATGATCACCCGGATTGGCAATGTCACGACGCTGATCGCCGATATCGCCAATTCGGCGCGTGAGCAGTCGCTTGGCCTTTCCGAGATCAATACAGGCGTGAAACAATTGGATGAGGTAACCCAACGAAATGCCGCGGTTGTTGTGCAATCCACCACCTCGGCCGAGGCTTTGCACAATGATGCTTTGCGGTTGAGTGAAGGTTTGGCGCAGTTCCGGCTTGGTCCTGCCGAGGTCGTACAGATCGCAGCGCGTCAAGCCGCAGACCACGCACTGCCTTCGGTTGCCATAGCATCTTCACCTTCGTCGGTACGGCGTAACGGTACCGATGGGGCTTTGGCGCAGTGGGAAGATTTCTAGCCGCCAAATCTATACACGCCGGAAGGCGGCGGGAATGAGCCTTGCCGCCTTTCTGAATAGGTCACATGCTCCTCTGACTAAGGGAAATAGGTCCTGCCTACTCGAAACTGCCGGACTGGGAGGTGATGGTCAAAAAAAACCCTCGTGGAAGGCGGCAGTAGCATCCCCCAAGGACCCCCAATGGAATGGGCTTATCCTTTGATCTCGCTAAACAATCCATAAAGCCGCAAGGCAAGTTCACGCGGGAGCGGCGCGGTTTGAGCGGCATGGATGCAGTGGCACAAAAGCTGATAACCCTCGGGGGTGCGGGCTGAAATGGCGGCGCGTTTGCGGTGCCAATCGCAGGCGGCAAGGTGCAAGGGGTCAACCCCAGGCAAGGCACGCAAGTTGGCGATTTCTTGCGCCAGCGCTTCTTGCCAGAAAGCCATCGCACGATTTTCAACCGTGTTAAAATTTCGTTCAACCCAATAGGCCAGATCGATGGCTTTGGTTTTGCGATTGGCCAAGCCGCGCTCAACTTTCACCAAGAAGCTCTCAACCGAACGTAACGAATAATGGTGCAACTCTATCACTGCGCGGCCGGGCGTCAGACCGGGCAGAGAAATCGCCTCATCTGACGAGGTAAAGCTTTCGGGCAGCGCTTGGCTGGCACCATCGGCCCACATGGGTTTCGGGCCCGAGGCTTTGCATTTGGGACGATGCACGCCGGGTTTTTGAAAAGCGGCAGGGCGGTAGAGCGTCTTAAAGCTGCGGCTGGCGATTGGGTGATACAAAGGGTCAGGGGCCGAGCGCAGAAATTGCCCCGTTACCGGACTATCCACATAGCCGATGATGCCATTTGCCCCGAAAAGCCGCCAAGGCAGTGCGATCGCATCGGTCCCATCAGGCATCGCGGCCAGCGCATCGCTGATGCAATGACCGCCGGCATGGATCATTGGAAATTCGTCGATGTCGCTGAACAGCAGCCAATCCGCTCCGTGGGTCAGCCGCTCTTTGGCCAGATGTTGCAGCGCCTGCCATTGCACACTTTTGCCGCCCGTCGCCGGATTGGGGTGGTGCTGCAGCAAGCCCAATTCATGCAGTCGGTCTAAAAGCAGATCTGACCCATCCTCGCAATCGTTTGAAAAAACGATGAAATCCGTGAAGCCAATAAGACGGTGATAGGCCAACCATTCCAACAAGAACGGGCCTTCATTGCGCTGGCAGGTGGCGGAGAGAAGTTTCATTTTACCAGTCAGATCGCCTTTAGGGGCGGCAAGATGTAGCGGATGAGCCAGCCTAGCCGTTGGCACGGCGCGCGTAAATGCCGGCCCTGTGCGCCGTTGCAGCGGGAGGTTACGGTCTACGAACCATCTGCCCCGTGGCAATTGCGACCAATTTGACCTATCTCGCAAGCCTAGGTCTTAGCGAAAGAGTGCAGCATGACAACCGCCCCCAACGACATTCCAGCCGCCGAATTCCGGCAAGCGATGCGCGCCTTCGTGGGCACCTGCAGCGTGCTGACAGTGGGCGACGGGGAGGAGGCCTCGGGCTTGGTCGTGACCTCGGCCATTTCGCTGTCAGCAGAACCGCCGCTGTTGCTGGCTTGCGTCAACCGCAGTTCCTCGAGCCATCCGCTGTTCGCAAAATACGGCCGGTTTGGCTGGTCCTCCTTGGGCGCAGCGCACCAAGCCGTGGCCGAGCGCTTTTCAGGCTTCGGCGGCGTCAAAGGCGCAGCGCGCTATGAGGGCGCGGAATGGGAAACCGCTGTCACCGGGGCGCAGCTTTTGGTCGGCGCGCCGACGGCCTTTGACTGCACGGTCGAGGAGATGATCGACCGCGCCACCCATACGATCCTGATCGGTCGGGTGCAGGCGATCCGCACCACGCCGGGCCAAGGCGCTTTGGTTTATTGGAACGGCAATTACCGCCAGATGGCCGAGTAAGCCGGTTAGCGATGCGGGTCCGGCACCGGCGCCCGTTGCCAGCCTTCGGCAAATTCCACTGTGTCGCAGCCTGAGAACCGGGCCAAGCGCTGCAACTCGGCGGTGAGGCGCGCGATACGGCCCGCGCTAAGGGTCTGGCCCGGCTCGGGCCAATAGCCCGCCACCCGTAAGACTTTGCGATCTCGGAAGGATTTAGCATCGATCCGACCGATGATTTGCGCGCCTTCCAGCACGGGAAAGACGTAGTAGCCAAAGGTGCGCAGGGCTTCGGGGACGAAAATCTCGATCCGGTAGCGAAAGCCGAAGAGATGCTCAGCCCTTTTGCGGTCGCGCAGCGCCGGGTCGAAGGGGGACAGGATGCGCAGCCGTGCGGGCGGCTCGGGCGGCACTTCGTCCAAGGTTGCGGGCCAAAGCACCACCTTGCGACGGCGCTGGTCGGCGCCTTCGACCTCGGCCTCAAGCAATTCGCCGCGGGCCAGACCCTCTCGGACCCAAGCGCGCGCCGCATCGGGCGGGATCGCGGCCCAATAGGCGGCAAGCTCGCCGCTGGTGGCAAAGCTCAACCGGTCTAAAGCCGTGCGGCAGGCCCAATCCACGGTTTCTTCCGCAGTTGGTGTATGGGCGAGGGCGGCTTCGGGGATCACCCGTTCGGTCAAATCATAGACTTTGCGGAAATTCTCGCGGTGGCTGACCGAGATGTCGCCAGAGCGCCAAAGGTATTCCAGCGCGGCTTTCGAGGGGTGCCAGTCCCACCAGCCACCCTTTGACCGCGCCTCGTCTTTGCCGACATCGGCGCTGCTGACCGGGCCGCCGTCAGAGATCCGCTTCAGAACCTCATCAAATTTCTGATGGAAATCAGGTTTTTGCCAGCTGCTCCAGCGTGCGACCAAAGTCGCACGGTCGCGGGCGAAGCGGTGTTTCCAATGACCGTAGCTTTCCATCGGCAGAAGCGAGGCATCATGTGTGACATGCTCCCAAAGCGCCCGCCCGCGGTGCAGCCCGTCCAAGGCTTGCGGCGTAAAGCTATTGCGGCGCGAGAACAGGATCATGTTATGCGCCCGCTCAATCACTGAGATGCTGTCGAGCTGCACAAAGCCGATCCGGTCGATCAGCCCCGCTAAAGCGGCACCCGAGGCCGGACCCGAAGGCGGCTCAGCCAAAGCGTGGCGGGCCAAAAACAGGCGCCGGGCGCGGGCATTGGGGATCAGCGGCAGGGTCATCCGGTCACTGAAACGAAAAGGGAACGGCAGGTCAAGTGACCTCCGTTCCCGATTGGTTTGGCGCAAGCCGCCGCAGCTCTAGCAGGCGGGAAGGGCCTTAACCCGCAATCCCGGCTTCCGCCGCAATTTCAGCGCGGCTCTTGCGGGCACGCTCGGTCGCGGATTTCAGCTGGCCACAGGCGGCCATGATATCCTCGCCGCGCGGGGTGCGGATGGGGCTGGCGTAACCGGCTTTGTAGATGATGTCGGCAAAAGCCTCGATCCGCTCCCAGCTCGAACGCTGATAAGGGCTGCCCGGCCATTCGTTGAAGGGGATCAGGTTGATCTTGGCCGGGATGCCCGAGATCAGCTTGACCAAGCGGCGCGCATCGGCGTCGCTGTCATTCACCCCGTCCAGCATCACATATTCAAAGGTGATGCGTTCCGAGTTCGACAGCTTGGGGTATTCCCGCAACGTGTCGAGCAAGGCTTTGATGTTCCAGCGTTTGTTGATCGGCACCAGCTTGTCGCGCACCTCATCGGTGGTGGCGTGGAAGCTGACGGCCAACTGGCAGCCGATTTCCTCGGCGCAGCGGGCGATTTCCGGCACCACACCGCTGGTCGACAAGGTGATCCGGCGGCGGCCGAGCGCGATGCCCTCACCGTCCATCACCACGCGCATCGCATCGCGCACGTTGTCGAAGTTGTACAAAGGCTCGCCCATGCCCATCAGCACGATGTTCGAGACCAGCCGGCCACCTTCAGCGCCTTGGCCGGGCTCGGGCCATTCGTCCAGATCGTCGCGTGCCAACATGACTTGGCCAACGATCTCGCCCGCGGTCAGGTTGCGCACCAGCTTTTGCGTGCCGGTGTGGCAGAAGGAGCAGGTCAAGGTGCAGCCCACCTGAGACGAGACGCAAAGCGTGCCGCGGCCCTCTTCGGGGATATAGACGACCTCAACCTCATGGCCGCCGGCGATGCGCACCAGATATTTGCGGGTGCCATCGGCCGAGACTTGGCGGTTCACCACTTCGGGCACCGCAATCTCGAACTTCTCGGCCAAAAGCGCGCGGTAATCCTTGGCAAGGTTGGTCATCACGGCGAAATCGCGCACGCCCCAGCCGTAGATCCATTGCCAGATCTGGCCCAATCGCATCTTGGCCTGCTTCTCGGGCGTGCCAGCTTCGATCAAAGCGGCGCGCAGCTGGTCGCGGGTCAGGCCAACGATGTTCACCTTGTCGGCTTGCGGCAATTTGCGCGGAATCGTCATCACATCTTGCGTGATGGGGGCAGCGGCTTCGACCGCCAGCTTGGGTGCGGAAATCTCGTTCATGGCAGATCTTTCTAGATGGAGCCTTGTCACAGGCGATCTGGGAATGCCGGGGATATAAGCGATTCCCCGGAAATAGGAAAGCGCCCCGCGAAGGGGGCGCTTGAGGCCGGTCTAAACCCGATTATTGGCAGCGCTTCTCCGCATCTGCCATCGCTGCAGTAAAGCCGCGCAGCGAGAAAGTGTCTTTGGTATTCGTGCCTTTGCCCGAACGCGCTTGCACAATGGCATTGTCGCCAGCTTTCAGCGCTGCGATCAGCTTGGCATCGTCGCCCGGCCCCGGCCAAGCCCATTCGCCATCGGTGAAGAGCTTATAGGTGTTGCCCTTAATGGTGACATCCACGGTCGAGCCGCTGGCGAAAGGATAGCCGCCGGCAAAGCTGACCTGACCCGGCGTGCCGGGGCGGAAGGTCACAAACAGCATGATATCGCCGCGCCGCACCGAGACGGGCTTGCCGTCCTTGGTGTTCACGGTCTCTTTCGGCTTCGATACGCCCCAGCATTCTTTGGGGTTTTCATCGGCGAAAACGCTCCAATCGGTCATGGTGGCGACGCGATTGGTCGACTCCTGCGCTTGGGCTGTCGTGGCCAAACCAGCGATGGTTCCGGCGAGTGTGATGGCGCCGAGCGCGCGGGAAAGGTGGACCTTCATCTCTCTGACGCAGCCTCCAAGCTGTCTTTTTGCCTCTGCTCGCCCCAAACCTTGGCTTTTGGCCTTTTTTGTCTGGCAGGGACGCACTGTTCTCGATAGCCCAGCTTTACTCAATTACACCATTGCGCGAAAGCCCTATGGGCAGAAAATCGCAGATCTGTGACGGAGGCGGAGATGGCTGATGTGAATCAAGGGGCGGTGCCAGTGGCCGAGCTGTGGCGCGGAGGGGTCCTTGAGGGGGTTCATCTGGGCCATGCGGTGATCTGCGACGCCAATGGCGTGGTCGAAGCTTGGGGCAATCCGCAGGCGGTGATCTTCCCGCGTTCGTCATGTAAGATGGTGCAGGCGCTGCCTTTGTTGGAAAGTGGTGCGGCGGCGGCGCGGGGGCTGACACAGGCGCATTTGGCTTTGTCTTGTGCCAGCCACCAAGGGGCGGCTTTGCATGTCGAGATGGCCGGGCGCTGGATCAAGGATCTGGGGCTTGGCGAGGAGGATCTGCGCTGCGGCGCGCATGATCCGGCGGACCGCGATGAGCGTGATCGGCTGATTTGCGCCCATGAAGTGCCGTGCCAGCTGCACAACAACTGCTCGGGCAAGCATTCGGGCTTTCTGACGGTGACTCAGCATTTGAAGGCCGGGCCGGAGTATGTTGAGTTGGACCACCCGTTGCAGCGCGCGATCCTTGCAGCCACCGAAGAGGTCGCAGGGGAAAGCGTTGCGGGCGCAGGCATCGACGGTTGCTCGGCCCCGAATTTCGCGGTGTCTTTGGAAGGGCTTGCACGCTCGATGGCGCTGTTTGCCGTGGCGCGTGAGGGGTATGGCGCGCGGCAAGATGCGATGTTCCAACTGACCCGCGCGATGGCGGCCTACCCTGAGCTGGTGGCGGGAGAGGGGCGCGCCTGCACCGAGCTGATGCGGGCAATGGGCGGTAAGGTCGCGATCAAGACCGGGGCCGAGGCGGTTTTCGTGGCAATCATCCCCGAAAAAGGTCTCGGGATCGCGCTGAAAATCGTCGACGGCGGCACGCGGGCTTCGGAGGCTGCGATTGCGCATCTTTTGGTGCGGGCGGGGGTTCTGGAGGCGGGCCATCCGGCGACGCTGAAGCGCTTGAACCCGGTGCAAAAAAACTGGCGCGGGATTGAGACCGGCCAGTTGCGGATTGCTGCAGGCTTCGCCTGAGGCACGGTTTTGCCTAAAGCGGGGCGGCGCTTGAATTGTCGCCCCTAACTCGGCAAGCTTCAGGGATGACTATGGAAGCCCTCCCGACCTCTTCGACCGCCGAGCAACCCGAGAAGGTCACCTTTGACCGACGCGAGCTCTCGGCCATTTTGCGGGTCTACGGCTTCTTCGTCGCCGCTGGCGAATGGCGTGATTATGCGATGAGCTTTGGCCGCGAAGCCGCGGTCTTCGCCATTTTCCGTCGTAGCGCCGAAGTGCCGCTTTACAGGGTGGAAAAGCGCCCCAAGCTGCGCGCCAAGCAGGGGATCTACGCCGTCATTGGTTCAGAGGGCCAAGTTCTGCGGCGTGGGCATGAGCTGGAAGCGGTGCTGAAGGTCTTGGAGCGCAAGCTGATCAGGCCGGTGGACTAGCAGCTGAGGGGCGGGGGCCAGCCCCCGCACCCCCGGAGTATTTTCATCAAGATGAAAAGGTTAGCGGGGGCGGCGGCGGGCGACGAGACTGCCTTCGCCTTGCGCCTCGATCCGGGTGAGGGCGTCTTGCAGGCCCTCATAAGCCACCGACATCGTGCCGCCATTGGCGTGGATGATCTGGTCGGGGCTGGTCATCAAGGCGACATGGCCCTTCCAAAAGATCAGATCGCCGCGTTGCAGGGGGTGGTCTTCGGGGATCTCAACGCCGACCTTCTGTTGCAGATCGCTGTCACCGGGGCAGGGGATGCCGGCGGCAAGGAGCGCGGCTTGGGCAAGGCCCGAGCAATCGATGCCAGCGGCGGTATTGCCGCCCCAGAAATAGGGCGTGTGCAGGAACATCTCGGCCACGGCGACGGGATCTGGGGCGTGGTGGTTTAGCGGAGCCAGATGGTTAAGGGGGATAAAGCCTTGTTGGGTTTGCGCCCATTTGCCCTCGACCCCGGTGATTTCGACCCGCGCGCCGAGATAGAGCGGGATCAGCGCAGGGGCTTTGGCGCTGGCGGTGGGGTAGAGATGGGTTGCGGGGCTGGCGACCTTGTGGGTCGCGGTAAGGCTGGGGCCCACCGCCGCCTCGGCCAGCCAGCCGCAATAGCCGTCCTTTGCCGCCATGACATAGGCATGGCCGTCTTGCCGGTCGATCAGGGTCAGCGCCTCGCCATAGACCACCTGCCGGTCCAGCGCGCCGCCGGGTTTGGCCAAGAGATTGGCCAAGGGGGCGGCGACGCTGGCGGCCTCACCTTCCGTGAGTTGCGCATCGATCTGGCCCTTGAGCGAGATATGCGCGATGCGGCCAGAAAAGGGCGTGGTGCGGCGGTCCATTTAAAGCTCCAGAATGGCGGGCAGCGCGCCGAGGAGGGCGCGGGCGCCTTGACCGGCGCCGCCTTTGGGGCGGGCGGGGGCATCGGCCGGGCAATGGCCGTAGATGTCGAAATGCATGTAGCGCGGGTGGTCGGCGAAGCGGCGCAGGAAAAGCGCGGCGGTGATCGAGCCTGCGAAACCGAAGGAGGGGGAGTTATCAAGGTCGGCAATGCCGGGCTCGATCACCGGGTCATAGGCTTCATGGAAAGGCATGCGCCAGATCGGGTCGAAGCCGGCTTTGGCTCCAGCTTCGACGGCTTGTGCCATGCTCTCGTCATCGGTGTAATAGGGGGCGAGATCGGGGCCGACGGCGACGCGGGCCGCGCCCGTCAGTGTGGCCATCGAGATCAGCACATCGCAGCCGCCTTCGGAGGCCAAGGTCAGCGCATCGGCCAGAACCAAGCGACCTTCGGCATCGGTGTTGTTGACCTCAACCGTCAGGCCTTTGCGGCTGGTGAGAATATCCTTTGGCATCAAAGCATTGCCGGAGATGACATTTTCCACAGCTGGGATCAGAACCCGCAATTGCAAGGGCAGGTTCAGCGTCATGATCATCTGGGCAAGCCCGAGGACCGTCGCCGCCCCGCCCATGTCCTTTTTCATCAAAAGCATGCCGGCGGAGGGTTTGATATCCAGCCCGCCGGTGTCAAAGCAGACGCCTTTCCCGACAAGGGTGAGGCGCGGCCCTGTGTTGCCCCAATGGAGATCGATCAGGCGCGGCGCGCGGGGGCTGGCACGACCGACAGCATGGATCATTGGCAGGTTTTGCGTGAGCAGTGCCTCGCCGGTGGTGACCTCGATCCGGGCGCCATGGGCTGCGGCAAGGCTGCGGGCGGCGGCTTCGAGCTCGGCCGGGCCCATATCTTGCGCGGGGGTGTTGATGAGGTCGCGGGTCAGCATCTCGCCAGCGGCCATTGCGGCGATGCGGGCGGCATCGACGCCGATCGGGGCTTTGATGCGGGCGGGGGCCTTGGCAGCTTTGCCGGGGCGATAGCGGTCGAAGCGATAGGCGAAGAGGAGGGCGGCAAGGGCGGCCTCATCAGCCTCGGCCGGGGACAGCGGGCCTTCAAGGTGCCAATCGCCCTCGGGCAAAGCGGCGAAGGCTCGGGCCAGACCAAAGCGCGTGCGGCGGCGGGCTTTTTCGGTGCCAAGGCCTGCGACTGCGCCTGCGATGCCGTCTTCGCCGGGCAAGAGCACCAATTCACCCAACCCCGCCTCAAACCCTGCAGCGCGCAGCCAACCGGCATGCGGGCTGGAGGCGAGGAAATCGGCAAGCCCCTCGGGCTTCAGGATGTGCAGGGGTTTAGAGGTGGCGTCGGCGGCGGCAAAGCTGGGCGCAGGGCGGGCGGAGGTCATGGGGCTATCCGGGCTGGTTACGACGGGGTGATTTGGCAGCGCGCGCGCCGCTTTCGCGGCTGAGCCTAGCGCAGCGCAGCGCGTGACGCCATTGGCCTGCTGAGGGCCTCTGCGTTGAAGCGCCGATGCTGAAGCGAAGGGCGGTGTGGCAGCCGGCATCGGTGACGCCGGGCCGCTTTTTGGCGAGGGGCTTGCGGCAGAGACGCGGCATCGGGCGCGCCGTTCAGGGGGTTAGCCATGCCGTGAAAGCCGCGCAAAGCGTGCGTCGCAGCGCTTGGTCAGCGTGCCGCGCAGGGCTAGCCTGAGATGTCGGCAAAGCCTTTGTCATTGGCCAATGAGCGTTCGGCCACGCGCAAGAGCCGCGCCCAGACGGCGGCAAAGGCGGTGCTGTCGCAGCGATCAAGGCACAGCCGTGCATCTTCGGCCACGGTGGAGAGGCTGAGCATGCCCATATTTTCGGCCATGCGTTGCAGCCGTTTGAGTTGTCGCGACAGATCCGCCAGTTCCTGCAACCGCACCTGCGCCGCGATCCCCGCCATTGCCAGTGCTAATTCGCCCAAGGCGCGCGTCACCATCTGTTCGGCCGCGCAAGTGCCAAGGTTGCGATAGATGGCGGCAATCGCCTCACCATCTTGGCGCACCCGCTCTCGCAGCGGCAAAGCCGTTACGTTGTCCATGATTATCCCACACTGATCGTCCTACACCCAAGGTAAGGATCGGCGGGGAATGTTGAGGCTTTCTTACGCAGGTCGCGGCGTCGTGCATTTTTGCCTCTCGAATTTTCTGCAAATGCATACTAGTGAGCGGGGCAGCCCGAGACGGAGCGCTCATGGAACATACCCGCCCCCTTCCAACCTATCTGATCCAGCGTTTTCATGGCTGGCGTGCGACGACCTATCAGGACAACCGCGCCTGGTATCGGCGTTTGGCCGAAAGCGGCCAGCATCCGCGCGCGATGGTGATCTCTTGCTGTGACAGCCGGGTGCATGTCACCTCGATTTTCGGAGCGGATGAGGGCGAGTTCTTCATCCATCGCAATGTGGCCAATCTGGTGCCGCCTTATAACCCGGATGGTGAGTATCACGGCACCTCGGCGGCAGTGGAATATGCGGTGACCTCGCTGGGGGTGGCGCATATTGTGGTGCTGGGGCATTCCAATTGTGGCGGCGTGAAGGGCTGCCATGATATGTGCACGGGCCATGCGCCGCAGCTGGAGGAAAAGACCAGCTTTGTCGGGCGCTGGATGGATATTTTGCGGCCGGGCTATGAGAAGGTCTCCGGCTTGCCGGAAGATGAGATCCTGCCTGCATTGGAAAAGCAGGCGGTGCTGACCAGCCTTGAGAATCTGATGAGCTTTCCCTTTGTTGCCGCGGCGGTTGAGGGCGAGCGTTTGACGCTGCACGGGCTTTGGACCGATACCGGTGAAGGCGGGTTGGAGCATTACGATCCCTCCCGCGGCGGGTTCGTCGCGGTCTGATCTTCGGGCCGATCGCCTTTGGCCGGCGGCCGGGGGTTTTGCACCCCCGGACCCCCGCAGAGTATTTCGGTCAAGATGAAATGGATAAGGCGGGCGGGTTTTAGGCCGTGCGCTGGCCGATGCTCATATGGCGTTTGTGGGCATAGCCGGGGATGCGGGTCACGGTGAACCCGGCCTCCTGCAGGCTGCGACGGACATGGCCGGCGGCGGTATAGGTCGCAAAGCTGCCTGCGGGGGCGGTGTGGAGGCCGACCTGCTGCATCAGCTCGGCCGACCATAGCTCGGGGTTTTTAGCGGGGGAAAAGCCGTCGAGGAACCAAGCGTCGGCTTTTTCGCTCCAATTCGGCAGAGCCTCGCGGGCATCGCCTGCGATCAGCGTGACCTCGATATCGGCGAGGGTGAATTGGCAAGGGCCGGGGCGGTAGGCGGCGCGGAGGTCTGCGGCGAGGCTGGCGATCTCGGGGAAGGCCTCATGCGCGCGGGCCATGTCCGAAACGGGCATCGGATAGGCCTCAAATGTCGTGAAGCGCAGCCTGCCGGGGCGGTTGGTCTTTTGCCACATCAGCGCAAGGGCGAGCAGGTTCAGCCCGGTGCCGAAGCCAAGCTCGGCAATGTGGAAGCCGTCTGTGAGCCGCTCGGGCAGATTGTTGCCGGTGAGGAAGACGTGGCGCGTCTCTTCAAGCCCGCCGGCCAGCGAGAAATAGGGGTCGTCGAAGCGGCGCGAGACCGGGATGGCGCCTTCGCGCCAGTCGAGATCGGGGGATTGCGGGTCATGGGGCATGGGGCGTAGTCCTTCCGGGAACTGAATGGGATAGGCGGCGGTGGATGGCAAGGGGTGAGAGCGCTGTGGAGCTGACCGTGCGCGGGGCCGGGGTCTTTGGCCTTTCGGTGGCCTATGCCTGCGCGCGGCGCGGGGCGCGGGTGCGGTTGATCGCGGCCGAGGGTTTGGGAACTGGCGCCTCGGCGGGTCTGGTCGGGGCCTTGGCGCCGCATGTGCCGGAGGCTTGGAACCCGTTGAAGCAATTCCAGTTGGAGAGCCTTTTGCTGGCGGCAGGCTGGTGGCGTGAGGTTGCGGCTTCGGGCGGCGTGGATCCCTTATATGCCCGATCGGGCCGGGTGCAGCCTCTGGCCGATGAGGCCGGCGTGGCCTTGGCGCGAGAGCGGATTGCCGGGGCTTTGGCGCATTGGCAGGGGGCGGCGGAATGGTCGGTCGAGCCCGCCTCGGGCGGTGAATGGGAGCCTGTTTCGCCCTCGGGCTGGGTGTTGCGTGACAGTTTGGCGGCGCGGATTTCGCCACGGGCGGCGGGGCGGTCTTTGGTGGCGGCTTTGCGGGCCTTGGGGGCCGAGGTGATTGAGGGCGAGGCGGAGGAGCGCGGTTTGGTGGTTCATGCCACCGGCTGGCGCGGCATGGCGGCGTTTTCGGACTGGTTCGGGCGGCGTTTGGGCAATGGCGTGAAGGGCCAAGCGGCGGCCTTCCGGTTGGAGGCGCGCGAGATGCCGCAGGTCTATGCGGGTGGCTTGCATGTGGTGCCGCATGGCGATGGCACGGTGGCGATTGGTTCGACCAGCGAGACGGCTTGGGAGGTCGATGGCCCGGATGCTCAGCTTGACGCGTTGATCGCCCGCGCGCGGGAGGTGATGCCGGCGCTGGCGCAGGCCGAGGTTATCGAGCGCTGGGCGGGCATACGGCCAAGGGCCGCAAGCCGGCAGTTGGTCTTGGGCGCTTGGCCGGGGCGGCCGGGGCATTTCATCGCCAATGGCGGCTTTAAGATCGGCTTTGGCATGGCGCCGAAAGCGGCTGAGGTGATGGCGGATCTCCTTTTGGAGGGCCGCGATCTGGTGCCTGAGCGGTTTCGGCCGGAGGGGTTATTGTGAGGCTTTGTTCATGGTCTTTGCGATCTTTGGCTGCTGTTGGAGCCTCTGGCGGGGATATTTTCGTTCTGAAAGAGGATGTTGCGCGGTGAGGGTTTGGTGATGGGGAAAGCTGAAAGCCCAGCACGCTGGATTGCAGCAGAGTTGAACGGTTCGGCTTTGACCTTGCAGGTGATCGGGCTGCAAGGTGAGGTTTTGGGTGAGGCCTCAGAGCGACATGTTGTGTCATCTGCGTCGCTTGAGGCGGCTTTGCTGCGCCTCGCGGAGTCTTGGCTCGGGACAGCTACAGTGCCGGTTTTGCTGGCAGGGGCGCCGGGGCAATGGTGGGAGCAAGAGTTGCGCGCGGTGCCGTGCACGCCTTTGCCTGCCTCTGGTCTGGCGCGGTTGACGGCGAGCGATCCGCGGCTGGCAATCTATCCGGTGCCGGGGCTGCGGCAGGCGCGGCCGGTGGATCTGATGCAAGGCGATGAGACCCGGATCGCCGGGGCTTTGGCGCTTTGGCCGCAGTTTGATGGGGTGATCTGTCTGCCAGGAGCCGAGACGCGCTGGGCGCATGTCAGCGCGGGAGAGGTTGTCAGCTTCCAGACCTCGATCAGCGGGGCGTTGATGGGATGGGTGACCGGCGATCCCGCTTATCGCGGCAGCTTTGCACGTCATGCTGAGGGCGATGGCTTTGAGATCGCCGTCTCTGAAACTCTGTCGCGGCCCGAGCGGGTGGCGGCGCGGCTATACTCGCTGCATGCCGAGGCGGTTTTGGGGGCGCCTTCGGCTGCGGCAGGGGCGCGGCTCAAGGGGTATATCTTGGGAATGGAGCTGGCGGGAGCGCGGCCCTACTGGTTGGGACAAGAGGTGGTATTGATCGGCGATGCGGCGCTTTGCGGCGATTATGCCCGCGCCTTGGCCCTGCAAGGCGTGCAGACGCGGGTGCTGGAGGCGAAAGCCTGCAGCTTGGCTGGACTTTCAACGCTCGTGCCGCAGATCCTGCGCTAAGGGGAGCGGTCCGCCATCACTAAGAGCGCGAGGCGTTTGGATGTAGGGAGCCGGTTTTCTATGCGATATGGCGCGCCGCTTTGCACCGCGCGGCTTGTTCATATGCACTCTGTTCCCAGCCAAACCCCGCCACATCGCAGGCGCAACTGGGGCCGGGGTGCTCAGCCGGGGCGGGCGCTGAGGATTGTCTGCATCACAATTCAGCATTTGACCATTCCGGCCCTGCAAGGCAGGGTCCGGCCACGCGCCGGCGGCGGGACTTTCTGCCCATCGTTGCTGTGACGCGGCAGGAGACTCCCATGCAGACCAAGGCCCAATCCGCGGCCCCGCTTTTCACCCCGGTCCTGATTGCAGGCTCGCTTGTCTTGATGCTGAGCTTTGCGATCCGGGCCAGTTTTGGTGTGTTCCAGATCCCAATTGCCGAGGACTTCAACTGGGCAAGGGCCGAGTTCAGTCTGGCGATTGCGATCCAGAACTTGGCTTGGGGGATTGGCCAGCCGCTCTTTGGCATGGTGGCCGAGCGTTTTGGCGACCGCAAAGCCATTATCGCCGGGGCTTTGCTTTATGCGGGCGGCTTGGTGCTTTCGTCCTATGCGATCACGCCGGGCCAGTTGCAGCTTTTTGAGATGATGGTGGGCTTTGGCATCGCGGGGACCGGCTTTGGGGTGATCTTGGCCATCGTGGGCCGCGCCTCGTCGCCTGAAAACCGCTCGATGGCTTTGGGAATTGCCACGGCGGCAGGCTCGGCGGGCCAAGTGATCGGCGCGCCCTTTGCCGAGTTCTTGCTGCACCATATGGTTTGGCAATCGGTCTTTGTGGTTTTCGCGGGCGTGATCCTGCTGACGCTTTTTGCCTTGCCCTTCATCCGCTCGCCGAAACTGGCAACGAAGGAAGAGCTGCAAGAGAGCATGGGAGAGGTCTTGCTGCGGGCGATCAAAGATCCGTCCTACACCATGATTTTCCTTGGCTTTTTCTCTTGCGGCTATCAGCTGGCCTTTATCACCGCGCATTTCCCGGCCTTCGTGACCGAGCTTTGCGGCCCGATTGATCCGGCAGGCATGCTCAGCATGATCGGCATCACCACCACCTCGGGGCTTGGGGCGGTGTCGATCGCGGTCATCGGGCTTTTCAACATCATCGGCACGCTGACGGCGGGCTATCTGGGCAACCGCTATTCGAAGAAATACCTGCTTTTTGCGGTCTATACAGGCCGCACTTTGGCAGCGGCGATCTTCATCCTGATGCCGATCACGCCGACTTCTGTCTTGGTCTTCTCGGCCGTCATGGGCTCACTGTGGCTGGCCACCGTGCCGCTGACCTCGGGGTTGGTCGCGCATCTTTACGGCATCCGCTACATGGGCACGCTTTACGGCTTCGTTTTCCTGTCGCACCAGATCGGTGGCTTCTTGGGCGTCTGGCTGGGCGGCAAAATGTATGACCTGAACGGCGATTACACTTTGGTCTGGTGGATTGGTGTGGGCGTTGGCGCTTTCTCGGCGCTGGTTCACCTGCCGATCCGCGAGCGGCGGGTGCAGGCACAACCGGCGTGACAAACCGCGCGGTTTTCCACCCCTTGCAGGCGGCTCTGCCGCTTGCGACAAAGTCTTATTGATCGGAGGCCTGATATGCGCGTCGGTATCGCCACGCTGATTTTCAGCTATGTCCTCAGCCAGTTTTACCGGGCGTTCTTGGCGGTTCTGACCCCGATCCTTGAGCTGGAACTGGGGGCGTCGAAGCAAGATCTGGCGGCGGCCTCGGGCTGGTGGTTCATCGCTTTTGCCGCGCTGCAACTGCCGGTGGGCACGGCGTTTGACAAATTCGGGCCCCGGCGCACAACGGCGGCCTGTCTGGCATTGGCTGCCATTGGGGCGGCGACCTTTGCCACCGCGACAGGGCCTTTGCAGATCAAGATCGCAATGGCGCTGATTGGCGCGGGCTGTGCGCCGATCCTGATGGCCAGCTATTTCATCTTTGCCCGCCAATTCTCGCCCGCGCTTTTTGGCACTTTGGCCGGGATCACTGTTGGCATCGGCTCGATGGGAGACATCCTTGGCTCACTGCCCCTCGCCATGCTGGCAGAGGCCTTTGGCTGGCGCTCGGCGATCTGGGGGATGGCGGCGGTGACGGCGGTGGTGGCGCTGTGCACGCTGATCTTGGTGCAAGACCCCGAGCGGTTGGAGACCAAGGGCGCAGGCTCGGTCTGGTCGGTGCTGGCGATGCCGCAGCTTTGGCCGGTGCTGGCGATGATGCTGGTCTGCTACGCCGCCCCTTCGGCGTTGCGGGGGCTTTGGCTTGGCCCCTATTTCCACGATGTCTGGGGCTTTGATCGGGTCGAGGTTGGCTGGGCCGGCATGGCGATGGGGCTTGGCCTTGTCGTTGGCAGCTTGGTGATCGGGCCAATCGGGCGCGCCTTGGGCACGATCAAATGGGTAGTCTTCGGCTCGAACCTGATCCTTGTGCTGGCCGTTACCGCGCTTTGGCTGCGGATCTTTGACGGGGCCACGGCGCAACTGGTGCTGTTCGTCGCAGCAGGGGTCTTTGGCTCGACCTTCCCGATGGTCACCGCCCATGCGCGCGGCTTCATCCCGCCAGCGGTGATGGGCAGAGGTGTCACCTTGGTGAACCTTTGCGGCATCCTGCCCGTTGGCATTGCCCAGCAGGTCACCGGGCGGCTCCATGCCGGTCTTGAAGGCGCTGCCGATCCCGCCACGCCTTTTACGGCCGTTTTTGGCTATTTTGCCCTGACCACAGCCGTGGGTCTGGCGATCTATCTGATCTCGACCGAGCGAAAAGCTTGAACCGAAATCCTAGCCATATGAATCCCCTTTCCCCGTAACAGCCTTTGGGCTAACAGGCCTCGTCCCCGCGGTGGGGACGGATTAGGAGATCCCCGATGGGCTATAAGGTCGTCGTCGTGGGTGCCACGGGTAACGTGGGCCGCGAAATGCTGAACATCCTCGCCGAGCGCGAGTTCCCGGTTGATGAGATTGCGGTGCTGGCATCGCGCAAATCTCTCGGCACTGAAGTCAGCTTTGGCGATAAGACTCTTAAGACTAAGGATCTTGCCACTTTCGATTTCGCGGGCTGGGACATGGCTTTGTTTGCCGTGGGCTCGGAAGCGACGAAAGAATATGCTCCGAAGGCGGCTGCTGCGGGTTGCATCGTGATCGATAACTCCTCGCTCTACCGCTACGATCCGGACGTGCCGCTGATCGTGCCGGAAGTCAACGCCGATGCGATCATGGGCTATTCCAAGAAAAACATCATCGCCAACCCCAACTGCTCGACCGCGCAGATGGTTGTGGCGCTGAAGCCTTTGCATGACCGCGCCAAAATCAAGCGCGTTGTGGTTGCCACCTACCAGTCGGTTTCCGGCGCGGGCAAAGAGGGCATGGATGAGCTTTGGGAGCAAACCAAGGCCGTCTATAACCCGGTGGTTGACGTGCCCCCGGCGAAGTTCTCCAAGCAGATCGCTTTCAACGTGATCCCGCATATCGACGTTTTCCTCGACTCTGGTGAGACCAAGGAAGAGTGGAAGATGGTCGCCGAGACCAAGAAGATCCTTGATCCCAAAATCAAGGTCACCGCGACCTGCGTGCGGGTTCCGGTCTTCGTTGGTCACTCGGAAGCGCTGAACATCGAGTTTGAAGAGCCGCTGGATTGGCAAGAAGCGCAAGACATCCTGCGCGAAGCTCCGGGCATCATGCTGATCGATAAGCGCGAAGCCGGTGGCTATGTGACGCCGATCGAATGCGTTGGCGAATATGCCACCTATATCAGCCGCGTCCGTGAGGATTCGACGGTTGAGCATGGCCTGTCGCTCTGGTGCGTCTCGGACAACCTGCGCAAAGGTGCGGCACTGAACGCGGTGCAAATCGCCGAAGTGCTGGGCCAGCGGGTGCTGAAAAAAGGCTAAGCCTCTCAAGGCTTGAAACAGGGGGCGCGTCTCGCAAGGGACGCGCCCTTTTCGTTTCTGCGGTGCGGGCTTGAAGATCTTGGCTTGCATATATAGATTGAATTGCAAATCAATCTATGTGGTCCGGCCTCGATGGTTCCTCCTGATCCACGCAAGCGCTTTGGCTTGCGCTTTTCTCTTTTGGCGCGGCGCTGGCGGCAGGCCGTGGATGCGCATCTGACCCGCGCGGGCTTAACTGATGCCACTTGGGCGCCATTGGTGCACCTGCGCGAGGCGGGGGTGGCGATCACCCAAAAAGACCTTGCCGCGCGACTGGGGATTGATGGCTCAAGCCTTGTGCGGGTGCTCGACATCCTGCAAGCGCGCGGTCTGATCGAGCGGCGGGCTGATCCATCGGATGGCCGCGCGCGGCTCATCCATCTGACTGAGCAAGGCGAGGCTCGGCTTGATGAAATCCTCGCCGAACTGCACGGGTTTGAGGCGGTGCTCTTGCAAGACGTCGGCGATGCGGATCTGGCAGCGATGCTGGGGGCAATGGACCGGATCGACGCGGTGCTGCAAGAGCAAGCACAACCCAGCGAGGCGATGTAGAATGAGCCGCCCAACCCGTCCTCAGCGCCGGTTGCGGCGGCGTGATGCCATGCGCTTTTTGGCCCATCCCCGGCGGCTGCGCGGCAGCTTGCGCCTCAGCCCGCAACCTTGGCTGCGCAATTCCGCTTTGGTTGCCTTGCAGATGGCGTTCATTGTGGCCATCGCCTTGCCCTTGGTGCTGATCTCGCCTTGGCCGGGGATGGTTGGCTATGCCTCTCTGGGCGCTTTGGTGGGCCTTTTTGGCCGCTTTGCCGAGAGGGGGCGCCGGGTCTGGGTGCTGCTGATGGCTGGGCTGATCCAATGCGGCGGGATCTTGGTGATGTCGCTGGTCAGTTGGTCCGGTGCGCCGATGGTGGCGCAATTGGCCGCGCTTGCGCTGCTTGCAGGGCTTTTGCATGTGCTCTCCGTCCGGCTGCGACTTGGCCCTCCGGGCGGCATCATTTTGACCTTCGCAGCGGCTGCGGCTTTGTCCCCTCCGGCGGATCTTTGGGCGATCACCGAGCGGCTGGCGGCGGCAGGGGCGGTGGCTTTGTTCGCGCTGGTGCTTTGCACTGCGACTGAAGCTTGGCGGTTGGTCCGGCCGGTGGCCGAGGGCTATCCCGGCGATCATCCGCCCCCGGGCTATGATCTGCGCGCCGCGACGCTACGGATCATCATTGCAGCCTATCTTGCCGCTTTGATCTGTCTTGGGCTTGGCGCGAACTATCCCGTCTGGGCCTCACTTGGCGCGATGGCGGTGCTGCAAGGCGCGCAACTGCATGTGTCAACGAGCCGGGCCTTCCAGCGGGTGTTTGGCACGATCTTCGGGGCTGGGATCGCTTGGGTGGTGCTGACGATCGATCCGCATATTGGGTTCTATGTTCTGATGCTGGTGCTTTTGCAGTTTGGCACCGAGCTGGTCATCGGCAGCAATTATGCTTTGGCGCAAGTCTTCGTCACTCCGATGGCGCTGTTGATGACCCATCTGGCTGCACCGGACCGCAGTTCGGCCGAGATTGCACCCGAGCGTGTGATGGACACGATCGTTGGCGCTTTCGTCGGCCTTGCCGTTGGTTTGGTCTTCTCAACCTTGGAAGACCGTAAAATGCTGGCGCGGCAGCACCGTCGCGGGCTGTAAGCTTAGGCGCCGCGCGCCAGCGACATCGCGGCTTGGCCCAAGATCAAAAGCCCGGTGCCGCCGATGATCCCGGCGGCAGAGCGGTTGAGGCGGCGCAAAGCCTTGGGGCGCTTCAGCAGGCTGCGGGCGCTCGCGGCCAGCACAGCATAGGGCGTCAATGTGATGAAAAGCACCACCACCGTCACCACGGCCATCAATGCCCATTGCCCCAATCCCACGCGGTTTAGATCAAGCACGGTGGGCAGCAAAGCGAGATAGAAAATGATGGTCTTTGGGTTTCCCAAAGTCAGCGAAAACCCCGAGGTGAAGGCCGCGAGATCGCTTTGCCGACGCGCCGTGGCACTCTCAATCAGCCCGCTCTGGCTTTGCCAAAGTCGGTAGGCGAGATAGAGCAAATATAGCCCGCCCAAGACCTTTACCACGGTGAAGATACCCGAAAAGGCCAAGGCAATCGCCGAAAGTCCGGCCACAGCGACGGTCAGATAAAAGACATCGCCAAGACACAGCCCGCCCAGCAAAAACATCGCCGAGCGCAGGCCATTGCCCATCGATTGGCCGACCACAGCGGCCACGCCGGGGCCGGGAATAGCCGCCGCGAGCCCAAGGGCCAAAGCATAGGCCAGCAATGATGCAAACATGGCCAGATCCTCTTTCAGCGGCGCAGTGTTACGCTTTGCATGCCGCCATCGTCACAAATCTGCAACCGGGTAGGACCGCATTTTGGATACCCTTCCGCCGTCCCCTGCGACATGCTAACGCAGGGCCATTATGAACGCCTCCCTCGCCGCCTCGAAAAACCCGCGCCTTGGCATTTTGCTGATGGTGCTTACCGTTGCGATCTTTGCCATTCAGGACGGCTTCAGCCGCTCGCTTGCCGAAGCCTATAACACCCCGATGGTGGTGATGATCCGCTACTGGGTCTTTGCCTCATTCGTGATTTTCATGGCCACGCGCCGCCCCGAAGGCTTCCGCGCCGCCGTAAGCTCAAAGCAACTGCCAGCGCATTTCCTGCGCGGCGTGCTGTTGGTGGTCGAGATTTGCTTCATGATGCTGGCCTATACGATGATCGGCCTGATCGAGACCCATGCCATCTTCGCGATCTGTCCTTTGATGGTCGTGGCGCTTTCTGGCCCGATCTTGGGCGAGCGGATGAGCTGGCAACGCTGGGCGGCGGTGGCGGCGGGGCTTTTGGGCATGCTGGTCATCTTGCGGCCGGGGGCGGGGGTCTTTTCATGGGCCTCGCTTTTGCCCTTTGGTGCCGCGCTGCTTTTCGCGCTTTATTCGGTGCTGAGCCGGCTGACCACGCGGTCCGAGCCGACCTTCCCCTCGCTCTTCTGGCCGGCCGTTTTGGGCGCGGTGCTGATGACCTTTGTCGGCATGCCCAGCCTTGAGCCGGTCTCGCCGCAATATATCCTGCCGCTTGCGCTTTACTGCGGGATGTCGATCCTGTCGCATTGGCTTCTCTTGAAGACCTACGAGCAGATCCAAGCCGCGCAGGTGCAGCCCTATGCCTATCTGCAGATCGTTTTTGCTTCGGTGATTGGCATGCTCTTCTTCGGTGAAGTCTTGGCTCTGCCCATCGTGATCGGTGCAGGTATCATTGTTATGGCGGGCCTCTTTGCCCTATCGCAGGAGCGTCGGACGTGAGCGAGCACACCCCCGCCCAGGCCAATATGCGCAACACAAGGCTGGGCATCTGGCTGATGATCCTCACCAGCGTGGTCTTTGCCGCCCAAGATGGCATCTCGCGCCACCTGGCGGAAAGCTACAACATCTGGATGATCGTCGCGATCCGCTTCTGGGCCTTCTCGGCGGTGGTGATCTTGCTGGCTTTGCGCGCGCCGGGCGGCATCCGCCTTGCTTCGCATTCGGTATTTCCTTGGGTGCAACTGGCGCGCGGGCTGATCCTGATCACCGAGATCTGTGTGATGATCTTGGCTTTCGTCAAACTTGGACTGATCGAAAGCCATGCGGTCTTCACCATCTCGCCCTTGCTGGTGGCGGCGCTTTCCGGCCCGATCTTGGGCGAAAAGGTCGGCTGGCGGCGGTGGGTCGCGATTGGCGTTGGATTCATCGGCGTGTTGATCATCCTGAACCCTGGCTCGGGCGTGCTTTCGATCTGGGCTTTGGTGCCTTTGGCCGCAGCTTTCCTTTACGCGATCTACAACCTGCTGACGCGCTATGTGGCCAAGGGCGATAGCGCAGGCGTCAGCTTTTTCTGGACCGGCGTTGTCTGCGCCGTGGCGATCACGCCCTTTGGCCTGACCCATTGGGAGCCGATGACCGGCCCCGATATGGCGCTGATGGCGGTGCTGTGCTGCACGGCCTTTATCGGCCATTACATGCTGATCCGCGCCTATGCTTTGGCTGAGGCCTCGGCGATCCAACCTTTCGCCTATTTCCAGCTGGTGGTGATCGCCTTTATCGGTCTTCTGGTCTTTGGCGAGGAACTGCGGATCAATGTGGTGATCGGGGCTGTCATCGTAGTGGCGGCGGGGGTCTTCTCGCTCTGGCGGCAAAGGGTGCGCGAGAAAGAGGCGCAGCGCCAAGCAGCACTTGCGGAAACCCCGCAGCCCTAAGTGGAAGCGCCTCTGAGTGAGGTTGCCGTGGCAGGGCGGCGCGCGTAGAACCAAAGCCGCAATGTTGCGAAAGAGGGTGCGCATGTCTGTTCCGAAGCCGGTCGTCCTATGTATTCTTGACGGCTGGGGAATTGGGCCCAACCCCGCGACATCTGCCCCGGCGCAGGCTGATCTGCCGTGCTTCAACCGGCTGTGGGAGAGCTGCCCGCATGAGACCCTGACCACCTTTGGCCCCGATGCCGGTCTGCCGACCGGGCAGATGGGCAACTCAGAAGTGGGCCACACCAATATCGGCGCGGGCCGGGTGGTGGCGATGGATCTCGGTCAGATTGATCTGGCGATTGAGACCGGCAGCTTTGCCACCATGCCCGCTTTGCGCGCATTTATCGCAGCGCTTCGGGCCAGCAAGGGTGTGGCGCATCTGGCCGGGCTGATCTCGCCCGGTGGCGTGCATGCCCACCAATCCCATATGATCGAAGCCGCCCGGATCATCGCTGCCGAGGGTATTCCGGTGGCGATCCATGCGATCACCGATGGCCGCGATGTCGCGCCCGTTTCCGCCGCCGCCTATCTGGCCGAGGTTGAGGCGGCTTTGCCCGCCGGTGCCGCTATCGTCACCGTCACCGGGCGCTATTTCGCCATGGACCGCGACAACCGCTGGGAGCGGGTGGCGCAGGCTTATGAGGCGATGGTCTATGGCCGTGGCCAAGCGCAAGCGGCCTTCCCGCAGACCGCGCTTACCCAAAGCTATGCTGAGGATAAGACCGATGAATTCATCCCCGCCACGGTGATCGGCGATTACGCGGGTATGCGCGATGGCGATGGGCTTTTCTTCCTCAACTTCCGTGCCGACCGGGCGCGGGAATTGCTGGCAGCGATCGGCGATCCGGCGTTTGAGGCCTTTGCCCCCGGCCCGCGCCCGCAATTGGTGGCCCGGCTTGGCATGGTCGATTATTCCGTCGCCCATAACGCCTATATGACGACGATCTTCCCCAAGGCCGATATCGTCAACACGCTTGGTGAATGGGTCTCGAAACAAGGCCTCCGGCAGTTCCGGCTGGCCGAGACCGAGAAATATCCTCATGTCACCTTCTTCCTCAACGGCGGGCGCGAGGCGCCTTTTCCCGGCGAGGACCGCCATATGCCGCTTTCGCCGAAAGTGGCGACCTATGATCTACAGCCCGAGATGTCCTCGGCCGCCGTGACCGAGCATTTCGTGAAGGCCATTGGTGAGGGCTATGATCTGATCGTGGTGAACTACGCCAACCCCGATATGGTCGGCCATACCGGCAGCCTGCCCGCCGCGATCCAAGCGGTCGAGGCGGTGGATCGGGGCCTGACCCAAGTGGTGGCAGCGCTTGAACAGGCGGGCGGCACCATGCTGATCTGCGCCGATCACGGCAATTGCGAAGTGATGGTCGATCCCGTGACCGGCGGGCCGCATACCGCCCATACGCTGAACCCGGTGCCGGTGATCTTGGTGGGGGGGCCTGAGGGGGCCCAGCTCAGGGCAGGGGGACGGCTCTCTGATCTTGCGCCGACCTTGCTGGCGCTGATGGGCCTGCCGCAACCGCCCGAGATGACCGGGAGCAGCTTGCTGTCATGAGGCTCCGCGCCACCCTCTTTGCGGCTTTGCTTGGCGCCAGCCTGACGGCTGCGCCGGCCTCTGTCCGCGCCGACGCTGTGGCTGAGCAGGCCCAGGCGGCCTCGGCGGCTTTGGCCGAGGCGGTGCAGGCGCTGGAGATGGCCACCAAAGCGCGCGACCGGGTGGCGGCGCTGACGTCGACCATCCGCGCCTATGAGCTGGGCCTTGCGGCCTTGCGTGAGGCTTTGCGGCAGGCCGAGCTGCGTGCGACCACTTTGACGCTTAGCTTCAACGCCAAGCGCGACCAGATCGGCCAGCTTCTGGGCGTGCTTGCGCGGATGGAGGCCGATCCCGGCCCGCTCTTGCTGCTGCATCCGCATGGACCCGTCGGCACTGCGCGTTCGGGCATGATCCTCGCCGAAGTCACACCGGCCTTGCAGGCCGAGGCCGAGCTTTTGAAGGTGGAACTCGCCGAATTGCGCCAGCTGCGTGATCTGCAAACCGCCGCTGGCAAGACCTTGGCGGATGGCTTGCGTGTCGCGCAAGAGGCGCGGGCGGCGCTGAGCCAAGCCATCTCGGACCGCACCGAGCTGCCCAAACGCTTCACCGAAGATCCCGAGGTGCTGAAGAACCTGCTGGATTCGGCCGATACGCTTGAGGCTTTTGCCGGGGGCCTCAGCTCGACCGAGGATCCCGACCGCAAGTCTGGTTTTGGGCTTGTGGCCGAGGGGCGCTTGCCGCTTCCGGTCTTCGGTGCGCTCTTGCGCCGCCCGAATGAGGCCGATGCCGCCGGCGTGCGCCGCCCCGGCATGACCCTTGCCGCAAGGCCACGGGCTTTGGTCACAGCGCCCTGGCCCTCGACCATCCGCTACCTTGGCCCGCTTTTGGACTACGGAAACGTGATCGTTCTTGAGCCGGGTGACGGCTATCTTCTCATTCTCGCCGGGCTCGACTCTGTCTATGGCGAGGTGGGGGAAGTGGTCGCAACCGGTGCGCCGCTGGGCCTGATGGGCGGCGGCACGGCGGTGGATGACGGTGAGAGCTCGGAATTCACCTTGGGCATTCAGGATGGCTCTGGCGCACAAGGGACGGAAACGCTTTACTTGGAACTCAGACAAGGCGCAGAGCCGGTGGACCCGATGCCGTGGTTCGCAGCCACCGCCGCGACAGGAGACTGACGAAAGATGAAAAAGCTGATCCTCGCCGCGACGGCTGGAACGCTTGCTGGCGCGCTTTTCACCACGCAGGTGGCTGGTCCCCTGATCGCGGAAAACGCCGCCCATGAGAGCAGCGTTTACGAACAGCTTGATCTTTTCGGCGATATCTTCGAGCGGATCCGTGGCCAATATGTGGAACCCGTCGAGACCGAGAAGCTGATCGAGGCAGCGATCAACGGTATGCTGACCTCGCTTGATCCGCATTCTGCCTATCTTTCGGCCAAAGACTTCGAAGATATGCAGGTGCAGACCAAGGGCGAGTTTGGTGGCCTTGGCATCGAGGTCACGCAAGAAGAAGGCTTCGTGAAAGTCATCTCGCCGATGGATGATACCCCGGCGGCGGATGCGGGCATTTTGGCCGGCGATTATATCACCCATGTCAATGGCGAGGCCATTATGGGCCTGACCTTGGACGAGTCGGTGGATCTGATGCGTGGCCCGATTGGGTCCGAGATCATCATCACCGTGGTGCGCAAGGGCACGGCGGAACCCTTTGATGTTTCGATCATTCGCGACACGATCAAGCTGACGGCCGTGAAGGGCCGCGTTGTGGGCAAGGCCGCTGTGCTGCGCATCACCACCTTCAATGACCAAACCACCTCGGGCCTGAAGACCGAGCTGGACAAGGCCATTGAAGAGCTGGGGGGCATCGACAATCTCGAAGGCGTCGTGCTTGATCTGCGCAACAACCCGGGTGGCTTGCTGAATGAGGCGATCTCGGTCTCGGACGCTTTCCTTGAGACCGGTGAGATCGTCTCGACCCGTGGCCGCAACCAACAAGATGATGAGCGGTTCAACGCGATGGCTGGCGATCTGGTCAATGGCAAGCCGATCGTCGTCTTGATTAATGGCGGCTCGGCTTCGGCTTCCGAGATCGTCGCGGGCGCGTTGCAAGACCACCGTCGGGCGATTGTGGTGGGCACCAAGAGCTTCGGAAAAGGCTCGGTCCAGCAGCTGGTGCCGCTGAAAGGCGACGGCGCGATGCGGTTGACGACGGCGCGTTACTACACGCCTTCGGGCCGCTCGATCCAAGCTTTGGGGGTCTCGCCCGACATCGTGGTGCAGCAACCGATCAAATCGATCGACCCCGAAGCGGTTGAGGCGGAAGACAAAGCCAAAGAAGTGCGTCGCTTGACCACCGAGGCCGATCTGCGCGGCGCGATCAGCAATGACTCGATGACCGAGGATGAGAAGAAATTGTATCAAGAAGAGCAGGCTATGGCTGAAGAAGCCGCAAAGCTGCGCGATGAGGATTACCAATTGGCCTATGCTGTCGACATTCTGAAAGGTCTGACCACGATCGCTCAGGCGGCGCCGTGATCCTGATGTCGGAGAAGAACGAGCGTAAAGGCCCAGCGGGGCTGCCTTATCGTCCTTGCGTGGGCGTGATGCTGGTAAATGACGACGGGCTGATCTTTGCGGGCCAACGCAAAGACAGCGCGGTTGCGGCTTGGCAAATGCCACAAGGCGGCATCGATGCGGGCGAAAAGCCCCGCGAAGCCGCTTACCGCGAGCTTTGGGAAGAGACGGGTGTCAGCCGCGATCTGGTGGATTACATCGGCAAAACACATGGTTGGATCACCTATGACCTGCCGGCGGAACTGCTTGGCCGGGTTTGGGGCGGTAAATTCGGCGGCCAGCGGCAAAAATGGTTCTTGCTGCGCTACCGAGGCAGCGACGATCAGATCCGCATTGATACCGAACATCCCGAGTTTGAATCTTGGCGTTGGATCGATGCGGATGCTTTGCTTGAAAGCATCGTGCCCTTCAAACGTGCGGTCTATGACAGCGTGATCCGCAGCTTCCGCGCCTATCTGGCGTAAGTCAAATGAGCGCCTTACGGCGCAAGTTTTTGTCTCGCCTCTGCGCGCTCCGCGCAACCGGCTCGGCCTCCGGCGGGGATATTTAGAGTTCTGAAAGAGGGTAAGCTCTTTCAGAACTTAATTATTTTCGGGGCGCGTTAAGCTTCAGCGGCGCGACGCAGTTGGCCCATCAGATCATCCAGCGCTTTTTGGTAGCGGGCGTCCTTCAGGCGGCCTGTCTCGTCAAAAGCATTGCCGCTATCGGCGACAAGAACCTCGGGGCCGGTAAGGAGATGGGGCTGAAAGGGCGTCACCATCAGCCGCAGCGCGAATTGCGACCGATCCCCGCCGCCACGGCCGCCGGCGGCGGCGATGAGGGCTAGGGGTTTGTTTTTCCAAGGATTGCCTTTGAGGCGGCTGACCCAATCGAGCGCGTTCTTCACCACGCCGGGGGGCGCTTTGTTATATTCGGGGCAGGCGATGACGACCGCATCGGCCTTCTCGATCTGGTCGGCGAGGCGCTGGACGCCCTCGGGGATGCCGCTTTCCGCTTCGAGATCGCCGTCATAAAGCGGCAGGCGCAGGTCGGCCTCGGTATGGGTCGCCTCACCAAAAGAGAGCCGTGCTTGGGCCAGCAAAAGCCGGTTGGTGGAGCCCGCGCGCAGCGCGCCGGGGATGCCGAGAAGCGTTACCATTAATCACTCCAATGAAGGTTTCGCCCCTATGCTGCGCGCCGACAGGCGGGGCGTCAACTGGCTATTTTCCCTTAGAAAAAACCCAAAACCCAAGGCGCCAGAAGGGCGGTGAGGATGGCATTCAGCGCCATGCCGAGGCCGGCGAAAGCCCCCGCGACCGGGTTCACTTGGAAGGCGCGGGCGGTGCCGATGCCGTGGCTGGCGGTGCCGGTGGCGAAGCCGCGGGCGCGCCAGTCTTTGAGGCGCAGAAGGTTGAGGAGGGGGGTGGCGATGACGGCGCCGGTGATGCCGGTGAGGATGACAAGAACCGCCGTCAGGGTGGGCGAGCCGCCGAGCGAGTCGGAGATACCGATGGCGACCGGGGCGGTGACAGATTTTGGTGCGAGCGTCGCCAAGAGCGCGTGATCCGCACCGAAGGCCTTAGCGATGGCGAGGGCGGATGCCATCGCGGCCAAGGAGCCTGCGAGGAGGGCGGCGATCACCGGAAGGAGCGCGCGTTGAAGCCGGTGGATGTTCAGCGCCAGCGGCACGGCCAAAGCCACCGTGGCGGGGCCAAGGAGAAAGTGCACAAATTGCGCGCCGGCGAAATAGGTCGCGTAGGGCGTGCCGGTGAGCCACAGAAGGCTGCCGAGCAAGATCACTGCGATCAGCACCGGGTTGACGATCGGTGCGCGATTGGCGGCGCGGAAGCAGGCGTCTCCGACGGCATAAGCGGCAAGTGTGGTCGTCAGCCAAATGAGAGGCTCGCGGCTGAGGTAGCTCCAAATGTCAGCGAAATCAGTCATCTGTCGCCTCCGATCCGGTTAGCTTGGCAACGGCAGTGAAGGTCAGTGCGCCCACCGCAATGGCCACGGCGGTGGAGACGACGATGGCCAGAGCCAGCCCCGGACCCATCGCGCCAAGGGCCGTAAGGTGGCCGATCACGCCGACGCCTGCGGGGACGAAAAGGAGCGAGAGATGCGAGAGGAGGCCTTCGCATAAGGGGCGCATCAGGGCTAAGAAACGTGGGGAGAGCACAAGGCAAAGCGTCATCGCCACCATGCCGATCACCGGGCCGGGGACCGGCAAAGCCAGTGAGCGCGATAGGCCCTCACCGGCCAGTTGGAAGGCTAAGAGTAGGGTCATCGCAAGGATCATGGCAGGCCTTTGTGCTGAACCGGGGGCGGCGTTTGGGACATGATGCACCGGTTCAGAGCTTTGGGCAAAGGTGAAGCCTTGGGGGATTTCCCTTTGCGGCTGTTACGGCGGTTCAGGACTGCGTTTGCTGCGTTAAGGGGCTGAGATCGCTGCAAAATCCTAAGTATGGGTTTGGTCTGTTTTTGGTATGGGTTATGTATGGTTTTGGTAGGGCTGTAAGCGCCGCTTTGGTTTGAGGGGGTCCGTTAAGCTTTGCGCGGCAGGATTTACCGTTTGCTTAGCCGGATTTAACGCGGCGTTCGCGCCCTATTTCCCAAGATGTTGTGGATAACCCAAGCGTGACCCGCCATGCCTTGCGGGGGGTGATTGACTCTGCAGGGTAAAAGCCGACGATGGCGGGGAATGTGTGAATGAGGGGCCATTGCGGTTCACCAAGCTGAGATTGAATGGGTTCAAGTCTTTCGTGGACCCCACGGATCTGGTGATCCATGACGGGCTGACGGGTGTCGTCGGCCCGAATGGCTGTGGCAAATCCAACCTTCTGGAAGCGCTCCGCTGGGTGATGGGCGAGAACCGCCCCACGGCGATGCGCGGCGGCGGCATGGAAGATGTGATCTTCAACGGGGCCGCCACCCGGACCGCGCGCAACTTTGCCGAGGTCTCCTTGGTCTTGGACAACCAAGATCGGCTGGCCCCGGCGGGCTTCAACGATCAAGACCAGATCGAGGTGATCCGGCGGATCACGCGCGACGCAGGCTCGGCCTATAAGGCCAATGGCAAGGATGTGCGGGCGCGCGATGTGCAGATGCTGTTCGCCGATGCCTCGACCGGCGCACATAGTCCGGCCTTGGTGCGTCAGGGGCAGATCTCGGAGCTGATCAACGCCAAGCCGAAAGCGCGGCGTCGGGTGCTGGAAGAGGCGGCCGGGATCTCGGGCCTTTATGCGCGGCGGCATGAGGCGGAGCTGAAGCTGGCGGGGACCGAGCAGAATTTGCTGCGGGTCGATGATGTGCTGGAGCAGTTGGCGCAGCAGCTGTCGGTTTTGACGCGGCAGGCGCGGCAGGCGGCGCGCTATCGCGAGATTGGCGAAGAGCTGCGGCTGGCGGAAGGCATGCTGCTTTACCGGCGCTGGCGTGAGGCGGATGAGGCGCGCGGCGTGGCCGAGGCCGCTTTGCGCGAGCGGCTGATGCTGGCGGCGCGGGCCGAGGCTGCGGCGCGCAATGCGGCGTCTTTGCGCGATGCGGCGGAGGCGGCTTTGCCTGCCAAGCGCGAGGAAGAGGCGATTGCGGCGGCGGTTCTGCAACGGCTGATCTTGCAGCGCGATGCTTTGGGCGATGAGGCGGCGCGGGCGGCGCAGAAGATTGCGCAGCTGACGGCGCGGATTGCGCAATTGGGCGCGGATATCGAGCGCGAATCCGGTTTGAACCGCGATGCGGGCGAGGTGATTGATCGCCTCGACTGGGAGATCGAGCAGATTTCCCGCGCGCATGAAGGGCATGAGGAGCGGCTTGAGGAGGCGGCGGAGGCCTCGCGGGAAGCGGGCGTCTTGCTGTCGGATCGGGAAACTTGGCTGAGCGAGGCGACCGAGGATGCGGCGCGTTTGGCGGCGCGGCACCAATCGGCGGCGCGGATGGTTTCCGACACGCGAGTGACCTTGGACCGGGCCGAGGCGGAGGCCGAGCGGGCGCGCGAGGCGGTTGCGGCGGCGGAAGAGGCTTTGGCTGCGGCGGTTGAGGGCTTCGATGCGGCGGGCGAGGCGCGTGAGGTTGCGGCCGAGCTGGTCGAGCAGACCGAGGAGGCTTTGCTGTCCGCCGAAGAGGCGCGGGCCGAGGCGCAATTGCGCGAATCGGAAGCGCGGGCGGTGCGGTCCTCGGCGGAAGGCGAGGCTTCGGCCTTGCGGGCCGAGGTGCAGGCCTTGGCGCGGCTGGTGGACCGGGAGGCACAGGCCGGGCATCAGATCTTGGACCGTTTGGTGGTGGAGCCGGGGTTCGAGAAAGCTTTGGGCGCGGCTTTGTCGGATGATCTGCGCAGCCCGGAAGTGGCGGCCGGAGAACGCTCAGGCTGGGGGTTGTTGGAGCCTTACCTGAACCCGCAGGCTTTGCCCGCAGGTGTCACGCCTTTGGCCGCGCATGTGGAAGCGCCTGACGTTTTGGCGCGGCGGTTGTCGCAGATTGGTCTGGTGGCCCGGGAGGATGGGTTCCGGCTGCAAGATGCTTTGTTGCCGGGGCAGCGTTTGGTCAGCCTTGAGGGCGATCTGTGGCGTTGGGACGGGTTTAGGGCGGGGGCCGAGGATGCGCCCTCGGCGGCAGCTTTGCGGTTGCAGCAGTTGAACCGGTTGGTGCAGCTGAAGCGGGATTTGGAGGAGGTGACGGCCACCGCCTCGGGGGCGGCGCAGGCGCACGAGGCCTTGCAGGCGCGGTTGCAGGATCTGGCGCGGGCCGATCAGATGGCCCGCGAAGCGCGGCGTTCGGCGGATCAGCGTTTGGCCGAGGCGGATCGGGCCTCGGCCCGGGCGGAGGCGGATCGCAGCATTGCGGGCGGCAAGCTGGAGGCGGCGAAGCTGGCGGTTTCTCGCTATGAGGATGAGGCTTTGGCATCCGGTTTGCGGCTGCGCGAGGCGGAGTTGGCGGCGGCGGATCTGCCGGATCTGGAAGCGGCGCGGGATAAGGTTGAGGCGTCGAAAGTGGCGGTTGAGGCCGCGCGGATTGCGATGCTGACCAAGCGGTCGGCCCATGATGAGGTGCGCCGCGAGGGCGAGGCGCGGGTGCGGCGTCGGCAAGAGGCGATGAAAGAGCTTTCGGGCTGGAAGCATCGGTTGGAGACCGCCGAGAAACGCTCGGCCGAGTTGAGTGAGCGGCGCGCGGAGGCGGAAGAGGAACTGGAAGAGGCCCGCGAGGCCCCCGAAGAGATCGCGGCGCGGCGCGAGGATTTGGTCGAAGCGATCGACGAGGCCGAGGCGCGTCGTTCGGCGGCGGCGGAGGCTTTGGCCGAAAGCGAGGCCACTTTGCGCGAGGCTGCCTTGGCCGAACGCGAGGCGGAACGCATGGCAGGCGAGGCGCGCGAGGACAAAGCGCGGGCCGAAGCGCGGGTCGATGCGGCGCGTGAGGCGGTGGCGATGGCGGCGGGCCGGATTGCCGAAGAGGGCGACCTTACCCCGCAGGAATTACTGGCATCTTTGAAGGTGGACCCGGATAAAATGCCCGGTGCCGAGGCGCTGGATACCGATGTGCAGCGGCTGAAACGCCAGCGTGAGGCTTTGGGCGCGGTGAACCTGCGCGCCGAAGAAGATGCGAAGGCGGTGGACAGCGAATATACCGCGCTGGCGACCGAAAAGGGCGACCTTGAAGAGGCGGTCAAGAAGCTGCGCGCCGGGATTGCCGGGCTGAACAAGGAAGGCCGTGAGCGGCTTTTGACCGCTTTTGAGCAGGTGAACGCCAACTTTAGCGCTTTGTTCACGCATCTTTTTGGCGGCGGCGAAGCGCGGCTTGTTCTGGTCGAATCGGATGACCCGCTTGAGGCGGGTTTGGAGATCATGTGCCAGCCTCCGGGCAAGCGCTTGGCGACGCTGTCGCTGCTCTCTGGCGGCGAGCAAACGCTCACCGCCTTGGCGCTGATCTTCGGCGTCTTTTTGGCCAATCCCGCGCCGATTTGCGTGCTGGATGAGGTGGATGCGCCTTTGGACGATGCCAATGTGACGCGGTTTTGCGACATGATGGATGAGATGACACGCCGCACCGAGACGCGCTTCCTCTGCATCACGCACCATGCGGTGACCATGGCGCGGATGGACCGACTTTTCGGCGTGACCATGGCCGAGCAGGGCGTCAGTCAGCTGGTCTCGGTTGACTTGAAACGCGCGGCGGCGATGGTGGCGTGATTTGGTTTGGGCCGGCGCCTCCCGGGGGCGCGGATGCGGAACCGTCAGAGGTGCGGCTATTCTTGCGGATCTCGGGCGCTAAAAATCTAAGTCTTTGCGGTGAGTTAGCGCCTTTGACACGGGCGGCTGCAACGCGCGCCGGGTGAGGGCCTGTAGAGCGGCGTCTGGGGCGCTTAAAGGCTTTGTTAAGCCGAATCGGGTGACAAAGGTCGGGAGAGCTCTCGACCGGGTGTCGCAATGTTTGGCTTTTTACTTATCAGTGTAATGGCGGGGCTGATTTGGACGGTTGTCCAACCCAATAGCCATGCTTTTTGCGTGTTTCCCCGGGGTCCAGTTAAGGCGCGGACCAGAGGCTACACCCTCACTTTGGGTCCGCGTCAAAACCTGGCAATGCGGCGACGGCGGCGCGCAGGTTCAGGCGTCCCTCAATCAACCGGCCCTCCTCGGCCAACAGCGCCGCCAACTCTGGCGTCAGACGCTGGGTGTGGTCGTAAAAACTGACAATGCCCTCGGGGCTTGCTGCCTGCAGATGGGCCTGCAGCTCTGGGTGATATTGATAAGCGCCCCGAGTCAGCCGGAAGGGCAGGGCAGCCAGCCATGCGGCACGGTCTTGCGCATGAAAGTGTAAAAGCTGCAGTCGGCGGTCAAAGGGCGGGGCCGCTAACCTCTCGCCTTTGAAAAAGGCCGAGTGGAGGCGGAGTTGAAGGCCCGCAACCCCGGTGCGGAAGAAGCTTTTGCCATTGCTATGCGACAGATGCGCCTGCGGCAGGATCTGGGCGTAGGGGCCAAGCACGGGCCCGCGCAGATGGGCATGGCGGGGCTTTAGCGCACCGCGAAACTGGCGGGCGGTGAAAATGTCATCGGGCAGGCTGGGCTCGTGCATCGCCTCGAAGGGCTCGACCCGCAGGGTGGCCTGTTCGGGCGGCAGCGAGGCGAGGATATCGCTGATGGTCTCACTCTCGGGGCGGGCGCGGTGCAGAAATTCGTCCACGTCAATATGGGCGAGCCAGGCGAGGTGACAGTCCCGGTAAGCGGCACGGGCATTCTTGGCCTGCCGGTTCTGGTGCCGATCAGGGCGGCCTTTGAGATGCTGCCAATGCGCCTCATCGCAAGGGGTGGCGGTAACCAGCGGCAGATTTGCAAAACGGGGGAGGGCAGGATCTTTTGGGTCGTCGAAGTAAAGCCAGATCTGCGCGGCGCCTAAGTTCAGATGATAGGCGACGAAGGCGGCAATTTGCTCGGCGGGGGCCTTGACGGTGGAGACCACGCCCCAAGTCCCGGCCTCGCTTGGCTTTTGCTTCGCGGCTGCGCGACGCGAGGCGGCGTTGGCGCTGGGTTTGGCTTGGGGGGCGGTCACACTTGTCATCCTCCGCCGGGGCCAAGGCCGGTGGTCAGACCAAGGATTGCAGTGATGAGCAGGCTGAGCGCGAGCATGCCAGCCCAAGCGCGCCAGAGGGCGCGGCAGGCGGCCTCGATATCGGCGGGACCGGGGTCGCGGCGGCCCTCGGGCCAGACCCAAGGGAAGTCGGTCATGCGGCCGTTGTAGCTGCGCGGACCGGCGAGGGAGACGTTCAGCACCGGGGCCAGCACCGACTCGGGCCAGCCGGCATTGGGGCTGCGGTGTTTGGGGGCGTCGCGCAGCACGGGCCTTGGGTCATGCCAACCGGAGGTGAGCGCGATGAGAACGGCTGTCAGTCGGGCCGGAATCAGGTTCAGAAGGTCATCCCAGCGCGCCGAGGCCCAACCGAAATCGCGGTGGCGCGGCGTCATATGGCCAACCATGCTGTCGGCGGTGTTGGCGAATTTGTAGATCATCAGGCCCGGAAGTCCGCCGATGAGATACCAAAAGGCCGGGGCGATCACCCCGTCTGAGAGGTTCTCGGCGGCGGATTCGATGGCGCCGCGCGCGACCTGAGGCTCTTGCATCACGGCGGTGTCACGACCGACGATCATGGCGACGGCGGCCTTGCCCTCTTCCAAGCTGCGGCGCAGCGCTTTTGCAACGGCGCCAACGTGATCGACCAGACTGCGCTGGGCGAGGAGAATGGCCACGGTGATCACCTCGAGCACGCCATAATCGGGGATCAGGTGGATCACATAGCCAAGAAGGCCGGCGAAGATGGCGAGGCCAATGGTCATCACGATGCCGGCGGCTTTTGCGGCGGGCGCGCGGTTGAAGCGGCGGTCGAGCCTGCCGATCAGCCGTCCCATCAGCACGGCGGGATGCGGCAAGCGGCGCCAGAGCCAATCCGGCTCTCCGAGCCAGGCGTCAAGAATCAGGGCGAGGGCGAGAATCGGAGCTGTCATGGCAGGAAGTGGTGCGCGGCCCCTTGCCGCGACGCAAGCGCCATCTGCGTATCGCGGCACAGAAGCCCCCGGCCTTTGATGCGGCAAAACGGTCACTCTGGCTTCACATTCCTGAAACTTCTCAGAGGCATAAGGAACGGGCCTTGATTTTGGCACGTTTTGTCGAAGGATGGGGTCAGGAGGGAGAGGTCATGCTTGAGTTTCTGCCGATTGAGGTGCGCGAGGGGCTGGATGCGGCCCGCAAGCGCGAGCAACGCAAACGCTCGCGACTGCATGTGCAGCTGGGCGACGCGGTCTTTCCTGTGCTGCGGCTTTGGCAAAATGGCTTTGCCTTGGATGGCGGCCTTGCGCCCGGCAAGCTGCGCGGGCTGGTCGATGTTTACGACGGGCCGCGCCATGTGCTGCAATGCCTGATCATCGCCTCGACCGCCGAGAATGGCGAATTGATCTGCGATTTCAAGCGCGCAACACCGGTGAGCAGCACGGCTCCGGTGGATTTTTGGCGCGGCGAGAGCCCGCCTGCGGGGTATCTGACGAAATCCTGAAAAGGGTTTTCATTCCAGTATTGATGCGACCGCAAATCCGCCTTTAGGGGCGGATTTCGACTTTGGTGCCGATGGGGATATGATCCCAAATCTCGCGCATCTGGGCATTGGTGATCGCGATACAGCCGGCGGTCCAATCGCCGGGGACGGTGAAGGGCTCTCGCACGGCATTGGGTTGGCCGTGGATCATAATGTCGCCGCCGGGGGAGTAGCCACCTTTGCGGGCGCGGGCGATGTCATCCTTTTGCGGGTAGTCGAGGCCCAAAGAGAGGTGGAAGGCTGAGCGGTCGTTGCGGCGGTTGATGGTGAACAGCCCCTCGGGCGTGCGGCCATCGCCTTCGCGGGTTTTGTCACCTTCGGGGGCAAAGCCAAGCGCCATTGGCCAGACCCGCACGGCGATACCGTCTTGGTAAAGCGTGATGCGGCGGGCGGATTTCTCGACCAAGATCCGCTCGATCGGGCCGGTGAGCGGGGCCTCGATCAGATCTGGTGGGCGGCTGGCCTGCAAGTAGAGCAGGGCCGCAGCCGCCAGCAGGGCCAGAAGGCAAAGTGCGGAGAAAAGGCGGGCGAGGTGGCGCATGGGAATGTGCTAGCCAATCGCGCGCGGGGCCGGAAGTCCGGTCCCGCAGAAGTGATAGGGGGCAGCGCTGAGGTCGCGGATTTATTGCAGATCGGCGAAGACGCGTTGCAGGCGGCTGACGGCCTCGACGATATGGGCGCGGGGCGCAGCGATGTTGAAACGCAGGAATTGCTCGCCCCCCGAGCCAAAGGCGCTGCCATGGTTGGTGGCGATCTTGGCCTCTTTCTCGACCCTTGCGATGAATTCTGCAGGCGTCATGCCGGTGCCGGAGAAATCGACCCAAGCGAGATAGGTCGCCTCCAACGGCATGGATTTCAGCCCCGGGATGGCCGCGATGCCTTCGTCGAAGATCCGGCGGTTCTCGGTGAGGTAGTCCATCAGCGCATCAAGCCAAGCCGCGCCCTCGGGGCTATAGGCGGCAGTGACCATATGCAGGCCAAAGGAGTTGGCCGAGATGCCAAGAGCATTCATCCGATCGGCAAAGCGTTTGCGCAAGGCGGGGTCGGCGATGATCACATTGCCGGTATGCGAGCCTGCGATGTTAAAGGTCTTGGTGGCGGCGGTCATCATCACCAGCCGGTCCTCGATCCCGTCGATCTTGGCCATGACATGGTGCTTTTGGCCCGCGAACAGCAGGTCATGGTGGATCTCATCCGAGACAAGGATGAGGTCATGGCGGCGGCAGAAGTCAGCCACGGCTTGCAATTCGTCCAGCGTCCAGACGCGACCGCCGGGATTGTGCGGCGAGCAGAGGATCAGCATCTTTTCGCGCCCGGTCATCTGGGCGTCCCAAGCGGCGAAATCCATCTCATAGCGGCCATCGCGCAGGGCGAGCGGGCATTCCACCACCTGACGCCCGGCGGCGGCGATGGTGCGGGCGAAGGCGTGGTAAACCGGGGTCATCAGCACCACGCCGTCTCCGGGCACGGTGAAGGCATCGATGCAAAGGCCGGTGCCATTCACAAGGCCATGCGTTGAGAAGATGTGGCTGGGGTCCACCGTCCAGCCGTGGCGGTTTTCCATCCACCAGCAAATTGCCGCGAGATATTTCGATTCGTCACCGAAATAGCCGTAGATGCCATGCGCGGTCATCTTCTCCAGCGCTTCTTGCACGGCAGGCGGGGGCGCGAATTCCATATCGGCGACCCACATGGCCAGCCCCTCTTGCGGCGCGAGGCCGTAAAGGGTCTCCATCATATCCCATTTGACGCAATGGGATCCGAAGCGGTTCACGGCGGTATCAAAGCTCATCTGGTGGGGTATTCCGGGTGGTTGTTCCTGATGTGCAGTCATAATTGGAATAAAGTACTATTTCAATTGTGATGCTTGGTAATTTGTTCTGCTATTGCTGCTGAGGTTGGAATTTTGACCCAAGATGCGCCTCCTCTTGCGCCTTGGCGGGTCGATCCCTTACATCCAGCCTATGATCCGCCCCATCCTGATCCATCCTGATCCCCGTCTCAAGAAGGCTTGCGAGCCTGTTGTCGAAATCACCCCAGAGATCAGCGCGCTGGCCGCTGATATGCTGGAAACCATGTATGATGCGCCCGGTATTGGTCTGGCGGCGCCTCAGGTTGGGGTGACGAAGCAGGTTCTGGTGATGGATTGCGCCAAGGAAACGGCACCGGAGCCGATGGTCTTGATCAACCCCGAGATCACTTGGGCCTCGGAAGATCTCTCGGCTTATGAAGAGGGCTGTCTTTCGATCCCGCAGCAATATGCCGAGGTGCAGCGCCCGTCGATGGTGAAGGTGCGCTGGATGGATCTTGATGGCGTCACGCAAGAGAAGACCTTTGAGGGGCTTTGGGCCACCTGCGTGCAGCATGAGATGGACCACCTGAACGGCAAGCTTTTCATTGATTATCTGGGGCCGTTGAAGCGGCAGATGATCACGCGGAAGATGGAAAAGCTGAAGCGCGAGCGGGCGCGGTTGGGCTGAGCGCGATCAGCCGATCGGATCGGCGCTGCCGCCCATTTTGCGCAGGCGTTTGATCAAGGGGGCGATCTTGGCGCCTTCGCTGTCGCAGGTGCCGGCTTGATCCAATGCGGCGAAAGCGGGGCTGTAGTAATTGTCGTTGAAGCTGCGGTTGTCGATGTTCAGCGCGGCGGCCACCCGGTCGGCGGTGCCGGTGATCAGCGCCCATTCATCATCGCTGAGCGCATGGCCGGGGCAGTTCGTCGAGGTGATATTGGCCATAACCAAGGCATGCAGAAACTCGGGGCTGGCGGCGGCGGCGATCTGGGCGGCGTCGGGCAGTTGCGCGGTTGCGCCGCGATCGGCGAAGGCGGGCAGCGACAGACTTGTCAGGCAGAGCGACAGGCCAAGAGCACGGGCAAAAACATGGCGGGAAGAGCACATAGAGGACCTCGGGCCGGCGCTGGCGTGACTTCGGCGCAAGATAGCGGTAATCGGCCCTGAATGCACGAAAGGAATTTCGCATGGTGCTGCCGATCCTGACCTATCCCGATGCGCGGCTTGGCACGGTTTGTGCGCCTGCGGTGCTGGATGATGCTTTGCGGGATCTGGCGGCGGCGATGCTGGAGACGATGTATGCCGCACCGGGGCGCGGTTTGGCGGCACCTCAGGTCGGGGCGATGCTGCGGCTTTTCGTGATGGATGTGACGTGGAAAGAGGGCGCGCGCGCGCCCGTCGTCATGGTGAACCCGGAGGTTCTGTGGCGCTCGGACGAGCAGGCTGAGGGGCCGGAAGGGTGTCTGTCGATTCCCGGTCCGACGACGATGATCACGCGCGCGCAATCGGTGCGGATGCGCTGGGTGGATCTGGACGGTGCCGTGCAGGAAGAGACCTTGACCGGCATGGCGGCGATCTGTGCGCAGCATGAATATGACCATTTGGATGGGGTTTTGACCTTGGATCATCTGGACGAGGCGGCGCGGGCTTTGGCTTTGTCAGAGCTGGAATTGCCAAAGAACAATGTGGAGATTTCGTAATGACTGCCCGAACCTGTCTGCGCTGGCCGCAGCAAATCTTGCGCCAGCCTGCGGCGGATGTGAGCGAGATCACCGATGAGATCCGCGCGATCTGGGCCGATATGGTCGATACGATGGAGGCGATGCCGGGTTACGGCCTTGCCGCGGTGCAGATTGGTGTGCCGTTGCGGCTGGCGGTGGTCGATTGCTCGGAAAAGCGCGGCCAAGCGGTGCTGATGGCGAACCCGGAGGTTCTGCATGCCAGCGTGAAGTTGCGCGAGCATGAAGAAGCCTCGCCCAATCTGCCGGGCACTTCGGCGGTGATTGCGCGGCCGCGTGCGGTGACGGTGCGGTTCATGAATGCCGAAGGGGCTGTGGAAGAGCGGGATTTCGTGGATCTTTGGGCCACGAGTGTGCAGCACCAGATCGACCATCTGGCGGGCAAGATGTATTTCGACCGGCTGAGCCGGTTGAAGCGCGAGATGTTCTTGAAGCGGGCGAAGAAGGAAGGGCTGCTGTAAGGCGGCCCGGCGGGGAGTGATGCGATGCGTGTGATCTTCATGGGGACGCCCGAGTTTTCGGTGCCGGTCTTGCAGGCTTTGGCGGCAGAGCATGAGGTGGTCTGCGCCTATTCCCAGCCGCCTCGTCCGGCAGGGCGTGGCAAGGCGGATCGCAAATCCCCAGTGCAAGTGGCGGCGGAGGCTTTGGGCCTGCCGGTGCGCCATCCGGTCTCGGTGAAGACGCCCGAGGCTTTGGCGGAATTTGCCGCTTTGCAGGCGGATGTGGCGGTGGTGGTGGCTTACGGGCTGATCTTGCCACAGGCTGTGCTCGATGCGCCTCGGTTGGGGTGTCTCAACATCCACGCGAGCCTGTTGCCGCGTTGGCGCGGGGCCGCGCCGATCCATCGCGCGATCATGGCGGGCGATGCCGAGACCGGCGTTTGCATCATGCAGATGGAGGCAGGGCTCGACACCGGGCCGGTGCTGCTGCGTGAGGCTTTGGCGATTGGTGCGGAAGAGACCACGGCGCAGTTGCATGATCGGCTCTCGGCTATGGGGGCGGAGCTGATCGTGAAGGCCTTGGGCGCGCTGCCTTTGCCGGCAGAGGCACAGCCAGAAGAAGGCGTGACCTACGCCGCCAAGATCGACAAATCCGAGGCGCGGGTGCGGTTCGACCGGCCAGCGGCTGAGGTGGATCGGTTGATCCGAGGGCTGTCGCCTTTCCCCGGCGCTTGGATCGATGTGGCGGGCGAGCGGGTGAAACTGTTGCGCTCGCGGCTGGCGGCGGGAGAGGGCGCGCCGGGGCAGGTGCTGGCGGGCTTTACCATCGCTTGCGCGGAAGGGGCCGTGGAAGTGCTGGAGGCGCAGCGTGAGGGCAAGCGACCGATGCCCGCGTCGGATGTGCTGCGCGGGCTGAGCCTGCCAGAGATCTTGAGCTAAACGCTCACGGCCCGCGCTTGGGGTTTTCCGGGCGCGGCGGGGCGGCTTTGTAGATGGGTAGGCTCCAGCCAAATGCCATGCTGCCGGCGCGCAAGATCAGCGTGACGGCGGCGCAGATTGCCAAAGCGGACAGTCCTTCGATCCCGGCGCAAGTGGCCAAGACAAAGGCGGCAGCCCCGGCAAAGGCGCAGGTGACGTAAAGCTCACCCTGTTTCAGCACCAAGGGCACCTCATTGCAGACCACATCGCGCAAGAGCCCGCCCAAGCAGCCGGTGATCGTGCCCATCACAAGGATGACCGGCCAGCTCTGGTCCATGCCTGCGGCGGCGGCGACCCCGGCGGGGACGGCCACGGCAAGCGCGAAAGCGTCAATCCAAAGGAGCGCGCGGTAGCGGCTTTCAAGCCGGTGCGCGGTGAGGAAAACGGTCACTGCGGCGGTCGCGGCCACGGCAAGGTTGATCGGGTCGGCGACCCAAAAGACCGTGCGATCCATGATCACATCGCGCGTCGTGCCGCCGCCCACGGCGGTGAGGCAGGCGATGAAGATGAAGCCCACGATGTCAAGCTGGCTGCGCGAGGCGACCAAAGCGCCGGTCACGGCGAAAACCGCCACTGCCGCATAGTCCAAGATATGCAGCAGGGTTTCGGGCGTCATGGGGTGGGGGCTTTCTTGAAAGGCGCCATGCCGGCGCGGGCCAAAGCATCGGCGCGCTCGTTTTCAACATGGCCCGCATGGCCTTTGATCCAGCGCCATTCGACATGGTGGCCCGCTTGCGCGGCATCGAGGCGCTGCCACAGCTCGGCGTTTTTGACCGGCTTTTTGTCGGCGGTTTTCCAGCCGTTGCGCTTCCAGCCATGGATCCATGAGGTGACGCCGTTTTTCACATAGGCGCTGTCGGTGACGACCGTGATGACCGATGACCGGGTGAGGCTTTCCAGCGCCGAGATCGCGGCCAAAAGCTCCATCCGGTTGTTGGTGGTGTCCGGCTCGCCGCCTTTGAGCTCGCGTTCCTTGATGACCTTGCCGTCTTCACGGGCGATCAGCAAAGCGCCCCAGCCTCCGGGGCCGGGATTGCCGGAGCAAGCTCCATCGGTATAGGCGAAAAGGTCGGGCATGGGCATCCTTGCGGTCAGGCTGATCGGATAGGCCGGGGCGCGCGGTGGTGCAAGGGGAAGCTCGGGTCAGGCTTAGTCGCGGGTGAGCTTGGCGGCGAGATCGGCGGGGATCGCGGCTTTGATGGCGTTGAGCACCGCTTGGACGCGGGGGGCGTCGGCGGCGGCGGGTTGGGCGGGCAGCGTGATTGCGGTGCCGTCCAGAAGGATGCGCGCGGTGGTGGCGGGGCCGCCGATCACCGGGGTCTCACTTTCACGCGCGGGGGATTTCAGCAGGTTCGCGGCAAGGATCGCGTCGCGTAAAGCGGTCAGGCTTTCGGGCGTGGCTTGGCCCTTGGCACTTTCGCAGGCCGCGCCTTCGGTCTCGTAACCTTCGCAGGTTTTCAGAGTGACAAGGCCTTCGGTCGTGATGGTGACTGCGTTGCTCCACGCATATTGCGGGGGCAGGGGGCCGGAGGAGAGGTGCAGCTCAACCTGCAATTCGGGGCTTTTGGCCGCAGCGGGCATGGCCACGGCAGAGCCGAAGGCGAGCGACAATCCAATCATGCGGCGGCGGCTGAGCATCAGGCAGTTTCCTGTCGTAAAATGCGGGGGACTTTGAATTCGATGTTCTCGACCGCGGTTTCAACCATTTCCAGTGTCAGGTTGTAGCGGGCGCGGAAGGCGTCGATCACTTCGTTGACCAGCACTTCGGGGGCCGAGGCACCGGCGGTGATGCCGATGGCATGGGCGCCCTCCAAGGCGCGCCAGTCGATGTCGGTGGCGCGTTGCACCAGCATGGAATAGCCGCAGCCCGCGGCCGAGCCGACCTCGACCAAGCGTTTGGAGTTGGAGCTGTTGGGCGCGCCGATCACCAGCAAAGCGGCGATCTTCGGGGCCATGGCTTTCACGGCCGCTTGGCGGTTGGTGGTGGCGTAGCAGATGTCATCATGCGCGGGCAGGATGATCGCGGGGAAGCGGGCCTTGAGCGCGGCCGAGATCGCGGCGGTGTCATCGACGGAAAGCGTGGTCTGGGTGATCAGCGCCAGCTTTTGCGGATCGCGGACCTGCAGGGTCTCCACGTCCTCCAACGTCTCCACCAGCAGCACTTCGCCGGGGGGGAGCTGGCCCATGGTGCCGACGGTTTCGGGGTGGCCTTCATGGCCGATGTAGATCAGCTGAGTGCCGGCCTCGGAATAGCGGGCGGCTTCGTTATGCACCTTGGTGACAAGCGGGCAGGTCGCATCCACGGCGATCATCTGGCGGCTGCCCGCCTCGGCCGGGACGGATTTCGGCACGCCATGGGCCGAAAAGACCACGGGGCGATCGTCGGGGCATTCGGAGAGTTCTTCGACGAAGACGGCCCCTTTGGCGCGCAGCTCATCCACCACATAGCGGTTGTGAACGATCTCATGGCGGACATAGACCGGCGCGCCCCATTTCTCGAGCGCCATCTCGACGATCTTGATCGCCCGATCAACCCCCGCGCAGAAGCCACGCGGGGCGGCAAGGTAAAGGGTGAGGGGCGGGAGGGGCGTGGTCATGGCGGGAAGCGGTCCTTGCGGCTTAGGGCTCAGAGGTAGGGCGAAAAGCCCGGCGCGTCCAGAGCGGGGACTAGAAGAGCGTGGCGACGGCACCGGCCAACACGGCGTAACGGGCGGTTTTGGCAAGGGCCGTCAATGCGAGGAATTTCCACAAGGGCACCCGCATCAGCCCGGCCAGAGCGACCAAAGCATCGCCGCCGGGCGCCCATGAGAGCAGCAGCGTCCAAAGCCCCCAACGCTGCCACCAGCCTTGCGCCTTGGCCAAGGCGTCGGGCGGCAGGGGGAACCATTTATGATGCCGGAAATGCTCGGCGTAGCGGCCCAAGGCGTAGGTCACGCCAGAGCCCAGCGTATTGCCGATCGAGGCGATGACGACCAGCGTGAGGGGATCCCAGCCCCCCGTCAGCATCGCCAGAAACACCGGCTCGGAGGGCAGGGGCAGGGGCGTGGCGGCAAGGAAGGCCGCAAGGAAAAGGCCGGCGAGTGCTGTCACTGCCGGCCCTTAACCTTTGGAGATGCGGTTTGGCCCGGAGCGACAGGCCAAGCCCGCATCATAACGCTGCTCACTTCGGCAGTTCCACCTCGTCTTCGCCCATTGGGCGAATGTCGCGGGGCGGGCGGCCGATCACGTCACGCAGCTCATCAAGCTCGATGAAGTTATCGGCTTGGCGGCGCAATTCGTCAGCGATCATTGGCGGTTGCGAGCGGATGGTCGAGACCACCGAGACGCGCACGCCTTGGCGTTGCAGGCTTTCGATCAACGGGCGGAAGTCGCCGTCGCCCGAGAAGATCACCACGTGATCGACGCGGCTGGCCAGCTCCATCGCATCGACCGTCAGCTCGATGTCCATGTTGCCTTTGACCTTCCGGCGGCCTTGGCTGTCGGTGTATTCTTTGGCTGGCTTCGTGCGCATGGTGAAGCCGTTGTAGTGCAGCCAGTCGACCAAGGGACGGATCGGGGAGTATTCTTCGTTCTCAAGCAAAGCCGTATAGTAGAAGGCGCGCAACATCCGGCCGCGCCGCATGAATTCCATGCGCAGCAGCTTATAGTCGATGTCGAACCCAAGGGCCTTTGCGGCGGCGTAGAGATTGGAACCGTCGATGAACAGCGCGAGCCGTTCGTCTTTGTAAAACATCGTAACTTTCCCCTTGACTAAACTGCTCCAACAAACGGATTTCCGTGAGCGCAAAATTATGATTACTAGAAACCCGCCGGGGAACGTGCCGTGATACCCCTGTGAAAAAGGAACGGCAAGACAACTCTAAGTCAGGTTGGGCCCCTCGGCATGTTCTCAGATCAAGTGTTGATCGCGCTCGGCGCAAATCTGCCTTTCGATGGAGTGAATCCGGCAGATACGATTGCACTATGCCTAAGAGCTTTGGAAGCGAATAATCTACCTGTGGTTGCATTTGGTGGATTGTGGCAGACGCCGTGCTTTCCCGCAGGTGCCGGGCCTGATTATATAAACGCCGCGGCGGTGCTGCAGCCTGTGGGCTATAATGACCTGACCGAGGTTTTGGCGGCTCTGCATGCGGTTGAGGCGCAGTTCGGCCGCGAGCGGGTGTCGCGCTGGGCGGGGCGGACGCTGGATATCGACCTTTTGGCGGCAGGTGATTCGGTTTTGCCGGACGCGAAAGGGCATCAGCGCTGGCGTGAGCTCCCGCTTGAGGCACAAAAACGTGAGGTGCCAGACGAGCTGATCTTGCCGCATCCGCGCTTGCAAGATCGCGCTTTCGTGCTGGTCCCCTTGGCTGAAGTGGCCCCCGATTGGGTGCATCCGACCTTGGGGCTGAGTGTGGCGCAGATGTTGGCCGCTTTGCCGCAGGAAGAGCGTGATGCGGTGGTGCCGCTTTAACGCGGCGGAAACCTCTGGCTTTGCGCAGGCCTGCCGCCAAGCCTCGCCGCTGCTGCGGCCATATCGCGCTTGTCAATCCCGCGCTGAAGGCTTAGATAGACGCTTCCCCGCCCAGGTACAGAGGTGACCCATGGCCCGCGTGACGGTCGAAGATTGCGTTGACAAAGTTCCGAACCGCTTCGAGCTGGTTCTGCTTTCGTCCCATCGTGCGCGTGAGATCCAATCCGGGTCTCCGATCACCGTTGAGCGCGACAACGACAAAAACCCCGTTGTTGCTCTGCGTGAGATCGCTGACGAAACTCAGCTGGCCGATGTGCTGCGCGAGCGGATGATCGAATCCTATCAGACCCAGATCGAGGTCGATGAGCCGGAAGAAGATCAGATGGCTTTGTTGATGACCGGCGAGATCGATCGTCCGGTGGTTGACGATATGTCGGAAGAAAAGCTCCTCCGCGCGCTGATGGAAGCTCAGGGCGAGAACTGAGGCAGCAAAGGCGGGTGTGTTAGCCTGCGGGTAGGGTAGCGATGATCGACGTTGAAGACCTCATCGCCCTTGTCCGCAATTACAACCCGCGCTGTAACGCCGATCTGATCCGCCGGGCCTATGCCTATGGCATGAAGATGCATGAAGGGCAGTTCCGCAAAAGCGGGGAGCCCTATTTCAGCCATCCGGTCGCTGTCGCTGCCATTTTGACCGAGCAGCGGCTGGATGATGCCACGATCGTCACAGCGCTTTTGCATGACACGATCGAAGACACCCGTTCCACCTATAGCGAGATCAACGAGCTGTTCGGCTCGGATGTGGCTGAACTGGTCGACGGTGTTACCAAGCTGACCAATTTGCAGCTGTCGAGTGCGGGCAGCCAGCAGGCCGAGAATTTCCGCAAGCTCTTCATGGCGATGTCCAAGGATCTGCGGGTGATCTTGGTGAAGCTGGGCGACCGGCTGCACAATATGCGCACCATCCGCAGCATGAAGGTGGAAAAGCAGGCCCAAAAGGCCCGCGAGACGATGGAGATCTTTGCACCTCTGGCGGGCCGGATGGGTATGCAGTGGATGCGCGAAGAGCTTGAGGATCTCTCGTTCAAGGTTCTGAACCCCGAGGCGCGCAACTCGATCCTGCGGCGCTACCTGACCTTGCAGCGCGAATCCGGCGATGTGGTGCATAAGATCACCGGCGATATCCGGCATGAGCTGGAGCGCGCCTCGATCGAGGCGGATGTCTATGGTCGCGCCAAAAAGCCCTATTCGATCTGGCGCAAGATGCAGGAGAAGGATCTGGCCTTCTCGCGTCTGTCGGACATTTACGGGTTCCGGGTGATCTGCGGCTCGGTTGCGGATTGCTACCGGATTTTGGGCGTGATCCACCAACGCTGGCGCGCGGTGCCGGGGCGGTTCAAGGATTACATCAGCCAGCCGAAGTCGAACGGCTATCGTTCGATCCACACCACGGTCTCGGGCCGGGATGGCAAACGGGTCGAGGTGCAGATCCGCACCCGTGAGATGCATGAGGTGGCCGAGGCCGGGGTCGCGGCGCATTGGTCTTACCGGGAAGGCGTGCGTTCGAAGAACCCGTTCTCGGTCGATCCGGCGAAGTGGATTGCCAATCTGACCGAGCGGCTGGACGAGGAAGATCACGAGGAATTCCTCGAGAACGTCAAGCTCGAGATGTATTCCGATCAGGTGTTCTGCTTCTCGCCCAAGGGCGATGTGATCCAGCTGCCGCGCGGCGCGACGCCTTTGGATTTCGCCTATGCGATCCATACGCGGATCGGCAACTCGACCGTTTCGGCCAAGATCGACGGCATCCGGGTGCCGTTGTGGACCCGGCTGAAGAACGGCCAATCGGTTGAGATCATCACGGCGGAAGGCCAGCGCCCGCAGGCGAGCTGGATCGATGTGGTGGCGACGGGCCGGGCGAAAGCGGCGATCCGGCGGTCTTTGCGCGCGGAAGATCGCGGGCGCTTTGTGAAGCTGGGCCATGAGCTGGCGCGGGCGGCCTTTGACCATGTTGGCAAGAAATCCTCGGACAAGGCGTTGCGCACTGCGGCCAAGATGATGGGTCTGGCCGATGAGGAAGACCTGTTGGCGCGCCTTGGCTCGGCCGAGGTGGCGGCGCGCAAAGTGGTGGAGCTGCTTTATCCTGAGCTGTCGATGGCGCAGGCCGAAGAGGTGGACGTGCAGCGCCCGGTGGTGGGCTTGGCCCCTGACCAGTCGCTGAAGCGCGCGCCTTGCTGCCAGCCTTTGCCGGGTGAGCGGATCGTCGGCATCACCTATCGCGGCAAGGGCGTGGTGGCCCATGCGATCGACTGCCCCGGCTTGGCGGAATTTGAGAGCCAGACCGAGCGCTGGGTCGATCTGCATTGGAAGAGCGGGCGACATGCCGCCGTCCACTCGGTCACCTGTGATATAACAATTTCAAATGACGCTGGCGTGTTGGGCCGGATTTGCACATTGATTGGCGAGCAGAAGGCCAATATCTCGGACCTGAGGTTCACAGATCGCAAACCGGATTTTTACCGGCTTATCGTTGACGTGGACCTGCGCGATGTTGAACATCTGCACAAAGTCATGACCGCGCTTGAAGCCGAGACGGATGTGGCGCAGATCAGTCGTCATCGCGATCTGTCGCGCAAGCCCTGACATCAAGGCTTGTCGGGGAAGGCCAGACCATCTTGGTCTGGAGAGGAAGGAAGCTGGGTTTGGTTTTTAAGCGAAGGGATCCGTTGGCTTGGGGCCCGTGGCTGCGCGAGCAAGTCTATCCTAAGTCGGGGATCAAGCGGGCGACTCGCTATGTGATCCATCGGATGCGCCGTTTGCCTGACCAGCCGCATCGCGTGGCGCGTGGCGTCTTTGCGGGGTCGTTGATCGGGTTTCTGCCGTTGCCGGGGCTGCAGTTCGTCGCGGCTTGGCTGGCGGCGCGGGTGGTGAACGGCAACCTTCTGGCCGCGCTTTTGGCCACCTTCAACACCAACCCTTTGACCACGCCCTTCTTCGCCGTGCTGGCGATGACCCTTGGCCATTGGATCATGGGGATCGAGGCACCGCTGACGGCTGAATATATCGGCCGGGCCTTTGCCGATGCTGGCTCGGACCTTTGGTATAACTTCATGGCGCTCTTTGGCCCCGAGAAGGCCAGCTGGACCGGGCTGATAAAGTTCTGGCACGAGATTTATGTGCCCTATTTCATTGGCGCTTTGGGGCCGGGGATCCTGATTTCGGCGATTGGCTATTACATCACCATCCCGTTGGTCTCGGCCTATCAAAAGGCGCGCGCCGCCAAGGCCAGCGAGCGGCATGAGCGCCGCAGCCGGTTGAAAGAGGCGGTGGCCAAGGCCGCGCATCGGTTGACGCATAAGGCTGATGGCAGCGATCAGCTCTCAGACCGAACAGGGGATGACGATTCGCACCCTGCGCCGTAAGTTGCGGCGCGGTTTGGTGAGGACCGGCGAATATCTAAGGTGAGACGGATGAACATGGCGGGTGCAGCAGCGGCGAGACGGCTTCGGTTGGGGATCAACATCGACCATGTGGCCACGGTGCGAAACGCTCGAGGCTCGGCTTGGCCCGATCCTTTGCGCGCGGCTTTGCTGGCCGAGGCGGCGGGGGCTGACGGTATCACCGCGCATCTGCGTGAAGATCGCCGTCACATCCGTGATGCCGATATGGATGCGCTGGCCGCTGGGATCGGCATTCCGTTGAACTTTGAATGCGCCGCCACCGATGAGATGCAGGCGATCCTTTTGCGGCTGAAGCCGCATGCCGCCTGTCTGGTCCCGGAGCGGCGCGAAGAGCGCACCACCGAGGGCGGTTTGGATGTCGCGGGCGATGAGGCACGGCTGAAGGCCTATATCGCGCCGTTGCGCGATATAGGCACGCGGGTTTCCATGTTCATTGGCCATAGCCCTGAGCAAATCCAAGCCTCGGCCCGGATTGGCGCGGCGGTGGTGGAGTTGCACACCGGGCATTACTCGGACCTGCATGCCGAGGGCCGCTTGGCCGAGGCTGAGGTCGAGCTTGACGCTTTGCGCAAAGGTGCGACTTTGGCGCATAGTCTGGGCCTTGAGGTGCATGCTGGCCATGGGTTGACCTATGCCAATGTCACCGAGATCGCCGCCATCCCCGAACTGGTTGAGCTGAACATCGGCCATTTCCTGATCGGCGAGGCGATCTTCTTGGGTCTTGGCCCGGCGATCGAAGAGATGCGCCGCCGGATGGATGACGCGCGGGGCCTGCTCTCTTGATCCTCGGCATCGGCTCTGATCTGGCCAATATTGAGCGGATCGCAGCCACGCTCGAGCGGTTTGGCGACCGCTTCCGCAACCGTGTCTTCACCGAGCATGAGCAAGCCAAGGCCAACTCCCGCCGGGAAGTGGCGGCGACTTATGCCAAGCGTTGGGCGGCAAAAGAGGCTTGCTCTAAGGCGCTTGGCACCGGGCTGCGGATGGGGATTTCCTGGAAAGACATGGCCGTCACCAATCTGCGCACCGGCCAGCCGGTGATGTATGTCACGGGTTGGGCGGCTGAGCGTTTGGCCCAGATGACCCCTGCGGGCCATGAGGCGGTGATCCATGTGACGCTGACCGATGACCACCCTTGGGCGCAGGCCTTTGTGGTGATCGAGGCGCGACCGATTGCACCATCGCAAAGCGTGGCCCCGACGGCGCAAAGCGCCGCGACTTGACACCTTTCCACCGCCGCGCAAGAAGCGACCAGCAGATGAATGAGGCAGCAGATGGCTAAGGCGAAATCCGAAGAGGGCATTATGGAGCTGGTGAAAACCGTGTTCTGGGCCCTGATCATCGCAGGCGTCTTCCGCACCCTGTTCTTCCAGCCGTTCTGGATCCCCTCCTCTTCGATGAAGGAGACGCTTCTGGTCGGCGACTTCCTGATGGTCAATAAAATGGCCTATGGATATTCGAAATATTCCTGCCCCTTCTCGATGTGCCCGATCACCGGGCGGATCTTCGGCTCGGATCCTGAGCGCGGCGATGTTGCGGTCTTCCGCCATCCGCTGAAGGGCGATGATCTCATCAAGCGGGTGATCGGCCTGCCGGGCGATACGGTTCAGGTCAAAAGCGGCGTGCTTTATCTGAACGGTGAGATGGTGCCGCAAGAGCCGGCTGGCATCTTTGAAGAGGTGATGGAGCCGCAAGGCCCGATGGGCTACCGCCCGAAATGTGAAAACGGCATCGTGGGGGATGGCGGCATCTGCCAAAAGTCGCGCTTCATCGAGACGCTGCCGGGCGGTCGCCAGCACACCGTGCTGAACATCGTCAACGCTGCGGGCATGCCCGACAACACCGGCGTCTATACCGTACCCGAGGGCCATTACTTCGTGATGGGCGACAACCGCGACGATTCCGCCGACAGCCGCTATTCGCGCAACACCGGCGATGTCGGCTTTGTTCCGGCGGAAAACTTGATTGGTCGGGCGGACCGGATCATCTTCTCCTCGGCTGGGAAGCGGATCCTTTACTTCTGGACCTGGCGCTCGGACCGGTTCTTCGTTCCGGTTCAGTGATGCGGCTTTCAGCAGATCTTTTGGCGTTCCAAACCCGCATCGGGCATGAGTTTCGCAAGCCTGACCTGTTGCTGCGGGCCGTGACCCATGCCTCGATCGGCTCGGCGACCCGGCCTGATAACCAAAGGCAAGAGTTCTTGGGGGATCGGGTTTTGGGCCTTGCGATGGCCGAGGCTTTGCTGGCTGCGGATCCTTCGGCCAATGAGGGCCAGCTGGCGCCGCGCTTTAACGCTTTGGTGCGCAAGGAAACCTGCGCCGAGGTGGCGCGGCAAGTGGGTCTTGGCGATGTCTTGAAGCTGGGCCGGTCTGAGATGCTGACCGGCGGGCGGCGCAAAGAGGCTTTGCTGGGCGATGCGATGGAGGCGGTGATTGCCGCTGTGCATCAAGATGCCGGGTTTGAGGTCGCGCGCGCCATGGTGCTGCGGCTTTGGGGCGACCGGGTGGGCCGGGTTGAGGCTGACGCACGCGATGCCAAAACCGCCTTGCAAGAATGGGCGCAAGCGCGCGCCATGCCGCCGCCGACCTACCGCGAGACCGGCCGCAAAGGCCCCGATCACCAACCGATCTTCACCGTGCAAGTGGTGCTGGCCAGCGGCGAGAACGCCGAAGCCAGTGCTGGCTCCAAACGCATCGCCGAGCAAACCGCCGCGCGCGATTTGCTGCAACGGCTGGAGGGCGGGGCGGGTTCCTGAGATCACGCTGACGGCACGGGGCGCACGGCTATCGCCACCTTCCGCAGCCCGCGCCGTGGCGTCTTTTGCGCAAGTGCTGCACGGGGGCGGATGCCAACTGGCATCTTCGCGGCAAAAGCCTTATGAGCAGGGGCTAAATTGACAAGGTTTGCCTCATGACCCCTGACACCCGCGCCGGTTTCGTCGCTTTGATCGGAGAGCCCAATGCGGGCAAGTCCACGCTGCTGAACCGGATGGTCGGCGCGAAGGTCTCGATCGTCACCCATAAGGTGCAGACGACGCGGGCGCGGATCCGTGGGGTCTGCATGTCGGGGCAAAGCCAGATCGTCTTTGTCGACACGCCCGGTATCTTCCGGCCGCGCCGCCGCTTGGACCGCTCGATGGTCAAGGCGGCTTGGGGCGGGGCGGCGGATGCCGATATCGTGGTCCTTCTGATCGAAGCGCATCGCGGCCTGACCGAAGGCGCTGAGGCGATCATCGAGCGGATCCGCGATGAGCTGCCGCAAGATAAGCCGGTGGCTTTGGCGATCAACAAGATCGACCGGGTGAAGGCCGAGGTTCTCTTGGCTTTGGCCGAGAAGATGAATGAGGCTTTCCCCTTCACCAAGACCTTCATGATTAGCGCTGAGCGCGGCCATGGGGTTGAGGATTTGAAGGAATGGCTGGCCGCGCAGCTGCCGGTGAACCCGTGGTATTATCCCGAAGATCAGTTGGCCGATCAGCCGATGCGGATGATCGCGGCCGAGATGACCCGCGAAAAGCTGACGCTGCGCTTGCATGAAGAGCTGCCCTATCAGCTGACCGTCGAGACCGAGAAATGGGAAGAGCGCCCGGATGGCTCGGTCCGGATCGATCAGGTCGTTTATGTGATGCGCGACGGCCATAAGGGCATTCTGCTCGGCAAGGGCGGCGAGACGATCAAGGCGATTGGCGCGGCAGCTCGGGTCGAGATCACCGAGTTCTTGGGCCGTCCGGTGCATCTCTTCTTGCAGGTCAAAGTGCGGCCAAACTGGCTGGATGAGGCCGAGCGCTATGACGAGATGGGCCTGAACTTCAAAGACGGCGACAGCTGAGCCGATGGCCGAGCCGCGCCTTGCCTCGGGACTTTGGGTCTCGGCCTATTTGGCGCGGCTGCGGCTGGCGGCGATCCCGGTCTATTTGGCGCGGCGCGGGGATGAGACCTCGGGCGCGGTGATGGTGAAGCTGGCGACGATGGACGGCCAAGCACGGGCCTATGTCCGGCGCTGGGATTTCGCGACGGATACGCGGCAATGGGCGGTGCTGGTTGAGGGCGAAGAGCGCGAGGTCGACGCACTTTTGGCGCGTGAGGCCGAGCGGGACCGTGATCTGTGGCTGATCGAGGTTGAGGATCGGCTGGGCCGGGTGTTGCTCGATGAGGAGGGGTTGAGCGGCTAGGCCGCTGGCCGCTCAAGGCCGAGCGTGGGGAACGGATTGGCGGCTGGGCCGTTGGATCTGGCCCCTGTGTTGATCCTTTTTGGGGCAGTGCCGAGATCGGAGCCCCGCCCATGTCCTTGCCCGCGCCTTTATCCCCTCTTCCAAGGTCTGCGGGCACCGTTGAAAAAGCGCGGCGGCGGCTTGACCGGCAATTCCAACTTTTCGCCCGCTGGGTGCCCCAGCTTGCGGGGCTGTTGCAGTTCTTACAGTCCAAACGCGCCCGGCTGATCCGCATCCCCTTGGCGCTTTTGTTCATCCTCTTCGGCTTTGTCGGCTTTTTGCCGATCGTGGGCTTTTGGATGCTGCCTTTGGGGCTGTTCCTTCTGGCACTGGATGTGCCGGCTTTGCAGCCCTTGGTCGCGGCGGGCTTTATCCGTGGTCGGCGCTGGTGGTCTTTGCAGCGGCGCAAATGGCGGCGGTAGCGGCTTGGGCTGCGGTGGAGCCTTTGGTGGGGAATTGATGCTCTGAAAGAGGGGCCATCATTGGCTTATAAAGCCGCAGGGGCTGCGGCGATTGCCTTGGCGTCGGAACTTTGGGAGAAACGCAAGGGCAGGGGGGGCGCGGCATGGAATGGCGGGACGAAGGGGCGGTGCTGTCGATGCGCCCGCATGGCGAAAGTGCCGCGATTATTGAGGTTTTTACCCGCGAACATGGGCGACATGCCGGGGTGGTGCGCGGTGGCACCTCGCGTCGGATGGCGCCGCATGTGCAGCCCGGCACGCAGGTCGCGGTCGTGTGGACCGCGCGGCTGGCCGAGCATATCGGCGCTTATACGCTGGAGCCGATCCGCAGCCGCGCGCATGTGCTGGGCGACCGTTTGGCCTTGGCGGGCCTGTCGTCGATCTGCGCGCTCTTGAGCCTTGCTCTGCCCGAGCGTGATCCGCATGAGGCTTTGTGGCAGCGCTCGACCGCGATGCTGGACCGGCTGGGTGCTGCGGGGTGGTTGCGCGACTATCTGGCTTGGGAGATGCAACTCTTGGAAGCGATGGGCTTTGGCCTTGATCTGAGCAGCTGTGCGGTGACCGGGGGGACGGGCGATTTGGTCTATGTCAGCCCCAAGACCGGCCGCGCGGTCAGCCGGGCGGGCGCGGGCGAATGGGCCGAACGGCTGTTGCCTTTGCCCGAAGGCATGGTGAGCGGTGCGGCGATGACTGCAGAGGCGATCCGGCAGGGGCTTAAGATCACCGGGCATTTTCTGGATCGCGCATTGAGTGGCGAAGCGATGCAGCATAGCCTGCCCGAGGCGCGGGGGCGGTTGATTGATCTTCTGAACCGCGACGCCGTGGCTTAGGGGCGACCTGCGATGTCGGTGGCGTGACAGCGCACCGCTCAGCCATGGGCGCTAATGCGGCATCATGGCCATGCGATACCTTCCCCTTGATCTAAAACATACGCCGACGCCGAAGATCGAACATCTGGCGCTGTTGGCAGGGCTTGAGGCGGCGGTGCGAGGCGTGATGGTCTCGGTCTGGCCGATCTATCTTTATCATATGCTTGGCTCGGCACAGGAGGTCTCGGTCGCCTATCTGATCGCGGGGATCATCTCATTGGTCACCGGGCTGATGGTGCCGTGGCTGACGGCTTTCGTGCCGCGGCGCTGGATGTACACCTTGGGCTGTTCGATGTTCCTTTTGGGGGCGGCCTTTGCGATGCTGGGCAGCACCACCGGGGCTTATCTGGCGATCGTGGTGACGACGATGGGGACGGCGACGAACTTCGTCTGCTTCAACGCCTATGTCTTGGACTATGTGGCGCGCGAGAATCTGGGGCGCAGCCAGTCGGTGCAGATGGCCTATGCGGCGGCACCTTGGGCTTTGGGGCCTTTCCTTGGGCCGGTGATCTATACCGCCTTTGGTGATGGGGTGTTTCTGGTCTCGGCCGGCTTTGCGGTGGCGCTTTTGGCGACCTTTTGGGTGCTGCGCTTGGGCAATGGCAAGCAGATTGCCAAGGCGCGCGGGCCTGCGATCAATCCTTTGGGCTTCCTGACCCGCTTTGTCACCCAGCCGCGGCTGATTGCGGGCTGGTTCTTTGCGGTGATGCGGTCTTGCGGCTGGTGGGTCTATTGCGTCTATCTGCCGATCTTCTGCATCGAGGCAGGTTTGGGCGATAAGGTTGGTAGCTCGGCGCTTGGGATCTCGAACACAGTGCTGTTCTTCTCGCCGATGATCAACCGTTGGGCGCGGCAGAAGGGGGTGCGGCGCTCGGTGCGGCTGGCCTTCTTGGCTTGCGGTGTGATGATGTTGGGCGGCGCGCTTTTTGCGGTTTTGCCTTGGGTGACGGTGGTTTTGCTCTTTGGCGCTTCGGTCTTCTTGGTCACTTTGGATGTGGTCGGGGGCCTTCCCTTCTTGATGAGCGTGAAGCCCTCGGAGCGCACTGAGATGTCGGCGGTCTATTCCAGCTTCCGCGATGTGTCGGGGATATTGACGCCAGGTGTGGCGTGGCTGGTGCTTTTGGTGCTGCCGCTGCCGGGGATTTTTGCGGCTTCGGGCTTGGGGCTCTTTGCCGCTTGGGCCGTGGCGGGGCGGCTGCATTCGCGGCTGGGCGCGGACCGGCCTTCGCATGGCGGGCAGACGGCGGAGGAGCGGGCCGCCCTTGATCGGGCGGCCTAAGAGCGATCAGTCGAGCAAGCGGTCAGTCGAGCAAGCGGTCAGTCGAGCAAGCGACGGGCGATAACCTGGGCTTGGATCTCGGCCGCACCTTCAAAGATGTTGAGGATCCGCGCGTCACAAAGGATCCGGCTGATCCGGTATTCCAGCGCAAAGCCATTGCCACCGTGGATTTGCAGCGCGTTATCCGCTGCCGCCCAAGCCACCCGCGCGCCCAAAAGCTTGGCCATGCCAGCCTCAAGATCGCAGCGCTTGTCATGGTCTTTCTGCCAAGCCGAGAAATAGGTCAGCTGGCGGGCGATCATGATTTCCACCGCCATCATCGCCAGTTTGCTGGCGATGCGGGGAAAGGCGATCAAGGATTTGCCGAATTGCTTGCGGTCGAGCGCATACTGCAAGCCGGTCTCCAGCGCCGCTTGCGCCACGCCGATCGCGCGCGCCCCGGTTTGGATGCGGGCGGATTCGAAGGTCTGCATCAGCTGTTTGAAGCCTTGACCGGGCACGCCGCCCAGAAGGTTCTCGGCCTTGACCTTGAAGCCGTCAAAGCCCAGCTCATATTCCTTCATGCCGCGATAGCCCAAGACTTCGATCTCGCCGCCGGTCATGCCGGGAGTGGGGAAGGGCTCGGCCTCGGTGCCGGGGGTTTTCTCGGCGAGGAACATCGACAGGCCCCGGTAGTCACTGGTCTCGGGATCGGTGCGGGCCAGCAGCGTCATCACATGGGTGCGGGCGGCATGGGTGATCCAGGTCTTGTTGCCGGTGATCTCCCAGCCGTCCTCGGTCTGCACCGCGCGGGTGCGCAAAGAGCCAAGGTCCGAGCCGGTGTTGGGTTCGGTGAAGACCGCGGTGGGCAGGATCTCGCCCGAGGCGAGCTTCGGCAGCCAATGCGCCTTTTGCGCCTCGGTCCCGCCGGCAAGGATCAGCTCGGCGGCGATTTCGGGTCGGGTGCCAAGGGAGCCGACGCCAATATAGCCGCGCGAGAGTTCTTCCGAGACCACAACCATCGAGGCTTTGGACAGGCCGAGCCCGCCGAATTCTTCGGGAATGGTGAGGCCAAAGACGCCCATTTCCGAGAGCTCTTCGATGATTTCCATCGGGATGAGCTGGTCTTTCAGATGCCAGTCATGCGCGAAGGGGATGACCTTTTCATCCGCATAGCGGCGGAATTGGTCGCGGATCATCTCGAGCTCGGCCTCAAGCCCGGTGGCGCCAAAGGTGGCGCGGGCTTGGTTGTCGCACATGAGGGCGACGAGCCGGGCGCGGGCGGCGGCGGAATTGCCCTTGGCAATCAGGGTCTTGGCGGCGGCATCGGGCTGCCAGTCCAGGCCGAGATCGCTGAGCCGCGCGACCTCCAGCTGCGACATCGGAATGCCGCCTTGGATCTGGGCGAGGTATTCGCCGAAGCCGATTTGCAGGATCAGCGCCTCGATCTCGCCAAAGCGGTCGTCGCTGTGCAGCCGGTCGGCCCAAGCGTTCAATTGTTGCAAAGCAAGGACATAAGTCGCAAGCCACGAGAGCGCATGGGCGGCGTATTGATCGGCCTCAAGCGCCTTGGCCGAGACCTTGCCGTTTTCGGTCACCCGGCCGCGCAGATCCTCTTTCGCCGCGGCAAGCAGGGTTTCAAGCTGCGGCAAAGCACCGGCGGTCAGCGCCCGCAGATCGGGCAAAAGGGGCGAGGCGGGCAGCGGCGAACCGTCATGCGGCATCAGAAAAACTCCGAGATTCTGCGTCTGCGAAGGGATACGGCCTTCGCAGGCGCAGCGCAATAAGATTTCGCCAGTAGGTTACGTTAGGATTTATTCTGTCGCTGCGGATTTCGCTCTGTCGGGCGGCAAGCTCCTTGCAGCGGTCAGGACATCAGATTGCAATCAGAGGTGACGCCGGGCAAAGCCTCGGGCGGGAGCACTTCAAATTCCACGCTATAGAGCTGTTGATCGCCGTCCCAAGCCTCCATCCGCCACAGGCCCATGATGATCTCTTCAGGGTAATCAAAGGCAAAGCCCCGCATCTGCGGGGTATCGGCGAGGGTCGAGTCATACCAGATCTCTGCCTTGGTGGCGCCGGGCTTCCAAGTCTCGATCCGCATGTCGAGGATGGGGCGATCCAACTCAACCACCACCCCGAAAGAGGTGCCGAGACGCCCGGGAATCTCTTGCTGGCGGTACACCATCACCGGCACGCCGGGGAGGGTGTCGATGAAGCCCAAAGAGGTCTCAGGCGCGGCTTGGGTGCCGATGGAGTCGGTCTGGCAATAGATGCCGTGATCGATCAGCCGTACGCCGGGGGCAAGCAGCGGCGGCGCGGGATCGGCCAGCGCTGGCAAAGGGATCGCGATGAAAGCCAAGGACAAAAGGCGCTGCAAAAGGGGATCCTCACCGAACCGATTGGGAGCGAGCAAAGCGCGGGCCGGGGGCAGGGTCAACCAGCGGGCTTTCACTTTTCGCGGCGCGCTGCCAGAAGGGAGGGGGCGGGAGGGATGCGCATGGACTTGGTGATGGCGGGGCTGGAGCCGCAGGCCTTCTGGGCGGCAATGGCGGTGACTTTGTTTGCCGGTTTTGTGAAAGGCGCGGTGGGCTTTGCGATGCCGCTGATCATGGTTTCGGCCTTCTCGGCGTTTCTGCCAGCCGAGGTGGCGCTGGCCGGGCTGATCTTGCCGACCTTGATCACCAACATGTCGCAGGCTTTCCGGCAGGGCCATGCGGCGGCCATTGGCTCTGCGCGGCAGTATTGGCGCTTTCTGGCCGGGACGGTGGCCTTCATCCTGCTCTCGGCGCAGCTCTTCGAGCATATCCCGCGGATGGCCTATCTCTTGCTCTTGGGCGTGCCGGTGACGGCCTTTGCCGCATTGCAACTCTCCGGCCTGCCTTTGGCTTTGCCTTTGCGCCACCGCAAAGGGGCCGAGTGGGGGCTCGGCGTGATTGGCGGGCTTTACGGCGGGGTGTCGGGGATCTGGGGACCGCCGCTCTTGGTTTATCTTCTGTCGATCGGGGCGCCCAAGGTCGAGGCGGTGCGGGTGCAAGGCGTGGTCTTCTTGATCGGCGCAGCAGCGCTTTTGATGGCCCATCTGGGCACCGGCATTGCCAGTCCCGAACGGTTGGCCTTCTCGGCAGCATTGGTGGTGCCGGCGATGCTGGGGATGCAGTTTGGCTACAAGATCCAAGACCGGCTGGATCAGGCTTTGTTCCGACGCTGGACCCAAGCGCTTTTGGTGCTGACCGGCCTGAACCTCGTCCGGCAGGCGCTCTTCTAAGGGCAAGGCTGGGGGCGCTTCGCCCCCCAGACCCCCCGAGGATATTTAGAGACAGAAAATGAGATCAGAGAGGTCTTCCATTTTCTGTCCTTAAATATCCCCGCCGGAGGCAAGAGAAAGGCCCGGAGGGTCAATCCCTCCGGGCCTTTCTGACTTCCGTCATCGGCCAAGCCTTCAGCCGATGGCGGCGGCTTTGACGTCTTCATCGATGAAGGGCAGGTATTGGCCGAAGTTCTTGGTGAACATATCGATCAACTTGCGGGCTTGGGCGTCATAAGCGGCTTGGTCTTCCCAAGTCTCGCGCGGGTTCAGAAGTTGCGCGTCAACGCCGGGCAGCGCGACCGGGACTTCGAAGCCGAAGTTCGGATCTTTGCGGAACTCAACCCCGTCGAGCGAGCCATCGAGCGCCGCCGAGAGCAGCGCGCGGGTGGCTTTGATCGGCATGCGCTTGCCGGTGCCGTAAGCGCCGCCGGTCCAGCCGGTGTTGACGAGCCAGCAGGATGCGCCTTGCTCAAGGATCTTCTCTTGCAAGAGTTTGCCGTAAACTTCAGGCCGGCGCGGCATGAAGGGGGCACCGAAGCAGGTCGAGAAGGTCGGCTGCGGCTCGGTGATGCCACGCTCGGTCCCGGCGGCTTTCGAGGTGAAGCCCGACAGGAAGTGATACATCGCCTGCGCGGGCGACAGTCGCGCGATCGGCGGCAGGACACCAAAGGCGTCGCAGGTCAGCATCACCACATGTTTCGGGTGACCGCCAAGCCCGGTGTCAGACGCGTTGGAGATCGCATCCAAAGGATAGGCGCAGCGGGTGTTTTCGGTCAGCGAGCGGTTAGCGAAGTCCAACTCAAGCGTGTCGGCGTCATAGACCATATTCTCCACCACAGTGCCGAAGCGGTGGGTGGTGGCATAGATCTCGGGCTCGGCCTCGGGCGAGAGGTCGATGGTCTTGGCGTAGCAGCCGCCTTCGAAGTTGAAGATGCCGCGCTCGGACCAGCCATGCTCGTCATCGCCGATCAAGGTGCGGTCGGGGGCGGCGGAAAGTGTGGTCTTGCCGGTGCCCGAGAGGCCGAAGAAGACGGCAGCATCTTCCGGCTTGCCGATGGCGTGGTTGGCCGAGCAATGCATCGCCATCACGCCCTTTTCGGGCAGAAGGTAGTTCAGGATGGTGAAGACGGACTTCTTATTCTCGCCCGCATAAGCGGTATTGCCGATCAGCACGGTCTTTTCGTCAAAGTTCAGCGCAATGACGGTATCGGTGCGGCAGCCGTGCTTCGCCGGGTCGGCCTTGAAGGACGGCACGTTGATGATCGTCCATTCCGGCTCAAAGCTTTGCAACTCTTCCGCCGAGGGGCGGCGCAGCAGATGGCGGATGAAGAGGCCATGCCATGCGAGCTCGGTCACCATGCGCACGTCAACGCGGTGCGTCGCATCGGCACCGGCGTAAAGGTCTTGCACGAAAAGCTCACGGCCTTTGACATGCTCGAGCATATCGGCTTTCAACTGGGCAAAGGCTTCCGGCGCCATCGGCGCGTTATTTTCCCACCAGATGGTGTTTTCCACCGAAGCGGTGCGGACGACGAATTTGTCTTTCGGCGAGCGGCCGGTGAACTGACCGGTTTGGCACAGCAGCGCACCACCGCGGCCGAGGGTGCCTTCTTTGCGCTGCAGGGCCTGCTCGACCAAAGCAGGTTCAATCAAGTTGTAATAGACGGAGCCGACGCCGCTGATACCTTGGGTTTCCAACGTTCGGTTGGGGTTCACGCGTCCGATGATCATCCTGCAAGCTCCCGATGCCGCGCATTTCGCGGGGCGTTTTCGTCAAGGTGAGAAAGCGCCCGGGCCAGTGGGCGCAAAGAGCAGTCGGGCTGACCGCTCCCGTAGGCCCCTATAACATGTGGAAATCCCAGCGGAACAGCAGGCAATCATGCAGTTAGCGCAACCAGTTTTGGTTTAGCGCAACCAAATGCAAAGCGATGGCGCTGGTGAGACAAATTAGTCATTGGTTGGGGAATTTCGTGTCCGATAGTGAACGCAGGGCGGCACTGATTCGCTTTATGTGTTGCTTCGCCTGCGCGAAATGCGGAGAATAAGGCAAAAATATAACCAGAGCAGGAAAAAGAGAAATGTCGAGGATCGCCCTTGTGGACGACGACAGGAACATCCTGACGTCTGTCTCGATGACCCTTGAAGCCGAGGGTTTCGAGGTGGAAACCTATAACGACGGCCAATCCGCGCTTGAGGCGTTTAGCCGCAGGCTGCCCGATATGGCCGTGTTGGACATTAAGATGCCCCGGATGGACGGGATGGATCTGCTGCAGCGTCTGCGGCAGAAAACCTCGATGCCGGTGATTTTCCTGACCTCGAAAGATGATGAAATCGATGAGGTTCTGGGTCTGCGCATGGGCGCGGATGACTATGTCAAAAAGCCCTTCAGTCAGCGTCTCTTGGTCGAGCGGATTCGCGCCCTCTTGCGCCGGCAAGAGGCGATCAGCACCGGCGATGCGCCGGTCAGCGAAGAAAACAAGATCATGGAGCGTGGCAGCCTGCGGATGGACCCGCTGCGCCACTCGGTGGCTTGGAAGGGCAAGGATGTCTCGCTGACAGTGACCGAGTTCCTGCTTTTGCAGGCCTTGGCGCAGCGCCCGGGTTTCGTGAAAAGCCGCGATCAGTTGATGGACGTGGCCTATGACGATCAGGTCTATGTCGATGACCGTACGATCGACAGCCATATCAAGCGGTTGCGCAAGAAGATGCGCATGGTCGACGATGATTTCGCTGCGATCGAAACGCTGTACGGCATCGGTTATCGTTACAACGAAGAGTGACGACCGCGTGGGTAAAGTGACGGCCGGGTGGACCGAATGACGGCAGCGCCGCGAACGATGGTTGAGGAGACCCGCCCCAGAAGAACCGGTGAGGTGCTTCTGGGGGAAGATTGGGTATCGCCCGACACCATGGCTGATGGGCTGCGGCAAACGCGGCTGCGCTCGGGGTTGGTTTCGCTGAACCGCAGCCCGCTGGCGCGTAAGATCATCATCTTCAACCTGATGGCGCTGGTGATCTTGGTCGCTGGGGTGCTGTTTTTGAACCCGTTCCGCGATTCGCTGGTGTTGCAGCGTGAGGCGGGCTTGGTGCGCGAGGCCGAGCTGATCGCCGATCTGCTTGAAGCCCAGCAACTGCCCGCTGTTGCAGCGGAATTCTCATACGATCAGGCCTTGCAGAATGTGAAAATGCCGGTGGGCATTGCAGTGCATGTCTTTGATCCCGCTGGAACTTTGCTTGCCAGCCGCACCGGGCCTGAGGTGACAGATTCGAACATGCCGGGGGGCGTGCGCTCGACCGTCATCACCGATTTTCTGAATGCGGTTTGGACCTCGGTCTCGGGCGTTATGTCGTTTGGCACGACTGATTTCGAAGAGTTGGACCCGATTGATCTGGCGCGGCAGGTGTTGCAGCCGGCAGCGCAGGGCGCGACCGGGCTGCACACGGGCCATGCGCAGGACGGCAGCACGGTTTTTGCCGTGGGCACGCCGATTATGCTTGGCGGTCAGGTGCAGGCGGTGGTTGCTTTGACCTCGGCCGCGGGCGAGCTGGACAGGCTGGTGCGTTATGAGCGTGAGCAGATCCTGCAGATGTTTGTCGTGGCGCTGATGGTGTCGATTGGGTTGAGCTTGGTCTTGGCCTCGACCATCGCCAACCCCTTGGCAGATTTGGCCACGGCGGCAGAGATCGGCCGTGACCGTGATGCGCGTAAGGTCAATCCTGGCCGGGTGCGAATCCCCGATCTGGCGGCGCGGCCCGATGAGATTGGCCGGCTTTCGGTCGCCATGCGGGGCATGGTGGCGGCGCTGTACGACCGCATTGATGCCAATGAACAATTCGCGGCTGACGTGGCGCATGAAATCAAGAACCCGCTGGCCTCATTGCGCTCGGCCGTGGGCAGCCTGCGCCTGGTGAAGAAAGAAGAGCACCGCGAGAAGCTCTTGGATGTGATCGAGCATGACGTGCGGCGGCTTGACCGTCTGGTCAGCGACATCTCCAATGCCTCGCGGCTGGATTCTGAGCTGGTCAAAGAGGAGGAGGAAGAGTTCAACCTGTTGAAAACCCTGTCCTCCTTGAGCAGCCATTTGGGCCAGCAGGCCGCAGAACGCGGGGTCGATTTCATCACCGATCTGCCGGCTGAGCCGATCCTGATCCGTGGTCTTGAAGCGCGGCTCGCGCAGGTTTTTGTCAATTTGATCACCAATGCCACATCGTTCTGCGAAGAGGGTGATGCGGTGCGGGTTTGGGCGCGGCGGCGTGACAATCGGGTGTTGGTCGTGGTGGAAGACACCGGTCCCGGCATCCCAGAGCAGGCGCTGACCAAGGTCTTCAAACGCTTCTACTCGGACCGCCCGGCCAGCCATTTTGGCAATAACTCGGGCCTTGGTTTGTCGATCTCGAAACAGATCGTCGAGGCGCATGGCGGGGTGATCTGGGCCGAGAATATCCGTCCCACTGCCGCCGATCTCGAAAGTGAGCCTTTGGGCGCGCGCTTCGTGGTGGGCTTGCCGATTTGACCGAAAAGGCCGCGCAGGGCATAGGCGGGCGCAAGATTCTGCATGCGACTTCGGTCGCGGTTTCGGGGCGGGGGCTTTTGATCACCGGCTCTTCGGGGGCAGGTAAATCCGCCTTGGCTTTGCAGCTGATCGCGCTTGGCGCGCTGCTGATCTCGGACGATCAAACAGAGCTTACCGTCACAACAGCAGGGCTTATGGCCCGCTGCCCTTCGCCAGCAATCGAGGGGCTGATTGAGGCGCGCGGCATCGGCCTTTTGCGCGCCCCCAGCGCCGAAACCGCCGTGCTGGCCTTGGTGGTCGATATGGGGCAAGATGAGACGGAAAGGCTGCCACCCTGCCGCAGCGTTACTATCCTGGGTCAAGCGCTGCCGCTTGTGCTGCGCGCCCGGCATGACCATTTTCCTGCCGCCTTGATGGTCTATCTTCAGGGCGGCAGGCAGCACTGATCGCCCGATACTTTGATGATGAAGCCGAAGCTGTGACCTTAACGCCGATGGATCTTGCCCCCAACGACCCGCCCCCAGAGCACCGCTTGGTGCTGGTCACTGGCCCCTCGGGTGCCGGGCGCTCGACCGCTATCAATGTGCTTGAGGATCTGGGCTTTGAGGGCATCGACAACATCCCGCTCAGTCTGGTGCCGCGGCTGTTGGACGGCCCGCCCTTGGGCCGCCCGATGGCCTTGGGGCTTGATGCGCGCAACCGCGATTTCAACGCCACCGCTTTGATCGAGCTGATCGACAGCCTGACGCGAAATCCGCGGGTGGCTTTGGAGGTGATCTATCTGGATTGCGCGCCGGGTGAGCTGATCCGTCGCTTCTCGGACACCCGCCGGCGCCACCCTTTGGCGGCTGACGAATCGCCTGCCGAGGGCATTGCGCGCGAGATCGACCTGCTGGCGCCGATCCGGGTGCGGGCCGATCACCTGATCGACACCAGTGAGTTAAGCCCGCATGATCTAAAGGCCGAGCTTACGCGTTGGTTTGAACCCGGCACCAGTGGGCGGCTTTCGGTGCTGATTCAAAGCTTCAGCTATAAGCGCGGCGTGCCACGCGGCGTGGATATGATCTTTGACTGCCGGTTTCTGGCCAACCCGCATTGGCAACCGGCCCTGCGCAGCTTGGATGGCCGCGACCCAGAGGTTGCGCGCTATGTCCAAGGCGATGTGCGATTCGCTGAATTCTTCGCAAAGCTTCGGGATCTACTGTTGCTGTTGCTGCCGGCGCATTTGCAAGAGGGCAAGGCGCATCTCTCAATTGGCTTTGGATGCACCGGCGGGCAACACCGCTCGGTCGCAGTTGCGGAATTGATGGGGGCGGCTCTTGCGCAAGCCGGCTGGCCGGTGTCAAAACGTCACCGAGAATTGGAACGCAAGGGGGCCGAAAACCCTCCAGCTGACAAGGTATATGGGGCTTGATCGGTATCGTCATTGTCGCCCACGGGGGTCTGGCGCGAGAGTATCTCTCGGCGGTGGAGCATGTGGTCGGAAAGCAGGATGGGATGCGGGCCATTGCCATCGAGGATGATCACGATCGTGCGGCCAAACAGGCCGAGATCATGGCCGCTGCGCAATCGGTCGATGAGGGCATGGGCGTGGTCGTGGTGACCGATATGTTCGGGGGCAGCCCTTCGAACCTGTCGCTGCCGGCCTGTGCGGCCTCGGGGCGGCGGATTCTTTATGGCGCGAACCTTCCGATGTTGATTAAGCTGGCCAAATCGCGCGACCTGCCGGTGCCCGAAGCGGTGGCGGCGGCCTTGGATGCGGGGCGGAAATATATCAACAGCCTCGACCTTGGCGGCGGGGCCTGAGAGGCCTGATGACGAGCCGAGTTTTACGCATTATCAATGAGAAGGGCCTGCATGCGCGGGCCAGTGCGAAATTCGTCGAAGTGGTCGAGGCCCATGAGGCGCGGGCCAATGTGGCCAAGGATGGCATGGAAGTCTCGGGTGATTCGATCATGGGGCTTTTGATGCTCGCCGCCTCGCGCGGGACCACGATCGAGGTGTCGACCAGCGGCGCAGAAGCGGAGAAACTCGCCGATGCATTAGAGGCGCTTGTTGCGGCCCGCTTCGGAGAAGACTATTGACCGCCAGAAGGCGCGGCACATTGCCGGCCATGACCGCAGGGACTATCGCCCCGTGACCGATCAGAGCCAGACCTCAGCCGAGGCGACCGGATTGCCCGCAGGGCGTGCTGACCGACCTTATGATATGCGCCGGCTGTCCTATGCTGGCACATTCCGCAATCCGTTGAAGTCAGGCTCGATCCGGGCCATCGAATGGCTGACGGCCAAGGTGCAGCTGCTGCGCCTGATCCGCAGCTTCGAGAAATCCGGCGCCCCCTTTGGTGCGCCCTTCTGGCCCAAGGCGATCCGCCACATGGGCATTCGCATCGACACGCCGCCCGAAGAGATCGCCCGCATCCCGGCCACCGGGCCGGTGGTGGTGGTGGCCAACCACCCTTCGGGGCTGGTCGATGGCATGGTGATGGCCGAGATGGTTTGCCGGGTGCGCTCGGATTTCAAAATCCTGACCCGGAGCCTTTTGACAGGCATCCCCGAGGTCGAGGAATTCATGATTCCCGTTCCCTTCCCGCATGAGGATAACGCCCGCGAACTGGGCCTTCAGATGCGCGATGAGACGATGAAGCACCTCAAGGCCGGCGGGGTGATCATCATCTTCCCAGCGGGCAAAGTCGCGATGAGCCCGGGCTGGTTCGACAATGCGGTGGAAGCCGAATGGAACGTCTTTACCCATAAGATGGTGCGCTCGTCTGGCGCGACGATCGTGCCGATCTTCTTCCCCGGCCAAAACAGCCGCGCCTTCCTGATCGCCAACAAGCTCTCCGACACGCTGCGCCAAGGGCTCTTGCTCTATGAGATCAAACGTGCGCTCTTCAAACCGCAGCGGCCGGTGATCGGCGAGCCGATCCCGGCGGAGGAGCTGAAGAAATGGGAAGGCAACCCGCGCGGCTTCTTGGCTTGGCTGCGCGAGCACACTCTTTCTCTGGGTAAGAGCCTGTAAAAGAAAGCCCGCTCGCGCGGGCTTTTGCCTCCGGCGGGAGTATTTAAGTCAAGATGAAACACTTAAGCTTTTCATCTTGATCGAAATACTCCGGGGGAGACCCCGAAGGGGGCGGGGGCAGAGCCCCCTTCTTAGCGGGTGGGGACCGGCGTCTCGCCGCGGTAATCGTAAAAGCCGCGTTGGGTTTTGCGGCCAAGCCAACCAGCCTCGACATATTTGGTCAAAAGCGGGCAGGGGCGGTATTTGGTATCGGCCAGCCCGTCATGCAGCACGTTCATGATTGCAAGGCAGGTGTCGAGACCGATGAAATCCGCCAGTTCCAGCGGGCCCATCGGGTGGTTGGCGCCGAGTTTCAGCGATTCGTCGATGGATTTGACCGAGCCGACGCCTTCGTAAAGCGTGTAGACCGCCTCGTTGATCATTGGCATCAAGATGCGGTTGACGATGAAGGCCGGGAAATCCTCGGCGCTGGCGGCGGTTTTGCCCAAGCGGCGCACCACCTCATGCAAGGCCTCCCAGGTCTCTTGATCGGTGGCGATGCCGCGGATCAGCTCGACCAATTGCATCACCGGAACCGGGTTCATGAAGTGGAAGCCCATGAACTTTTCCGGCCGGTCGGTGCGGCTGGCAAGGCGCGTGATCGAGATCGAAGAGGTGTTCGAGGTCAGGATCGTCTCAGGCTTCAGATGCGGCAGAAGATCGTCGAAGATCTTCTGTTTCACCGCTTCACGCTCGGTCGCGGCTTCAATCACAAGATCGGTCGGGCCAAGATCTGCAAGCTGCAGCGTGGTGCGGATGCGCGCCATTGCGGCGGCTTTATCCTCGGCGGTGATCTTGCCGCGGCTGGCTTGCCGTTCAAGGTTCTTCTCGATCGTGGCGAGTGCCTTTTGCAGGCTTTCCTCGCTGATGTCGTTCAAAAGAACATCATATCCCGCCAAAGCGAAAACATGTGCAATGCCATTGCCCATTTGACCGGCGCCAACGATGCCAACTGTGCGAATGTCCATGCGAACCCCCTGAATTTCAGCCCGGACCTTACGAAAGCCGACCGGTCAGGGCAAGGGCAGGTGCCGCGTGGGAATTTGCATCGAATGCGGCTTAAATGAAAAGCTTAGCACTTTGGCAAGGCTTGGCTGGCAGACTGGCTCTTGGGTGTGACGAAACTTTGGGTGGTCGTGATGGCATATATGCAACCTGGTGACAGGTCGCTGGACTATTTCCCTTGTCACTATGGGGCCTCGCGTTTGACGTTCCGGGGGCCGCGGCGGGATTTGACCGGGGAATATTTGGCGATGTTGGGCGGGGCTGAGACCTATGGTCGGCTGGTGCCGCTGCCCTTTGCGGCGCTTTTGGAAAAGGAGTTGGGCCTGCCAGCGGCCAATCTGGCCTGTCCCAATGCAGGCCCCGATCTTTATCTCGGCGATCGCGCTGCCTTGGAGGTGGCGGCAGGGGCGCGGCTCGCCGTGGTGCAATTGACTGGCGGGCATAATATCTCGAACCGGTTTTACCGGGTGCATGGGCGGCGCAATGATCGCTTCATTGCCGCCACGCCCGTGCTGCGCGCGCTTTACCGTGATGTCGATTTCACCGAGATCCACTTTACACGGCATCTTCTCTCAGTGCTGGCGGCCAAGTGTGATGAGCGGTTTGATTTGGTGCTGCAAGAGCTGAAAACGCAATGGGTGCAGCGCATGATCGAGGTGTTGGAGCAGCTGCCCTACCGTAGGCTTCTTCTCTGGCTGGCCGATCATCCTCCGGCAGAGGCGGGGGCGCGTTGGGCGGGTGGTGCGGGCACGCTCATCGATCGTGAGATGATCGCGGCGCTGCAGCCCTATGCCAATGGCTATGCCGAATTGGTGATCGCCCCACCGCCGTCGCTGGATGGTCAGTTGATAAGCCTACTGGCGTGTGAGGGGCGCGGGCTGGGCCTGCCGGATGCGACTTGCCACAGGCAGGTGGCCGAGCTGCTGCTGCCCAAGGTGGCGGCGCTTTTGTAAGCTCTGATTTAAGCACAGGACCCATGCAAAAGGGCGCCCGTTGCGGGGCGCCCTTCTGGTTCTATAGCCGAAGCTTAGAGCTTCGACGTCAGCTCGGGCACGGCCTCGAAGAGGTCGGCGACCAGACCGTAATCGGCGATTTGGAAGATCGGGGCTTCCTCGTCTTTGTTGATCGCGACGATGACTTTGGAGTCTTTCATGCCGGCCAAGTGCTGGATCGCGCCCGAAATACCGCAAGCGATATAGAGGTTCGGTGCCACGACCTTGCCGGTCTGACCCACTTGCCAATCGTTCGGAGCAAAGCCCGAGTCGACAGCGGCGCGCGAGGCGCCAACAGCGGCGTTCAGCTTGTCAGCCAAAGCTTCGATGATGTCGAAGGATTCTTTCGAACCCACGCCACGGCCGCCGGAGACGACGATCTTGGCCGAGGTCAGTTCCGGACGATCCGAAGCCGCGACCTTGTCTTCCACCCAAGCGGAAAGGTCGGCGGTCGGGCCCGAGACGGCCTCAACAGCGGCGGAACCGCCATTGCCAACGGCGTTGAAGGTTGCGGTACGGATCGAGAAGACCTTTTTCGCATCCGAAGATTTGACGGTCTGGATCGCGTTGCCAGCATAGATCGGGCGCTCGAACGTGTCGGCGTCGATCACGGCGGTCACATCCGAGATCACCATCACGTCGAGAAGGGCTGCCACGCGGGGCATGACGTTCTTGACGTAAGCGGTCGCGGCACCACCGATGTGGCTGTAGTTGCCAGCCAGCGAGACGATCAGCGCGGCCAGCGACTCGGCCATGCCGTGGTCATAAGCTGCGTCGGCAGCTTTCAGAACCTTGGACACGCCTTCCAGCTTGGCAGCTTCAACCGCAGCGGCTTCACCAGCCACCAGCAGGTGAACTTCGCCCAAGGACTTCACCGCATCGACGGCTTTCGCCACGGCGTCGGTGGCCAATTGGCCGTCATTCACGTCGGCAAGAAGAAGAACGGCCATTAGATCACCCCCGCTTCGTCTTTGAGTTTGGCAATCAGCTCGTCCACCGATGCCACGCGCACGCCAGCCTTGCGGCCTGCGGGCTCAGTCGTTTTGATCACGGTCAGGCGCGGCGAGATGTCGACGCCGTAGTCAGCCGGGGTCTTGGTGGCCAAAGGCTTCGCCTTGGCTTTCATGATGTTCGGCAGCGAGGCATAGCGCGGCTCGTTGAGGCGCAGGTCCACGGTGACGATCGTCGGCATTTTCACCGAGATGGTTTGCAGACCGCCGTCGACTTCGCGGGTGATCTTGGCATTGTCGCCTTCGATCGCCAGTTCGGAGGCGAAGGTGGCTTGGCTCCAGCCGAGCAGAGCCGAAAGCATCTGGCCGGTGGCGTTCATGTCATTGTCGATGGCTTGTTTGCCAGCGAGGACCAGGCCGGGGGCCTCTTCCTTCACAACGGCAGCCAGCAGCTTGGCGACAGCCAGCGGCTCGATGTCGGTGTGCACATCATCGGTGGCTTCGATGAGGATCGCGCGGTCTGCGCCCATCGCCAAAGCGTTGCGCAGGGTCTCTTGAGCCTGCTTCACCCCGATCGACACCACGACGACTTCGGTCGCAACGCCTTTTTCTTTCAGACGGATCGCCTCTTCGACGGCAATCTCGTCGAAGGGGTTCATCGACATCTTTACGTTCGCAAGATCGACACCCGTGCCGTCCGCTTTGACGCGAACCTTCACGTTGTAGTCGATCACCCGTTTGACAGGTACAAGAACCTTCATGCGGCAATCTCCAGAATTGGGGCAAAGCCCCGACCAAGCTCTCCGGGCCGGGTGTTACCGTAAGGAAGCTGCGGAAAACAGAGCAAATGCGACAGGAAGTGGCGGATCGACGCCGCGTATAGATCGGTGCGGTCGATCAGTGGGCGGTTTGGTGCTGAAAATGGCCAAATTTTCTGAGGTTTTGAGCATAGAAATGCAAAAAGGCTTGGGGTGCGCGCGCACTCCAAGCCTTTTGCGATTATTGCCGGTGTTTTAGCGGGTCAGGCCCGGCACCCAAAGCACGTCATCCTTGCCGTCATCATTGGCGATGCGCCCGGCGACGAAGAACCAATCTGACAAGCGGTTCAAATATTTGACAGCCTCGGGGTTCACATCTTCTTGGGCGGCAAGTTCGACGACCAAGCGCTCGGCCCGGCGGCAGACGGTGCGGCAAAGGTGCAGTTGCGCGGCCAAAGCGGTGCCACCGGGCAGGATGAAGCTGCGCAGGGGCGTGAGCTTGGCGTTCATCGCATCGATCTCGGCCTCGAGCCGGTCGACTTGAGAGGCGACCATACGCAAAGGCGTATAGGGCAGCTCGGCGTCTTTCTCGCGGTCAGGGGTGCAGAGGTCCGCGCCAAGATCGAAGAGGTCGTTCGAGATCCGGGCCAAAGCCGCATCCATCTCGCCACTGGCATGTTGGCGAGCCAGACCCACGGTGGCATTGGTCTCATCGCAAGTGCCGTATGCCGAGACGCGGTCACTGTATTTCGGCACGCGCGCCCCATTGCCCAAGGCGGTTTCGCCCTTATCGCCGGTGCGGGTGTAGATTTTCGACAGAACGACCATGATTTATCCCCGCGATTCCAGCCAAGCCATGCCGATCACCACCAGCACCGCGATGAACTGCGCGGCAAGCCGCCAGCGCATGATTTTGTTCGAGTTCTGGCGCGCATATTCGCCGCCTTTGGCATAGCTGAAAAAGCCCCAGAGCAGGATGCCCAGCACCACCAAGGCGCCGACAAGCGCGAGGATCGAGATTGGATCGTTGAACATAGCGGGCCCCTCTGAAACTGCGGCAGTTTGCCTGCACAGGGGTTTAGGCCATAGGGCGGGTAATGCGAAGTCACATTCTCCGGGGCGCGGCGATCTTGCTTAGCCCTTTTTGACCACCCAATCCAAGGCGCGGGTCGGCAAAAGCCGGCGCAGGGTGCCCGAAAGATGCGTCGGCACGGTGACGTAATAGCGGGCGCGGGGGCGCTTGCTTTCGCAGGCATGGGCCAAGGCCTTGGTCACGGCCGAGGGCGGCAGCTCAAAGCGGTCGGGCTTGGTCTTCTCGCCATAAAGCCGGCCCAGAAGGCTGCGGTATTCTTCAACCCGCGCCGAGGTTTTCCAAGCGATATGCTTTTCAAAATGCGGGATTGAATTGGCGCGGATCCGGCTGGTGATCGGGCCGGGCTCGATCAGGACGACCTCGATCCCAGTGCCTTGCATTTCAAGCCGCAGCACATCGGTCAGGCCTTCAAGCGCGAATTTGGTGGCCACATAAGCGCCGCGCCATTTGATGCCGACAAGGCCCAAGACCGAAGAGCAGTTGATGATTCGGCCATGGCCCTGCGCCCGCATCATCGGGATCAGCCGGTTTGTAAGGTCTTGATAGCCAAAGAGATTGACCTCGAAGATCGCGCGGAAAGCATCGCGCGGGATGTCTTCGACCGCGCCGGGGCAGGCGAAGGCACCGTTGTTGTAAAGCACATCCAGCCGGCCGCCGGTGCGGGTTTTCACCTCTTCGACGGCGGCGATGATGCTGGCCTCATCGGCGTAATCGAGCGGGAAGCTTTCCAAGCCTTCGGCGCGCAAACGCTCGCAATCGGCCTCTTGCCGGCAGGTGGCCAAGACCCGCCAGCCGCGCGCCTTCATGCCGCGCGCCGCATCAAGGCCGATGCCCGAAGAGCAGCCGGTGATCAGGATTGTTTTCGCCATTTGCCCGCCCATCGTCCCATTGCCTATGCGCTTTGCCGCAGGGCTAGGGTTTTGGCGCGGCTAGGTCAAACGAAGATCGTAGGGCAGCGGGTCCTGCGGTCTTAAGGAGCGGTCGGCGACAGGAAGCGCATAGCGACATAGCCGGCAAGGCCATCGCCCTCGATCTGCACTTTGGCCCATTCCGAGCCTTCGGCGAAGCTGACCATCACGGCCTCACCCATCACCAGCTTGTCAATGACCGAGCTGTCGGTGTTGGGGCCTTCACGCACATTCACCATCTCGGCGGTGACATACCACACATCACCCGAGGGCGGCAGGCTGGTCTCAGGCGCGCCGGTATTGGCGAAGGGATCTTCGGTCGGCTGTTCAATTGGTGCAGCGGCGGGCGTCATCCGGGTCGTGGGCAGGGTCGAGAGCGAGAAGACCGGCTCAGGCGCGGGCGTCAGCGGGGTTGCCGCTGGGGCAGGGGCAGCAGGATCCGCCGCCGCCAAAGGCGCATCATAGCTGCCAATCGCGGGCGCATCGGCGATTTCTACCGCCGGGCCAAGATCAGGCGCGCTTGGAGGCTGTTCAGCCGCTTCGACGACAGGCACGGAGGTGGCGAGGGGTTCGAGAATGACAATCTGTTCCCCGGAGGCAACGGCTTGGGCCAAGCCGGGGCGCAACTGCCCACGATCAGCCCCCGCAATCAACAAGGTCAAAAACAAACCAACAGCCAAAAGCACGATCAGGCGAAACATGATATCTACCAAGCAGCAAAAACGTTAAAAACAGCCTAACATAAAAAGCGCCCTAGGGTCAGGGGCAAAAAGCCAAGACCCTTCCCCCCTATGGGCAAGGATGACGCTGGACCGCGGCGCTTCGCCGGACTACACAACATCCATGTCCGATGATGATGATACCGACAAAACCTATGGTCAAACCGTAGCAGAGCCGCTGTCGCGCGCCATTGGCGAGCGCTATTTGACCTATGCTCTGTCCACCATCATGCACCGCGCTTTGCCGGATGCGCGCGATGGGTTGAAGCCTGTGCACCGCCGAATCCTTTGGGCGATGCGGCGTTTGCGCCTGACGCCGACGGGGGGATTCCTGAAGTCGGCCAAGATCGCCGGTGACACGATGGGGGATTTCCACCCGCATGGTGACCTTGCGATTTACGACGCGATGGCGCGGCTCGCGCAGGATTTCAACATGCGCTACCCGCTCGTGGACGGGCAGGGCAACTTCGGCAATATCGACGGCGATAACCCCGCCGCGAGCCGCTATACCGAGGCGCGGATCACCGCGCTGACCGAGGCTTTGCTGGAAGGCATTGACGAAACCGCCGTCGATTTCCGCCCCAATTACGACGGGCGTCTGGAAGAGCCGGTGGTGCTGCCGGCGGCCTATCCCAACCTTTTGGCCAATGGTTCCAGTGGGATCGCGGTTGGCATGGCGACCAATATCCCGCCGCATAACCTTGACGAGCTGATCCAAGGCTGCCAGCTTTTGCTGAAGAACCCCGAGGCCTCGATCGCGGATCTGGTCTCGGTGATCCCCGGTCCGGACTTCCCGACCGGCGGCGTGCTGGTGGAGCCGAAAGAGACCATCCTGCAATCTTATGAGACCGGGCGCGGCGCTTTCCGCACCCGTGCGAAATGGGAGCTGGAGGATCTGGGCCGCGGCACTTGGCAGATCGTGGTCACCGAGATCCCGTTCCAGGTCGCGAAATCCAAGCTGATCGAAAAGCTGGCCGAGCTGATCCAGCTGAAAAAAGTGCCGCTCTTGGCCGATGTCCGCGACGAATCGGCCGAGGATGTCCGCATCGTGCTGGAACCTCGGGCCCGCAACGTGGACCCCGAGGTGCTGATGGGCACGCTCTTCCGCAACTCGGACCTCGAGACGCGATTCAGCATGAATATGAACGTGTTGATCGACGGCCGGGTGCCGAAGGTCTGCTCGTTGAAAGAGGTTCTGCGCGCCTTCCTTGACCACCGTCGTCAGGTGCTGCGCCGCCGCTCGGAGCACCGGGTCGAGAAGATCGACCACCGGCTTGAGGTGCTTGAAGGCTTCATCATCGCCTATCTCAACCTCGACCGGGTGATCGATATCATCCGCTACGATGATGAGCCGAAAGCGGCTTTGATGCGCGAGACCTGGGGGCGCAGCTTCCCGCGCGCATTGTCGGAAAAGGATTATGTCAGCCCCGCGCCGGGTGAGGGCGAGCTGACCGAGGTGCAGGCCGAGGCGATCCTCAACATGCGTCTGCGCAGCTTGCGCCGGCTTGAGGAAATCGAGCTGCGCCAAGAGCGTGACGCATTGATGGAAGAGCGCGCCGGGCTGGCGGACCTTCTGGCAAGCGATGTCTTGCAATGGGCGCGGATTGGCGAAGAGCTTGAAGACATTCGCAAAAAATACGGCAAAGGCACCGAGAATGGCCGCCGCCGCACCACCTTTGCCGAAGCAGGCGAAGTCGAAGACGTCCCCTATGAAGCGATGATCGAGCGGGAGCCGATCACCGTGATCTGCTCGAAAATGGGCTGGATCCGGGCGATGAAGGGCCATGTCGATCTGAGCGTCGAGCAAAAGTTCAAAGACGGCGACGGGCCGCGCTTTGCCTTCCATGCCGAGACCACGGATCGGCTTTTGCTCTTGGCGGAAAACGGCCGCTTCTACACGCTTCTGGGCGCCAATCTGCCCGGTGGTCGCGGCATGGGTGAGCCGGTCCGCCTGATGGTGGACCTGCCCAATGACACTGGCATCAACGATCTGATCCTCTTCAAGCCGGGGGCAAAATACCTGCTGGCTTCCAGTGCGGGCGATGGATTTATCGTGCCGGCAGAAGAGCTTCTGGCCCAGACCAAGGCGGGCAAACAGGTGCTGACGGTGAAGGATGGCGTGAAAACCGCCGTCTGCGTGCCGGTTGCGGGCGATTCGGTCGCAGTGGTGGGCGAAAACCGCAAGCTCCTCGTCTTCCCGCTGGCCGAACTGCCGGAAATGGCGCGCGGCAAAGGTGTGCGGTTGCAGAAGTACAAGGATGGTGGCCTCTCCGATGCCATCACCTTCACCCTGACCGAAGGCCTTTCGTGGAAGGATCCGGCTGGCCGCACAAGGCTGGAGACCGACCTCACCGAATGGCAGGGCGCAAGGGCTGCGGCGGGTAAAATGGCACCGCGAGGCTTCCCGCGCGACAACCGCTTCAACTGAGCCAAACGGGGCGTTAACCCCGCATAACAAAACGAAAAGCAGAGGTATGATCTACGTCTGCTTTTCGTCTGTTTTACGTATGGCTTTGGTCGGGCAAACCGACAGGGCAAAAGCCTTAACCTTTCCCCCTTCATCTTGACTTAAATACTCTCAGGGGGGGGCGGGGGCAGAATGCCCCCCGCCTGCCTTGGCCAAAATCACGCCCGATCGACGCGCAGACAGACCCCGCCTTCAGGCCGCAGGGTCAGGATCAACACCGGCTTTGGCGCGCGCCCCGGCAAAGCGGTAAAGCGAAACCGCGACAGTAAAGTCGCCAGCACGATCACCGCCTCTTGCAAGGCAAAGCTCATGCCGATGCAGATCCGCGGCCCGTCACCAAAGGGCAGGTATTGGAACCGCGGCACCGCACGGGGGGCCGCGAAGCGCGAAGGGTCAAAGCGGTTCGGATCGGGCCATAAAGCATGGTGGCGATGCAGCGCATAGATCGGCAGCAGGATCGTATCGCCCGGCTGCACCTCACGCCCCAAAAGCCTGTCCTTGGCGCGCGCCGTGCGCGACAGAAAGGCGGCGGGGGGGTAAAGCCGCAAGGTCTCATCCACGATTTGGCGGGTGAGCGGCAAGGCGCCGACATCCTGCGCCGTCGCGGTGCGGCCTTGCAGCACCGATTGCGCCTCGGCCCGGGCGGCCGCTTGTACGGCGGGATCGAAGGCACAAAGGTAAAGCGCCCAAGCCAGCGTCAAAGCCGTGGTCTCATGCCCGGCAACGATGAAGGTCAGCAGATTGTCGCGCAGTTCTTCATTGCTCATCTGCTGGCCGGTCTCGGGATCGGCGCCTTCCATCAGAAGATCCAGAAGGTCCGGCGGGTTTGAGGCCCCGCTCTGGCGGCGGGCCTTTATCGCCGCATCGGCCAGCTTCTTGGTGTCCCTGATACCGCCGCCGGTCAGCATCCGCCCCGGCCTTGGAAGCCAAGCTGGTGCGCCGATCACATCCAAAAGTGAGACGCGGGCGGTGCCGCCGATATAGCGCTCAATCGCGCGATGCACTTCGGTGCGGTCAAAGCCCGCGCCGCCGGAAAAGGTGACATCCGAGATCACCTCGAATGTTGCGGTGACCATTTCCTCAAAGAGATCAACGTTTTGACCTGTAGCCTGCCCCAGCCGGGCCGCGGCGGCTTCGGCGGCGGCACTCATCACCGGGGCAAGGGCCGAGACATTGCGATGGGTGAAAACCGGGGCTGCGGTGCGGCGCTGCCAGTGCCAATCGGCGCCTTCGGCGACGAACATCCCCTTGCCGATGGCGGGGCCAAGGACCAGCTTGGTGACCTCGGATTTGGGGTAATCCTCGAGCCGGTCGCGCAGGATATGGCGCAGCGCTCCGGGCTCCATCACCATATGCCAGCGCTTGCCGGTGCGGCCAGAAAGGATCGGGGCATGGGTGGCGATCTCGGGGATCAATTCCAGAAGATTGCGCCGCCCAGCGCGGAAACTGCCCCAGATGCCCAGCGGTGCGCGATGCAGCGGCACCTGCACTGGAAGCAGCTCGGTCGGCGGCATGTGGCGGCGGTGGGGCGCGGCTGTTCTTTCCATCTGCCAAAGATAGGACGCTTTGCAACAAATGCACCCCTGAGGTTGCCCCAAAGGCAAAGCTGGCTGGTCGGATCCCGCCGTTCATGCTGCGGCTTTGGTAAGCGCTGATTGCGCGGCGGCTTTGGCTTCGTTAAGCACGAAGAGAACTTGCACCGGAGGTGGCCGATGGCCCTGCTGCGCCCCGTTTTTGCCCTTGCTCTCATCGCCTCAGTGGCGGCTTGCGGTCAAAGTGATTTGGCCGAGCCACCAATGCCGCTGGGTGAGTTCGCGCTGGGGTTGAATATCGCGGTTGCAGATAATGTGCAGATGGTGCCGATCAGCCGACCGACCACGCCCGATGACTGGGAGGCGGTGATGATTAAGGCGGTCGACAACCGCTTTGGCCGCTATGAGGGCAGCAAACTTTACAACATTGGCATCTCGATTGACGCCTATGCTTTGGCGCCTCCGGGCATCCCGGTGGTGGCAGCGCCGAAGTCGATTTTGGTGGTGACGGCCAATATTTGGGACGATGCCGCGCAGAAGAAGCTGAACGAAGAAGGCAAGCAAATCACTGTTTTTGAAAGCCTTTCTGGCGAGACGGTGATTGGTACCGGCATCACGCGCACCAAAAAGCAGCAGATGGAAGCCTTGGCCTATAATGCGGTGCATAAGGTCGAAGAATGGTTGCTGGAGAACCCTCAATGGTTCGACATGACCGAAGAAGAGATGGCGGCTGCCAAGGCGGCCCGGCTGGCGGCGATGCGGGCGGCGGGCAAAGCTCCGGCCGGTTCCGAGGTCGCGGCCACGGCTGACGTCGGGGAAGGCGCGACGCGCGCAGCGCCATCTGCCAACTGAGGCTTGATTTTCCGCGCTTCAGCCTATAAATCGCCGCCCGAATGAACCGAGGGTCCGAGGTCCGGGCCCGCAGCAGCAAGGGCGCCCGACTATGGCAAAGGCAAAGTTTGAACGGAACAAACCGCACGTCAACATCGGCACGATTGGCCAC
>NZ_JAVDBT010000006.1 GCF_030848395.1 Pseudogemmobacter lacusdianii | reverse complement strand
CCGTCGTCGCCCTCGCCGCAACCGTCATCTTCTGGCTATGACACAAGAACGAGTCCTGACCCTAAGGCGCGCCCACCGGCATTGGATTTCGGCCCGCGTTATAATCCGACCAATCGGTGATGTCGGGATAATGTTGCCGCCGCCAAGCCCTAACCCGAGGGTTCATCCGCCGCAGCCACAGGGGCGGGATCAGCGCCATCGCATTCATCAACGGATAGCCAAAGGGCAGTTGCGGTGCCTCATCCTCGGGGTAGGTTTGCAGCAAAGGAAAACGGCGGTCGGGTTTGTAATGGTGATCTGAATGGCGCTGCAGGTTGATCAAAAGCCAGTTCGTCGCCCGATGCGGCGCGTTCCAGCTGTGACGCGGCAAGGCGTGCTCATATTTCCCATCGCCAAGATGGCGGCGCGTTAGCCCGTAATGCTCAACATAGTTGGTGAGTTCGAGCTGCCAGATCGCGGTGAAGGCCTGAATGAGGAAGAACAAAAGCCCCATCCAACCGCCCAAGGCGTAAGCCAATAGCAGCATCGCGCCTTGCAGCGCCCAGTAACGCCAGAAGGGATTGCTGGGGTGGAACCACGGCTTTGATTTGCGTGCGAGCCAGGCCTTTTCAGCGCGGAAGGCCGAGAAAAGGCTCTCGGGCAGCACTCGCAGAAAGAAGCGGTGGAAGTTTTCATTATACCGCGCTGTCACCGCATCGCGCGGGGTGCCGACATAAAGGTGGTGCACCTTCAAATGCTCGGACCGGAAATGCGAATAAAGCACTGAGGCGAGCAGAAGATCGGCCAACCAACGCTCAAGCTTGGATTTTTGGTGCATCAACTCATGGCTGTAATTGATGCCGATCGTGCCAGACATCACCCCCATTCCGATGAAAAGAAACACCTTTTCCAACAGGTTCAACTGGCCATCCTGCGGGACGAACCAAAGCATGAAGCACAGGGTGAAAAGCTGAAGTGGGAACCAGATCAACGTCAAAAGCTGGTAGAGGAACAGATCATCCTCGGGCGTGTCGGTGGCGGGGTTGTTTTGGTTAAGCCCGGTGACGGCATCCAAAAGCGAAAACAGCGTCCAGCAGTAAAGCGGCATCGCCAGCACCCAAAGCCCGCCGAAACCCATCGCCAGAAAGGCCAAAGGCACAGTGCCCAGCGAGAGAAAATAGGGCAAAGCGCGGAGGGGAGAGGCAATGTTAGACGTGTCACTCATCATCGGGCCTTTGGGTCTGCGGTGTCACGCCACCATCTGCGAGATCAGCGTCATCACGCAACGGTTTCGCGCACCAGATCATAGGCTTTGCGCATCAAGGTGGGCAGGCTATCCGGGTCAAGCGGTACGAAGGCGCCGCGCTGGGGGTTGGCCTTGGTCTCGGCGCTTAGCACCTGCAAGATCAGGTGGAAATGCGTGAACGTATGGCGCACCTCGCCCAAGTTCTGCCAATCGGCCTGCATCGGAGCCTCACCAGCGGAGCCGTCCCAGGCGTCGCCGGGAAAGCCGATCATCCCGCCCAAAAGGCCTTTCATTGGCCGGGTCTCAACCAGCCACAAGGGGCCGTTGCGCGCGAGCCATACCGTGCCATGCCGCGTGGGCTTGGCCGCTTTGGCCAGTTTGCGCGGCAGCTCGGCCTGGATGCCTTGCGCACGGGCTTGGCAAAGCGACATCACCGGGCAGATGCCACAAGCCGGAGAGCGCGGGGTGCAGATCGTGGCGCCGAGATCCATCACGGCTTGCGCATGATCTCCGGGCCGCAGTTGCGGGGTGAGACGTTCGGCCAAGGCGGTCAGCTCAGGCTTGGCTTTCGGCAGCGGGGTTTCCACCGCGAAAAGCCGCGCCATCACCCGCTCGACATTGCCATCGACCACGGTTGCAGGTTCGTCAAAGGCGATCGAGGCAACGGCGCTGGCGGTATAGGGGCCAATGCCCGGCAGCGCCAAAAGTCCCTCACGCGTGCTGGGGAAGCCCCCCAAAGCCGCCACGGCGCGGGCGCATTTCAAGAGGTTACGGGCGCGGGCATAATAGCCAAGACCGGCCCATTCGGCCATGACTGCCTCATCCGCCGCAGCGGCAAGATCCTGAACCCTTGGCCAGCGCGCGATGAAACGTTCAAAATAGGCGCGCACGGCGGCAACGGTGGTCTGTTGCAGCATGACCTCGGACAGCCAGACGTGATAGGGGTCGGGACGCTCTCCGGCCATCTTCTGCATAGGGCCAATGCGCCAAGGCATGATCCGGGCATTCCGGTCATACCAGTCCATCAAAAGGGGGCCAGCTTGCTCTACAACAGCCCGCTGGGGGCCTACCGGCTCTGGACCAACGCCAGCGTCACGCATTCTTTATGCCTTGTCACAGTTGCGCCACTGGCGGCAGGGCGCGCTTGCGTTAAGATAACCGCCAAAGGGGCAAAGACCAGATGCGACCGGTAAAACCTAAAGTCAGCAATGAACGGCGGATGCGCGGATTTGAACCCGCTTTCGCTATGATGGCACGCGAAGTGCGGGCGGCCGGTGAAAGCCGGGGCTTTGCCGTGGCCAAATTGCTGACCCATTGGGAAGAGGTGGCTGGCCCCGAGATTGCCGCTGTGACCCGCCCGGTGAAAGTTGGTTACGGGCGTGAGGGCATGGGCGCCTCGCTCACCTTGCTGGTGCGCGGCGCGGCGGGCCCGATGGTCGAGATGCAAAAGGATGCGCTGCGGGCGCGGGTCAACGCGGTTTATGGCTATAATGCCATCGTGCGGATCTTACTGACGCAAACCTCGGCCACCGGCTTTGCCGAAGGTCAGGCGCAGTTTGTGCAAGCGCCGAAGGCGCCTCCGCCCCCGGACCCCGCCGTCTTGGTCCGGGTGCAGGACGAAACCAAAGGCGTTGCGGATGAGGGGCTGCGCGCGGCGCTTGAACGCATGGGCCAGAATATTCTAACACGGCAAAAGGCCGCAGAGGACAAAAGATGATGAAAATGAACCGTCGGGCACTGATCGCACTTGCCGCTGCTATGGCTGCAAGCCCTGCGCTTGGACAAGAAGCAGCACCCGAGGCTGCGGCTCTTCCCGAGGTCAAGGATTTCTCGATCGGCAATCCCGATGCCGCGGTGAAAATCGTTGAATATGCCAGCCTCACCTGCCCGCATTGCGCCTCGTTCTCGGAGCAGACCTTCAAGCCGCTGAAGGCCGAGTTCATCGACACCGGCAAGGTCCACTTCACCTTGCGTGAAGTGTATTTCGATCGCTACGGCCTTTGGGCGGCGATGATGGCGCGCTGCGGCGGCGATCTGAAGTACTTCCCGGTGGTGGAGACGCTCTTTGCCAGCCAAAGCGATTGGGCTGCCTCGGATGACCCGACCGCGGCTGTGGCCAAGATCCGCAAGATCGGCCTGACCGCTGGCATGACCAATGAGCAGCTCGACGCTTGCATGCAGGATGCCGCGATGGCCGATGCGATGGTCAAGCGCTTCGAGGCGAATATGGAAGCCGATGCGGTCACCGGCACGCCGACGCTGTTCATCAACGGCGAGCGTCACGGCAATATGAACTACACCGACCTTAAGGCGATCATTGACGCCAAATTGGCCGGCTAAGCCGTGACGGCACCCTTGCAAGGCATCCGCGTCATTGAATTGGCGCGGATTCTTGCCGGGCCTTGGGCCGGGCAGACCCTTGCCGATCTGGGGGCCGAGGTGATCAAGGTCGAAGCGCCGGAGGGCGATGACACCCGCCGCTGGGGCCCTCCGTTCATCGACCATGAGGGCGAGCGTTCGGCCGCCTATTTCCACAGCTGTAATCGCGGCAAGAAGGGCATCACCTGCGATTTCCGCACGGCTGAGGGCCAAGAGATGGTGCGCCGTCTGGTGGCGGATGCCGATGTCTTAATCGAGAATTTCAAGGTTGGTGGGCTTGCGAAATACGGCCTCGATTACGACAGCCTGATCAAGGTGAACCCGCGGCTGATCTATTGCTCGATCACCGGCTTTGGCCAAACCGGCCCCTATGCGCATCGCGCGGGCTATGACTTCATCATCCAAGGCATGGCCGGTTTGATGAGCGTCACCGGAGAGCCCGAAGGCCAGCCGCAAAAGGTGGGCGTGGCGGTGACGGATGTCTTCACCGGCGTCTATTCGGCCACGGCGATCTTGGCCGCTTTGGTGCAGCGCGGACGCACGGGACAGGGCCAACATATTGATATGGCTTTGATGGATGTGGCGACCTCGATCATGGCCAATCAGGCGATGAACCATCTGGCGACCGGGATGCCGCCGCAGAAAATGGGCAATGCCCATCCCAATCTGGCGCCCTATGCGGTGTTCGATTGCGCCGATGGCTGGATCATTCTGGCGACCGGGAACGACAGCCAATACCGCAAACTCTGCGGCATCTTGGGCTTGGAGGCGCTGGCCGAGGCGGCGGAGTTTTTCACCAACGCCGACCGCGTCGCCAACCGCGTGGCATTGACCGAAGCGCTGACCGAGGCGACCCGGACTTGGCGCATGGCCGATCTTTTGGCCGCTTGCGAAGGTGCGGGCGTCCCCGCCGGGCCGATTAATGATATGGCCGGGGTCTTTGCTGACCCTCAGGTGCAAGCGCGCGGGCTGCAGATCGCGCCCGAAGGCGTGCCGGGTGTTCGCAGCCCCATGCGATTCTCTGGCGCAGAGCTGGCATTGGATCGCGCCTCGCCCCGGCTGGGCCAGCATCAAGATGAAGTTACGGGCTAAGGGCGGCTTACGCGCCTATCTTTAGCCCGCATTTTCGGAGCCTTCAGCACATGACTCTCGCCGCGCAGACACCGGATCTTCCCCGCGCCCTCGCCTTGATCGACGCGGCCAATGCGGCGGATCCCAATTTGGAAGCCGGTGAGCCCGCCGCACTCCTTTACGGCCAGCGCATGACCGAGGAGCTTGACCGCCTCTTCCCCGATGCAGACCCGATCCTGCGCATCGCTGCGCGCGGCCAGCATGTCGAGCGCTGGCTTTTGCCGCGCAGCAGCTATCCGATGGGCAAGCCCGGATACCTTGAGTGGCGACGCGAGCAGGGCCGCCGCCATGCCGAACGGGTGGCCGGTATCATGGCCGAGGCAGGCTTCCCCGAGGCTGACCAGCAGCGCGCGGGCACGCTTTTGCGCAAAGAGGGCATCAAGCGAGACGCCTTGGTCCAGGCGCTAGAGGATGTGATCTGCTTCACCTTCCTGCGCTGGTATTTCGAACCCTTCGCAGCCACCCGGCCTGCCGAGGATATTCCGGGGATCGTTGAGAAAACCGCGCGCAAGATGTCGCCCGAGGCCCGGGCCCGCGTGCTTGCGGAATTTCCCCTGCCCGAGGCGCTTGCCGCCGCCTTCCGCGACGAAAATCCTCGCTGATTCACGCGTATTTGCTTTCGAAATTCACGCCGCGCTCACCGTAAGGTGACGCGTGTTTTGCGCATTTTTCTGGGGCGTTCTGCGCTGTGGACTTGAAATGTTCTCTCTATGTTCTATCTCTGGGTGCTATAGTAAGGAGTTTCCGCCGTGGAAGATCTTTCCTTTGCCCTTGCCCCGACCCCGCGCCAGATGGCCTATGCCCGCTCGCTTGCCTTGCGGAATCAAACGATTATGCCGTGGGATGTGCAGCAAGACCGCCGCAGCCTTTCGGCTTGGATCGATGTGCAGTCGCGCATGCGGCCAATGTCAGACCTCGACCCGCGCCCCAGCTCGCGGCAGGTGGCTTTTGCCGAACGGTTGGCGCGGGTGAAGCGCCGTGCGGTGCCGGCCGAGTGCTTCCGCGATAAAGGGCTGATGTCGAAATGGATCGACGGCAACAAATAGTGCCTTAGGCAAATCTCGCGGCGATTCGAAAGACGCGCCTTCAGCTTCAAGCCCTTCAAAGACACCAATCCCAAAAAGAAAAAACCGCGCGGTTTCCCGGGCGGCTTTTTCGAAATCTGCTTACCAAAGGCGGCAAGGCTATCTTGGGCAAATCAGCCCTGACGTGCCTTGTAGCGCTTTTGCGTCTTGTTGATCACATAGACGCGGCCTTTACGGCGCACAACTTGGCAATCGCGGTGACGCGTCTTCAGCGAGCGGAGCGAGTTGGCAACCTTCATGGTAACCCTCCTTCTACGCGGCGCATCACGCGCCAGATTGAAACCCTTGCCTCTTCCTATAAAGAGGCGGCGAATGGTGGGCGGTACTGGGATCGAACCAGTGGCCACTACGATGTCAACGTAGTGCTCTACCGCTGAGCTAACCGCCCACGCTGCCGGCTGTTTCGTCCTATGTCCCTTCGGTGAAACGAAAAGGACGCGGGACGAACCGCGTCGGTGGGCGGTCTATAGCCAGCTTGTTTGCCGCCCGCAAGGGGTTTCGGCTTTCTAACGAATGCCGTTATATCGATTTTACGGCAGCACCGCCGCCCGAGGACCAAAGCCCCGTGCCGCAGACGCTTACAGAGGTTTATTCTTTGCTCGCGCCCGATGAACAGCGGGTGCCTTTGATTTTTGCCTCGCCGCATTCGGGAGATGCGTATTCACAGGGGTTTTTGGCCCGTATCGCCTTGAACCCGCTGACAATCCGCTCGTCCGAGGATGCTTTCGTCGACCAACTTTACAGCGCTGCACCGGCGCATGGTGCGCCTTTGCTTGCGGCCCGCGTGCCGCGCGCTTTTGTCGATTTAAATCGTGCGGCGGATGAGCTGGACCCTTCCGTGATCGAGGGAATCAGCCGCGGCGCGCATAATCCGCGAATCTCTGCCGGGCTTGGGGTGATTCCCCGAGTCGTCTCGGCGGGGCGGGCGATCTACACGGGCAAACTGACCCAGCCCGAGGCGGAAGAGAGACTCCGGCGCTACTGGCACCCCTATCATGACCGGCTGCGGCGTTTGCTGGAGCAGACGCGGGAGACATTCGGTCAGGCGATTCTGATCGATTGCCATTCGATGCCGCATGAGGCTTTGGAAAGCCATGTCCGCCCCGGCAGGTCGCGCCCGCAGGTGGTCTTGGGCGATCGCTTCGGGGCTGCGGCGGGGCGCGATGTGATGGAGCGGGTTGAGGCGGCTTTTTCCGGCGCAGGTCTGCAGGTCGCCCGCAACGCGCCTTTTGCTGGCGCCTATATCGCGCAGGCTTACGGCCGCCCGCAGCGCCGCGTGCATGTGGTGCAGGTCGAGATTGACCGCGCGCTTTATATGGATGAGGCGCGGGTCGAGCCCTCCAGCGACTTCAACGCCTTCCGCGAGCTGATTGGCGGAGTGGTTGAGGATCTTTGCAGTGGTTTGGCCCTCCAGCGGCCCTTGGCGGCAGAATAGCCCTTACCGCAAAGCCCGCCCACGAATGATCGCATCGCTGCCAAAGCGCGCCCGGATCCCGTCCGAGGCGCGTTCCAAAGCCGCCCTTTTTGCGGCATCGGGGTCCAGAAGATCGCCCGAGACATCCGCCTGATCTGCGCTGGTCAAATCGGCAATGCCGACGCCAATCAGCCGGTAGGGACCGCTGGTGCCGACATGTTCAAACATCGCCCGTGCGGCGCGGTAAATCCGGTCGGTGAGCTGGGTCGCATCGCCCAAAGAGTGACGCCTTGTGACCAGTTGGAAGTCGCCACGCTTCAACTTCAAAACCACGCTGCGCCCGGCCAGTTCCTTGGCCTTGGCGCGGTCGGCCACTTGCTCCGAAAGCCGCCACAGATGCCCGTCCAACAGATCGGCATCCGAGGTGTCCTCGTTGAACGTCGTCTCTTTGCTGATCGACTTTGGCCGCTCATCGCGGGCCACGCGGCGCTGATCCTCGCCCCGCGCCAGATGGTAAAGCCGCTCGCCCATATGGCCAAAGCGCGCCGACAAATCCCCGCGATCCCAGCGCAACAGGTCCGAGATTCTGCGGATCCCTGCTTTTTCCAACTCGGCCTGTGTGGCCGTCCCCACGCCCCAGATGATCCGCACCGATTTGCCTTGCAAGAAAGCCGGGGTCTCGGCCTTGCCGATCACAGAAAACCCGCGCGGCTTATCCAGATCCGAGGCGATCTTGGCCAAAAACTTGTTATGCGAAAGCCCGATGGAGCCGCTGACCCCCAGCTCATCTTCCATCCGCTTCACCAGCCGCGCCAGAAGCACCGCCGGGGCCGCGCCATGCAGCCGCGCCGTGCCGGTCAGGTCCAAAAACGCCTCATCCAAAGATAAAGGCTCGATCGAGGGCGTCAGCGCTTCCATCATCGTACGAATCTGGCGGCTGACCTCGACATAGACCGACATGCGCGGCTTCACGACCTTCGCCTCGGGGCACAGCCTCAATGCTTGGAACATCGGCATGGCCGAGCGCACGCCTTTGATCCGCGCCAGATAACAGCAGGTTGAGACGACACCCCGCGTGCCGCCGCCCACGATCACCGGATGGTCGCGCAAGGAAGGATCATCGCGCTTTTCAACCGAGGCATAGAACGCATCGCAATCCATATGCGCGATGGTCAGGCTTTCCAGCTCTTCATGCGCGATCACGCGCGGCGAGCGGCAAGCGGGGCAGCGCGACCCCGCAGGAAAACTTGTCAGGCAATCTCGGCAAAGGGCTGGCATGATCGGCGCAGGATACTGTGGCAGGCTGGCCGAGGCAAAGGCTTCGCAAAACCACTCATCCTAAAGCCGAAGCGTGGCAGACTAAAGCCGAAGCGTGGCAGAACCGCGCAGCCGTGGCGGTTCTTGCCCTTATGGCCTTTCCATTGCCCGCCAACCCGTGTATGCGCCGACACTGGCCTGAGAACTCCGGGGCCGCGCCATTTGGGAAAGGGCGTGGCGGGGGGTGGTGAGGCCATAATGTGGTCTCATATAGCGGGGCAGGGCCCTGCGTCAGGAAAAATAATGGACGATCTGGTAGTAGCCGGGCCGCTTAAAGCGGCATTGGCAGACAAAGGCTATGACTCGCTGACCCCGGTTCAGCAGGCTGTGCTGGGTGAAGGTGTTGCAGGACGCGACCTTCTGGTTTCGGCACAGACCGGCTCGGGTAAGACCGTGGCCTTTGGTCTGGCGATTGCGCCCGAAGTGCTTGATGGCGTCGATGCGCTGTTGCCCGCCGACAAACCCGTTGCTTTGGTCGTGGCTCCCACCCGCGAACTGGCCCAACAGGTCGCGCGTGAATTCCAATGGCTCTACGGCAATGCTGGTGTGCAGTTGGCCACCTGTGTGGGTGGTATGGACTACCGCACCGAAAAGCGCGCTTTGGAGCGTGGTGCCCATGTCGTCGTCGGCACCCCGGGCCGTCTGCGCGACCATATCGAGCGTCGCTCGCTGGATCTGTCGGAAGCCCGCGCCGTGGTGCTGGACGAAGCCGATGAGATGCTGGATCTGGGCTTTGCAGAAGATCTGGAATTCATCCTTGGCGCCGCTCCGGAAGACCGCCGCACTTTGATGTTCTCGGCCACCGTGCCGCGCGAGATTGAAGCGCTGGCCCGCACCTTCCAAAAGGATGCTCTGCGCCTCAACGTGCAATCGGCCGCCAAGCAACATGCCGACATCGCCTATCAGGCGCTTTCGGTGCAGGCGCGCGACAAGGAACATGCGATCTTCAACGTGCTGCGCTTCCACGAAGCCCAGACCGCGATCGTCTTCTGCAAAACCCGTGCCAACGTGAACCACCTGTTCGCCCGCATGGTGAACCGTGGCTTCCAAGCCGTGGCTTTGTCGGGCGAGCTGAGCCAGCAAGAGCGGATGCATGCTTTGCAAGCGCTTCGCGATGGCCGTGCGCGCGTTTGTATCGCCACCGACGTGGCGGCCCGTGGCATCGACTTGCCGGGGTTGGAGCTTGTGATCCACGCCGATCTGCCGTCGAACTCGGACACGCTGTTGCACCGTTCGGGCCGCACCGGGCGTGCTGGCCGCAAAGGCACCTCGGTGCTGATCGTGCCGCCGGCCGAGATCCGCAAAGCACAGCGCGTGCTGCAAGGCGCGAAGCTGGTCGCCGAATGGGGCAAAGCGCCTTCGGCTGAAGAAGTGCAAGCCCGCGAAGATCAGCGCGTGGTCGAGCATCCGCAATTTGAAGCTGGCGTGGGTGAAGAGGCCGAAATGGCCGGCGCTCTGCTGGAGCGTTGGGGGGCTGAAACCGTTGCCGCCGCTTTCGTGCGGATGTGGCGCGAAGGCCGTTCGGCTCCGGAAGTGCTGTCGGACAGCTTGCCGCCGCCCGCACCGCTGCCGGTGCGTGAGCGTGGTGAGTTTGGCCCCTCGGTCTGGTTCAAAGTCTCGGTCGGCCACACCGGCCGCGCCGAAGCCCGCTGGCTGTTGCCGAAGATCTGCGATGCCGGTGGCATTGCGAAAGATGGCATCGGCGCGATCCGCGTCCAGCAAGACGTGACCTACGTCCAGATCGCTGCTGCTTTGGCCGACCGCTTTGGCAAGACGCTCGAGATCGACCAAGATCTCGGCATGGAGCGCATCGAAGGCGAGCCGGATCTGGGCCGCTTTGCACCGCGCGGCGAGGGCCGTCCGGCGCCGAAGCGCGAAAAAGCGCCCTATCAGCCGAAGCCCTCGCGCTTTGATGATGGCGATGCGCCGGAAGCTGGCCGCAAGCCCTACGCCCCCCGCGAAGGCGCTGAGCGTAAGCCTTATGCACCGCGTGACAATGCTGACCGCAAGCCCTATGCGCCCCGCGCCGAAGGTGCCGAGCGCAAGCCTTACGCGCCGCGTGACAATGCCGACCGCAAGCCCTACGCCCCGCGTGGCGATGGCGATCGCAAGCCTTGGGCTCCGCGCGAAGGCGCCGAGCGTAAGCCTTACGCCCCCCGCGCTGCCGCTGCTGAAGGCGATTTCGCCAAGAAGCCGCGCTGGTCGCCGGATGATCGCGCTGCCAAGGGTGCTGCGCCTTCGAACCGCGAAAAGCCCGGTTACAAATCGGCAGGCTTCAAATCGCATGGTGGCGATGAGGGCCGTCCGGCCCGCGCCGCTGGCTATAAGAGCCACGGCTCGGAAGGCGGCGATCGCAAGCCTTGGGCCCCGCGCGGCGATGATGCCAAGCCCTATGCCCGTAAAGAGGGTGGCGCCAAGCCCGAAGGCCGTAGCTTCGGCTCGAAATCCTTCGGCGACAGCAAGCCCTCCTACAGCAAAGCGGGCAAGCCTGCTTTCGGCAGCAAACCGGCCTTCGGCAAATCGGATGCACCGAAACGCGCCGCACCGCGTGGCGATGCTAATGACACGTCGAAGCGCTTCGTGCCGCCGAAAAAGCGTTGATCTGAAATAAGTTAAGATGGGGCGGTGATCGTAAGATCGCCGCCCTTTTTCTTTAGCGCCGGGTTTCTTTAATGCCGGGCGGCGGCCGCTCCGGCCCAAAGCCCGGTCGCGAGGCAGCCAGTCAAAAGGTAGCCCCCCGTGGGCGCCTCCCAATCCAGCATCTCGCCAGCGGCAAAGACCCCCGGCATGGCGCGCAGCTCTAGGTCCGGGGTTAGAGCAGCGGCCGTGATCCCGCCCGCGACCGAGATTGCCTCATCCAAAGGACGCGGGCCTTGGTGTTGCACGGGCAGGCGTTTGAGCACCGTCAAGGGCTGGCCCTTGCCCCATTCCATCACCAAGGCTGCCGCGACTGGCGACAGGCCCAGCTTACGCAGGCGGTTGGCACCGGTCTCCCCCGGTTTCATCTTAGCGAGTTTCGCCTCAACCTCAGCCTCTGAAGTGGCGGGCAGAAGATCCAGCTCCAACCGCTCGCCTTGGCGCAAAGCGGGGGAAAGGGGGTAAAGCCCACCACCCTCAAGCCCGCGCTCCGAGACGATAAATTCGCCGCGATGCAGGCTGGCTGAGGGCAGAAGCCGCAAGGTCGCGCCCTTCACCGGGCTGCCAAAATGCCGCGCCATATGGGCCGACCAATCCACCCGCAGCCCGACATTCGCCGCCTGCCAAGGCGCGATCTCAACGCCTTTCTCGGCGAGCCAAGGCACCCAAGCCCCGTCCGAACCTAAGCGCGACCAACTGGCCCCGCCAAGCGCCAGCACGGTTACCTCGGGGCGCAGCGCTTGCAGGCCCTCGGGCGTGTCAAAGGCAAAGGCTTCACCCTCAAAGCCGGTCCAGCGCCAGCGCGTGCGCAGCTCAACCCCCAAGCCCTCAAGCCGCCGCAGCCAAGCGCGCAGCAAAGGTGAGCCCTTCATCGAGACCGGAAACACCCGGCCAGAGGAGCCGGTGAAGATCTCAACGCCAAGACCTTTTGCCCAATCCATCGCCTGAACGGGGCCAAATTTACCTAAGACCGGCGCCAACCAATCGGCGCCAAAGGTCGCGACAAAAGGCGCAAGCGGCTCATCCTTGGTCAGGTTCAGCCCGGATTTCCCGGCCATCAGAAACTTACGGGCGGGGCTGGGCTTGGCCTCGGCCACCACCACCCGCCTCCCGGCGCGCGCCAAAGCCTCGGCTGCCATCAGGCCCGCCGGACCCGCCCCGATGACAAGGGCAAAGGATGCGCCGGACCCGCTCACGTTGCGGCCCGACCCGGCTGCAAAACGCGCGGGCTTTCGGTCATCCGCTTGATCGCGGCGACATGGCCCGCGTCGGCGGCCAGCACATCGGCGCAGAGCGCGCGGGCAGCGTCGAGCAAAGCTTCAGCCGGGATGATGCGGTCAATCAGGCCCCATTGTAGCGCCTCATCCGCGGGGATCTTGGCTCCGGCCATCAGGATCATCCGCGCCCGCGCCGGCCCCACAAGCGCCACCAGCCGCGCCGGGTCCGAGGGTTGCGGCAGATAGCCCAGCCGCATCACCGGGTAGAAGACCTTTGCCTCGGCCATGGAAAGCCGCAGATCGCAAGCCAAGGCCATGCCGCAGGCCCCACCCGCTAAAGTGCCATTTAAGGCCGCGATGGAGAGCCCCGGGAAAGCAGCAATCGCGCCCGAGAGCCGCTCCCAGAGGGGCGAGGTGGCAAGCCCCGCCGCCGCTGCCTCAAGATCCGCCCCGGCCGAGAAGACCTTGCCGGTCCCGGTCAGGATCAAGGCCTGAGCCGCGCCTGCGGTCTCAACCGCCTCGGCCAAAGCCTCCAGCATGTCAGCGGTCAAAGCATTGGCCTTTTCGGGCCGATCCAGCCGGATCAGCCGCATCACCCCACCCGCATGGCTTTCGTCTTCAACCCGGATCATTGGCCGCTCCTTCTTATGGCTTAGGGCATAACCTGCCCGAGCCGGTCTGGAAAGCCAGCCGCGCCTCACGCCGGGCCTGGCCTTTCTGCTTGCACCCCGCCAGCGCCGCCGACACGATGGCGGCAATTCGGCCGCAAAAGCGGTGGCCGCCAGCGGTTGGCAGCTTTGCCAAGCCAGCCGTTGGGACGTGTAAAGGATGATTGACGATGCAAAGCCGCCCCACCTTTCGCCAAATTTCCCTGACGGGCGCGCGCGTTACGCGGCCGGCTTGGGCCTTGCCCGCGGCGGCACTGGCGCTTTTGGCCCAGCCCTTGCAGGCCGACACCACGCCCGAGGCGGTTTGGCAGTTGATCCAAGAGGAAGCCGGACCCGTGCTGACTGCTCAGGAAAGCCGGCGCGGCTCGGATTTGGTGCTGAGCCATCCGCGCCTTGCCCTGCCCGATGGTGCTTGGCTGGCGCTGCCCAACATCACCCTGCGTCAGCAAAGCGATGGCGCGGTCACGCTTGAGCTTCCGCCGAATTTCCCTGTTGAGCTGCAAGGGCTTACGGGGCCGGACGCGCCCGAGAAAGTCACCCTCACCATCACCGCCCCCGATCTGCAAGCGGTGTTCCGCGATATCGACGCCGAAGACATTGATGTTGCGATCAGCGCAGGAAGCCTCTCGGCGGTGATGGAGCCGATCACCCAAGCGACCGGGTGGAATGGCAAAAATACTCTCGTCGCGGCACTGACCTTGGATGATCTGAGCTTTGCTTGGCTAAGCCAGCTGCCACCCGAGCCGGAACTGAATGCCAAAGGCGCGGGGGCCGATGCGCATCTGTCGTTGGGCAATCTTAGCCTGGATGCCCGCGCTGTGATCCCATCGGAAGGCGTTGAAGGGCAGGTCTCGCTGAACCTCTCCGAGCTCAGCTTGGCGCTTGAAGCGCTCTTCCCGCCCGGCGGCATAGCGCTGATGGAAAGCGCCGATGCCCCGGATCTGCAAAAGCTGCCGCAATTCCTTGCGATGCTTGAGCAGGGCTTGCGGCTGCATCTGCGCTACCAAATGGGACCGGTGCAACTGGCCATCGACATGCCAGAACTGCCCGAGGGGCCCTTTGCTATGGACCTGTCTATGGCCGGTTCGGATGCAGAGTTCTCTTTGGATCGTAATGGCTTGGTCTATGACAAGGGCGCCGAAGGAACGGCCTTCAGCTTCCAAGGCCAATTGACCGACATGCCTTTGGACAACCTTTCTCTGAGCATCGCCGAGATGCGTGAGACGGTGCGGCTGGGCCTGCCTTCGGCCGGCGGGGCTTCGGATTGGGCGCTTCTTTACAAATTCGCCGGCATCGATGTCTCCGAGACGATCTGGGACATCTTCGATCCGGCGCGCCAATTGCCCCGCGATCCGCTCTCGCTGGTGCTGGATCTGACCGGCACTTGGACCCCTGACCCGCGTTTGCTCAGCGGCAGCCCCAGCGCGCATGATCTGCCGCTTACCGCGCTTACGGCCCAGTTGAATGAGGCTTTGGTCGCAGGGGCGGGGGTCAGCTTCTCCGGCGAAGGCGCGCTTGATTTCGACTTCACCGACCGCAGCCGCTATATCGATGATCTGCCGGTGCCCGAGGGCGCGCTTTCCTTCCTGACCAAAGGCGCCAATGCGCTGCTCGATAATCTGGTGGCTCTTGGCGCGATCTCCCCCGATGAGCTCACCGGCGCGCGCTTTGCTTTGATGTTCGCGGGCAAAGCCTTGAGCGATGACCCAGATGTCTTGACCACCGAGCTTGAGTTCAAAGACGGCTCTATCGTGCTTAACGGGATGAAGATCCGCTGATCCTCCCCTTTGCGGCGGCAATGGGCGCCACCTTGCGCCTATTGCCGCGCGCGATTACCTCAAACTGGCCCGCCCTTGGGCCAAGGAGCCACAAGTCTATGTCGCAATCCCCTTCGCTCTCGTCCCTCACCGAAGCTTTGCTTGACGCTGCCCGCAAGGCCGGGGCCGAAGCGGCGGATGCTTTGGCCGTCGCGGGCCAGTCGCTGACCATCGATCTGCGGCAGGGCAACCTTGAGCAAGCCGAACGCGCCGAAGGCACCGAGATCGGGTTGCGCGTGCTGATCGGGCGGCGGCAGGCCTGCGTTTCCGCCTCGGACACCTCAGCCGCGACCATCGCGGCTTTGGCCGAACGCGCCGTGGCAATGGCACGCGAGGCGCCGGAGGATCCAACGGCGGGTCTGGCCGATCCTTCGCAACTTGCGACCTTGCGCGATGCAGATGCTTTGGACCTGCGCGACTCGTCTCCCGAACCCGCCGCCACCGCGCTTGAGGCGCAGGCGCGTGCCGCCGAAGCCGCCGCTATGTCCGCGAAGGGCATCACGCAGGTCGAGACCTCGGCCACTTGGTCGCAGCGCGAGATGCATCTGGCGGCCTCGAACGGCTTTGCGGGCGGCTATGGCCGCAGTTCGCATTCGCTTTCCGCCACTGCCTTCTGCGGCTCCGGCACCGCGATGGAGCGGGATTGGGCGGGTGAGGGGCGGATCTACGCCTCTGACATGCCCAGTGCCGAGACCATCGGCGCTCTTGCCGCCGAGCGTGCCCTGTCACGGCTTGGCGCGATCAAACCGCCGACCGGGCATTTCCCGGTGCTTTATGATGAGCGGGTTGCGGCTTCGCTGATCGGGCATTTGCTCTCGGCCATCAACGGCAGTTCGGTGGCGCGCGGCTCCAGCTGGGCGGCCAAGATGATGGGGCAAGAGCTGTTGCCCAGCGGTCTTTCGCTGATCGAAAATCCCCACCGGGTGCGCATCGGCGCCTCGCGGCCCTTCGATGCCGAAGGCCTGCCAACGCAAAAGCGCGCCTTGGTGCAAGACGGTGTGCTGGCGTCTTGGGTGCTCGACCTTGCCACGGGCCGCAAGCTTGGCCTGCCCTCGACCGGCAATGCGGCGCGCGGCACCTCGGCGCCACCCTCGCCCTCAACCACCTGCATTGACCTGACCCCCGGACAGAGCAGCCGCGCCGATTTGCTGGCGCAGATGGGCACCGGCCTTCTGGTCACCTCGATGATCGGCTCGACCATCAACCCCACCACCGGGGATTATTCGCGCGGCGCTTCGGGCTGGTGGGTCGAGGGTGGTGAGCTGAAATATCCGGTGCATGAATGCACGATCGCCGGGAACCTGAAGGATATGCTGCGCCGCATCATCCCGGCCAATGATGCCCGCGATCACCTTTCGATCCGCGTGCCCTCCTTGCTGGTCGAGGGGCTCACGCTTGCCGGCAGCTGAGGATCTGGCGCTCCTTGAGGCCGCTGCCCGCGCAGGCGGCGCGGTGGCCCTGCGCTATTGGCGCAATGCGCCCAAATCTTGGGAGAAGGACGGCGATGCCGGTCCCGTCTCTGAGGCCGATCTGGCGGTGAATGACGCGCTTGAGGCGCAGCTCCGCACCGCCCGCCCCGGCTATGGTTGGCTCTCCGAGGAAAGCCCAGATGGGCCCGAGCGGCTGGCGGCCCGGCGCCTCTTCATCATCGACCCCATCGATGGCACCCGGTCTTATCTGAACAATCAGCCAGACTTTGCCCTTTCCATGGCCGTGGTCGAAGACGGCCGCCCGATTGCTGGCGTTGTCTATCTCCCCGCCAAAAACCGGCTCTACGCGGCCTCAGCAGGCGGTCCGGCCTTGTGCAACGGCCAGCCCATCCATTGCAGCACCCGCCAAGCGCTGAGCGGTGCGGATGTCCTGTCCAACCGCTCGACCCTTGCGCCCGAGAACTGGCCCGGCGGTCTGCCGCCCGTCAAACGCAGCTTTCGCTCCTCCATCGCCTACCGGCTTTGCTTGGTGGCCGAGGGCCGCCATGACGCGATGCTTGCCCTGCGTCCAAGCTGGGAATGGGACATCGCCGCCGGCAGCCTGATCGCCGAGCGTGCGGGGTGTGAGGTTCTGGACAGCAAGGGCGAAGCCCTTCGCTTCAACCAAAGCCCGCCCCTCGCCGATGGCATCATCGCCGCCAATCCAAGCCTTCAAGCGCAACTCATGCAAGCGCGCCGCCTGTAACCGCCCGCGCCGATGTCCGGGGCGCAAAAGCAACAGCCCGCGACCTTTCGGCCACGGGCTGCGCATCCTCCCGTTTTGTCGCGCGGGGCCTCCTCTCCCCTGATGCGCGACGCGGGTAACCTTGGGTCAAGCTGCCGGATGGCAGGCCCTTCTGTCAATCCTTCGCCTTACGAGCCGGCAATCAACTCGGCTTGGCGCACGATCACCTCCGCCTGCCGGACCGAGGCGATATCGACGAGCCGCCCCTTATAGACCGCAGCGCCCTGACCGGCCGCCGTCGCCTCGGCCATCGCCGCCAAGATCTCGCGCGCCTCGCTCACCGCCGTCTCCGAGGGGGTGAAGACCTCATTGGCCAGCGCGACTTGCTTGGGGTGGATCGCCCATTTGCCGACCATGCCCAAGGTTGCCGAGCGTCGGGCTTGAGCGCGGAAGCCTTCCTCGTCCGAGAAATCGCCGAAAGGCCCGTCCACTGGCAGCACGCCATGCGTGCGGCAGGCCGCCACGATCGCTGCCTGTGCCCAATGCCAAGGATCGGACCAATATTTGGCCCCCTCGCGATGCATGTAGTAATTCTCCTGCGTCCCGCCGATGCCGGTGGTCTGCATTCCCATCGAGGCGGCAAAATCCGCCGCACCTAGGCTCATCGCCTGCAACCGAGGGCTCGAGGCCGCGATCTCTTCGACATGGGCGATGCCCGCCGCGGTCTCGATGATCACCTCAAAGCTGATCGGCTTGCGGCGGCCCTTGGCGCGCTCAATCGCGGTGACCAAAGCGTCCACCGCATAGACATCGGCGGCGCAGCCCACTTTCGGGATCATGATCTGATCCAGCCGATCTCCGGCATTTTCAAGCAGTTGCACCACGTCTTGATACCAATAGGGCGTATCAAGGCCGTTGATCCGCACCGAAAGCGTCTTCTTGCCCCAGTCGACGCTGTTGATCGCTTCGATGATGTTCAGCCGCGCTTGCGGCTTGTCGGCTGGCGCCACCGAATCCTCAAGATCAAGGTTGATCACATCCGCCGCCGAGGCCGCCATCTTCTCAAAAAGCGCCGGACGCGAGCCGGGGCCAAAGAGTTGGCAGCGGTTCGGACGGGCAGGCGGGGCGGGCTGGATGCGGAAGCTCATCAGGATCTCTCGGTAATCAAGTTTCGCAAGGGGCTTCTTGTGGGTTATAATGTTGCGCATCCATCTGCAAGTGGATTTCTTCGCAGTTGCAGCATGACGCCGCCAAACCCCAAGCAACCGGCTTCCGCAAATCCCCGCCCCACGCTAATCTCCCCGCATGATCCAAGCCGAAGCCCAGACCTTTGCCCTGCGCAATCCCTTCACCATCAGTCGCGGTTCCAAGACCGAGGCGCGGGTGGTCACCGCCACGATCACCCGTCAGGGCCACCGCGGCTGGGGTGAGGCTCTGCCCTATCCGCGCTATGGCGAAACGGTCGAAGAGACCATCGCCGCGATCCACGCTTTGCCGCAAGACATCACCCGCGAAGCGCTGCAAAGCTTGATGCCCGCCGGGGCCGCCCGCAATGCCGTCGATTGCGCGCTTTGGGATCTTGAGGCCAAGGCCAGCGGTCGCGCGGTCTGGCAACTCGCGGGCCTTCAGCCGCCGCAGCCGGTGGAAATCGCCTTCACCCTTTCGCTCGACACGCCCGAGAACATGCGCGAAGCCGCCGCCCGCAATGCGCATCGCGCGGTGCTGAAAGTGAAACTCGGTACCCCCTCGGACATGCCTCGGATTGAAGCCGTGCGGCAAGGCGCGCCGCATGTCCGGCTGATCGTTGACGCCAACGAAGGCTGGACGCCCGAGGTCTATACCGACCTCGCCCGCCACCTCATCCGCCTTGGCGTGGAGATGGTCGAGCAACCCTTGCCGCAAGGCGCGGATGACATGTTGGCCGAGATCGCTCGCCCGCTGCCGGTCTGTGCCGACGAATCGGCGCATGATGCGGCCAGCCTGCGTGGCCTTATCGGCAAATATGATGTGGTGAACCTGAAGCTCGACAAAACTGGCGGTCTGACCGAGGCGCTGAAAGCCCGCGATCAGGCCCGCCAATTGGGGCTTAAGGTCATGGTGGGCTGCATGGTGGCCAGTTCGCTCTCAATGGCGCCCGCAATCTTGGTCGCGCAAGGCGCCGACTGGTCCGACCTTGATGGCCCCGCCGATATGGCGACGGACCGCAGCCCGCCGGTGCATTACGATGACCGACGCATCCATCCCGCCGCACCCGAACTCTGGGGGTAACCTGCGGGGATTAGGCCTCTACTGGAACGAAAATATCCCCCGCGGAGCGACCTTGAGCCGGTTGGCGCGGAACGCGCCAGAGGCGAGGTATCAGCTTGCGCCTGCAAGGCGCGCTTTAATCTCAACGGCTTTCCGCGACGCAAGGCTGGCCTATTTCGCCGCTTACCGGCCTTGACCCTAGCCCCGGATGGGCAAAGAAACGCAAGCGTTGACATTCATCACAGCTGTGTCCCGGAGACCGCAATGACTCGTATCGTTTATCTTGATGGCCAATACCTTGCCGAGACCGAGGCCAAGGTCTCGATCTTTGATCGCGGCTTTCTGATGGCGGATGGCGTCTACGAGGTCACCTCGGTGCTCGGCGGCAAGCTGGTCGATTTCCCCGGCCACATCGTGCGGCTGCAACGCTCGCTGGATGCGCTGGAGATCCGCAATCCGCTCAGCTCGGACGACTGGCTTGAAGTTCACCGCCAGCTGATCGTGCGCAACAACATCGATGAGGGGATGATCTATCTGCAAGTCACCCGTGGCAATCCGGGCGACCGCGATTTTGCCTTCCCGCCGGCTGATTTGCCGCCGACGGTGGTGCTTTTCACCCAAGCCAAGCCGGGACTTGCCAACAATCCGGCCGCCAAAACCGGTCTGCGCATCATCTCGATCCCCGATATCCGCTGGGGCCGCCGCGACATCAAAACCGTGCAGCTTCTTTACCCGTCGATGGGCAAGATGATGGCCAAGAAAGCTGGCGTCGATGACGCTTGGTTCGTTGAAGAGGAACTGGTCACCGAAGGCACCTCGAACAACGCCTATATCGTCAAGGGCAACCGGATCATCACCCGCGCGCTCAGCAATGATATCTTGCACGGCATCACCCGCGCCGCCGTGCTGCGCTTTGCCGCCGAAGCGCAGATGGAGGTCGAAGAGCGCAGCTTCTCGATCGAAGAGGCACAGGCCGCAGATGAGGCTTTCGTCACCTCGGCCAGCACCTTCGTGATGCCGGTGGTTGAGATCGATGGTGCAAAGATCGGCGCCGGTACTCCGGGTCCGATCGTGGCGCGCCTGCGGGAGATCTATCTTGAGGAAATGCTGAAGGCCGCCCTCTGAGCGTAAGGCGACCCTCAAGCACGTCTCGGGCCCGCCCTTTTTCGCAAAGGGCGGGCTTCGCTTTTGGTAACGGGGGCGTAGTTCAGAAGGCTGGCTTCGTGACCGCGCTGCGCCCGTGAACTCTGATCTTACGCCGCCGTCAGTGGCCGGGTGACAGCGTGAAAATCGCTAAGCTGCACATCTGCCGACGCCATATCCAGCACCCGCAGATAGGTCTGACCGTCCACTTGAACCAAAGTGTCAAAGCCGCCAGCGGCATTCGCTTCTTGCGCCAAAGTGATCGGTGCTGTCGGGGGCGCTGCGGTGAAGATGATCGCATATTCATCTTGGCCGGCAGCGTAATCCGTGACCGAGGGCACGCCGTCCGCTGCGGGAAGGATCTCGGTCACATCCGCGCCGGCTCCGGTGGCAAATGTCGCCGCGCCTTGGATAAAGAGCGTGTCATCGCCAGCACCACCAAAGAGCGTGTCGCCCTCACCGCCGTAAAGTGCGTCATTGCCAGCGCCGCCGTAAAGCAGATCGGCTCCGAGCCCGCCATCCAGCGTGTCATCGCCTTCGCCGCCGCGCAGCACATCAGCCCCCGCGCCGCCGCTCAGGATGTCATTGCCCTCTTCGCCCAGCAGCGTGTCATCGCCCTCACCACCAATGAGTTGGTCCTGACCGAAGCCGCCGAACAGAATGTCATTGCCGGTGCCGCCGTCCAACTGGTCGTCGCCAAGCCCGCCAAGCAGCCGATCATCGCCTGCCTCACCGGTGAGAGTATCATCGCCCGCGTCGCCCCGCAGGCTATCCGCGCCCGCGCCGCCGTAAAGCTGGTCATCTCCGGCCATGCCGTAGAGCGTGTCGTCGCCATCTTCGCCCCAAAGGCTGTCAGCACCCTCCCCGCCATAGAGAAGATCATTGCCCAACCCGCCATAAAGCTGGTCGTCATCGGCATCGCCCTCGAGCTTGTCATCGCCTGCGCCGCCTTCAAGGAAGTCATCCCCCGCGCCGCCGCGCAGCCCATCCGCACCATCACCGCCAGAAAGTCTGTCGTCGCCATAACCACCGTATAGGCTGTCATCGCCTGCTTCGCCGAAAAGCCAATCATCGCCGCCGTGGCCATAGATCTGGTCATCGCCAGCGCCACCGCGCAAAGTATCGCCTTCCGCACCGCCTCGCAGAAGGTCATCAGCATCACTGCCAGAGCGATCCTGGCCTTCATCCGTGGACTGGTTGTCGTCGTCCGAATTCCCCTGATCGATCAGCAAACCGGCCAATACCAGCGGCAACAAAAACAGCAATTCCATCAAATACCTCAATCGCAGAAAAGCAGCCGGCCAGGGGCGGCGCGTGGGGGCAGAGCACAAAATGAGCTGTGGGCAATGCCCGTAAAAACGAACAGGCATACTACACTGTACGACAAAATCATCGCAGAGCATGCCCAAGCAAGCGCAATTGCTAACAAAGAGTTAACATCGCTGGATGCACGAAACGGTGCCGGGTTTCATGCTGGATTGTTTCGGATTATTAGGTTTTCGAGACCCTATTGCGCGCCAACATTCTTCGCAAAGGCCTCGGTGAAGGCGGCCTGCTTTTCGGCATCTGCCGGGGTCTGATTCTGCGCCACCCAATCGCCGTAGGGCATGCCATAGACGATCTCGCGCGCCTCAACCTTTGACATCTCGATGCCACGCTCCGCTGCGGCCTCTTGATACCAACGGCTCAGGCAGTTGCGGCAAAATCCGGCCATATTCATCAGATCGATGTTCTGCACATCGGGGCGCTTTTGCAGCAGATGATGCATCAAGGCGCGGAAGGCGGCGGCTTCCAGCTCGGTCTTTGTGGTGTCATCCATGGTCAGTCCTCCAAAGTATCGGCCAAAGCGGCGGTCAGGATCGGAGCCAGTCGCGCGGCCCAAGCCGCCTGAGCCTCGGGCGTGGCAATCAGATCATTGCGCAGCTCAATCAGCGTGTTGTGCCGGCCTGTCGCCAAAGCGTGACGGTCGATCGCATCTCCGGGAAGATGGCCCGAATAGGGTTCATTGTCACCGACGCAAAGGTCGGGCTCGGCCTGAAGCCGCGCAATCAGCGCCTGCGACAACCGGGTATCGAGATGCGAATGCAACACCCCAACCTGCCAAGGCCGGGGCGGGCGGCCCTTTAGCGCCGGGGTGAAGCTGTGGATCGCCACGATCACCGTATCGGGTTGGCGCGCGGCTGCCTTGGCATAGGCGGCGTGATAGGGGCGATAGAGCCGCTCCAACCGCTCTTCGATCCCGGCGGCATCGATATGGCGGTTGGCCGGAATGATGGTGCCATCGTAAAGTCGCATCACCAAGGTCGGGTCATCCTCGCCCCGGTTGGGGTCAATCACCAAACGGCTGAAATCCGACAGCACTGCGGGGCTGTCGAGCTGCACTGCCAAGGCCCGCGCCAGACCGGCCGCGCCCACATCCCATGCGATATGCCGCGTCATATCCTCGGCCGCGATCCCCAGATCGCCCCCCGCCACCCAATCGGGCACCCGGTTTGAGGCGTGATCGCAGGTTACCAGCCAGCGGCCCGGCCGCGCCTCACCTTCCAGCTGAAACGCCACGAGGCTTTCCTTTCATCATTCTGAACTGTCGGGGTAATCCATCGCCTGCGATGCGTCCAGCCTGTCACGGTATTGTCCCATTTCTGTTGCAACTAAAGCGAGCATTGCAGGTAAAGCAGGCGTTGCGGGACGGGGCAACTTGCGCCATAACGCAGCCGGCCCACCACGAAACGCAACAATTCTTGAGGAGGATGGCTGATGCGCCGCCACCGCAACGTGAAAATCGTGGCCACTCTTGGGCCAGCGTCCAGCGATTACCAAATGATCCGCGCCTTGTGTGAGGCCGGGGCCGATGTGTTCCGCCTGAACATGAGCCACGGTGTCCATGACGACATCCGCGCCCGGCATGAGATCATCCGTCAGGTCGAGAAAGACCTTGGCCGCCCGATCGGCATTTTGGCCGACCTTCAGGGCCCGAAACTGCGCGTCGGCACTTTTGCCGCCGATGGTGGCCATGATCTGGCCGATGGCGCGGCCTTCCGGCTCGATCTTGACCCGACCCCCGGCGATGCGCGCCGCGTGCAGCTGCCGCACCCCGAGATTTTTGCGGCGCTTGAGCCGGGTGCCACGCTTTTGGTCAATGACGGCAAGATCCGTCTCAGCGTTGAGACCTGCGGCGCGGATTTCGCCGAATGCACCGTCACCGTCGGTGGCGTGATCTCGAACCGCAAGGGCGTGAACGTCCCCGATGTGGTGCTGCCGCTTGCCGCTTTGTCGGAAAAAGACCGCCGCGATCTTGAGTTTGTCTGTGAGCTTGGCGTTGATTGGCTGGCGCTTTCCTTCGTGCAGCGCGCCGAGGATGTGACCGAGGCCCGCGCCTTGGCCAAAGGCCGCGCCGCGATCCTGTCGAAGATCGAAAAGCCCGCCGCTGTGAAAGCCTATGATGAGATCTTGAAGGTCTCGGACGGTATCATGGTGGCGCGCGGCGATCTCGGCGTAGAGCTTCCGGTCTATTCGGTGCCGCCGATCCAGAAGCGTCTGGTGCGCGGCGCGCGCGCAGCCGCCAAGCCGGTGATCGTGGCGACGCAAATGCTCGAATCGATGATCGAGAACCCGATGCCGACCCGCGCCGAAGTCTCCGACGTGGCAACGGCGATCTATGAGGGCGCCGATGCGGTGATGCTTTCGGCAGAATCGGCTGCCGGCCGCTTCCCGGTTGAGGCCGTGGCGACGATGGACAACGTCGCCCGCTCGGTCGAAATCGACCCGACCTATCGCAATGTGATCGAGGCCAGCCGCAGCGTGAAGCGCGAGACCATCGCCGATGGCATCGTCGCCGCCGCGCGTGAGATCGCCGAAGCCACCGACATCAAGGCGATCGCTTGCTTCAGCCAATCGGGCACCACCGTTAGCCTTGTGGCGCGCGAGCGTCCCTCGGTGCCGATCATCGCGCTGACCCCGCTGATTGCCACCGCTCGCCGTCTGGCGCTGAGCTGGGGCGCGCATTGCGTGATCGTGCCCGAGCAAGAGCGCTTCAAAGGGGCCGTCATCAGCGCCGTGCGCGCCGCCCGCACGGGCGGGTTTGCGACCGAGACCGATCATATCGTGGTCACCGCCGGGGTGCCCTTCAACGTAGTTGGCACCACCAACATCCTGCGCGTCGCGCCTTGCGATGAAAGATTGATCTCGAAATCAGAACCCGGCTAAGCTCTGCGCGCAAGCAGCTCTTTGTTGAGGCGATATGGATCCGGATCTGTTTCTGACCATCGGTATCGTTTTGGTGGTTTTGACCATTCCCTCGCTCCTTTCGGCATGGACCGAAGGTCGACCGCCCCGGATGGGGGCGGTCGTGTTCTTCGCCGGGGCGGCTCTGGTCGCTTTGGCGCTGACTCAAAAGCCCGGCTCTTATTCCGTTGATGAGATCCCAAAGGTGATGCTTTCGGTCGTCGGGCGCTATGTGAACTGACCGCGCCCCGCCGCAGGCACGAATCCCCTTGCACCTTTCCCGGTGCGCTTCTATAGCCAAGCCTTCGGAACAGACCGCGCGCCCGGCGAAAGTGGCATGCCTTGGCGCGCGTCGAACACTGGAGAGTGAAATGCCCAAGATGAAGACGAAATCCGCTGCGAAAAAGCGGTTCTCCTTCACGGCCAATGGCCATGTGAAGGCGGGTGTGGCTGGCAAGCGCCACGGCATGATCAAACGCACGACGAAATTCATCCGTGACGCGTCGGGGACCATGATCCTCTGCGCCGCGGACGAGAAAATCGTCAAAAAATACATGCCGTACAACCGCTAAGGAGAGCCCCAGATGTCCCGCGTTAAATCCGGCGTTGTAACCCACGCCCGTCACCGCAAGGTTATCAAGAAAGCGAAAGGCTACTACGCCGCCCGCTCGACGAACTTCCGCACCGCCACTCAGGCCGTCGACAAGGCCCAGCAGTATGCGACCCGCGACCGGAAAGCCAAAAAAGGCCAATTCCGCGCTCTGTGGATCCAGCGTATCAACGCTGCTGTCCGTCTGTTCGACCCGGCCTTCACCTACTCGCGTCTGATCGCGGGTCTGGCAAAAGCTGGCATCGAAGTGGACCGCAAAGTGCTGGCCGATCTGGCCGTGCATGAGCCGGAAGCCTTCAACGCCATCGCTGACAAAGCCCGCGCCGCTCTGGCCTAAGCTTTTGCGACAATCCTTCGGAAAGGCCGTCCTTCGGGGCGGCTTTTTCATTTGGCGCAGCGGGGTATGGGCTGGGTAAGGTATTCTTTACAGTCCCCGCATGACCGAAAATTTCATTTGAGATGCAATGTCTTGCAGGTCATGGTCGAAGCAGTTGAATGATCCGCTGTGACCTTTGGAGATTGCTCCCGTGACCCTGCGCTTTGCCCCCCTTGCCCTATGCCTTGCAGTACTTGCTGCCCCAAGCTTTGCCGACCCTCTTGGCCTGCCTTTGGCCGCGGGCTCTTACATCCGGCAGGGCGAGGCTTGCGCCACCGCGAATGATGCCAATCTGGCCTTGGTGCATGAAAAGGGCGTCAACACCCCCGAGCTTTACTGCGAATTCGAGTTTGCCGAGGAAATCGATCTCGAGGTTTGGAGCTTCGCCGGCGAATGCGAGCATGTCGAACAACGCGCGCCCTACCTCAACGAGGGCACCATCGAGATCATCGACGATAACACCTTCCGCTTCAATGATGGCGTGGTTGAGGGGCGCTATAGCTATTGCGCGCCAGAAACCCTGCCGGCGCCTTACGGCAGTTCTGCGGGATAGGCCGGAGTTTCCCTTGTCATCAAGCCCCTAAAGAGCTAGTCGGAGGCCGCAATTCTTCTTCCGGGGGCTCAGATGGATCTGACCGAAATCCGTGGCAAATACATCGAGGCCGTGGCTGGTGCAGCCGATGAGGCGGCTCTGGAAGAGGTCCGCCTGGCCGCTTTGGGCAAAAAGGGCGAGATCTCGGCCCTGATGTCCACGCTTGGCAAAATGGACCCCGAGGCCCGCAAGGCCGCTGGCGCCCAGATGAACCTCGTCAAAGACGAGATCGATGCCGCCCTGCGTGCCCGCAAAGTGGCACTTGGCGATGCGGCGCTGGATGCGCGTCTGAAGTCTGAATGGCTTGACGTGACCCTGCCGGGCCGCCCGCGCCGTCAGGGCTCGATCCATCCGGTCAGCCAAGTGATGGAAGAGCTTTCCGCGATCTTCGCCGATATGGGCTTTGCCGTGGCCGAAGGCCCGCAAGTCGAATCCGATTGGTATAACTTCGACGCTTTGAACATCCCGCCCGAGCACCCCGCGCGGCAAGAGCATGACACCTTCTTCATGCACCGCGCCGAAGGCGATGCCCGCCCGCCGCATGTTCTGCGCACCCATACTTCGCCGGTGCAGATCCGCGCGATGATGGAGCAAGGCGCGCCGATCCGCGTGATCGCGCCCGGTCGCGTCTACCGCATGGACATGGACCAAACCCATACGCCGATGTTCCATCAGGTCGAGGGTCTGGCGATTGACCGCGACATCTCGATGGCCAACCTCAAATGGACGCTGGAAGAATTCTGCCGTGCCTTCTTCGAGGTGGACAAGGTCGAGCTGCGCTTCCGCGCCAGCCACTTCCCCTTCACCGAACCCTCGGCTGAAGTGGACATCCGTTACTCCAACGTCGGCGGCCAGCTCCGCATCGGCGAGGGCGACAAATGGATGGAGATCCTTGGCTCGGGCATGGTGCATCCCAAGGTGCTGCAAGCCGCCGGCGTCGATCCTGAGCAATGGCAAGGCTTTGCCTTCGGCATGGGCATCGACCGCATCGCTATGCTGAAATACGGCATCCCCGACCTGCGCGCCTTCTTCGAATCCGACCTGCGCTGGCTGCGCCATTACGGCTTCAGCGCCTTGGACGTGCCGGACCTGCCGGGCGGTCTTAGCCGCTAAGCGGCGGGACCAGTCCAGCATTATCTTAATTTTGCCTCAGGCGCGCCATGATCTGATAGTTCAAGGCGGTAGAATTAAGTATAGGGAATGCAATGATTTTTCGGCATTTGGTGATGGTGGGCGGTCTCGTTGCTGCCCTGATGGGCAGCGCTCCCACCGCGGTTCTGGCCAGTGACCACTGTGTCACCTTAAGCCAACTTGCAGCAAAGATCATGGAAGGCCGCCAGAACGGGGTCACTCTGATCGATATGATGCAGCTGTTGAAAAGTGACGATGAGTTCGCCAACGAGCTGATGCAGACGATGGTTCTGACCGCGTATGACCTGCCGGGCTTTTCGACGGATTCGATGAAAAAGCAGGCCGTGACTGATTTCGCCAATAACGTCGCCCTGATGTGCTACAAAGCCGAAGGCTAATGTGATCTGATCTGCTCTGGCTTTTAAGGGCCAGCGCAGAACAGAACGGGCTCTTCTTGCGGCTTCCTTCGCTTCCTTCGTGCAAAGCCGTCGCGCTGTAGGTTGCGCTTTGTGCCCCCTGCGGCCATATAGGGGGCCTGACAAAGAGGGTCTCTTGTATGATCTACCTTGATTTCGAAAAGCCTCTGGCAGAGATCGAAGGCAAGGCCGAGGAGTTGCGGGCGATGGCTCGGCAATCCGAAGGCATGGATGTCTCGAAAGAGGCCGAAGCTTTGGATCGCAAAGCCGAGACGGCGCTGCGCGACATGTATAAGGGGCTGAGCGCATGGCAGAAGTGCCAAGTGGCGCGTCACCCGGACCGGCCGCATTGCCGCGATTACATCGAGGCGTTGTTCACCGAATACACCCCCCTTGCTGGCGACCGCGCCTTTGCCGATGACCATGCGGTCATGGGCGGCCTTGCCCGCTTCAATGACCGTCCCATCATGGTGATCGGCCATGAAAAGGGCAATGACACCAAATCCCGCATCGAGCGGAATTTCGGCATGGCTCGCCCCGAGGGCTACCGCAAAGCCATTCGCCTGATGGATCTGGCCGACCGCTTTGGCCTGCCGGTGATCACGCTGGTTGACACCCCCGGTGCCTATCCGGGCAAGGGCGCGGAAGAGCGCGGTCAGGCCGAGGCGATTGCCCGCTCGACCGAGAAATGCCTGTCGCTTGGCGTGCCGCTGATCTCGGTGGTGATCGGCGAGGGTGGCTCGGGCGGCGCTGTGGCCTTTGCGACGGCCAACCGCATCGCCATGCTGGAACACTCGGTCTATTCGGTGATTAGCCCTGAAGGCTGTGCCTCGATCCTTTGGAAAGACGCCGATAAGATGCGCGAAGCGGCCGAGGCTTTGCGCCTGACCGCGCAAGACCTGCAAAAGCTGGGCCTCATCGACCGCATCGTGAATGAGCCGGTCGGCGGCGCGCAGCGCGCACCGAAAGAGGCGATTGACGCCGTTGGCAAAGCGATTGAGGCGATGCTGAAGGACCTGTCGGGCAAGAAGCGCGATGCGATCATCAAGGACCGCCGCGAGAAGTTCCTGTCGATGGGGGCCAAGGGCCTCGCAGCCTAAGGGCTCACTCTTGAAAAAAGCCGGTCTTTTGGCGCTGGCTCTGGCCCATTCGGGGCCGGGGCAGCGGTTCAGAAGGCCGGCTTTTTGCTGTGCTGGCCCCCGCTGAGCTTTTAAGCCAGTTTCGCCGCCTTTTTCTTGCGCGGGGCTTTTGGCTTTGGCGGCGGGGTGTCTTGCATCACCGCTCGCAAAACCTGCGCGCAGAAGTCCGGCTCATCCAAAAGCTCAGAGCCGAGGATGTAATCCTTTGAGCCGGGATAGGCCGGGGCCATTTCAGCCTCGGGCAGCAGGGCCTTAGCCCCCGGCGTAGGCTTGATGAACAACGTGTCATCGCAGACGAAGGCCACCGTGCGCCCCTCAAGATAAAGCGCATATTCGCCAAACATCTTGCGGCTCGTCAGCGGCAGCATGGCAAGCGTATCAAGGATATGCGCAATCGTCGCAGCTTGCGTCGCCATGCCGACCCTATCCTTTAGCCGTGAAAGCCTGCCTCAGCTTGCAGCTTATCGGAATGGGTTTCCACCACGCTTTCAAGCTGGCGCATGAACTCTTTCACCGGCAGGCCGGGCGGGATCTCGGGCAGGAACTCGACCACGGCAAGGCCCGGCTTGCGCAGGATGCCCCGGCGCGGCCAGAAGAGACCGACATTGGTTGCCACCGGCACACAAGGCTGCTCCAGCTGCGTGTAAAGAAGGCCTGTGCCCACCTTATAGGGCATCTCGACCCCCGGCGCGACGCGGGTGCCTTGCGGGTAGATGATAAGCTGGCCCGGATGCGCTGCCCCCTTGGCGACATCGGCCTTCATCTTGGTGACCGCATTGCCGCGCTTGCCGCGATCCACCGGCACACAGCCAAGCCGCATCGCATATTGGCCAAGGAAGGGCGCATACATCAACTCGCGCTTCATGATGAACTTGCCCGAGGGGACGGCGTTGAAGATCATGATGATATCAAGGAAGCTTTGGTGCTTTGCGGCCACCAAAACCTCACCCGTCGGCGGCGTGCCACGCACTTCACAGCGGGTGCCGCAAAGCCAGCGCAGGGTAAAGATCACCCAGCGGCAATAGGTTTTGCAGGCAGCCAAAGCCCCCCGGCGTGAGAACAAAGCCCAAGGTGCAAAAAGCACCGCGATCACCGCCATCGCCAGATACATCTGGATGATAAAGATCAGCGACAAGACCCAGCGAAGGACAATCATGGCAGTTCTCGCAATTTCTGAAACGCCGCCCGGCGGGTGGCGGCAAAGGCCACCACGGCGGCCAGCGGCGGCAGCACCAAGGGCCAAAGCCAGCCCGCTCCGGTAAAGCCAAGCCCGGTCAAAAAGCCACCCGCGGCATCGGCACTGGGCAGAAGCGCCACACCAATCGCACCGCAGATGGCGCCCACGACCGAGCCCGAAAGCGCGCGCAAGGTGAAGCGACGCACGAAGGCGCGGGCGATATAGCTGTCACGCGCCCCAATCAGCCGCAGCACCCGCACCACCTGCGCATTGGCCGCAAGCGAGGCATTGGCGGCCAGCGTAATCATCGCTGCCATGGTGAAGCCAATCAGCCCAATCGCCAGCCAGCCCAACAGGCGCAACCGCCCCGCCGCCTCGGCCAAGGGGCGGCGCCAGCGGGTGTGATCGTCCAGCACCGCACCCGGCGCCTCGGCCGCGAGCCGCTGACGCAGGCCCGCGCCGTCATAGCCGGGATCTGCCTCGATGATCTCAATCAGCCGCGGGATCGGCAGCGCCTCGATCGGCAGATCAGGGCCGAACCACGGCTCAAGCAAAGCCCGCGCCTCGTCATCGCTCAGGGCCTTGGCGCTTTCGATGCCGGGGGTGGTGGAGAGCAGAAGCAAGATCGCATCGGTTTGCAACTGCATCTGATCGGGCGGCGCCGACAGCCGAATTGTCGCCGTCCGCGCCAAAGCATCCGACCAGCGATCCGCCAGCCGCCCCGAGGCCAAGGACAGAGCCAAGGCAAAGACGCAAAGGAAGGTCATCGCACCCGCGGTAAAGCTGGTCAGCCAAGCGGTATGGCCCGTGGGCGGCACCACACGCTCGGCCTGTTTGCCCATATCCAGAAGGCGCAGCAAGGCGGCGGGCCATCTCATAGATCTGCCCCCGCCAGCTGAATCCGCCGCCGCGCAATCCGCAGCACCCGTGCGGGCACCTGCGCCTTGGCTTGCCGGATCAAGTTCAGATCATGGGTAGCAACCACAATGGTCTTGCCCATCCGATTGAGCTCGACCAGCAGCGTCAACAGCCGCAAGCTCATCTCCCAATCGACGTTGCCCGTGGGCTCGTCCGCGATGATGACATCGGGGTCCATGATGATCGCCCGCGCCAAAGCCGCGCGCTGCCGCTCACCGCCCGAAAGCGAGGGCGGCACCGCATCGGCCAGATGGCCAAGCCCGACCCAAGTCAGCAAATCCTTCAGATCCGCCAGATCGCCGCCCTTGCCCGCCACCGTCAGCGGCAGCTGCACATTGGCCGCCAAAGGCATGTGGTCGAGAAACTGCACATCTTGATGCACCACGCCAATCCGCCGACGGGTATGGGCAATCTCATCACGGCTTAGGCTGCGCACTTCGCGGTCAAACAAAGTGACATGGCCCGAGGTGGGCAGCAAATCGGCATAAGCCAGCTTTAGAAAGGTGGTTTTGCCCGCCCCGGAAGGCCCGGTCAGAAAGTGAAACGAGCCCGGCGCCAGCCGCAAGCTGACCTCGCTCAGAAGCTCTCCGCCGCCGTAATTATAGGCCACATTCTCAAAGGCGATCACTGTGACTGCACCCAATTTTAAGCGATCTGCGGGCCATGATGGCGCGCGTCAGCTGTGCTTTCAATCGCACGAGGCTTTAGCATTAGACAAGACCGAGGCACAAACTCTTGGAGAGGAACGATATCGTTGCTACAACAAAGTTGAATTGGTGCGGCGAAGCCCAGTTTGGGGAGTGTTGGATGCGGCTGGTCTGCCCGAATTGCGATGCAAAATACGAAGTTCCGGATGGCGCAATCCCCGAGGGAGGGCGCGATGTCCAATGCTCGGCTTGCGGCCATGCTTGGTTCCAAGCGCAGCAGGACCCCTTCGCAACGCCAGAGCCTGCGGCTGTGGACGATGCTTGGGCAGAGGCCGACAGCTTTGACGATGAGTTAAGCGAAGACCCCGCAGCCGTCGGGCGCACGCCCGCTCTCGATGACTTCACCCCGCCGCCCTTGCACGCGGCCGGACAGGGGCGGCCCGTCGCCGAAGCTTTGGCCCAAGCGGATGCCGAGGCCGAGTTGCAAGCCGCGCTGAACGCGCCCTCGGCCGAGTTCGAAGTGACAGATGCCGAACCGCCAGCGCAGGATGACGCTGCTTTGCAAGCGGCCATTGGTGCGGTGCTGCAGGATTCCGCCCCCCCGCCCGCGCCCGGCGCGCCCCTTATGCCGCGGCCTGAGCTTGACGAAGACCTGCGCGCGCTTTTGCGCGAAGAGGCCGAGCGCGAGGCCGAAGCCCGCCGGATTGAGGCGCAGCGCGCCGGTCGCAAGGCCGAGGCCGAGGGCCAAATGCAGGTGCAGCCCGAATTGGCGATCGATGCCGCCGGCGCTGGCCTCACTCCGGTGCAGCGCCGTCTTGCCATGCTTGAGGGCCGTGACCCCGATGCTGCGCCGCCCGAGCCGCCGCGTCCCCCGGCCCGGCGCGATCTTTTGCCCGATGTTGAAGAGATCAACTCAACCCTGCAACCCGGCGATGCCGCCGCGCTCGACGCCGAGGTCGAGGCTTTGCCCGACCTTACCAGCGGCAGCCGCAGCTTCCGGGTTGGGTTCCTTTTCGCGATCCTCATCTTGCTGCTGGCCTCTGCCGCCTATGTTCTGGCACCGCAACTTGGCGCGCAACTGCCGCAGATTCAGCCCCATCTCGACAGCTATGTGAGCTTCGTCGATGGTTTGCGGATCTGGCTGAACCAGCAGATGAACGCCGCCACAGCGTCTCTGACCAGCACCGCCAGCTAAGCGGCTGACCGCAAAAGAAGAAAGCCGCAACATCTTGTTGCGGCTTTCTTCTTTTGCCTCGTGCCTCTGGGGTCAGAAAAGCTCAAGCAACCGCTTAAGGTAATCCAACTCTTCCGCAGGCCGTTCCGTTTGGCCCGAGCGGCGGCGGATTTCATCCGTCAACTCTTGGGCGCGCTGGTCGGGGGTGTTTTGCACCATATTGCGGTCGCTGCCGATCCGCGCGCCATCGCCCGGCTCGCGTCCCAAGGGGTCGCGGCCATTGGGATCGGTGCGCTCGGCCTGCGAGCTGCCACCCGGCTCTTGGCCCTCGCGGCGTTCCTCGGCCAAGGCCTCGCCAAAGTCCTTCATGCCTTCGCGCATCGCTTCCAAGGCATCGGCCTGATGGTCCAGCGCACTGTCAAGATCGCCCTCTTCCAAGGCGCGCTCGGCCTCTTCCATTGACCGCGCAGCGCCTTCCAAGGCGTCGCGGCCCGCTTCGCCCTTCTCGCTGCCATCACCGGGCAATTCCTGGTCTTGCAACTGGCCCAAACGGTCGCGCAACTCGCGCTGCCGCTCGGCCAACTCGCCCGGATCCTGCCCCGGCTCTTGGCCCGAGCGGCCACGCTGCATGTCGCGGTAGGCGTCATCCGACAGGCCCTGCTGGTCCTTCAGCGTATCGCCCAGCTCGCGCATCGGGCCGTCGCCGTCGCCATCCCCCTCGCCGCCTTGGCCTTGCTGAACTTGCAGGTTCTCCATCAGCTGGCGCAGCTGCTCCATCAGGGCCATCGCCTCGGCGGTTTTGCCTTCCTTCATCAGCCGCTCAATCTCATCCAGCATCTGCTGCAGCTGATCGCCAGTGATCTCACGCGATTCGCCCTGACCTTGCGCCGAAGGGTCACGCTGCGCCTGCTCACCCAACTCGCGGGTGTAATCCTTCATCGCTTGCTGCAGCTCTTTCATCAGCTGCTCAATCTCTTCCGGAGAGGCGCCATTGCGAATGGCTTCCTCCAGCCGGTCCTGCGCCCGCTGCAACCGCTCCATCGCCGAGGCGAGATCACCCTCTTCAAACATCAACGCAATGTTCCACAGCGTCTCGGCCATCGCCTCGCGCTGCTCGCTGGTCATGTCGTCTTTGATCTTATCGAGCTCGCGCAAAGCCACGCGCAGATGCAAAGCCGCGCGTTGTGAGCGGATCAGATCTTCAGGGCGATGCGAGATCGCCTTCAAGACATCCGACACGCGCGGCGCATTGCTGCGCGACCACAGCAGATCGCGCCGCATCTCGATCACCGCCGCCGCGACGGGATCAAAGAAGCGTCGACCGTGCAGAACCACCTCATAAGGCGCGGAATGGCCCTCTTGCCCGGCGGCATCGGTCGCGGTGAAGACCATGCTGACGGGCATGTTCGACAGCAAAGATTTCGACAGATCGTCGAGCAGCACTTCGGTAAAATCTTTGCGCCCGCCCTTCATCGGCATCGGCAGATCCAAGGTGACCGGCGCAATCGCTTCCGGCTCCGCGCTCAGCCCATAGCGGCGCGAGACCTTATCGAGGTCGAGCGAAATCTCCACCCGCCCCGCCGTCACGCCGTAATCATCGCGGGCCTTGAAGCTTTGCTTGAAGCGTCCATCCGCCTCACGCTTCATCTCGCCCATCACTTCGATCATCGGCGCGGCATCGGGTGTGGCGATGATCTGCCATCTGCGACCGCCGGGGCCATCGATCGCCAGCTCTCCCGATTGGCTGACGACCAGCTTGGTCACCCCGGCCATCGGCTCAGAACCCTCAGCGCCAGCCGGTTCTGGAGCGACCTGCGCGATGCTTTGGTCAATCGAAAGCGGGCTGTCGGTGCCGTAGAACCGGATCTGGATCTGGCTGCCCACCGGCAGCTCAAGCTCGGGCGCCGTCACATCACCCAGATAGATTGAGGGTTTGCCCGTGTAGGACGGCGGCTTGGCCCAGCCCTCCCACGATGGTCCGGCCACCGCCGCCACCGCCGGTCCGGGCGCAAGCCCGACCACCGAAGACACCTGCCAGAGCGAGCCGAACATCGCCGCCATCACCGCCGCGATCAGTGCGACATAGCGCAAAGCGTAAGGGTCGCGGGAAGACAGCTGCAAATCCGGCGCCACCGGCTTTGCCGTCTTCGCCCGCTCGGCCATCCGCCGCAAATGCGCGCGCCAGACCGCCAAAGAGGCCGGATCATCCGCCCCAATCGCTTGGCTGTCGCGCAGGGCAGCCAAGGGCCGCCCGGGCAGCGAGGCATCAAGCCGCGCGACCGCCTCCTCTTCCGTCGGGCGGCGGAACTGCCACCAGCCCCAAGCGGCAAGGGCCAAAGCCGCAAGGCCCACAATCCCGGCCGCGATCTGCACCCAGAACAGCGGCCCCAGATCCTGCAAGCCAAAGGCCAAGGCCGAGAAACTCAGCAACACCAGCGTCCAAAGCGGCCAAAACGCCCGCACAATCCGCTCGGCCCAAAGCCCCGCTTTGGTCAGCCGCAGCGGCCAAACCAGCGCCTTCAAGGCATCGGGCGGGGTCTTACCGGTCATTCAGCGCCTTTGCCAAAGGGGAGGGGGATCAGGGCCATGAAGAGACGGCCCCGGCGGTTACAGCCACTCAGGGATCTTATCGCGGGAAATCATTTCCTCATAGCTCGGCCGCTCGCGAATGACGGCGAATTGATCCCCCTGCACCAGCACCTCGGGGATCAGCGGGCGCGAGTTATACTCGGACGCCATCACCGCGCCATAGGCCCCGGCCGAGCGGAAGGCGACCAGATCGCCCTCGGCCAAAAGCGGCAGCTCGCGGGATTTGGCAAAGGTATCGCCGGTCTCGCAAACCGGGCCGACGATGTCGAAAGATTGCGTCGGGCCACCCGGAACCGGCTCCACCACCGGGATAATGTCGTGATGCGCGCCATACATCGACGGCCGCACGAGGTCATTCATCGCCGCATCGACGATCAGGAAATCCCGGCCCTCGCCGTTCTTCACATAGATCACGCCCGAGACCAAAAGCCCCGAATTGCCCGAGATCAGCCGACCCGGCTCAATCTCAATCTCGGCGCCCAGATCGCCCAAAACCCGCTTGATCATCGCACCGTAATCGGTCGGCAAAGGCGGCGCTTCGTTTGAGCGGGTGTAGGGAATGCCCAAACCGCCGCCCAGATCGAGGCGTTCAATGCTGTGGCCATCCTCGCGCAGCTGCAAGGTCAGCTCGCGCACCTTCAGGAACGCCGCCTCAAAGGGCGCAAGTTCGGTCAGCTGGCTGCCGATATGCACATCGACGCCGACGATCTTCAGCCCCGGCAGCGCCGCCGCTTCGGCATAGGCCGCACGCGCTTTGGCGATCGGGATGCCGAACTTATTTTCAGACTTTCCGGTGGCGATCTTCTCATGGGTCTTGGCATCGACATCCGGGTTCACCCGGATCGCAATCGGGGCAACCACTCCAAGCGCCGTGGCCACTTCCGAGATCGCCCGCATCTCAGGCTCGGACTCAACGTTGAACTGGCGGATGCCGCCCTCCAACGCCGCCCGAATTTCATCACGCGTCTTGCCAACGCCGGAGAAAACGATGCGCTCACCCGGAACGCCCGCCGCCTTGGCGCGCAGATATTCCCCGATTGAGACCACATCCATGCCCGCGCCCAGATCGCCCAGAACCTTCAGCACAGCCACGTTCGAAAGCGATTTGATCGCAAAGCACACCAGATGCTGCAGCGGCGACAGGGCCTCGGTGAAAAGCTGGAAATGCCGGGTCAGCGTGGCGCTTGAATAGACGTAGAAGGGTGTGCCGACCTTCGCCGCGATATCGGCGATTGCCACGCCCTCGGCGTGCAGAGCGCCGTCCTGATAAAGGAAATGATCCATCGCAGCACCCTTCGCCGAAAACATATCTCGCCGATATAGACGCGCGTTTGGATAGAGCAAAGCGCCGATTTCTGCCCTGAAATCGGGACGGAGGCTTTAAAGCCTCCGCCTCGCCGCTTTTCAAAATATCAGCGCCCTACAGTGCCGATGGTCAGCTGGCCGGAAAAGCCATTGGCCGGGGGGGCATCTTGGCCCGGAGCGCGCGGCGGGCCATCGGCGCCGCAAGCTGCAAGGGTCAGAAGGCTCAACAACAAAAGCGCACGCATTCGAAAGATCCTTATGGTCCAGAAGGCAGCCTTGAGGGGGCGTCAAGCGGGCAGGGGGCCTGCCCGCCCGTTTGTCATTTCAGCGCTTCGCTCCAACGCGCCACCTGCGCGCGGACCTGATCCGGCGCGGTGCCGCCATAGGACATCCGCGAGCGGATCGAATTCTCGACCCCCAGCACCGAATAGATCTCGTCTGTGATGCCGGCATGCACCTCGTTCATCTCGGCCAGCGACAGATCGGGCAGATCGCAGCCCTTCTTTTCCGCCATCGCCACCAAAGTGCCGGTGACGTGATGCGCCTCACGGAACGGCAGATCAAGGCGGCGCACCAGCCAATCGGCCAGATCGGTGGCGGTCGAGAAGCCACTCGCAGCGGCGGTCTTCAGCACTTCGCGGTTGGCGTTCATATCGCCGACCATGCCGGTCATCGCCGCCAGACCCAGCATCAGGCTGTCGGCGGCATCAAAGACCTGCTCTTTGTCTTCCTGCATATCCTTGGAATAGGTCAGCGGCAGACCCTTCATCACGGTGAAAAGCGCCACGGTCGCGCCAAGGATCCGGCCCAGCTTGGCGCGCAGTAGCTCGGCCGCATCGGGGTTCTTCTTCTGCGGCATGATCGACGAGCCCGTCGTCCATTTGTCCGACAGCCGCACGAAACGGAACTGGGCCGAGGACCAGATCACCAGCTCTTCGGCAAAGCGGCTCAGGTGCATCGCGCAGATCGAGGCCGCCGCAAGGAACTCCAACGCGAAATCGCGGTCCGAGACGGAATCAAGGCTGTTGGCCGTCGGGCGATCAAACGCCAGCGCCGAGGCCGTCATATGCCGGTCAATCGGGAAACCCGTGCCCGCCAAAGCCGCAGCGCCCAAGGGGCATTCATTCATCCGCCGCCGCGCATCTTCAAAGCGCGAGCGGTCGCGGGCGAACATCTCGACATAGGCCATCATGTGATGGCCCCAAGTCACCGGCTGCGCGGTTTGCAAATGGGTGAAGCCCGGCATCACCCAATCGGCCCCGGCTTCGGCCTGCGCCACAAAGGCGCGCATCAGGCCCGACAGCCCCTCAATCGCCGCATCAGATTGATCGCGCACCCAAAGCCGGAAGTCCAAAGCCACTTGGTCATTGCGCGAGCGCGCCGTGTGCAGCCGCTTGCCCGGCTCACCCACGATCTCGGTCAGCCGCGATTCCACGTTCAGGTGGATATCCTCCAGCTCGACCTTGAACTGAAACGCGCCGGTTTCAATCTCTGACAAGACCGTGAGCAGGCCTTCCCCGATCGCGGCCGCATCTTTATCACTCAGGATGCCTGTGGCGGCCAACATGGCGGCATGGGCCCGCGAGCCGGCAATGTCCTGCGCGTAGAGCCGCTTGTCGAACCCGATCGAGGCGTTAATCGCCTGCATGATCGCGTCCGGGCCTTCGGCGAAACGCCCGCCCCACATCTGGTTGGCGGCTTTGGTCTTGTCAGAAGCGGTCATGGAATTGGCCTTCGGGAAGGTGCGGATGATGCGGACTATGCTTGCGGTTCTTTATACGGGCCTTTGGCTCTGTGCAAACCCGGCGGCAGCGCAGGATGTCACAGGCCTTTTGACCGGCGAGATGTCCAAGCTGACTTTGGCCGATCCCGGCGCCGAGGCTTTGCCGCAGGTTGAGCTGCTGACGATGGAGGACGCCCCCGCCAGCTTGGGCGATTATCAAGGCAAATGGGTGGTGCTGAACTTCTGGGCCACTTGGTGCGCGCCCTGCCGCCATGAGATGCCCGCGCTTGACCGCCTGCAAGCCGCGATGCCCGAGATTGCCGTGCTGCCGGTCGCCACGGGCCGCAACCCGACCGAGGCGGTCACCCGCTTCTGGGAGGAAGCCGCCATCGAAAACCTCACCGTGCTGCGCGATCCTAAAAGCACGTTGGCCCGCCAGCTTGGCGTCGCGGCCTTGCCGGTGACGCTGATCCTCGACCCCGAGGGGCGTGAGGTTGGGCGGCTGATCGGCGATGCTGAATGGGACAGCCCCGAGGCGCAGGCCCTGCTAAAGGCGTTGCAAGCGGGCAGCTAAGCCGCAAAGCAAAAGGGGTGGCCCAGCCACCCGCTCATCGTTTTTCTCTTAAAGATCAAAGGTCGCGAAGACCGGCACATGGTCGGAAGGCTGCTCCCAGCCCCGCACCGGCCGCAAGATCCGGCTGCCATGCGCCGCGTTCGAGATATCCGGCGTGGCCCAGATATGATCGAGCCGCCGCCCCTTATCCGCCGCATCCCAATCGGGCGAACGATAGCTCCACCAGCTGTAAAGCCGCCCCTCGGGGATATCCTGCCGGGTCACATCGACCCATTTGCCCGCCTCTTGCGCCTCGGCCAGATGCGCCACCTCAATCGGGGTGTGGCTGACGATCTTCAACAGCGCCTTGTGGTTCCAAACATCATCCTCGCGCGGGGCGATGTTCAAATCGCCCACCAGAATGGATTTTTGCGGGTTATCGGCCAAAAACGCATCCCGCATATCGGTCAGGAAATCCAGCTTCTGGCCGAATTTCACATTCACCTCGCGGTCCGGAATGTCGCCGCCCGCCGGCACATAGCAATTGTGGATTACCACGCCATTTTCCAGCCGCGCCGCCACATGCCGCGCATGGCCCATCTTGGCATAGTCGCGATCCCCGGCATCCTCCAAGGGCAGTTTCGACAGGATCGCCACGCCGTTGTAGCCTTTCTGCCCCCGCGCCACCATCCAGCGGTAGCCAAGCGCTTGGAATTGCTCGACCGGGATCTTCTCAACCGGGCTTTTGCACTCCTGCAAGCACAGCACATCCGGGCCTTCGTCAGCCATCAGCTTCGCCACCAATCCCTCACGCAGTCGGACCGAATTGATGTTCCAAGTCGCAAGGGTGAAGGCCATCTGAGCATCCTTTGTCTTCGGTCACGAAGACAGCAGAGCCTGATCGGAGAGCCTTGTCTTCGGGCGCGAAGATAGGGGGGGCAGCGGATGGCTGCAACCGGACAAAAAGCAGCCCGGACCAAGCCGGGCTAAGGTCCAACAGGGAGGTCTGTTAAGGCTAACACAGGCGCGCCGCGATCCGTCCGCGCCAATCACCAAACCAGCGCATTTATCTCGAAAGGATGGTTTTGAGGTCACTATCCCCGCCGCAAGCTCATTCTGAGCCAAAAAAAGGCCGGGCACGAAGGCCCGGCCAGTCCAACAGGGAGGATGTCCTGTCATAACCCCGACAGAACAAGGGGACGCATCAAAGCTAAGGTCTAAGGCGTAAAGGTTAATTTCTCCTGAACCTTATATCCGCCAATTCAGGCGAAAATGCGGAGATCACGCCACCAGCCGATAGCCGCCGCTCTCGGTCACCAAAAGCCGCGCATTCGAGGGATCGGGCTCAATCTTTTGCCGCAGACGGTAGATATGCGTCTCAAGGGTGTGGGTGGTGACCCCGGCATTATAGCCCCAAACCTCATGCAACAGCACATCGCGCGGCACCACGCTCGACTGCGCGCGATACAGGAATTTCAAGATGTTGGTCTCTTTCTCGGTGAGCCGGACCTTCTTGTCCTTCTCATCGATCAACAGCTTTTGCGCGGGCTTGAACGTGTAAGGCCCCAGTTGGAAGATCGCGTCTTCCGACTGTTCATGCGTGCGCAATTGCGCGCGAATGCGGGCCAGAAGCACCGGGAATTTGAACGGCTTGGTCACATAATCATTGGCGCCAGCATCCAGCCCCAGAATCGTATCGGCATCCGAATCATGCCCGGTCAGCATCAGGATCGGGCATTTCACCCCCTGTTTGCGCATCCGGCGGCACAGCTCGCGCCCATCCGTATCGGGCAGACCCACATCCAAGATCACCAGATCATAGATCGCCGCCTTGGCCTTCTCCATGCCATCGGCGCCCGAGCTGGCCTCGAAGACATCGAAATCTTCCGTCATCACCAGCTGTTCGGACAAAGCCTCACGCAGGTCATCATCGTCGTCCACAAGCAGGATCTTGCGAAGTTGGGCCATTTTGGTCTCCTTTTTCGGTCTTGGATAAGACATGCGAGGCCCTCGCGGTTCCGGCAAGTATTGCGACAAGTTTCTCACGCCCTCGTGTCGTAGGACGGGGGTATGTTTCAAAATTGTCACCTGAAACTGTGTCCATGTCGTTGTTAAGCCCGGCTTTGCGACAGGAATTTCCTGCGCAAAGCCTTTCGGTTTGCGGCCCTTAGGCCTAAACATGGCGGCATGACACTTGGTCCTACCAGCATCGAACGTCTGACCCGCGCGCGGGGCGATCTGCGCATGGGCGTGCCTGTTGTGCTTGCCGGTGGCGGCGCGGCGGCGCTGGCCGTCGCGGTCGAGGCGCTGGACAGCGACCGGCTCACCGCCTTGCGCGGCTTTGGTGCGCCCGAGTTGGCGCTCACCGCCCGCCGCGCCGCGACGCTAAAAATGGCCGCCTATGACGGCGATCTTTTGCGCCTCGCTCTGCCCGAGACGGCGGCTCTGGACTGGCTCACCGCTCTCGCCGATCCGGTCGATGATCTGCGTGTGCCGCTGAAAGGCCCGCTCCGTGCCATGCGGGAAGGCTCGGCCGATCTGCACCGCGCCGCCCTTCTGCTGGCCAAATCAGCGCGGCTTTTGCCCGCAGCGCTTCTGGTGCAAATCGCCGATCCCTTGGCTTTTGCCGCCCAGCATGACCTGACCTTCCTGCGCTTGGATGAAATCTCTGAAGAGCTTGCCCGCCTCTCACCCTTGGACGAGGTCGTCGCCGCCCGCCTGCCGATGGCTGCCGCTGGGGCAGGGCGTCTGCATATCTTCCGCCCCGAAGATGGCGGCGATGAGCATTACGCGATCGAGGTTGGCCAGCCCGACCGCGCCAAGCCCGTGCTCGCGCGTCTGCATTCAGCCTGCTTCACTGGCGATGTGCTTGGCAGTCTTAAATGCGATTGCGGCCCGCAGCTCCATGCCGCTTTGGCCCAAATGGGGGCCGAGGGCGCAGGCGTGCTGCTCTATCTGAACCAAGAGGGGCGCGGCATTGGTCTGGCCAATAAGATGCGCGCTTATTCCTTGCAGGATCAAGGCTTTGACACGGTCGAGGCCAATCACCGCCTCGGGTTTGAAGACGATGAGCGCGACTTCCGCATCGGCGCCGCGATCCTTGCGAAACTGGGGTTCTCGCAAGTGAAGCTCCTCACCAACAACCCGCGCAAAGTCGCGATGCTGCAAGGCTGCGGCCTGACCGTGACCGAGCGTGTGCCGCTGCAAGTTGGCAAAAACGCTGAGAATGCCGCCTATCTTGCGACCAAAGCTGCGAAATCTGGGCATTTGATGTAAAGCCTTGCAAGCTGCTGTGCTTGCCACCCAAATAGCGCCAACGCCGCTCTGGAATTCCCGATGACTCCTGCCGATCTCGTCCTCACCCCTATGGGCCTGCGTTTTGCGGGCCGGGTTCTGCCCTGTTCCATCGGGCGCGGCGGTGTGGTCGCACATAAGGTCGAAGGCGATGGCGGCACCCCTGCCGGGCTGCATGAGATTGTCGGTGGTTTCTTCCGTCCCGATCGGCTGCCCGCCTCGGCGGTGCCTGCTTGGCTCACCCGCATCGGGCCGCGCGATCTGTGGTCAGATGACGTGGAAGACCCTGATTACAATCAACATGTCACCGCCCCGCATGGCTACTCGCATGAGGCGTTGCGCCGTCCCGATCCGCTTTATGATCTGGTGCTGGTCACCGATTGGAACTGGCCGCTGGCCCATCCGGGACGCGGCTCGGCGATCTTCATCCACGAATGGCGCGCCGCCCGCGTGCCGACTGCAGGCTGCATCGCGCTTTCACGCTCGCATCTTTTGTGGGTGGCACAAAGGATTGTCCCGGGCACAAGGTTGATCGTGCCCGAAACCCTCGCCGGACGCGGCGCAAGAAAAGCGCGCCGCGATTTGGCTTAAGCCTTCACCGCGCGATCACCAAAGATCGCCGAGCCGACGCGGATATGCGTCGCGCCATGCGCAATCGCGGCCTCAAAATCGCTGCTCATCCCCATCGACAGGCCCGAAAGCCCGTTCCGCTGGGCCATATCGCGCAACATGGCGAAATGCGGGGCGGAGTCCTCGCCATCCGGCGGGATGCACATCAGCCCCGCAACGGGCAGGCCCATCATCCGACACGCGCTGACAAACTCATCGGTCTGCTCGGGCAAAACCCCTGCCTTTTGCGGCTCGGCCCCGGTGTTCACCTGCACGAAAACCTCGGGCGAGACGCCCCGCTGCTCGGCCATCCGCGCCAGCTTCTCCGCCAAAGATGGCCGATCAACGCTGTGAATAGCGTCAAAGGTTTCAACGGCTTGCTTGGCCTTATTGGTCTGCAAAGGCCCAATCATATGAACCTTCACCCCGGCAAAACGCTCGCGCCAGCCGGGCCATTTGCCCAAGGATTCCTGCACATAATTCTCACCGAACAGCCGGTGGCCTGCCTCCAGCACCGCCTCAACCCGCGCCGAGGGTTGCAGTTTGGATACCGCAATCAGCTCCACCGAGCCTACCTCGCGCCCTGCCGCCACTTCCGCCGCGCGCACCCGTGCCAGAATATCCTGCAAAGACATAGGCTTAATCCTCGATCATCCCATCGGCCCGCAGCCGGTCAATCATCGGCGCCAGCCGGTCGCCATAACGCTCCCAAGCCTTCACGGACCCCTTAGAGATCGGCTGGCGCACTTGGAACACACTCAGCGTTTCCACTTTACGCTTATTGGCGTGGAAGTTCAGGCAAGCCTCCTCCCAATCCAAGCCGCAAGCCGCGATCAGCGCCCGGCTTTGCACCTCGGGGTCGTCCACCAAGGCCTCATATTGCACCTCATGGAACCAGCCCGGCACCCGTTCGCGCCAGAAATCGATCATCCGCACGAAGGTCGCATAATGGCGCGCAAGGTCAACTTGGTCGTAGCCGTAAAGATGGGTGCCTTCCGGGAAGACGTTCTTATAAATCGACAAAAGCGTGTCGCGCGGATCGCGGCGCACCACGATGAACTTGGCATTCGGCATCGCCAATTTCATCAAACCCATGGTCAGATAGGTTTGAATCGATTTGTCGGTGATTTGCGGCGTCTCGGGGAAGCGCGCCTGCATCATCGCCGCGTAATCCTGCCCCAAGCTGACAAAATCCGTCGCTGGAATCAGCGAGGCAGGGCGGATCTTGCCGCCCGCAACCGGCATCAACCGCATCGCCGAGACGGTGTTATCCGCCAGCTCCCCGCCCCCCGTTACCCGCGAATGCGAAGCAATGATCTGCTCGATCAAGGTGGTGCCCGAGCGCGGCATGCCGGTCACAAAGATCGGCGCGGCATCCGAGGCGCCTTCGATCTTTTGGCTCCAATCCATGCCGTCCAGCGCCTGCATCAGCGCGTCCACTTGGCGCTCACGCTCGGTGATGTCATAGGGTTTTGCTTTGCGCATCAAAGCATTGGCGGGATCTAGGTGGTCAAAGACCCGGCCGTAGTCCTTGATATCCTCCAGCGCTTTGGCGATTGCGAAGCCAAAGGCCCGCCGATCCGCCTCGGAAGTTGCTGGATCGGCAAAGCGACGCTCCATCTCGGCCAGCATCGGCTCACCGGGCGTGGCTTTGTGCGAGGCGTAATAGAGGCGATAGCTCTCACCAATCTCAGGTGCGGCCGTGATCGCGGCTAGAATTTGCACCTCAGCCTCGGCAAAACGCCCCAAGCCCTGCAAGAAAAGCCCATAAGCAACAAGAAGTTGCGCATTCGCAGGCTCCAGGGCCAAGGCCTCGCGATAGGCGGCCTCTGCCTCCTCATCGCGGCCCAGATGTGCAGCGGCTTGTGCCAGCATCATCAAGGGCAGCGCCTGCTTGCGCTTGGTCAGCTTGGCCACATCGACAAAAGCCTCATAAGCCGGTTCGTATTGGCGCAGTGCCGTCAACGCGTTACCGCGCGCGCGCTGCACCTCCACACGGTCCGGCGCCAAAGGCAAGGCGCGGTCCAGCCACCGCACAGCCTGCGCCGGAGTGCCATCGCGCAGCGCCGCAAGCCCCAAAGCCCCCAAGGCCTGCACCAGATCTGGCGCGCGGGCCACGGCCGAATACCAAGATTTTCGGGCCTCGGTCGGTTTTCCCAAAGCTGCAAGGGCCGAGCCGCGCAGGCTATGCGCCATTGCGCAATCGGGCTGCGCCGCGATCAGCCGTGCGGCATCCGCTTCGGCTTCGGCAAAATGGCCGCCGTTGAAAAGCGCGGTGATCCGGCTCAGAGTCTGTTTGACCGCAGCGCCCCCGGCGGGCAGCGTGCCTTTGGAACCTGCGCCAAAACGGTCCGCCAAAGCGGCCTTTTGCGCCACGCTCAGGCGTGAGCCATTCACCAAACGCAGAAATTCCTTGCGGGGCTCAGCCCCACCGTCCAGCGCCACCGCTTCGGCAAAGCTCAGCCAAACCACCGGTTGATCGGGCGCCAAAGTCGCCGCCGCTGCCGCATGCGGCAAAGCCCGCGCGGTGCGGTCTTGCGCGGTGAAGAGCCGCCCAATTTGGAACTCCACCTCGGCAATCCGCGGATTGGCCTCATGGATCGCCCCGAAGATCTCCAACGCCTCGGCCAGTTTGCCGGCCTGCAGGGCGGCCATGCCGCGGGCGTAGCTTTCCTTGACGTCCCGCGCCGAGGGCGCATGCGTCGGATGGGGAAGAGGGGCCGAGTTCGGGGCCTTGGGCATCTGCATCTTGTCCTTCATCGAAGTCGTCGCACCCTAGCGGGACCGCCGCGCGAAGGAAAGCGAGCCCTTGATATTCGGCGGCGCCAGCCCGGGCAAATCCCGCCGCCAAAGGAAAAGGGCGAGCCAATGGCTCGCCCTTCCCTGATCGAGAGATCGATCGTTCTGATTAGAACGACAGACCCAAACCCAGCGACCACTGGTCGTCCGAGGTGCCGCCAACGTCCGAGCCGTAGCCGAACATTGCCACAGCGCCGCCGCCGAGGTCGTAGTTCGCAACAGCGCCCCACGAGTCAACGTTGCCAGCTGCGCCGAAGTCAGCTTCGCCGTAGTTCACAGCAACGCCGATCGGGCCGGATTTGTAGGAAACTTCCAGGCCGAGGTGCGATTCGATGGAGCCTGCGAGCGAGCCGCCATTGATGAACTCGGGGCCGGTTGCGGCAGCCGGCGGGACAGCCGGAGCGAAGACGCCGGTGTCTTTGTAGTCGATGTAAGCGATCTTACCGCCGAAGCCGCCAGCCAAAGCTGCCGAAGCCGACACACCGATTGCCGAACCCAGGTCGCCCGCGTCTTGGTAGCCCAGACCCAGAGCAACGTCGGTGCCGCCCATGTTCGCGGTGTACTTCACAGCAACGCCGAGGATGGTTTCGGAGCCCGAAACGCCGTTGTTTTCTTGCTCAGCCGAGAGAGCGAAAGCAACATCGCCGAAGGTGTTTTCGTAACGAACGACTTGGTTGTCGCCTTGGCCGTCGAAGGCATTGCCGCCGAACCAAGCGTTATGGGTCGAGTGGTCGTCGGCGATCGAGGTCATGCCGCCGTCCATGTCGGCCAAAGCCCAGTCGATAGCGCCATCGGTGTCACCCATGGTCAGCTTGCCGAATGCGCCCGAAACCCAAACCGAGGTGCCATTGTCGTCGTTGACGTCAACGTCGGTCTCGTCCAGGTCGATCACAGCGCCGAACTCGAGGCCACCATCGGTGGTGCCCGAACCGGTGAACTTCACTTCAACGTCTTGCCAGAAAGCAACGTCGCCAGCTGCGTTCGACCAGATACCAATTTCGGCGTAGCCCGAAACAGCAACTTCAGCAGCTGCGAAGCCAGCGGTGCCGGCCAGCATGGTGGTAGCAAGGAGAATCTTTTTCATCGTTTTTCCCTCGTGGATTCAAGGATGCCCAACTCAGGGGAATCCGAATTGGGTATGCAGCGTATTTCGACCCAAGCTGCTACGATTGCAACGAAGACTGCCGAAAGCTTGGGCGATACGGGGCGTGATGGTGCAGGTTTGTCACACTGCCGGTTGCCCAGCCTTGGACCGGCAACCGTAGCGCTCTGAACGCATTTGTGCCGTTCGGCGCTTTGTGGCTGCGGTTGTGCGTCAGGTTTGCCCGGCGTCACCTGCGCCTGATGGGCCTGCGTGCGCAATGCGTGACTTTACCTATAGGGGTGCCTTTAAAGCGCCTGCGCGCGCCCGCAGTCTTCGGTTTTATGAGACTCTAAATGGCAAGCCGCTGCCCGTAGCGGGGAAAACCCTTGTTCGCCTGCTTTGGACGGGCTAGACAGCGCTCAGATGTCTTTCGGAGAGCCGCATGTCCTTGTCGCGCCTTGTCAGGTCGAACTTTGTCAGTGTCTCTCTAGCTATGGGCGCGACCTTGGTCCTTGCCAGCTGTGGCGCGCGTGACGGTGTGGTCACCGCCTCGGAGTTCAGCAGCCGCCAAGCGGCCGATGAAAAGCGCGCCGCGATTGCCCGCGCCAATGGCGAAGATACCCGTCGCAGCACGATCTGGGATCTCTTCTCTAACTCCCAAGACCCCAACACCACGGTTGAGGTGAACAAATATCTTTGGCAGGCCAGCCTTGAAGTTTTGAACTTCCTGCCCGTCGAATCGGTGGACCCGTTCACCGGCGTGATTTCCACCGGTTACGGCACGCCCCCCGGTGGCGGTACCGCCTACCGCGCCACGATCTATGTGCAAGACCCGGCGCTGGATGCCCGCAGCCTGAAAGTCTCGCTGCAGCGTCGCGGCGGCGGCACTGTCTCGGTCGAGACGCAGCGCGCTGTCGAGGATGCGATCCTCACCCGCGCCCGCCAGCTGCGCATCCGCGACTCTAAACTTTGACCAAAAGGGGCCACGGCCCCTTTTGCCACCTTCACCCCAATTCACGCTCAGGGCTGGACCTTCCGCCCCGCCACGGTGTAATTCCGCGGCTGAAATCTGCATGAGGCCTGTCGATGTCGCGCTATGACCCTTCGGTGATCGAACCCAAATGGCAAGGCGAGTGGGACAAGGCCGAAGCCTTTGCCGCCCGCCGCGATCCCGCCAAGCCGAAATATTATGTGCTTGAGATGTTCCCCTATCCTTCGGGGCGCATCCATATGGGCCATGTGCGCAACTACACGATGGGCGATGTGGTCGCGCGCACCAAATCCGGTCAGGGGTTCTCGGTGCTGCACCCGATGGGCTGGGACGCTTTTGGCATGCCGGCCGAAAACGCCGCGATGGAGCAGGGCGGCCACCCCAAAGATTGGACCTACGGCAATATCGCCGTGATGAAGCAGCAGATGAAGCCGCTTGGCCTGTCGATCGACTGGAGCCGCGAGCTTGCGACCTGCGATCCGGAATATTACGGCCAACAGCAGGCCATGTTCATCGACATGATGGACGCTGGTCTCGTCTACCGCAAAGCCGCCGTGGTGAATTGGGACCCGGTCGATATGACCGTGCTTGCCAATGAGCAGGTGATCGACGGCAAGGGCTGGCGCTCGGGCGCGGCGGTGGAGCGTAAAGAGCTGACACAATGGTTCTTCAAGATCTCGGATTATTCCGATGACCTCTTGAACGCCTTGGACGGGCTGGAAAACTGGCCGGAAAAAGTGCGGCTGATGCAGGCCAATTGGATCGGCCGCTCGCGCGGGCTGCAGTTCAGCTTTGACACGGTTGGTGCGCCGGAAGGTCTTGAGAAGATTGAGGTTTATACCACCCGCCCCGATACGTTGATGGGCGCAAGCTTTGCTGCCATTGCCGCCGATCACCCCTTGGCCAAGGCCTTGGCGCATCTGCCGCATGTCGCCGCTTTCCTTGAGGAATGCCGCAAGGGCGGCACCACCGCCGAAGAGATCGAGACCGCCGAGAAGATCGGTGTCGATACCGGCATCAAAGTGCGCCACCCGCTCGACGCCTCGATCGAACTCCCGGTCTATATCGCGAATTTCGTGCTGATGGATTACGGCACCGGTGCGATCTTTGGCTGCCCGGCGCATGATCAGCGCGACTTTGAATTTGCCACCAAATACGGGCTTTCCATCCCGCAGGTCTTCACCGCGCAAGGCGCGGACGAAGCCCCGCTGGCCGAGCCTTTCGTCCCCGCCAAGACCGAAAAAGTCCAATACATCCGTGGCTTTGCGGGCGAAGAGATCCAAACCGGCGATGACGCCATCGCCGCCGCCATCGCTTTTGCTGAAGCCAAGGGCTTTGGCACCGGCGTGACCAAATTCCGTCTGCGCGACTGGGGCATCTCGCGCCAGCGCTATTGGGGCTGCCCGATTCCGGTGGTGCATTGCGCCGCTTGCGGTGTGGTGCCGGAGAAGAAAGAAAACCTACCGGTCGAGCTGCCCTATGACGTGGCCTTCGACAAACCCGGCAACCCCTTGGACCGTCACGCCACTTGGCGCGACACCGCCTGCCCGAAATGCGGCGCCGCGGCCAAGCGCGAAACCGACACGATGGACACTTTCGTCGATTCGTCTTGGTATTACGCCCGCTTCACCGCGCCCCGCGCTTCCACCCCGACCGTGGCGGAAGATGCTGAATATTGGATGAACGTTGACCAATATATCGGCGGGATCGAGCATGCGATTCTCCACCTCCTCTATTCGCGCTTCTTCGCCCGCGCGATGCACAAGACCGGCCACCTGCCTGCCAAAGCGACCGAGCCCTTCAACGCGCTCTTCACCCAAGGCATGGTCACCCATGAGATCTATCTCACCCGCGACGAGCGCGGCCGCCCGGTCTATCACCTGCCCGAAGATATCATCCGTGGCGAGAATGGTGCGACGCTGAAAGACGGCACTGCGGTCGAGGTCATCCCCTCGGCCAAAATGTCGAAATCTAAGAAAAACGTCGTCGACCCGATGAACATCATCGCGCAATTCGGTGCCGATACCGCGCGTTGGTTCGTCCTGTCCGACAGCCCGCCCGAGCGGGATGTGGAATGGACCGCCTCGGGGGCCGAGGGCGCGTTCAAGCACCTCTCCCGCGTCTGGGGCCTCTCGGCCCGCATCGCCGATATGCCCGCCGATCACCAAGGCGGCGGCGATAAAGACCTTGCCCGCACCACCGCGAAAGCCGTGGATGAGGTCACCCGCAGCATCGAAAGCTTTGCCTTCAACAAGGCGATTGCGGCACTTTACGGCTTTGCCAATGCGATCAGCCGCGCCGATGCTTCGACCCCGGTGATCAAAGAGGCGATCCGCACCCTTGCGCAGCTGATGCAGCCGATGACCCCCCACCTCGCCGAAGAAATCTGGGCGATGCAGGGCGGCGCTGGCCTCTGCGCTCTGGCCGCTTGGCCGAAGGCTGACCCGGCGCTCTTGATCGATGACACCGTGACCTTGCCGATCCAGATCAATGGCAAGCGTCGGGCGGAAATCAGCGTGCCCAAGGATATGCCTGCGGCCGAGGTTGAAAAGCTGGCGCTGGCGAATGAAGATGTGACCAAATTCTTGGCCGGCACTGCGGTTAAGAAGATCATCGTCGTTCCGGGGCGCATCATCAATGTCGTCGTATAGCCGTCGCAGCTTTCTCGCGCTGGTCCCGCTTGCGGGGCTGGCAGCTTGCGGTTTCACCCCGGCCTATGCGCCCGGTGGGGCCGCAACCCGGCTGATGGGATCGGTGCGCGTCGCCGATCCTTCCGACAAGAACGGCTTTGATTTCGTTGAGCGAATCGAAGAGCGCCTCGGTCGGACCGAAGAGCGTCTTTACGATCTTGCCTATACGATCCGCACCGATTCGGTCGGAGTGGGTCTCACCACCGACCAACGGATCACCCGCTACAACCTCACCGGCGTGATCGATTACACCCTGACCGATGCCCAAACCGGCGCGCGGATCACCGGCGGGCAGGTGCAAAGCTTCACCTCTTACGCCGCCACCGGCTCGACCGTGGCGGGCCTCGCCGCCGAGGAGAGTGCCGCCTACCGGCTGATGCGGCTTTTGGCCGATCAGATCGTCGCCCGGCTGATCGCCGAGGCGGCCAAACTGCCGTGATCCTGAAGGGCGCCGAAGCGGCGCGCTATTGCGCCAAACCCGATCCCAACCGCGCGGGTCTCTTGATCTTCAGCGCCGATCCGATGCGGGTCGCCCTGAAGCGGCAAGAAGCGATCGCCGCTTTGATCGGCCCGCAGGGCGAGGGCGAAATGCGCCTCTCGCGCATCGCCGCCTCGGATTTGCGCAAAGACGCCTCGCTTCTGCTCGATGCGATCAAAGAGATCGGCTTCTTCCCCGGCCCCCGCGTCGCCTTTGTCGAAGACGCGACCGAAGGCCTGACCGAAGTCATCGGCCTTGCCTTGCGCGATTGGCAGCCGGGGGACGCCAATATCATCGTCACCGCCGGCTCTTTGACCGCGAAAAACAGCCTCAAGGGCCTGTTTGAAAAAGCCCCCAATGCCATCTGCATCGGGCTTTATGACGAACCGCCCAGCCGCGATGAGATCGAAGCCGAACTTGCCAAAGCCGGTCTGCGCCGCATCTCGCAAGATGCGATGGCTGACCTGACCACGCTGGCCCGCGCGCTTGATCCCGGCGATTTCCGCCAGACGCTTGAGAAAATCGCCCTTTATAAACATGGCGATGAGGGGGAGCTGACCCCGGCCGAGGTCGCCGCTATGGCGCCCGCCACCATTGATGCCGAAGTGGATGAGCTGATCCGCGCCGCCGCCGAGGGCCGCTCGCGCGACCTTGGCCTGCTGATGCGTCGGCTGGAAGGGCAGGGGCTCTTGCCCGTCACCATCTGCATCGGCGCCTTGCGGCATTTCCGCAGCCTGCATATCGCGATGACCGACCCCGGCGGCCTTCAATCCGGCCTGATGCGCGCCCGCGTCTTCGGCCCGCGCCGCGACCAGATGCAGGCCCAAGCCCGCGGCTGGGCGCTCCCGGTGCTTGAGGCCGCGATCACCGACCTGCTCGACGCCGACCTCACCCTGCGCTCCTCCTCACGCGCCCCCGGCATGGCGCTGATGGAGCGCTCCCTTTTGCGCATCGCCCACCGCCGCCGCGCCTGACCAATTCCAAAGGACGCCCCTATGGCCGCCACCCCTTCGCCCGCGCAGACTTTCCTCGCCCCTCTGGCCCGGCTCGCTGCCCGCTCCCCCCTGATCGAAGGTCTGGTGTTTTGGGAGGCCAGTGGCTGGCCCCATGACCCCGCCGAAGAGCTTGAGGCCGAAGAAATCGCCTTCTACGCCGAGGGCTTGCTGGATGAAGGTTTCAACCTTGATTGGCGGATCATGGCCGCAGGCGACGCGCCCGAAAAGCCCGACCATATCCAGCTTTGGGTGTCCGAGCCCGGTGCGCCGCCGCCCCCCGCGCCGCCGGGCGAAGGCTGGGTGATGCTTGACCGCGGCATCTGGCCGAAAGCCCCCGCGCCATGAAGACCGTCCTGCGCGCCCTTGGCCCGGCGATGCCGCGCCCGGCAACGGGCGATTCGGCCCGCGCCGCTTTGGGGGCCGCGCTGATCCTTCTCATCACCGGCCTCCTCCTTGGCCATTTGCCCGGAGCGCCTGCCGCAGGGCTCATCGCCCCCTTTGGCGCCACCGCCTTTCTGATTTGCGTGGTGCCGAACTCGCCCCTCGCCCAGCCTTGGTCGGTGGTGATTGGCAGCGTGGTCTCGGCCATGGCCGCCCTTGCAGCGCTCTGGTTGCTCCCCGCCAGCCTGCCGCCGCTCGCCATCGCTGGGCTTGCCGTGGCGCTCGCGATCCTTGCCATGCATGCCAGTCGCTCGATGCACCCGCCCGGCGGCGCTGTCGCCTTGGTGATCGTGCTCAGCGCCGACCCCGCCGCACCGCCCTCGCTGCTCTACGCGCTCTCTCCGGTTGGTGATGGTGCGGCGCTCTTGGTGCTCTGTGGCTACCTCTGGCACCGGCTTTCGGGCCGCACCTATCCCTTCCGCCAGCCCCCGGTGCAAAGCCCCAACCTCACCGCTGATCCTACCGCCGACCGTCGCCTTGGCCTGCGGCCCGAGGATCTGCAAACCATCCTCACCCGCTTGCGCCTTTCGCCCAACCTTGGTCCCGAGGACCTTGGTCGCGCTTTGGAAGTGGCCGAGGCCGAGGCGACCGCTCGCCATTTGGGCGGTCTCACCGCCGCCGATATCATGTCGCGCGACGTTGTGGCCTTGCCGCCCGAGGCCACCGCGCATGAGTTGGCCCAAGCCTTCCGCCATCACGGCTTTAACACCCTGCCGCTGCGCGATGCCAAGGGCGGTTTCGCGGGCCTCATCCATGACCGCGACCTGATCGAGGCTGACCCCGATCAACCGGCCACGGCCCTTGCCCAGCCCGCTGTTACTCAACCGCCCGAGGCGCAGCTGGCCGAGATCCTGCCGCTGCTTCTCGACACCCGCCAGCAAAGTCTGCCGATCGTTGACCAAGGCCAGCTTGTCGGCATCGTCACCCGCTCGGATCTTGTGGCGCTTCTGGCCGCCAAGATCCGCAGCCAAGCGCCCGAAACCGCCTAATTCGCGCCGCCGACATAGACGAAAAGCAGCTTGTTGCCCGAAAGGGCCACGGCCACGCCCATATCGCGCAACCTTGGGTCCAGCACATTCTCCCAATGCCCCGGCGAGTTGCGCCAAAGCCTTTGGGGAACCTGCGCGTTGTGCTGGGTGCTGCTGGCGATATTTTCCACCGCCGTGCCGACCCGGTAGCCCGAGGCCTTCACCCGGCGTGAAAAGCTAGGGCCCCCTTTGCCTTCATGGTCAAAATACCCGCGCCGGGCCATATCGCAGGCATGCGCCTGCGCGGCCGAGGCCAGCTGCGCTGAAGACCTCAACGATGACAAGCCACGCGCAGATCGCTCAGCATTCACCCATTGCATCACTTCGGTCACGATCTGGGCGGCATCGTTGGGCCGCGCACAGGCCAAAGCGCCAAGCGTTGAAAATGCATAGAAAAAGCTTGCAAGTATCGCAGGGCCAGGCAGGCGCATGCCAGTCTCTCCATCCAAGGATACCTACAATTTAGCACGACACCTCTGCCAAAGGATGTTCGTTTTTCACCGGTTTCTCTGCGCGGCTCGCGCGGTAAAGCGTGAACTATGGCGGCCAGAAACGGCTTAATGATTTAGCTTTGCGAAATGAAAAGCCTGACCTAGGCTTTTTCCCATGACCGGAAAAACCGGCGTCCGTGCGGCCATAGCCGCCCGAGGGATCAATGGGGAGTTTGCCATGACATCATTTAAGCTGCTTGCCACCACGGCGCTGGCACTGGTGACCGGGATCGTCCCGGCGCTGGCGCAGGTCACCGAACTCGGCGCCGGTGAAGGCCAGCTGAACATCGTCGCTTGGGCGGGCTATGTTGAGCGCGGCGAGACCGATCCCGGTTTTGACTGGGTGACCAAGTTTGAAGAAAGCTCAGGCTGCAAGGTCAATGTCAAAGTCGCCGCCACCTCGGATGAGATGGTGGCGCTGATGAATGAAGGCGGCTTCGACATCGTCACCGCCTCGGGCGATGCCTCCCTGCGGCTGGTCGCCGGCGGCCGGGTGCAGCCGATCAACGTCGACCTTGTGCCCTCGTGGAAGAATGTCGATGACCGGCTGAAAGATGCGGTCTGGCACACGGTCGACGGCGTGCATTACGGCGTGCCCTATATGTGGGGCCCCAACGTGCTGGTCTATAACACCGAGACCTTCAAAGAGCCGCCCACCTCCTGGAACATCGTCTTCGAAGAGCAAAACCTGCCCGATGGCCAGTCGAACAAAGGCCGGGTGCAGGCCTATGACGGCCCGATCCATATTGCCGATGCCGCGCAATATCTGATGTTCCACAAGCCCGAGCTGGGCATCACCTCACCCTATGAGCTGAACGAAGAGCAATATGCCGCCGCTTTGGATCTGCTGCGCGGCCAGCGCCAGATCGTCAGCCGCTATTGGCATGACGCCTTCATCCAGATTGACGACTTCAAGAATGAAGGCGTGGTCGCCTCGGGCTCTTGGCCCTTCCAGCGCAACCTTCTGCAAGCCGACGGCCAGCCGATCGCCTCGGTGATCCCGCAAGAGGGCGCCACCGGCTGGGCAGATACCTCGATGCTGCATGTCGATTCAAAGAACCCCAACTGCGCCTATATGTGGATGGAGCATTCTTTGTCCTCGAACCTGCAATCTGACCTTGCGGTCTGGTTCGGCGCCAACCCATCGGTGCCCGCGGCCTGCACCGATGGCTCGGGCAAATCGACGGCGGAAAGCTGCACCGCCAATGGCATGGATGACTTTGAGAAAATCCGCTTCTGGACCACCCCGGTCTCGAATTGCGCCCAAGGCGAGGGCGCTTGCGTGCCCTATTACCGCTGGGTCTCTGACTACATCGGCGTGATCGGCGGGCGCTGATCGCTTGAGCTTGCAGGATGGGCCGCGCGTCCATCCTGCCCCTTCGGCCAAGGCCCCAATCCCCGGACCCGCAGATGACCGCAGCCGTCACGTTTTCCAATGTCTCCCGTCACTTCGGCAGCACCAAAGCCGTGGACGGGGTCGATCTCACCGTGCCCGAAGGCGCGTTCTTCGCCATGCTCGGCCCCTCTGGCTCCGGCAAAACCACCTGCCTGCGGCTGATCTCGGGCTTTGAGCAACCCACCACCGGCGAGATCCGCATCTTTGGCGAGGATGTGAGCCGCATCCCCCCGCATCTGCGCGCGGTCAACACGGTCTTCCAAGATTATGCCTTGTTCCCCCATCTCAACGTCCGCGACAATGTCGCCTATGGGCTGATGGTCAAAGGCATGTCCCGCACCGCCCGCCACGCCCGCGCCGAAGAGATGCTGGCTTTGGTCAAACTCGAAGGCTACGGCGACCGCAAACCCGCACAACTCTCCGGCGGCCAACGCCAACGCGTGGCGCTGGCCCGCGCCTTGGTCAACGAACCCCGCGTCCTCTTGCTGGATGAACCCCTTGGCGCCCTCGATCTCAAACTGCGCGAGGCGATGCAGGATGAGCTTAAAGCCCTGCAAGCCAAACTTGGCCTCACCTTCGTCTTCGTCACCCACGACCAGCACGAGGCTTTGTCGATGGCCGATCACCTTGCGGTCTTCAACCAAGGCCGCATCGCGCAAGTCGGCAGCCCGCAAGAAATTTACGACCGACCCTCCAGCCGCTTCGTCGCTGATTTCGTCGGCTCCTCCAACGTCCTGCCGCCCGCCCTGACCCAAAGCCTCGGCGGCCCCGCGCAATGGTCCTCACTCCGTCCCGAATCGGTGCAATTGGTGGAACCCGGGAGCCCCGAGGGCCAGATCAGCGGCCAAGTCACCGGCCTGCGCTATCTCGGTGCCGCCACTCGCATCCTCCTCACCGCCCAAGGCACCGAAATCGCCGCCCTCCTGCCGAGCGGCCAACCCGTACCCGCGATCGGAGACACCCGCTCGCTGCGCTTCGACCCCAAAGCTCTGCATCTGATGGAGGGCGCATGACCATCGCTGCGCCCCGGACTCGCGTTGCTGTGAGTATTTATATCAAGATGAAAACCACGTTCCGCTTTCATCTTGACCGAAATACTCCGGGGGCTGCCGATTGCGTTCGCCATTGGTTCGAGAACCAATCGGCGGCGGGGCTGGCCCCCGGCGGTCGAACACAGAGGACCCACGCATGAAAGGCGCGATCCTCCCCGCCCGTGGCTGGGCCGATAAGCTCACCGCACTCTTTTGGCGCCGCCCGGGGCTGCTGCTGCTCCTCCTCATCACCCCGCCGCTTCTCTGGCTGGGGGTGGTCTATCTTGGCTCCCTCGCCGCCCTCCTGCTGCAAAGCTTCTATTCCATCGATGAATTTTCCGGCGTGGTGAAAGAGGAATTCACCCTCAAAACCTATGCCGAGCTTTTTCGGGCGCAAAACCTCGACATCATCCGCCGCACCGTGCTGATGGCCGGTGCCGTCACCCTGACCTCGGCGATCCTTGCCTTCCCCATCGCCTATTTCGCCGCCCGCTACGCCAAAGGCGCATGGAAAGCTGCCTTCTACCTCGGCATCATGCTGCCCCTGTGGTCGAGCTATCTCGTCAAAGTCTACGCGTGGAAGCTGATCCTCGCCAAAGAGGGTATCCTCACTTGGGCGGCCGAGGGCACGCATACATCATGGATCATCAACGGGATCCTCTCGATACCGGGTCTGGAAAGCTCCTCCCTCTCCACCTCTCCGGCAGGCACCTTCATGGTCTTCGTCTATGTCTGGCTGCCCTATATGATCCTGCCAATGCAGGCCGCGCTTGAGCGTGTGCCGACCTCGATGCTGGAAGCCTCCAGCGACCTTGGCGCCACCTCGGCCCAAACCTTCCGCACCGTGATCCTGCCGCTTGCGATGCCCGGCGTGATCGCAGGCTCGATCTTCACCTTCTCGCTGACTTTGGGCGATTACATTATCCCGCAAATCATTGGCAATTCGGCCAATTCCATCGGCATGGCGGTCTATCAGCTGCAAGGCACCGCCGGGAATATCCCGCTCGCCGCCGCTTTCGCCGTGGTGCCGATCCTGATCATGCTGATCTATCTGGCTTTGGCCAAACGGGCGGGGGCTTTCGATGCGCTCTGACCTCAGCCTCTCTGACCCCAGACTCTCTGGCCCGCGCGCCTCGCTTGGCCTCAAAGCCGCCGCCTTCGCGGGGCTTTTGTTCCTGCACCTGCCGATCCTGCTGATCTTCCTTTATGCCTTCACGACCGAGGAGAAGACCTATCAATTCCCGCCGCCCGGCCTCACCACCCAGTGGTTCGGCGTCGCTTGGAACCGCGCCGATATCTGGCCGCCCTTGTGGCTCTCGCTCAAGGTTGCCAGCGTCGCCACGATCCTTGCCATCATCCTCGGCACGCTCGTCGCCGCCGCCATGTCGCGCGCCAAATTCTTCGGCCGCGAGCAACTCTCGCTTCTGGTCATCCTGCCCATCGCTCTGCCCGGCGTCATCACCGGCATGTCGCTGCGCTCGGCCTTCGGCGTGATGGAGATCCCGTTCAGCACTTGGACGATCATCCTTGGCCATGCCACCTTCTGCATCGTCATCGTCTATAACAACGCCGTCGCCCGGATGCGCCGCCTGTCCGGTGGCATCATGGAGGCCTCGGCCGATCTTGGCGCCAATGCCTTCCAGACCTTCCGCTATGTGCTGCTGCCCAACCTCGGCTCGGCGCTCTTGGCCGGGGGGATGCTCGCCTTCGCGCTCAGCTTTGATGAGGTGATCGTCACCACCTTCACCGCAGGCCAGCAAAGCACCCTGCCGATCTGGATGTATAATGAGCTGATCCGGCCAAGGCAGCGCCCAGTGACCAATGTGGTCGCCATTGTGGTCTTTGCCGCGACCTTCCTACCGATCCTGATCGCCTATTACCTGACCCGCGGCGGGTCCGAGACGGCGGGCGGCGGCAAATAAGCCGCCCTACCGTTAACCATTGGGTGAAGCGCAAAAAGCCCGACCAAAGCCATACGTAAACCATACGTAAAACAGCCCAAAACCATACGTAGATTTTCGGGCCTTTTCCGAAGGTTAACCGAGCCGAGGTCAGTTCATCGGCGCGCCACCTTCGGCTTTGCGTTTTGTCACCCAAGCGGCCAATTCTTCCGCCCGATCCTCAGGCAATTTCGGCTCTTGGTATTCCGCCAGAAGCTTTGGCCAAAGCGCCGAGGCACGCTCCACCGTTCCCAAACTGCCGCCCGCCTTCCAAGCCTCATGCGCCGTCCAGTCCGAGATCAGCGGCTTATGGAAGGCCTCGCGGTAGCGCTCAAGTGTATGAGAAGTCCCGAAGAAATGCCCGCCGGGGCCAACCTCGGCAATCGCCTGAAGCGCCAATTCGCTCGGATCGGTCGAGACGGGCTGCTGCATAGCTTGCAGCATTTGCAGCATCTCGGCGTCGAGAATAAGTTTTTCAAAACTGGCGGTTAGCCCGCCATGCATCCAGCCCGCCGCATGGTTGACGAGATGCGCGCCGCCCAGCATCACGCCCCAAAGCGACATCATGCTCTCATAAGCCGCCTGCGCATCCACCGCATTGGCCGAAGTCACGTTGGAAGACCGGAACGGCACCCCAATCCGACGGGCAAGCTGCCCAGAAGCCATTGAACAGATGGAATATTCCGGAGTGCCAAAAGCAGGCGAGCCCGAGAGCATATCGACGTTTGAGGTGAAGCCGCCATACATCACCGGCACCCCGGGCCGCACGATTTGCGTCAGGATAATCCCCGCCAAAGCCTCGGCATGTTGCAGGACCAAAGCCCCCGCCAAAGACACCGGCGCCATCGCCCCCGACAGGGTGAAAGGCGTGATCACATTGACCTGCCCATGCTCGGCCATTGTGATCAGTCCCTCGCACATCGGGATGTCCAATTGCAGCGGGGAATTGGTGTTGATGATGCCCAAAAGGCAGGGGTTTTCTGCCATATATTCAAGGCTTTGCCCCATGCCAAGCTGGGCCGCCTCAAGCCCATCAAGCGTGCGGCGGCGGCCCAGAGTCTGGGTCTGCCAGTTCTTATCCAGAAGCCGGATCTGCGAGGAATAGATGTCGAGATGCCGCGTATGCGCCGGCAATTCCATCGGCTCAAACGGCCCGCCACCCTCTTGCTGGATGACGTTCAAAACCTGCACCAAACGCAGGTAATCCTCCATCTCCGAGAGCGTCCCTTCGCGCCGCCCGCGCTGAAGATCCATCACATAGGCCGGCCCGCCGACCGAGGCAAAAACCGTATCCGCGCCACCTAAAGTCAAATTGTGCAATGGGTTACGGGCGGCCAGCGTAAACCGCGCGGGCACGGTTTTAAGGTGTTCCTCCACCATCTCTGGGTCGAAACGGACCATCTGTCCGTCGACCTTCCCCCCCGCGTCACGGAAGCGATCGCGCGCGCCATCCTCCAGCACCCGCATGCCGGTATCGCGCAGGACGGTCAGCGCGGCCTGATGGATCGCCTCAACCTGATCGGCGCTGATCGCCTCCACCGGGCCAATATGCCTCGGCACTTGGCCAAAGGGGCGTTGCTGCACCGCCGCTTGGCGGCTGCGTTCGGGGCGGCGGCTCATGCTTGCAACTCAAGGCTGGGGATTGCGAAATCCCGTTTGATCAAAGGCTTGGCGGAAATCTCCCGTGCCGTCTTATGCGCGCTATAGGTCACATGTGCCAAGGCGCCGGGCGCAAATGCATCCCCTGCAAGATGCACCGAAATTGCCCCCAAGGCCCGCAATTCCTCGGCCAGACTGGAGCGGGAAACCCGTGTGCCGACCAGCACAACCGAGGCCGCCGCAACCTCAGACGGCGTCTCTGAGAGCATATGCGCCAGCCGCACCACCCCGCCGTCAAACCCGGTCACTCGTTCTGCGGTCCGCAGGGTAATTCCTTTTGCGGCAAAGGACTTATGCACCTGCGGTTGCTCATTGGTCATGAAACCCCAAGCCGCCGCATTGCCCGCCGTGGTGACATGCGTCACCTCAAGCCCCTTGCCCGAAAGCCATTCACTGACGGCCGAGCCCATGTAGTAATTGTCGAAATCATGCACCAAAACAGGGCCTTGCGGGATGCGCCCTGCGGCCAAATCGGTGGGCGTATAGACCGCAGCCCCCTCAAGCCGCCCCTCGGGGATCTCATTCGGCCCGCAGAGCGCGCGGTCCCAATCGGCGCCGGTGGCCACAACGATGTGGTCTGCACCAAACTCCATAGCCTCTGCTGCCGTCAGCGGGCTTTCGGGATAAAGCGTGACATTTGGCAGCTTTGCGAGCTGCCCCAGCCGATAATCTGCCACCCGGAACCACTGCCGCAACCCCGGTAGGCTGCTTTCCCACAAAAGCCGCCCACCAAATTCGCGCCGCGCTTCGGCGAGGCTCACCTCAAAGCCGCGCCGCGCCAAGGTCAGCGCCGCCTCCAGCCCCGCCGGCCCGCCGCCGATCACCAGCACCGAACCCGCTGAATCTTTTGTAACTTTCTCCGGATGCCAGCCCCGGCGATATTCCTCGCCCACCGTCGGGTTCTGCGTGCAACGCACCCAAACCCCGTCATGCCACGAGGAAATGCAGATGTTGCAGCCGATACATTCACGAATATCCTCCTCGCGCCCCTCATTGATCTTGGCGGGCAGGAAGGGGTCAGCGATCGAGGGCCGCGCGCCGCCGATCAGGTCAAGAACGCCGCGCTTCACCATCGACACCATCGTATCGGGCGAGGTGAAACGCCCCACGCCAACCACGGGCTTCGTGGTGACTTTCTTCATGAATTCAATCGTCTGCTCATGGCTTCCTTCGGCCGAATAGCGGCTTGGCGCGCAGTCAAAGGCCGAATAATCCATCTTCACATCGAACAGATCCGGCGCGTCTTTGAGGTAGGACATCACCTCATGCGCCTCGGATTCCGCGACCTCAGAAGGCCGCGACCGCAGCTCTTGCATCGAGATCCGCAAGGCCACCGCACAGCGCCCGCCGGTGGCATCGCGCACAGCGTCAATCAGCTCTTCCGTTAACCGAACCCGGTTTTGCACCGAGCCGCCATAGGCATCTGTGCGGTGGTTATAATCCGACAAAAGGAATTGATAGGGCAGGTAGCCCATGCCGGAATAGACATAGAGGATGTCAAACCCGGCCTCCTCAGAGCGCTTTGCCGCTTCGGCATGCCAGCGGATGAGATCGCGAATATCCTGCGCATCCATGACCTTAGGGCGGGCCGAGGTCATGAAGCCGACATGGGTCGCCATCCAAGGCACGCCCGAGGGCGACAAAGGCGCGAAGCGGGTGGTGCGGTTCATCGCGGCCGCCCCGCCGTGCCAGAGCTCTACCCCCGCCAAAGCGCCATGCGCGTGGACTGCATCAGTCATTAACCTATGCGCCTTAATGTCGGCCTTGTCCCAGAGCGTGGCATTCGGAAACGGGCTGTCGTCAGACGAAGGATCCACCGAACAGGCCCCGGTGCAAACCACGCCCCAACCGCCCTCGGCCTTCATGCCGCGAAACGCAGCGCGCACGCGCGGGCTGACATTGGTCATGCCGCTGGCATGCGGCACCTGAAAGAACCGGTTTGGGGCGACTTTCGGGCCAATTTGAACCGGCTCGAACAGGGTATTGTAGCGGGGATTCCGGGGCATGGTGACTCCTTGCTGAACATTCGTATAGTAAGAGCGCCTTCCGCGATCGGTCAAGCATGCATGAGTGTTTGACAGAAGATCGCGCCTTGTTGCATGGTCGTTCAGTAGCAGGGGGTGACCGGTGGCCGAGATCCGCACAGATTTTCCGCATCAGGTGGACGTGGTGGAGAATCTCTTCATCCCTTTGCCCGATGGCACCCGGCTGGCGGCCAAGATCTGGCGTCCGGCTTCCGGCAAGCATCCGGCGATCTTGGAATATCTGCCCTACCGCAAGCATGACGGCACCCGTTCGCGCGATCAGGGGCTGCATATGTATCTGGCCGGGCATGGCTATGCCTGTATCCGCGTGGATATCCGCGGCTGTGGCGAGAGCGAGGGGCTGCTTTACGACGAATATTCGCTGCAAGAACAGTTGGATGGCGTCGATCTGATCGCTTGGATCGCGGCGCAGGATTGGTGCGACGGTCAGGTTGCGATGATCGGGATATCTTGGGGCGGTTTCAACGGCTTGCAGATCGCGGCCCGTCAGCCTCCGGCGCTGAAAACGGTGATCGCGGTGGGCTTCACCGATGACCGCTATGCCACTGACGTGCATTACATCGGTGGTTGTCTGTCCAAGGACAATCTTGATTGGTCGGGCACGATGGTGGCCGGCATGGACCTGCCGCCGGATCCGGCTTTGCACGGCGACGCTTGGCGGCAAATCTGGCTGGATCGGATCGAAGCGAATGATCCTTGGGGCCTTATTTGGCTCGATCATCAGCGGCGTGATGAATACTGGCAGCAGGGCTCGGTTTGTGAGGATTTCTCGGCAATCCAGATCCCGGTCTATGCGGTTTCGGGCTGGGCGGACAATTACTCGGAAGCGGTGCCGCGGCTTCTGGCGGGGCTTGGCGCGGATAAGGTGCGCGGGCTGATTGGCCCTTGGGCGCATAGTTATCCGCATGATGTTACGGTGGAACCGGCGATCGGCTGGCTGCAAGAAGTGCTGCGCTGGTGCGATCATTGGATGAAGGGGCGTGACACCGGCATCATGGACGAACCCGCTTTGCGGGTTTGGATGCAAGAGGGGCTGCCGCCGAAACCTTGCTATACTGAGCGGCCCGGCCGCTGGGTGGGCGAGGATCAATGGCCCTCACCGCGCATTGATTGGCGGCAGTATCATCCGGTTGGCGCGGGCTTAAACGCGGCAGCAGCTCCGGGCAAAGCGCAGATCTCTTCGCCGCTTTGGGTGGGGATGGCGGCGGGCGAGATTGGCCGCTACGGCGCGGATGCCGATTGGCCGGTGGACCAGCGCGAGGATGATGCGGGCTCACTGGTCTGGCTGTCAGAGCCCTTGCCCGAGCGGCTGGAAATCCTTGGCGCGCCGAGGGTTACCCTGCGAGTCTCCAGCGATAAGCCGTTGGCTTTGGTCGCGGCGCGGCTGAACGATGTGGCCCCGAACGGCGCCTCAACTCGGGTGACGTTGGGGCTGATGAACCTGACGCATCATCAGGGCCACGGAAATCCGCAAGCCCTTGTTCCGGGGCAGGAAATCACTGTTGAGGTCGAGCTTGACGATATCGCCCATGCCTTTGCGGCGGGCCATCGCATCGGCCTGTCGCTCTCGTCCAACTATTGGCCGATCGCTTGGCCATCGCCCGAGGCGGTGACGCTGACCATCGACACCGGTGCCACCGTGCTGCACCTGCCGGTGCGCCCGCCGCGCGCCGAGGATGCGCATCTGCGCGCCTTCGATCCGCCTGAGGCCGCGCCGGAATCACCGATGATCAGCCATCCGGTCGCCCCCGCCAGTCCGCGCCGGATCACCCGGGACCTGCTTGAAGGCCGCATCACGGTCGATTTCCCGCGCTGGACCTATGATCACGAGTTCCCCGAGATTGGCATTCGCCAGCGCAGCGACGGCTTTGCCCGCTATCAGATCACTGAGGGAGACCCGTTATCGGCTGAGATGTCATTGGCTTACAGGGTTGATCAGATCCGCAAGGACGGCACATTCACCCATGAAAGCCGCGCCAGAATGACCTGCGATCTGACGCATTTCCATCTGACCGCCGAGACGGTGATCAGCGAAAACGGCAGTGAGATTCGCCGCCGGTCTTGGGAAAGGGCGATCCCGCGTGACCATATCTGAGCCTCCAAAATTCCGCCGTTACGCCGCCGAAGAGCGGGCCGCGATGCTGGTGAAGGCCGGACTTGAATGTCTTGGGGAGGGCGGGATCACCGCCTTCACCATCGACAATATCTGCAAAAAGGCCGAGGCCTCGCGCGGTTTGATCGCGCATCATTTCGGTTCAAAAGACGGGCTCTTGGCGGCGGTTTACGAGGCAGCTTATGAGCCGATGCTGCAAGAGGTGAACTCGGACCCGCCGCTGAAATTTCCCTCAATGTTAAAGCGCATTTTCGGCGTTGAAAGCTACAGCGTTGAAAACCTTCGGATTTGGTTGGCGCTTTGGGGGGAGTTTGCAGTGAACCCCAAACTGCGCGCGGCCCATCAACGCAATTACGGCAGCTACAAAGCGGCGGTCGAGGCGGCGATTGAAGAGCATTGCTTTGCGCATGGGTTGAAGGTGGATGCGGCCGCAATGGCTGCCTCGGTGATCGCTTTGGCGGATGGCTTTTGGCTTGAACAATGCATCGATCCCGAAGGGTTTGATTCCGCGCGTGCACTGGCGGCGGCGCAAAGCTTGCTAGAGCCATTGCTGGGCAAGCTGGAGGATGCGGATGAGAGTTGATCGACTTGAAAAACCTGCAAAGATCATTGCTGACCCGGTGAGGTTGCCATGAAAACTGAGATCCTAGATCTGACGCCCGTAAGCCCCGGCAGCCGCCGCCAGCTGACCCGTCATTTCTGGGATGCGGGGGGCGGCCCCAAGGTCTATCTGCAAGCCGCTTTACATGCCGATGAAATGCCGGGGGCGATCCTCCTTTGGCATCTGATGGAACTTTTGGATACGGCCGAGGCTGAGGGGCGGATCACCGGGCAGATCTCGGTCGTGCCATTCGCCAATCCGATCGGGCTGACGCAATGGCTGCAAGGCAAGCCGCAGGGGCGGCAAGACCTTGAAACCATGCAGAATTATAATCGTGGCCATTTCGATCTTGCCGCTTTGGCGGGCGATGCGCTGGAAGGTCAGTTGACCCAAGATGCAGGCCAGAACACCAAGATCATCCGCGCAGCTTTTGCCAAAGCCCTAAAGGCACTGGCCCCGAAATCCGAGAATGAAGAGCTGCGTCAGCGGCTTTTGCAATGGTCGCATGATGCTGATCTGGTGCTGGATCTGCACTGCGACCATGAGGCGGTGATGCATTTCTACACCTCCTCCTCGCACCCCGCGCTGACCGAGGCTTTGGGCCGCTGCACCGGGGCCGTGCTTGCGCTGATGGAAGATACCTCTGGCGGCAATGCCTTTGATGAGGCGCATACCGCGCCTTGGCGGGCGCTGCAAAAGCGCTTCCCGGACCATCCGATTGCGCAGCCGACCTTCGCCACCACACTGGAATATCGCGGTCAGCGCGATGTCTCGGATGCGCAGGCGCAGCAAGATGCGTTGAATATGATGGCGTTTTTGGGTGCGGCGGGTGTGATCTCCGGCGCGCCAAAGCCCGCCCATCCGCCCGCCCTGCAAACTCCGCTCAATGGCGCGGGTGAGGTTTTTGCCGCGCAGGGCGGCATTGTGACTTGGGCGCTGACGCCGGGAGCAATGGTCGAGAAGGACCAGATCCTTGGCCATGTCAGCGACCCTTTGACCCGGCGGCGCTTGCCGCTTCTTGCCCCCAATGCCGGGCTTTTCTTCCGGCGTGATTTACACCCCTTCTGCCTGAAAGGGCAGGGGCTTGCGCATGTCGCCGGGGAGACCCCGGTGCGAAGTGGGGACCTACTTTCAAACTAAAATCACTAAAAATAAACAATAATGACAGGGAGTTAGACCATGAAGATGAAGGGAATTGGCCTGTTACTTGCCAGCGCGGCGCTGTCCTTTGGCTTGGGCGGGGCGGCGATGGCGGACGGGGTTTTGGATCGCGGCATGGGCTCGGAATGGTCGACGCTGGACCCGCATGTCGTCTTTGACGGCGCGACCGGCTGGATCTTGATGGATGCCTATGAGGGGCTGATCAACTTCGGTCCCGGTGGCACGATCGTGCCCGGCGCGGCTGAGCGTTGGGAAAGCTCTGAAGATGGTTTGACCCATACCTTTCATCTGCGCGAAGGCTTGAAATGGTCGAATGGCGAGCCGCTGGTGGCGCAAGATTTCGTCAATGCCGTCTCGCGCACGCTGAACCCTGATACGATTTCGGAGAAGGGTTATTACTTCTATTCCACGGTCAGCATCACCGGGGCCGCGGCTTTGGCCAATGGCGAGACCACGGATGTCTCGACCCTTGGCGTCACCGCGCCCGATGATCGCACGGTTGTGATCACTTTGGACAATCCCGCGCCGCATCTGCTGTATCTGATGGGCGCTTTCCAGATGTCGCCAGTCCATAGCCCGAGCCTTGAAGCCAGCGGCACCGCGGCCTTTGGCGATCCGACCAAAGTGGTCACGAACGGCGCCTATGCGATCAAGGAAGTCGTGCCGCAAAGCCATATCCTTTTGGAAAAGAATCCCAATTACTGGGACGCGGCCAATGTTAGCATCGAGAAGGTGAAGTATTACGTCACCGAAGATGTCGCGACCGAGCTGAAGCGTTTCCAAGCCGGTGAGCTGGACATCACCTATGATATCCCGGTGAACCAAATCGAGGCGCTGAAGGCCGAGATCCCGGATCAGGTGATGATCGCGCCCTCGACCTATGTCTCGTTCTACAGCTTCAACCTGACGAAGCCCGAGTTCCAAGACATCAATGTCCGCACCGCTTTGGCTTGGGCAATCAACCGTGAGGTTTTGCAAGAGAAGATCGTCAAGGGCGGTGCAACACCCTCTTATGCTTTCGCGGGGGGCGTGGATCCTGAATATAACGGCCCGCAGATGCCGGGCTTTGAGCTGAGCCAGGAAGAGCGTGAGGCCAAAGCGAAAGAGTTGATGGCGGCGGCGGGCTTTGGTCCCGACAATCCCTTGAAGATCAACGTTGTGACCACTGTGGCCGAAGACCGCATGCGCATCGCGCAAGGGGTGGCGCTGATGTGGAAACAGGTGCTGGGGGTCGAGACCGACATCCGCGGCATGGAGCGCAAGGCTTGGCTCGATGAGTTCTACACCACCAATTGGGATGTCTTCTCGGATGGTCTGATCGGCGATTTCGCCGGGGCCGAGACCTTCTTGTCCTACATGCGCCCCTCGGCCGAGCCCGGCTACAACTGGGTCAGCCCCGAATATGACGCGGCGATGGATGTGGCAGGCACCAAGGCTGACAAGGCCAGTCGTGATGTTGAACTTGCGAAGGCCGAGAAGATCCTGCTCGACGATATGACCCTGGCCCCGATCGCGGTTGAGCCGATGCGCGCTTTGGTCAGCACCAAGGTCAATGGCTGGATCCCCTCGGCCACCGGTTATTACAACAGCCAGTATCTGCGTCTGGAATAACCAACCGATTGGCGGGCGGCCCCTTGGTATTATCGGGGCCGCCCTACTTAGGCAGGAACATTGTATGTTACGCTTTATCGGCAAGCGGTTATGGAATGGCGCGCTGACGCTTGCGGCCTTGGTCACCTTGACGTTTTTCGTCATGCGGTTGGCCCCCGGCGGCCCTTTCTCGCGCAATCGCAAGATCAGCAAGGAAGTCCAGGCCAATATCGAGGCGGCCTTTCATCTTGATGAGCCGGTGATCCAGCAGTTTGGCCGCTTCGTCTGGCGCTTGCTGCATTTCGACCTTGGCCCCTCGACCCGGTTTCGCGACTATAGCGTCAACGACCTGATCGCCTCGGGCCTGCCCTATTCGCTGACCATCGGCTTTTGGGCGATGGTGGTGGCGACCTTCGTCGGCATCGCGCTGGGCATCCTTGGCGCTTTGCGGCGCAATGGGATGACGGATTACGTTGCAGGTACGATCGGCGTGATCGGCATCGCCATTCCGATCTTCGTGATCGGTCCGGTGGCGCAGGCCTATTTCGCGCTGCATTTGGGCTGGCTGCCAGTGGGCGGCATGGGGGCAGGGTGGAAATCTTGGGTCTTGCCCGTACTGGTGCTGGCCTTGCCCAATATCGCCTATATCAGCCGCCTCACCCGCACGTCGATGATCGAGACGATGCGTGAAAACTACGTCCGCACTGCCCGCGCTAAGGGGATCGGCGGGCGAAGGGTGTTGCTGAAACATACGCTTAAAGGAGCTTTGCTGCCGGTGGTGGCCTATCTTGGCCCCGCCACGGCGGCGATCATCACCGGCTCGGTGTTGATCGAGACGGTCTTTGCTCTGCCCGGCATCGGGCGGCACTTTGTCGATGCGGCTTTGAACCGCGACTATCCGCTCGTGACCGGGATCACGCTTCTCTACGGCGGCATCGTCATTCTTTTCAACATCGGCACCGATGTCTTGCGTGCCTGGATGGACCCGAGGTTGCGCCATGCCTAGCGACATCTCCCCCCCCTTCGCCGCGCCAACGGCAGAGCCAGCTTCGACGCTTCGGCTGCAATTCCGGAGGTTTCGCAAGAACCGGTTGGCGATGGCTTCGGTCTATCTGCTGACGCTGATCGTGTTGATGTGCTTCTTTGGCCCGATGTTCTTCCCCTTCACCGGGGAGGATGCCGATTTCGACAACATTGGCGCGCCGGTGAACCTCTTCTCGATCCACCCCTTTGGCACCGATGACTATGGCCGCGATCTTTTCATCCGCGTGCTTGAGGGGGGGCAAGTCTCGCTGACCATCGGTTTCCTTGGCGCTTTGGTCGCGGGTGGCATTGGCGTCCTGTACGGTGCGGCGGCGGGTTATGTCGGCGGGCGGCTCGACGGCTTCATGATGCGGCTGGTCGAGGTGCTTTACGGCTTTCCTTATGTGATCCTTGTGATCCTCCTGAGCCTTCTCTTCGGCGGCGGCACGGTCTCGTTGTTCGCCGCCATCGTCTTCACCCTTTGGCTCACCCCCGCCGTGATCGTTCGCGCCCAAGCCCAAAGTCTGGCGCAGCGCGAGTTCATCCAGGCCGCCCGCGCAGGGGGGATGACCGGCGGGCGCATCGTGCTGCAACATATTGTGCCGAACTGTGTCTCGGTGGTGATCGTCTACGGCAGTCTTTTGGTGCCCGAGGTGATCTTGTCGGAAAGCTTCCTGTCCTTCCTTGGCATCGGTGTGAAGGAACCGCAGGCGAGCTGGGGCAACCTGATCCAAGTTGGCACCTCGGCGATGAGCACCGATCTGCGGCTTCTCCTATTGCCCGGCGGGCTTCTGGCCACCGTGCTCTTTTGCCTGAACTTCATCGCCGATGGGCTGCGCGATGCCTTTGACCCCAATGACCGTTGATCGCATGACCCAATCAAACCCCGAACCGCTGCTCTCACTCCGCGACCTCTCGGTCCGCTTTCGCATGGAGGGTGGGCGCACCGTGGCCGTTGACAGCGTCGACCTCGACCTCGCCCCCGGTGAGGTGCTGGGGATCGTCGGCGAGAGCGGCTCGGGGAAAAGCCAGATCCTTTACGCCTTGATGGGGCTTCTCGCCTCAAACGGTGAGGCGCGGGGCGAGGCCTGTTTTGACGGCCAAGATCTCTTCACGCTCTCACCGCGCCTGCTAGACCGGGTGCGCGGGTCTGAAATCTCGATGATCTTCCAAGATCCGATGACCAGCTTGAACCCCTTTATGCGGGTTGGCGATCAGCTGGCCGAGGGGTTGATCGTGCATCAAGGCATGTCGAAAGATGCCGCCAAGGCCGAGGCGGTGCGGATGCTTGATCGCGTGCGCATCCCCGATGCCGCCAGCCGCGCGCGGCGCTATCCGCATGAGTTTTCGGGCGGGATGCGGCAGCGCGTGATGATCGCGATGGCGCTGTTGGCGCGGCCAAAGCTTTTGCTGGCCGATGAGCCGACCACGGCCTTGGACGTGACCATCCAAGCGCAAGTACTGGATTTGATGGCGGAACTTGGTCGTGAGACTGGCACAGCCATTATCCTTGTCACCCATGATTTGGGCGTGGTGGCGCGGCTTTGTGACCGGGTCATGGTGCTGTACGGTGGCCGCGTGATGGAAGAGGCGCAAGCCGAGGCGCTCTTCGATACGCCGTCGCATCCCTATACCAAGGGCCTTTTGGCGGCGATGCCTCGGCTGGAGACCGAGCTGACGCCGCGGCTGGGCACCATCCCCGGCACGCCGCGCTCGGCCGGTCGCGAGGTCGCGGGCTGCCCCTTCGTTGCCCGCTGCGAAGTGCGCCTGCCGATATGCACCACCGCCCGCCCCACCTTGCGCGGGGTGGCAGGCCTTGAACCCAGCCGCCGCACCGCCTGCCATTTGACCGGAGCCCCAGCATGAGCCTTCTGGAAGCGCGCAATCTTGGCGTTGGCTACACGATTCCCGGCGCGGGTCTCTTTGGCGCGCCTCGGCATTTGCCGATCGTGCATGAAGTCTCGCTCAGCCTTCAGCCGGGCCGCACGTTGGGGGTGGTGGGCGAATCCGGTTGCGGAAAATCTACCCTTGGCCGGGCCTTGTTGCAGCTTATCCCCTCTAGCGCGGGGCAGGTGTTCTGGCAGGGGCAGGATATGGCGAAGATTCCCAATCTGCGCCGCCGCCGGTCTGAAATGCAGATCATCTTCCAAGACCCGATCGCCGCTTTGGATCCACGCATGACGCTGGGCAAAATCGTGAGTCGGCCGCTTGCGACATTTGAGCCTGAGTTGAGCAAAGCCGCCGCCCGCGCCCGCGCGGTTGAGGCATTGCAGCAGGTCGGTCTTTCGGCGGATTTCGCCGACCGCTATCCGCATGAGCTGTCGGGTGGCCAAGCGCAACGGGTGGGGATTGCCCGCGCCATTGTGGGGCGCCCGAAGATGATCATCTGCGATGAGCCGGTCTCGGCCTTGGATGTGTCAATCCAAGCGCAGGTGATTAACCTCTTGATGGACCTGCAAGAAAGCATGGGTCTGGCGCTGGTCTTCATTTCGCATAACCTCGCCGTGGTGCGGCACATCAGCCATGAGGTGATGGTGATGTGTCTGGGCCGGGTGGTTGAAAAGGCCCCGCGCTCTGAGTTCTACGCACGCCCTCTGCATCCTTATTCCAAAGCGTTGATGGATGCAGTGCCCGAGCCTGATCCGAGGCGCGAAAAGGGCCGTGTCGGCACGGCTTTGCCCGGCGAATTGCCTTCGGTTTTGAACCCGCCGAAAGGCTGCGTCTTTGCCACCCGCTGCCCCTTGGCCGCGGAGATGTGCCACAACTCACGGCCGCTGCTGCGCGAGGTTGCGCCCGAGCGCCATGTCGCCTGCCATTTCGTTGAAGGTGCCTGAATGACTGATCTCGCCAAGCTCTGGTCCGAACTGCCGCAGATGACGAACATCCATGCCAGCGGCGATGGTAAATGGGCATTTTGGTGCTGGGCTGGGCTTTCCGAGACGGAGAACGTTTGGTGCGTGCCCTTGGATGGATCCGCTCCGCCGCAGCAGTTGACCCAAGGCACGGATCATTACCAAATCCGCGATGTGAGCTCTAACGGCAACCAGTTGATCCTGGCACAGTCGCGGTTCGGCAGCGATCAGGACCAGCTCTTGCTTCTGGATCGCAGGCTGAACCATCTGCAGCCGCTGACCCCGGCGCAGGATCGCCACTACCTTACGGGGGGCTCCTTCACACGCGATGAGACGGGCATCATCTTCGCCGCAGATTTCGACTATGAGACGGATGAGGTCACGCAAGGCTGCTGTATCTGGTGGCAAGACATCAGGACCGGGACGCGCAGTTGCCTCGGGCGCAGCGACGGGCCGCTTGGGGTGGGGCCGAAATTCTCGCCGAGCAGGGAGCTTATCCTTTGGCACCGCCATGATCGCGCGCCCGGAGGCTCTCAGCTTTGGGTGATGACGGCCGCTGGTGCGGGACATTCGGAGGTCCTGAACCTTGGCCCCACGAACAACGCCCGTGGGACGTGGATCGATGACGACCGGATCGCGGTGGTCGCGGATGTCGAGGGGCAGGACCGGCTTGGCATTTTGACGCTTTCCTCGGGCGAGATGGAGTGGATCGCCGCGGAGCCCGCGCTTTTCCCGCATGATTGCCTTGCGGGGACAGGGGCGGCTTTCCTTTGCATCCACCATGAGCAAAGCCATACCCGTGCCGCTTTGGTGCAGGGGCGCTCGATTGCCCCGCTGCCCAATCGCTCTGGCCGCCGCAGCCTTTTGCCTCATGCCGCTTTGCCGAATGGCGGCTGGCTGGCCGAGGCCTATGACGCCGATGCCCCGCATGAGCTGGTGGCCGTCGCGGCGGATGGCAGCTGCCGGGTGATCGCGCGCGCGCCCAATCCCGCCGCGCATGCGGGCATTGCTCCAGAGGATTTCCGCTGGACCGCCGCAGATAGCCGCCCGATGCAGGGCTGGCTCTACCGCCCCAAAGGCACGCCGCGCGGGTTGATCGGCTATATTCACGGCGGGCCAACCTGGCATTCCGAGGATTGGATGAACCCCAAGATCCAGTTCTGGCTCGCCAGTGGCTTTGCCGTGCTTGATCCCAATTACCGCGGCTCCACCGGGTTCGGCTTTGCGCATCGCGAAGCGGTGAAAGACGATGGTTGGGGGGGGCGTGAGCAGACCGACATCCGCGCTGGGCTTGAGGCGGCCCGCGCCACCGGCATTCCAGGCCCCGTAGCCCTGGCGGGCAACAGCTATGGCGGATTTTCCAGCTGGTACGCGATCACCCGCTTTGCCGATCTGGTGACGGCTGCGATCCCGATGTGCGGCATGTATCGGCTGGATATCGACTACCACGCCACCGAGATGCCGCATGGCAAGGCCTATTCCGAAGAGATGATGGGGGGCACGCCCGAGGAGTTGCCCGAGAAGTACGACAATGCCTCACCGGGGCGGTTTATCGAAGATATCCGGGGCCATGTGATGATCGTGCATGGGCTGGCCGACACCAATGTCGGCCCTGAAAACACCCATGTCGCGGTGCGTGAACTGACCGAGGCTGGCATCCCGCATGAGGTTTTGCTTTACGATAACGAAGGTCACGGCGTTTTTCGCCGCAGCAATGTGGAGGATTATCTGCGCCGCAGTGAAGATTTCCTCAGCAAAGCTTTCGCCGCAGGACGGCGAGATCAGGCGCGGGGCGGCTAGCCCTTAAGTCCAAAGAAAAAGCCCGGATCCTTGCGGAGCCGGGCTCTGTTCTTTTGAAAGATCGGGGCCTTAGCGGCGGTCGTCCTCGTCTTCTTCATCATCATCCGACCCGCCGGGCAGGTTGAAGAAGCTGTCAGCATCCGAGAAATCGCCCGCCGGAGCTTCTTCTTTCTCTTCTTCGCCAAAGACCTCGAGACCGGTCAGGCCGGTCGGCATTTTCGGCTCTTCCGCCGCCATGCCCAAGGACTGCTCGGTCGAGACCAGCTTGCGGCGCTCGTCGTCGCTCATCACGCCGCCTTCGGCTGCCTTCTTGCGGGCGGCTGCTTGCACCGCGGTATCCAGCTCGGACTGTTTGCACAAGCCAAGCGCCACCGGGTCGATCGGGGTCATGCTTTGGATGTTCCAATGGGTCCGCTCACGGATCGATTGGATGGTGGGCTTGGTGGTGCCGACCAGTTTGCCAATGGCACCATCCGAAAGCTCGGGGTGGAATTTCACCAGCCATAGGATCGCATTCGGGCGGTCTTGGCGCTTCGACAAAGGCGTGTAGCGCGGGCCACGACGCTTGTCCTCGCCCACGGCCGAGGCGATGAATTTCAGCTTCAGCTTATAGAGCGGATCAGCCTGACCCTTCTCAATCTCAGCCGGGTCGAGTTGGTTGTTGCTGACCGGGTCGAAGCCTTTGACCCCGCCGCCGACGTCGCCATCAGCAATGCCCTGCACTTCCAGCTCATGCATCCCGCAGAAATCCGCGATCTGACGGAAGGTCAGCGTGGTGTTGTCCACCAGCCAGACAGCGGTTGCGCGCGCCATGATCGGCTTGTTCATCTCTGGCTCCTTTACAAATCTTCCCCGGGCCGGGAAAACGGCTGCGGGCCCGGCCCGCAAGTTCTCCGATGTGGGGAATTCACTTGCCATATACTGTCAATCGCAGTGAAGGAAAAGTCAAAATGCGTTTGGTCCTTTGCCTCTTGGCGGTGCTATTGCCTTTTGTGGCAAGGGCGGATGGTGAAAAGGCGGGGGTCTTTGACCATTATGTGTTGGCATTATCTTGGTCCTCAGGTTGGTGCGCCGCCACGGGCGATGCGCGGGATGATCCGCAATGCGATAGGGGCCGGGGGCTGACCTTTGTGCTGCACGGGCTATGGCCGCAGCATGAACGCGGCTGGCCGCAATATTGCCGGACAACCGAGCGCGATCCGACGCGCGCCGAGACCGCGGCGATGGCCGATATCATGGGCAGCTCGGGCCCGGCATTTTATCAATGGAAAAAGCACGGCCGCTGTTCAGGCCTTTCGGCCGAGGCTTATTTCGAGACGTCTCGGCTGGCATATGACAGCGTGAAAGTGCCGCCGGTCTTTGATGAGATCTCTAAGCGGTTGAAAGTCCCGGCCGAGGTGATTGAGAGCGCCTTTCTTGAGGCGAACCCGCAACTGAGCCGCGACCAAGTCACCATCACCTGCCGTGATGGCCGCATCCAAGAGGTGCGAATTTGCCTGACCAAGGATCTTGAGCCGCGCCGCTGTGGCCCTGACACAATCCGCGATTGCAAAATGAAGGATGCCATTTTGGAAGCGGTCCGCTAACCAATTTGGCGCGGCGGGCTTTATAGAAAAGCAGGAAAGTGACGCTGGACTAAAGGCTTATGGGCGCAGCAATTCCGCGCCCATAGATTGCGATATGCGCTTTTGCCTATTGAAGCGTTCCGCGCGGCCCGATTGAATTTGGGCCAAAGAAAAGCCCGCGGCTTACTCTTCGACCTTCAGAACGATCTTGCCGATATGGCCGGGCGCTTCGATCCGCCAATGCGCTTGCGGGGCATCGGGCAGGGGGTATTCACTGTCCATCACCACCCGCAAAGCGCCGCGTGCGATCATCGGCCAGACCTGCGCTTCGACCTGAGCGGCGATCTCGGCCTTGGCGGCTTCGCTTTGCGGCCGCAAGGTCGAGCCGGTGATGGTCAGCCGCCGCGTCATCACCTCGGCAAAGTTCACCTCGGCCTTGGCACCTTGCAGGAAGGCGATCTGTACGAGACGGCCATCATTGGCCAAAGCCTTGATATTGCGCTGGATATAGGCGCCGCCGACCATATCCAAAATCACATCCGCGCCGCCCGCTTGGGCCATCAGATGCGACCAGTCGCGGTCGCGGTAGTTCCAAGCCTGCTCAACGCCCAAATCCTTGCAGACTTGGCATTTCTCTTCCGATCCGGCGGTGGCAAAGACCCGCGCGCCCAAGGCTTTCGCGATCTGGATCGCCGTGGTGCCAATGCCCGAGGTGCCGCCATGCACCAAAAGCTTCTGCCCGGCTTTCAGCTTGCCGCGCATCACCAGATTGGACCAGACGGTGAAGCAGGTCTCGGGCAGGCAGGCGGCTTCGCGCAGCGACAGCCCCTCGGGCACTGGCAGAGCATGGGCCTCATGCGTCACGGCATATTCGGCATAGCCGCCGCCGGGCAGCAGCGCGCAGACCTTGTCGCCGATCTTCCAGCGCGTGACACCCGGTCCGCATTCCACCACCGTGCCCGAGCATTCCAACCCCGGCAAAGGCGAGGCGTCGGGCGGCGGCGCATAGGCACCGGCACGTTGCAAGGCATCAGGGCGGTTCACCCCAGCATAGGCGACGCGGATGACGATCTGGCCATGCGCGGGCATCGGAACTGGCACCGAACAGGGCTTCAGCACATCCGGCCCTCCGGGGGCCACGATCTCCATCGCCAGCATGGAATGCGAAAGGGTCATCTACGGTCGTCCTTCACTCTGTCTTAACGTCTTTGAGGCCAAATCTTCGGCAGGGTCTTCAGTCTTGGCAGCGGCCCGGCAGGTCATCCGCTATCTTTGGCGCATGAATCCTTTCCAAAACCTTCAAAGGCCCGTTGAGCAGCGCCTTCCCCAGCGGGTTTTTCGCAAAAGCCGCCTTGGCCTTTTCAAATTGCATCACGCCTTCAATGCGGCGGTCGAGGAAATCCCAAGTGGCATGGTGATCGGAGGATTCATCTCCCAGCCAGAACAGAACCGTCGCGCCATAGACGGCTGAGAGCGTGGCGCGTTTGGAATACCAATTGATATCGTCCGATGTGTCGCCAAGCGCGGTCCAGATCGCATCCGCCGTGCCCCAGATCGCCTTGGCCCCCGCCGCGCTGTTCTGTGGCAAAGCAAAAAGCGCCGATCCGCGGCGCACTGCCTCACTGTCCGCAGCCTCAAGCCGCAGACGCACCGCCAAAGCCACCCGCTCGCGGAAGCGCAAAGCGCCCAGATCCTGATCCGCCAATGCGCGGATCATCGCCCGGTCGCCGGCGCGGTGATAGGTCAAAGCCAGATCCAACCCGCCCCGAGGGAACAAAGCCCGCGCCAAAGCCAAGGGCTGACCCGAATCAGCCGCCGCCGCCTTCAGGGTCATCTCGGACCAGCCGTCAAAGGGCACATGCGCCATCGCAGCCCCTAAAATCGCCTCACGCGTCGCTTCTTCGGCCATATCGTCTCACTTTCCGCGTCAACGGTGGACAGCTTGCCCCCCATTTGCTATGGGGCGCGAGCCTGCACATTAGTGCAACTCTAGCTTAGGAAGGTGGTGACAACCACATGCAGGTCAGCGTCCGTGACAATAACGTCGAACAGGCACTCCGTGCCCTGAAGAAGAAACTTCAGCGTGAAGGCGTTTTCCGCGAAATGAAGCTCAAGCAGCATTTCGAGAAACCGTCGGTCAAGAAAGCGCGCGAACAGGCCGAGGCAATCCGCCGCGCCCGTAAACTCGCTCGCAAGAAGGCTCAACGCGAAGGCGCACTCTGAGATTTCTCAGGCGTTAGCGAAAGCTGGGACCGCAAGGTCCACAAGGTCAACCCCCGCGCCCTCGGCCGGGGGTTTTCTTTTGGCTGTTGAGCTTCTTTCGGGGGCTTAGGGGCAGATGTGAAAAGAGCCGCCCCATTGGACGGCTCGATGCAATCGGCTTAAACTTTAAGAGCGGTTGCGCTTAGCGCGGGCCGAGGATGCGCGCGATTTCAGCCTCGCGCGAGGTGCCGCGGTCTTGCAGCTGGGCATCGGTGCAGCGGACCAGACGGTTCAGCTCACGCACGCGGTCATGCGCGGTGAAGAGCAGGTCGAGCCCGTTGACGAAAGCTTTGCCAGCGCGGCGCAGGTGGTCAAAAGCGGTGGAAAGCGGCGAAGTGTGAAGCGTAGCTTGGTCCGACATCGGAACCTCCAGGGTCATCATGGCAGGCGGATCCTGCTCTTGCTTAACTGGTCCCGAAGCGGTCGCAGGACAAGCGCCACTCTCGCAACCCCGCCTTGCGTTTGCTGCAATGCAGCATGATCGGTCAGGAGGGCTTGTTGGCTAATTGCTCTGCGCTGGTGTTTTGGGCAGGAACAGCCAACTGCCAAGCGCAATGGCGGCCAAAGCGCCCAAGGCCTCGGCGATCAGATAGGGCGGTAGATCGGCAGCGCGCAGCCCGCCCGGTGCTTCGGTGAAGACCCGCGCCACGGTGATCGCGGGATTGGTAAAGGCGCTGGAGGCGGTGAACCAATAGCCCGCCGCCACATAGGCTCCGACGATGGCGGGCACATTGGCCCGCGCCGCAATCCCGCCAAGGGTGACAAAGACCAAACCAAAGGTGGCCAAGGCTTCTGCGAACCACAGCGGCCAACCGCTTCGAATGGTCTCAGACCATTGCAAAAGCGGCTGGTCAAACATCGCATGCACCAGCGCCACCCCGATCAAAGCCCCGCAGATCTGCACTGCCATATAGGCCAAGGCCTGCCCCGGCGGGAACTCGCCGCGCAAAGCAAAGGTCAAAGTGATCACCGGGTTCACATGCCCGCCCGAGACCGGGATCATCACCGTGATGATGATGTACAAGGCCAGTCCTGAGGCGATGCCATTGGCCAAAAGCGCCAGCCCCGGATCCGAGGTCAGACCTTGCGCCATCACCCCAGCGCCGATCGCCGCTATGGCCAGAAAGCCGGTGCCAATGCCCTCGGCCAGAAGTTTGCGCGCGGTCAGCATGGGGACACCTTCGGTTAGACCGGCAAAGCCGTTGTCTTCAGCACCTCGCGTAGAGCGAAGCTTGATTGCATCTGCCGCACGCCGGGCAGGCGGCTCAGGTGTTGGCGGTGGATGCGGGCGAAATCCTCGGTATCCTCGGCCACGATCTTTAGAAGGTAATCGGCCGAGCCTGCCATCAGATGGCATTCCAAGATATCGGGCACCCGCGCCACCTCGCGCTCGAAGGCGTCGAGCAGTTCTTCGGCCTGCGATTCCAAAGTGATCTCGACGAAAACCGTGGTCGGCTTGCCCAAGCGGCGGGCATCGACCAGCGCCACATAGCCAGCGATATACCCGTCTTCCTCAAGCCGCTGCACCCGCCGGTGGCAGGCCGAGGGCGACAGGTTCACCCGCTCGCTCAGCTCGGCATTGGTGATGCGGCCCTCTTTCTGCAAGGCCGCAAGAATCCTGCGGTCGGTGGCGTCAAGGGCACTTTCCACGGTGATATTTCCTGCGAGCTGGGCCTTTCAGCGCGATTTTTACCGCATGGCGCAGGTTTCGCCAGCGAAATGTCAAAACATCAACGGTGAAAGTGGCGCAGGATTTTCCGCGGACCATCAGGGTCCTTGGGGAGGATAGAATGAGAATTGGTTGCCCGAAAGAAATCAAACCGCAGGAGTTTCGCGTCGGGATGAGTCCCGACGCGGCGCGCGAGGCCATCGCACATGGTCATGAGGTGATGATCGAGCGCGGGGCGGGCCTTGGGGCCGGTTTCGCCGATGCGGCCTATCAGGCGGCAGGCGCGCAGATCATTGAGACGGCGGAAGAGATCTTTGCCCGCGCGGATATGATCGTGAAGGTCAAAGAGCCGCAAGCGGCAGAGCGGAAACGGCTGCGGGAGGGGCAGCTTTTGTTCACCTATCTGCATTTGGCCCCGGACCCTGAGCAGACCAAAGACCTTTTGGCCTCGGGTGCGACCTGCATCGCTTATGAGACGGTGACGGATGCGCGGGGCGGTCTGCCTTTGCTTGCACCCATGTCCGAGGTGGCGGGGCGGCTGGCACCACAGGTCGGCGCATGGACGCTACAAAAGGCCAATGGCGGCTCGGGCGTTTTGCTTGGCGGCGTGCCGGGCGTGGCGCCGGGCAATGTGGTGATCCTTGGCGGCGGTGTCGTCGGCACGGCGGCGGCGCGGGTCGCGGTTGGCATGGGCGCGCGGGTCACGGTTCTTGATCGCTCGCTGGCGCGGCTGTCTTACCTTGATGACATTTTCCACGGCCAATTGGTCACGCAATATTCCAGCGCGGGCGCTGTGGCCGAACTGATCAAGACCGCTGATATGGTGGTGGGGGCGGTGCTGATCCCCGGCGCGGCCGCTCCTAAGTTGATCTCCCGCGCGCAGCTGAAAGAGATGAAGCAAGGCTCGGTTCTCGTCGATGTGGCCATCGATCAAGGCGGCTGCTTTGAGACCTCGCGCGCGACCACCCATCAAGACCCGATCTATGAGGTCGATGGCGTGATGCATTACTGCGTGGCCAATATGCCCGGAGCGGTGGCCCGCACTTCGACCCAAGCTTTGGGCAATGCGACCATGCCCTTCATGCTGGCTTTGGCGAATAAAGGTTGGAAACAGGCCTGCGGCGAGGACAAGCATCTGCTGAATGGTCTGAACATCCATGCCGGAAAGCTGACCTATGCGGCGGTGGGCGCGGCGCTGGGCCTGCCCTCGATCTCGGGGGCCGAGGCTTTGGCGCTTTAACCCCTAAAAGCAAACGGCCTGCGGTTGTCGCAGGCCGTTTGTCGTTTCGCGTGGCTTACTTCTTCTTCAGCTCAACCAGAATGTCGCGCAGAAGTTCGTTATCGGTGGGGCCGGCCGGCTCTGCCGGGGCTTCGACCTTCTTCGGCATCATACGGTTCACAGCCTTCACCAGAAGGAAGACCACCCAAGCCACGATCAGGAATTTGATCACAGCGTTGATGAAGTTGCCGTACATGAATTGCGCATCGCCAAGGCCGAAGCTCAGCCCGCTGAAGTCCACACCGCCGGCGACCAAGCCGATCAGCGGGTTGATGATGTCATCCACCATCGAGGTCACGATGGCAGTGAAGGCGGCACCGATGACAACACCGACGGCCAGATCAAGCACGTTGCCACGCGCGATGAAAGTTTTGAATTCATTAAGCATTTGAACGTTTCCTTACCCAGTTCCGTCTCTTTTCGGACGGCGCCCAACACCCGCGCTCCGCTGCGCTGGGCGAATCATGCCACAAAATTGTCGGCGGCTTAACGGGGAAATGTTGCCTATAGACGGCAAGTTTTTACTGGCGGTGCGCGGAGCTTAGGGTCTGGGCGCTGCGGCGCGGCCCAAACGGTCGTTGATCGCCCGCCCCAAGCCTTGCTGCGGGATGGGGGCAAAAGCAATGCGACCTTGCTCTCCGGCCAGAAGATCCGCCTCGCGCAGAAGGTGGAAGAGATTGGCCGCGGCCTCGACAAGATCACCGCTGGCTGAGAGCGTCAGATCGCCCACGACCGAGCCAAAGCCAACCAGCACCTCACCCGGCTCGGCCGATAGGGCGTTGAGCCGCAATGCAGCCCCCGGCGCGTAATGTGAGGCGAGTTGCCCCGGCGCATTCGGCGTCTCAGCGCTGCCGCCGATCTCTAGCGCCATGCCCAAAGCCGCCTCCAAAGCCTCGGCCGGGATGCCGCCGGGGCGCAAAAGCTGCGGCGTGCCGGCAAGGCCCAGAATGGTCGATTCCACCCCGACCGCCGAAGCGCCGCCATCGACCACCGCCGCAATTCGCCCCGACAATCCGTCGATCACATGTTGCGCCCGCGTGGGCGACACTCGGCCCGAAGGGTTGGCCGAAGGCGCTGCAATGGGTCGCCCTGCCGCTTGCAAGATCGCTTGCGCCAAAGGATGCGCGGGCACCCGGATTGCCACAGTGTCATGCCCCGCCGTGACCAAGGGCGAAAGCCCCGCATGAGCGCGCAAAGGTAAAACAAGCGTCAATGGACCGGGCCAAAACGCCTCGGCCACTGCGCGGGCGCGCGCGTCGAAATGCGCGTATCGTTCTGCCACCTCAAGGCTTGGAACATGGGCGATCAACGGGTTGAACCTTGGCCGGCCCTTGGCGTCAAAGATCATCGCCACCGCGCGATCATCGCTGGCATCACCGCCCAGACCATAGACGGTCTCGGTCGGGAAAGCGACGAGCTGCCCCTGCCGCAACAGCCGAGCCGCTTCAGTCACGCCATCGTTATTCTGCGGTAAAATAAGGGTATGCATCTGACGCAGCGTCCGTCTTGAAGGTGTTGTAGCTTGCGCTAGCCTGCCATAATCGCAACGCGCCTCCTATCACAAGACGCATATCTTATTCTGTTTGGACGGAGCCTCTATGTCCTATCGTGCCCCCGCTGACGATCATCGGTTCATCCTTGAGCAGGTGGTGAATTTCAATGGAGTGGCCGCGACCGACCGTTTCACTGATGCAACGCCCGACACTGCCAGTGCCATTCTGACCGAAGCCGCCCGGCTTTGTGATGAGGTGATCGCGCCTTTGAACCGCAATGGTGACCTGACGCCCGCGCGGCTGGAGAATGGCGTTGTCCGCGCCTCGCCCGGCTATGCCGAAGGCTATCGCGCCATCGCCGAAGGTGGCTGGGTTGGGCTTGCGGCCAATCCGGAATTCGGCGGCATGGGTCTGCCGATGGCTTTGAACACGGCGGTGAATGAGATGTTGGCGGGCGCTTGCCTTGCCTTGCAGCTGAAGCCTCTGCTGACCCAAGGCCAGATTGAAGCTTTGGAGCATCATGCCTCGGATGAGCTGAAAGCTTTGTATCTGCCGAAGCTGATTTCCGGCCAATGGTCGGGCACGATGAACCTGACCGAGCCGCATGCAGGCTCGGACGTGGGCGCGCTGAATTCGACGGCCAAGCCCAATGATGATGGGTCTTATGCGGTCACTGGCCAGAAGATCTTCATCACTTGGGGTGACAGCGACATCGTTGAGAACGTTTGCCATCTGGTGCTGGCGCGTCTGCCCGATGGTGCCCCCGGCACGCGCGGCATCTCGCTTTTCATGGTGCCGAAATACCTGCCCGATGCCAATGGCAACCCGGGTGAGGCGAACAGCCTGAAGGTCGTGAGCCTTGAGCATAAGCTGGGCATCCACGGCAGCCCGACCTGTGTGATGCAGTTCGACGGCGCCAAGGGCTGGCTCGTCGGCGGGCCGCACAAAGGCATGGCAGCGATGTTTACCATGATGAACAACGCCCGCCTCGGCGTGGGCGCGCAAGGTGTGGGCGTGGCCGAAGCCGCGCTGCAACAAGCGCTGCAATATGCGCAAGACCGCGTGCAGGGCAAAACGCCCGAGGGCGTGCCGGGTATCATCGGCCATGCCGATGTGCGCCGGATGCTGGCCGAATCTCGGGCCGAGGTTTTTGCCGCCCGCGCGATCTCGTTGGCTTGCGCGGTCGCGATCGACATGGGCACCGCGACGGATGATCCGGCGTGGAAGGCCCGCGCGGCATTGCTGACGCCGATTGCCAAGGCTTACGGCACCGATATCGGCTGCAAGGTCGCAGACACCGGCGTGCAGATCCACGGCGGCATGGGCTTCATCGAGGAAACGGGTGCAGCGCAATTCCTGCGCGATGCTCGGATCACCGCGATTTACGAAGGCACCAACGGCATTCAAGCGATGGACCTCGTGGGCCGCAAGCTGATGGATGGTGGCGAAGCGGCTTTGCGGATGATCGCAGAGCTGGAGGCGACCGCGAGCGGCGCCCGTGCCGCGCAGCCCGAACTGGCCGAGGATCTTTGGCAAGCGATTGAGGCTTTGCGCGAGACCACCGACAGTCTGCTGGCGCTGGAGATGAACGACCGCTTTGCCGGTGCCGTGCCCTATCTGCGTGGCTTTGCCTTGGTTTTGGGCAGCGCCTTCCATCTGAAAGCCGCTTTGGCCGAAGCCAGCCGTCTGCCCTTGGCGCGGGTGATGATCCGCCGCTTGCTGCCCGAGCATCAGGCTCTGTTCGCCAGATCCTTGCAGGGCGCGGCCGATTTTTACGCGCTCTCGCCCGAGGCGCTTTAAACCCCCCTCCGCCGCCCGGTGCATAAGGCGCTGGGCGGCGGACTGGCTTGATTCCTTTCGCCAAATTGGCGAGGACAGGGCATGAGTGATGCCCTGCAATTCCCCTTCCCCGAGCCTCCCGCCCCCGGCCAAGCTGCTGAAGTTGCCCCCGGTGTGCTTTGGCTGCGCCTGCCGCTGCCGATGGCTTTGGATCATGTGAACATCTACGCGCTGGAAGATGGTCCCGGCTGGACCCTGATCGACACTGGCATGAGGTCGCGCCGGGGCGAGGCTTTGTGGCAGGAGATTCTGCAAGGCCCCTTGGCGGGCCGTCCGGTGACCAAGGTCATCTTGACCCATCACCACCCCGATCACGTCGGCATGGTTGGCTGGTTCCAAGAGCGCGGGGCTGAGCTTTACGCCACCCGTACCGCTTGGCTTTACGCCCGTATGCTGACGCTTGATGTGCAAGAACAGCCCTCGCCGCAAGCGATGGCTTTCTGGGCCAAGGCCGGTCTGTCGGCGGAGCGTCTGGCCGCGCGCCAAGCCGAGCGGCCCTTCAACTTTGCCGATGTGGTGCATCCTTTGCCGCAGGGCTTCACCCGGATTTCTGAAGGCGATGTGCTGCGCATCGGCGCGCGCGATTGGACCGTGCGGCTGGGCAGCGGTCATGCCCCAGACCATGCCACGCTTTGGACCGATGGTCTTGTCTTGGGTGGCGATCAGCTGCTTCCCGGCATCTCGGCCAATATCGGCGTTTACCCGACCGAGCCCGAGGCAGATCCCTTGGCCGAATGGCTGCAAAGCTGCGCGGCATTCGAGCCCTATGCGAAAGACAGCGATCTGATCCTGCCGGGGCACAAATTGCCTTTCACCGGTCTGCCCTTCCGGCTGCGCCAGATGATCGATAATCATCTGAGCGCCCTTGAGCGGCTTTTGCAGCATTTGGAGACGCCGAAGACGGCGGTCGAGTGCTTCCCCGTCCTTTTCAAACGCCCGATAGGTCCTGCCGAAGAGGGGCTGGCTTTGGTTGAGGCGGTGGCGCATCTCAACTGGCTCTTGCACCGGGGGAAGGTTTCCCGTTCCTTAGGGAAATCAGGCGCATATCACTGGGAGAGACTTTGAGCGATGGCCGAGGCAACAGACACCAAGGCCAAGCGGCCGGCTCAAGATTCGACCAAGGTGAAGGCGAAGACGGCAGCAAAGCCCTTGGCCAAACTGCCGCCACAAGGCGAGGTCGCAGTTCCCGAAGTCTCGCAAGCTGAGGGGGCTGAGGCGCCGAAAAGTCCGGCCGCTTGGGCCTATGAGCGGCTGGTGCGCTACATCCGCAGCTTCGAGCAGCAGCTGGACGCGACCCAAGAGATCGCAATGGGCTTTGCCGGCAGTGACGCTGGCGTGCTGCGGATCGAGGGCTTGGGCTATTATGACCCCGATATTGTCACGTTCTACGGGCGTGACGAATCGGGGATGAAGACCCAGCTCATCCAGCACGTCACCCAACTGTCGGTGATCCTGCGCGCGGCTCCGAAAGAGCAGCCGCAAGAGCCGCCGCGTCGCATTGGATTTGCGCTCAACACCGGCTGGAACGGTGGCGAATCCGGCGACGCCTCGGCCTGAGGCAAAGGCTTGGGCACAGCTCGCGCCGCCAATTGCCACAGCTTGCACAGATCGGCCCCGTGCGACGGCTTGCCCCGTGACAGCGCTGGCTGGATCGGCTATGCGGAAGGGGCAATTGAACCGAAGACGGGACCCGAAGACAGATGGCCGATCACTCGCAAGAAAAGCACGTTCACGGCACGATGGACATCCGCGCGCAAGAAAAGACCTTCGCAGGCTTCATCCGCATGTCGGTTTGGACCGTGGTCATCGTGGCCGTTGTCTTGGTCTTCTTGGCCCTGAGCAACGCCTGATCGCCCAGATGGTGCGTTTTGCCCTTGCCCTGTTTGGCCTGCTGACCCTCGCTGCCTGTGGCGGTGTCGATAACACCTATGCTCCGCAGGAGAAGGTGGACGCGGCCCGCTACGTTGAAGGTCCGCCGACCTATATTGTGCTCTACACCGGTGTGAATGACCGCAATGGCTCGGGCGCGCATTCGGCGCTTTTGATCAACGCCTCGCAACGGGTGTTGTTCGATCCGGCGGGCAGCTATGAGAACCCCAATGTGCCGGTGCAGGGCGATGTGCATTACGGAATCACCGACGCGGCTTTGGCCTCGTTCACCGATTTCCATGCCCGCGATACGGCAACGGAAAAGTTCCATATTATTGAGCGCAAGCTTTACGTCTCGCCGCAAACGGCCGAGCTGATTTTGCAGCGCGTGCAGGCCAATGGCCCGGTGCCCAAAGCGCAATGCGCCAATTCGATCTCGGGCATCCTGCGCGGCGTGCCGGGGTTCGAGGGGCTGAAATCCAGCTGGTTCCCGATTGCTCTGGGTGAATCCTTCGGCAAGCTGCCCGGCGTGCAGACCCGCAAGATCACCGAAGAAAACGACGGCAGTGAGAATCACAACGTTGTTTTCATCGACAAAGACGGCAATCCAACCAAAATTTGACCTAAAGCGGCCCCTTAGGGGGCTGCAGCCCTTGGCGCGCTTGGCCCTTGCGGGTCGGGCGGCCTAATATTGCGTGGCTGCCACATGGCGGCAAAGCTGCGGGCGGCAAAGCTGCGGGCGGCAAAACTGGGGCGGAGGATTAAGTGCGGATCTTCGGAATCATACTCGCCGGCGGTGAGGGGCGGCGTATGGGAAGCTCGGATGCCGGCGCTGACAAGGCCTTGCTGCCTTTGGCGGGACGACCTCTTTTGGCGCATCTGCACGAGCGTCTTGCCCCTCAGGTCGAAGAATTGGCTGTGTCTGCCAATGGAGATGCCGCGCGGTTCGCGGCGTTCAACCTTCCGGTTTTGCCCGATACGGGCTCTTTCGGGCCGCTTTCCGGCGTGCTGGCAGGGCTTCAATGGGCGCAATCCCAAGGGGCCGATGCTGTGGTCTCGGCCCCGGTCGATGCGCCTTTCGTGCCCCAAGATCTGACGCCTCGGCTCTTGCTGGCGGCGGGTGGAGTTGGACCTGCGCTGGCGCGGTCGGGCGGGCGGCTGCATCCGACCTGTGGGCTTTGGCCAGTCACTTTGATCCCGGCTCTGGCGGCGTTCCTTGCCTCGGGCGTGAAGCCTCGGGTCACCGATTTCGCCCATTCGCAGGGCGCCGCGGTTGCTGATTTCCCCGATGATGGCGCATTTACCAATCTTAACACGCGCGAGGATTTGGCGGCAGCCGAAGCCCGCATCACAGGTGCGGCATGAAGGTCTACGGCGTCATCGGCTGGAAAAACTCGGGCAAAACCAGCTTGATGGAGCGTTTGGTGGCCGAGATCACCGGGCGCGGCTTCACGGTCTCGACCGTTAAGCATGTCCACCATGATGTGGACTTGGATATCCCCGGCAAGGACACCTATCGCCACCGGGTCGCCGGGGCGTCGGAAACCGTGCTGGCCTCGGCGCATCGCTTCGCGCTGATGCGCGAGCATCGCGGGGCCGAGCCTGAATTGCCCGAAGTTCTGGCGCGCCTTGCCCCCGTCGATCTGGTGCTGGTTGAGGGCTATAAGCGCGACGCCCATGCCAAGATTGAGGTTTGGCGGGCCGAGACCGGGCAGGCTTTGATCCAGACCCATGATGCTTTGGTGCGGGCTGTTGCCACCGATGCCGCGCTGGATCTGCCGGTGCCGGTCTTGGATCTGAACAACACCGCCGCGGTGGCCGATTTCATCCTGCGTGAGGTGGGACTTGCGCTTTGATCGGGTGATCATGGCTGATTGGTCGGCGGCGAATCTGCCGACCTCGGCGATCAATCGCTCGAATGCGATTTGGCTGGGTTGTCATGATGCCGAGGGCGGGGCCGAGTGGCATCACCGCACCCGTGCCAGCGCCGAAGAGCAACTGATGACGCTGATCGAGATGGCCGAAGGCCAGCGGCTCTTGATTGGCTTTGATTTCTCAATGGCTTACCCTGCTGGCTTTGCCGAGAAGCTGACCGGCAGTGCCGACCCGCGCGCGATCTGGCGCTGGCTGGCCGAGGTGGTTGAGGATGCGCCCGACAACCGCAACAACCGCTTTTCCGTGGCGCAAAGCATCAATGCGCTATTCCCCGAAGGCCCCGGCCCATTTTGGAGCCACCCGACCGAACAGGATTGGCCCGGCCTGCCGCCGCGCCGTCATGGCATTGCTTATGACGCCTTGGGCTTGGCCGAATTTCGCATCGCCGAAAGCCTGACCCCGGGCGCGAAATCGCCTTGGATGCTGTTCAATCCGGGCTCTGTCGGCTCGCAAACCTTGCTCGGCCTGCCGATGATCCACCGACTTGCCAGCTTGCCCGGCACGGCCGTTTGGCCCTTCGATCCGCCCGAGACACTCTCAGAGGCGCGGGTGGTTCTGGCCGAGGTTTACCCCTCGCTGATCGCCGGCCCCGTGGCGATCGAGGCGAACCGTCGCAACCTGCCGCGCGATCAGGCGCAGGTGCGGCTGATGGCCCAAGCTTTGTGGAGGCTCTCGCAGCAAGAGGCCTTGGCGCCTTTGCTCGACTGCCCGGCCGAGGCGGCGGAAGAGGGCTGGATCCTTGGCTGCAACGATCCTGCGCTGCTGGCCAGTGTCTTGCAGGACGATGCCCAACTGGGCGGGGCCCTGCGATGATCCAGATCACGAAAGGCTTCCCCGAGGATCAGCGCGCCACCGTGGCCGCGCTTTATTGGGAGGCCTTTGGCGGCAAGCTCGGCAAGGTCTTTGGACCCGATGCGCGCGCCTTACGCTACATCACGCAGATCATGCGACCGGATCATTGCTGCGTTGCCATCGATCCTTCGGGTCGCGTGCTGGGCGTTGCGGGGTTCAAAACGCCTGAGGGCGGCTTTGTGAATGGCACTTCTGCCCAGATGCAAGCGGTCTACGGCTGGTTCGGCGCGCGCTGGCGCGGGTTTGCGCTTTGGCTTTTGGCGCATGAGGTTGATAACGAGAACTTCCTGATCGATGGGATCGCCGTCACCCGCGCGGCGCGGGGGCAGGGCATTGGCACCGCGCTGCTTGAGGCGCTGTGCCAAGAGGGCCAAGCGCGGGGGTATGCCTCGATCCGGCTTGAGGTGATCGACAGCAATTGGCGCGCCAAGGCGTTATATGAGCGGCAAGGTTTTGTGGTGGGACGCACCGATAGACTTGGGCTTTTGGGCTTGGTCTTTGGGTTCAAAGCGGCCACCACCATGCTCCGGCCGCTTTAGGGCGTTAGTCGAATACCCCGGCGACACGACCGATCAGCATGAAGGCGCGGGCGGTGCGGGTGTCAGCCAGATCGACCAGCTCGGCATCGCTGGCATTTTGTTCAAACGCGGTGAAGTTGCGATCGAAGGTGCGCAGGAAGTGATGCGCGGCATCGCGGAAGATCGTGTCTTCACGCATCCGCGCCGAAGTCAGCGCCAAGGAAGATCGGTCGCGGATGCCGCCCAAAGTGGCCACCGAACGGCCACGCTCCCCAGCGGCAAAGCGCCGCCAGACATCGGGATGCGCCATTTCGGGCTTAAGGTCATCCATATAGATGCCCTCTTGGCTCAGCAAAGTCAGCACATCCTGCGCCGAACGGATCAGCTTGGCGACCGAGCGGTCTTCCAGCGCCATGCGTAGGGCGCGAAACCCCTCTTTGTCATCGGGGCTTTCGGGGAAGTTCAGCGCCCGCACGAAGTCACCCAGATCCAGCGGGGCCCGCATATCTTCGGGCGGAGTGCCAAGCGCCAGCCGCGGCTCTTCTGCCTCGGGCTCAGGGCGCGGCGGGGCCATTGCGGCTTTGCGATCGGCGGAAGGCACGCTCAGCGCTGTGTCGCGACGGCTGGAGAACGTGGCCAAAACGCTTTCGGCCTGCCGGGTGGCGGCGGCGATCTCTTCCAGCTTCTTCTCAACCTCAGGCGACACCCCCTGCGGCTGCATCTGCCCCGAGGCCTGCACATAAGAGCTGCGCATCGCATCGACCGAGGCCTGCAGTCGGGCCGCCTCGGCGCGCAGATCGCGCACCGAGCGCAGGGTAATCACCGCCACCCAGATCAGAGCCAGCGGCAGGAACACAATCAACAGGGTCATCACCAGTCCCAAAGTCTTCACATCATCTCCGGGGGGCGAGGTAAAAATGTAACTCAGAACCGCAATCACCCAGACCAGAGACATCCCCGTCGCAACCCCCTCGATCAGCCGAGAAGGCTGTGCCGAAGGGGCCTCGGCGGTGAGGCCTTTAGAGCGGGGCAATGGCGCGGGATCGCGGGCCATATTTAGATATAGCGCACCGAAAGGATTTCATACGAGCGTTGACCGCCCGGCGTGGCGACATCAACGCTGTCACCCTCTTCCTTGCCGATCAAGGCGCGTGCGATCGGCGAGCGGATGTTGAGCAACCCGGCTTCGATATTCGCTTCGACCTCGCCGACGATTTGGAAGGTCTTTTCTTCTTCCGAATCTTCATCCAGCAAGACAACCGTCGCGCCAAATTTGATCGCGCCCGAGAATTTCGACGGATCCACCACTTCGGCCAGCGACATCAGCCCTTCGATCTCTTTGATCCGACCTTCAATGAAGCCCTGCTTTTCGCGGGCGGCATGGTATTCGGCATTCTCCGACAGATCGCCATGCGCGCGGGCTTCGGCAATATCCCGGATCACCGCAGGCCGCGCCTCGGTTTTCAATTGCTTGAGTTCTTCATCCAGCGCGTCAAAACCGCGCCGGGTCATCGGGATCTTTTCCATAACGTCCACCAGTCAAAAGAGAAGACATGGTCTGGGGGTTTTCCCGGACCATGTCTTCGTGTCTGCTCATGACCAGATCAGCGCATGAGGGCAAGAATTGCAAGCGGCAATGCCGAAGAATTGGGCAGGCTCTTGCCTGCTGGCAAGAATGTTTCCTTACGGCAGCAAGATGGCGATCTGATGTTGCGTTAAGGTTGACCTTGGCATGACCATCGGGCAACTAGCTGCGGGGAACCAGCGGGAAGCGGAAATTAAGCCATGAGCCAGGTCCAGCGCGAGAGCATGGAATATGATGTCGTCATCGTCGGAGCGGGGCCTTCAGGCCTATCCGCCGCGATCCGGCTGAAACAATTGGACCCCGATATGTCGGTGGTCGTGCTGGAAAAGGGTTCAGAGGTCGGCGCGCATATCCTTTCGGGTGCGGTGCTGGATCCTGCGGGTCTCGACGCTTTGCTGCCCGACTGGCGCAATATGAACGCGCCGATCAAAACCGAGGTGAAAGAGGATAACTTCTACATCCTCGGGCCGGCGGGCAAGGTGAAGATCCCGAACTTCCCGATGCCGCCTTTGATGAACAACCATGGCAATTACATCGTCTCGATGGCGAATGTCTGCCGTTGGATGGCGGGCGTGGCCGAAGGGCTTGGCGTTGAGATCTTCCCCGGCATGTCTTGCTCGGAGTTGGTCTATGATGGCGACCGCGTGGCCGGCGTCGTTGCGGGCGAGTTTGGCCTTGATGCCACCACCGGCGAGCCGGGTCCGTCTTATGAGCCGGGCATGGAGTTGCGCGGCAAGTATGTCTTCCTGTCGGAAGGCGTGCGTGGCTCTTTGGCCAAGGAAGTCATCGCGAAATACAACCTCTCGGAAGGTCATGAGCCGCAGAAGTTCGGCCTTGGCATGAAAGAGATCTGGGAGATCGATCCCAAGAAGCACAAGCTGGGCACCGTCACCCATACGATGGGCTGGCCGCTTGGCTCGAACGCGGGCGGCGGTAGCTTCATCTACCACCTTGAGAACAATCAGGTTTACGTCGGCTTTGTGGTTCACCTGAACTACAAAAACCCCCACCTCTATCCGTATATGGAATTCCAGCGCTTCAAGCACCATCCGATGGTGGCCGAGCTTCTGGAAGGCGGCAAACGCGTGGCTTACGGCGCGCGGGCGATCTCGGAAGGCGGCTATCAGTCGATGCCGAAGATGGTCGCACCGGGCGTCGCAATGCTGGGCTGTTCGGTTGGCATGGTCAACGTGCCGCGCATCAAGGGCAACCACAACGCCATGCTCTCGGGCAAAGCTGCCGCTGAGGCCGCGCATGCCGCGATCAAAGCGGGCCGGATGGGCGATGAGCTCAATGATTACGAAGCCGAGGTTCGCGGCGGCGCGATTGGCAAAGACCTGAAAAAGGTCCGCAACGTCAAACCGCTCTGGTCGAAATTCGGTCTGGTCGCCAGCTTGATGGGCGGCGGCATCGACATGTGGATGAACACCTTTGGCATGACGATTTTCGGCACGCTGAAACATGGCAAGACCGATGCGGCTTCGACCGGCAAGGCCGCCGATTACAAAGTGATCGACTATCCGAAGCCCGATGGGAAGCTGAGCTTTGACCGTCTGACCAACGTGGCCTTCTCTTTCACCAACCATGATGAGAGCCAGCCCGCGCACCTGAAGCTGAAGGATCCTTCGATCCCGATCGGCGTCAACCTGCCGCTTTATAACGAACCGGCACAGCGCTACTGCCCGGCAGGCGTTTACGAGGTTTTGGGCGAAGGCGCAGATGCATCCTTCCGCATCAACTTCCAAAACTGCGTCCATTGCAAAACCTGCGACATCAAAGACCCCAGCCAGAACATCAACTGGACGACGCCGATGGGCGGTGGCGGTCCGAACTACCCCAATATGTAAGAACGACCGAAGGGGCAGCGTTTCGCTGCCCCTTCACGCAACTGTCAGGGGCCTGGCCGCTTTGGCCCCTCTTGCAACACGTTGCCCTTCCGCTGTCGCGCGGATAGCCTTGGGCGAAACACGTTTCGTGAAAAAGGCCGGCTATGTCCTCCAGCTCTCGCCCCGCTCTTGCTGCCGCGCTGACGGCGGTTCTTGCCTTGGCTCTGCCAAGCGCCGGTTCGGCCGAGGCGGAGCCCACGACCGCTGATCGTGAGATCACCGCCGAGACGGTGGTGGTGCCCGCAGCGCAGGGCCTTGCTGGTGCCTATCTTGCCGCGCGGGTGGCCGAGGCGGAGACGGATTTCCGCGAAGCCGCCTATTGGTATGACGTGGCGCTGCAACTTGACCCCGGCAATCTGGCTTTGATCGAGGGCGGGCTTTACGCCGTTCTGGCCTTGGGCGAATTCGAACGCGCGGGGCCCTTGGCCGATGCCCTTGCCGCAGGCCCGATGGAGGATGTGCAGCTGGCCGCCTTCGTGCAAGATGCGTTGCAGATTGGTGCGGAAGACTGGGCGGGCCTTTTGCAGGCCAAAGCGGATGGGCGGCAGGTTGGCCCGGTTCTTGATGAGCTGATCGTCGGCTGGTCGCGCTTTGGCGATGGTAAGGTCTCGGAAGCGCTGAAGGATTTCGATGCGCTTGCCTCAAAGCGCGGCCTTGAGGCGATCGGGCTTTACCACAAAGCTTTGGCTTTGGCGGTTGCGGGCGACTTTGAGGGCGCCGATGCGATTCTGTCGGGTTCGGCGCAGGGCAAGCTGAACCTCAACCGGCGCGGCGTGATCGCGCGCGTGCAGATCCTAAGCCAGCTTGAGCGCAATGAGGATGCGTTGGCGCTGTTGGCTCAGGCTTTCGGCACGGAGCCTGAGCCAATGCTCGACGCCTTGCGCGCCAGTCTGCAAACCGGCGAGACGCTGCCCTTTGATGTCGTCACGGGGGCGAAATCCGGTCTGGCCGAGGCCTTCTTCACCATTGCCGCGCTTTTGCGCAGCGATGCCGATCCCTCCTATGTGCTGATCCACAGCCGCATCGCCAATTTCCTTGACCCGACCAATGCCGATGCTCTGCTGATGACGGCGCAGTCGCTGGAAGAGTTGGGCCAGTATAACCTTGCGGTCGAGACCTATGCCCAAATCTCGCCCGATCAGCCGGTGTTTTACTCGGCCGAGATTGGCCGGGCCGATGCGCTTTATGCCGCGGGCGATAAAGAGGCTGCGGTTGCGGCTTTACAGGGGCTGACGGAAAGTCACTCGGATCTGGTGGTGGTGCACAGCTCTTACGCCGATATCTTGCGGCGTGAGGATCGCTGCGCCGATGCGGTTGCCGCCTATGATGCCGCTTTGGCATTGGTGGACGACGTTCAGCCGATGCATTGGAGCCTTTTCTTCAGCCGGGGCGTTTGCCATGAGCAGCTGAAGGATTGGCCGAAGACCGAAGCCGATTTTCGCCGCGCTTTAGAGCTGCGCCCCGGCCAGCCGCAGGTGCTGAACTACCTTGGCTATTCGATGGTCGATCGCGGGATCAACCTGGAAGAGGCTTTGTCTCTCATCGAAAAGGCCGTCAAAGCCGAGCCGGAGTCGGGCTATATCATCGACAGCCTCGCTTGGGCCTATTTCCGGTTGGGCCGCTATGATGAGGCCTTGAAGCCAATGGAAAAGGCCTCGCTGCTTGAGCCCAGCGATCCGGTGGTGACCGACCATTTGGGCGATGTCTATTGGATGGTGGGCCGCAAGCGTGAGGCCGAATTCCAATGGCACCGTGCGCTTTCCTTCAGCCCGACTGAAAAGGATGCAGAGCGCATCCGCAAGAAGCTTGAGATCGGCTTGGATCAGGTGATGGCGGCAGAGGCCTCGGCCCCGGTGGAGGCGCAACCCGAGGCTGCCACAACGCATGGCGGCTGAGACCGAATTCGCCGCTGCGAAGATTAACCTTTGCCTGCATGTGACCGGGCAAAGGGCTGATGGCTATCACCTTTTGGATTCTTTGGTGTGCTTTGCCGATATCGGCGACCGTGTGACGGTCACGGCGGGGCAGGGGCTGAAGATCACCGGTCCGCAAGCCGCACAGCTTGCACCTATGCCGGATAATCTTTGCCTGCGTGCGGCCGAGGCTATGGGCGGCGGCGTGAGCATTGGCTTGGAAAAGCACCTGCCCATCGCCTCGGGCATCGGCGGCGGATCGGCCGACGCGGCGGCGGTCTTGCGGGCAATGGCGCGGATGGGCCGGACCTTGCCTGAGCCTGCGCAGGTCTTGGCGCTTGGCGCGGATGTGCCGGTGTGCCTTTCAGGCCGGGCCACAAGGATGCAAGGCGTGGGCGAGGTGCTGACGCCTGTCTCCCTGCCGTCGGCTTGGCTGGTGCTGGTGAACCCGGGTGTCGGAGTCTCGACCCCCGAAATCTTCCGCGCGCTTGGCCGCAAGGACAATGCGCCGCTTTCGGATCTGCCGGAATGGCGCGATTGCCATGCGCTTGCCGATTGGCTGGCCGCGCAGCGCAATGACCTGCAAGCCCCAGCGATCGCCCTTCAGCCCGTGATCGAAGATTGCCTTGCTGCGCTCGAAGCCCAGTCGGGCTGCGCTTTGGCACGGATGTCAGGCTCGGGTGCCACCTGCTTTGGGCTCTTTAAGGATCAGGCCAAAGCCGATACCGCCCGGGCAGCATTGGCGGCCCGCCACCCCGCGTGGTGGGTGGCGGCGGGCCAGATGCTCAGTTGATCCGGCTGACCACATAAGCGGCAAGCTCTGAGAGCAGGTCGCGCAAAGGATGCTCGGGCAAAATCTCAAGCGATTTTCGGGCCTTGTCCGACCAAGCCAAAGCATCATCCCGCGCGGCTGTCAAAGCGCCATGCTTGGTCATCAGCGCCAAAGCCTGCTCAAGATCGCCCTCGCGCTGGTCACCTTTTTCGATCACCCGTTGCCAGAAGGCGCGCTCTTCCGCGTCAGCTGCGGCCACCGCTTTGATCAGCGGCAGCGTCAACTTCCGCTCGCGGAAATCATCGCCGGTGTTCTTGCCAATCGCCGCCGCCGAGCCGCCGTAATCCAACAGATCATCGGCGATCTGGAAGGCGATCCCCAAAGCATCGCCATAATCATAAAGCGCGCGGATCTGCGCCTCGGGCGCGCCCGAGATCACCGCGCCCGCCTCGGTCGCGGCCGAGAAGAGAGCAGCAGTTTTGCCACGGATGACCTTCAGATAGATCTCTTCCGTCGTGCCCAGATCCTGCGCTGCGGTCAGTTGCAAAACCTCGCCCTCGGCAATGACGGCCGAGGCATTGGCCAAGATGTCCAAGACCCGCAAAGAGCCGGTCTCGACCATCAACTGGAAACTGCGCGCGAAAAGATAATCGCCGACCAGAACCGACGACTTGTTGTCCCACAGAAGGTTGGCTGTGGGCCGCCCGCGCCGCCGCTCGCTTTCGTCAACCACATCATCATGCAGCAACGTGGCGGTGTGGATGAACTCCACCGTTGCCGCCAGCTTTTGGTGATCGTTGCCCTCATAGCCACAGATCCGCGCCGCGGCCAAGGTCAGCATCGGCCGCAGACGCTTGCCGCCAGCTTCGATCAAATGCGCCGTCACCTCGGGGATACGCGGCGCGTGTTCCGAGGCCATGCGGTCGCGGATCAGCGCATTTACCGCAGCCATATCCTCAGCCAAATGCGCGGCAATACGCACTTCTGGCCCGGCTTGAGGTTTGTCTGGCTGAGCGTTCATCCGCGATCCTTCCACGGCCTTGCCCCATGGCGCAGGCACGGCTATTTCCTGTAATATGAAGGAACTCTTGCGCACCAACGACCCTACTGTGATCGCTTTCGCTCAGGCCCTTCTCGACGGGGAGGGTATAACTTCCTTCGCCCTCGACGTCCACATGAGCATCCTTGATGGCTCTTTGGGTTTTTTGCCGCAAAGGCTTATGGTGGCGGAGCGCGATCTTTTCATCGCCAGAGCCACCTGCCGGGACAATGGGATTGAGCCAAGCGCGTGATATTCCTTGATGATCAGCTGACAGACGACAAATTTCTCTGCGGCAAGCTGCGGCTTTTTCAGCCTGCGACGGGCTACCGCGCAGCGACGGATGCGGTGCTTTTGGCGGCGGCTTGTCCCGCAGTTTCGGGCCAATCTGTGCTGGATCTGGGCTGTGGGGCGGGGGCGGCAACGCTTTGCTTGGCGGCGCGTGTGCCGGCATTGCACCATGCCGGGCTTGAGCTGCAACCGGCCTATGCCGAGCTTGCTCGCCGCAATGCCGCGCGCAATGGTGTTGCGGTTGAGGTGGTCGAGGGTGACCTGACCGAGATGCCGAAAGCGCTACGGCGGGACTTTGACCATGTGATCGCCAATCCGCCTTGGTATCCGCCGGGGGGGACGCGCTCACCGCAACCGGATCGCGCCACGGCTTTGCAGGTCAGCCTGCCGCTGTCGACTTGGGTCGAAGCGGCGGCGCGGCGGCTGGCTCCGGGCGGCTGTCTGACGTTGATCGCAGGGGCGGATAGCCTGCCCGATCTCCTTTCGGCTTTGGCGCCAAAGATGGGCACGGCCGCGGTGCTGCCCTTGGCCGCGCGTGAGGGGCGCGCGCCTTTGCGAGTGATCTTGCGCGCGCGCAAAGGCGGGCGGGGTGCCTTTCGGCTGCTGGCGCCCTTCGTGATCCATCAAGGGCCCGCGCATAGTGGCGACCGCGAGAGCTATACGCCACAGGCGAATGCGGTGCTGCGCGACGGCGGCGATATCTTGCCGCTCTTTGCCTGAGCGCGGCACCCTTTCTGCCGGCTCTCATGAATATCAGATGACACGACTCAGCTTCCGTGCTGCACTGTTGAGGTGGCAGCTACAACACAGGAGGTAGGACATGTCGCTGGCTTCTCACTTGCAGGAACTGCGCCGCAAGCACCAAAATCTTTCCACCATGGTCGAGGATGCGCAACGCAGCCCCGCGTCGGATGACCTGAAGGTCGCCGAGTGGAAAAAGCAAAAAATGAAGCTGAAAGAAGAGATTACGCGCCTGTCTCAATAAAGGCGACAGGCTTGCGTGTTAGGGGAAGACCTGCACCATCCTCCCCTTTGTGCCGCAGGCCGCGCGTCAGGCCCGCGCTTTGCGGGCCGCAATTGCCGCCCCGCCCGCGATCAGCAGGGCGGCAAGCAAGATGGACCAAGACGCGGCCGAGATGCCCGCCGCGACCAGCACCAGCGTTGACAACAACGGCGCCGCATATGACGCGACGCCCAGAAGCTGAATGTCGCCCTTTTTCATCCCGATATCCCAAGTGAAGAAGGCCGCGCCCACCGGGCCGATACCCAAAAGCAGCACCGCCAGCCAGCCAGTGGTGCCCGCCGGCCAGACCGTCTCTTCAAAGCTCAGATGTGCGGCCGCCGACAGCAGCGCGGTGGCCAGACAGAACACCGTCACCGCCTCGGTCGGCACATCGCCCATGCGGCGCGACAGCACCGAATAGGCGGTCCAAGTGATGGCGCAGGCAAAGGCCAAGAGGAAACCCAAGGCGTTGCCTGCACCGCTGCTGTCTTTGGCCAGAATGATCAGCGCCGCCCCGGCGAAGGCCAAAAGCGCGCCGATGATATGCTGTGCGGTCAGTTTCTCGCCCGGCAAAAGGCCCGAGACGAGCACGATGAAGAGCGGCCAGAGATAGGCGATCAACCCGGTCTCGGCTGAGGGGGAGATCCGGAAAGCGGTGAAGTAAAGGAAGTGATAGCCGAAAAGGCCAATCGTGCCAAAGGCATAGACCTTCCACGACACCGCGCGCAGGATCGAGAAGCCCTTCCGCGCTGTCCAGATCAGACCGATGATGCCGCCCAGACCAAAGCATATCGCGTTCAAGAGCAGCGGCGGCACCGGGCTCGATTGGATGGTCAGCAGCGCCAACAGCGCCCACATCAGAATGGCGGTGAAACCGATGGCAGTGGCCTTGGCGCGGGTCATGTAACTCTCCTGAACTGCCATTGCTGTAGCAAGAGAGGCACCATCGGGAAAGGCCCGCCACAGGGGCGGGCCTTGTAAGATGTTGTGCGCGAGGGGATTTATGCCACGTATTGTCCGCCATTCGCGGTGATCGTGGCCCCGGTGATGAAGCCCGCGTCATCGGCGGCCAGAAAGACGACGCAGCGCGCGATCTCTTCCGGCTCGCCCAGGCGGCCGACCGGGATCTGCGGGATGATGCGCTCATTCAGCACTTTTTCATCAATCGCACGCACCATCTCGGTGCCGATATAGCCCGGGCAGATCGCGTTGACGGTGATGCCGGCCCGCGCGCCCTCTTGGGCCAAGGCTTTGGTGAAACCAAGGTCGCCCGCCTTTGCAGCCGAGTAATTGGCCTGACCGGCCTGACCCTTTTGGCCATTGATCGAAGAAATGCTGATCACGCGGCCAAATTTGCGGTCGCGCATGCCGGACCACAAAGGATGCGTCATGTTGAAAAGACCGCTGAGGTTGGTGTCGATGACCTCTTTCCACTGGCCGGGGGTCATCTTGTGGAACATAGCATCGCGGGTGATGCCGGCATTGTTGACCAGAACGTCGATCGGTCCAAGGTCCGCCTCGACTTGTGCGATGCCGGCAGCGCAGGCGTCGTACTCTGCCACCGACCATTTATAGGTCGGAATGCCGGTTTCTTTGGTGAATGCTGCCGCTGCTTCTTCGTTTCCGGCGTAATTCGCCGCAACCTTGTAACCCGCAGCCTTCAGCGCCACTGAAATCGCCGCGCCGATGCCGCGCGTGCCGCCTGTGACCAATGCCACCCTAGCCATCTGATTCTCCCTAACCCGTTGTTAATTTCCCCTATTCTTGAAATCCTGTTATCCAAAAGCAATCAGGCGCGCAACATTATTGCGCGCCTGATTTCCAATTGATGAAATTTTATCCAGATTTGCCGGCGATCAGCCGCGCTCAAGGCACATTGCAACGCCCATGCCGCCGCCGATGCAAAGCGTGGCCAGACCCTTCTTCTTGCCCGAGCGCTGCATCTCGAAGATGAGCGTGTTCAGCACCCGTGCGCCCGAAGCGCCGATCGGGTGACCGATGGCAATGGCGCCGCCGTTCACGTTCACGATCGACGGATCCCAACCCATGTCCTTGTTCACAGCGCAGGCTTGGGCGGCAAAGGCCTCATTCGCCTCCACGAGATCGAGATCGCCGACCTTCCAGCCGGCCTTGTCCAAAGCCTTGCGGCTGGCGAAGATCGGACCGACGCCCATGATCGACGGGTCAAGCCCGGCGGTGGCGTAAGAGGCGATGCGGGCCAGAACCGGCAGGCCGCGCTTGGCCGCTTCTTCTTCCGACATCAGCAAAACCGCAGCGGCACCGTCATTGATCCCCGAGGCATTGGCCGCGGTGACCGAGCCGTCTTTGGTGAAGGCCGGGCGCAGCTTTTGCATCGATTCCAGCGTGGCGCCGTGACGGATGTACTCATCAGCATCGACCACAATATCGCCCTTACGGGTTTTCACCGTGAAGGGGATGATCTCATCCTTGAACTTGCCGGCCTTCTGCGCGGCCTCGGCCTTGTTCTGGCTGGCAAGGGCGAATTCGTCCTGCATCTCGCGCGAGATCTGCCATTGATTGGCAACGTTCTCAGCGGTTTGGCCCATGTGATAGCCGTTGAAGGCGTCCCAAAGACCGTCGCGGATCATCGAGTCGATGAAGTTCATATCGCCCATTTTCTGGCCCGCGCGCAGATGCGCGACATGGGGCGAGAGCGACATCGATTCCTGACCGCCGGCGATCAGAATCCGAGAATCCCCAAGTTGGACATGCTGAGCGCCCAAAGCGACGGCGCGCAGTCCCGAGCCGCACACTTGGTTCAGCGACCAAGCGCTGGCTTCTTTGGAAAGGCCGGCTTTGATATGGGCCTGACGCGCCGGGTTCTGACCCTGACCTGCGGTAAGCACCTGACCAAGAATGGTTTCTTCAACCTCGGCCTTGTCGATGCCCGCGCGGGCGATCACGCCTTCGATGACGGCTGCGCCCAGATCATGCGCCGGGGTATTGGCGAAGGAACCGTTGAAACTCCCCACCGCGGTGCGGCCGGCCGCGACAATTACGACATTGGTCATATGATGCCTTTCCTCAGGTCGAGCCGCGCCCACCGCGCCCCGCTTTGGAATTAGGACTTATCCCACGTTTTCGCAAGAAAGTTACGCGGCAGTGCAGCGTAAACACCCATCATCGGCGGTCCAGCGCGCGGTCGGCCGAGAGGCGGGCGGCCAAGAAGGCGGCGAAATCGGGAGAAACATCTGGCGCTCCGAAGAAAAAGCCTTGCAGGCAACCCACACCTTGGTCCCGCAGCCATTCCGCTTCGGCATGGGTTTCGACGGATTCAGCGGTGAGGAACATGCCAAACTCTTGCGCCAAGGCGATGGCGCCACGCAGGATCTTTTGATGACCGGCGTAGCGGTCGATCCCGCGCACAAAGCGGCCGTCCAGCTTGGCAATGTCAAAGCGAAAAGCGGCCAGAAGCTGTAGCGAGGTGGCCCCCGCCGCATAATCGTCCAAAGTAAAGGCAATGCCTTGGGGGCGCAGTTCATTCATGAAAGGGATCAGCACATCGGGCATCTGCACAGCCGTGGCCTCGCTGATCTCAAGGATCAACCCGCGCCCGATGCCGGGGTGGTTGAGCAGAGATCGCCACAGCAGCTGCGTCCATGGGGCATAACCCACGGAACGCGCGGACATATTCACCGCCACGCGGATGCCGGGGTGCTCTTGTAAGGTCTGAAGCCCCAATTGCAGCGCCGCGAGGTCAATCTCACGGCCCAGCTCTTGCATCTCAACCACGGGCATAAAGTCCCGCGCCGGGATCACCCGGTCTTGCGCGTCCAAAAGCCGGATATAGCCTTCGTAGAAGCCGATGATCGAAGGGTCTGCGGCATAGACCGCTGGTTGATAGGCAAGACGCATCCGCCGCTGCGACAGAGCGGTGCGGACGGTGGTCAGCACCTCACGCTCCATCGACGACAGAGCGCAGGCCAAGGGGCTGGCCAGTTCCGGCTCAACCAAAGCTGCGTTCCCCAAGGGACCTGCCATTACGCCCATTCCTGCACCCCATTCCTGAACCGCAGCATCGCGTGACAGCTTCGGCCTAGGGCGGTAAAGCTTGGGTGAAGATTTCGACGATTGCTCCCCTCACACTGGTTTAAATCCCGCCAATTTGACGCAAAGGCCAATCATGACGCGTTGCAGCTGGTGCGGCACTGATCCGCTTTACGTCCATTACCACGACACCGACTGGGGGCGGCCTGAATGGGATGGCCGCGCTTTATGGGAAAAGCTGATCCTTGATGGTTTCCAAGCTGGGCTTTCTTGGATCACCATCCTGCGCAAACGCGAAAACTTTCGCGCTGCCTTTCGCGGCTTTCACCCCGAGGAAATTGCCACTTGGGGCGAGGCGGAAGTGCTGCGCCTGTTGGCCGATCCCGGCATCATTCGCCATCGTGGTAAGATCGAGGGCACCATCGCCTCGGCGCAAGCCTATCTAAAGATCGAGGCAGAGCAGGGCTTTTCACCCTTCCTGTGGTCCTTCGTCGGCGGCAAGCCCTTGCAGACAAGGTTGCAAAGCCCCTCGCAGGTGCCAACCCAGACCGAGATCTCAGTGGCCATGTCCAAGGCCCTGAAGTCCAAGGGCTTCAAGTTCTGCGGCCCGACCATCACCTATGCCTTTATGCAGGCGGTGGGCATGGTCAACGACCATATGCTGAGCTGCCCGGCCCATGCCGAATGCGCCGCAATGGGCTGACGCCCCTTGGCGATTGCGCATGGAAAGCGCATATAAACCGCGAACCTGACGACACCCGACGAATGAGGACGATATGCTTGGTCTTGGCGAGAAACCCGCAGCTCCGGCCGTTCCTGTAATCATGGACGTGACCGAGGCCAGCTTCATGGTCGATGTGATCGAAGCCTCGCGCGAGGTGCCGATCATTGTGGATTTCTGGGCAACGTGGTGCGGCCCCTGCAAGACGCTTGGCCCGGCTTTGGAAGCGGCGGTGACGGCGGCCAAGGGCAAGGTGCGTCTGGCCAAGATTGACGTTGATAAGAACCAAGGCATCGCGGCGCAGATGCGCATCCAGTCGATCCCGACGGTCTATGCCTTCTGGCAAGGCCAGCCGGTGGACGGGTTCCAAGGTGCTTTGCCCGCCTCGGAGATCAAAGCCTTCATCGACAAACTGACCGCTTTGGGCGGCGACGATGGCTTGGGTGAGGCGATTGCCGCCGCCGAAGAGATGCTCGAGCAGGGCGAAGTCGCCGATGCGATCGAGACCTTTGCCGCGATCTTGGGTGAAGAGCCTGAGAATGCTTTGGCTTATGGCGGGCTTGCCCGCAGCCAGATCGCCTCGGGCGCGCTGGATGAGGCCGAGGCTTTGCTTGCCGCCGCCCCGGCTGCGATTGCCAAAGCCAAAGAGTTGGAGGCCGCGCGGGCCCAGTTGGATCTGGCGCGCCAAGCCGCGAATGCTGGCCCCGAGGCCGAGTTGCAGGCCGCCGTCGATGCCGATCCGCAGGATCACCAAGCGCGCTTTGATTTGGCCGTGGCGCTGAATGCCGCCGGTAAGGTTGATGAGGCGGTGGACCAGCTGTTGGAGCTGTTCCGGCGTGACCGTGAATGGAACGAGGGTGCGGCCCGCGCCCAGCTTTTCACCATCTTCGATGCGCTGAAGCCGCAAGATCCGATCGTGCTGAAGGGCCGTCGCAAGCTCTCTTCGATGATCTTCGCTTAAAGGCGTCTGTCACTGGCCGGGCCGTAACTTGCCGGTGCGGCCCGTGTTTTCCCTCTTGGAGTTGCTTGGTTTGCAAGCCCTCCCTAGCCTTGGCCGATGATGCGTATTGGTGATCTTCCGCAGACCCTTGCGGTCTTTCCGCTGTCCGGAGCGTTGCTGCTGCCGCGCGCCCGGCTGCCGCTGCATATCTTTGAGCCGCGCTATCTGGCGATGATCGAGGATTGCATGAAGACCCCGGCTCGTCTGATCGGCATGGTGCAGCCCCGCGCGGCCGGAGGGGATGAGGCTTTGCAAGCGGTGGGCTGTGCCGGACGGCTGGTGAGTTTTGCCGAGACCGATGACGGGCGTTACATGGTGACGCTGCAGGGTATCAGTCGTTTTCGCATTCTGGGTGATGTCGACGGGTTTGCCCCCTATCGGCGGTGTGCGGTCGATTGGTCGGGCTATGAGCGTGACACCGGGGCGGCGGAAAGTGATCCGGGTTTTGAGCGCGAGGGCTTTATGGCGCTGCTGGCGCGCTATTTCGCCTCTCGAGGCGTGACGGCGGATTGGGACAGTCTGCGCGGCGCCGAGCCAGAGATGTTGATCAACGCTCTGTCGCAGATGGCGCCGTTTTCGCCCGAGGACCGTCAGGCCTTGCTGGAAGCGCCAGACCTAACTTCGCGGCGCAAGACGCTGCAAACATTGATTGAATTTGCCCTATTGGGCGGAGATGCCGAGGATATTGTGCAATGACGGAAGATGTGATCGCGGATCGGCGGATGCTGGAGGCCTTGGTCTGCCCGGTGACCCATGCGGTGCTGAGCTGGGATGCAGAGCGTCAGGAGCTGATCTCGAAAGCCGCCAATCTGGCCTTTCCGGTGCGCAATGGCATTCCGGTGATGCTGGTCTCGGAAGCGCGGGCTTTGGACTGAGCGCGCTTTTTCCGGGGAAGGGGAGGGGGCCAGCCCCCTCTTGGCCCTGATAGGGCCAATTCACCCCCGGGATATTTATGTTCTGAAAGAGGGGCGGGCGCGTTAGATTGGCTTACCGGCCAAAAGGCGCGGCAGCTCTCCTTGCAAGCCGGCGGCCTGACGAATGAAGTTGCGGCGCAGGCCGGGGAGGGCGTTGACCAGCCCCATACCAAGGTCGCGGCCGAGCCGCAGCAGCGGGTTGTCGTTGGAAAAGAGCCGGTTGACCCCGTCCATCCCCAAGGCGAGTGCGGTGGCATCAAAGCGGCGCCAGCTTTGATATTCCTCAAGCGCCACCGCCGAGCCGATATCCTCGCCGCGCCGTTTGGCCAAGATCAGCACCTCGGCCAAAGCGGCGACATCGCGCAGGCCAAGGTTCAGCCCCTGCCCGGCAATCGGATGCACGCCATGCGCGGCATCGCCGACCAAAGCGACGCGCGGGGCCACGAAACGCTCGGCCAAAGAGAGCGACAAAGGATAGGTGAAGCGGGTTCCGGCAAGGGAGATCTCGCCCAAGAAATCACCAAATCGCGGGCGCAGAGCTTGCAGATATTCGGCATCTGGCAGGGCTTGGATCGCGCGGGCTTGGGCCTCGGTCTCGGCCCAGACAATGCTGGAATGATGCCCGCCCGGCAAAGGCAGGATCGCCAAGGGGCCGGAGGGCATGAAGAATTGATGCGCGACGCCCTCGTGGTCCCGCTCATGCTGGATGGCGGTGACCAGCGCGGTTTGGCCATAGCCCCAGCCTTGCCGGCGGATCCGGGCGCGCAAAGCGACGCCGGAATTGCGCCCGTCGCAGCCGACCAAAAGCCGACCCGTCAGCTGTCGGCCCGAGGCCAATGTGACGCTGACGCCGGTGTCATCCACCTCTTGCGCCACCACCGTCTCGCCCGAGAGAAGCGTGATGCCGGGGGTCTCGGCCATAGCGTCAAGGAAGGCGCTGTAAAGGAAGCGGTCCTCGAGCATAAAGCCCATCGGGCCTTCTTCGATCTCATCGGAATCAAAACACAGATGGAAGATCGAGGCGCCCGCCCCTGCATGGCCATCCGAGGTGCGGATCTGCCGCATCGGTTGGCTCTTCTCGGCCACCCGAGGCCAGACGCTAATGCCTTGCAGCAGGCGTTTTGATGCAATGGCAAGGGCATAGGCGCGGCCGTCAAAGCCCGCAACCGCGCGGCTAGCCGCCGGGCGCGCGTCGATCACGGTGACCTTAAGGCCGCCTTGCGCCAAGGCCAGCGCCAAAGCGGGGCCGTTCAGCCCGCCGCCTGCGATCAGGATATCAGCATCATATTCCATCCCCTAGACCTAGGTCCTCTGGGGGCCATTGTCCATGCGACGCGCAGGGATTAGCCTCGCGCCAATGCAGAGTGAGGGGCGAAAATGAGCGGGACTTGGTTCCATATGACAGCGGCCGATCTGGGGCGCGAAATTGGCAAGGGTAAGATCAACCCGGTTGAGCTGACCGAGGCCTATCTGGACCGGATCGCCTCGCATCCTTTGACCGAGCGGATCTATGCCCGCGCAACCCCAGTGCGGGCGCGGGCCGAGGCGATCGCCGCAGCCTCGCGGGCGCAAAAGGGCTTTCGTAAGGGGCTTTTGGATGGCGTTCCGGTCAGCTGGAAAGACCTTTTCGACACCGCCGGCATTGTGACCGAGGCGGGCTCGGCGCTGTTGCGCGACCGTACGCCTGCGCAGGATGCCGAGGTTTTGACGCGGTCCACGCTGGCCGGTTCGGTCTGCTTGGGCAAGACGCATATGTCAGAACTGGCGTTTTCCGGCATCGGGCTCAACCCGGTGATGGGCACGCCGCCCTGTCTGAATGACGAGGCGGCGGTGCCCGGAGGCTCTTCTTCGGGGGCGGCGGCTTCGGTGGCCTTTGGGCTGGCGCCAGCGGCGATCGGCTCGGACACTGGCGGTTCGGTGCGGATCCCGGCGGCTTGGAATGACCTTGTGGGTCTAAAGACCACGCATGGGCTTTTGCCCAACAAAGGCGTGGTGCCTTTGTGCGAGCGCTTCGACACCATCGGCCCCTTGGCGCATTCGGTTGAGGATTGCGCGCTGCTGCTTGGGATGTTGCAGGGTGGCCAAGCGGTGGATCTGGAAGGTGCGGATCTGTCGGGCGTGCGGCTGGCGATCTTGGACACAGTGGTGCTCGATGATCTGCGCGAGGCGCCGGCGAAGGCCTTTGAGGATGCCTGCCAGCGGCTGGCCCGCGCGGGGGCAAAGATCGAGCATATCTCTGCGCCCGAAGTTCCTGAGTCGATGGGCCTTGCGGGACGGCTTTTCACCGCCGAGGCTTACAGCATTTGGCGCGATGTGATCGAGGCCAACCCTTCGGTGATGTTCCCCCGCATTCTTGAGCGGTTCCGCTCGGGCGCTGATATGAACGCGGCCGATTATGTTGCCGATTGGCGGCGGTTGGAGCGGCTGCGCGAAGAATGGGCGGCGCGCGTCAGCGGGTTTGATGCGGTGATCATGCCGACAGCGCCGATTCTGCCGCCCAATCTCGAACGGCTCATGTCCGATCAGGATTATTATGTGACCGAGAACCTGCTGGCGCTGCGCAACACGCGGGTGGGCAATTTGATGGGCGTTTGCGCGCTGACCCTGCCGACCTCGCAGCCGTCCTGCGGTGTCTCCCTTGTCGGGCCAGCCTTTGGCGAAGGGCGGCTTTTGCGGCTGGGCGCTGCGGCCGAACGCGCGATGCGCTAAGGTTAAAACCTGCAGTAAGGGGCCGGATCGCATGTCCGGCTCCTTACTTTTTCCTCCGTGACGGTGCGACATTGGCGTTTGCTGTAGGGTAACAGCACTCGCACACGGATTCTTGGCTTGCACCCGGCGGTTCCCCCCCGTAAAGGGGCGCCCTTCCTGGCCGTTTGGCCGTTTCTTCTTCTTAACTGGGGGGATGCGATGAACCAGACGCCCTACTACCTCATCGACCGCGCAAAACTGGCCAAGAACATGGCTGTGATGGACGAGCTGCGTGCAGCCTCGGGCGTGAAAACGCTACTGGCGCTGAAGTGCTTTGCGACTTGGGGCGTGTTCGACCAGATGTCGCAGCATATGGACGGCACCACCTCGTCCTCGCTTTACGAGTTGCGTTTGGGCCGCGAGAAGTTCGGTAAAGAAACCCACGCCTATTCGGTGGGTTGGTCCGATCATGAGATCGAAGAGGCGGTCTCTTACGCCGATAAGATCATCTTCAACTCGATCAGCCAGTTGGAGCGGTTCGACAATGCCTCGGCGCATATCGAGCGTGGTCTGCGGCTGAACCCGCGGTTCTCGACCTCGGGCTTTGACCTTGCCGATCCGGCGCGGCCCTTCTCGCGGCTCGGTGAATGGGACAAGACGAAGATTGAAACGGTGATGGGCCGAATCTCTGGCTTCATGATCCATTACAATTGCGAGAACGGCGACTTCGACCTCTTCGACCGGCAGTTGGCGCGAATCGAGGAAGAATTCGGCGATCTTCTGCACCGGCTGAAATGGGTCAGCCTTGGCGGTGGCATCCATTTCACCGGCGAGGGCTATCCGGTCCAAAAGCTGGCCGCGCGTCTGAAAGCCTTCCAAGAGAAGTTCGGCGTCCAAGTCTATCTGGAGCCCGGCGAGGCCGCGATCACCCAATGCGCCAGCCTTGAGGTGACGGTGCTCGACGTGCTCAACAATGGCAAAGACCTTGCCATCGTCGATTCTTCGGTCGAGGCGCATATGCTGGACCTCTTGATCTACCGCATCTCGGGCAAGATCGAGACCGAAGGCGACCACCCCTATATGGTCTGTGGCAAATCCTGCCTCGCAGGTGATGTCTATGGCGAGTTCAACTTCGCCCAGCCCCTACAAATTGGCGATCGTCTCTCGATCGCTGATGCCGCCGGTTACACGATGGTTAAGAAAAACTGGTTCAACGGTGTGAAAATGCCGTCCATCGTGATCAAGGAACTGGATGGTTCCGAGACGGTCGTGCGCGAATTCGGCTATGCCGATTACCGGGACAGCCTGGGTTAACAGGCAGTCTCCCCTTTCACCTATAACTCGTGGAGGCGGTATTCCTTGAAACGGAATGTTCTCATCATCGGCGCCGGTGGCGTAGCACAAGTGGTTGCGCATAAGGCTGCGCAAAACAACGATAAATTGGGCGATTTGCACATTGCAAGCCGCACCTTGGCCAAGGCCGAGGCGGTGATTGCCTCGGTGCATGAAAAATCCGCGATGAAAGTCGCTGGGGTTTTCAAAGCCCATGCTTTGGACGCGATGGACACAGCCGCTGTGGCGGCGCTGATCCGCGACATCGGCGTGCAGATCGTCATCAACGTCGGCTCGCCCTTCGTGAATATGACTGTGCTTGATGCCTGCATCGAGACCGGCGTCGCCTATATGGACACCGCGATCCATGAAGACCCGTCGAAGATCTGCGAGATCCCGCCGTGGTATGGCAATTACGAATGGAAAAAGCGCGACGCCACCAAAGCGGCGGGCGTGACGGCGATTCTGGGCATCGGCTTTGATCCGGGCGTGGTGAACGTTTGGGCGCGGGCGGCCGCCGATATGATGGACAAGGTCCATTCGATCGACATTGTCGACATCAATGCAGGCAGCCACGGCAAGTATTTTGCCACCAACTTCGACCCCGAGATCAACTTCCGCGAATTCACCGGCACGGTCTATTCGTGGCAGGGCGGCAAGTGGCAAGAAAACGCCATGTTCGAGATCGGCAAGACTTGGGATTTGCCCATCGTCGGCCCCTCGAAAGCCTATCTCTCGGGCCATGATGAGGTGCATTCGCTCTCGGCCAACTATCCGGATGCCGATGTGCGCTTCTGGATGGGCTTTGGTGAGCATTACATCAACGTCTTCACCGTGTTGAAAAACCTTGGCCTTTTGTCCGAGCAACCCGTTGTCACCGCCGAAGGTTTGGAAGTGGTGCCGCTGAAGGTGGTGAAAGCCGTGCTGCCCGATCCGGCTACTTTGGCCCCCGGCTATACCGGCAAGACCCTGATCGCTGACTTCGTGAAGGGCGAGAAAGACGGCAAACCGGTTGAGGTGATGATCTACAACTCGGCTGACCATAAAGAGGCCTATGAGGAAGTCGGCAGCCAAGGCATCAGCTATACCGCTGGCGTGCCTGCCGTTGCCGCCGCGATCTTGGTGGCCGAGGGCGTCTGGGATGTCGGTCAGATGGTCAACGTGGAAGAGCTGGACCCGCGGCCCTTCATCAACCTTTTGAACACGATCGGTCTGCCGTCTTACATCAAAGACGATCAGGGCGACCGCCTGCTGCAATACGAGATCTGATCTCTCCGGCACGCCGGTGAGCGATGACTTTCTATCAAGGGCGGGAAGGGTTTGAGCCTTTCCCGCCCTTGCTTATTTGACGCAACCCAAGCCGGGTAGGGCGGACAGGCGGGGCTGAGAAGCACCCTCACAAGGCGGCAAACATAAAAGCCACAATTTTGCGCTCCAACCCCAAGTGACGGCTGGGAAAAACTGGACCATCGCAATCGCTGGCGCTAATCTGAACCAAACCGGGGCATTCACGATCCCGGCATCTGAGGCAGTCATGGCATTTCCTGAGCGGTTTTCGAACCTGCCAGATTACGCGTTTCCGCGCTTGCGGAAACTTCTGGACGCGCACGCTCCGGGCGGCGAACAAATTTCTATGACCATCGGAGAGCCTCGGCATCCGATGCCCGAATTCGTCGGCCGAATCTTGGCCGAGAATCTCTCGGGTTTTTCGGTCTATCCACCGAATGACGGCACTCCGGCCTTGCTGGCGGCGATTTCGGGTTGGATCGCGCGGCGCTACCGGGTCGATGTGGCCGAGAACCGGTTGATGGTGCTGAACGGCACGCGCGAGGGTCTGTTCAACGCGCTGGTTGCGGTCTGCCCCGAGCAAAAGCGCGGCAAAATTCCGGCCATTTTGGTCCCGAACCCTTTCTATCAGGTCTATGCCGTTGCCGCTTTGGCGATTGGGGCCGAGCCGGTCTATGTGCCCGCAGGGGCCTCGACCGGTTTCCTGCCCGATTACGCGGGGCTTCCGGCGGAGGTGCTGGATCGCGTTGCTGTGGCCTATATCTGCTCGCCCTCGAACCCGCAGGGCGCGGTTGCTTCGCGCGAATATCTGGCCGAGCTTTTGGCTTTGGCCGAGAAGCACGACTTCAAGATTTTCGCCGATGAATGCTATTCCGAGATTTGGCGCGAGGCACCGCCCGCAGGGATTCTCGAAGTGGCGCAAGAGGTTGGCGCGGACCCAGAACGGGTGGTGACCTTCCATTCGCTCTCGAAGCGTTCGAACCTGCCGGGGCTACGCTCTGGCTTTGTGGCCGCTGGCGTCGAGACGATGGCCCGCATCCGCCAGCTGCGCGCTTTTGCCGGTGCGCCCTTGCCATTGCCCTTGCAAAAGGTGGCCGAGGCGGTCTGGAATGATGAGGCGCATGTCACCGCCAGCCGCGCGCTTTACCAAGAGAAATTCGCCGATGCAGAGCAGATCTTTTCCGGCATGCAGGGCTATCAAGCCCCCGGCGGTGGCTTTTTCCTTTGGCTGCCTGTTGAGGACGGCGAAGAGGCTGCGCTGAAACTTTGGCAGCAAACCGGCGTGCGTGTCTTGCCGGGGGCGTATTTGTCGAGAGAGGCCGGGGGCCATAACCCCGGCAAAGAGTATATTCGAGTGGCTTTGGTGGCACCACGTGAAGAAACGCAACGCGGGCTGATTCAGCTGCGCGATTGCCTTTACGATTGAGGACGGGGAAGAATGGCTTTGTACCAAATGAGACAACGCGACCCGCTTCTTGATCAAGGCACGCAAGCCATGCTTGAACGCCGCTCGCGCGAGTTGCTCGGCATTGGCTTGGTGGTGGTCGCGGTGATTTTCGCCGCAATGCTGGGCAGTTACTCGCCGGATGATCCGGGCTGGATGGTCGCCACCGAAGAGCCGGCACGCAATATGCTGGGCCGGTTCGGCGCGGCGATTGCCTCGACCTTGGTGATCTTGATCGGCAAAGGTGCTTGGTCGATTCCGGTGATTTTCTTTGCATGGGGCGCGCGCTTCATCCTGCACCGCGGCGGTGAGCGGGTTCTGTCGCGCGTGGTCTTTGCGGTGATCGCGGTTGCTTTGGCCTCGGCCTATGCGGCAACGCTCTCGGTGCCCGCTGATTGGCCGCATGCCTTTGGTCTGGGTGGGCTTTTTGGCGATACGGTCACCGGCGCTTTGGTCGCAGGCGTGATCCCGGGCTCATTGGGCTTTGGGTTGAAAGTCGTTTCGCTGCTGGCGTTTTTCAGCCTGCTTGGCATGATGCTTTACGTCACCGGCTTTGACCGCGATGAGTTGCGCGGCATCTGGCATTTCCTGCTAACCGGCTCGATCTTGGCCTATGCGGCGGCGATGAACTTCATGGGCAAAGGTGGCTCGGCCGCTTTGTCGGGTGCCATGAAAGGCGCGCGCGGCTTGCAAGATCGTGCGGCAGCGGGCCGTGCGGCCGCGTCCAACCGCGCCAATCGCTATGCTGATACGCGCTATTCCGACCCGGTGATCGAAGAGTGGGACGAGCCGCCGCTGATGGCCCCCGAAGCGCGCGCGCCGCTGCGCGAGCCTATTCGCGAAGAGCCGATGGCTGCCGCTCGCTCGGTGGTGCGCCGCGCCGCGCCGCAGGTGGTCGAGCCGACCTATGACGATTACGAGCCTGCCCCGCTTGAGGCGGCGCAAGGTTGGAATGCGCCCTCGACCCTGCGGGCCGAGCCGCGCCGCTTTGAAGCTCCGCCGAGCTTGCCGAAAGAGAAGCTGGGCTTCTTGGCCCGGATGCGCCGGGTCGTTGAACCTGAGCCGGAATTGGTCGAGCCAGAGCCGATCGAGCCTGTTTATGATATGGAGCAGCCCTCGGAAGACCGCATCAAGGCGCGGATCTCCGATGTGATCCGCAGCCGCGCGCGCGGTGGTGCTCCGGGCCTGACCGGCGCATTGCCCGCTCCGATGTCGCCCTTGCAGGCTGCCGTCGCCGCCCGCCGCGCCGAGCCGCCTTTGATGCGTGCGCGCCGCCCGCAACCGCTTTTGGCCGACACACGTCCGTCGATGATGATGGAGCCGCCGGTAACAGCAGTCTCCGCCGTTGTTGATGCTGCCCCGGCGCCTGTCGCGCAAGCCACGAGCTTTGCGGCCCCGACGGTCGAGGCTGTGGCAGATCACATGGATCACACTGCAACGGAAGCTCCGCGTCCTGCTGCGCCCGCCTTCTTGACCCGCTCGCGCACGGCCCCCGCTGTGGCCCCAATTCCGGCCGCTGCACCCCCCTCCCCTATCGAGAGGGGCAGTGCATTTGCCGCTGAAGAGGTGGCTGAGGTCGAGAATATGTTCGTGGCCGAAGACATGTATTGGCAGGAGAACTGGGACGAAGCCTCGGACGATTGGCATCCCGATGACAGCTTTGAGCCGGATTACGATCCGACCCCAGTTGCGCCGCGTGCCTTGCCGCGTGTCGCTGCGATCCCGGAGCGTCGCGCTGTGGTGCAAGCGCCGGTGAAGCGCCCGATTGCGCAATCGACTCGCGCTGTGGCCGAAACGCAACCGCGCATGCGCTTTGAAGAGGCGACGACAGAGTTCGAGCTGCCCCCCTTGGGCCTGCTTGCCGATCCGACCGAAGGTCAGGGTCGCCAGCTTTCTGATGAGGCGCTGGAAGAAAACGCCCGTATGCTGGAATCGGTCTTGGATGATTACGGCGTGAAGGGCGAGATCGTCTCGGTCCGTCCCGGCCCCGTGGTCACCATGTATGAGCTGGAGCCGGCTCCGGGTCTGAAGGCATCCCGCGTGATCGGTCTGGCCGATGACATTGCACGCTCGATGTCGGCTTTGTCGGCGCGGGTCTCGACCGTGCCGGGGCGTTCGGTCATCGGGATCGAATTGCCGAATTCCTACCGCGAGAAAGTGGTCTTGAAAGAGATCCTTGCCGCCCGCGACTTTGGCGACAGCCAGATGCGGCTGCCGCTGGCTTTGGGCAAGGACATTGGCGGCGATCCCATCGTGGCGAACCTCGCCAAGATGCCTCACCTTTTGATCGCCGGGACCACCGGTTCGGGTAAATCCGTGGCGATCAACACGATGATCTTGTCGCTGCTTTATAAGCTGACGCCGGAAGAATGCCGGATGATCATGATCGACCCGAAGATGTTGGAACTGTCGGTCTATGACGGCATCCCGCATCTTTTGTCGCCGGTGGTGACCGATCCGAAGAAAGCCGTCGTTGCCCTGAAATGGGTCGTCGGCGAGATGGAAGAGCGTTACCGCAAGATGTCCAAAATGGGCGTGCGGAACATCGAAGGTTACAATGGCCGCGTGCGTGAGACGCTGGCCAAAGGCGAGATGTTCAGCCGCACGATCCAGACCGGCTTTGACGAGGAAACCGGCGATCCGGTCTTTGAGACGGAAGAATACGCCCCCGTCGCCTTCCCCTATATCGTCGTCATCGTCGACGAGATGGCGGATTTGATGATGGTGGCGGGCAAAGAGATCGAGGCCTGCATCCAGCGCCTGGCGCAGATGGCGCGGGCTTCGGGCATCCATTTGATCATGGCGACGCAGCGGCCCTCGGTCGATGTGATCACTGGCACGATCAAAGCGAACTTCCCGACGCGGATTTCCTTCCAAGTGACCTCGAAGATCGACAGCCGCACCATCCTTGGCGAGCAAGGTGCCGAGCAGCTCTTGGGCCAAGGCGACATGCTCTATATGGGCAACGGCCAGCGCATCGCGCGGATCCACGGTCCCTTCGTCTCGGATGAAGAGGTCGAGGAAATCGTGAACCACCTCAAGAGCTTCGGCCCGCCCGCCTATATGTCGGGCGTGGTGGAAGGCCCGGATGAAGAGACCGCATCGGATATCGATATGGTCTTGGGCCTTGGCTCCAGCGAGGGCGGCGAGGACGCGCTTTACGATCAAGCCGTGCATATCGTGGCCAAGGATCGCAAATGCTCGACCTCTTACATCCAGCGCAAACTGGGCATCGGCTATAACAAAGCCGCGCGTCTGGTGGAGCAGATGGAGGAAGAGGGCGTGGTCACCGCTGCCAACCACGTCGGCAAGCGTGAGATCTTGGTGCCGGAAGTGCACTAAGCCCGCTGGAAAAGGCGAAGTAGCGACTGCAAAGGCCCTTGATCCTAGGATCAGGGGCCTTTGCTTTGGCAAGCTCCGCTTGGCGTGGCACCACAATTGTGAAAGGGGGGATCACGCCCTTGGCACAAAGCCGCGAGTTTTCTGCAACAGGGATATGAGTTGCGAAAAGAGTGACTTATATTCAGCGCATGAACCGTCGCACCCTTCTCCTCGCCCCGCTTGCCCTGATGGCGCTTTCGGCCCCTGCTTATGCCGAAAAGCTCTCGCTGGGCACTTTGTCGAAATATCTCAACAGCCTGACCACGGTTGAGGCCGATTTCACGCAAGTGAACTCGGACGGCTCGGTCTCGACCGGGCGGATTTTCATCAAGCGCCCGGGCCGGGTGCGGTTTGAGTATAACCCGCCGGATCGCTCGTTGGTTTTGGCCGGGGGCCAGCAAGTGGCGATCTTCGACGGCAAGTCGAATGTCCCGCCCGAGCAATATCCTTTGAAGCGCACGCCGCTGAACTTGATCCTTGCTGCTAATATTGACCTTGCGAAGGCCAAGATGGTGGTTGGGCACAGCGCCGATGCAACCACGACCCGCGTGAAGGCGCAGGACCCTGAGCATCCCGAATATGGCACGATCGAGCTGGTGTTCTCGGCCAATCCGGTCGAGTTGCGGCAATGGGTGATTACCGATGATCTTGGCCAACAAACCACGGTCATTCTGGGCGCGATGAAGAAGGGCGGCGCTTTGCGTGACGGGATGTTCTCGATCACGAATGAGATGTCGAAGCGCAAGCTCTGAAGGCTAATCGCCTTGGAAACGCAAAAGGGCCTTACCGCTTGGTAAGGCCCTTTGATTTTCGCCAGTTTCGCTTTTTGGTTTTAACGACGGCAGCCGTTCAGCTGGCTTTCATACATTTCCGAGCGGCGCTTCACCTTTGCGGCAACCTCAACCAGCCAAGGCTTGCTCAGATAGGACTGCCTTGAATAGCCGCTGCGGCCCTCGTGATAGGCCAGATACTGGCCCTGCGCATCGCTGAGCGGGATGCCCAGTTTGCGGGTGGTCTCGGTGAAATACCAGCCCATGAAATCGGTGGCATCGGTGATCCGATCGCGCTTGGCCCGGCCGCGCCCCTCGGACTTTTGGTATTCCTCCCAAGTCCCGTTCAGCGCTTGGCTATAGCCGTAAGCGGTGCTTTGCCGGCCCATCGGAATCACCCCAAGCGCAAAGCGATGCGGGGTTTGCGCATTGCCGATGAACTTTGATTCTTGGTGGATAACGGCCATTTGGACATGGATCGGGACGCCCCACTTGCGCTCGGTCGCGCGCATGGCCCGCAGATATTGCGGTCGCTCGGCCACAATGGCACAGGCGTCATCTAATTTACGCGGCGCCTCAAACTGACGACTGCCTCCGCCACAAGCGGCAAGCGATAACAACAGAATGGACGCACGGAGAAACCTGCTCATATGCCCCTCGTGCAGTCTTATTTTTTTCCAGTCTAGCCGAATTGAGGGTCAAGAAAAAGCGGGGAAAACCAGCGGCCTTATCAGGAAAGCGCGAGCAAGCGGCCTGTTCAACCGGAAGGGTACTATAACCCATAGCTCCACAGACTGTTTCCCCAAGGCGCGCCCGCACGGATGGACAGCATTTTGCAAGATGTTTACACCGCAAAGAACCGGGAGACGCCGCAGCATGTTCAAGACAGAGGCCAAATACCACATCGGCCAGGTGCTCCGTCATCGGAAGCATCCGTTCCGTGGTGTGGTCTTTGATGTCGATGCGATCTTCTCAAATACCGAAGAATGGTATGAGAATATCCCGGAAGACAGCCGTCCGTCGAAGGATCAGCCGTTTTACCATCTCTTGGCCGAGAATGATCAAAGCTACTATGTGGCTTATGTCTCCGAGCAAAACCTCGTGCCCGACGAAACCGGTGAGCCGGTGGATCACCCGGATCTGGGGGATCTTTTCGGAGATTTCGAGAATGGCCGTTATCCGCTGCAGTTCCAATTGAACTAGGCGGAAATCCCGCACTCGCTTACCGGTTGCTAAGATTTCTTGCCTAGCCTTGGGCTTTAGGGCTCTCAGGAAAGGAATGTCTATGCTGCTGAAATCTGCGATGAACGGCACGACGCTGGTGATCCGCGTGGCCGAAGACCGGATTGATGCCGCCGGTGCCATCCAATTCAAGGAACGCATGCGCGCGCTTTTGGAAACGCCCAGCCAGCGGGTCATTCTGGATTTGTCTGACGTACATTTCCTTGATTCGTCAGGTTTGGGCGCGGTGGTTGCGGTGATGAAGTTGCTGGGGCCAGAGCGACGGCTGGAACTGTCTGGTCTGAATTCGACGGTGGAAAAGGTGTTTCGCCTGACCCGGATGGACACGATCTTCACCATCCACCCGGCCTTGGCCGAAGGTTTGCGGGATGCTGGCTGACGGGCGGTTGATCTTTGATCCTCCGCTTGCGGCAGTGCGCTTTGTGCTGCAGGCCGATCCGGCCTCGGTGCAGCTCGGGCTGCGGCAGGCAATGGCCGTCCCGCCTTTGTCGCTCCTCACCGATGCCGCGCGCGGCGATGCGCAGATCGTGCTGGCCGAAGTGCTGAACAATGTGGTCGAACATGCTCAGGACGCGCCGATGACGTTGGCCAGTGCCGCAGCCGGGATCCGCGCTGGACCCAAGCGCGCAGTGCAGATCACGCTTTGGCTGCATTTGGTGCAGGGGCAGCTTCACTGTTGGGTTGAAGATGGCGGCTTGCCGATGCGTGGCGGCATTCCAGAGGCGGGCGTCTTGCCCGATCCGCAGGATCTGCCCGAAGGCGGCTTTGGTTGGCACCTGATTCGCAGTTTGTGCCACGGGCTCAGCTACCGGCGCTGGAAAAATATGAACCAGTTAATCTTCTTGATTGAGGCCGGATAAACGGGGTTTCAAGCCACCAAGGCTGGAATTCCGACGATTATGACGCGATCCTGCCACTATTTCCCCGCAAATTCGCCCTGCCAAATCGCCATCCTGATCGCGTAGCTGCATAAGGCTTCACCTCGGCGCCGGGATCAACAGCCCCCACCCAGTCCCGACGCCGAGGTTCTTCAAGCGCTGCCAAAATCCCCCGATAACACCTTTCATGCCTGCTTTCGCCACCAAGCGAAGGCCGCTAGGCTCGTCTGAAATAGGGGGGCAAAAATGCGCGATTTTCACTTGGCGGGCCGATCTACGGTTCATGCGATGAACGGGATGGTGGCCACCTCGCATCCGCTGGCCAGCCTGACCGCGATTGACACTTTGCGGGCGGGCGGCAATGCGGTGGATGCCGCTTTGGCCGCCGCTTTCGTGCTGGGATTGGCCGAGCCGCAGATGACTGGCATCGGCGGCGACTGCTTTGTGTTGCTGAAACCTGCGGGGACTGAAGATGTGATCGGCCTTAACGGCTCGGGCCGCGCACCGGCCGGGTTGAGCGCTGAAAGGCTCCGCGCAGAGGGACACGCGACCATGCCGCTGCATGGTGTTTTACCGGTCACCTTGCCCGGTGCGATCGACGCCTTCTGCCGGCTGCACACTGACCACGGCAGCCAGCCGCTCGATCAGATCCTTGCCCCTGCCATCGCCTATGCCGAAGCTGGCATCCCCGTCGCGCCTCGCACCGCCTTTGACTGGGCCGATGATCTGCCGGTGCTGCAAGGCCGCGCGCGAGAGATCTTCAGCTTTTCTGGCGCCGCCCCCCGCGCAGGCCAGCTTTACCGCAACCCCTTGCAGGCCGAAGTGCTGCGCCGCATTGCCCGTGAAGGCCGCAAAGGCTTTTACGAGGGCGAGGTGGCCGAGGATATGATCGCCTCGCTGCGCGCGCTTGGCGGATGCCACACGCTTGACGATTTGGCCGCCACCGCTTGCAATTACACCACGCCAATCTCGGGCAATTACAACGGGCTTGAGCTTCTAGAGCATCCACCGAATGGCCAAGGCGCCACCGCGATCTTGATGCTCAACATCCTTAAACGCTTTGATATCGCAAAGCTTTCGCCCCACAGCGCCCAACGTGCGCATCTTGAGGCCGAGGCTGCGAAACTGGCCTATGACGCGCGCAACCGCTTTATCGCCGATCCGGCGCAGCGGCTGGACCATATGCTCTCAGCTGAAACCGCCGACCGTTTGGCTGCGCTGATCGATCCCGATTACGCGATGGCCAACGCCGCCCCACTGACCGAGGCGGTGCACAAAGACACCGTCTATCTGACCGTTGTCGACCGCGACCGGATGGCGATCTCGCTGATCTATTCGATCTTCTGGGGGTTCGGCTCGGGCCTTGCCTCGGACAAGTTCGGCATCAACTTCCAAAACCGCGGCGCGGGCTTCACCTTGCAGCAGGGGCATCCGAATGAGGCCGCGGGCGGCAAGCGGCCGATGCATACGATCATTCCCGGTATGATCCGCCAAAATGGCCGCGTGACCATGCCGTTTGGCGTGATGGGCGGGGCATATCAGCCCGCCGGGCATGCGCATTTCGTCTCAAACCTTGCCGATTTCGGCATGGACCCGCAGGAGGCGATCGATGCGCCGCGCAGCTTTGCAGGCTCAGAAGGGCTTGAAGTTGAACGGGGTTACACCGATGAGGCTCGTCGTGCTTTGGCGGCAATGGGCCATGCTGTGACGATTCCGGGCACGCCTTTGGGCGGCGCGCAAGCCATCCTCATCGGCGAAGATGGTGGGCTAACCGGGGCATCGGATCCGCGCAAAGACGGCTGTGCATTGGGGTATTGAGGTTAATGGACTATACTGAGGCGACCAAAGAGATCTTGGCGATCACGCATGGTGAGACCGACAGCGTCTCGCTGATGGCGACGCTGGCTTGCGAGATTCACCGCCGGCATCCGATGTCGGATTGGACCGGGTTCTACCGCGTCGTGGGGCCGGAGCTTTTGAAGATTGGCCCCTATCAAGGCGGGCATGGCTGTCTGGTGATCCCGTTTTCGCGCGGGGTTTGCGGTGCGGCGGCACGCACGGGACAGATCCAGAATGTGCCGGATGTTGAAGAGTTTCCGGGCCATATCGCCTGTTCCTCCACGACCCGGTCTGAGCTGGTTTTGCCGTTTTGGAACGGGGCCGGTCAGCTTCTCGGCGTGCTCGATCTTGACAGCGACACCCCTGCCGCCTTCACCAAGGCGGATGAAGATTGGTTGGTGCCGCTTTTGGCCGAGGTCTTCCGCGAGGCGCAGTGATGCAAAAGGGATCCTGCCTTTGCGGCGGCGTGGCCTTTGAAATTGAAGGCGATTTGCGTCAGGTGATTGCCTGCCATTGCAGCCAATGTCGCAAACAATCGGGGCATTTCTGGGCGGCTACGGCCGCTCCAGAGGCCTTGGTCCGGCTTACGAAGGACGCAACGCTGGCCTGGTACGAGGCCAGCCCATCAGCCAAGCGCGGCTTTTGCAATCAATGCGGCAGCTTTCTCTTTTGGCAAAGCATGGGCTCCGACAGCATCTCGATCGCGGCTGGGGCGCTGGACGGTGCAACGGGATTGCATATCGCGGAGAGCATCTTTCACGCTGATGCCGGGGATTATTACGATCCAAATGGCGGGCCGCCGCCTTCCTGTGCCGACGAGCCGCAAGAGCTGACCGGGCGCTGCCTTTGCGGGCGCAACCACTTTACCCTGCCCGGGCCGATGGGGGCCGTCACTGCCTGCCATTGCAGCCAGTGCCGCAAAACCTCGGGCCATTATGCCGCAAGCTTTGCCGCCGAAGAGCAAGACCTGCACTGGCATGCGCGCCGTCTGGCCGAGCATGTCGCACCGGGCGGCGGGCGGCGGGGATTTTGTCCTGACTGTGCGACCTCGCTTTTCTTCCGCGCAGCCGATGGCAGCTTTGGGGTTGAGGCAGGTTGCATTGAAACGCCGACTGGGGGGCGGTTGGCCGCACATATCTTTGTCGCCGATAAGGGCGATTATTACCCGCTGGATGACGGCTTGCCGCAGCATGAGGGCGACAGCTGAGCCCTTGATTTTTCAAAATCTAAAGTCCTAGCTGGTCGGAAATTACAGGAGGCCAGCATGGCGCAGATCACCCTTCTTGACGGCGGCATGGGCCAAGAGCTGATCGCCCGCAGCGGCGACAGACCCGGCGCGCTTTGGGCGACGCGGGTGATGCTGGACCACCCCGGTCTGGTGCGGGAAATCCACGAAGACTACTTTGCCGCCGGGGCCAGCATTGCCACCGCCAACACCTATAACATCTTGCACGACCGGCTTATTCCAGACGGGCTGGACGGGCTTTACCACGCGCTCCACCTGCGTGCCTTGGCCGAGGTGCATGAGGCCAAGGCCGCCGCGGGGCGCGGAGTGATCGCAGGTTCGATGGGGCCGCTTTCGGCCAGTTATCGGCCCGACCTCACGCCCTCGATCGAAACCTCAACCGCACTTTATGCCGAGAAGGCCCGCATTCTTGGCCCGCATGTCGATTTGATCCTGATCGAGACGATGTCCTCGCTCGACCTTGCACTAGGGGCGCTGCAAGGCGCGCAGGCGGCGGGCAAGCCGGTCTGGCTTGCGGTCTCGGTCGATGATCGCAACGGGCGTCTGCTGCGCTCGGGTGAGCCGATTGCGGATCTGGCTGGCATCTTGGCCAAGGCTCCGGCTGCGGCGGTGCTGGCCAATTGCTCGATGCCCGAAGCGATGGAGGCGGCGATGGAAGAGCTGCGGGGCCTTGGACTGCCCTTCGGCGCCTATGCCAATGGCTTCAGCGAAATCTCCAGCCTGCCGCTGCCCGAGGATGCGCATACGCCAGATTATTGCCCGCGCCATGACCTGACGCCCGAGGCATACAGCCGCTTTGCTTTGCGCTGGATCGATCAGGGCGCGACCATCGTCGGCGGCTGCTGCGAAGTCGGCCCCGCCCATATCCGCCATCTGCATCAAGCGCTACTGGACGCGGGCCACGAGATCGTGTGATCAGCGGCAGATGATCCCGGATTTCGTCTACACCCCGCCCGATGTGCCTTTGTCGATCCTTTATGAGGACCGCCATATTCTGGTCTTGGACAAGCCCTCGGGCCTTCTGTCTGTGCCCGGCAAGTTGGAGGGGCGGCAGGATTGCTTGGTCTCGCGCCTGCAAGCCGAACGTTGGGATGCGCTTTTGGTGCATCGCTTGGATTGCGACACTTCGGGCGTGATCATCTTTGCCCGGACCAAGGATGCCCAAGGTTTCTTGGGGCAAGAGTTCGAAAAGCGGCGCGCCAAGAAAAGCTACATCGCCCGCGTGGCGGGAGAGATTGCGGGCGAAAGCGGGCATATCGATCTGCCCTTGGGCGCCGATTGGCCAAACCGGCCGCGCCAGATGGTGGATCATGACAACGGCCGCCCGGCGCAGACCGATTGGCAGGTGATTGGTCGCGCAAAGGGGGAGACGCGGGTGAAGCTGACGCCGCACACCGGGCGCAGCCACCAATTGCGGGTGCATATGCTGGCGCTTGGCCACCCGATCCTAGGCGATCCGATCTATGCCAGTGGTGCCGCGCTGGAGGCCCCGCGCCTGATGCTGCACGCCCATACGCTGGCGCTGCATCACCCCGAAACTCGCGAAATGGTTGCGTTTGAGGCCCCGGTGCCGTTCTGACATCTGCCAAGCGGCAAGGCTTAGGCCGGCGGGGTTAGGCAACCCTGCCGGCCTTATTATTACAGCGACAAGGCGGCTTTGCGCCCGTCGTGGAAGGCATAGGCGGCCAGTCTTGGCGCGCTGCAATCGCCGATGCGCAGCACCTCTTTGCCCGCGAATTCCTCGGGGTAGGGATCGAAGCTGCGGTTGGTGGTGGCCATGACCAAAGCGCTGGCCGCAACCATCTGCTCGGTCCCGGTCAGCATGTTGCGAACGGTGGCGCCATTGCCATGCCAACGCGGGATCATGCTTTCGGTCATAAAGACCACGCCTTTGGCCGCCAAAGCCCGCCGCGCATCGCCATCGGCGAAGGTACGGGCAATCTCTTTGCCGACAAAGGTTTCCGGGGTGACAATCGTCACCTTATGGCCCTGCTCGGCCAGCCACCAAGCGGTGCCCACGCCGCGCCAATTGCCGCCCTCATCATAAAGCACCACCTCGTGACCGGGGCGGGCCTCGCGGCGAATGATCGCCTCGGGGCTGAAGACATGGCCATTTTCCAGGCCCGGCAGACGCGGCTCATGCGGCAGCCAGCGCTGGAAGGCGTTCTCATCGGGCAAAGAGCCGGTGGCAAGGATCACCGCATCGGCCGGATGGGCGGCGATCTCATCCTCATCAAGATAGGTGTTCAGCCGCAAAGTGACGCCCAGCTTGGTAAATTGCCGCTCATACCAGTCCAAGAGGTCAAGGAGCTGCGCCCGGCGCGGCTGCTGACCGGCCAGCCGGAATTGGCCACCGACCACCGGCAAGGCCTCGACGATCTCGACCTTATGGCCCTGTTCAGCCGCGGCGCGGGCGGCCTCAAGCCCGGCGGGGCCAGCCCCCACCACCAGAACCGAGCGCGGGGCATCCGCCTTGGCGAAGCGATCCCCGCCCCATTCAAACTCGCGCCCCGCCGAAGGGTTGATTAAGCACGAGATCCAATAGTCGCGCGAGCGGCGGCCCCAGCACATCTGGTTGCACGAGAGGCACGGCCGGATGTCCTCGCTGCGCCCCTCCATCATCTTGCGCGCCAGATGCGGATCGGCGATCTGGCCGCGCACGATCGAGACCAGATCCGCCTCGCCCGAGCCGATCAGGGTCTCGGCATTTTCCGGCGTGCGGATCCCGGCTTCCGAGGTGATCTTGGCGTGCTTGACCAAGGCCTTCAGCTGTGCGGTCACCGGGGTCGTCAGCTTCTCGCCTTTCGTGAAGGCAGGAATAATGCTCTCGGCATCCTGATAGCCGCCGTAACCCACGGTAAAGTAATCAATATGCCCGGTGCGGTCATGCAGATCGACCAGTTCACACAGGCTTTCCGCGCCCAAAGTGACCTCGGTAAACACCGAGGAGGTGCTGAGGGCCAGCCCGACGATGAAATCCTCGCCGCAGTCCTTGCGCACCCGTTCGATCAATGTGCGCGAGAACCTTGTGCGGTTCTCAAGGCTGCCGCCCCATTTGTCATCGCGGGTATTGGACCAAGGGTTCCAGAACTGGTCCAGAAGCCCATGATAGGCAGCCCAGATCTCGACGCCATTGAATCCGCAGTCTTTGGCGCGGCGGGCGGCGGCAACATGGGCGTCGAGCAATTCGTTGATTTCGCGGACCGTCATCCGGTGCGAGCCGTCTGAGTCGTGATACGAGGGCGCGCCCGAGGGGCTCCAATGCGGCATGAAGGACAGATCAGAATCGCCATGCGCGCCGATGTGGTAGATCTGTTGGATTGCCACCGCGCCGGCCTCTTGGATCTCGTCGGTGATCTTGCGGAAATGCGGGATGATCACATCGGATTCATGCGCAATATTGCCGCGAGTCAGCACCCCGGTGCGATGCGCCGGGACCGGCTCACAAACCACCATCGCCGCGCCGCCAAGTGCCCGCTCGACAAGGTATTTCCCTTGGCGCGGCCCTGGAATGCCCTGATCGGACATATTGTTGGTATGGGCCCCGAACACGATGCGGTTGCGCAAAGTATGTCCGCGCAGTTGCAAGGGTGAGGTGAGGTGGCGAAATTGGGTCATGGCGGCCTCCGTTCAGGAGAGCAAGAACGCCATTCGAAATATGTGTCAAGTATTACCGGATGGCGTAACGCATTGTTCTAAAACCAAAGCGCAAGGTGAAGACCTTAGGCCTCGTCGGGCAAACGGCGCAAAAGTCTCCACAAAGTCGCACCACTGATCGCCACGGCTGCGCAGAGCCAGAAGAGCCATTGGAAGCCATTGGGCTGCGCCAAAAGATGCCCTGTCAGCACTGCGCCCAAGGCCGGCAGCACCCGCAACACCAAGGCGTATAGCGCCATAGCCTTGCCCCGCAACTCTTCGGCCACGCCAATCTGGATCGCCACTTGGGTCGAAATCGCATTGGCCATGATCCCTGCCGAAGCCATAGCCACGGCCAGTGCAGCCAGCCACACCTGCGCACTTAAGACAAAGAGGAGCACCGAGGCGGCCGCGCCAAGGCCGCTGGTGATGGTCATCCCCCGCCCGCGCCGGGCCGAGGCGATAAAGGCGCCAACCATCGCCCCAAGTCCCACCGCCGAGGACAAAAGTGTGAAGGCCGCCACCGCCTCGGGCCCCGGCCGGGCGAGGGTCGAGGCGAAGGCGGGCAGCAGGTCCATCACCGGGCGCAAGCAAAAGGCGATCACGCCGTAATAGGCCAAAGAGAGCTTTTCCAGCCGCCCCATGCCGGGCAAAAGCCCGCGCCAGCCGACGGGCTTTTGCTGGGCGTTGCTGGATTGGCCCTCGCGGCTGGCCGGTTCAATCTGGCGCAAGACCGCAGCAAAGGTCAAAAAGCTGCATATATTCAGCGCAAAGACCAGCGCATAGGCATCAGAGGCGATGCACCAGCCGCCGATCATCGGCCCCAAAGTGCGCGACAGGTTGAAGGTCAGTGAGTTCAGGCCCACCGCCTGCGGGATCATCTCACGCGGGGTGATGCTGCCGACCAGCACCAAACGGATCGGGTGATCCAACCCGTTTAGCATCCCCGTCGCCACCGCGCCCAGCAAAAGCATCGGCAATGTCAGCATGTCTAGACCCGAGAGCAGCAGCAGCGCCACCGGCGGCACCACACCGATATATTGCACCCGCTGCGCCACCCGTAGCCGGTCAAAGCGATCGGCCAAGCTGCCGCCGATCGGGGCCATGATCACCGCTGGCATCAGGTCCAAAAGCGCCATTAACCCCAGAATGGTGGTGGAGCCGGTCAGCTCCCAAGCCAGCCAGAAAAGCACGGTGCGCTGCGCCCAAGTGCCGGTGAGTGAGCTGAAATTGCCCAGACTGTACCAGCGAAACGCGGGTAATTTGAGCGCCGCAAGCGGCCCGGTCCAACTCATGTCTCGCTCTCCGCAACCGCGCTGGCCTAGGGAACATCCATGACACAAGCGATGGCTTTGGCGCAGGAGTGCGATTAGGCCGATCAGCGGATGCAGAACTCTGGCACCATCTTCAACAGCTCTGCCGTGAAGGCAATCCGCTCTCTGCGCCGGGAGGGGCTGATCTGGCGCGTCAACGGATGGCCCGCGCATGAAAAAAGGGGCCGCCGCGCGCTGCGGTGGCCCCTTCATCTTGTTAGCCCGCGCTAAAATCCCAGCCCGAGATGGCTTTGGGCTCAAGGAACTCTTCCAAGCCCCAGATCCCGCCTTCGCGTGCGCGCCCTGATTGCTTAACGCCACCGAAGAAGGCGCCCGGCCCGCGCGATTTACCGTTCATCTCAACCATGCCCGATTGCAGCTGGCGGGCAAGGCGGTTGGCGCGCTCGGGGCTGCCGGATTGCACATAATTGGTTAGGCCGTAGGGCGTGTCATTGGCAATCTCGACGGCCTCGGCTTCGGTCTCAAACGGGATGATCGCCAGCACCGGGCCGAAGATCTCCTCGCGCTCAATCGTCATGCCGGGGGTGACATCGGCAAAGATCGTTGGGTTGACGTAGAAGCCGCGGTTGAAGCCCTCGGGCAGGCCTGGACCGCCGGCCACCAGCCGCGCGCCCTCATCGATGCCCTTTTGGATATAGCCCTGAATCTGGTCCCATTGGCGCTTATTGACCACCGGGCCGATATGTTTGCCGGGCTGATCTGCGGCACCGACCTTGATCGTCTCGGCCACTTCTTTGGCCTTCGCGACGGTCTGGTCATAGATCGAGCGTTCGACCAGCAGGCGCGAGGGCGCGTTGCAGGACTGCCCGGTGTTCGACATCATCTTGCGCACCGACCATTCCACGGCCTTCTCGGGCGCATCGGCGAACAGAAGGTTCGCGCCCTTGCCGCCCAGCTCCAAGGTCACGCGCTTCAGCGTCTCGGCAGCGGCTTTCGAGATCGCTTTGCCCGCACGGGTCGAGCCGGTGAAGGAGATCATCTGCACATCGGGATGGGTGGAGAGCTGAGCGCCCACACCTGCACCATCGCCGTTCACCAAGTTAAAGACGCCCGCAGGAATGCCCGCATCATGGCAGAATTCGGCGAAAAGCATCGCGTTGAGCGGGCTTTCTTCCGAAGGTTTCAGCACGCAGGTGCAGCCCGCCAGCATCGCCGGAATGGCCTTCAGCGCGATCTGGTTCACCGGCCAGTTCCACGGGGTGATGAGGCCGACGACGCCGATCGGCTCCATCGCCACGGCAGAACCGGGGGCTTGCGGCCCCAAAGGGCGCACCCATTCGATGCTCTCAAAGGCCTTGAGGAACCCCTCGGTGTGATAGGGCAAGCAAGGCGCTTGTTCACTGCGCGCAAAGTCGATCGGAGCGCCCATCTCCATCGAGATCGCTTCGGCGAATTCTTCCAGCCGCGCCTCATACTGGGCCAGGATGCCGCGCACCAGACGGGCGCGTTCCGCCGGAGGGGTGGCGGACCAAGCAGGCAAAGCTGCCTTGGCGGCGGCCACCGCCGCATCGGTATCCGCCTGATCGCCCAGCGAGATCACCGCGCAGGGCTCTTCATTCGAAGGGTTGATAACCTGGCAGTCGCGCGGCTTTGCCGGGCTGACCCATTGGCCGTTGATGTAGAAGTCGCGCTTGTTCAGCATGGGGATCTCCGCTGCCGGATGGGAATTTGATCAAAGATTGCAGGCCCTGCGATCCTGCGCAAGCGGATCTCGGCCCGAAACATGGGCGACAGGCTCACGCCTGTCCAGATTGGCGGTATCGTGCAAGGCTTCGTTCAAGAGGAAACGTTCCCCCGTGAACGCGCGAGCGGGACTTTTGTTCTCTTTTTGTCGCGAAGTGACCCAAGGGGATGAAACCTTGTTCCCTTTCGGCTATCTCTATGGGGTCAATTTGGAGATTCCGCCATGGTTCGCATCAACGACACCGCCCCTGATTTCACCGCCGAGTCGACCGCCGGCCAAATCAAGTTCCACGAGTGGATCGGCGACAGCTATGCGATCCTCTTCAGCCACCCGCGCGATTTCACGCCGGTCTGCACCACCGAGTTCGGTGCCGTCGCCCAGCTGATCCCGGAATGGAAGAAGCGCAACACCAAGGTGATTGGCGTTTCCGTCGATTCGGTCTCGGATCACGAGAAATGGAAGTGTGACATCGAAAGCTTCGCAGGCGCTCCGGCGGATTTCCCGATCATCGATGACGTCTCGCTGACCGTCTCGAAGGCCTATGACATGCTGCCGGCGGATTTCTACCTGCCGACCGAAGGCCGCACCCCCGCCAACTCGGCCACCGTGCGCACCGTCTATATCATCGGGCCGGATAAGAAGATCCGTCTGACCATGACCTATCCGATGTCGGTGGGCCGCAACTTTGCGGAAATCCTGCGGGCGCTGGATGCGGTGCAAGCCACTGATGGTGTGCCGTTCGCGACGCCCGCCAACTGGGTGCCGGGCCAAGATGTGATCGTGGCGCTTTCGGTGCCGACCGATCAAGCAGTCGAGAAATATGGTGAGCTGGACATCAAGCTGCCCTATCTGCGCTTTGCCAAGCGCCCGGTCTGATACCGGCCTTGAAAACGAAAAACGCCCGCGAGATCCTCGTGGGCGTTTTGCATTCTAAGGGCTTATTCGGCTGGAACGGCCTGCGCCTGCGGGGCGGGGCGGCGGGATTTCGGGCTGTAGCGGTGGATGGCCAAATCGGCGGCATCGATATCGGGCTGACGACCCGAGACGACATCCGCAATCACCCGAGCTGAGCCGGTGGACATGGTCCAGCCCAAGGTGCCGTGGCCGGTGTTCAGGAACAGCCCCGGGATATGGGTGCCGCCGATCACCGGGGTGCCATCGGGCGTCATCGGGCGCAGGCCGGACCAGAATTCGGCTTTCGACATATCGCCACCGGGGAAGAGATCGGTGACCGAATGCTCAAGCGTGCGGCGACGGGCGGGCTCCAACTTATTGTTGTAGCCCGAGATTTCCGCCATGCCGCCCACGCGGATGCGGTCGCCAAGCCGGGTGATTGCGATCTTGTAGCTCTCGTCCATCACGGTGGATTCCGGCGCCAACTCGGGGTTGGTGATCGGTACGGTCAGCGAGTAACCCTTCACCGGATAGACCGGCAGTTTGATGCCATGCTCGGCCAGTATCATCGGGCTGTAAGAGCCCAAGGCCACCACGACGGCATCGGCGGTGATCACGCCCTTGTCGGTGACAGCACCGACGGCCCGGCCGCCCTCGGTCAAGACGCGACGGATCTGTTCGCCCCAGCGGAAGGTGACGCCTTTGGCGGCGGCCAACTCGGTCAAGCGGTTGGTGAATTTGAAGCAATCGCCGGTCTCATCCAGCGGGGTGAGGAGGCCGCCCACAATCTTGTCGCGGGCCTGCGCCAGCGCGGGTTCCTGCGCGATGCAGCCGGCGGGATCAAGGATCTCGCAAGGGATGCCGTCAGCCTTCAGCGCCTGCACATCCTTGGCCGAAGCTTCCAACTGCGCGGCGGTGCGGAAGAGCTGCAAGGTGCCTTTCATCCGCTCGTCATAGGCAATGCCGGTCTCGTCTCTCAAAGCGGCCAGCGAGGTGCGGCTGTAATCAGCCAGCCGCAGCATCCGGCTTTTGTTCACCGCATAGCGGGCCGAGGTGCAGTTGCGCAGCATCTTTGCCAGCCAAGTCAGCATGGCGGCGTCGAGCTTGGGGCGCAGGATCAGCGGCGCATGTTCCATCATCAGCCATTTCATGGCCTTCATCGGAATGCCCGGCGCGGCCCAAGGGCTGCAATAGCCAAAGGAGACCTCACCAGCATTGGCGAACGAGGTCTCCAGCGCCGGACCGGGCTGACGGTCAACCACCGTCACCTCATGCCCTGCCTGTGCCAGATACCAAGCCGAGGTGACACCAACGACACCTGCTCCTAGGACGACGACACGCATGGGATTCTCCGCTCCGCAAATTCCGTGATCAGAATAACGGAATTTCGATAAGAAATTTTGGTGAAGTTGCCTGCGTGATGCAAGTGTCGTGCAATTCTGTGCGGTGTAGTTGGCTTTTGTGCGAAGAATATTCGGTCTTATGCCGGGTGGGCGGGAGAAGCGTGCCCTTCTTTGATGGCTTGCAGTTCGATGGGTGCGATCAAAAAAGGCCCCGGAGTTTCCTCCGGGGCCTTTGGTTTTCAAGGATACGAACTGGGCTTAGCCTTCGGCTTTTGCTTCAGCTTCAGGCGCGATCTCAGCGCCGGTCTCTTGGTCGACCATCTTCATGCCAAGGCGGACCTTGCCACGATCGTCGAAGCCCAAGAGCTTGACCTTAACTTCCTGACCTTCCTTCAGAATTTCATTCGGATGGTTCAGACGCTTGTTGGCGATCTGGGAGACGTGGACCAGACCGTCGCGCTTGCCGAAGAAGTTCACGAAGGCACCGAAGTCGACCAGTTTCACCACTTTGCCAGTGTAGATTTGGCCTTCTTCCGGCTCAGCGACGATCGACCAGATCATCTCATGCGCCTTCTTGATCGCAGCTGCATCCGAGGAAGCAATCTTGATCACGCCGTCATCATTGATGTCGACCTTAGCACCCGAAACCTCAACGATCTCACGGATGACCTTGCCGCCCGAACCGATCACTTCACGGATCTTATCGGTCGGGATGGTCAGCGTTTCGATCTTCGGTGCATAGGCCGAGAAGCCTTGCGGAGCCGAGAGGGTCTTGGCCATTTCGCCCAAGATGTGCAGACGGCCTTCGCGAGCTTGCGCCAGCGCTTCTTTCATGATCGCGGGCGTGATGCCGGCAATCTTGATGTCCATTTGCAGCGAGGTGATGCCCTCGGTGGTGCCGGCAACTTTGAAGTCCATGTCGCCGAGGTGATCCTCGTCGCCAAGGATATCGGTCAGAACGGCGTATTCGCCGCTGTCTTCCAAGATCAGGCCCATTGCGACGCCAGCCACCGGCGCTTTCAGCGGAACGCCCGCATCAAGCATGGCGAGCGAGCCACCGCAGACGGTTGCCATCGAGGACGAACCGTTCGACTCGGTGATCTCCGACACGATGCGCACCGTGTAGGGGAAATCGGTCGGAGCCGGCAGAACCGCTTGCAGCGCGCGCCATGCGAGCTTGCCATGGCCGATCTCACGACGGCCGGGCGAGCCAACACGACCGACTTCACCAACCGAATAGGGCGGGAAGTTGTAGTGCAGCAGGAAGTTCGAGCGGTAGTTGCCGTTCAGCGCGTCGATGATTTGCTCATCTTCGCCGGTGCCGAGGGTGGCAACGCAAACCGACTGGGTCTCACCGCGGGTGAAGAGCGCCGAACCATGGGCGCGCGGCAGGATGCCGTTTTCGACCACGATCGGACGCACGGTTTTGGTGTCACGGCCGTCGATGCGGGTGCCGGTCTTCACCACGTCGCCGCGGAGGATGTCCGATTCCAGCTTTTTGATCGCCGAACCAAAGTTCGCGTCGGCTTTCTCTTCTTCCGTGACAGAAGCGGTGATCGTGGCCACTGCGGCTTTGATCGCATTGGTGCGTTCTTGCTTGTCGCGCAGAGCGAAAGCGGCACGCATCTCTGCTTCACCGGCTTTTTTCACCGAAGCATAGAGGTCCGAGAAATCGGGCGGGGTGAAGTCCATCGGCTCTTTCGCCGCGACTTCAGCGAAGTCGATGATCATGTCGATCACCGGCTGCATCGCCTCATGGCCGAAGACCACAGCGCCGAGCATTTCTTCTTCGCTCAGCTCATAGGCTTCCGATTCCACCATCATCACGGCGTCTTTGGTGCCGGCGACGACGAGGTCCAGACGCTGCTCGGGCTTGCCGCGCAGTTGGGTCATGTCGTCCATCGAGGGGTTCAGAACGTATTTGCCATCGACGAAGCCAACGCGCGCGGCACCGATCGGACCCATGAAGGGCACGCCCGAGATGGTCAGAGCCGCCGAAACGGCGATCATCGCAACGATGTCGGGGTCATTGTGCAGGTCGCACGACAGCACGGTCGCCATGACGAGCACTTCGTTCTTGAAGCCCTCGACGAACAGCGGGCGGCAGGGGCGGTCGATCAGGCGGGAAACCAGCGTTTCCTTTTCCGAGGGACGCGCCTCGCGCTTGAAGAAGCCACCGGGGATCTTGCCGGCTGCGTAGTATTTCTCTTGGTAGTGCACGGTCAGGGGGAAGAAATCCTGGCCGGGCTTCGGCGATTTTGCGTAAGTCACGTTGGCCATGACTTGGGTGTCGCCAAGCGTGGCGATGACCGAACCGTCAGCCTGACGCGCAACTTTACCCGTTTCCAGGGTCAGCGTTTCATCGCCCCACTGGATCGATTTTTTCGTCACATTGAACATATATCGTTTCCTCTTGGGCCCGGCCCCTGCCGGTGGTCCCACATGTGGCGGCCCCATTGCCGCCGCCCCCCGATCCTGATGCATGTGCCCCGGGGGAGGGCTTTCACGTCACAGATGGCCGAGGCCATATAGGAAAATCGGTCTTATGGGAAGGGGCGGCTTCGGCGGGCTTCAGCCGGTCTGGCCCGGTTTTGGCATCGAGACCAGCCAAACTCCGATCAAAGTGACCACCAGTCCCAGCATCATCGCAAGCGTCAGCGGCTCATCAAAAAGCGCATAGGACCACAGCATGGTGACCGGCGGGCTAAGATAGATCACCGCCGAAACCCGCACCGGAGACCAAAGCCGCAAGCACAGGTAGTAGATGCTCCACGCGCCAAAGGTTGCCAGCAGCACCAGCCAGAGCATGGCGATGGCAAAGTTTTGGGTCATCGGCGGGGCAAGGTCACCCGAGCTGGCGGCAAAGGGCGCGAACATGGCAGCTGCGAAAAGGCATTGCAGGCAAAGGCTTTGCAGGATTGGCACCTTGGCCATCGAGCGACGCTTTTGAATGACGGTCGAGACGGCAAAGGCGATCATACCAATGGCGGGCATCAGATAAGCGACCAGCGGCGCGCTGCCGATCCGCAAAGCATCGGCTGAGACGGCAACAACACCGGCCAAGGCAATGAAGGTGCCCAGCCATTGCCGTCCGGTTAGCCTTTGCCCAAGGATTGGGGCGGACAGCATGGCAATCGCCAAGGGCACCAGATCGGCCATGAGTGCCACGAGGCCGGTGGGCACGCGGTAAGAGATCGAAAGCGCAAAGCCGCCCAAGTAAAGGAACATGCCAAGGAAGGCATAGATCGCCTGATCGCCCAAGGCGGGGAGGCCAAGCTTCGGCCCACGCAGCAAGAAGGGCAGCAGGATCAATCCTGACAGAAAGCTCCGCCAAAAGAGGATGCCGGCGACCGAGACGGTCTCATTAGCAAAGCGGATGCCCACAAAGCCCGAACTCCAGCAAATCACCAAAGCCACAGCCAGAACCGCGAAGACGAGAGGGGATCTTTGCCATGACGGCAGAGGTTCATGGTCGGCGGCAATGGTCATGGCTTAGGCACTCCGTTCAGGCAGAGGTTACGGGCGGACCATCCGTTCCGTGCTTCGACCAGCGACCTGAATGACGGTTTTTCCGACGCTTGCTTGAAGTCGATGCTTGCCGCTTTCGCAAAAGCGCGTCGCCAAGCAATGTCCGCCTAGCGGCCTTGCAACACTTGTTTTTAACGGGTTAAACGCAGCGGCGGATTGAGATTTTTTGTTTGATGGCGGTATGTTGCTTCCTCAAATACTTGGCCGTATCCGATCCGATACCTGCGGCAAGGCCCCGCCTTCGCCCATCTTTTCCAGACAGGAGCCTTTAGACTTGCGCCTTCGTTTCTCTTCCCTGCCGAAGTCCACGGCCCTCTGCGCCGCCATTCTTGCCTGCAGCACCAGCGGGGCGCTGGCCAATGATGGCTATTTCAACGTCAGCTATAATGACATCGGCATCACTCTGACCCAGATCGGCGGCTATGGCGAAGTGACCGTCGCGCCGAATGGTTTCGCTGATATGGCTTTCGGCGAGTGCCTGATGAACTTCACCCGCGATGAGACGGGTGCGGTGAAGGACAAAGCCGCCGTCATCACGAAATACTCGGCCAATTGCCCCGAGAGCATGAACTTCTCGGTCGCTCCGGGTGAAGACGGTCTTTACAAGATCACCTTCACCGAAGGTGGCGCTTTGGCGGGGAATAGCTTTGATCTCTTCCCGGTGCTGCAGCCGATGCGCGACGAGTTCAAAGTGGCCGCGCCCAAGGGTTTTGACATCCTTGGCATGACGGTGGGCATGACCCGCGCCGAGATGGAAGAAAAGCTGCAAGCCGAGGGTTTTGCGAAATCCGAGGACGAGTCCTCGGTCAAGGAATACACCAATGGCATGACGCAAGCCTATGATGTCTGGACCAAAGGCGCCTCAGAGGTGGTCGAGGGCAAGCCCGAGGATATCATTGGCATCACCTATAGCACCTTGGGTGAAAACGCTGGCGCTGAGGTCGCTGAGGCATTGTCGCGGTCTTGGGACATCCCGAAAAGTGCCAAGCTTTCGGTCGCCAACCTGAAGAAATCCTTGGACGAGAAGCACGGTCCGGCCAGTTCGGTGGGCGAGGCGCGCTTTTACGATCGGCAAGGCACGGTCGATTCTTCAGCCTACCAGTTGGTCTGCGATCCCGCGATCCATCTGCAATCGGTTGAGGTTGCGCGGGAGATGCCGGGCACGGGCTATCTGGACAGCGTCTCGGCCGCTTGCGGTGCAAAAGTCGATGTTATGGTGATCGAATCCTACGACGTACCCGGTCAGGCCGCGAAGCTGCTGATCGCTTTGCTGAAAGGCGACGTGGCTTATGAGGGCTTTTGGAACAGCTGGTCGGCTGGGGAAGCCAAGGCGCTGGCCGAGCGCTATGAGATGAACGCCAGCATGGTCGGCGAAGGCCCCAAGCTTTAAGCTTCTCGCTTTGGGCATTGGGGGGCGCCCCCAATGCCCAAAGAACTTCCGCGATGATCGGGCTTAGCCTTTGCGCGCGGTCAGTTTATGCGCGACGAAAAAACCAAGCGGGCCGTAAGCTTGGGTGAAGATGAAGGCGATCGGCCATGCGGTCAGGGCCTGCAGCGGCCAGCGGCTGAAAAAGTCGTCGCTATAGCCGCCAAAAATCAAGCTCATCACAGCCGACATGGTGACAGCCATGCAAAAGGTGATGGTCAATTGGGCGATGATCAGGGTTTTCTTTGTCACGCTTGGTCTCCAGAAATCGAAGGCGCCCGAGCGTCGGCTTTTGGCCGGTGAACCCATGACGCCGCGTTGAACGGCGCCGTGGGTCATGCGAAATGCATGTCGGTTTACGCAAGGGCACTGCCTCGCGATGCGGACTAACCTGACCGCTTGAAACCTTCTCGACAGGGCGGATCTAAGAGGCCAGCGTCGGCTTGGCAATAGGTGCAGCCCGATGTGACGCGACGCCTTTGAGATGCAAAGAAAACGCCCGCCTCTTGCGAGACGGGCGTTCTTCTTTTCGAAATCGAAAAGCGCTTAGCGGCGCAGGCCCAGACGGGCGATCAGCGAGCTGTAGCGAGCTTCGTCGGTCTTTTTCAGGTAGTCGAGCAGTTTGCGGCGTTGCGCCACGAGCATCAGAAGACCACGACGCGAGTGGTTGTCTTTCTTATGCGATTTGAAGTGCTCGGTCAGGGTAGCGATGCGCGAGGAAAGGATCGCAACTTGCACTTCGGGCGAACCGGTGTCGCCTTCTTTGGTTGCGTATTCTTTGATCAGGCGGGCTTTTTCTTCGACGGTGATCGACATCGGGATCTCCTGTAAAATGAAGGGTCATGGCACAAGCCGGGATGTCGTCCAGCAGGGCCCTTGGAGGCTCCGCGCAAAGGCGGATAGCGGCCTATACCGGCATTGCGGCCAAAAGGGAAGCCCGTTCGCTTGCGCGCTTATGCGCCGCGTGCCCACCAAGGCAGGCGGCAGATAAACTGCATTTGCCGCATTCTCCTTTGCCCGAAAGGCCAAAGCGCTTTTGAAAGCGTTCAAAATATGCTATGACTCCCGTTAACTTTTATGTGCCTGATCAAATGGTTAACGGAACTTTGGTTAACGCTGCAGGGGTGTGGCGTGGTAAAGTTTGGGGGTGCTGAATGCTGGCAATGCTGGGGCTCTTCGGCGCGATGTTTGCCGGAATACTTGCCGAATCCGTTTTCACAACCGCTTCGGACACGGATGAAAATGCCGATGTTGAAGGGGGCAATGACGCTCTGGGGCCAGACACTGCCGCCAGCGGCGGCGGCACGCCTTTGGACGAAATCATCGCCCCCCCGGACGAACCGGATCCGACACCAAGCCCGGATGGCATTGTTTCAGATGACATTCCTGATGCGCCCGACCCTTCGGCGGTGCAGTTTGGCGGGCCTGCGGATGACCTTATGGCCGGCGGCAATGCGGCCGACAGCCTTATGGGGGGCGAAGGCCATGATCAGATCGTGGGACGGGCGGGTGATGACACGATCTCGGGCGATGCGGGCGACGATATCCTATGGGCGGGGGCTGGCGATGACCTCGCCTTGGGCGGCGATGGTGAGGATACATTGCATGGAGAGGCGGGCGATGACCGGCTGATCGGCGGCTCTGGCGATGATTCGATTTGCGGCTATGAGGGCGATGACAGTCTCAGCGGTGAGGCGGGGCATGACACGCTGATCGGCGGTGAGGGCCGGGATCTGCTGGACGGTGGCGCAGGCGATGACTGGCTTGCCGGCGGCGAAGATGACGATTGGCTCAGCGGCGGCGCAGGCTCTGACACTTTGGACGGCGGCGCGGGCGATGACCACCTTTCCGGTGCTTTCCCCGAGGGTGATGACGATGAGACCGACTTCCTCAACGGCGGCGCCGGGGATGATACGCTGGTGCTGGGCGTGGGCGATTGCGGCTATGGCGACGAAGGCCGTGACAACTTCATTCTCAGTCAATGGCTGGGTCAGGGTGGCTTTGCAACGATCACCGATTATGACCCGGCCGAGGATCAGATCGTGCTGGTCTACGATCCCGCTTTGCATGCCACGCCAGAACTGACCTTGGCATTGGTCGAGGGCACTGAAGATGTCGAGGTCATGTTAGACGGCGATCTGATCGCACGGGTCAGCGGTGGTGCGGGCCTCACACCCAAAGACATCACGCTCCTCGCCGCCTGAAATTGTTCCGCGGCAGCGCCGGCAAGCGGGGGCTCGATGCCCCCCGCGCCGGCTCCTTAGCGCACGAAAACGCGGCTTGGGTGCAGCTCGCCGCCCATATAGCGGCCCACGGCCACGGCTTGGCCGTCAAAGCTGGCCCAAGCCTCTTCACCGTAAGGCAGATGGCCCAGAACCTGGCCCGCATTTCCATTGCGGAGGCGCTGCACCCCTTCCGGCGTGCAGCGGACCTCGGGCAGATCGGTCAGACCCAGCTCCAAGGGCTGCAAGTAACGGTCGATCTCTTCGCTGCGCGCCAAGGCTTCGATCTCTTCCATCGAGACGCCCTTTGCGGCCTCAAAGGGGCCCGACCATTCGCGGCGCAGCCACGCGACATGGCCCAAAGCCCCCAAGGCCCGGCCCAGATCACGCGCGATAGCGCGCACATAGCCGCCCTTGCCGCAGACCATCTTCAGCTCAACTTGGTCGGCACTGGGCCGCGCCAAAATCTCCAGCCGCTCGACAAACAAGGGGCGCGCGGCGAGGTCCATCTCAATCCCCTCGCGGGCCAGATCATAGGCGCGCTCGCCCTCCACCTTCACCGCCGAGACCTGCGGCGGAACCTGCATGATATCGCCGCGGAAGGCTGCCAATGCCGCTTCAATCTCACCGTCCGAAGGCCGCAGATCCGCGCGCCGCAGAACCTCACCCGCCGCATCATCGGTTGAGGTCTCGGCGCCGAAATTCACCATGAAGCGATAGCATTTGCGCGCATCCATGATCAGCGGCACGGTCTTTGTCGCCTCGCCCAAAGCAATCGCCAAGACGCCCGTCGCATCAGGGTCCAAAGTCCCGGCATGGCCGGCCTTTTGCGCATTGAACGCCCAACGCACCTTGCCCACCACTTGGGTAGAGCCGATGCCCGCGGGCTTATCAACGATCACCCAGCCGTGCACCGGCCGGCCCTTTTTCACTTTTGCCATCGCTCAGTCCTTCGGAACCACGGTCCCGACAATCGGACCCATCGGAAAACCGCCGTCATGGCGGCCAAGCTCGGGCGCATAAAGCCGCGAGATGCTGCCGTCAAAGTAAAGCGCATCCTGCAGACCCAGATGGTCGCGGAAATAACGCGCAAATTGGTGGAAATTCAGCGGGTCATTGGCCATGACAAAGACCGCCCGGCCGCCATCCTTCGGCACGCCGACGCCGTTGCGGATGTTCTCACTGTCGCTGTCGGGCAAAAAGCGCGGGTGCAAAGCGCCCTCGATCACCAGCATGGGGCCGGATTGGCTGGCAAAACGGCAAGCGGGCGGATCGGCTTTGAAGCGGTTGCTTTCAATCACCGCAAAGCCCGTGACCGCTCCACCCCAGCAAAAGACGCCATTGGGCAAAAGGCCAAAATTGCCCGGACCGGCGCGGGTGACCAAAGGTGCGGCCTCGGCGCCCTCGCCGATGTAAAGCCCCACCGGCGATCGGTCGCGGTGATACATGCCCGCATTCATCGCAAAGCCAAGCCGTTTGCTCTCGGCGCTCAGCGCCTCATCGACGGCGCGAAAGCTGCCCAAGGCACCGCTCTCGCCAGCCCCAAAAAGCCGCAGCTCTTCGCCCGCCTGCACTTCGCATAGGGTAAAGGATTTGCCTTCGAATTGGTCGTCTCGGCAAGAGGCCGCCTCAGCCGCCTGCGGCATCAGCAGGGCGAGAAGGGCGAGGAGGGCCCGCATCTTTAGCTGCGGTCCTCGCCGTCTTCGTCCTCATCCTCGGATACAGCAATATCGCGCTGCACTTTCGGATCTTGGAACAGACGCCGGGTCTCGTCCAAACGGTCAAAGGTCTCATCGGGGCGGAAGCGCAGATCGGGCGCATATTTCAGCGTGAGTTCCCCGCCAATCCGGCGGCGCAGCTCACCCCGGTTGCGTGCCAAAGCCTTTACCGCCTCATCAACCGAGCCGGTGCCCATCAGCGGCATCACATAGACGGTCGCCACTTTCAGGTCATTCGAGACCGAAACCTCACCCACGGTGATCGGCATCGAGTTCAGCACCGGATCGTGGATTTCCGAGCGGTTCAAGACATCGGAAAGGGTGCGGCGGATCAATTCGCCGATGCGAAGCTGACGCTGCGAGGGGCCTGCGGCCGAGGAGGAACGTTTATTGGACATGGCACCCACATAGGGCCTTTCGCGCCAACCCGCAACGGCGGCTTGCGGGGCGGGGGTTTCGGGGGGTAAAGCATCGGCCAAAGGCCGCGCCGGTCACGTCCGGCAGGGGCAGCTGCAAGAAAGGGCCGGAACATGGCTGATCTACCGGGTATCGTTGTCACCGGAGCCTCGGGCCGGATGGGCCAAATGCTGGCCCGCAGCATTGCCGCCAGCGACCGCGCGCGGCTCGTTGCCTGCATTGAACGCGAGGGCCATCCGTGGATCGGCCGCGATATCGGCGAATGTATGGGCGGCGCGGCGATGGGCGTCTTGGTCACCGATGACCCGCTTGAGGCCTTTGCCAAGGCGCAAGGCGTGGTCGATTTCACCGCCCCCGCTGCAACGGTCGGCTTCGCCGCTTTGGCGGCGCAAGCGCGGCTCGTGCATGTGATCGGCACCACCGGGCTGGAGCCTGCGGATCTAGAAAAGCTTGAGGCCGCGTCGCGCCATGCCGTCATCGTGCGGGCCGGCAATATGTCCTTGGGCGTCAATCTCTTGGTGCGGATGACCCAAAAGATCGCCGCCGCTTTGGACGAAGATTGGGATGTGGAAGTGGTCGAGGCGCATCACCGGATGAAGGTCGACGCGCCCTCGGGCACCGCCTTGATGCTGGGTCGTGCGGCGGCGGAAGGCCGTGGCATCAGCCTTGAGGACCATATGGACTCGGGCCGCCACGGCATCACTGGCGCCCGCAAGCGCGGCGATATCGGCTTCAGCGCCATTCGCGGCGGCGATGTGGTGGGCGAGCATGATGTGATCTTTGCCGCCGATGGCGAGCGGGTGGTGCTGCGCCACCTTGCCACCGATCGCGGCATTTTTGCTCGTGGCGCCTTGCGCGCGGTGCTTTGGGGGCAGGGCCAGAAGCCCGGCCAATATGACATGATGGATGTGCTGGGACTTTAATCCCCGCACTGAGAGCCGAAAGACCGGGCCTTGCCGTCAGAAATCGACGGCGAGGCCTTTTTTCTCCCAATCGCCATAACGCACCGGCTCAAGCCCCTTCTTGCGGCCCCCAAGCTCGGGCGGCAACGCGACAGGGGCGGCGTTGCGGCGGCGCTCTTCGGCCTCGGCCAAGGCGCGCTGCGCGGCGGGCGGCAGGTCAACCGCGGTCTCAGCGGCGGAATCGGCAGAAATCGCAGTCTTCGAAGCGTCAGCAGACATCGTCGGGTTCCTTCCGTGCTGCCTCATGATATAGGCGCGGCAAGTCGAAAGGGAAAGCGGATGGCCGAAGGTGTGAAGGCGCGGGCAGCAGCGGTTGCGATGCTGGATGCGGTGCTGGGCGAGGGGCGGATGTTGACCGAGGCCGCAGATGCGGGCCTGCCGCCCGAAGATCGGGCGCGGGCCTTGCGGCTGGCCTCGGCCGTGTTGCGCCGGCTCGAGCCTGCCGATCACGCTTTGGCGGTGCATCTGCGCAAACGCCCCGCGTTGCGGGTGATGAACATCCTGCGCCTCGCCGTGGTGGAGCGCGCCATGGGCGCACCGGGGCATGGCGTGGTGAATGCGGCGGTCGCCATCGCGCGCTCGGGCAAGAAAACCACCCATATGGCGGGTCTGGTCAATGCGGTCTTGCGCGCGGTTCCGGAAGGCCCGCTGCCCACGGTGCAGAAACTGCCGCGCTGGCTGCGCCAACCGATGGTCCATGCCTATGGTCGCGAAGCCGTCACCGCGATCGAAGCGGTCCATGCCGTGGAGCCTCCGCTTGATCTAAGCTTGCGCGCCGGGGCCGAAGCACCCGAGGGCCAAGCTTTGTCGACCGGTAGCCTGCGGCTCAGCGCGCCCGGCCAGGTCTCCAACTTGCCCGGCTATGCAAAAGGTGGCTGGTGGGTGCAAGACGCCGCCGCCGCTTTGCCAGCGAAGCTGCTTGACGCGCAAAAGGGCGAGCGGGTGCTCGATCTCTGCGCTGCCCCCGGCGGCAAAACGATGCAGCTCGCGGCCACCGGAGCCGAGGTCACCGCCCTCGATCTCTCCGAAGCGCGCCTCAAACGCCTGCGCGAAAACCTTGCCCGCACGGACCTCAAAGCCGAAGTCATCGCCGCCGATGCGCTGACTTGGCAGCCGACAGCCCCTTTCGATGCCATCCTTCTCGACGCGCCCTGCTCGGCCACCGGCACCATCCGCCGCCACCCCGACCTGCCCTTCGTCAAGGACGAGACCGAGCTCGCCACCCTCGTCACCTTGCAAGCCCAACTGGTCGACCGCGCCGTCACTTGGCTCAAACCCGGCGGCCGCTTGGTCTTCTCGACCTGCTCGCTCCTGCCCGCCGAGGGCGAAGATCAATTGAGCCAAACCCTCGCCCGCCACCCCAAGCTCAGCGTCGAACGCATGCCCATCCAAGGCGTTGAAGACAGCTGGTGGACGGAAGCTGGGGGCCTGCGCACCCGGCCTGACTTCTGGGGCGACCAAGGCGGCATGGACGGCTTCTTCATGGCCCGCTTCCGCCTCAACGCCTAAATCCATTCATCTTGACCCAAATACTCTGCGGGGGGTCTGGGGGGCGCAAAGCCCCCCAGCCGCCGGGCCCAAAGCACCTGCGATAGACCTTAACGGCCTGCCCGCGCCCAAACGAATGAACTAGTCGATCAGCCGCGGCATCAGCACCGGAGAGGGATCGGCAGGGGCCAATTCCTCAAAGTCAAAATTATCCAGACGCCGCGCGCGTTTGGTGGCTTTGTCGGTGCTGATCTTGATCTCTTCGATATCCTTGGCCGCTTGGCCAAAGTGGCGATCAAGGTTCTCCACCCGCGCCCCCAATCGCTCAACATCGCCGTAAAGCAGGGAGAGTTCCTTGCGGATCGCGCCAGCCTGCTCACGCATCCTTGCGTCCTTCAGCACCGCCCGCATCGTCGTCAGCGTCGCCATGCAGGTGGTGGGCGAGACGATCCAGACTTTCAGCCCAAAGCCCTCTCGGATCACCTCGGGGAAATTGCCATGCAGCTCGGCATAGACCGCTTCGGAGGGCAGAAACATCAGCGCACCATCGGCGGTTTCGCCTTCGATGATGTAGCGATCGGCAATGGCGCGCAGATGGGCGCGCACGGCGGCACGGAGCTGGACATTGGCCTCTTGCACAGCACGCGGATTGTCGGCGCGGCGCAGGGCCTCATAGGCCTCCAGCGGGAATTTCGCATCGATAACGATAGGGCCGGGCGGATGCGGCAAATGGATCAGGCAATCAGCCCGCCGCCCGTTCGACAGCGTCGCCTGCATCCGGTAGCTGTCCGAGGGCAAAGCCTTTTGCACAATGTCATGCAACTGGATCTCGCCAAAGGCGCCGCGGGTCTGCTTGTTCGACAGAATATCTTGCAATGACAGCACATTGCCCGACAGCTTTTCGATGTTTTCCTGCGCCTTGTCGATCGTTTGCAACCGCTGATGCAGCTCCCCCAAAGAGCGTGCGGTGCGGACTGAGGTGCCCTGCAGCTGCTCGGTCATCCGCCGTTGCACCTCGGCCAGCCGGTTCTCCATCAGATGCAGCATCGCGCTTTGCGACTTGGCCTGCGCCTCGGCAACATGCGAAAGCCCGCCCGACAGCCGCTCTTGGCTGTCGCCCATCGCCTGCACCTTATGCGACAGCCAAGCGACCTCGCGCAGCAAAGGTGCCGCATTCGATGAGGCGCGTGACGCCGCGCGGAAGATCGCAAAGAGCAACAGCAGCAGCACCAAAAGCGCCGCGGCGGGGATCAAGATCTCCGGCGCGGTCCAAGGATAATCTTGCCCGAAAAGCCTGATCATCTGCGGCCGAACAAGCGTTCAATATCATGCAGTTTCAGCTCAACCCACGTCGGGCGGCCGTGGTTGCATTGACCGGAGTTCGGCGTGATCTCCATCTCACGCAAAAGCGCATTCATCTCCTCGGGCCGCATCTGCCGCCCCGAGCGGACCGAGCCATGGCAAGCCATCCGCGACAGCACCGCATCAATCCGGGCGCGGGTCAGCCCGCTGTGGCCACCATCTGCCAGCTCGTCGAGAATGTCGCGCAAGAGCGCCTCGCCATTCACCGCGCCAAGGATCGCAGGCGTCTCGGTCAGCGCAATCGCACCGCCGCCAAAGGGCTCAATCACCAGCCCCGCCTCGGCCAAAGCCGGGGCAGCGGAGAGGAGCAAAGCCGCATCGGTGGGCGAAAGCGTCACGATCTCGGGGATCAGCAGCGGCTGGCGGGCGATGCCCTTCTCGGCCATCTGTGCCTTCAGCCGTTCATAAACCAGCCGCTCATGCGCGGCATGTTGGTCAACAATAACAATGCCATCCCCGGTCTGGGCGATGATCCAATTCTCATGCAGCTGCGCCCGCGCCGCGCCCAATGGATGCGAAGGGGCGGGCTCAGTTGGGGCCGGCTCGGGCATCGCCACACGGGCCACGGGCGCCTCGGCAAAGCCATTGGTCGCGGGCGTAGGGGCCGTAAAGGGCGCGTAAGGCGCCGGGGTTTGCGAGGCGGGGGCTTGCAAGGCAAAAGCCTCGGCAAGGCTTTGCTGGCGCGGTCGCTCGGGCATGCCTTGCGGGCGGAAGGCGGCAAGGGTTTCCGACGCCACCGTGGTCGAGGCGCGGTGCCCCGCCCCGGTCAAAGCGGTGCGGATCGCGGTGATGATCAGGCTGCGCGCGGCATCCGGCTCGCGAAAGCGCACCTCGGCCTTGGCAGGATGCACGTTCACATCGACCCGCTCGGGATCGACGATCAGATTGAGCACCGCCGCCGGGTGACGATCGCGCGAGAGCACGTCGAAATAAGCCGCCCGCAAGGCACCATAAAGCAAGCGGTCCGAGACTGGGCGGCCGTTCACGAAAAGATATTGCTGGGTCGAAGAGCCGCGCGAATAGGTCGGCAAAGCGGCATAGCCCACCAGCTTCAACCCATCCCGCTCGGCATCGATCACCATCGCATTGGCGGTGAAATCTGCGCCCAAAAGCCGGGTGAGGCGGCGGTGCAAAGCATCGAAAAGATCGCCCGGCTCAGGGTCAAGCCGCAGGATGCTGCGCGCCCCTTCAACCGAGATCTCCGAGAGCGTAAAGCCAACCGTCGGCTCCGCCATCGCGAGGCGCTTGATCACCTCATGGATCGCTTGCGCCTCAGCCCGGTCGGTGCGCAGGAACTTCAGCCGCGCCGGGGTGGCGTGGAAAAGATCGCGCAACTCCACCACGGTGCCGCGCGACAAAGCCGCCGGCCTCGGCGCGGCAAGCCGCCCGCCATCGCAACTGATCTGCGCCGCCTCTTGCCCCTGCACGCGCGAGGTGATCACGAGCCGCCCAACCGAGCCGAGCGAGGGCAAAGCCTCACCGCGAAAGCCGAAGGAGCGGATGTCCAAAAGATCCGAGCCATCGATTTTCGAGGTCGCATGCCGGGTCAGCGCCAAGGGCAGATCCTCGGCAGTCATGCCGCACCCATCATCGGTCACCCGGATCAGCGTCTTGCCACCATCGGCATAATCGACCGAGATCCGCGATGCCCCGGCATCCAAAGCATTCTCGACAAGCTCTTTCACCGCCGAGGCGGGACGCTCCACCACCTCGCCCGCCGCGATCCGGTTGATCGCCGCCTCATCCAGTTGCCGAATGACGGGACGCCCAGAGGCATCCGATATTTTGGGGGAGTGAAGGGTCATGCGGCCAAATCTAGCAGGCAGGAGCGAGTCGGGGAAGAGCTGCCATCTGTCTACACGGGCCAATCCAATCGCGCGCCTTGCGGCGCATTCTCTTTTTCTCGCCTCTGCACGCCAGGGGCGTGCAACCGGCTCGGGCAGCCTCCGGCGGGGATATTTACAGGACAGAAAATATCAAACGCGTTCATTTTCTGTCTTTAAAGATCCTCAGGGGGTTTGGGGGCAGAATGCCCCCATCAGGCGCGCTCAATGCAGAGCAAAGCGGCAGCCGCGCATAAAGCTTGCGGCGGCAGCCGCGCTTTTGGATCACAGACCGCTTGGCTGGCCGACGACGACGAAATGCAAAGCCTCGGGCTGGAACAAGGTTTTTGCCACACGCGCGATATCCTCTAGCGTCACCGCCTCGATCTTATCATTGCGGGTCACTGCATAATCGAGCGGCAAGTCTTCCATTTGCATGCCGACCAGTATGTTGGCGATGCTGCCATTGCCGACAAAACGCAAAGGATAGCTGCCGGTGAGATAGGTTTTGACCTCCGAAAGTTCGGTCTCGGTCAGGCCTTCTTCAGCGACGCGGGCCCATTCGTCGCGGACCACTTGGATCGCCTCGGCCACCTTATCGTTCGAGGCGGAGAACTGCCCGAGGTAAAGCTCTGCCTGGTCCATCGGCGCCAGGGAGGTGCCAATGCCATAGGTGAGGCCACGCTTCTCGCGGACTTCTTTCATCAGCCGGGCCGAGAAGCGGCCGCCGCCCATCGCCTCATTCAGGATATAGGCGGCGAAGAAGTCCTCGTCGTCGCGGGGGATGCCGCGATGGCCGAAGAACACCACCGATTGCGGCGAGGGGAAGGTCTCGACGGTCACGCCGGGCTCTAGCAGCCATGGTGCGCGTGGGGGCATCGGCGTGCCTGTCGCGGGCAGATCCGCGAAGAGGCGGTCCAAAAGCTTTGCCAGCTCATCCGCGGTGATGTCGCCCGAGGCAGCGACGTAGATCCGGTCATGCGCCAGCGCGCCTTTATGGGCGGCTTGAATATTCTCCCGGCTGAGCGCGGTGACGCTTTCGATCGTGCCTTCGCCGGCAGAGCCGTAAGGGTGCTCGCCAAAGGCTTGCCGGTAAAAGCTTTGCGGAGCCAAGGCTTCGGGCGATTTGGCATCAGCGCGCAGCGAGGACAACACCTGTTCGCGCACCCGGTCAATGGCGCTTTGATCAAAGCGCGGGTTGACCAAAGCCTCGCGCAGCAGATCCACGGCGGCATCGCGGTTCTCCGTCAGTATCCGGGCCGAGACTGAGACGGAATCGCCGCCGGTGTCGAAGCCGAAGCTGGCGGCAAGGCTGTCGCGGGCTTCGGCAAAGCCGCGGCTGTCCAACTCTCCCGCGCCTTCTTCCAAAAGCGCCGTCATCAGATAGGTCGCACCGCGTGCTTCGGGCGAGTCGAGCGAGGTTCCGCCCTTGAACACCACCTCAAGCGCCACAAAAGGAATGCCGTGATCTTCGACCAGCCAAGCTTTGATGCCACCGGGAGAGGTGACCTCTTGGATGTTCAGCTCGGCCTTGGCGGGCAGGCTCAGGGCAAGGACGGTGGCGAAAGCCAGACCGAGGCGGGAAAGCAGGGTCATTGCTGGGTCTCCTCGGTGGGGATTTGGGCGGGCGCTTCTGCGGCAGCCTCATCAGGGCTTTCAGAGCTGGGCTCTGTCTCGGGCTTAGGCGGTTCTTCGGCGCGCAAGAGCCGTGCGGTCACGGCGTTCTTGCGGTCCAGAACTTGCGCCGCAACCGCCTGCACCTCTTCGATGGTGACCGAGGCGAGCACATCATCCCAAGCCTGCACATCTTCAAGGCTGAGGCCAATGGTCAGCCCTTCGCCGTAGCGCTGCGCCAGACCGCGGATATTGTCGCGGGCATAGATCTCCGAGGCGCGGATCTGGGTCTGGATCCGGGCAAACGCCGCTGGATCAGGGCCTTGGGCGATGAAATCCGCCACGGCGGCATCCAAAGCGGCCTCGGCCTCATCCAAGGACACGCCCGGCGCAGGCACGAGGATGAGCCCGAAAGTGGTGTCGTCAATCGCGGTGCCATTATAATAGGCGGCCGAATAGACGGCGGTTTGGCTGTCAAATTGCAGTGCCCGCGCCAGATGCGAGGTTTGGCCGTCGCCGCCCAAAAGTTCGGCCAAGATCGTCAGAGCTGCCGCCTCTTTCTGGGCGCCGGGATCGCGCTCGGGGGCCAGATAGCTGCGGTAGATATAGGGGTCCGAGACCCGCTCATCGGCATAGCTCAGGCGACGTTCAGCCAGCTGTGGCGGCTCTTGCGGGCGCAGGCGCGGGCCGATCTCGGGCGAGGGCAGGATGGGTCCGTAATATTTCTCGGCCCATTCCTTGACCTGCGCCGGATCGGCATCGCCCGCGATGATCAGGATTGCATTATTCGGGGCGTAGAACTTCGTATACCAAGCCAAAGCATCGGCGCGGCTTAGCTCTTCCATCTCATGACGCCAGCCGATAATCGGCACGCCGTAGCGGTGGTTCATGAATTGCGCGGCCCGCATCTGCTCGGCCATCAGCGCGCCGGGATCGCTGTCGGTCCGTTGGCTGCGCTCTTCCAAGACCACCTGCCGCTCGGTGGTGACATCCTCTTCGGTCATGCGCAGATTGCGCATCCGGTCGGCTTCCATCTCCATCACCAGTTCCAGCCGGTCAGCAGCAATGCGTTGGAAATAGGCGGTATAGTCCCATGAGGTGAAGGCATTGTCATCGCCGCCCTGCGCCTCGATCATCGCCGAGAAGGCGTTGGGCGGGATCGTATCGGTGCCTTTGAACATCAGGTGTTCAAGGAAATGCGCGATGCCGGATTTGCCCGCGGGCTCATCGGCGGCACCGGCGCGATACCAGATCATCTGCACCACCACGGGGGCGCGATGGTCTTCAATCAGCACCACTTGCAGCCCGTTCTCTAGCGTGAAGGTCGAGACCGTTTCGGCCTGTGCCGGGGTCATCAAGGACAGGCTGGCCATCAGCGCCGTTGGCAGCACCAGCTTGCCGGGCCGGATCTTCAAAGCCGACAGGAACGAGCGAAAGAGCATCAAAAGGCCTCCGTTTGGCAGTGCACAAGCTATGTCCTGCCAAGTGGGCAGGGGGCAAGCGGGGGCAACGCGGTTGTGATGCCACCTTGAGCAGGCGACAAAGCGGCAAGACCTGGCCTGCAAAATGCAGCTGGGCAGGAAAAGGGTGGCTGTGGGGGGAGCCCCTTAAGCCGCCAAAGCGAAGTTGGTCTTATTTCTCGGACGCATTGGCCGGCGGGGCCGAGGGCGTGCGGACGCCGCGGGCACGCCAAGCTGCCAGCTCACCATGCTGGTCGAGCCAGAACTTCTTATAGGCTTTGAAATAGACGTTCACATTCATCAGCCGCTCAAGCACGCGGCCGTTGTTGTCGCGGCGCCATTGCAGATCTTCCGAGGCCAATTGGGCGCGGATGTTGTCTTGGGTGCCAAAGCGCGCGGTATGGGCGTAAAGCGCGCCATCTGCGGCGGGCACGCCGCCACCAGTGCTGGACTGGCCGGTGCCGCCAAGGGCAATTGCGGCATCGTCCATCGGGCGCGGATCGGTGCGATTGGCACCGCCCGGCGTCGGTTCTGGCAGTTCAGCCAGAGATTTCGGCAGCTCAAGCGGCTTCGGCGGCAGGATGCCAAACTCATCCGGCCCCTCTGTCGCCTTGAGGTTCATAAGCTCCGGCGGCTCAGAACGATCGCCGCAGGCTGCAAGCCCGAGCATCGCCACGATTGCGATGGCGGTTACGCCAGCCTTTGCCTGCATCAACGAAGCCTCCACGTCCTTTGCCCCGTCTTAACCCAAGCTGCGCCCCGCGTCACGGGGTCTTTGCAGTGGGTTTTGGAGCCTTGCTTTTGGGCAGCTTGCCATTCGATCCGTCTGACCCGCCACTGTCGCCAGAAGTGGGCTTGCCGGTGAAAAGCACAAGACCAAAAGCGCCGACAAAGATCGCAATATCAGCAACATTGAAGGAATAGGGGTTCTCAAAGCCGCAGCAGGACATGTTCAGGAAATCCGCCACCGCGCCGTAGAGCACCCGGTCCACCACATTGCCCAAGGCTCCGCCGACCAAAATGCCGGCGGAAACTTGCGCAAGTTGGTTCTGCGGCTCTTTGCGGACCCAGTGGATGACCCAAGCCGAGATTGCCAGGGCCACCAAGATCAAAAGCCAGCGAGTCAGCTCGGCTTCGCCGCTCAGAAGGCCAAAGTTGATGCCGCGATTCCAAGCCATGCGGAAATCGAGATAGGGCGAAATGAAATCAATCACTTGCCGCTCAATCAGGTTCATCCCAAAAAGCACGCCCACCTTGGTCGCTTGATCAAGCGCAAAGATGGCGATGGCTGAAATCGCAAGCTTTTTCATATCAGTGCCGGAAGTGACGCTGGCCGGTGAAGACCATCGCCAGACCCGCCTCATTCGCGGCATCGATCACGGCTTGGTCATTCATGCTGCCACCGGGTTGGATGATTGCGGTTGCCCCTGCCGCTGCGGCGGTCAGAAGACCGTCAGCAAATGGGAAAAACGCATCCGAGGCAACCACAGAGCCGATGGTCGGGCTTTGCGGCAGGCTCAGCACCTCGGCCATATCATCGGCCTTGCGGGCGGCGATGCGGGTGCTGTCGACGCGGCTCATCTGGCCCGCGCCCACGCCAACGGTGGCGCCGTCTTTGACATAGACGATGGCGTTGGATTTGACGTGTTTGGCAACCTTCCACGCGAAAAGGAGGTCAGCCATTTGGGCGTCCGAGGGCGCGCGGGTGGTGACGACCTTCAGATCCGAAACCGAAAGCGGTTGCGAATCACGGTCTTGCACCAAAAGCCCACCAGCGACTTGCTTGAAAGCCAGACCGGGCGCTGCCGCATCGGGCAGACCCTCGGTGGTCAAAAGGCGCAGGTTCTTTTTGGCAGCAAAGATCGCGCGGGCCTCGTCGCTGGCACCGGGGGCGATGACGACCTCGGTGAAGATCTTGACGATCTCGGTCGCGGTTTCGGCATCCAAGGGCTGGTTCAGCGCCACGATGCCGCCAAAGGCCGAGGTCTGGTCGCAGTTATAGGCGCGGATATAGGCCTCTTTCAGCGAGGCCCCCCGGCTGACGCCGCAAGGGTTGGCGTGTTTGATGATGGCGACGGCGGGGCCGTCTTTCGGATCAAACTCGGCCACCAGCTCAAACGCGGCATCGGTGTCGTTGATATTGTTGTAAGAAAGCTCTTTGCCCTGCCATTGCTTGGCGGTGGCGACACCAGGGCGGCTGGAGCCATCGGTGTAGAAAGCGGCCTTTTGGTGCGGGTTCTCTCCATAGCGCAGGGGCTGGGCCAAACGGCCAGCGAAGCTGCGGTATTTCGGCGAAGGCTCGGCCAAAGCACCCGCCAGCCAAGTCGAGACAGCGGTGTCATAGGCGGCGGTGCGGGCATAGGCGGTCAGCGCCAGACGCTGGCGGAAGGCCAAAGTGGTGGCGCCGTCATTGGCGTCAAGCTGCGCCAAAAGCTCTGCGTAATCAGCCGGATCGGTGATGACCGAGACGAATTTGTGGTTCTTGGCCGCCGCACGGATCATCGCCGGGCCGCCGATGTCGATATTCTCGATGCAGGTCTCGTAATCCGCGCCTTTGGCGACGGTGGCCTCGAACGGGTAGAGGTTCACGACGAGCAGGTCGATCGGCTGGATCGAATGCGCGGCCATGGCCAGAAGATGCTCATCATCATCGCGCAAAGCCAGCAGGCCGCCGTGGATATTGGGATGTAGCGTCTTGACGCGACCATCCATCATCTCGGGGAAGCCCGTGATTTCGCTCACATCTTGCACCGGCAGGCCCGCGTCGCGCAGGAGTGCGGCCGTGCCTCCGGTCGAGATCAGCTCGATCCCTTTGGCGATGAGCGCGCGCGACAGATCCAGCACGCCGGTCTTGTCGGAGACGGAAATGAGCGCGCGGCCAAGATAGACGCGGTCGGTGGAAGGGTGGTGCATCGGTGTGCCTCCTTAGAGGGGAACCGGATCGTCCCGGTCCAGATCGCGGATGGCCAGCGGAGTATCCTGTGCTTTCGCCAAGGTCCAGCCGATGCGCGTCTCAACATCGCGCGCAACGGCGGAAAGGGTGATTTGCAGCGTCGGACGCGGATTTATCCGGCCTTTTTCCAGATAAAACGACGGATCAAGCGAGAGTTTTCCCGTGCCATCGTGGCGGAAGACCCAAATTTCCCCCGAGCGCAACTGCATGGAAACCGCGGTGCCGCCCATGTCCAAAGTGGCATCCACATCGGGGTGGAGGTGAAAACGTATCGCAAAACCAATGGCTTCGAGGTTCGAGCGATCCAGTACTGCGCCGAAGCGCTTGCGATCGGCGAAGGACATGGCGGTCAGGCTGTCGCTGCCGCCAAGGCGGCGGCCGTCGCCGGAGAGGTGCAACTCGCGGGTGGCGGTGAGGCCGTGGGTGGCGAGCCAGCCGTCGTGGCTGAGTTGGACCATTGCGCCTTCGCCGCCCGCCATGCGCAGATCGGCGACTTTGGCGGTGTCGTCCAAAAGGGCCGCCTCGACCTTTTTGCCAAAGCGGGAGGAGGAGAAGCCTGTGAGGCTCAGGGCGGAATGCGATTGGGTGGCGCGGCCTGCAAGGCGCCAATCGGGGCCAAAGGGCAGGCCGGAGCCGCAGGACACCACCAGCGGGCGGCGGCCTGAGGTGAGCTCAAATCCCGCCGTTGAGGCATGGGCGGTGGCGCTGGCACGGCCCGAGGGCGGGTTGGCGGCGTCAAGAATTACTGAAGTTCGTCCGCCACTTAGCCGCACATAGCCCATCGCAGTGGCGATATGGCCGATGGCCGTGCCGGGGCCGACCAAGGAGAGGGCTTGGTCGAGCCGCCCCTCTTGGCCCTTGCCGCCGCCGTGAAAGCGGGCAAGCCCTCCGTCAGCGTGGCGCAGGATGCGCAAGGACGGGGCGAGGCGGCCGATGGCGTCGGAAATCTCGGTCGGGATCGGGCGGTCGGCTTCGGCCAAGGCGCGGATGGCCCAAGTGAGGAGGGTGAAAACCTCGAGCAATTCCTCGGGGTTACGGGTGGCGATGCCGCCTTCGGCGTCGATCTGGCTGCTGCATTCACGGCAGAGGGCCGTCAGCGCCGGGGCGATCAGGGCGTCTTTGCCGATCAGGGAGAGGCCGGCGTAAAGAAGCCCCACCAACGCCTCGAACCGGGGCAGGCCGGGGCGGGCGGCTTTCCAGCGCAGGGAAAGATAGGCGGCTTGGCGGGAGAGCGAGGTGTAAAAGGCGTCAGACTGCGCTTTGTCGCGGCCTTGCAGCAGAAAAATTGCGTTGTGAATCCAACGAATTATGCGCCGTCCGGTCAGATCGGGCGTCCAGCCGTTGCCAGAGCCATCGCCGTAACGCGCGATCCAGCCCCAAGTCCAATCCTGTGCCAAGACGCGCGCTTTGGCCGCGCCCAAAGCGGCGAGATCATCGACCCAAGCAAAGCCCTGTGCTTCCGCCTCGAACACCGGATCAGGGGCGTCGAGATCCCACAGATGCGCGCCCGGCGCTTCGATAAGGTAGCCTGCCAGCAGGATATTTCCCGCCAGAAGCTGCTTGCCGCGGGCGTAAAGCCCGATCGAGCGCGGGTCGGGTTGCGAGGTGAAACCAGTGGCGGCGGGGCTGCGCGCAGCCCTCCATGCGGCCCAGCGATCGGGCAGGCTCGGGCCTCCGGTGGCATTGCTGTCGCGGCGGCGCATGGATGCTCAATATCCTCTGGCAGGTCCGGGTTGTTGCCCCGGTTCAGGGCTAGACCATAGCCCGAGAGGGCGGCTCTGTCACGCCATCAGGCGGCGCAATCGGGGCGCGCCGCTTGATGAGTTTGCCGCAAAACCAACGTATGGCTGGCGTATGGTTTAGGTATGGCTGACGTATGGTTTACGTCAGGCTGGGCTGCGGCTGGCCTTTGCGGCCAGTGCGCTTAGGCCAGATGGTCAATCCGTGCCAGATATTGCGAGAGCTTTTGGATCTCATCCATCCAAGCCGAGACCAAACGCGGGTCATGCGGGGCGGAATGGACGCCCGCTGCGATCTGCCGCTTCAGGACCGATTCGACCGCCAGCGAAACCGGCACCGAGACAAGCCGCCCCATCGCCGAGCCGCGCGCGTCACCCCAAGCATCCATCGCCCAAGTCTGATCGAAGACCGGCTTGCCGTCTTTTTCAGCCTTCAGGGCGACGAAGAGGACCACGCGGTCCGGCTCGCCGGGCGCATAGGCGTTTTCTTCCAGAAGGCCATTGGCGCGGGCGGTGAGGGCGGCGTCAATCTCGGCCGGGGAGGAACCTTCGAGACCTTCGATCTCGCGGAAAATCGGCGCCCAAGCCTCGGCCCAGCCGTTGAGTCGGATGGTGCCGCGCACGAAGTCTTTCAGCTTCCATGCCGGGTCGAAGTGGTAATCCGAGATGAAGGGATAGCTGTCGCGGTTGGGATAGACCTCAAAGCTTTCGGGCTGCGGCAGCGGCGCGATGTAAGAGGTGATCGCATCCCAAGGCCGCGCCACCCGCAGTTCAGAGAAATGCCGCAGGCTGCGCGAGGGCGAACGCAGGGCTTTCAGCACGCCAGCGGGGGCCCAGCTGAACTTATAGCGGAAGGCGTTGGAGATCTTCGGCACGCCGCCACAGTAAGAGGTGAAGGAGAGCACGTTTTCGGGGTCAAAGGCGGCAGAGCCGCGGTATTTCGCCACCAGATCATGCGCCATCAGATGGTCGATGCCGGGATCAAGGCCGACCTCATTCTGGCTAATCAGGCCCTTTTCGCGGAACTCGGCATCCAAAGCGCGCATCTCGGGCGCGATGTAAGACGACGAGACGAAATGCGCGCCTTTGGCCAAGCAGGCCTTAGCGATTGCCACATGCTGATCGGCGGGCAGCATCGAGATGGCGATATCGCCGGGTTCCAGCGCGTCTTTAAGGTCGGCAAGCGTATAGGCGCGGATGTCGGTGGCGACATCGCCCACCGCTTCGCGCGCATTGGCGACGGTCCGGTTCCAGACCACCACTTTGTGACCCGCCGCAATCAGCCGTCGCAGACCGGGTCCAGAAGAAAGACCCGTGCCGCACCAATGGATCGTCATTTGTGTATTCCCTATCGTCAAATCAAAGCGAGGCGGAATGGTGGTCGAAATCGGCTTTGGCGCGGGCCCAGACGCCAGCGTCAAGTTGGGTCAGCGCCAAGAGCGTGGGCAAGAGCTGGCTGGCGTAATCTTGCGAGGATTCCACCGGCATCAGCGAGGGCAGATTGTCGATGGCGGTGACATCGAGGGGCGGATTGGTGGCCACGCGCAGGGCGGGGGCATCCCAATCGGTGGCGCGGTCATAGACTTTGATCGGCGAGAAATCCGAGGTTGGATCGCAGGCGATATCGCCAATGACGGTCAGCTTGCGGGCCGGATCGGTCACGGCCGAGGCGGGCACGAAGACCGGGCAGCCGGGGCGGGCCAAGATGCAGTTGAGGAAGATCTCATGGTCGAGCACTTCGGGGAAAGGGCCACCGCTGGCGGTCTCGGCCATGTCCCAAAGGGTGGCTTCGACATTGAGCGCTTGGCAAAGGTCGGCGGCTCCGGTGCCGACGCGGCCTTTGGCGCCGATGATGATGGCGCGGGGAAGCGACAGGCCGCGCAGCTCTTGGGTGAGGGCGTCCAAAAGCGCGGCTTTCGAGGCCACGGGCTTCAGCGGGGCGCAGATTGTGCCGCGCTGTTGCGCCGCCCAGCATTTCAGGCTGACGGCAGCCCCGGCATAGCCCGCCCAGTAGCCAAAGGCGGCGACGCGGCGGCCGGTCTCATCGACAAGGTATTCCAGATCATAAAGCGTGCCACCGCCCGCTTTGAAGCGCTTGAGCAGCACTTGCCCCGCGGGTTGGCCCTTGAAGGCATGGCCGAACATGATGTGGCGATGGGTGAGCGGCGTGCCATCCTCGGGCAGTTCCTTCAGCCCGAAGATGATGGCGTCTTGCGGGGCCTCAGGCCAAGAGTTTTCGGCCACGATCTCGGCCCCGGCGTCGCGGTAGCCGTCGATCGGGATGGCGCGGACCGAGCTTTGCTCAACCGAGATGCGGATGCCGGCTTTGATCAGCGCCGCCACGCCTTCGGGGGTGACACCGACACGCTCTTCAGCGGGGCGTTGCTCGGCTCGGACCCAAAGGTGAATGCTCATGCCGTGATCCTTTCAAAGCCATAGCCTCGACGCATGGCCTTACTGCGCCAGCGATCCGCCGCTTGCACCGCATCGCGCAGGTTGCTGTGCCAGATTTGCCGACTGGCCCCGCGCGAACCGGCGCGGCCCCATTCCCGGCTGACGGTGTAATCGCCAAAAAGCGTCTCAGTCACCTCGACGCGGTAGAAGCGCGCATGGGCGTTTAGCAGCAGAAAACACAGCATTTTTATCCCCCCCGGGTGTGTGTCTAAGATTTAAATAACAGATAGTGCGGCGGGGAAAAGAGGCGCTGCATGTAGGGGCCGGATTGGCAGGGCGACCGTGGGGCGGTGCCAAAGGGCCAGAACGCTTGGTTTGGGGCCAAAGCGCGGTTTATAACTTGGCGGGGCCGCGTTTTGCATGTGGTCCAACTGGCGCGGGAGGCGCGCGCCTATTGTGGGGTAGGTGAAAGATGGGGCTTTTCGGCCTGGCGGCTAAGATCTTGTTTGTGGGGCATAGTTTGGTTGGCCCAGACCTGCCCGGCATGGTCGAGGCGGGGCTGGCGCATATGGCGACGCCCGCGCAGGTGCAGTCGCAGATCATCGACGGCGCGCCCTTGTCTTATGCATGGGAGCATTCGGCGGCGGCGGTCGGCGTTGATGCGCGGGAGCGTTTGGCGACAGGCGATGTCACCGATTTGGTGCTGACCGAGGGCATTCCGCTGCTGGCGCAGATGCGCTGGAACGACAGTGAGGAGCTGGTCGCGCGCTGGGCCGAGGCGGCGGTCGAGGTCAATCCCGACACGCGGGTTTGGCTTTATGAGACCTGGCATTCGCTCAACTCCGGCCTTGGGGTCGAGGTGCCGCATGATGACGGTGCCGATGTGGCGTGGCGGCAAAGACTGCGCGATGACCTGCCGCGCTGGCAAGAGGTGGCAGGGCCGCATGCCCAGCTGATCCCGGCGGGCCAAGCGATGGGGCTTTTGGCCGATGAGATTGCGGCGGGGCAGGTGCCGGGGGTCGCGGATATCCGCGCGCTTTTCTCGGATGACATCCATCCCAATGGCAAAGGCTTTTACTTTATCACGATGGTGCATCTGGCGGCGGTGACCGGCAAAAGCCCCGAAGGCCTGCCGGCCAAGCTGTCGCGGACTTGGGCCAACCGCGATGCGGTGATCACCGATGCGCAGGCCGCCGCTTTCCAGCGCATCGCTTGGCAGGCGGTGTCACAGTATCAGGCGGAATATGGCGCGGCCGATGCTCCGGTTTGGTCAAAGGCTGAGGCGGCAAAGGTGGCCGCCGCGCCACTGCCCGCCTTTGACCCGATCACCAATCCCAATTTGGGTTTGGGACTGGCTGGGGTGCATGATTGGTCGGTGCAGCAGCCTTTCCTTAATGTGATGAAGACGGCGCGGCCTTGGGTGGGGCATTTGCCGGGGCGCTGGGGCGGTATGGAGGATGCCGATCTGCGCGCGGCTGGCCATTTGGATGCTGATGGTTGGCCAAAGGATATACCCGAAGGCGTTACGGCTTTGGCAACGCTGATCCTGACCGATCTGCCGGCCGAGGCGGGCGGCGTTGCGGGGCGCTACATCTTGCGTCACAGCGGCAAAGGCGCGCTGAAGGTCGAGGGGCGGGCGCGGGTCGTCCGAGAAGCTGTGGGCGAGGTGGTCTTTGACTACACCCCCGGCGAGGGCGCGGTGATCTTGACGCTGACCGAGACCGACCCCGTTGATCCTTTGCGCGATATCGTCGTGGTGCGGCAGGACCGGGCCGAGGCTTTGGCGGCGGGGCAGATCTTCAATCCCGACTGGCTGGCCCGGATCAAGGGCGTGCGGCTTTTGCGCTTCATGGATTGGATGGCAACGAATGACTCGACGCTGGCCCGCGCCGAGGACCGTCCGAAGCCGCAAGATTTCACTTGGGCGCGGGCGGGCGTGCCGGTCGAGATCATGGTGGCTTTGGCCAATGAATTGCAGGCCGAGCCTTGGTTGACCCTGCCGCATCTGGCCGATGATGGCTTGGTGCAGGCCTATGCGGCGGTGGTGCGCGCCGAGTTGGACCCCGGGTTGCGGGTCTGGGTGGAGCTTTCAAACGAGGTTTGGAATTGGCAATTCGCCCAAGCCCATTGGGCCGAGGCCGAGGGCAAGGCGCGTTGGGGCCGTGATGGCACTTGGTTGCAGTTCTACGGCTTGCGCGCCGCGCAGGTGATGGCGGTTTTCGCTGATGCGATGGGTGGCACCGAGCGGATGGTGCGGGTGGTGGCCACTCAGACCGGGGTTGAGGGCGTTGAGGATGCGATCCTGACCGCACCCTTGGCGCAGGCCGAGGGGCTGGCGGCACCGGCGGAAAGCTTCGATCTTTGGGCGGTGACGGGGTATTTCTCGGGCCTTCTGGGGGCCGAGCACCGGGTGCCGATGGTCAAAGCTTGGATCGCGGAAAGTGCGGCAGTGACCGAGGTGGCGGCGCTGGACAAGGGCTTGCGGGGGCGCGAGTTGACCGCTTATCGCGCCGCGCATCGCTATGATCTGGCGATTGAGCGCGCGGTGGCAGAGCTGCGCGATGGCAGCCGCAGCGGCGCGGGCGAAGATACTTTGGCGCAGCTTTTGACCCAGACCCTGCCGCGCCAAGCCAAGGTTGCCGCCGCGCATGGTTTGAAACTGGGCATGTATGAGGGCGGCACCCATGTGGTGGGCTACGGCGCGGCGGTGGATGACCGCGCGCTGGAAGAATTCTTCGTGGCGCTGAATTATTCTGCAGGGATGGGGCAGCTTTATCGAGAGTTGCTGACGGGCTGGGCAGAGGTTTCGGACCAGCCCTTCAATGCCTTTGTCGATGTCTATGGGCCGAACAAATGGGGCTCTTGGGGGGCGCTGCGGCATCTTGGCGATGACAATCCGCGCTGGGCGGCCTTGGCGCGTGGTTGTGAATGCTAAGCCTGATCATCCCAGCCTCGAACGAAGAGGCGTGGCTGGGCGCTTGCCTTGCGGCGGTGGCGGGCTCGGAGCCGGTGCCGGGCGGGTTTGAGGTGATCGTGGTGGCCAATGGTTGCCGTGATGCCACCGCCGAGGTGGCGCGGGGCTTTAAGGGCCGTCTGCCGGGGCTGCAGGTTTTGGAACTGGCCGAGGGTTCAAAACCCTTGGCGTTGACCGCGGGGGACCGGGCGGCTTGCGGCGCGGTGCGGGTTTATCTGGATGCGGATTGCGTGATCTCGCCGAGTGTATTGGCGGCTTTGGCGCGGGTTTTGGACCGGCGAGAGCCGCTTTACGGCGGGGCGACGCCGGTGATCCCGCGGGCAAAATCGTCTCTAACACGGGCATATGCGCGGTTTTGGCAAGAGCTGCCCTTCGCGCGCTCGGTCGCTCCGGGATATGGGCTTTACGCGGTGAATGCGGCGGGGCGGGCACGCTGGGGAGATTTTCCGCAGATCATCTCGGATGATAGTTTCGTGCGGTTGCAGTTCTTACCGGAAGAGCGGGTGCAGGTCTCAGACAGCTATCTTTGGCCGATGGTCGAGGGCTTCTCGGCGCTGGTACGCACCCGACGGCGGCAGGATCGCGGGGTGGCGGAGCTGGCGGCTTTGCAGCCTGAGCTGATCGCGCGCGAGGGCAAGGCGCGGCTTGGCCTGCCGGCGCTGGGCCGTTTGGCGCTGCGCGATCCTTTGGGCTTTGCCGCCTATGCGGCGGTGTCTGTGGCGGTGCGTTTGAAGCGCGGCGCTGCGGGGTTTACCCGCGGGCGCTGAGGCAGTTCAGGCTGAGGCAGTTCAGGCTGAGGCGCTCAGATCGCTCCAGCCGCAGCGGGCGGCCAAGGTTTGCACAGGGGTGCCATTGTCCAAAGCCATCTCGGCCCGGAAGCTGGTGGAGCGGCGCGCGCCGATCTGGCTGCGCAAGAGATGCAGGCCTGATCGGCTGATCTTCACGATGGGCGAGCGCAGCGGCAGCTGGTCGCGCCATTTGCGCCGCATCGCTTGGTAGCTGGCGGCGTAATCCGGGCCGAGGTTTTCGTGAAAGCCATCGTTGTGGATGCAAGGCAGCGCGCCGGCCCAAGCCTTTAGCCCACGGGTGCGGGCTTGGGTGACGATATCGGTGCCGTAAAAGTGCCAGCCTTCCAGCGCCTCATCAAAGCGCAGGCCGGAGGAGCGGCGCAGCACGATCAGGAGTTCGTCATAGCTTTGCACCTCGACCGGGGCGAGCGGCACACGGCCGACGATTTGGCCCAGAGATGTGGACCAAACCGGCCCGATATTCGCAGCGTCAAGGCCGACACCATAGCTGCCATAAAGCGCCCAATTGGGGTCTATGGCCTCAAGCTCGGCCAAGCGGGCGGCGAGGAGTTGGTCCCAGCCTTGCGGCAGGTAGACGTCGTGATGGGCGAAGATCACCACCTCGGCATCGGTGGCGTCCAGCGCGCGGTTATAGGCGGTGGCGGCGGAAGGGGCGTTCCGCTCGACATGCAAAGGGATGCTGGCAAGGCAGGGCGAGAGCGCCAGATTGCGCGACAGGATCGCGTCGGAATGGCTGGCGCAGGCGATGGTGAAGCGGCTCATGCGCGGCCCCCAGAGGCGAAAAGTTCGGTCAGTTTCTCGGCCTCGGTCTGGATGTCGTGGCGGGCAAGGACGCGGTCGCGGGCGGCAAGGCCCATCGCTTGCAGACGCTCTGGCGGAGTGGCGGCGAAGGTGAGCAGGGCCGTGGCAAGGGCCTGCGGGTCGCCCGAGGGGACCAGCCAGCCGGTGTCCGCTGTGACCAGCTCTGGCACGCCATTGATCGCGCTGGCGATCACCGGGCGGCCAGCGGCAAAGGCCTCCATCACCACCATCGGCAGGCCTTCGGCAAAGGAGGGCAGCACCAGCGCATGCGCTTGGGCGAGATGGTCGCGCACCCCGGCCTCATCGAGCCAGCCGGTCAGGGTGATCTGCTGTTGCAGACCGGCGCGGGCGATCTGGGCTTCCAGAAGGCTGCGAAACGGACCATCGCCGATCAGGGTAAGGTGCAGATCGCGCCTTTGTCGGGCGACCAAGGCCATTGCCTCGATCAGAAGGGGGATGCCCTTTTGTTCGGTCAAGCGGCCGATGGCGACAAGCTTTGGCGGGGTTTGAGGCAAAGGGGCGGGGGCGGGGAAGCGCCACGGCTCGATCCCGCAATGCACAACGTAAATGCGGCGCCAATGGGCCAGATCGGCCCAGCGGCAAAGCTGACCGCGCCCGAAGGAAGAGATCGCCACGGTGAAGGCGGCACGCGCGGTTTTCTCGGCCAGATTATGGGCGTGGGGGGCGTCGAATTCCTCGGGGCCATGCACGGTCATCGAAAAGCGCAAGCCGCCAAGTTCCGCTGCGAGCATGGCGACGGTGGCCGAATTGGTGCCGAAATGCGCATGGATATGCGGCAGGCGCAGAGCATGGCAGCGGGCGGCCAAGTAAGCGCCTTCGAGCCAGTAGATGAGATGGCGCAGGCGGCCTCCGGTGCCGGCGGGACCACCGGCACCGCGCGCGCCGCAAGCCAAAGCCAGTCGCAACGAGCGCCAGGTCGCCGCCGGGCGGCGCAAGGCAAAGGGCAAGGCTTGGCGCAACAGCGGGCCAAGGCCTTGTTTCAAGATATGTTCGGTGCGGGTTTCTTCAGCCAGATCGGCGGCATCGACCAAAGCGGCGCGATTGGAGCGCAGGGCGAAGCGGTGGATCTGCCATTCCATCCGCTCAAGCGCTTGCACCTCGCGGCGGATGAAGCTGTGCGAGGGTTGCGGATAGGTGTTGACCAGATATGCCAGTTTCACAAGCGGGCCCTTGGCAGCAAAGATAAACGTCCTTTTGCAAGGCGCAGGCTTCGGGCCGCAGCGACCCAGCGCGCACCATCGAAGAAGCTCTGGATGGGCGCAAGCCTGCGTTGGCCGCAGTGCCGCATTCGGTGGCAGGGTGATGCAAAGCGGTCAGCCTTGGGCCGGGGCGGCGGGGGGCAAAGCGGCCCGGCATTGACGCTTTTGGCGGCATAAGCCTAGGGTCAGGCCGGTGTGAGGGGTCGGGCCAGTATGACGCAAGAGGCAACGGGGGTGATGGGGCGCGCTTTGCGGGGCTCGGCGCTGACGGCTATGGCCTATGTCGTGACCCAAGGCTTGCGGCTGGCCTCGAACCTGATCCTGACGCGGCTATTGTTCCCCGAGGCTTTTGGCTTGATGGCCTTGGTCTCGGTGGTGCTGGTGGGCTTGCAGATGTTTTCCGACACCGGGATTGGCCCGGCGATCAGCCGCAGCCCGCGCGGCGATGATCCGCAGTTTTTGAACACGGCTTGGACGGTGAATGTCGGGCGCGGGGCGCTTTTGTGGCTTTTGTGCTGCGCTTTGGCTTGGCCAATGGCGGCGCTTTGGGAGGCGGATGCGCTGCGCCAGCTGTTGCCGGTGGCGGGGCTGACCTTGCTGATCTCGGGCTTTAATCCGACGCGGATTGATACGGCCAATCGGCATTTGGTGCTGGGCCGGCTGACGGCGTTGGACTTGATCGCGCAGGCCTTTGGCATTCTGGCGATGGTGGTTTTGGCGGCGCTTTGGCCCTCGGTTTGGGCCTTGGTTTGGGGGGCGCTTTTGGGCTCGGCCGCCAAGCTGGTTTTGTGCTGGTTTGGTCTGCCGGGGGCTGCCAATCGCTTTCATTGGGAGCCGCGTGCCGCGCAAGAGCTTTTGCATTTCGGCAAATGGATCCTTTTGTCCACCGTCTGCGGCTTTCTTTTGGCGCAGGGCGATAAGGCGATTTTGGGCAGGTATCTGAGCCTTGAGGATCTGGGCATTTACAATGTCGGCTACTTCCTGGCCTCGTTTCCGGCGCTGTTGGCGCGCAGTGTGGTGGCGCGGGTGATGATCCCGCTTTACCGCAACAAGGCCGAGGGCGACGGCCGGTTGCGAAAGGCGCGCTGGGCGGTGACGGCGGGGGTTTTGCTGGCGCTGGCGGGTTTGGCTTTGATCGGGGAGCCGCTGGTGCGCCTGCTTTATGATGAGCGTTATCTGGCGGCGGGGCTGATTGTGACGGCGGTGGCTTTGGCTGAAATGCCGGGGATCATAGGCATGACCTATGACCAATCGGCCTTGGCCGAGGGCGATGGGCGGGGCTATTTCACGCTGATTGCGCAGCGCGCCTTGGCGCAGACTTTGGCTTTTCTGTTGGGGGCCGAGTTGGGCGGTTTGGGGGGCGCCTTTCTGGGGCTTGGGCTTTCGGGGCTGGTCACTTTGCCGCTGATCGCACGTTTGGCGCATCGGCATGGTGTTTGGGATATGCGCCATGATCTGGCCATGCTGGGGCTGATGGCGGTGCTGATGCTGCTTGTGCTGTCGGTGACAGGACCGGCTTTGTTGGGGCTGTTCAATTTCTAGCCCCTTCGCATAGGATCAGCTGCGCGCTTGGGTTACTTCGAGACACGCCTTTCTGCCCCACCCTCCCATGCCCTTTTATCCGCGTGGAACCATGCAAATTGACACCACAAGCCTGCCCGAAGTGCTGATCCTGACCCCGCGTCGCTTTGGCGATGCAAGGGGGTGGTTCATGGAGACGTATAACGCGTCGCGGATGGCTGAGGCGGGGATTAGGGTCGATTGGGTGCAAGACAACCAGTCCTTTTCCGCCGCAAAAGGGACGTTGCGGGGGCTGCATTACCAACGCCCGCCGCATGCGCAGGATAAGTTGGTGCGCTGCACGCGCGGCGCGATCTTGGATGTGGCGGTGGATTTCCGCGAAGGCTCACCGCGGTTTGGGCAGTGGGCGGCGGTTGAGTTGACGGCGGAGAATGGGCGTCAATTGCTGGTGCCGAAGGGGTTCTTGCACGGCTTTGTCACCCTGACGGATGACACCGAGGTGCAGTATAAATGCAGCGCTCTTTATGCGCCAGATTGCGATGGCGCGGTGCGTTGGGATGACCCAGAGCTGGGCATCGACTGGGGGGTGAGCAACCCGGTTTTGTCCGACAAGGACCAAGCCGCACCGCTTCTGGCCGATGCGCCGCGCCCCTTCCGCTGGGAGGCTTTGCCATGAAGCTTTTGGTGACCGGGGGGGCTGGCTTCATCGGCTCAGCCGTGGTCCGGTTGGCGGTGGCGCGCGGGCATCAGGTGGTGAACCTTGATGCGATGACCTATGCGGCTTGCGCGGCGAATGTCGCCTCGGTCGCGGGCTCGGGGCTTTACGCTTTTGAGAAGGCCGATATCCGCGATCGCGCCGCATTGGAGCGGATCTTTGCCGCCCATCGCCCCGATGCGGTGATGCATCTGGCGGCGGAAAGCCATGTCGATCGCTCGATCGACGGGCCGGGGGATTTCATCGAGACCAATATCACCGGCACTTACAATATGCTCGAGGCCGCGCGGGTCTATTGGACCGCCTCGGGCAAGCCCGAAGGGTTCCGGTTTCACCATATCTCAACCGATGAGGTTTTTGGCTCCTTGGGGGCCGAGGGGCAGTTCACGGAAGCGACGCCCTATGATCCGCGCAGCCCCTATTCGGCCTCGAAAGCGGCTTCGGACCATTTGGTGCGGGCTTGGCATGAGACCTACGGCCTGCCGGTGGTGCTGACCAATTGTTCAAACAATTACGGGCCTTACCACTTCCCCGAAAAGCTGATCCCGGTGGTGATCTTGAACGCTTTGCATGGCCGCGAGATCCCGGTCTACGGCAAGGGCGAGAACATCCGCGATTGGCTTTATGTCGAGGATCATGCCGAAGCTTTGCTCTTGGTGCTGGAGAAGGGCGCTTTGGGGCGCAGCTACAACATCGGGGGCGAGAATGAGCGGCGCAACATTGATCTGGTGCGCATGATCTGCGCCTTGCTGGATGAGATGCAGCCGAAAGCGGGCTCGTATGCCGAGCAGATCGCTTTCGTGACCGATCGCCCCGGCCATGATGCGCGCTATGCGATCGACCCAAGCCGGATCCGGGAGGAGCTGGGCTGGCGGCCTTCGGTGACGGTGGAGGAAGGTCTGCGGCGGACCGTGCGCTGGTATCTCGACAATGAGGCATGGTGGCGGCCTTTGCTGGAGCGCGCGGAGCTGGGCCAAAGGCTTGGCGCGGGCGATGGCGCGGTAAAACCCTGATGGAGAGCCTGTTTTTCATCGCCTCAAAGACCATTGGAATGCTGGCGCGGTTTGAGACTTGGATCTTGATCCTGCTGGGTGCTGCGCTTTTGCTGGGGGCTGCCGGGCGCGTTAAGGCCATGCATCGCGTGGTGGGGTTGGCTTTCGCGGCCGTGCTGGCGCTGACGGTCTTTCCGCTTGGCACCCCGCTTTTGCGCGCGCTTGAGGTGCAGTATCCCGCAATGCCGCCGCTGCCGGCGCATGTGGATGGGATCATTGTTCTGGGCGGGGCCGAGGATCACGGCCCGGCGCAGGTCTGGGGGCTGCCCAATGTGAATGAAGCGGGCGAGCGGATGACGGCTGGGGTGGAGCTTGCCCGCCTTTTCCCGCACGCCAAGTTGATCTTCACCGGCGGCAGTGCCCATCCGCTTTATGACGTTAAGACCGATGCTTCAGCGGTGATGACGCGCCAGCTTTGGATGAACATGGGCGTGCCCGAGGCGCAAATTGTGCTGGAAGATCGCTCGCGCAACACTTCGGAAAATGCGGTGTTCTCCAAGGCATTGTTGCAACCGCAGCCGGGGCAGAATTGGATATTTGTCACCTCGGCCTTCCATATGCCGCGCGCGGTTGAGACGTTTGAGCGCAATGGCTGGACCGGGCTTATTCCCTATCCGGTGGATTTCCGCACGGCTGGGGCGGGCTTGGGGATGGGATGGAAGCTTGACGCGCATCTTGATGATCTGAACGTTGCTTTGAAAGAGCATCTGGGCTTGGTGGTTTACCGTTTGGCCGGGAAATAGGGGGCGGCGATGCGTCTGTTGGTCTTTGGCCAAAGCGGGCAGGTGGCAACCGAGCTGGCACGGCGCTTGCCCGCCGGTGTGAGCGCCGTTTTTCTGGGCCGCGACCGGGCGGATCTGATGGACCCCGCGGCTTGCGCGGCGCAGATCCAAGGCTGTGATGCGGTGATCAATGCCGCCGCTTGGACGGCAGTGGATGCGGCCGAGGCCGAGGAGGCTGCGGCGAAGGTGGTGAATGGCCAAGCGCCCACAGCGATGGCCGAGCGATGTGCCGCGCTGGGCCTGCCGTTTTTGCACCTCTCCACCGATTACGTCTTTGACGGCAGCGGCTTGCGGGCTTTCCAGCCGCAAGATCCGACCGGGCCTTTGGGGGCCTATGGGCGCAGCAAGCTGGTGGGAGAGATCGGCGTGCGTGACAGCGGCGCGCGGCATCTGATCTTGCGCACCAGCTGGGTGGTGTCGGCGCACGGGGCGAATTTCGTCAAGACCATGCTGCGGCTTGGGGCCTCGCGCGAGAGCCTGAATGTGGTGGCCGATCAGATCGGCGGGCCGACGCCTGCTGCGGCGATTGCCGATGCGCTTTTGGTGGCCGCAAAAGCGATGGCGGACGGGGCGGCGGGTGGCACGCATCATTTCGCCGGGGCGCCCGACAGATCATGGGCGGATTTCGCGCGGGAGATCATGGCGCAGGCGGGGCTGGCTTGCCGGATCGAGGATATCCCCACCTCGGCCTACCCCACGCCCGCCCGTCGTCCGGCCAATTCACGGCTGGATTGCACAGGGTTTACCGAGGCTTTTGGGATCCGCCGCCCCGATTGGCGCGCCGGATTGACCGAGATTTTGCGGGAGTTGAACGCATGACTGCGCGTAAAGGCATTATCCTTGCCGGTGGCTCTGGCACCCGACTTTACCCGATCACCATGGGCGTCTCAAAGCAGCTTCTGCCGGTTTATGACAAGCCGATGGTCTATTACCCGCTTTCGGTGCTGATGCTGGGGGGGATCCGCGAGATTGCGATGATCACCACGCCCGAGGATCAATCGCAATTCCAGCGGCTGATGGGCGATGGCAGCCAATGGGGGCTGAGCCTGACATGGATCGTGCAGCCCCGACCCGAAGGGCTGGCGCAGGCCTATCTGCTGGCCGAGGATTTTCTGGACGGTGCGCCCTCGGCCATGGTTCTGGGCGATAACATCTTCTTCGGCCATGGCCTGCCCGAGATGCTGGCGGCGGCGGATGCGCGGGCCGAGGGCGGCACGGTCTTTGGCTATCACGTCGCTGACCCCGAACGTTACGGTGTGGTGGATTTCGCCGCCGATGGCACGGTGCAAGCGATCATTGAAAAGCCCAAAGTGCCGCCTTCGAACTTTGCGGTGACCGGGCTTTACTATCTCGACGGTCGCGCCTCGCGTCTGGCGCGGGGGGTGGTGCCTTCGGGGCGGGGCGAGTTGGAGATTGCCGATCTTTTGGAGATCTACCGTGCGGAAGGCACGCTGCAGGTCGAGCGGATGGGGCGGGGCTTTGCATGGCTCGACACTGGTACGCATGGCAGCCTTTTGGATGCGGGTAATTTCGTGCGCACCTTGGAGGAGCGGCAGGGGCTGCAAGTCGGTTGCCCCGATGAAATTGCCTACCGTCAGGGCTGGATTGACCGCGCGCAGCTGGCGGCAAGAGCTGAGCTTTTCGGAAAGAACGCCTATGGTGAATATCTGACCGCGATCTTGCGCGAAAGCTTGGATGAGGGCCGCGGCGATAGCCATTGACCGTGCTTGCGCCGTCCGAAGTCTTTCTGACATATTCATACTTATTAACACACCATGATGGCCTGCGCATTTCTGCAGGCGTGTAAGGCGTGCAGCCGTTGGTTTTCTGCGCAGAGCGGCAAGCTGTGTGCCGCGCGATGAGGCGGTTTTCCAGTTGAGGGATGGTCGAATTTGGCGCTGACGGAGGCAGGGGAGTTATGGCTTTAGCAGGAACGCTTGCGGTGGCGGTGGCAGGGGCAACGCTGGTTGGCGTGGCGGTGGGCATGGTCTGGCAATCGCTGACGCTGGGTTTGGTGGCCTATATCCTGACCGGAGCTTGCGTGCTTTTCGCTTACGGCCTGCGCCGTTTGGTGCTGACCCGCCGCAAACCCTTGGCACCGTCAGTCTCAGAGGGGCCGCAGGCTGTGCCCGCGTCACGACGGGCCAGCTGATTACCGTTTGCGGCGGCGCCCATTCCTCTGGCGATCTCCTTGATTGCAGCGCTATGGGAAACAGTGCTGCGCAGCTTTGGGCGGCGCAAATATTCCGGGCCGAGGCCCATAAGGCTTGGCGCGGTCGCGAATCAGTTTCACAGCCCGAAGCCGATCCGGCGGCTCTTGCGCAACCTAAATAGAATGCGTGCCGGTGTCCGACGGTCCGCGCGTCAACTTCGGGACCAAACTTGGCCCTAATCGTGTCAAGTTTGTGGCGCGACCTTGAGCTGACGTCTGGTCAAGCGCTGGGCGCAGCAGGTAAAATATGTGCTTGGGGGGCCCTGCCAAAGGTCCAAGAAATGTTCTGCCTAAGCTGCTTACCAACTGACTTTCTAAGGCTGGCTTCGGTCCGTCGTGCTCATTTTTTCATGGTTTTTAAAGTCTTATTGTTGTTGCGGAGCTGACAATGGCCATTATTTTTCCGCCCAACTCCTTGGGGCCTTTAGGCCCGGCTGTGGCGCATAAGCCAGCTTTGAATAAGGCCACGACCGCCGCTTCTGAGCGGGGGGCAATGAATTATGTGCCGGTGAATTTCGCGACCAAAACTTACGTTCCCGTAGCGCTTGGAACCCCCAGTCTTGCGGAGCCGCTGTTTGAGGCGGCACCGTTCCAAAAGGCCGAGCGGGTGGTCGCCGTGCCGCAAAAGGCTGGTCCGTATCGCCTTGGGCTGAAGCGGCTTTTTGATCTGGCTGCGGTTGTGGTGGCTTTGCCGGTGGTCTTGCCTGTGGTGGCCGTGGCCGCTTGCTTGGTGGCGCGGGATGGTGGGCGTCCGTTTTACAGCCAAATGCGTGTCGGTAAGGACGGCAAGCCGTTTCGCATGTGGAAGCTGCGCAGCATGGTGCGCGATGCCGATCAGCGGATGGAGAGCTATTTGGCCGCCCATCCGGCGGCGCGGGCGGAATGGGATCTGAGCCAGAAGTTGCAAAGCGACCCTAGGATTACGCCCTTTGGCGCCTTCCTGCGCAAATCCAGTTTGGATGAGCTGCCGCAGCTGTGGAATGTGCTGCGCGGTGAGATGAGCTTGGTTGGCCCGCGTCCGATGATGCTGTGTCAGCGCGCGATGTATGACGGCACGGCTTATTACCGACTGCGCCCAGGGCTGACCGGGCTTTGGCAGACCGCAGGGCGCAACCGCACCAGCTTTCAAGCGCGCAGCCTTTATGACGGGGCTTATGAGGCCGATGTCACTTTTGCCAATGATCTTAGGATCTTGCGGCGCACGGTCTCGGTCGTGGTGAAGGGGACGGGCTGCTAACCGGCGATCCCGGCGCGCCCAAGTCCCGAAGGAGATGCCCGGTTAGATCAGCGCGGCCGCGACGAACAGCGCGGCTGCCAGACCGCAGCAGAGCGGCACCATCACCGGGACCGCGCTGAGCTTGGTCAAAGCGCGCCGCGCTGCCATGTCCCGCGTGCGGGGCTGCGCCTGCTTCAGCTCGGGGATCGCCACGATCGGGCGCAGGCCCAGCTCACGCTCCATCTGCGCCGAGGTGCGCAGCACAGGGCGCAGCATGTCCAGCGCAAAGGCCAAAGCCACCGCGCCAAGCAGGCTGGCCATCGCACCGGCCACCACCAGCTTCTTGCCGCCCGAGCCGACGGGATGCGCAGGAATGGTGGCGCGGTCCAAAAGCGCAAAGCGTTGACCTTGCTGGCGTTCGATCAGCTTGGCCTCGGTCTCGGCGGTGGTCAGCCGGGCGGTCACCACGCTGAGACTGTCGCCGAGTTGATCCAGCTGGCGCTGGTAGCCCGCCAAGGCGCGTTCAACCTCGGGCTGGGCGGCCAAGGCGCTGGCGCGCGCTTCGCGGCGCTCGATCAGTGCAGCCTTTTGTTCGTTCAGCACCCGGATTTGATTGTCCAACTCCTGCATCCGGCGCTGTTCGGTGGCGCGCAGGGTGGTTTTCGCGGCCAAGGGGCGCTGCTCTTCCAAAGCCGCGACAAGGCTTTGCTCAAGACGGCGCAGGTCATCCTCAATCGCGGCGATTTCGTCGCGCTGGGTCGTGGCAAGGCCCGCAATCTCATGGCTGTTTTTGTAGCGGGCCACCTCGGCCTCGACCGTTTCGATCTCGGTCGAGATCCGGCGCTCTTCCTCGCGGTAAAAGTTAAGCGTGTCGTGGGCCTGATCGAGCTTGCCAGCCGAGGACATGTCGAGCACGCCTTGCGCGAAATCATTGGCGATGCGGGCGGCCAGATCGGGGCTGCCATCGCTGGCCTTGATGATGATCGCCGACAACTGCGGCGGGCTGCCGTAACCGCCGTCGCCCACCGCTGCGATGCCCTCAAATGAGATGCTCAGGCGCAAAAGGGTGGCGCGTTCTTCATCGGAAAGCGCGGGCATATCGGTGTAAAGCCCGTGCCGCGCGATCACCGCCAAAAGGTTTTCGCGGGTGGTGAGCCGCTGCTCGATTGATTGCAAAAGCCGAGCCGAGCCCGAGGCATCGGCGCTGGACAATTGCTGGCCCTGCACCTCGATGGCGGCAAAGGCCTCATAGGTGTCGGGGCGGGTTTTGGCGAAAACGCCCGCTGCTACGGTGCCGATCAGGCTGAGGATGCAGATCAAAAGCCAGCGGCGGCGCAGGAAAATCAGCAGATCTTCAAGGTTTTGGATATGGCCCATCGCTCAGTTCCGCTGCCCATAGGCGTAACGTTCGGTGGCGCGGTCTTGGGCACGGTTTAGCACCGTACCCAAAAGCGGCAGTCGGCCGTCAAAGAGCCGCTCGCAGGCGCGGACATCCTCGGCCGTGGTGAGCTTGCCATCGACCACCAAGATCGCGGCATCAACCTCGGCGGCAAGGGCAAGGACATCATCGCTGCCCAAGGCGGGCGGGGTGTCGATCAAGATGAGGTCAGGTTCCAAAAGCTCGCGCAGATTGGACATGGCCTGCGGGAAATCGGGGCCGTGCAACAGCTCGGACGCTTGCGAGACCGGTGCGCCGTTCAAGCCAAGCGCCAGATTGGCCCCGAGGCGGCGCAGCTGGCTTTCCAGCGGCTGTTCGCCTTGCAGAAATTCGGCCAAAGCGCCGACATCACTTTGGCCGAAAAGCCGCGCCAATTGCGGGTCACGTAGCTCAAGGTCCAAAAGCACCGTGCGGCATGAGGGCAGCCGCGCCATCGACAGCGCCAGATTGGCCGCGACGAAGGATTTGCCACAGCCATGCGTCGGTGAGGTGATGGCGATCCGGCTCCACTTTTGCTTGGCGATGGTTTGCAAAACGCGGGTGCGCAGGATGTCAAAAGTGGCGGTCGCGGGGCTTGTGCTCGGATTTGAGAACAAACCGTTTCCATCCAGAAATTGCGGATCCGGAGTGATTTCGGTCAGCGACTCCCAAACCCGACCGGGGTTGAATCGCGCCAAAGCCATGTTCGAATGAAAGACCTCGCGCCCCGTGCGTTGGTCCAATGTGATCGAGACTTGGGGCGAGCGTTGGCCCGTGCGGAATACCGAAACATGCCCCGCGCGGGCGCGGGAGCTTGCGTTGGAGCCGTCACCTGCCTCACTGCCGGACGTCAAGATGTGCCCCTTGTATTCCTCTAGATCCCGTTCTGGACCCAATATGTAGTGTCTGACCATTCTGTCAGAGGGCCTTGTCGCAGGGGCGGGCGCGCCAAAAGCGCCGGCCGGTTTCACCTTGCCACCCTGCGGTGACATCGCACCGGACATACGCTTGAGTGCTGGCCAGCCCTGCTTGCGCAAGGCCGTTTTCCCCTGTCCAGGCCCCCGCCCAGATGCGGCAATTCTTAGCAGATCAAGCGTTCAAATGAAAGCCTGAGGCCCCAATTCTGGGACCCGCCGAACCCGCCGAAAGCGCCTGCCGAGGCGGTGGAAAAGCGCCTGCGTTGCGCCTAAGCTGCGGCGCATGCTGAGCCCTATTTCCCCCCCTTCCGGCCCGCGCGATGTCGATGCCGTGGTGATCGGCCGCAATGAGGGCGCGCGGCTTTTGGCCTGCTTTGCGGCGTTGCAAGGGCAGGTGCGGCGGGTGGTTTATGTCGACAGCGGCTCGACCGACGGCTCGGTCGCGGCGGCGCAGGCGGCGGGGGCCGAGGTGGTGGCGCTGGATATGGCGCAGCCCTTCACGGCGGCCCGGGCGCGCAATGCCGGGCTGGCGCTTTTGCAAGGCGAGGGGTTTGTGCAGTTTCTTGACGGCGATTGTCAGCTGCAGCCGGGCTGGATTGCGGCGGGCTTGCAGGGCTTTGTTGACCATCCGGCGGCGGTCGTCGTCTGTGGGCGGCGGCGTGAGGTTGCGCCCGAGGCCTCGGTCTACAACCGGCTCTGCGACCGTGAATGGGACACGCCCGTCGGGCGCGCGCAGGCCTGTGGTGGCGATGCTTTGATGCGGCTCTCGGCCGTGCAAGCGGTGGGCGGTTACCGCGAAGATCTGATCGCCGGCGAAGAGCCTGAGCTTTGCCTGCGGCTGCGGGCCAAAGGGGGCGAGATTTGGCGGCTGCCGGTCGAGATGACCCTGCATGACGCTGCAATCACCCGGCTTGGCCAATGGGCCAAGCGCAGCCAGCGCGCGGGATATGCCTTTGCCGAAGGCGCGCATCTGCATGGCGCCGGTCCCGAGCGGCATTGGCAGGCCGAAACGCGGCGCGCTTTTTTATGGGGCGCAGCGCTGCCCTTTGCGGCACTGCTGGGCATGGGTTTTGCGCTCATCGGGTGCCCGGCGGGGCTTTTAGTGCTGCTCCTTTGGCCGCTGCAAATGCTGCGGCTGGCATGGCGCTGGCGGGACGAGGGGCGGTGCGGGGCTGAGGCGGCACTCTTCACGGTGCTGGCGAAATTCCCCGAAGCTTGGGGCGTGCTCCGCTTTCACTGGGATCGCTGGCGCGGGCGCAAGGCGCGGCTCATTGAATATAAATGAGGCAGGCTTAGGGCTTAGCCGGGTTGCCGCTCTGCGGTGATCCTTTGGCGCAAGGCTTGCAGCGCTTGGCCGGGCAGGATTGCGGCGCAGGTCGCATAGCGCGGCACGAGCCGGCGCGGCGAGGACAGGGCGCGCCACAGCCATTCCATCGCAATCGCGCGCATCCAGCGCGGCGCGCGCTTTTGTGTGCCAGCGACGAAATCCACCCCTGCGCCGATCGAGGCAAAGCCGACCGAAGGCGCCAGCTTGCGCCCCAATGCGGCCAACCGCTCTTGCTTGGGCGCGCCAAGGGCCACCAAGCAAAGCCCGCCCAAGGGGGCCAAAAGCTGCAAGACCTCATGCGCAGTTTGGCCTTCGGGATCAAAGCCCATCGGAGGTGCGATCAGCAGGCCGCGCTGCAAGCCCGGAACCTGTGCTTGCAAGCGGCGCATTGCCGCCTCAAGCGCGGGTTCGGTCGAGCCAAGGATTGAAACCGGGCGCCCCGCCGCCGCCGCCGCTTGCACCAGCGGCAGCATGAGATCAGACCCCGGCACCAAGCCGATCTGATGGCCCGCCAGCCGTGCCAGCCAGACAATGGGATTGCCATCTGCCACCACGAAATCCTGCGCCGCATAGGCCTTTAGAAAGGCCGGATCGCGCCGCAGTTTCACCAGGTGATCAAGGTTAATCGTCGCCAAGCCAAAGCCGCGGCCCTGCTTCAGCCGCAAGGCCGCATCCGCCAGCACCAAAGCGGCGGCCGAGTGGGTAATGCGCAGCCGTGTCATGCCAAAATCGAAATGCATTGGCGATCTCCTCGGCGAAATAGTTAACTGAAAACTTGCCGGACCGCGACGCTGGCGGCCCGGTTGAGGCCGCAACACATTGTTTCCAACTTTAATCGAAGATTTCGTATAAAGAGGCAGGGCCTGACCAAGGAATGTGCGGTAAGTGTCTGATCCAAATCTATTCGCTTATTTGGTGTTGCTCAGCTGGCCCTTGGTGGTCTGGCTGCTTTACCGCAAGCTGGATCCGGGCGTTGCGCTGATTTGGACCGTGCTGGCGGGCTATTTGGTGCTGCCGCCCGCGACCGCGATCGACCTGCCGGTGGTGCCGGATTTCACCAAGGATTCGCTGCCGATCTTGGTGGCGCTGGCGATCTCGGTCTTTGTGCTGCGCGACCGGATCAGCTTGATGCCCGCCGGTCGGCTGGGACAGATTTTGATGCTGCTTTTCGTGCTGTCGCCCTTCTTCACCGTTTTAACCAATACCGATCCGATCCCGCCTGTGCGGCCGGGCGCCGAGGGGGCTTTGGGCGCAGGCCTGCCGGGGATGAGGATCTATGACAGCATCGCGGCGGTGGCCAATCACCTGATCTATGTGCTGCCACTCTTCCTTGGCCGGCACTACTTGGCCAGGCCGCAGGCCGCGCGCGCTCTTTTGGCGGCTTTGGTCGCCGCGGGGCTGGCCTATTCGCTGCCGATGCTGATTGAGAGCCGGCTTTCGCCGCAGATGAACGTTTGGGTTTACGGCTTCTTTCAGCACGATTTCTTCCAGACCATCCGGCAGGGCGGCTATCGCCCGGTGGTCTTTCTGCCGCATGGGCTATGGGTCGCGATGTTGGCGCTTTTGTGCCTTGGCGCGGCGACAGTGTTTCTGCGGCTTGGCCCGGCCGAGGCGCGGCCGCGTCAGCTGATGGTCATGCTCTATCTGCTGCTGATGCTGGTGATCTGTAAAACCGTGGGCGTGTTGGTCTATGCGGCAATGCTCTTGCCGCTTTTGCTTTTGGCGCCGCCGCGTTGGCAGGTCTTAGCGGCAGCGGGACTGGCTTTTGTGGTGATCAGCTATCCTTTGCTGCGCAGCGCACATTTGGTGCCTTTGGACAGCATTTTGGACCTTGCGCGCAGTGTCTCGGCCGACCGGGCGTGGTCTTTGCAATTCCGTATCGTGAATGAGGAATTGCTGTTGGACCGCGCCAGCTTGCGGCCTTGGTTTGGCTGGGGCGGCTATAATCGTAATTTCATTTTGGATCCAATGACGGGCCGGATGAATATTGCCGATGGCGCTTGGATCATTCAAATCGGCAGTTTCGGCTGGATTGGCTATATCGGTGCCTTTGGGCTTTTGTGCCTGCCCTTGGCGCTTTTGGGCCGCGAGGCCTTGGCACGCGGCGCGCGCTTTTCGCTTGAGCTGGCGGGCCTCGCTTTGATCTTCGCCTGCAACCTTTTGGATTTGTTGCCCAATGGCACGATGGTGCCGCTGACTTGGCTGATGGCCGGCGCGCTTCTCGGTCAGGCCGAGCAGATGCGGGCCGCGCGCAAAGCCGCCGTGCCGCCCTTGGTGCCGGTGCAAGCGGTGCTGCGATGATCAAAGTGGATCTTGGCATCTTTGCCCATAATGAGGCCGCGGGCATCGCTCAGATGCTGGGCTTTGTGCAGGCGCAGAGGCTGCCCGATGGGGTCGATCTGCGGATCTTGGTCTTGGCCAATGGTTGCCGTGATGACACCGCCGCGCAGGCGCGCGCCGCCGGAGCCGAGGTGGCCGAGCTGGCCGAGGGCGGCAAAAGCCGCACTTGGAACCGCTTTACCCGCGGGCTTGCGCGGCGAGATGCACAGATCTTGATCTTCGCCGATGCCGACATTGAGATGCTGGAGCGCGATGTTCTGGCACGCTTGATCCAAGGCCTTTGCGCGCGGCCTGAGCTTTGGGTGCTGAGCAGCCAGCCCGTCAAAGACACCGCTTTGCGCGGGGCCAAGACCTTGGTCGAGAAGCTGGCGTTGAAAGCCTCGGGCGGGCTTGATGATTGGCGCACAGCGATTTGTGGCCAGCTTTACGCCATGCCAGCCGCCCGCGCCCGCCGCTTCCGTCTGCCGATCGGCCTGCCGGTCGAGGATGGCTATCTGCGCGCGATGGTGCTGACGGATAACTTGACCGCGCCCGAGGATGTCTTCCGGATCGACGGCGCCGAAGGCGTGCGTCACATCTATGCCTCAGAGCGCAGCCTTGGCGCTTTGATCCGCCATCAAGAGCGGATCGTGATCGGCTCGGCGGTCAATGCGGCGCTGTTTGCCCATCTGACCGAGGCGTCAAAGCCAAGGGCCGAGGCGCGGCTTTTGGCCAGTGACCCTCAGGCGCTTGGCAGGGTTTTGGCCGCGCGCCTGCCGCGCTTTCCGCAAGGCTATGTGCCGCTGCATTTCTTGGTCAAGCGGCTTGCGCGGGCGTCTTTGAAGCGACTTCCCATCGCGGTCATCGGCTTTGGCTTTGATTTGATTGTCTACATAAAGGCGCAAATCCGCATGATGCGCGGCGGCGGCGCGGGGTTTTGGTAGCTCTATTGCCCATTCTGCACAGGCATCCCCCTGCATCTTGCGGTGCCAAAGCGGCATTGTCTTCGCTTTAGGCAAGATCACCTAGGCGGGGGGCTTTGGGTATCGCATTGAGTTAAAATAAGTTAATTTGCCCCGGCCTCTTGGCTCTTTGAACTAAGGCGCGGCCGTGCCTTTGAGATTCGCGCCGCTGAGGCAGACCGCAAGGACGTTTTGGATGACCCCGACGACCGATGTTTCCGGCCTGAGTGAGACCGACATTGCGATTGTCGGCATGGCGGCGCATCTGCCGGGGGCGCCGGATATCGCGGCCTATTGGCAGAACCTTGCTGGGGGCGTTGAATCGATCCGGGTGCTGAGCGAGGCCGAGCTTTTGGCGGCGGGGGAAACTCCGGCCCGGATGCGGCGGGCGAATTACGTCCCCTCGGCGGCGGTGCTTGAGGGGTTCAAAGAGTTCGATGCCGAGTTCTTTGGCTTTTCGCCAAAAGAGGCCGCGATCCTTGATCCCCAGCACCGGCATTTCCTCGAGGTGGCTTGGGAGGCATTGGAGAACGCGGGCCACCCGCCCGAGGCGTTTAAGGGCGCGATTGGCGTCTATGCCGGTTGCGGCATGGGGTCGTATTTCTACTTCAACCTCTGTTCAAACCGCGATCTGGTCGATCAGACCGGCATGTTCCTTCTGCGCCATACCGGCAATGACAAGGATTTCCTCTCGACCCGCGTCAGCCATATCCTTGACCTTAAGGGGCCGAGTGTGAATGTGCAGACCGCCTGTTCGACCTCGCTTGTGGCGGTGCATTACGCGGCGCAGGCTTTGCTCTCGGGCGAATGCGATATGGCTTTGGCCGGGGGCGTGACGATCGAACTGCCCCATGCGCGCGGCTATCTGCATCAAGAGGGCGAGATCCTGTCGCCCGATGGTCATTGCCACGCCTTCGACCACCGCGCCCAAGGCACGGTTTTCGGCTCCGGCGCGGGCTGTGTGGTCTTGCGCCGCGCCAAGGATGCTGTGCGGGACGGCGACCATATCTGGGCGATCCTCAAGGGCTCGGCGATCAACAATGATGGCGCGGCGAAGGCGGGGTATCTCGCACCTTCGGTCGATGGTCAGGCGGCTTGCATCGCCGAGGCGCAGATGATCGCCGGGGTAAGCGCGGATACGGTGAGCTATGTCGAATGCCACGGCACCGGCACCTATCTGGGCGACCCGATTGAGGTCGCCGCGCTGACCCAAGCCTTTGCCGAAAGCGCCGAGACTGTCGGCACCTGCCGCATTGGTTCGGTCAAGACCAATATCGGGCATCTCGACACCGCCGCCGGGGTGGCGAGCCTGATCAAAGTGGCGCTCTCGCTGCATCATCGGCAGATCCCGGCCTCTTTGGGCTATGAAGCGCCGAACCCTTCGATTGATTTCGAGACCAGTCCTTTCCGGGTCAATGATCGCCTGACGGAATGGCATGCGCCCTTGCGCCGCGCCGGGGTGAACAGCCTTGGCGTGGGCGGCACCAATGCCCATGCGGTGCTGCAAGAGGCACCTTTGCGGGCGGCGTCCGAGGACAGCGATTGGCCGTTCCAGCCCTTGGTGATCTCGGCCCGCTCCAAAGCGGCGCTTGATGCCCAAGCCGCCCGGCTTGCGGCGCATCTGCGCAGCCATCCGGACCAAAGCTTGGCCGATGTGGCTTGGACCTTGAAAGAGGGGCGCCGCGCTTTCGAGAAGCGCCGGGTGATCGTGGCCGAGAGCCATAGGCAGGCCGCAAGCCTTCTGGAAGGGGCCGATCCGCGCCGGGTCTTTAACCATGACCATCTCGGCACCGCGCCCGAGGTCATCTTCATGTTCCCCGGCGGCGGCGCGCAATATGCTGGCATGGCGCGCGACCTTTACGAGACCGAGCCGGTCTTTGCCGATTGGATGGACCGGGGTTTGGCGGTGCTAGAGCCGCAGCTTGACTATGACATCCGCGCGCTTTGGCTGCCTGAGCCGGGGGCCGAGGCTGCGGCGGATGCGGCGCTGAAACGCCCCTCCGTTCAGCTGCCGCTGATCATGATCACAGAATTTGCGCTGGCCAAGCTTTACGAAAGCTGGGGCGTGACGCCCGGCGCTTTGGTCGGCCATTCGATGGGCGAGAACACCGCCGCCGCCTTGGCGGGGGTGATGAACTTTGAAGACTGCATCGGCCTTGTGCTTCTGCGCGGTCAGCTTTTCGACAGCATAGCGCCGGGCGGCATGCTCTCGGTCCCGCTGGAGGAAAGCGTGCTGCGAGAGCGGATGGCCGAAAACCCGGATCTCGACATGGCTTCGGTCAATGCGCCGGGGCTATGCGTGGTCTCTGGCCCCGATGCTGCCTTGCAGGCCTTGGCCGCGCAGCTCAGCGCCGAAGGGGTTGAGACGCAGCGCATCGCGATCGACATTGCCGCCCATAGCCGCATGTTAGAGCCGATTTTGGAACGCTTCGGCGCCTATCTGCGGGCGATCCCCCTGCACGCACCGCAGCTGCCGATTGTCTCCAACCGCACCGGCCAGCCGCTCACGGCGGCGGAGGCGACCAGCCCCGATTATTGGGTGCAGCACCTGCGCAATACGGTGAATTTCCGCGCCTGCATGGAGAGCCTTTCCCAACCCGGCCGGGTCTTTATGGAGATGGGCCCGGGCCGGGCGCTGTCGTCGCTGGCGCAGGCGAATGGTCTTGCGGCGGGGCAAGTGATCGCGGCGCTGCGGCACCCCGAGCAGAAGATGGCCGATGATGCGTGGCACATCGCCACGATCGCGCGGCTTTGGGCTTGCGGCGTCAAGGTGGACTGGGCGCCGATCTGGGGCGGCAAACGTCGCCTGCGGGTGCCTTTGCCGACATATGCCTTTCAAAAGAAACCCTATTTCATTGAGCCGAGTGTGGCCTCGGCCCCGCAGGAAGACCCTCTGCCCGAGCGGATCGAGGATCTTGGCCAATGGGGTTGGCGGCCGCATTGGAAGCCCGAGACCACCAGCGCCGAGCTGGAAGATTTGCCCGAACTAGCGCCTCAAAACTGGCTCTTCTTTGCCGATGAGACCGGCCTTGCCGCCGCCAGCGCCGCGCGGCTGCGGCAGGCTGGGCATAAAGTCACCCTTGTCCATGCTGGCGACACTTTCGCCCGCAAGGGCAGCGATTACATCCTTTCGCCCGAACGGGGCCGGGAGGGCTATGACCTTCTGATCCGCGATCTTGTCGCCCGTGATCTGACGCCGCAACGGATTGCGCATTTCTGGCTGGTGACTTCGCGGGAAAGCTTCCGCCCCGGTTCAAGCTTTCTGCATCGCAACATTGAGCAGGGCTTTTACAGCCTGATGTTCTTGGCCCAAGCCATTGCTGATGAAGGGCTTTCTGGCCCGATCCATCTGACCACCCTCACCACCGGGGCGGCTCAGGTGAAGGCCGAGGCGCTGCCCTATCCTGAAAAGGCCATGGTGCTTGGCCCGCTGCGGGTGATCCCGCGCGAGGTGCCGGGGCTGGTGACCGGCAGTCTTGACCTTGGCCCCTTGCCGAAGGACCAAGCGCCCCTTGTCGAGCGCATCCTTGAAGAGCTGATCTCGACGCCGACCTTCGCCGCATTGCGCGGCGAGCGGCGCTACGGGCTGACCCTGCGGCCCGCGCCCTTGCCAAAGGCGGAAACCGATCTGCCGCAAGGCGCGCATGTGCTGATCACCGGCGGCTTTGGCGGCATTGGCCTGACTTTGGCCGAGGATCTGATCCGCCGCCACGGCGTCAAAATCACCCTGATCGCCCGCCGTGCGATGCCCGACCGCGCAGACTGGCCGCGTCTGCTGGCCAACCTCGGCCCCGATGATCCCACCGCCCGCCGCATCCTTGCTTTGCAACGGCTGGAAGCGCTTGGTGGCACGCTTCATATCGCGCAGGCCGATGTGGCGAACCTTGTCGAGATGCAGGCCGCCCGCGACGCTGGCGAGGCGCGGTTTGGCCCGGTGCATATGGTGATCCATGCCGCGGGCGTGGTCGATGACGGGCCGTTGCTGGCGAAAACCCCGGCCGAGGTGGAAGAGGTCTTTGCGCCAAAGCTCCACGGCACTCAAGTGCTTGAGCGGCTGTTCCCGGATGGAACGCTGGCCCATCTGATCCTTTTTGCCTCGACTTCCACCGTCACCGGCCCCGCTGGTCAGATCGATTATGTGGCGGCGAATGAATATCTCAATGCCTATGCCAAAAGCCGGAAGGGCTGCAAAACCAAGGTCTTGGCGCTGAATTGGGGGATTTGGACCGGGGTTGGCATGGCGGCAGAAAGCCTTGCCGATCGCGTCGGTCGCCCCTTGGCCCCGCGCCTGCCGATCAAGGCGCAGATGCTGGATGAGGCGGGCTTTGACGCCGCTGGCAACCGCATCTTCGCCGCCAAGATCGGCTTTGACCGCTGGGTGCTGGACGGCCACCGCACCAAGGACGGCACCGCTTTGATCCCCGGCACCGGCTATCTGGAACTCGCCGCCGAGGCTTGGCGCGCCCAAGGCGAGGCGGGCGGTTTTGAGCTGCGCGATCTGACCTTCTTCCGCGCGCTCAACATCCCCGAGGGCGAGGCCCGCGAGATCCGCGCCCGCCTGACGCGCAGCGATGAGGGCTATGGTTTCGACCTGCATTCCGCGCAAGAGCTGCAAGGTCGGCGGGGCTGGATGCAGCATGCCTCGGCCCGGCTTTTGCCGCTAAGCGCGGCTGCGCCAAGCATCGATCCCAGCGCAATTGCGGCGCGTCTGCCCGCGCCCGAGCGGGGCGAGGGGCTGCAAAGCCCGCAGGAAGCGCATCTTAGCTTCGGCCCGCGCTGGCGGGTTTTGACCAGTCGCACGACAGGCCAAGGGGAAGGGCTGGCAGAGCTCTCCTTGCCCGAATCCTTTGATTTAGAGCCTGAAAATGGCTGGCTTCTGCATCCCGCGCTGATGGATCTGGCCACCGGCTGGGCGATGGATCTGATCCAAGGCTACCGCCCCGATGCGCTTTGGGTGCCGGTCTCTTACACCAGCCTGCGCGCCTATCGCGCCTTGCCCGCGCGCATCCTCAGCCATATCCGCAATGCCGCCGCCAATAGCGCGGATCGCCCCACCGCCAGCTTTGACATCACCCTTGCCACGCCAGAGGGCGAGGTCTGCGTTGAGATCAAAGGCTTCACCATCCGCCGCTTGGAGGGTGCGCTTTCCTTCCCCGCGCCGGACGCCCGCGCTTTGGAATTTGATGAGACCGCCCGCCCGCTTTCCCCAGCGGAAGAGCGGCTGATGCACAGTTTCAGCCAAGGCATCCGGCCTGATGAGGGCGCCCGCGCCTTTGCCCGCGCGCTTGGCCTCAGCAACCCGCAAGTCATCCTCTCTTCGCTCGACCTGCCCGCTTTGGTGCGCCAAACCGCTGGGGCGGAAGCCCCGCGCGCGGAAAGCCAAAGCTTCGAGCGCCCCGATCTCGACAGCGCCTATGTCGAGCCGAAGACTGAGATTGAGCGCCGGTTGGTTGGCTTCTGGCAAGAGCTCCTCGGCGTTTCCCGCGTCGGGGTTGAGGACAGTTTCTTCGACCTTGGCGGTCATTCGCTGATCGCGGTGCGCCTTTTCTCGATGGTGAAAAAGGCCTTCCGCGTCGAATTCCCGATCTCGATCCTGTTCGAGGCGCCGACCATTGCCGCCTGTGCCAAGCTGATCGCCGATCAGATCGGCACGCCCGAGGATGAGGCCGAGCGTCCCACGACCCCGGCGCGCCGCTTCACCCATCTGGTGCCGATGCACCGGGGCGAGGGCGGGGCGAAAGCGCCCTTCTTCTTGGTCGCGGGCATGTTCGGCAATGTGCTGAACCTGCGCCATCTCGCCCAGCTTTTGGGCGGCGATCGGCCCTTCTACGGGCTGCAAGCGCGCGGGCTTTTGGGCGACGACACCCCGCATGACGATTTCACCGCCGCCGCCCGCGATTATATCGCCGAGATGCGGCAGGTGCAGCCGCAAGGCCCCTATCTCTTGGGTGGCTTCTCGGGGGGCGGGCTGATCGCATGGGAGATCGCGCGGCAGTTGGAAGCCGCAGGCGAAGAGGTGCCTTTGGTCATCTTGCTCGACACGCCTTTGCCGCTGCGGCCCAGTCTCAGCCGCAAGGATAAGGCCTTGATTAAACTGGCAGAGCTGCGCGCCAAGGGGCCGGGGTATCTGCTGGAATGGGCCCGTGCCCGCGCCGCATGGAAGCGTCAACAGGCTGAAGCCCCGCAGGCGCAAGCCGAGGTTGCCTTCCACGATGCCGCGATTGAGGCCGCCTTCCGCCGTGCCTTGCCGCGCTATGATCTGCGCCTGCGCCAAGGCGCCACCGTGCTCTTCCGCCCGCCGCTGGACCTGCGTTGGAAGGTCTCGGGCGGGGCATGGGTCTCTTCGGCCAAGGAATATGTCTTTGAAGACAATGACCTCACCCGCTTTGCCCCCGCTTTGCAGGTCTTTGAAGTGCCCGGAGATCACGATTCCATGGTGCTGGAACCCAATGTCCGCGTCCTTGCCACCAAGATGCGCGGCGTGATCGAGCGGGCCGAGACCCCGGCCCCCATGGCGCAGGCGGCGGAATAGATGGCGGGCCTTCTGACGATCATCCTCAATTGGCGCACCGCCGAGATGACCCTGCGCGCGGCCGAGGCGGCGCTGACCGCCCTGCAAGGCGTGGAAGGCGCGCTCACCATCGTTGATAATGACAGCGGCGATGGCTCGTTCGAGCGGCTCAGCGCCGAGGTTGTGGCGCGCGGTTGGGACAAGGGGCCGCAGGCGGTGCGGGTGCTGCAATCGGGCCGCAACGGCGGCTTTGGGGCGGGCAACAATCACGGCATCCGCGCCGGGATGCCCGATGGCAGCAGGCCCGACTATGTCTACCTTTTGAACTCCGACGCCTTCCCCGCGCCGGATGCGATCCGCGCGCTGCTGACCCATCTGCAAACCCACCCCGCCACGGGTTTTGCCGGGAGTTATATCCACGGGCCGGAGGGCGATCCGCATCGCACTGCCTTCCGCTTCCCCTCGATCCTCTCCGAGTTCGAAGGCCAAATTCGCTTCGGCCCGGTCTCAAAGCTGCTGGCCCGCCATATCGTGGCACGCCCGATCCCAACCGAGACGACCCGTGTCGATTGGCTTGCCGGGGCCAGCCTGATGATGCGCCAATCCGTGCTGGATCAGATCGGCCTTTTTGACGAGCGCTTCTTTCTCTATTTCGAGGAAACCGACCTTTGCCGCCGTGCGGCCTTGGCTGGCTATCCCACAGATTACGTTGTGGAAAGTCGGGTGATGCACATCGGTTCGGTCTCGACGGGGATGAAAAGCTGGCCGCGCATTCCGCGCTTTTGGCTCGACTCGCGACTGCATTATTTCACCAAGAACCACGGGCGCGCCTATGCGGCGGGGGCTAGCCTTGCAACGCTTGCGGGCGGCGCTTTGTGGCGGCTGCGGCTTTTGATCCAAGCCAAGGACAGGGGCGATCCGCCGCGCTATTTGCGAGACCTTACAGCGCATCATCTGCGGCATCTGCGCCGGAATGTGGGGCGGAGTGGCAGCGCGAAAGCTATGGGTAAGGACCATTGAGATGAGCTTTTCGGCCCTGCTGATCGGCAATGAAACCCTGACCCGCGCATGCGGCGCGCAGCTTTTGGCGCGCGGCCACCGCATCGCGGCTGTCGTCAGCGATGCCCCCGATATCCGCGCTTGGGCTGCGGCGCAGGGCGTGGCGGTTGAGGCCCCCGGCCCCGATCTCGCCAGCCGCCTGCCGCAGGCCGATTGGCTGCTCTCAATCGCCAATCTCACCGTTCTGCCGCCTGCGGTTTTGGCCCGCGCGAGCAAAGGCGCGGTCAATTTCCACGACGGCCCGCTGCCGCGCCACGCTGGCCTTAACGCCCCGGTCTGGGCGCTTCTGGCGGCTGAGGCGGAGCATGGCATCACCTGGCATCTGATCGAAGACGGCGTCGATCAGGGCCGCATTCTTGAGGAGCGCCGCTTCGCCATCGCCGAGGGCGAGACGGCGCTGACCCTCAACACCCGCTGCTTCGAGGCGGGGTTGGAGAGCTTTCCGGCGGTGCTCACACAGCTGGAAAACGGGCTGACGCCACGCGCACAATCCCCCGGCCTGCGCCAGTTGCACCGCAGGGCCGACCGCCCAGAAGCCTTTGGCCAGATTGACTTTACCCAAAGTTCAGCCTCGGTCGTCCGGCTGGTGCGCGCGCTGGATCACGGCCGCTATTGGAACCCTTTGACCACGGCAAAGATCGACACCGGCACCCGTGTCCTGAACGTTGGCAGCGCCACCGAGGCACTGGGGCAGGGCGCGCCGGGGGCCGTGCTTTCCGCCAGTGCGGAAGGCCTTGAGGTGGCCTGCGGCAGCGGTGCGGTGCGGCTGAGCGGCCTCAGCTGCCAAAGCCTTGGCGGCGCGATCTGCCCCACTACTGTCACCACCCGCCAACTTTCAGCTTTGGATGCCGAAACGCGGGCCGCCCTCACCGCCGCCCACCGCGCCCAAGCCCCGCAAGACGGCGCGCAGCGCCACGCCCTTGCCACGCTTGACCCGCTGCCGTTCGCGGCGACCAGCCCGACGCAGCCCGCCGATTGGCAAAGCCTGCCGCTCACGGGCGCTCTGCCGCATCTCGCCTTGGCGATGCTGCGGGTCTCGCGGCAGGTCTCTGGAGACATCGCCCGCGCCGCACAGCCGCTGCCGGGCTATCTTGCGGATTGGACGCCGCTGACCTTGCGGGCCGAGGCGATCGGCCCCGCGCTTGCAACGCTCACCGCCGCCCTTGCGACGAAACCTCGAGGCTGGGCCTTGGACCTCCTCACCCGCGACCCCGCCCTGCAGGGACTGCAAACCCCGCCAATCGGCCTTTCCGATCAAGGCTTTATCCCCGGAACCGCGCTGACCCTTGCCCCCGGCAAGCTGCATTTCGACGCGACCCGCCTGCCTGAGGCCGAGGCCCGCGCTCTTGCCGCCCGCCTCGACCACATCGCCAGCCAGATCGCCGCCGCCACGCCTGAAACCCAGCTCTCAACCCTCTCGCCCCTGACCGAGGCCGAGCTGAACGAGGCCGTGACCCGCTGGAACCCAACCCCGCGCGACCATGACCGCAGCCTGATGCTGCACACAGCCTTTGAGGCGCAGGTCGCCCGCACCCCCGACGCCCCGGCGCTGGTGTTTGAGGACCAAAGCCTCAGCTATGCCGCGCTCAACGCCCGTGCCAACCGCGCCGCGCATCGGCTGGTCGCGATGGGCGTGACGCCCGGCACTTTGGTCGGCCTTTGCGCCCGGCGCGGCTTTGATCTGGTGGCAGGCGCCTTGGCGATCCTGAAGGCAGGCGGCGCCTATGTCCCGATGGATCCCGCCTATCCCTCTGATCGCATTGCGCTTTTTGCCGAGGATTCCGCCTGCCCGGTGATTGTCACCCAAAGCGACCTCGCCCCACAACTGCCCCGCAATGTCCAGCTTTTGGCGCTGGATGATGACCTCTCCGCGCTGCCCGAGACCAACCCGCAAACCACGGTGCAGCCGCAAGACCTCGCCTATATGATCTACACCAGCGGTTCGACCGGGCGGCCCAAAGGCGTGCAGATCGAACACCGCAACGTGGTTAATTTCTTCACCGGAATCGACGATCGCGTCGGCACGGAACCCGGCACTTGGCTCGCCGTCACCTCGCTCTCCTTCGACATCTCGGTGCTTGAGTTGTTCTGGACTCTTGCGCGGGGGTTCAAGGTCGTCATCGCCTCGGATGAGACCCGAAGCCTAGTCTCCTCTGGCCCGATCACCTCCGCCCAAGGCATGGAGTTCTCCCTCTATTACTGGGGCAATGACGATGGCCAAGGCCCCAAGAAATATGAGCTTTTGCTCGAAGGCGCCAAGTTCGCCGACCGCAATGGCTTCACCGCGCTTTGGACGCCCGAGCGGCATTTCCACGCCTTTGGTGGCCCCTATCCCAACCCTTCCGTGACCGGGGCTGCGGTGGCGGCAGTGACCAAAAACCTTGCCATTCGGGCCGGATCTTGCGTCGTGCCGCTGCACCATCCGGCGCGGATTGCCGAGGAATGGGCGGTCATTGATAACTTAACGAATGGCCGGTCCGGCATCGCCATCGCCTCGGGCTGGCACCCCGATGACTTTGTGTTGCGGCCCGAAAATGCCCCGCCGCAGAACAAATCCGCGATGTATGCCGCCGCCGATCAGGTCCGGCGTCTCTGGCGCGGGGAGGGGGTGGATTTCCCCAAAGCCGATGGCAGCCTTTTCACCGTAAAGACCCAGCCGCGCCCGGTTTCCGCCGAGTTGGATATTTGGGTCACCACCGCTGGCAACCCCGAGACTTGGAAGGAAGCGGGCGCTTTGGGCGCCAATGTGCTGACGCATCTTTTGGGTCAAAGCGTTGAAGAGGTTGGACAAAAGGTCACGCTTTACCATGAGGCTTTGCGCGCCGCCGGGCATGATCCGGCGCGCCACAAGGTCACTTTGATGCTGCACAGCTGCATTGGTGAAAGCCGCGCTGCGGTGCGGCAATTGGCGGAAGCGCCGATGAAAGCCTATCTCGCCAGCGCCGCCGCTTTGGTCAAGCAATACGCTTGGGCCTTCCCGGCGTTCAAAAAGCCGCAAAATGCATCAAATCCGATGGATATCGACCTTGCGGCGCTCTCGGATGAAGAGAATGCGGCGATTCTCGACTTCGCCTTCCAGCGCTATTTCGACGATTCGGGCCTCTTCGGCACGGTCGAAGAGGCGCTGGCGCGGGTGGAAGAGCTGAAGCGCATTGGTGTGGCTGAAGTCGCCTGCCTGATCGATTTCGGCATCGCGCCCGAAGCGGTGATGCAAAGCCTGCCCGCCTTGGCCGAGGTGGTGCGCCGCGCCAATCAGGGTGGGCTCGCCGCCGACGATTTCTCGATCGCCGCGCAGATCACGCGCCACTCCGTCAGCCATCTGCAATGCACGCCTTCCATGGCGCGGATGCTGGCGATGAATGCCGACAGCCGCAGCGCTTTGTCCAATCTTCAGGCCATGTTGGTGGGCGGTGAGGCGCTTTCGGGTGGGCTGGTGGAAGACCTGCGCCGGGCAGGTGTGAAAAAGCTTTTCAACATGTATGGGCCCACTGAAACCACGATTTGGTCCTCGGTCGAAGAGGTGACCGAGACCGAGCCGGTGACCAATATCGGCCTCCCTCTCGCCAATCAGCAGCTCTATGTGCTCGACCCGCAGGGCGCGCCGGTGCCTTCGGGCGCCGAGGGAGAGCTTTGGATTGGCGGTGAGGGCGTGACGCGCGGCTATTGGCAGCGGCCGGAGCTGACCGCCGACCGTTACCGCCCCAATCCCTTCGCCGAGGGCCGGATTTACGGCACGGGTGATCTCGTGCGGCGGCGGGCGGATGGCAAGCTTGATTTCCTTGGCCGCGCCGATCATCAGGTCAAGCTGCGCGGCTATCGGATCGAGTTGGGTGAGATCGAGGCCGTGCTGGAACAGCAGCCGGGTGTGACCCAAGCCATTGTTATCGCTAGGGAAGACACGCCGGGTGATCTGCGCTTGGTGGCCTATCTGACCGGTCATGCGGCAGATCCTGCACTACGCCAAGCGCTGAAATCCGCGCTGCCTGAGCATATGATTCCGCAGCATTTCGTCACCCTTGCCGCGATGCCGCTGACGCCGAACCGCAAGGTGGACCGCAAAGCCTTGCCCGCGCCGCATGCCGCCCGGGCCCCGGCGGCGCAAGGCTTTGAGGCGCCGAAATCCTCGGTGGCCGAGGATTTGGCCGCGATCTGGGCGCGGGTTTTGGGGGTGGCGAAGGTCGGGGCCAAAGATAATTTCTTTGCCCTTGGCGGCCATTCGCTTTTGGCCGTGCAGGCGCATCGTGAAATCCGTGAAAGCCTTGCAGGGGCGAAGGTTTCGATCACCGACATCTTCCGCTTCCCGGTGCTCGAACAGCTGGCGGCGCATATCGAAGGACCGAAAGCCGCACCAATTACGACTGTGCAGCCGCAAGTCTTTGCAGCAACCCCACCCCAGCCGCAGGGCGAAACCTTGGCCGATGCGATGGAGCGGCGCCGCGCGATGCGCTTGGCGCGGCGTGGTGTAGATGTCTGAAAACGCTGAGCTTCTATCCCTCGCGCAAAGGCTTTTGCTGGGTGGTGTGGCGCTGGCCTGCGCCGATCCGCGCCAGCATTACCCGCTCTTGCCGGGCGAGACATTGCCGCAAGCAACGCCAGCAAGGCGCGCCGAGTTTTCCGCCGGGCGCCATGCTGCGCGGCAAGCTTTGCAGCATTTGGGCCTGCCGGGCCGCGCCATTCCGGCCCATGCAGACCGCTCGCCGCTTTGGCCTTTGGGGATCTCCGGCACGATCACCCACAGCCGCAGCGCTTGTCTTGCTGCGGTGCGGCATGGGGCGGGGATCGGCTTGGATCTGGAGGAAGCCGAAGGTTTAGAGCGCGACCTCTGGCCTTCGATCCTTAGTGAAAGTGAGCAGCTTTGGGCCTATGACCAACCCGATCCGGGCCTTGCTGCCAAGCTGATCTTCTGCGCCAAAGAGGCGGCCTACAAAGCGCAATACAGCCATTCCGGCCAGCTTTTCGGTTTCGAGAGCCTAAAGATCACCGTGACGGGCGAGGCCTTCACGGCAAGCTTCAACGAAAACATCGCCCCCTTTCGGAAAGGCGATGCGATCAAGGGCCGCTGGGGCCTCGCAAGCGGTCACATCCTGACCGCCGCTGCGCTTTGATCAGGCCGCAACCGGGCGGCGGATCAGGCTGGCGGCTTCCACCACCAAGGGGCGCAGACCCGCGCCACCATTATCCAGCACCGCAAAGAGATGCGTGCGCATGCGCGGCTCCCAGAAGTCATTGATATGCGCGGCCAAAAGCGTCAGCCCCTCTTGATGCGGCTTTGACTCCATGAACTGCGAAATCTGGTTCGCCATGCGGATGATTTTCTCAGCGGGGGTGGCCGACATGGGCGGGCTCCGTCACAATTCTATCGGTATGGGTAAAGGCCTCGAACCTATCGGGGCGGGCCAAAGCGATCAGGGTGATGCCGGCGCGCTCGGCCAAAGCCACAGCATCCGCCGTGGGGGCCGAGACGGCAATCACGATGCCGCAGCGCAAAGCTGCGACCTTTTGCACAAGGTCGATCGAGACGCGCGAGGTCAGCACCACCGCGCCTTGGGCGCAATCCGCGCCGGAACGCAAAGCCCAACCAGCCAGCTTGTCCAAGGCGTTGTGGCGGCCCACGTCCTCACGCGTCACCGCCAAAGCGCCGCCGGTCCAAAAGCCCGCGCAATGGGCCGAACGGGTGACATCATGCAAAGGCTGAAACTGCGGCAAAGCGGCAATCGCGGCCATCACTTGGCTTGGCGTCATCCGCAAACCGCCATGCGGCACCGGCTCAGGTTCGCGCACCGCTTCGGCAATGGAATCAATGCCGCAAAGCCCGCAACCCACCGGCCCCGCCATCGTCCGCCGCCGCGCGGCCAAGCGCGCCTCGGCCTCTGGCACCAGCCAGCATTGCACATCAATGCCGCCCTCGGTCTCGACCACCTCAACCGACTCAACCTCAGTCGGCACCGCAATGCCTTCGGTCAAAGCGAAACCATAAGCGAAATCAACCAGATCCGCCGGCGTCGCCATCATCACCGCTTGGGTTGAGCCGTTGAAAGACAAGGCCACGGCCCGCTCTTCAGACAGCATGCGCTCACCCGCCAAGGGGGCAGGGCCGAATGCCAGCCGAGGAATGGGCCGTGCGCCGATCATCGCTTATTCCGCCGCCAAGATCCGCCGCGAATTGGCCGCCTGAGCATTATACTCTTCTTGCCATTCCGAGGGCCCGTTCGAGGGCGAGACCTGCACCGCCGTCACCTTATATTCCGGGCAATTGGTCGCCCAATCGCTGAAATCGGTGGTGATAACGTTGGCTTGCGTGTCCGGGTGGTGGAAGGTCGTATAAACCACCCCGGGCGAGACTTTGTCGGTGATCGTGACCCGCAGGGTCGTCTCACCGGCACGGCTGGCCAGACGCACCCAGTCGCCATCGCGAATACCGCGATTTTCGGCGTCATGCGGGTTCACTTCCAGCACGTCTTGGTCATGCCAAACCACGTTCTCGGTGCGCCGCGTCTGCGCGCCCACGTTATACTGCGACAGGATGCGGCCTGTGGTCAGCAAAAGCGGGAAGCGCGGGCCGGTCTTCTCATCGGTCGCGACATATTCGGTGCGGATCAGCTTGCCTTTGCCGCGCACGAAACCGTCCACATGCATCAAAGGCGTGCCTTCCGGCGCCTTATCGTTCACCGGCCATTGCACCGAGCCCAAGGTCTCGATCTTCTCATAGCTCACACCGGCAAAGCTCGGCGTGGTCATGGCGATTTCTTCCATGATTTGGCTCGGATGGGTGTAGTTCCAGTTGGCACCCATGGCTTGGGCGAACATCTGGGTGACTTCCCAATCGGCATAGCCCTGCTTCGGAGCCATCACCTTGCGCACCATATTGATGCGGCGCTCGGCGTTGGTGAAGGTGCCGTCCTTCTCAAGGAAGGACGAGCCGGGGAAGAAGACATGCGCGTAGTTTGCGGTCTCGTTCAGGAAAAGGTCGTGAACGATCACGCATTCCATCGCCGCCAGACCCGCCGCCACATGCTTGGTGTCGGGGTCCGATTGCAGGATGTCTTCGCCTTGGCAGTAAAGGCCCTTGAAAGTGCCCTCAACCGCCGCATCCAGCATGTTCGGGATGCGCAGGCCGGGCTCTGGGTCGATCTTCACGCCCCAGAGGTTTTCATAGATCGCGCGGACTTCCGGGTTCTTCACATGGCGATAACCCGGCAGCTCATGCGGGAACGAGCCCATGTCGCACGAACCTTGCACGTTGTTCTGACCGCGCAGCGGGTTCACACCCACGCCGCGACGACCGACGTTGCCGGTCAGCATCGCCAAGTTGGCAATCCCGATCACGGTGGTCGAGCCTTGGCTGTGCTCGGTCACGCCCAGACCATAGTAGATCGCCGCATTGCCGCCGGTGGCATAGATCCGGGCCGCGTCGCGCAGAGCATCGGGCATCACGCCGGTGACCAGCATGGTGGCCTCGGGCGAGTATTTCTCATTCGAGACGAACTCTGCGTAATCAAGGAATTCATCCCAGTCGCAACGGGTGCGGATGAACTCTTCATTGTAGAGCTTCTCGGTCACGATCACATGCGCCAGAGCCGTGACCACGGCGACGTTGGTGCCGGGGGTCAGGTTCAGGTGCTGCGCGGCCTTGTAATGCGGGCCCTCCACCGTCTCGGTGCGGCGCGGATCGACGACGATCAGCTTGGCACCCTGACGCAGACGTTTCTTCATGCGGCTGGCAAAGACCGGGTGGCCCGAATGCGGGTTGGCGCCGATCACCATGATGACATCGGCTTCTTCCACCGAGTCAAAGTCTTGCGTGCCAGCCGAGGTGCCGAAGGTCTGGCCCAGACCGTAACCGGTGGGCGAGTGGCAAACGCGGGCGCAGGTGTCGGTGTTGTTGTTCATGAACACACCGCGCGTCAGCTTTTGCACGAGGTAGGTTTCCTCGTTGGTGCAACGCGAGGAGGTGATCACCCCAACCGACTGACGGCCGTATTTCTCTTGGATGCCCTTCATCCGGTTGGCGGCGAATTCCATCGCCTCCGCCCATTCCACCTCTTGCCACGGGTCGTTGATCGACTCGCGGATCATCGGCTTCAGGATACGGTCTTTGTGCGTGGTATAGCCGTAAGCGAAGCGGCCCTTAACGCAGGAGTGACCCCGGTTGGCCTTGCCGTGCTTGTAAGGCACCATCCGCACCAGCTCATCACCGCGCATCTCGGCCTTGAACTGGCAACCCACGCCGCAATAGGCGCAGGTGGTGACCACAGCGCGGTCCGGCGTGCCGATATCCAGCACCGATTTCTCGGTCAAAGTGCCGGTCGGGCAGGCCTGCACGCAAGCGCCACAAGACACACAATCCGAGGTCAGGAAGCTGTCGTTCTTGCCGCCGGCATGGACCCGGCTCTCAAAGCCACGGCCCGAGATCGTCAGCGCGAAAGTGCCCTGCACCTCCTCACAGGCCCGCACGCAGCGCGAACAGACGATGCATTTCGACGGCTCATAGGCGAAATAGGGGTTCGACAGGTCTTTCGGCAGCCATTCGGGGTTCTTCTCGCCGCTGGTGTTGCGGGCGAGGAAGTGGTTGGCCAACTCGCCACCCTTCGGCGCTTCATACCGCACATCGCGCAGGCCCACGGCCCCGGCCATATCCTGCAACTCGCAATCGCCATTGGCGCCGCAGGTCAGGCAGTCCAGCGGGTGGTCCGAGATGTAAAGCTCCATCACGCCCTTACGGAGCGTCTTCAGCTTGCCGGTCTGGGTCTGGACCTTGATCCCCGGTGCCACCGGCGTGGTGCAGGAGGCCGGAGTGCCATTGCGGCCCTCAATCTCGACCAAGCACAACCGGCAAGAGCCGAAAGCATCAACCGAATCCGTTGCGCAAAGCTTCGGGACCGAGATCCCCAGCTCTGCCGCTGCCCGCATGATCGAGGTGCCTTCCGGCACCGTCACGTCAAAGCCGTCGATGGTCAGGGTGACCATGGCCTTCGATTTCGCGGCAGGGGTGCCGAAATCGCGGTCGGGGATGATAAAATCTTTCATCTCTGGGCACCTTTCTGCGCGGCGGGCTGGTGGGCAAGCACGGCTTGCCCCTTGGCTTCATCAGTCAAGCGCAGGCCCCGCAGGGCCTCACGCATAGTCGCGGTCTTGCTCAAATGCAGCGACAAGATCATTCCGCCGCCTCCTTGGCCCGGGCGAAATCATCGGGGAAATGCGTCACGGCCGACATCACCGGATAGGGCGTGAAGCCACCCAAAGCGCAAAGCGAGCCCAGTTTCATCGTGTTGCACAGATCGGTCAGCACCGGCATCGCCGAGGCATCGCCCTGCGCCAGCCGGTCCAAAGTCTCCACCCCACGGGTCGAGCCGATCCGGCAAGGCGTGCATTTGCCGCAGGATTCGATGGCGCAGAATTCCATCGCGAAGCGCGCCATGCCCAGCATGTCGGCGGTGTCGTCAAAGATCGTCAGACCGGCGTGGCCGATCAGACCATCCTTGCCCGCGAATTCTTCATAGCCAAAGGGCGTGTCGAACAGCGCGCGCGGGAAGTAAGCGCCCAAAGGCCCGCCCACCTGCACCGCTTTGACGGGCCGCCCCGAGGCCGTGCCACCCGCGATCCCGTCAACGATCTCGCCCAGGGTCAGACCGAAAGCGATCTCATACAAACCGCCATGCTTCACGTTGCCCGCAATCTGCAACGGGATCGTGCCGCGCGACCGGCCAAGGCCAAAGCCTTTGTAGAAGGCCGCACCCTTGGCCAAAATCACCGGCACCGAGGCCAGCGAGATCACGTTATTGACCACGGTCGGGCGGCCCATGAAGCCCTGCAACGCGGGCAAAGGCGGTTTCGCCCGCACCACGCCGCGCTTGCCCTCAAGCGAGTTCAGAAGCGAGGTTTCCTCGCCGCAAACATAGGCCCCGGCACCGACCCGGATCTCCATGTCGAACTGCGAACCCAAAACGCCGACCGAGCGCGCAATCTCAACCGCCTTGCGCATCACCTTGATCGCAATGGGATATTCGCTGCGGATATAGACGTAGCCTTGGGTCGCACCACAGGCGAGGCCTGCAATCGCCATGCCTTCGATCAGCACGAAGGGGTCGCCTTCCATGATCATCCGGTCAGCAAAAGTCGCCGAGTCGCCCTCGTCCGCATTGCAGACGATGTATTTCTTCTCGCCCGGCGCTTCCGAGACGGTCTTCCATTTGATCCCGGTCGGGAAGCCCGCACCACCACGACCGCGCAGACCGGAGTCGGTGACTTCCGCCACCAACTCGGGCTTCGACATGGTCTTGGCGCGCTCAAGCCCTTCAAAACCGCCATGTGCGCGGTAATCGGCAATCGACAAGGGATCGATCACGCCGCAACGCGCAAAGGTCAGACGGGTCTGCGCCTTCATCCAAGGCAGCTCATCCACCGGACCCAGCGCTTTGGGATGCGCGGCCAGATCGCCGAACAGCCCCGCCACATCGTCCAAAGTCATCGCGCCAAAGCCATGGCGCACGCCATTCACTTCAACCTCGGCCAAAGGTTCCAGCCAGATCATGCCCCGGCTGCCATTGCGCACCAGATCCAGCGTCACACCACGGCGCGCAGCTTCAGCCACCAGCGCGGTCGCAATCTCGTCAGCACCCAGCGCAACAGCGGCGGAATCAAGAGGGAGCCAGATCTTCATGCCTTCACCTTCGCAACCAGAGCTTCAGCCGTCGCCCGACCGACCAGCTTGCCATCGACCATGGCCGCAGGACCGCAGGCGCAAAGGCCAAGGCAGAAAATCGGCTCCAAAGTGACCGCGCCATCGGCAGAGGTCTCATGCCAATCCAGACCCAGCTTGGCCTGAACCTCGGCCGCCAAAGCATCGGCGCCCATCGATTTGCAGGATTCAGCACGGCACAATTTCAAGACCTTACGGCCCGCCGGCTTCTCACGGAAATCGTGGTAGAAGGTCATCACACCATGCGCTTCGGCCTTGGTGATCTGCAAATCGGCAGCGATGATCGGCAAGGCCGCTTCCGGCACATAGCCGTAAGCCTCTTGGACATCATGCAAAATGGGCAGGAGTGAGCCTTCTTGCCCGCGATGGGCGTCAAGGATCTCACGAATACGGGTCTCTAGGTCGATGGAATCGAGCATGCGGGCGGCCTTCAGCTAGCTGGTGCGAAGCATGCGCGCCTTTGATAGCCAATTCAATTCCAATATGCCGTTAAACGATAGGCGTTGGCTATCAACCCTGTTCAGGTGAAGTTTCTCGCCCCGCGCTGTGCTTGCTCGATTAGGGCTGCAAGAACGGGGGTTTGCGGCTCGCGCCGTGCTGCAATCAGCCCCACGACATGCTCCGCCTCAGGATCGACAATCGGCACCGCCACCAAGCGGCCGGTTTCGGCAAAAAGCCGCGCCAGACGCATCGGCACGATCGAGGCCCAATGCCCGGTCATCACATGCGAAATCAGCGCGATTGATGAATTTGATTCAATCTGCGGAGCCGCCTGCGCGCCCGCCTCGCCCAGATGCTGGTTCATGATCCGCCGGTTTTGCATATCGGCGGTCAAAAGGCACAAGGGCTGCTCGGCCGCCTCGGCCCAAGTCACATGGGCGCGGTCGGCCAAGGCGGTGCCGGGGGCGCAAAGGTAGCGATAGAATTCGGGGTAAAGCGGCACCTGAAACACCCGGCCCAAGGGTTCATTGTCGAGATAGGTGATCCCGGCGTCGAGCTCGAGCGATTCAATCTGTGCCAAGATCTCGGCACTGGTGCGCGAGAGCACCGTGACCTTCACATTCGGATGCCGCGCGGTGAAAGGCGCGGTCAGTTCGGCCACCATCGGCAGCGCGGTCGGGATCACGCCCAACCGCAGATTGCCCGAAAGTCCGGCCCGAACCGAGCGCATCTCATCGCGCAAGGCCCGTGTGTCGGCGACGATCTTCTGGCTGCGGTCCAGCACCCGCTGGCCCTCCGGCGTCAGGCCTTGAAAGCGGCTGCCACGGAACACCAGCTGCACGCCCAGCTGATCCTCCAGCTGCCGGATGGCGCTGGAGAGCGAGGGTTGCGTGACGCCGCAGCTTTCCGCAGCCCGGCCAAAATGGCGCTCGCGGGCGAGGGCGATGAACATTTCCAATTTGTCGATCATAGGGCCCAAACTGCCCTGAGCGGGCAGGGGGAGCAAGGGGCCGTAGGGGCTGACGGGGTGCCAGACGCAAACCATACGTCGGCCATACCTAAGCCATATGTGAAACAGACCCGCTTTTGCCGCCGTTTCGCTTGTCCTTTGGGGGCGCAGCGCCTACCTCTGGAGGCATGAAAACACTCCGCCGCTTTCTCAAACGCCCGCCCCGCATCGCCGTGATCCGGTTGTCTGGCACGATCGGCACTTCTGCCCGCAGTCTTAACGATGCAGCTTTGGCACCGCAGATCGAAAAAGCCTTTCGTTCTAAGCCTGTAGCAGTGGCGCTTGCGATCAACTCGCCCGGCGGCTCGCCGGTGCAATCCAGCCTGATCGCCAGCCGCATCCGGCGTTTGGCCGATGAGACCAAGATCCCCGTCCACGCCTTCGTCGAAGACATCGCCGCCTCCGGGGGCTATTGGCTCGCCACCGCCGCCGACGACATCTGGTCCGACCGCGCCTCGATCCTCGGCTCCATCGGTGTCATCCACGCAGGCTTTGGTTTCCCCGATTTCCTTGCCCGCCACGGCATCGAGCGGCGGGTGGAAACGGCTGGAAGATCAAAGAGTTTCGCAGATCCCTTCCGCCCGCAAACCGAGGAAGACCGCGCCCGGATCCATGCGCTTTTGACGCCGATGCACCAGATTTTCATCGATCATGTGCAGTCCCGCCGCGCCAGTAAGCTTGCTCCGGGGCATGACTTCTACAACGCCGATATCTGGCTGGGGGATGAGGCGGCCTTCTTGGGCGTGACCGATGGCATCGGCCATCTGAAGCCAAAACTGACCGAGCTTTACGGCGCGAAAATTCGTCTGCAAACCTTTGGTCCCAAACGCGGATTCCTGCAACGCTTTGGCGTCTCGCTGATGGACAGCACCCTTGGCGCGGTCGAGGATCGCGCGCTTTGGGCGCAATACGGGCTTTAAGATGCTGGTCAAAGTCATCCTTCTCTTCCTGCTCGCCATGGTCTTGCTGGGCATGGTGGGCAAGCTGTTGTTCCCAAATGCCGCCGCCAAACTGACCCGGCGCAGGGGCAAATATTGCCCGGATTGCGGGCGTCCGCAGATCGGAAAAACCTGTAATTGCAAGGGGAAAGCATGAGCGCGCTTGTCACCGGCGCTGGTCGCCGCCTTGGCCGGGCCATGGCCTTTTATCTCGCGCAGCGCGGCCATGATGTCGCGATCCATTATGCCAGTTCTGCCGATGAGGCGGAAAGCTTGGCCGAGGAAATCCGCGCCCTTGGCCGCCGCGCCGTCACCCTGCAAGCCGACCTTCTGGATGAGGCGCAGGTCGAGACCCTGATCCCGCGCGCGCATGAGGCGCTTGGCCCGCTGACCGTGCTGATCAACAACGCCTCGATCTTCGAATATGACCGGATCGACACCTCGACCCGGCGCAATTGGGACCGGCATATCGAATCCAACCTCCGCGCGCCTTATGTGTTGATCCAACAATTTGCTAAACAATGTCCTAAGGCGAAGACCGGGGCTGACGGCCAGCCGGTCGCCTCGGGGCTTGTGGTGAATATGCTCGACCAAAGGGTCTGGAAGCTCACGCCCGAGTTTTCCACCTATAGCATTGCAAAGATGGGGCTTTGGGCGCTGACCCAAACCGCAGCGCAAGGGCTCGCCCCCGATATCAGGGTTAACGGCATCGGCCCCGGCCCCACGCTGCAAGGCGCGCGGCAAAGCGACAGCCATTTCACCCGCCAGCGCGCGCATACGGTGCTGCAACGCGGCGCCAACCCCGATGAGATCGTTGCGGCGCTTGGCTTTTTCCTCGACAGCCCCTCGGTCACTGGCCAGATGGTGGCTGTGGATGGCGGTCAGCACTTGGGTTGGAAGACGCCGGACGTGCTGGGGGTTGAATAAGACGCTGCTGCGTGAAAGCGCGCCGAAACCCGCGCGAAGGGCCGGTTTTGGCGCGCAAACACGGCCCTTCGCGCTGTCTCGCCGCTGACTTGTCCACTTTTAACCTTCGCTTCACCCTTTCGTTACAAAAGGCCTGATTTCTCAGAGCTTTGCGCGGCCCGAAAGAATCTTATGTTCGTTTTCAGCAGTTTATACATCTGCCTAAAAATTAAGCAGGTGGGTGAACGCCGCTGAAAACAACGAGATTTCGGCATCTGGCAAAACTTCTCCGCAAGCTTATCCACAGAAACGGTGGAAAGCTTTCCTCTTGCCCTAACGCGTGGTTCATTGCAGGCACCCCGGCAGAATCGCGGTATGTGAAATAGATAATTGACCATGACCGACAAGCCTCGCACCGGATATGAGGTGATCCAGGATCACCTGCGTACGTTGGACGCCTCGCCCGGCGTTTACCGGATGCTGAACGCCGCCTCCGAGGTGCTCTATGTCGGCAAGGCGCGCAACCTACGCGCGCGTGTGTCGAATTACGCTCGCCCGATGGGGCATTCGGCGCGGATCGCCCGGATGATCTCCGAGACGGCCAGCATGATGTTCCTGACCACCCGGACCGAGGTCGAGGCGCTGCTCTTGGAGCAGAACCTGATCAAGCAGCTGAAGCCGCGCTATAACGTCTTGATGCGGGACGATAAGTCCTTTCCGAACATCCTGATCGGCAAAAGCCACAGCTTCCCGCAGCTGAAAAAGCACCGTGGTGCCAAGACCGAAAAGGGCAGTTATTTCGGTCCCTTCGCCAGCGCAGGCGCGGTGAACCGCACGCTCAACCAGTTGCAAAAGGTATTCTTGCTGCGCAATTGCAGCGATTCCATGTTTGAGGGGCGGACGCGCCCCTGCCTGCAATATCAAATCAAGCGCTGTGCGGCCCCTTGCGTCGGCAAGATCTCGGAAGTTGGCTATGCCGAGCTGGTGGCCGATGCCGAGCGGTTCTTGTCGGGCAAAACCACTTCTGTGCAGGCCGATTTGGCGAAATCTATGGCCGAAGCCTCGGAAGCGATGGAATTCGAGCGCGCCGCCGCTTTGCGCGACCGGATCAAGGCGCTGACGGCGGTGCAGACCGCGCAAGGCATCAACCCACGCGGCGTGGCCGAGGCGGATGTTGTCGCCTTGCATCTTGAGCATGGTCAGGCCTGCGTTCAGGTTTTCTTCATCCGTGCCAACCAATCTTGGGGCAATCGGGATTTCTACCCCCGCACGGGCTCGGGCGCGGAAGAGCCTGAAATCCTTGAAGCTTTCCTGACGCAGTTCTACGACGATAAGGATCCGCCGAAGCTGATCCTGCTGTCACATGCGGTCGAGAACCCCGATCTGGTGGCGCAGGCGCTGTCAGATCGGGCGGGTCGTAAGGTCGAACTGAACGTGCCGCAACGCGGTGAAAAGGCTGAACTGGTGGAGAACGCCGCCCGCAACGCCCGCGAAAGCCTTGCCCGTCGCATGGCGGAAAGTGCCACGCAGAACAAACTTCTGAACGGATTGGCCGAGGCTTTCGACCTCGACGGCCCGCCGCAACGCATTGAAATCTATGATAACGCCCATATCCAAGGCGCGGATGCCGTGGGTGGTATGGTGGTTGCGGGCCCTGAAGGCTTCATCAAATCGCAATACCGCAAGTTTAACATCCGCTCGGCTGCGGGGGCCAATTCCGACGATTTCGGCATGATGAAAGAGGTGCTGGGCCGTCGCTTTGATCGGCTGCAAAAGGAAGATCCGGACCGCAAAACTGACAGCTGGCCGGACCTTCTGTTGATCGACGGTGGCGCCGGGCAGGTCTCGGCTGTGGCCAGCATCATGGCCGAGGCGGGGCTTGAGGATATCCCGGTGATCGGTGTGGCCAAGGGTATCGATCGCGATGCCGGCAAGGAGGAATTCCACCGTCCCGGCATGCGGCCCTTCGCCTTGCAACGCAATGATCCCGTTCTCTATTTCATCCAGCGCCTGCGCGATGAGGCGCACCGCTGGGCCAACGGCGCCCACCGCGCCAAACGCGCCAAAGCCGTGGGCGTGACCCCGCTGGATGAGATCCCCGGCGTCGGCGCCACCCGCAAACGCGCGCTTTTGGCGCATTTCGGCTCGGCCAAGGCGGTCAGCCGCGCGGCTTTGCCGGATCTGTTGGCGGTGGACGGGATTTCGGCGGCGATGGCCGAGACCGTCTATAATTTCTTCCACCGCGATTAAGGCACCCGCCCGCGCGCGCGAGGAGGTGCAAAATTTTGCGCAGAACCGGGCGGCGCTAACGCTTTGTGAACTTCTGGGGTTCTTACTGGTGGCAGTTTGGCCAGAGGGGAACCATGCAAAGAGCCGCCACAGAGATCAGCCCCGGTTCGGGGCGCGAATTGACCGTGCCTGCGGATGGGCTGATTTACTCCCGCACGGACCCGAGCAGCCTGATGCTCTCGGCCAATACCTTGTTTCGCCAGTTGGCGGGCTATGACCTGCCCGAACTGCGCGGCGCGCCGCATAATATCATCCGCCACCCTGATATGCCGCGGGGCTTCTTCCACCAGTTCTGGTCGCTGTTGAAATCCGGCGAACCTGCGGTGGGCTATGTGAAAAACCGTAGCAAAGACGGCAGTTACTATTGGATTTTGGCCTGCGCGATTGTCTGTGATGGCGGCTATTTCTCAATCCGCATCCGCGCCTCTTCGCCTTTGTTCTCGGCCGTGCGCGACGAATACGCCGCCCTGCGCCGGCGCGAGCTTGCGGAAGAGTTGACGCCTGCCCAATCGGCCGAAATCCTTCTGGCCCGCTTGGCCGAATTGGGCTTCGACAGCTACCACAGCTTCATGGCGCAAGCGATTGCCGACGAGATTCGCGCGCGCAATCAAGCGCTTGGACGGCTGGACGATGCAGATGGGGATTATCTTTCCAAGTTGGTCTCGCTTTTGGTCGACGCGCAAAAAGTGCAAACGCGGCTGGTCGCACAGTTCCAAGCGTTGATGCTTTTGCCGGTGAACATGCGGCTCATCGCCGCCCGGCTTGAACCGCAAGGCGGTCCGATCAGCCAGATTTCGATGAATTACAAAACCGCATCGGATGAAATTGCAGGCCGGCTTTCCAGCTTCGTCTCGGGTGAGGCGAATCTCTCGTTGCGGATGGCGGCGGGGGTGCGTCGCAGCCTGGTGCTCACCCATTGCGCCCGCTTGCAGGCCGAGGTTGTTGCCCGCGGCAATAATGAGGATGAAGCGCTGAATGAGGCCGAGCGCCGCAACGAATCGCGGATCTTGCATGATGTGGCGCAAAGCTGTGGGCGGCAGGCGCAGGACGCTTTGATACAAGCGGGCCGGATCGCGCTTGATCTCACCGATGCCGCCAATGATGTGCGCCGCATGGTGCTGGGCCTCGATACGATTCGCATTCTGGGCCGCGTCGAAAGCCGACGCGACCTTATGTCTGAATCCTCGATGTCGGCGACGATCGACCAGATCGATAAGGTCCAGGGCCAGATCTCGGTCAGTCTGAAAGAGCTGAATGACCTCACCTCGGCGATCCACGCTCAACTGTCGATGTTGCAGCGCCCTTTGGTCGCAGTCGCTGCTGAATAATGCGGGGTTTAGGCTGTGCTCACATAGCTTTGAGGCCCGCAGCATCAGCGCTGTCGTCGCGCCTTCGCCTGTTCAGCTTTGGCCCTTCCAAAGCTCGGGGGGCTGGGCTACCAATGCCCTATGAAGTGGACGATCCCGAATACACTGACGATTTTGCGATTGTTGGCCGCCCCGGGCGTCGCCATCATGTTCCTCTATTTCCACCGGCCGATGGCTGATTGGTTCGCCTTGGCGCTTTTTGTCGGTGCGGCAATCACCGATTGGTTTGACGGCTACCTCGCCCGTTTGTGGAAGCAAGAATCCAAGTTCGGCGCCATGCTCGACCCGATTGCCGATAAGGCAATGGTGCTGATCGCGATCATGGTGATCACCGGCTACAGCGGGATGAATCCTTGGCTCATCCTGCCCGCCACGGTGATCTTTTTCCGCGAAGTCTTCGTTTCGGGCCTCAGAGAGTTTCTCGGCGCTAAAGCCAGCTTGCTGAAAGTGACCAAGCTGGCAAAATGGAAAACCACCGCGCAAATGGTTGCAATCGCGGTACTTTTCCTCGGCACGGGGCTTGAGGTGATGAACGTCGCGGCGATGAACAATATGACGCCCGATCAATATGCCGAAGCGGTCGCCGCCGGCACGGCTCGTCCGATCTTGGGCTGCGGCAGCCGCGATTGCGCCTCTTTCGCAACTTTGGGCGGGATCGCGCTTCTTTGGATTGCGGCCTTGCTGACGGCCATCACCGGCTGGGATTACTTCCGCAAATCACTCCCCTTCCTGCGGGATGAAGCCAAGTGATTACGGTGCTTTACTTCGCTTGGGTGCGTGAGCGGATCGGATTGCCGCGCGAAACATTGCAAAGCTCTGCCACCACTGTGGCCGAGCTTGTGGCAGAGCTGGTTGCACGGGAAGAGCGTTACGCTTTGGCCTTTGCGGACCTTGCGGCCTTGCGCGTGGCGCTGGATCAAGAGCTTTCCAGCTTCGATGCACCTTTGGCCGGGGTGCGGGAAGTGGCCTTCTTCCCGCCGATGACCGGCGGCTAAGATGCGCATCGCGGTACAGTCTCAGCCCTTCGAACTGGGCGCCGAGACCGAAGCCTTCGCATCCGCCGCATCTGGGGCCGGGGCCATCGTCACCTTCACCGGCATTGTGCGCGACACCAATCAACGCCTCGCCGCGATGGACATCGAACATTACCCCGGGATGACCGAAAAGGCGCTGACCTCCATCGCCACCGAGGCGCAGGCGCGCTGGTCGCTCAGCGATGTGCTGGTGATCCACCGCCATGGCCGGCTTGTCCCCGGCGAGATGATCATGATGGTCGCCACCGCCGCGCCGCATCGGGCCGATGCCTTTGCCGCGGCCGAATATTTGATGGATTACCTGAAATCCCGCGCGCCGTTCTGGAAGAAAGAAATCGGCGCGGACGGCGCGGAATGGGTGGCTGCAAAAGACAGTGATGAGGCAGCCTTGCAGCGCTGGTAGGCGCTGCAAAGTATTGATTTTACGGGCATAAGTGCAAAGTCAGCGCTTAAAGCGCGGGCGCCGTCAGCCCCATAAGTCCCGCCAAACGCGCCAAGACCGCCTGCTCGGCTGCCGACCAAACAGCTGTCTGCGACAAGAACAACGTCGCTTGGCTTTGGTGCACCAACCCGTCCGACAGGATCTTCAGGTGGTTCGCCCGCAGCGTCTCGCCGGTCGAGGTGATATCGGCGATCGCCTCAGCCGTTAGGTTCTTCACCGTGCCCTCGGTCGCGCCCTGACTGTCGACCAGCGCGTAATCGGCAACGCCATTCGCGGTTAGAAACTCGCGCACCAGCCGGTGATATTTGGTGGCAATCCGCAGCCGGTGGCCGTGGCGTGCCCGGAAAGCCGCCGCGGCTGCGTCAAGATCGTCCAAGGTTTCGACATCGATCCAAGCCGAGGGCACCGCGATGATCAGATCGGCATGGCCAAAGCCCATCGCCGCCCAATCGACGACCTGCGCCGACCAATCGGCCAGCTTGTCGCGCACCAGGTCCGAGCCGGTGACGCCCAGATGGATCCGCCCTGCGGCCAGCTCTCGCGGGATCTCTCCCGCAGAAAGCAGAACCAATTCAACGCCTTCGACGCCGTCGACGGCACCGGAATACTCGCGCTCGTTGCCAGTGCGCGACATCGTCACGCCGCGCTGGCCAAACCAGTCGAAGGTCTTTTCCATCAACCGGCCCTTAGAGGGCACACCGATCTTCAGCATCACAAAGCCCCCCGCAACCGCGCGACAAGGCCGGGGCGGATGATGCCGCCCACAGCCGGGATCGACTTGCCGGCGCCCAAGACCGCCGTCAGCGCGTCGTAGCGGCCGCCGCTGGCAATGGCGGGCAGCCCTGCAGGGCCTTGGAATGTAAAGACAAAGCCGTCGTAGTATTCCAAGGTGCTGCGCCCGTGACTGGCCGCGAAGGGCAGGCGGGTCACGTCGATGCCGCGGCTGGCCAAAGCATCGAGCCGGGCCGCGAAGGCCTCGACCGCGGGTAGAATGGCGGGCAGCATTGGGGCGATGCCACGCAGATGCTCTAAAGCAGCGCGGGCCGGGGCTTCCAAGCTTAGAAGATCGTAGAGCAGAGCCGCTTCGGGCGCGGCGATCGCTGGGGTTTTGGCATCCTCCAAGAGCGCCTCGGCGCGGGCGGCGATATCCTCGGCACTGCGCAGACCGACCAGCGGGCCAGCGGCTTGCACCAGATCCAAAGGATCACCCGCCGCAAGGCGCTGCAAAAGGCCCGAGTGGGTGGCCGAAATCGGGGCGCGCCCGGCAAAACGGTCAAGCAAGGCGCGGAAGCGTTGCGGCCGCCAGATGTGGCGCAGCAAGGCGGCTTTGCGCCGCTCGGTGGTGCTAAGGCCGCGCACAGCGGCCATCAAAATGCCGATATCGCCGGTCTCAGGGCGCAGGTTCAACCCGGCCAAGAGCTTGTCAAACAAGGCAAAAACCTCGGCATCCGCCTTGGAGGCATCGCGGTCAAAGACCTCATAGCCGACCTGCATATATTCGCGGGCGCGACCGTCGAGATGCTCTTGGCGACGGAAAACCTCGCCCATATAGGCATAGCGCGCGGGGTCGGCGCCGCCCGACATATGCGCTTGCACCACCGGTACGGTGAAATCCGGGCGCAGCATCATCTCGCCGTTCAACGGGTCGGCAGTGACATAGGCGCGGGCGCGGATATCCTCGCCGTAAAGGTCCAGCAAAGTGCCGGCAGGCAGCAGGATATCGGCCTCAATCGCCGAGGCGCCAGCGGCCAGAAGGGCGGCATGCAGCTGCTCGGCCTCGGCCCGGATGATGGATTTCGCGGTCATTGCCCCAACATCTTGCGTACAGCCGCAACCAAATCCGCCCGCGGCACCTCGATCTGGGCCGGGCGATCTTTCCATTCCTCAAGCGTGGCATTCTCGGCGATTTTCGCGCCAAGGATGAGATCTTTGAGGATCACCTTGCCAGCTTCCGCTTCATTGCCACCTTGGATCACCGCCACGGGAGAGTTGCGTTTATCGGCGTATTTCAATTGGTTGCCGAAGTTCTTCGGATTGCCAAGATAGGCCTCGGCGCGGATGCCAGCCTGACGCAGCTCGCCCACCATCGCCATGTAATCGGCCATCCGGTCGCGGTCCATCACGGTCACGACCACCGGGCCGGTGGTGTCGGCATCGACGCGGCCCTTGGCGCGCAAAGCCGCCAGGAGCCGGTCCACACCAATGGAAACGCCGGTCGCTGGCACGTCTTGGCCGGTGAAGCGCTTGACCAAACCGTCATAACGCCCGCCGCCCGCGACGGAGCCAAACTGCCGCTTGCGGCCTTTTTCGTCCAAGATTTCAAAGGTCAGCTCGGCTTCAAACACGGGGCCGGTGTAATAGCCAAGACCGCGCACGACACCCGGATCCAAGATGATCCGGTCCGAGCCATAGCCCTGCGCTTCCAAAAGCCGCGCCATCGTCTCCAACTCGGCCACACCCTCGGCACCGACGGCGGAAGACCCGACCAACTCGCGCAACCGTGCGCAGGTCTCGGCCCCGGTGTCGCGGCGGGCGGAGGTGAAGCCCATCACCACCTCGGCCTGCTCATCGGTCAGACCAGCGCCTTTGGTGAAATCGCCCGACTCGTCCTTGCGGCCCGCGCCAAGCAAAGCCCGCACGCCGGTCTCTCCCAGCCGGTCAATCTTGTCGATCGCCCGCAAAACGATGCCGCGCTCTTCGGCTTTGTCGTCACCCGCCAAACCGGCGACTTCCATCACCCCGTTCAGCACTTTGCGGTTGTTGATCTTCACGACATAGTCGCCGCCAAGGCCCAAAGTCTCGAACACATCCGACAGCATCGCGCAGATCTCGGCATCTGCCGCAACCGAAGCCGAACCGACCGTATCCGCGTCGCATTGATAGAACTGACGGAAGCGACCGGGGCCGGGCTTTTCATTGCGCCACACGGGGCCCATTGCATAGCGGCGATAGGGCGAGGGCAAGTCGTTGCGATATTGTGCCGCGACCCGCGCCAAGGGCGCGGTCAGGTCATAGCGCAAAGCCATCCAATCCTGATCTTCATCTTGCCAAGCGAAAACGCCTTCGTTGGGGCGGTCCACATCGGGCAAGAATTTGCCCAAAGCTTCAACCGTTTCCACCGCGCTCGTCTCCAGCGGATCGAAGCCATAACGATGGTAAACCTCGGCAATGCGATCGAGCATCGCCTTGCGCTCGGTCACCTCGGGGCCAAAATAGTCGCGGAACCCTTTGGGGGTTTCAGCGCGCGGGCGGCGGATTTTACCATCAGACATGGGGAGAAGCCTTGCATCGAACGGCCTTTCCTGTAGCGGATGGGCCACCTGCGGGCAAGTCAGAGGCGAAAACTATGGAACGGATCGAGGCGCTGGAAGAGCGGATGGCGCATTTGATGCGGGCGGTCGAGGATCTTTCTGACGTTGCAGCCCGCCAAGCGCGCGAGATTGAGGTGCTGGAGCGCCGGGTTCGGCTCTTGATGGAGCGCGCGGCCGAGGAAGAGGCGATCGCCGCCGAAGCTCCTGCCGCCAATGTTCGCCCGCCACATTGGTAAACGTCGCAACTGGACCCACCACGCCAGCGCTCCACGCGTTCTTTTCCAGCAAAGCCCCCTGAAACCGGGGCCGCAGCTTTTTCCTATTCAGCGGATCTTTGCCCAACCACACCTGCATCTGCGGGGCGGCTGCGGAATGTCTGGGGAATGACGTTTCCTTACAGGAAGAATATTTGACAGAGGCGCAAGCCGTCTCTTACGCTCTCGCCCAAGGCAACAGTTATGGATTGCCAGTCAGTACGACAGGATGCGGAGGAATTTATGACCAAGCGAGTGGCGATCATCGGGGCCGGACCCTCGGGCCTTGCGCAATTGCGCGCGTTCCAATCGGCCAAGGCCAAAGGAGCCGACATCCCCGAGATCGTTTGTTTCGAGAAGCAGTCGAACTGGGGCGGGCTTTGGAACTACACATGGCGCACCGGCTTGGATGAGCATGGTGAGCCGGTGCATTGCTCGATGTATCGCTATCTGTGGTCGAACGGCCCGAAAGAGGGTTTGGAATTCGCCGACTATTCCTTTGAAGAGCATTTCGGCAAGCAAATCGCCAGCTACCCGCCGCGCGCTGTGCTTTTTGATTATATCGAAGGCCGGGTGAAAAAGGCCGGGGTGCGCGATCTGATCCGTTTTTCGACCACGATCCGCATGGTCACCTATAACGAAGATCGCGGCAATTTCACCATCACGGCGCATGATCTGAAGAATGACCGGATGTATTCCGAGGATTTCGACAATGTCATCGTCGCCTCGGGCCATTTCTCGGTGCCGAATGTGCCGGAATATCCGGGTTTTGACCGCTTCAACGGCCGCGTGCTGCATGCGCATGACTTCCGCGATGCGCGCGAATTTGCCGGCAAGGATCTCTTGCTCCTGGGCGCGTCCTACTCGGCCGAGGATATCGGCTCGCAATGCTGGAAATACGGCGCCAAATCGATCACCACTTGCTACCGCTCGGCGCCGATGGGCTTCAAATGGCCGGACAATTGGCAAGAGGTTCAACAGCTTGTGCGGGTGGATGAGAACACCGCCTATTTTGCGGATGGCTCTTCTAAGAAGGTCGATGCGATCATTCTGTGCACCGGCTACAAGCACCACTTCCCCTTCCTGCCCGATGACTTGCGGCTGAAGACCAAGAACCGGCTGGCGACGGCAGACCTCTATAAGGGTGTCGCCTATGTGCATAACCCCAAGATCTTCTTCCTTGGCATGCAAGACCAGTGGTTCACCTTCAACATGTTCGACGCCCAAGCGTGGTGGGTGCGCGATGCGATCATGGGCCGGCTGAGCATTCCCGCCGATAAGGCGGTGCTTGAGAAAGACGTGGTCGACCGCGTCGCCGCCGAGGATGCCGGGGCCGATGCCCATGATGCGATCCACTACCAAGGCGAATACGTCAAAGAGCTGATCGCCGAGACCGACTACCCGTCCTTCGACGTCGATGGCGCTTGCGAGGCCTTCTTCGAATGGAAGGACCATAAGAAGGCCAATATCATGACCTTCCGCGACAATGCTTACCGCTCGGTCATCACCGGGACGATGGCGCCAGTGCATCACACGCCGTGGAAGGATGCGCTGGAAGATACGATGGAAAGCTATCTGAAGAATTAATCGCCGCGACCCGAGGCCTAGGCTTCGGGCGGCACCCAGCGCCAGATATCAAAGGGGCCCCGGTGTAAACCGGGGCCTTTTGCATGCGCGCAGGTGATCTTGTGCTGCATGCGCCCGCAGCTGCCGGAAGGCGCATTTCAGCACATTGATGGCGGATTCTGACGACTAAGGGGAAATTTTCTTTCTTCTGGGGTGAATTTCTCCTTTGTAGCGGGTCTGAACTGCGTCAGTCTGTCGCATGATGGGCGACCACACTCTCTTTCTTATTCCGGGCGCTCCTCCAAATCAGCCGTCGGCACTGACCGGGCGGCGATACCGAACAGGGAGAGTACTTTGGAAACTGCCGCACCTTTTTTTGCAGAACAGGTGACACTCAACCAACTGGTCCAAAACCTCGTCTATGCCTCAGGCACGGTCGGGGCGATCATGGTTGCGGTTGGCCTGCTGCTGATTGACGCCGCCACCACGCGGCGCAAAAATCACTATAATTCGACGATCGAGAAGACCTTGGGCTTCTTCATCGGCTTCACCACCTATTATTGCATCGGCTTTGGCTTCTGGGCCGCGCAATATTACTTCATCGCCGACGCAACTTTGATGGACAGCATCAAGGATTGGTGGATTGGCGGCAATCTGGTCAATGCCAAGGCGCATCAGGTTGATCCCGCGATCTTCCCGGGCCTTAACACCTTCCAGATCTTCGTCTTCTTCTTGGCCTGCTTTGCCGGGATCTTGAACATCCTCTTCCACTTCGCGGTGGCCGAGCGGATGAAGGCCTCGGCCTATTACATCTTCGCCGTGGTCGCCACGGTGGCCTCTTCGGCGCTAAGCCTTGTGACTTGGGGCTCGGTTGGGCCGCTCACCAATGCGGGCTTCCACGACTTCTTCGGCGTGGGCTTTGTTTATATGTTCCCGGCGGGCATGGCCTTGGCGGTGACGCCGATGCTGGCACGGCGTCCGGGCATGTTTGAGCCGCATCCCAAAGTGCCGGGCTATTATGCGCCCAGCATCGGCCTTGCGGCGGGGGGGCTGCTGACCATCTTCGCAGGCCTGCCGATGGTTATCATGTCTTGTCTGTTCTTCATCGACCCCGAGGCGATGGCCGTGTCGGTGACGATGGCGGACACTTCGGTCGGCATCACGCTGAACAACTACGCTTTGGCTTGGGCCGGGGGCGCGATTGGCGGCGGGATCATCTCTTATACCACCAAGAAATACGCCTATCTCCTGCTCGGTCCGCTGGCGGGTTATGTCGCCGGGGCTTCGGGCTTCGATGTCTATCTGCCGTGGCAGATGTTCCTCTTGGCCTTGTCCGCTCCGGTCGTCAGCTACCTCGTCTATGAATTAACCCTGAAGCGGAAGTTTGACGAGCATAAGCTGACGCCGCTTTTCGTCGGTGCCGGGGTCTATGGGATGCTGCTCTTGGGCATCTTCAAAGCGGGTACGCCGCGCGGCGGCTATGTCGGCATCACCGAAGGCCAATATGCCTTCCAGCATGGTGAGATCAGCTTGCTGATGCAAATCGCCGGGGTCGTCACCTGTATTGGTGCAGGCTTCGTGGTCGGCAAAGTCACCGCTTTGATCCTGAATGCCGTCATCGGCCTGCGGGTCAGCGAAGAAGAGCTGGTCGAGGGCTTCGACAAAGCGCTTTGGGGCCTTGAGGATGACTACCCCGAGCGCCGGGCATGATCTCTTAGCAACGTTTGAATAGGCCCGTCGGAGACATCCGGCGGGCCGCCTTCAAAAGAAGGGTTCACCACCATTGACGAGTGGCCAGCGGGTCGCCCCGCCGGAGGAAATGCGCAGTCATGCGACAGATCAACGATGCTGCCGGACGGCGCAATGACCCCAAAGGTCGCCCCGAACCTGCAGCGCTCTCGACAGGAGTGAGGGAATGACGACGGAAACCAGTTCGGGCCAGATGGTCCGCGCGTTAAGTTGGAAGGGCGCCTTTTGGGTTGCGGCCGGTGTGCCGCCTCTGGTGCTGTTCTCGATCGGCGGCATCGCCGGGACCACGGGCAAATTGGCCTTCTTGGTCTGGATCATCTCGATGTGCATGGGCTTTATCCAAAGCTTCACCTATGCCGAGATGGCGGGGATGTTCGGCAACAAGTCGGGCGGCACCTCGGTTTACGGCGCCACGGCTTGGCTGCGCTATGGCAAGATGATCGCGCCCCTCTCGGTCTGGTGCAACTGGTTCGCTTGGTCGCCGGTGCTGTCTTTGGGCTGTGCGATTGCGGCGGGCTATATCCTCAACGCGCTCTTCCCGATCCCGATGGCGGAAAGCCAGCCGGTGCTTGATTGGATCGCGGCCAACCTAGCCAGCTACACGGCCGAGACCCCTGCGGTGGTCGAATACCTTGCCGCCAATGCCGGTTCGACCGCCGATCAGGCGATCCAAGCCGTGGCTTCGGCCGATGCGATCTCGGCGCTGACCCCGTGGTTCCGCACCTTTGAGGCCTTTACCATCGTTATTCCCGGCCTCGGCACCTTGCATTTCAACTCGACCTTCCTGATCGGCGTGGCGCTCATGCTCGCCATTCTGCTGATCCAAGAGCGTGGCGTGGCGCAAACCGCCGCCGCGCAGAAATGGCTGGCGATCATCGTGCTGATCCCGCTGTTGCTGGTCGGCCTCGTGCCGCTTCTGACCGGTTCGATCAATTGGATGAACGTCACCAACCTCTTGCCACCCACCGCCGCCTATTCCGGCGTCGATGGCGAATGGAACATCGGCGGCTGGACGCTCTTCTTGGGCGGTCTCTATATCGCCGCTTGGTCGACCTATGCCTTTGAGACTGCGGTTTGCTACACCCGCGAGCTGAAAGACCCCAAGACCGACACCTTCCGCGCCATCTTCTACACGGGCCTTCTCTGCGCGGTCTTTTACTTCCTGATCCCCTTCGCCTTCCAAGGCGTCTACGGCGCCCATGGTATGCTTGAGCCGGGCATCGTTGATGGCACCGGCATTGGCGAGGCTTTGGGCGCGATGATCGGCGGTGGCCCGGTGATCACCCAGATCTTCGTGATCTTGATGATCATGGCGCTTTTCCTTGCCATCATGACCGCAATGGCCGGCTCTTCGCGCACGCTCTACCAAGGCTCGCGGGATGGCTGGCTGCCGAAGTTCTTGGGCGATGTGAACAAGAACGGCGCGCCGTCCAAGGCGATGTGGACCGATGTAGTCTTCAACATCTTCTTGCTGGCCTTGGCCTCGGATGCGACGGGCTATTTCTACGTGCTGGCGATCTCGAACGTTGGCTACATCATCTTCAACTTCCTCAACCTCAACGCCGGTTGGATCCACCGCGTCGATTCCGCCCATATGGAGCGCCCATTCCGCGCCCCCACTTGGCTCATCGGCTTCAACACCTGCCTTGCCTTCGTGAACGCGATGTTCCTTGGCGCCGGGGCCAAGGTCTGGGGCTATGAGAACGCGCTCTGGCACGGCTCGATCTTCGCCGCGATGATCTTCCCGGTGTTCTGGTATCGCCATTACATCACCGATGGCGGCAAATTCCCCAAACAGGCCTATGACGACCTTGGCATGCCTTATGGTGAGCTGGGGCCGCGCAAGGCGGGCATCAAGCCCTATCTGGTGCTGGTTTTGGGGGTCTGCGTGGTGCTTTGGGCGAATTGGTTCTTCGTCCTGCCCTCGTAAAAAATCCCCAAATCAACCTGCAAAGGGCCGCTTTCGCGGCCCTTTCGCATTTCGGCCCGCATCCGCTGGCTATTTCCCTGCGAAGAAAAAAAGTTGCTTATAAATGTTGATTTCGCATCGGAATCGACCCAGACTTCCTGCCAAACAATAAGTCTACAGGGAGACTATCATGACCAACTCCTGGCGTTTTTCCGCCCTTGGTGACCGCCACCGCGCGCTTGGCTCTGATCTGGAAGACTGGAGCGGCATGGGCACGGCCTGGTCCTATACCTCCGGCGATCCCGATGCCGAATATATGGCGATCCGCACCAAAGCCGGGCTGATGGATGTCTCGGGCCTGAAGAAGGTGCATATCACCGGGGCAGGGGCCAGCCATGTGATCGAGCGCGCCACCACCCGCAACATGGAAAAGCTGATGCCGGGTCGCTCGGTCTATGCCACCATGTTGAACGAGCAGGGCAAATTCATCGATGACTGCGTGATCTACCGCTTGGCGCCCAACAGCTTCATGTTGGTGCATGGCGCAGGTTCGGGCTATGAATCGCTGACCATGGCCGCCGAAGGCCGCGATGTCTCGATCCGCTTTGACGACAACACCCATGATCTGTCGCTGCAAGGCCCGGCCTCGGTCGACTTCCTTGAAAAACACGTCCCCGGCATCCGCCAGCTGCCCTATTTTGCCCATATGCAAACCAGCCTCTTTGGCAAGCCGGTGATGATCTCGCGCACCGGCTATACCGGCGAGCGCGGCTATGAGATTTTCGTGCGCGGCCAAGATGCGGGCGAGGTTTGGGACCGTATCTTGGAAGACGGCAAAGACATGGGCATCATCCCCTGCCGCTTCACCACGCTCGATATGCTGCGGGCCGAGAGCTACTTGCTCTTCTTCCCCTACGACAACTCCGAGATGTACCCCTACGACAACGAAGGCCCCGGCGATACGCTTTGGGAGCTGGGCCTCGATTTCACCGTCTCGAAGGACAAGGTCGGCTTCCGCGGCGCGGAAGAGCATTACCGCCGCAAGGGCAAAGAGCGCTTCAAGATCTGGGGTCTGAAGCTTGAGGGCAAGAATGCCCCCGGCAATGGCGCGCCGGTCTTCAAAGACGGCAAGCAGGTCGGCGTTGTGACGCAAGCGATGTATTCGCCGCTGAACGATTGGACCGTCGCCATTGCCCGCCTGCCGGTCGATTGCGCCAATAACGGCACCAAGCTTGAGGTGCGTTGCGGCACCCATGGCCCGATCGCGGCCACCAGCCATTCGATGCCCTTCTACGACATCGAGAAAAAGCGCCGCACCGCCAAGGACTGATCTGACCGATCAAGCCGCGGGGCTTCTGACCGGGCCCCGCGGTTCACGCCTCAGCCCACCGGAAGCCCCTATGACCCTAACTCCTGTTGAGCCGACCATCAAAAGCCGGCCGGTCTATGCGCCGCTTGAGCCGCGTCCCGGCCATCTGCATCTCATCATCGCCGATGGTGAGGGTGCTGATGCCGTGACCGATATGCTGGCCAAAACCTCTGATGCCGGGCAGCTGCTTGCCAGCGCCCATCTGATGTATTGCCCCGGCCCGAATGGCACCGATCTGACCGAGAGGCTCCGCGCGCTGGGCGCTTTGCAATTCTTCCGCGCCCCCACGATCCCAGCGCTTTTGCCGCGTCTGAAGCGGGTGCTGGTCGATGCCCATATGGGCTCGCAATTCTACCTTGCCGGGACCGAAGGGCTTTGCGGCCAAGCGGAAACCGCGATCATGCAGACCGGCTTCCCGGCTTCTGCCATCCAGAAAGAACATCGCGGCTCCACCGTGCGCCGCGTGCAATGCGTGCATTGCAAGGGCATCACCGAGAATGTCGCCACCGATCCCTTCCAATGCAGCCATTGCGGCCTCAGCCTTTTCGTGCGCGATCATTACTCGCGCCGCCTTGCCGCCTTCCAAGGGGTGAATATCGATGCAGAAGACCCCGGCGATGTGCCGCCCAGCGTGGTGAGGTTCAAATGAGCGTCGCCAAACTCCAGGTCCGGGTCGAAGAGGTCGTCCCCGTCAATGAGCTGATCACCCGCTTCCGTTTCGTCAGCCGCAACGGCGCGCCTTTGCCCGCCTTCTCGGGCGGGGCGCATACCGTGGTCGAGATGGAGGATCACGGCACCCGCCGGATGAACCCCTATTCGCTGATGTCGGACCCTTCCGACACCCGCGGCTATGAAATCTCGGTCCGCCGCGATGATCAGGGCCGGGGCGGCTCGCTCTTCATGCACCGGCATGTGAGGCCGGGGATGGAGATGGTGATCTCGAACCCGGTCAACCTCTTCGGCCTTGATACCCGCGCCAAGAAGCACCTGATGATCGTCGGCGGCATCGGCATCACGCCCTTCCTGTCGCAAACAGCCCAGCTTGCCCGCCAAGGCGGCCAGTGGGAGATGCATTACGCCGCCCGCAACCGCGCCTTGGGCGCCTATATGGACCGGCTGACCGGGGCTTACGGCGACAGGGTGCATTGCTACTTTGACGAAGAGGGCGACAAGATCGATCTTGCGCGCCTTTTGGCCACCCAGCCGATCGGCACGCATCTTTATGTATGCGGCCCCAAGGGCATGATCGCTTGGGTGCTGAAGACCGCCGCCGCTATGGGCTGGCCGCCGCAAGCGCTGCATTCCGAAGAGTTCATCGCGCCCCCCACCGGCGCGCCCTTCGAGGTGCAGCTTGCCGCCTCGGGCAAGACCATCACCGTCGGCCCCGCGCAATCGCTCTTGGAGGCGATCGAGGCGGCGGGCGTCGATGCTCCCTACCTTTGCCGGGGTGGTGCTTGCGGCCAATGTGAGACCAATGTCCTGCGCCATGAGGGCGAGATCCTACATGCCGACCATTGGCTCACCGATGAAGAGAAAGCCTCCAACTGCAAGATCATGCCCTGCGTCAGCCGCTTTGCGGGCAAAACCCTTGTCCTTGACCGCTAGGAGCCACGAATGAGCCTTGATTTTAAACCCGGCGCTTTCAATGACTTCTTCCGGGAGGAAACCTTCCGCGGCGATTTCACCTATCGAAACTCGCCGCATAACATCCGCCGCTTCCCCTTCCCCTTTGACCGCGACGATTACATGTATGCGGTCAATATGGAGCCGCATGTGCCGGGGCGGATCGGCTCGGTCTTTGAGAAGACCTTCGATGTGGATGAGCATTACGTCGCCGAGATGATCGACCGCGCCAAAGTGCTGGCCGATGATCCTTTGCGCTGCCAATCCTTGCCGCATATGACGCTGGCGGGCTGGGATCTTTTGGAACTCATCATGGAGTCCAAGGCCCGCGACTACCCCGAATGGTTCAGCCTTGAGAAGAACGGCAACCGCTGGCGCTGGATCAACCGCCCGCTCGGCATCGATCACAGCTTTACCTTCCTTGATGAAGCGACCCTGCCTTACGGCCCGATGGAATATATCACCCGTCAGACCCAAGGCGATTTCACCTTGCAAGATGAGCGGGAGGGCACGCTTTGGATGGATGCCGGGATCGCCACCTCTCAGGCCGATTGGTCGGTTGATTTCGACATTGGGATGAGCTGGCATGAGTGGCACGCCCCGGTGCCTTTGGCGCATGAGATGGGCATCTTCGACCGTGCGTTGAAGTTTCTGTTGAAGCTGCAACACGGGGCCCCGGTGCGGCGGTTCAACTGGACGATGACGGTCAACCCGCTCCTCGATACCGCGCCCGAGACCTATCCGAAATGGGGCCCGACCAAGACCAGCCTCACGCAAGAGAACCTTGGCCAGAAACAGCATCTGCGGGTCGAGCTGCAGACGCTTTACCGCCTGCCGCGCTCCAACGCGATCGCCTTTGACATCCGCTGCTATTTGGCCTCTTTCGATGAGCTGATGACGGTGCCGAAATGGGCCCGTCGCCTGCACCGCGTGGTCCGCGATATCCATCCGGACTTGGCAACCTATAAGGGCTTTATCCGCAACCAGCCCGCGATGGTGGAGTGGCTTTCCAAGTATGACGACGGCAAACCAACATCCCCCGGCTGGTGGCCTGAAGAGGCCTGAGGGCGCCAGCGGACAATCGGGAACCCCGACGCCTCTGCGTTTGGGGTTCTTGATGTTCCCCGGCTTTCCAATGGCTTGCCTCACCCAAGCGATTGAGCCTTTGCGCGCCGCGAATGAAATCGTCGGCCGGCGTGAGTTTGTCTGGCAACTCGTGGCCGAGACGGCGCAGCCGGTGCGCTCATCGGCTGAGATCGGCTTTGACCCCGACGTGACGCTGCAAGATGTGGCGGGCTTGGACCAACTTTACCTTCTGGCCCCACCCGATGCCGAATTTGCCGATCCGCGCCGCAGTCCGGCGCGGTTGCGGTGGCTCGACCGCACCGGCGTGACCTTGGGCGCCTTTTCGGGTGGCATCTTCCCGCTGGCCCGTGCCGGGTTGATGGAAGGCCGGGGCTGCGCCGTCCATTGGTGCTATGAGGCCGCTTTCAAAGCCGAATTCCCCGATGTGACCGCGCTTGAAACCGCCATCCATACCGAGCGGCGGCGCAACACCGTGGCAGGCTCCGGCGCGGTTTTTGATCTGATGCTGCGACTGGTGGAAGAGCGTTTGGGCCGCGATTGCATGACGGAAGTGGCCTGTTGGTTCCAACACCCCTTCCTGCGCGACGCCGATGCCTCGCAAAAGGTGCCGGTCGCGCGGGCGGCCAATACCGCCGACAACCTGCCGCCGCAGATCCGCGACGCGATTCGCCTTTTTGAGACCCATGTCGAAGACCCGCTGCGCATTCCCGATGTCGCGGCGGCGGTCGGCCTCTCCGGGCGGCATTTTGAGCGGCTTTTCAAGCGTGAAACCGGCCAAAGCCCTTTGCGCTATTACCATCACCTGCGGCTCTCCAAGGCGCGGCAAAGGGTGCTTTATACCAATGATTCTTTGCGCGACATCGCGGCCTCGGTCGGCTATCTCACCTCCAGCCCGATGATCCGGCATTACACCGAGCTTTTCGGCGTATCGCCCAAGGACGAACGTCGCCTGACCCTATCAATGCGGCAGGCTCGCATGTCGCCGCCCCGGGTTGAGGCGGCAGAGTGAAGCTTGCTCACGCGGGATTGCGCGCGGAGCGGCCGCAACAGAGCTTGTATCGTCAAAGAGAGTTGATATTCTCTTTAATGAACAAAGTTTACCTGCACTAAATCCCGCGCCGGTCAGATCCAAAGACGTCGCGCCCCAAACCTCAAAGGCACCGCATGCTTGATCTGCCTTACCGCCAAGTTCCCCCCGGCCCGCCGCGCCCGAGCCGCATCCTGACCCCGCAGACGGTCTCGCCGCATCACGGGTTTGAGCGGCATGTGATCCCCGGAGGCGGCGCGCTTATGGTGCAAATCGCCGCCGGCGACCGGCTGACGGTGATCAATGACGAGGGCGGCCAACCGGCCGAGTTGATCGCCACCCGCCCCGACGGCCGGATCGATGCCGCTTTGCTTGGGCAGGCGTCCAATTCGCAAGCCGATGGGCTGAAAGCGATGCTGGCTTTGGGCGATGCGGCAGGGCAGGGGCTCTCGCGCCTGCGTCGCGGGCTTGAGGCGCGGCAGATCGACCTTGCCCGCGCCGGTGCCTTGCGGCTTTTCGCCCCCGACACTGCCGCCGGGGCGCGGGCTGAACTCACTGTGCTTGAGGCGGGCTGGCTGATCCTCGCCGCTCCCGGCCTGCCGATGGTGCCCGAAAACCAAGACACGGCCACGCCGATCACCCTGCACATCCAGCGCGCCACGCCGCGGATGGTCGGGCATTTCGATCTGCCCGATCCGCTTGCCGATCCGATCCTTGATTTGCGGGTGAAATCGGCAACGGCAGAAAGCTATTTCGTCAAAGCCGGTGACTACATTCAGATCCTCGATGTCGATGGTCGCCAATGCACCGATTTCCAATGCTTTGACGCCCGCAAGTTGGAAAAGGGCCTGCAGCACGCGCTGGACGTCACCACCAGCCGCACGCTGATGGGCCATGCCTATTCGATGCCGGGCCTGCATTCGAAATATTTCGACCAAGACTGGGTGCCTTTGGTCGAGGTGGTACAAGACACCGTTGGCCGCCATGACGCCTTCGCCATGGCTTGTGCCTCGAAATATTATGACGAGATCGGCTACCCCGGCCATGTCAACTGCTCGGACAATTTCAACGCCGCCCTCTCGCCCTACGGCGTCACCGCGCGGCCGGGCTGGATGGCCGTTAACCTCTTCTTCAACACCCAGATCGACGCGCATGGCGTCTTGATCGCGGATGAGCCGTGGAGCCGCCCCGGCGATTACGTGCTCTTCCGCGCGCTAACCGATATCGTCTGCGTGAACTCGGCCTGCCCCGATGACACCTCACCCGCCAATGGCTGGTATCTGTCGGACATCCATGTCCGCACCTATTCCGGCCAAGAGAAATTCTCGCGCGCCATCGCCCATCGCACCACCCCAGAGTCGGAGCCGAAGATGACCAAGGAAACCGCGTTCCATTCCCCCATCTCGGAACGCACGCGGAATGTCGTGGAATACAAAGGGTATTGGCTGCCGCAGGCCTATAACGTCGGCCCGATCGACGAATATTGGGCCTGCCGTGAGGCGGCGGTGGTGATGGACCTGTCGCCCCTGCGCAAGTTCGAAGTCACCGGCCCCGATGCCGAGGCTTTGATGCAATGGTGCGTCACCCGCGACATGAAAAAGCTCTCGCAGGGCCAAGTGGTCTATACCGCCATGTGCTATGAGCACGGCGGCATGATCGACGATGGCACCGTCTTCCGGCTCGGCCGCGACCAATTCCGCTGGATCGGCGGCGATGACTATTCCGGCGAATGGCTGCGCGAGCAGGGCCAGAAGCTGGGCTTGAACGCGATGGTGCGGTCCTCCACCGACCAGTTGCATAACCTTGCCGTGCAAGGCCCGAACAGCCGCGAGATCATGCGCCGGATGATCTGGACCGCGCCGCATCAACCGACCATCGAAGAGCTGGGCTGGTTCCGTCTGACCGTGGGGCGGCTTGGCGGACCCACCGGCGCGCCGGTGGTGGTCTCGCGCACCGGCTATACCGGCGAGTTGGGCTATGAGATCTTCTGTCACCCCAAAGACGGCGCGGCGGTCTATGACGCGGTCTGGGCCAATGGCGGCGATCTGGGGCTGAAGCCGATGGGCCTTGCCGCCTTGGATATGGTGCGCATCGAGGCCGGGCTGATCTTCGCCGGCTATGACTTCAGCGATGAGACCGACCCCTTCGAGGCTGGCATCGGCTTCACCGTGCCCTTGAAGTCGAAGCCCGATGACTTCATCGGCCGCGACGCGCTCATCCGCCGCAAAGAGCACCCTAGCCGCAAGTTCGTTGGGCTTGAGATCGATGCCAATGTCGATGTCGGTCACGGCGATTGCATCCGCATCGGCCGCGCGCAGGTGGGGGTGGTGACCTCCGCCATGCGCTCACCGCTCCTTGGCAAACAGATCGCCTTGGCGCGTGTGGACCTTGCCCATGCCGAGCCCGGCACCGCGGTGGAAGTGGGCAAGCTCGACGGCCAGCAAAAGCGCCTGCCGGCGGTGATCACCACGCTTTCGGCCTATGATCCGAAGAAGACCCGGCCGCAAAGCTAAACCGCCTCAGCTCACCGATCGGGCTGGCACAACGCCCGCCCGATCCCCTTGCTTGCGCAGAGCGCTTGAATTCTGCGCCAGCATTCCGTATGTCCGCAGCGATCCGGATTTCTGAAAGCCCCTGTCATGGCCCGCACCACTCCTCTTCAGTTCATGCAACAGGTCCGGTCCGAGGTGGGCAAGATCCACTGGCCGGCCCGGCGTGAAGTTGTTCTGACCACGATCATGGTCTTCATCATGGCTGCCCTGGCCGCGACCTTCTTTAGTCTGGTCGATCTGGGCATCCGCACAGGGCTTCGGCTGATTTTCGGCGCGTAAATCGCTTAAAAACACCGCATCTCTTTGCTTGCCTCTTGATCAATTGGTCGCCAACGGATAATTCCCGAGCAACCAGAGGACAACCGGCGCGCATCGATTCGGGGTGCGCGCTGTTTTTTGTTCCGGAGAAAGACGACGGGGCGCAACGGCCTCGCTAAGGCAGAAGGTGTAGTAGACCCATGGCAAAGCGCTGGTATTCGGTGAGCGTTCTCTCGAATTTCGAGAAAAAGATCGCCGAACAGATCAAGACTGCCGTGGAAGACGCCAGTCTGCAGGATGAAATCGACGAAGTGCTCGTGCCCACCGAAGAGGTGATCGAGGTTCGTCGCGGTAAGAAAGTCACCTCTGAGCGTCGCTTCATGCCGGGCTATGTGCTCGTTCACATGGAAATGACCAGCCGTGGCTATCATCTGATCTCCTCGATCAACCGCGTCACCGGTTTCCTTGGTCCGCAGGGCAAGCCGATGCCGATGCGCGACGCTGAAGTGAATGCGATCTTGAACCGCGTCGAGGAGGGTGAGGCGCAGCCGCGCAACCTGATCCGCTTCGAGATCGGCGAGAAAGTCAAAGTCACCGACGGCCCCTTCGAGGGCTTCGATGGTATGGTCGAGGAAGTGGATGAGCAGCACAGCCGTCTCAAAGTCTCGGTCTCGATCTTTGGCCGGGCCACCCCGGTCGAGTTGGAATTCACCCAGGTTTCGAAAGAACTCTAAGGTGATGCCGTGGGAGGCGAGCTGGCCCTAGGGCTGGTGGACCCGACCACTAAACCGCGCCCCTGATCCAATCACGGATCGGCGCAGTGAGAAGGAGCGGCCCAGATGGCCAAGAAAGTAGCTGGCAGCCTCAAGCTGCAAATTAAAGCGGGTCAAGCCAACCCGTCCCCGCCGGTCGGCCCTGCACTGGGTCAACGCGGCCTGAACATCATGGCTTTCGTGAAAGAGTTCAACGCGCGCACCGCAGAGCTTCCGCCCGGTACGCCGACTCCGACGCTGATCACCTACTACGTCGACAAGTCGTTCACGATGGAGTTGAAAACTCCGCCGGCATCGTACCTGGTGAAAGAGGCCGCTGGTCTGAAGCCGCAAGGCAAGCGCAACCGCGCCAAAGGTTCGGTCAAGCCGGGCCGCGAAGTTGCTGGCACGATCACCGTGGCACAAGTCCGCAAGATCGCCGAGACCAAGATGAAGGATCTCAACGCCAACACGATCGAAGCGGCGATGAACACCATTCTTGGTGCTGCTAAATCCTGCGGCATCGAAGTGAAGGGCTGAGCACCATGGCAAAGATCGCAAAACGCGTCGCAAAGGCGCAAGAAGCTTTTGTCGGCAAGGCCAACCTCTCGGTTGAAGAAGCTGTCAATCTGGTGAAGTCGGCTGCTTCGGCAAAATTCGACGAAACCCTTGAAATCGCGATGAACCTTGGCGTTGACCCGCGTCACGCTGACCAAATGGTTCGCGGCGTTTGCCTGCTGCCGAACGGCACCGGTAAAACCGTGCGCGTCGCTGTGTTCGCTCGTGGTCCGAAGGCTGATGAAGCCAAGGCTGCTGGCGCGGATATCGTCGGTGCAGAAGACCTGCTGGAGACCATCCAGTCGGGCAAGATCGACTTCGATCGCTGCATCGCCACCCCGGACCTGATGCCGCTCGTCGGCCGTCTGGGTAAGATCCTCGGCCCGCGCAACCTGATGCCGAACCCCAAAGTCGGTACCGTGACCATGGACGTCAAAGGCGCTGTCGAAGCGGCCAAAGGCGGCGAAGTGCAGTTCAAAGTCGAAAAAGCCGGCGTTATCCACGCTGGTATCGGCAAAGTCTCCTTCGATGCTGACAAGCTGGCTGAGAACGTGCGCGCCTTCGTGGACGCCGTGACCAAAGCTAAGCCGTCGGGTGCCAAAGGCGCTTACGTCAAGAAAGTGTCGATCTCCTCGACGATGGGCCCGGGCGTTTCGCTCGACCTCGCATCGACGGCTTCGGCCTAATGAACACCGGCGGGATGGGCGCTTAAGCCTGTCCCGCCCGCTATTCCCAATCCCCATTCGGGGGGCGGGAGTGACGGAGGCCACAAACCTTCGTCCTGTCCGAGACGGTGGGTGACGCGCAAGTGTCTTAATTTCCTGCCTGAGATGGGGAACGAGACGAATTTCGCTTTCGGGCGATCTTGGCTTTCGACCCTAACGGACCGAAACGCCCTTGCTCTCGCAGGGGCAGAAGTGAGCCGGGGGAAACCCCAAACTTGGAGTGAAACTGTGGATAGAGCCCAGAAAGAACAATTGGTCGAGGAACTCGGCCAAATCTTCGCAAGCTCTGGCGTCGTAGTGGTTGCCCGCTACGAGGGAATGACGGTTGCACAGATGCAGGACCTGCGCGCGAAGCTTCGCGAAGTGGGTGGGTCCGTTCGCGTTGCCAAGAACACGCTCGCCAAGATTGCTCTGGAAGGCAAATCGGCCGCTAAGATGGCTGATCTCCTGACGGGCATGACCGTGATGTCCTACACCGAAGATCCCGTGGCAGCTGCCCGGGTCTGCGAGGCATATGCCAAAGGGAACGACAAGTTCGTGATCCTTGGCGGTGCCATGGGCGAAACGGTTCTGGACCTGGCCGGTGTTAAAGCCGTGGCCGCTATGCCGTCGCGTGAAGAGCTTCTCGCTCAGATCGTTTCGTGCATCGGTGCGCCCGCCTCGAACATCGCTGGTGCCATTGGCGCGCCTGCTTCGAACATCGCAAGCATCCTGTCGACCATCGAAGAAAAGGCTGCGGCCTAATCTTCGCGTCTCGCGCGGGGCTTGCCCCCGTGTCGTTGGAACCCCATCTAAAAGAACGGAAAGCATAAAATGGCTGATCTGAACAAACTCGCCGAAGAAATCGTTGGCCTGACCCTCCTGCAAGCGCAAGAGCTGAAGACCATCCTGAAAGACACCTATGGCATCGAGCCGGCAGCCGGTGGCGCCGTCATGATGGCTGCAGGCCCGGCAGCTGCTGCTGAAGCCGCTGAAGAGAAAACCGAGTTCGACGTCGTCCTGACCGACGCTGGCGCGAACAAAATCAACGTCATCAAAGAAGTCCGCGGCATCACCGGCCTGGGCCTCGTTGAAGCCAAAAACCTCGTCGAAGCTGGCGGCAAGGTGAAAGAAGGCGTTTCGAAAGCTGACGCTGAAGAAATGAAGAAAAAGCTCGAAGCGGCTGGTGCCAAGGTTGAGCTGAAGTAATTGCCGTTGCGGGTTTTTCCGCAGCGTTGATTTCTGGCTGGAGAGGGGTCATCCCTCTCCAGCTTAATCGCGTCTTGATAGGGGCTTTCAGATGAAAGCGACTTTCCAGGTGTGATGATCGGTTCGGGAGCTGCCTGACGGGACAGGTGGCAGGTATTGAACCAAATCCCCTCTCCGCCCAAGTGGCGCGCTTCCGTGGCCCGACGGAAGCCCGCCGCGGGAAAATGAAAGGTTACGAACAACATGGCGCAAGCTTACGTTGGCCAGAAACGTATCCGCCGCTATTTCGGCAAGATCCGCGAAGTCCTCGAGATGCCGAACCTCATCGAGGTTCAGAAATCTTCCTACGATCTGTTCTTGCGGTCGGGCGATGCCGACAAACCGCTCGACGACGAGGGGATCCAAGGCACCTTCCAATCGGTCTTCCCGATCAAAGATTTCAACGAGACTTCGGTGCTCGAGTTCGTGCGTTACGAACTGGAAAAGCCCAAGTACGACGTTGATGAATGCATGCAGCGCGATCTGACCTATGCGGCACCTTTGAAGGTGACGCTGCGTCTGATCGTCTTTGATGTTGATGAGACCACCGGCGCGCGCTCGGTCAAAGACATCAAAGAACAAGACGTCTACATGGGCGACATGCCCTTGATGACGCCGAATGGCACCTTCATCGTCAACGGCACCGAGCGGGTCATCGTCTCCCAGATGCACCGCAGCCCCGGCGTCTTCTTCGACCATGACAAGGGCAAGACCCATTCTTCGGGCAAGCTGCTCTTTGCATGCCGGATCATTCCCTACCGTGGCTCCTGGCTCGATTTCGAGTTTGACGCCAAAGATGTGGTCTTCGCCCGTATCGACCGTCGCCGCAAACTGCCGGTGACGACGCTGCTCTATGCCTTGGGCATGGATCAAGAGACCATCATGTCGACCTATTACGACACGGTGAACTACACCCATGTGAAGAACAAAGGCTGGGTCTCCAAGTTCTTCCCCGAGCGTGTGCGCGGCACCCGTCCGACCTTCGATCTGGTCGATGCTGCCACCGGCGAAATCATCTTGAAGGCTGGCGACAAAGCCACGCCGCGGATGGTGAAAAACTGGATCGACGAAGGCCAAGTCACCGAGCTTTTGGTTCCCTATGACCAAATCCTCGGCCGCTATGTCGCCAAGGACATCATCAACGAAGAAACCGGTGAGATCTGGGCAGAAGCCGGTGACGAGCTGACGCTGGAATACGACCGCGACGGCGATGTCAAAGGTGGCTCGCTCAAAGTCCTTCTGGACCAAGGCATCACCGAGATCCCGGTTCTCGACATCGACAACGTCACCGTTGGCCCCTACATCCGCAACACGATGGCGGTCGATAAGAACATGGGTCGCGACACCGCGCTCATGGACATCTATCGCGTCATGCGTCCGGGTGAGCCGCCGACCGTTGAAGCCGCTTCGGCGCTCTTCGACACGCTGTTCTTCGATAAAGAGCGCTATGACCTCTCGGCCGTTGGCCGGGTCAAGATGAACATGCGCCTTGACCTTGATAAGCCCGACACCCAGCGCACGCTGGACCGCAGCGACATCACCGCTTGCATCAAAGCACTGGTGGAACTGCGTGACGGTAAAGGCGAGATCGACGACATCGACCACCTCGGCAACCGCCGGGTGCGCTCGGTTGGCGAGCTGATGGAAAATCAGTATCGCGTCGGCCTGTTGCGCATGGAGCGCGCGATCAAGGAACGTATGTCCTCGGTCGAGATCGACACGATCATGCCGCAAGACCTGATCAACGCCAAACCGGCCGCGGCTGCGGTGCGTGAATTCTTCGGCTCCTCGCAGCTGTCGCAGTTCATGGACCAAACCAACCCGCTGTCGGAAGTCACCCACAAGCGTCGTCTCTCGGCTCTCGGGCCGGGCGGTCTGACCCGTGAGCGTGCAGGCTTCGAGGTTCGCGACGTTCACCCGACTCACTATGGCCGGATGTGCCCGATTGAAACGCCGGAAGGTCAGAACATTGGTCTGATCAACTCGCTGGCCACCTTTGCCCGCGTGAACAAATACGGCTTCATCGAAACCCCGTACCGCAAGGTCATCGACGGCAAAGTCACCGATGAGGTGATCTACATGTCGGCGACCGAAGAGATGCGCCACACTGTCGCTCAGGCAAACGCTGCCCAAAGCGAAGAAGGCCGTTTCACCGACGACCTGATCTCCAGCCGGAAAGCGGGCGAGTTCATGCTGAACCCGCCGGAAGCCGTCGACCTGATCGACGTGTCGCCCAAGCAGCTGGTCTCCGTTGCGGCCTCGCTCATTCCCTTCCTTGAGAATGACGACGCCAACCGCGCTCTCATGGGCTCGAACATGCAACGTCAGGCCGTGCCGCTCTTGCAATCGGACGCACCTTTCGTCGGCACCGGGATCGAGGCCGTTGTGGCGCGTGACTCCGGCGCTGCGATCATGGCACGTCGTTCGGGTATCATCGACCAAGTCGACGCAACCCGTATCGTTGTGCGCGCTACCGAACTGCTGGAGCCGGGTGAGCCGGGCGTCGACATCTACCGTCTGCGCAAGTTCAAGCGTTCGAACCAATCGTCCTGCATCAACCAGCGTCCGCTGGTGAAAGTGGGCGACCGCGTGACCCGCAACGAAGTGATCGCCGACGGCCCCTGCACCGATATGGGTGAACTGGCGCTTGGCCGGAACATCATCGTCGGCTTCATGCCGTGGAACGGGTATAACTACGAAGACTCGATCCTGATCTCCGAGCGTATCCTCAAGGATGACGTCTTCACCTCGATCCACATCGAGGAATATGAAGTCGCTGCCCGTGACACCAAGCTTGGGCCGGAAGAGATCACCCGCGACATCCCCAACGTCGGTGAGGAAGCCCTGCGCAACCTCGACGAAGCGGGCATCGTCTACATCGGCGCTGAAGTTCAGCCGGGTGACATCCTCGTCGGTAAGATCACGCCGAAGGGCGAAAGCCCGATGACGCCGGAAGAGAAACTCCTCCGCGCCATCTTCGGTGAGAAAGCTTCCGACGTCCGCGACACCTCGCTCCGTCTGCCGCCCGGCGCCTATGGCACCGTGGTGGAAGTGCGGGTCTTCAACCGTCACGGCGTCGACAAAGACGAACGTGCGCTGCAGATCGAGCGTGAAGAAGTCGAACGTCTCGCCCGCGACCGCGACGACGAACAGGCGATCCTTGACCGCAACATCTACGCGCGTCTGAAGTCCCTGATCCTCGGCCGCGAAGCCGTGAAGGGTCCCAAAGGCATCAAGGCTGGCTCGAAGATCGACGAAGAACTGCTGGGCACGCTGAGCCGTGGCCAATGGTGGCAGCTGGCCGTCGCTGAAGAAGCCCAAGCCAAAGAAGTCGAAGCTCTGCACGACCAATACGAAGTGCAAAAGCGCGCTCTGGACCTGCGGTTCGACGACAAGGTCGAAAAAGTCCGCCGCGGCGACGATCTGCCTCCGGGTGTGATGAAGATGGTCAAAGTCTTCGTCGCGGTGAAGCGCAAGCTGCAGCCGGGCGATAAGATGGCCGGCCGTCACGGCAACAAAGGCGTCATCTCGAAAGTGGTGCCGGTCGAGGATATGCCTTTCCTCGCCGACGGTACCCCGGTCGATATGGTTCTGAACCCGCTGGGCGTGCCGTCGCGGATGAACGTCGGTCAGATCCTTGAAACCCACATGGGTTGGGCCGCACGCGGTCTGGGTCTGAAAATCGACGAGGCTCTGCGCGACTACCGCCGCTCGGGCGACCTGACCCCGGTGCGTGAGGCGATGCGTCTGGCTTACGGTGATGAAACCTACGAAGAGGCCCTCTCGGGTCGCGACGAGGAAGAATTCATCGAGATGGCCAAGACCGTCACCCGTGGTGTGCCGATCGCAACCCCGGTCTTCGACGGGGCGAAAGAGGCTGACGTCAATGATGCTTTGCGTCGCGCGGGCTTCGATGAATCCGGTCAATCGGATGTCTTCGACGGCCGCACCGGCGAGAAGTTCCAGCGTAAGGTCACCGTGGGCGTGAAATACATGCTCAAGCTGCACCACCTTGTTGACGACAAACTGCACGCCCGTTCGACCGGCCCGTACTCGCTTGTCACCCAACAGCCGTTGGGCGGTAAGGCGCAGTTCGGTGGTCAGCGTCTTGGGGAGATGGAGGTCTGGGCTCTCGAAGCTTACGGCGCCGCCTATACCCTGCAAGAGATGCTCACCGTGAAGTCGGATGACGTTGCTGGCCGGACCAAGGTCTATGAATCGATCGTCAAGGGCGAGGACAACTTCGAGGCCGGTGTGCCTGAGAGCTTCAACGTTCTCGTGAAAGAAGTCCGCGGCCTCGGCCTGAACATGGAACTCCTGGATGCGGAGGAGGAGTGAACGGAATTTTCCAAAATTCCGTGCCGGTTTCTTCAAAGAAACCGGCGCACCCCTCTGACCGCAACCTCCTGATTAGGAAGCCCAAATGAACCAGGAACTGACGAACAACCCTTTCAGCCCGGTTGCTCCGGTCAAAACCTTTGACGAGATCAAGATCTCGCTCGCATCGCCCGAGCGGATCCTGTCTTGGTCCTTTGGTGAGATCAAAAAGCCGGAAACCATCAACTACCGGACCTTCAAGCCCGAGCGTGATGGCCTGTTCTGCGCCCGTATCTTCGGGCCGATCAAGGACTATGAATGCCTCTGCGGCAAATACAAACGCATGAAATATCGCGGCGTTGTCTGCGAGAAATGCGGCGTGGAAGTCACCTTGCAAAAGGTGCGCCGCGAGCGGATGGGCCATATCGAGCTGGCCGCTCCGGTCGCCCACATCTGGTTCTTGAAGTCGCTCCCGTCCCGGATCGGCCTGATGCTGGACATGACCCTGCGGGATCTGGAACGCATCCTCTACTTCGAAAACTACGTCGTCATTGAGCCGGGTCTGACCGACCTGACCTATGGTCAGCTGATGAGCGAAGAGGAATTCCTCGACGCCCAAGACCAATATGGCGCCGACGCTTTCACCGCCAATATCGGTGCTGAAGCCATCCGCGAAATGCTGGCCGCGATCGACCTCGAGTCGACCGCTGATCAGTTGCGCGAAGAGCTGAAAGAAGCCACGGGCGAGCTGAAGCCGAAGAAGATCATCAAGCGTCTGAAGATCGTTGAGTCCTTCCTCGAGTCGGGCAACCGTCCCGAGTGGATGGTCTTGACCGTTCTTCCGGTGATCCCGCCGGAACTGCGTCCGCTGGTGCCGCTGGATGGTGGCCGTTTCGCGACCTCGGACCTCAACGACCTCTATCGTCGTGTGATCAACCGCAACAACCGCCTGAAGCGCCTGATCGAGCTGCGTGCGCCCGATATCATCGTGCGCAACGAAAAGCGGATGCTGCAAGAAGCGGTTGATGCACTCTTCGACAACGGCCGTCGCGGCCGCGTCATCACGGGCACCAACAAGCGCCCGCTGAAGTCGCTGTCGGACATGCTGAAGGGTAAGCAAGGTCGCTTCCGTCAGAACCTTTTGGGTAAACGCGTCGACTTCTCGGGTCGTTCGGTCATCGTGACCGGGCCTGAGTTGAAGCTGCACCAATGCGGTCTGCCGAAGAAGATGGCTTTGGAGCTCTTCAAGCCCTTCATCTACTCGCGTCTGGAAGCCAAAGGCCTTTCCTCGACCGTGAAGCAGGCGAAGAAGCTGGTTGAAAAAGAGCGTCCCGAGGTTTGGGACATCCTGGATGAGGTCATCCGCGAGCACCCGGTTCTTCTGAACCGCGCGCCGACGTTGCACCGTCTGGGCATCCAAGCGTTTGAGCCGATGCTGATCGAAGGCAAAGCCATCCAGCTGCACCCGCTGGTTTGCTCGGCCTTTAACGCTGACTTCGACGGCGACCAAATGGCCGTGCACGTTCCGCTGAGCCTTGAGGCCCAGCTGGAAGCGCGCGTTCTGATGATGTCGACGAACAACGTTCTGTCGCCCGCCAACGGCGCGCCTATCATCGTTCCGTCGCAGGATATGGTGCTTGGTCTCTACTACGTGACCATGGAGCGCAAAGGCATGAAAGGTGAGGGCATGTCCTTCACCAATATCGACGAAGTCGAACATGCGCTGACCGCGGGTGAGCTGCATCTGCACGCCAAAATCACGGCGCGCCTGCAGCAAGTTGACGAAGAGGGCAACCTCGTCTGGAAGCGGTTCGAGACCACCCCCGGCCGTCTGCGTCTGGGCAACCTCTTGCCGCAAAACGCCAAAGCTCCCTTCGAGCTGGTGAACCGTCTTCTGCGTAAGAAAGACGTGCAGACCGTCATCGACACCGTCTATCGCTACTGCGGTCAGAAAGAGTCGGTGATCTTCTGTGACCAGATCATGGGCCTTGGCTTCCGCGAAGCCTTCAAAGCCGGGATCTCCTTCGGCAAAGACGACATGGTCATCGCCGACAACAAATGGGACATCGTCAACACGACGAAAGCCTTGGTTGCCGACTTTGAACAGCAGTATCTCGACGGTCTGATCACTCAGGGCGAGAAGTACAACAAAGTCGTCGATGCTTGGTCCAAGTGCAACGACAAGGTCACCGAGTCGATGATGTCGACCATCTCGGCGACCAAATACGAAGAGAACGGCGCTGAGAAAGAGCCGAACTCGGTCTATATGATGGCGCACTCCGGGGCGCGTGGTTCGGTCACCCAGATGAAACAGCTGGGCGGGATGCGCGGCCTGATGTCGAAGCCTTCGGGCGAGATCATCGAGACGCCGATCATCTCGAACTTTAAAGAAGGTCTGACCGTTCTTGAGTACTTCAACTCGACCCACGGTGCCCGTAAGGGTCTGTCGGATACCGCGTTGAAGACCGCGAACTCGGGTTACCTGACCCGTCGTCTGGTGGACGTGGCACAAGACTGCATCGTGCGCATCCATGACTGCGGCACCGACAGCGCGATCACCGCGATGGCGGCTGTCAACGACGGTGAAGTGATCTCGCCCTTGGGCGAGCGCGTGCTGGGCCGTGTGGCTGCAGATGACATCATCCTGCCGGGCAGCGACGAAGTTCTCGTCGCCAAAGGCGAGATGATCGATGAGCGTCGCGCCGACATCATCAACACCTCGGGCATCGCGACGCTGCGCATCCGCAGCCCGCTGACCTGTGAGGCCGAAGGCGGCGTTTGCGTCCAGTGCTATGGTCGTGACCTTGCCCGCGGTACTCAGGTCAACATCGGCGAAGCTGTCGGCATCATCGCCGCACAGTCGATCGGTGAGCCCGGTACCCAGCTGACGATGCGGACCTTCCACATCGGCGGCGTGGCACAGGGTGGCCAGCAGTCCTTCTTGGAAGCAAGCCAAGAGGGTAAGATCGAGTTCCGCAACCCGACCGTTCTGACGAACGTCGCGGGCGAGCTGATCGTGATGGGCCGTAACATGTCGATCGCGATCGTCGACGATGCCGGCGGCGAACGTGCTGTCCACAAGCTGTCTTATGGTGCGAAACTGCACGTCAAGGACGGCCAAGAGGTCAAGCGCGGCGTCAAGCTCTTCGAATGGGACCCCTTCACCTTGCCGATCATCGCCGAAAAAGGCGGTGTGGCACGGTTCAAGGACCTCATCTCGGGCATCTCGGTCCGCGAGGATACCGACGAAGCCACCGGCATGACGCAGAAGATCGTCAACGACTGGCGTTCGGCTCCGAAAGGCAATGATCTCAAGCCCGAGATCATCCTGATGGATCCGACCACCGGCGATCCCGTGCGCAACGACGCTGGCAACCCGATCTCCTACCCGATGTCGGTGGACGCCATTCTGTCGGTCGAAGACCAACAAGAACTGCGTCCGGGCGACGTGGTGGCCCGTATCCCGCGCGAAGGCGCCAAGACCAAGGACATCACCGGGGGTCTTCCCCGCGTGGCGGAATTGTTCGAAGCCCGTCGTCCGAAGGATCACGCGATCATCGCGGAAGCCGATGGCTACGTCCGCTTCGGCAAGGACTATAAGAACAAGCGCCGCATCACCGTGGAACCGGTGGATGAGACGCTGCAGGCTCAGGAATATATGATCCCGAAAGGGAAGCATATTCCGGTGCAAGAAGGTGATTTCGTCCAGAAGGGCGATTACATCATGGACGGCAACCCGGCTCCGCATGACATCCTGCGGATCATGGGGATCGAGGCGCTTGCCAACTATATGATCGACGAAGTGCAAGACGTTTACCGTCTGCAAGGCGTGAAGATCAACGACAAGCACATCGAAGTCATCGTGCGCCAGATGCTGCAAAAGTTCGAGATCATCGACTCGGGCGAGACCACGCTGCTGAAAGGTGAGCAGGTCGAGAAACAAGAGCTGGACGAAGAGAACGCCAAAGCTCGGAACCGTGGCCTGCGTGAGGCGAAAGCCGAGCCGGTGCTCTTGGGTCTGACCAAAGCCTCCTTGCAAACCCGCTCGTTCATCTCGGCGGCGTCCTTCCAAGAGACCACCCGCGTGCTGACCGAGGCTTCGGTTCAAGGCAAGCGCGACAAGCTGGTGGGTCTCAAAGAGAACGTCATCGTGGGCCGTCTGATCCCGGCAGGCACCGGCGGGGCAACCCGTCGGGTCAAAGGGATCGCCTCCGAGCGTGACAACACGGTGATCGAAGCCCGCCGCAGCGAAGCCGATCAGGCCGTCGCTCTGGCAGCCCCGACCGAGACTGCCGAAAGCATTTTCGACAATGCCTCGATCGTGACCGATCCGCTGGAAAGCCGGGAATGAGGAATTGGCCTCGGGCTTCGTCCCGGGGCCAGCCTGACCCCTCGGTCAGCTGAATAAGAAAACCCCCGCCGGTGCAAACCGGCGGGGGTTTTCTTTTGCCTGCCACATTCTGCGCGGCGTCAGTTCAACGAAGCTGACCGATCTTTGATGTATTTCGACACCCAAGCATTCAGCCCAGTGCTGTTCGAGCCTTTGACCATCACCACATCGCCCGCCGCGATTTCGTTCTCGAAGATCTGCGCCAAATCTTCGGGGCCGCGTAGCTCTTGATGGCCCGGCACAGATCCTTGCCTCTGATAGGCCGCCCCAATCGTATAGATCCGGTCCAGACCAACCTTGGCAATGTCTTGCATCAAGCGATGGTGCTCGGCCGCTGCTGTCTCACCCAACTCGGCCATCTCGCCCAGCACCGCGATCCGACGCCCCTCGACCGGTACCGCCAAAAGCTCGGCCAAAGCCACCCGCATCGACGCGGGGTTGGCGTTGTAGGAATGGTCCAAAAGCGTAAATAACCCGCCTGGATGCGGCACGGCATAGCGCGCGCCACGGCCGGGCAGGGGGGCAAAGCTCGCGAAAGCCGCCGCCAGATGGTCCAGCGACAACCCAAGCGCCAGATGCACCCCGCAAGCGGCCAGAAAATTATGCAGCATATGCACGCCATGCCGATTGCACTTGGGCAGATCGATCAACGCCTCGCCAATCGCGATCCGCACCAGATCGCGCTCTGGATCATAACCCGTCGGGCGGACATGATCCTCCGGGCGGCGGCCGTAAAAGATCACCTCCAGCCCTTTGGCGTGCGCCAGCTCGGCCACATAATCGCGCTCGCTCATCGAGCTGTTGAGAATGACTTTACCGCCGGGCCGCATCCCTTCGAACATCCGCGATTTGCGCGCCGCAATCGTGCGCAGATCGCCGTGATGGACCAGATGGGCGGCGTGAATATTGGTGAAAACCGCAACATCGGGGCGGGCCGCTGCCGTGCTGTCGCGCATTCCAGCAATCGCCATCTCCAACACAATATGCCGGTCCTCCTCGCGGGCCGAGGCGAGATTCCACGCCACCCCGCGCGCGGTATTGGCGCCGACGCGGCTGGCATAGACCGGGCCGAGCTGGCCCAAGGCATGGGCGATCAAAGCCGTGGTCGAGGTCTTGCCCGCGCTGCCCGTGACACCGATCAGCGGCGCCGGAAGCCGCGCACGCGCCGCCCGGGCCAACTTCATCAGTGCGCGTTGCCGGTCTGGCACCTGCAGCACCGCCGTCTCCGGCAGACCCAATTCTGGCCCCGAGGTGATGAGCAGCCTCGGCACCGTGCCGCTCTCGCGTAGGGCGCGGGCCGATATACCGAAGGTCTCGCGGTCTCGGCGCAGAAAGGTGATGTCGTCGGGACGCCATGACGGCAGATAGGTCGAAACACCGGTGAAGAGGAGAGGCTCGCTCGGCGGCACAATCCAACGACCATCCGGCAAGAGTTCTACAATATCAGAGATCGAAAAACGCGCCATCAAGCCCTCTGTGCAAGTTCACCCGGATCTGGGCAGGCTGAAGACCATCCTCCCAGATGCGGCAAATTGCAGGCACGGGCGGCGGTGACAACCTTGGCCATATGTCTCACGTTAAACATACGTCAGCCATACGTTTTCCATACGTAAAGCAGACGTTGTTTACGGACAATTATCCCCGCTTGGCGATCTCTCCGGCCAGTCTTTGCGCGTCGCGCCATGCGCCCCAGATAAAGGCCGAGGCGCGGCAACTGAGCCAGCTGAGGCCCACGAAGTAGAGCCCCGGCACATTGCCGACGCCCTTGTCATGCTCGGGTCGGCCTTTTTCGTCGAAGGCGGGCAAGTCTAACCAGTTGTAATCCAACCCATATCCCGTCGCCCAGATGATCGAGCGGATGCCTTCCTGTGCCAGATCGAGCTCCACCGGCGGGTGCAAGATCGCCTCCGGCAGCGGCGGGATCACCCGCGCTTGCGGGTCCTCTGGCAGCTCGATGCCATTGGCCGCCAGATAGGCGTCTGCCTGATCCAGCACAGAGAGGTAATTGGCATCCCCATCCCGAACATTCTTCGTCAAGTCATTGGCAAATTTGATCTTTCCATCGGAAAACCCATTGGCGCGGCCGACCAACCCCATGCCCCTTGCAGCCAATTCCCGGAAGTCCACCGTCCGCCCCCCCCGCGCGCCTGAGACCGCGATGGTCACATGCTCGGTGCCCGGCTCTTTCACCGGCATGTCCCACTTGCCTAAGACACTGAGCCACCAGACAAAATCGCGTCCTCGGTAGCGGATTGGCGGGCGGTCATGGGGCCCCACGGCAAGGAAGACCTTGCGGCCCGACCGCAAAAGCTCATCCGCGATCTGAACCCCGGAAGAGCCCGCCCCCACCACGAGCACAGCCCCCTCTGGCAACTGCGCCGGGTTCTTGTAATCCGCCGAATGGATTTGATAAATTCCCGCAGTATTTGGCACCAACGCCGGGATGATCGGCTTCTGAAACGGCCCCGTCGCGCAGACCAAATTCTGGGCCTCGATCACCCCAGCCGAGGTTTCCGCCCGGAACTGCCCATCCGCCAGCAAAGTGACCTTTTCCACCGTCACTCCGCAGCGCACGGGCATCTTGATTCGCCGCGCATAGTCCTCAAAATATTGGACAATTCGGTCCTTAGGGGCGAAAGCAAAAGGGTCCACCCCCTCAAAGGTCTGGTTCGGGAACCGGTCATGCCAAGCCGGACCATTGGCCACCAGACTGTCCCACCGCCCGGTGCGCCATTTCTCGGCCAGCCGGTCGCGCTCCAGCACGATATGCGCAATGCCTTGATCTGAAAGGTGTTCGCTCATCGCGATCCCGGCCTGACCGCCGCCGATCACCAGCGTATGGGTGGTCTCAAAGCTCATAACGCGCTCCTTTTGGCTGCAAAAGGATTAAGGCGGGCGCTGGATAGGCAAAACCAACATCTCTCTAGTTGCGGATTAGGGTTTGCCTAAGTTGATGCGGCTTCCCCCGCTGCATTTGCCCTGATAGCCTGTGGCGAAAGAAGGAAGACGGCGTGGCGCTCTCAGAAAATCTGCGTGGCATTCTGGCGATGAGCCTGTCGATGGCCGCCTTTACCATCAACGACACCTTGATGAAGTCGGTCACCAGTGCAATGCCGCTCTTCCAGGCCATTGCTTTGCGAGGCGGATTTGCGATCCTTGGCTTGATCGTGATTGCCCGGGCCAACGGCGCCTTTCGCCAAAGCCTATCGCGAAAAGATACCGTCCTGACTGGCCTACGCTCGTTGGCCGAGGTCTTTGCGACGTACTTCTTCCTCACGGCCCTGATGCATATGCCCTTGGCCAATCTCTCGGCGATCATGCAGGTGCTGCCTTTGGCGGTGACACTGGGGGCGGCCGTGGTCTTCGGTGACAGGATCGGCTGGCGGCGTATGCTGGCGATCTTGGTGGGTTTGGTCGGGGTGTTGATCATTATCCGGCCCGGCACAGATAACTTTGATCGCTATGCCCTTTTCGGCCTCGCCTCGGTTGCCAGCGTGGTGGTCCGGGACCTTGCGGCGCGGAGGATCTCGGCCGAGGTGTCGTCATCCTTGGTGGCGCTGGCGGCGGCGGTCGCGGTGACGGTGATGGGCGGCGTGGTCACTTTGGGGCAGGGCTGGGTGCCGGTCACCGGCTCTGGAATGGCGCATGTCCTTGGTGCCAGTGCCTTCTTGATTGTGGGCACGATCTGCTCGGTCACCGCAATGCGGCATGGCGACATCGGGATCGTCTCGCCCTTCCGCTATACGGCGCTGCTTTGGGCGATCGTGCTTGGCTATTTGATCTTTGGCAGCTTGCCGGATGGCTGGACCCTGATTGGCGCTACAATCGTCGTTGCAGCGGGGCTTTTCACCTTGCTGCGCGAGCGGCGCTTGCGCGCGGCGGCGATGGCGTCCAAAAGGGTGTGACCGCAGCTTCGATGGGTTGGGGACGGGTCTTTGAGACCCTCCGCCATCCCCCGCTGGTCAAGCGCCGGCTCCGGCCCGCGCCGTTGACATCATGGCCGACTCCCCCTATAGCCCGCCTACCTTATGACGGGAGGATTCTCTCTCTTTTTAGGGTCAGAGCGCTTGAAGTGGTCACGATCCGGGTTTTCCGCCCCGATCCTCTGAATAAACCCGCGTCATTTCCTGCCAAGGGGATGAGGCGTGGTTGCGTGTTTTGCGATTCGCGCATTGCACGTCGAGAAGCAGCGTCCCGATAGGCAGCGGGACGAGTATCGAAACGAGGAACGTTAATGCCAACGATTCAGCAGCTGATCCGGAAACCCCGGGAAGCGAACGTGCGGAAATCCAAGTCGCAACACTTGGAATCCTGCCCGCAAAAACGTGGGGTTTGCACCCGCGTTTACACCACCACTCCGAAGAAGCCGAACTCGGCTATGCGTAAAGTTGCGAAGGTTCGCCTGACCAACGGCTTCGAAGTGATCTCCTACATCCCCGGCGAAAAGCACAACCTGCAAGAGCACTCGGTTGTTCTGATCCGCGGTGGCCGCGTCAAAGACTTGCCGGGTGTCCGTTACCACATCCTCCGCGGTGTGCTGGATACCCAAGGCGTCAAAGACCGTCGTCAGCGTCGTTCGAAATACGGCGCTAAGCGTCCGAAGTGATCCTGGAGAGGTAGAGAGACATGTCCCGTCGTCACGCCGCAGAGAAGCGCGAAATTCTCCCGGACGCCAAGTATGGCGACCGCGTTCTGACCAAATTCATGAACAACCTCATGCTCGATGGCAAAAAGTCCATCGCTGAAGGCATCGTTTATGGCGCTCTGACCCGCGTTGAGAGCAAGCTGAAGCGCGCTCCGATCGAGGCTTTCCATGAAGCCCTCGACAACGTGAAGCCCTCCGTCGAAGTGCGTTCGCGCCGCGTCGGTGGTGCAACCTACCAAGTACCGGTTGAAGTCCGCACCGAGCGCCGCGAAGCGCTTGCGATCCGTTGGTTGATCACCGCTGCGCGCAAGCGCAACGAGAACACCATGGAAGAGCGTCTGGCTGCCGAACTCTCCGACGCTGTCAACAACCGCGGCACCGCGGTCAAGAAGCGCGAAGACACCCACAAAATGGCCGACGCGAACAAAGCGTTCAGCCACTACCGCTGGTAAGGGGGCCAAATGGCACGCGAGTTTCCGCTTAACCTGTACCGCAACTTCGGCATTATGGCGCACATCGACGCGGGTAAAACCACGACGACTGAGCGCATCTTGTTCTACACCGGCAAGAACCACAAAATGGGTGAGACGCACGACGGTGCGTCCACCATGGACTTCATGGAACAAGAAGCTGAGCGCGGGATCACCATCTCGTCCGCAGCGACTTCGACCACTTGGGAGCGCCATGTAGACACCAACTACACCGCAGACCCCTCGAAGAAGCACCGCTTCAACATCATCGACACCCCCGGCCACGTTGACTTCACCATTGAAGTTGAGCGTTCGCTGGCTGTTCTCGATGGTGCGATCTGCCTTCTCGACGGCAACGCCGGCGTTGAACCGCAGACCGAGACCGTTTGGCGTCAGGCGGACCGCTACAAAGTTCCGCGGATCGTCTTCGTCAACAAAATGGACAAGATCGGCGCTGACTTCTTCAACTGCGTGCGCATGATCAAAGACCGCACCGGCGGCATCCCCTGCCCGGTCGCTCTGCCGATCGGTGCCGAGGACAAGCTTGAAGGCGCGATCGACCTGGTCACGATGGAAGAGTGGGTCTGGAAGGGCGACGACGTCGGCGCTTCCTGGGAGCGTCAGCCGATCCGTGAAGAGCTGCAAGATCTGGCCGACGAATGGCGCGGCAAGATGATCGAGCTTGCCGTTGAGCAAGACGATGCAGCTATGGAAGCCTATCTGGAAGGCAATGAGCCGTCGCAAGACGAGCTGCGTCGCCTGATCCGTAAAGGCACCTTGTCGATGGCCTTCTTCCCGGTTCTTGCTGGCTCGGCCTTCAAGAACAAGGGCGTGCAGATGGTCCTCAACGCTGTTGTGGATTACCTGCCGGCTCCGACCGACGTTCCGGCCTATGTCGGCTTCGCCCCGGGCGATGAGACCGAGACCCGCAACATCGAGCGGAGCGCTCGCGACGAGGATCCCTTCTCGGCGCTGGCCTTCAAGATCATGAACGACCCCTTCGTCGGCTCGCTGACCTTCACGCGCATCTACTCGGGCGTGCTGAAAAAAGGCGACACGATGCTCAATGCCACCAAAGGCAAAAAAGAGCGCGTGGGCCGTATGATGGTGATGCACGCTATCCAGCGTGAAGAGATCGAAGAAGCCTTTGCAGGCGACATCATCGCGCTGGCCGGTCTGAAAGAGACCACCACCGGTGACACGCTCTGTGATGTGGCGAAGCCGGTGGTTCTCGAAACCATGACCTTCCCGCAGCCGGTGATCGAGATCGCCGTCGAGCCGAAAACCAAAGCTGACCAAGAGAAGATGGGCATGGCCCTGGCGCGCTTGGCTGCCGAGGACCCGTCCTTCCGCGTCGAGACCAACTTCGAGTCCGGTCAGACCATCATGAAGGGCATGGGCGAACTTCACCTCGACATCCTCGTCGACCGTATGCGTCGCGAGTTCAAGGTCGAGGCGAATATCGGCGCTCCGCAAGTGGCTTATCGTGAAACGATCAGCTCCGAGTACGAGATCGACTACACCCACAAGAAGCAAACCGGTGGTACGGGCCAATTCGCGCGCGTTAAACTGGTTATCTCGCCGACCGAGCCTGGCGAAGGTTACTCCTTCGAGAGCAAGATCATCGGTGGTGCGGTTCCGAAGGAATACATCCCCGGCGTTGAAAAAGGCATCAAGTCCGTTATGGACTCGGGCCCGCTCGCTGGCTTCCCGGTGATCGACTTCAAAGTGGCTCTGATCGACGGCGCCTTCCACGACGTCGACTCCTCGGTTCTCGCCTTTGAGATCGCGACCCGTGCAGCAATGCGCGAAGGCATGAGAAAGGCTGGCGCAAAACTGCTCGAGCCGATCATGAAGGTCGAAGTTGTGACCCCGGACGAGTATACCGGTAACGTGATCGGCGACTTGACCTCGCGTCGCGGTATGGTCACCGGCCAAGACAGCCGCGGCAACGCGAACGTCATCGCCGCTATGGTGCCGCTCGCAAATATGTTCGGCTACATCAACAACCTGCGCTCCATGTCTTCGGGTCGCGCTGTGTTCTCGATGGAATTCGACCATTACGACGCTGTGCCCGAGAATATCTCGCAAGAGATTCAGAAGAAGTACGCCTGATAGAGCGGTGGGCGGTGACGCCCACCCATCCCACCGCTGCCGCGCGCGTCGCGGCGTATGAATTAAGGAGTTGCCACTATGGCAAAGGCAAAGTTTGAACGGAACAAACCGCACGTCAACATCGGCACGATTGGCCAC
>NZ_JAVDBT010000005.1 GCF_030848395.1 Pseudogemmobacter lacusdianii | reverse complement strand
TCTGTCAGTCTCCTCGCGGAGCCTGAATCACGCCGCGAGTGGATAATCAATGGGTCCTGACCCTAGCAATATTGTCCCGCCGCCCCTTCCCCCACCAGCCCCACCAAAACCATACGTAAGCCATACGTAACCCATACCTCGGCCATACCCCTTCCCAAGGCCGAAATCCCCCCGCATACTCCCCCTATAAACCCGGCCCACCGGGGCCAGAGCGGCTGCGGGAAGGGCTGAACTGACAGCGGAGACGGCCCGAAATGACGCATCTTTCCCCCCGCCCTTGGGTTCCTCAGGCTTGTGAGGCCCATGTCCAGAACCTTGCCCAAACCGTTCAAAAACCCTCCGCTGACATTGCAGCGCGCATCGAAGAACTCATTGATCTCAACGAAGAAATTCACGATCGCGAGTGTTTCAATCTCAACCCCGCCACCAATGTGATGAACCCCAAAGCCGAGGCCGCACTGGCCCGTGGCCTCGGCTCGCGCCCCTCTTTGGGCTATCCCGGCGACAAATATGAGATGGGCCTCGAAGCCATTGAAGAGATTGAGGTTCTCGCCGCCGCCCTCGCCGCCGAAATCTTCCAAGCCCGCTACGCCGAAATCCGCGTAGCCTCCGGAGCCCTCGCAAATCTCTATGGATTCATGGCCTTAGCCAAGCCGGGCGATGCGATCATCGCGCCCCCCGGTTCCATCGGCGGCCATGTCACCCATCACGCCGACGGCTGCGCCGGTCTCTACGGCCTCACCACCCACGCCGCCCCCGTCAACGCCGACGGCTATACCATTGATCTTGCAGCCCTTCAGAACTTGGCCCATGCCGTCAGACCCAAAATCATCACCATCGGCGGCAGCCTAAACCTCTTCCCCCACCCCATCGCCGAGATCCGCAAGATCGCCGATGAAGTCGGTGCCAAAGTCCTCTTCGACGCCGCCCATCAATGCGGCATTATCGCTGGCGGCATTTGGGCTAACCCATTGATTGAAGGCGCGCATCTGATGACGATGAGCACCTATAAATCTTTGGGCGGCCCCGCCGGCGGGCTTATCGTCACCAATGAGGCCGATATCGCAGAGCGCCTTGACGCGATCGCCTTCCCCGGCCTGACCGCCAATTTTGATGCTGCAAAATCCGCCGCCCTCGCCCTCAGCCTTCTCGACTGGCGCGACCAAGGCCGCGCCTATGCCCAAGCCATGGTCGATCTGGCCCAAGCGCTTGCCAAAGAGCTCTCCGCCCTTGGCCTGCCCGTCTATGCGGCCGAAAAAGGCGCCAGTCGCAGCCACCAATTCGCCATCGAAGCGGCCGCTTTTGGCGGCGGGCAAGCGGCCTCGAAAACCCTGCGCAAGGCGGGCTTCCTTGCCTGTGGCATTGGCCTGCCGATTGCGCAAGTTGCGGGCGATCTCAATGGCTTGCGCATCGGAACGCCCGAGCTGGTGCGGCGCGGTGTGACGCCTGCGGACGCCCCCGCCCTTGCCACTTTGATCGCCGAGGCGCTACGGTCCAACGCACCGGAAACCATCGCCCCGAAGACCCGCGCATTGCGCGCAAAGTTTCAGGGCCTGCATTATGTGAACAAATGAAATTTACCAAACTTGGCCGCAACGGGCCCGACGTTTCCTCCATCGGGCTGGGCTGCCTGTCGTTTGGCGGCATTTTCGGCGTCGCCACGGAAGAAGACAGCTTCCGCACGATGGATGCGGCTTGGGATCAGGGCATCAATTTCTTTGATGTGGCCAATATTTACGGCAATGGCCATTGCGAGACGGTGATCGGTCGCTGGCTCGCCAGCCGCCCGCATCGTCCGATGATCGCCACCAAAGCCGGCATCGTGAACGGTCCACCGCGCACAGTGAACAACGATCCGGCCTATCTGCGGGCCGAGCTTGAAAGCAGTCTCAAGCGCCTTGGCGTCGATCATGTCCAGCTCTTCTACGCGCATCGTCATGCGCCCGAGGTGCCAGCCGAGGATCTTGCAGGCACCATGCAACGCCTTCAAGAAGAAGGGAAAATCCTGAGTTACGGGCTTTCGGAAGTGGCGCCGGGAACGGTGGAGCGCGCTCATACGGTGCACCCCGTCACCGCGGTGCAGAATGAATATTCGCTCTGGTCGCGCCAGCCGGAGTTGGGCCTGACCCAGCTTTGCGCCCGGCTTGGCATCACGCTCGTGGCCTTCTCGCCCTTGGGGCGCGGCGTTTTTGCCCGCGACATTGCCGATCCTGCCCGCTTCGCCACGGATGATTTTCGCAAGCTGGTGCCGCGTTTTGCGCCCGATAATTGGCCGCATAACCGCAGCAAGCTTGAGGCTTTCAAGACCTATGCGCTGAGCCGTGGCTATGAGCCCGCCGCTTTGGCCTTGGCTTGGCTCTTGGACCAGGGCAGCCACATCCTGCCGATCCCCGGCACCCGCACGCCTACGCATCTGGGCGAATGGATCGGGGCGGCGGAGATCGATCTTAACGATGATGAACGCAGTGGGATCCGGCAGATCCTGCCGGTCGGTTGGGCTTGGGGGGATCGCTACAGCGATGCACTAAGCGCCAGCGTCGAGCGCTATTCCTGAGCCATACAGGCGCGGGGCTCATCCCCCCGCGTCTCGGCCCCGCAGGCGGCGCAGCGCCAGAAATCCGGCGCGACTGAACGGTCCATGCGCCAACGGCAAGCGCGGGTCAATGTTGACCCGCGCTTGCTAAACCATTGATAGATAAAGACGGCAGCAATGCCAGCGATCAGAAGAAGGGCAGACATCCCCCGCCCCTTTCCAGATCAAACCACCCGATCGACCATCATCTTCTTGATCTCGGCGATGGCTTTGGCCGGGTTCAGCCCCTTGGGGCAGGTCTTGGCGCAGTTCATGATCGTGTGGCAACGATAAAGCTTGAACGGGTCTTCCAGACCGTCGAGACGCTCGCCCGTCGCCTCATCCCGGCTGTCGACGATCCAGCGATAAGCATGCAGCAAAGCCGCCGGGCCGAGGTATTTATCCGAGTTCCACCAATAGCTTGGGCAGGCCGTCGAGCAGGATGCGCACATCACGCATTCATAAAGCCCATCGAGCTTCGAGCGGTCCTCGATCGACTGGCGCCACTCTTTCGCGGGACGGTTGGTCTTGGTCTCAAGCCAAGGCATGATCGAGGCATGCTGAGCGTAGAAATGCGTCAGGTCCGGGATCAAATCCTTCACCACCGCCATATGCGGCAGCGGGTAGATCTTCACATCGCCCTTGATCTCATCGAGACCGAAGATACAGGCCAAAGTGTTGCCGCCGTCGATGTTCATCGCGCAAGAGCCACAAATCCCTTCACGGCACGAGCGGCGGAAGGTCAGCGTCGGGTCAATCTCATTCTTGATCTTGATCAGCGCGTCCAGAACCATCGGACCGCAAGTGTCCATGTCCAAGAAATAGGTATCCACCCGCGGGTTTTGGCCATCATCGGGATTCCACCGATAGATCAAGAACTTACGGATGTTCTTGCCTTCAGGCTTCGGCCAAGTCTTGCCGGTGCGGATCTTGGAATTCTTCGGGAGTGTGAACTGGACCATGGGAAGTCAGCCTTTCCAGCCGGGCATATCGTAAATCGGGCGTGTGGGCGCCTGGCCGGATTTGGCCATGACGCAGGTCTCGAATACCGCCGATGGGTCTTTGCCCATGACGTAATCCGACGAAATACTTAGATCCAAGCCTCCGGCAATGGTGCCCGAGGAGGTGCCGCCGATCCTGACTGTGCCGCGCGGCTTTTGCGCCAGTTCGGCGCGGTCAAAACAATCGCGCTCGGCCTGTTGGACCGAGACGGGGCCGCAAGCGACCAGCAGCAAGGGCAAGATCAGGAGCCGTTTCATCAGCGCACCGGAGGCACGCCCGAGGCGGCAAAGCAGCTTTGCGCGGCGGGACGAAGGGCCAGATTGCGGATGTTTTCTTTGGTCAAAGTGCCAGCCTCAACCGCGTAATCGGCGGCCAAAGCGCGCTGCTCTTCGACGCTGGCAGCTTGCAGGATGCATTCGGTTGCGGCCTTGGCGGGCGCGGCTGGCATGTCGCGCAGAACTACGGCCTCGACCACATCGGCCGCCATGCGGCGGGTGGTGTTATCAGCCACGGCTTGCGGATCACAAGCGGCGATAAGTGGCAGGCAAATCAACAGGATCGAGGCACGCATCTTCATCATAGCCCTCCCAAGGCCAAGCCCTGACCTGCCAGGATTTGGCTGGTCGATAGGGTCTGGACCAAACATTGCGTCGCCTCGGGGCGGCTGGCTACGCTGCGCACCACTGGCCAAGCACTTGCGGCAACATCCTGCGCAGCGCCACCGGTGGCCCCTGCCCCGGCCGCTTGCGCCAGTTGGATCAGCTCGGCCGTGGTGGCGTTGTTGATCACGCAATCGGTGTAGGGCGCAACATTGACGCCCGGCACATAGCGCGCCGCCGCCGCATTGACCGCCGACCGCGCCAAAGAGCGCGTGGTTTCTTGCATCACCACCTCGCCCGCCACACAGCCCGAGAGGGTCAGCGCGAGCAAGGCCGTGATGCCAGAGGCTTTCAACGCGGCGCGCATGCTTAGAACTTCCGCTCGGCAGGGGCGATTTTCTTCAGCGAGATCCCGCCATCGGCCTCGGTGGTCAGCGGGTCCAGATGCACGGCGCGGTAGCCCAAGGTGACCTGATTGCCATCGACCCAAGCCAGAGTGTGCTTGCGCCAATTGGCATCGTCGCGGGCCGGGTAATCCTCATGCGCATGCGCACCACGGCTTTCGGTGCGGGCATGCGCGCCGTAGATCGTGGCCAGAGCGTTGGGCATCAGGTTGGCCAGCTCCAAGGTCTCCATCAGGTCGCTGTTCCACACAAGGCTGCGATCGGTGACTTTGAGATCGGCCATTTTGGCGGCGATCTTGGTCATCTCGACCTCACCCTCGGCAAGGGTCTTGTCGGTGCGGAAGACGGCGGCGTCGCGCTGCATGGTGCGCTGCATCTCAAGCCGCAGATCGGCGGTCGAGATCGAGCCATTGGCATTGCGCAAAGCGTCGAACCGGTCGAGCGCCTTTTCCACCTGCGCCACGTTGGTCGCGGGCACGGGCGCGTTCTTGTCCACCACTTGACCGGCGCGGATCGCGGCCGCACGGCCGAAAACGACAAGGTCGATCAAGGAGTTAGAGCCAAGACGGTTGGCACCATGCACCGAGGCACAGCCCGCCTCACCCACAGCCATCAGGCCGGGGAAGACCGCATCGGGGTTCTCGGCGGTGGGGTTCAGCACCTCACCCCAATAGTTGGTCGGCACACCGCCCATGTTGTAATGCACGGTCGGCAGCACCGGGATCGGCTCTTTGTGCAGATCGACACCGGCGAAGATGCGCGCGGATTCGGTGATGCCCGGCAGGCGAAGCTCCAGCGATTCCTTGGGCAGGTGGTTCAGGTGCAGGTGGATGTGATCCTTGTTGGGGCCAACGCCGCGGCCCTCCCGGATCTCCATCGTCATGCAGCGCGAAACATAGTCGCGGGGCGCCAAGTCTTTGTAATGGGGCGCATAGCGCTCCATGAAGCGCTCACCTTCCGAGTTGGTGAGATAGCCGCCTTCGCCGCGAGCACCTTCGGTGATCAGGCAGCCCGAGCCGTAGATGCCGGTTGGGTGGAATTGCACGAATTCCATATCCTGCAAAGGCAGGCCAGCGCGGGCAACCATGCCGCCACCGTCGCCGGTGCAGGTATGGGCCGAGGTGGCCGAGAAATAGGCGCGGCCATAGCCGCCGGTCGCCAGCACCACCATCTTGGCGTTGAAGACATGGATCGTGCCGTCGTCGAGCTTCCAGCAGACCACACCGGTGCAAGCACCATCGGTGATGATCAGATCAAGCGCGAAATATTCAACGTAGAACTCGGCCTTTTCCTTCAGCGACTGGCCATAAAGCGTGTGCAAAATGGCGTGGCCGGTGCGGTCAGCGGCGGCGCAGGTGCGCTGCACCGGCGGGCCTTCACCGAATTCGGTGGTGTGGCCACCGAAGGGACGCTGATAGATCTTGCCCTCTTCGGTGCGGCTGAAGGGCACGCCGTAATGCTCAAGCTCGTAAACCGCTTTGGGCGCTTCACGGGCAAGGTATTCCATCGCATCCGTATCGCCGAGCCAGTCCGACCCCTTGACCGTGTCATACATATGCCACTGCCAATTGTCGGGGCCCATATTGGCCAAGCTGGCCGCGATGCCGCCTTGCGCCGCCACAGTATGCGAGCGGGTCGGGAAGACCTTGGTCACGCAAGCGGTGCGCAGGCCCTGTTCGGCCATGCCGAGGGTGGCGCGAAGACCTGCCCCGCCGGCGCCCACGACGATCACGTCATAATCATGCACTTCATAAGGATAGGCAGTCATGGTCGTTCCTTCAGAGCGCGATTTTCAGAAGCGCGAAAATGCCAACGGCGGCGATGACCCAAGCCAGCGAGATCACGAAGATGATCGCAGCTTTGCGAGCGGTGCCGTGCAGGTAATCCTCGATCATGCCGGAGGCGCCCATTGCGAAATGGCGCATGCCGATCACGAGGGTCAGGGCAGTGAGGATGGCCGGGAAAGGCCGCGCGAAGGTCTCAAGCACCTCGGCGCGCGTGCCACCAAGGGCCGAGCCAAAGATGTAAAGCCAGACCGGGACAAGGAAGGCCAAGCCGACGGCCGAGACGGTCATAGCCCAGTGATGCTCGGTCCCAGAGCCAGAGGCCCCTTTGCCTTCGGCACGTTTGCGGGCGGTCAGGTAGCGCATTCTCGCCGCTCCTTACTGGATCAGGAAAATTGTGATCACGGTCAACACGACCGAACCGATGATGCAGGCCCAGCCCAGCTTTTCAGCCGTTGGGATGTCGAGACCATGCCCAGCATCATAGTAAAGATGCCGAAGTCCGGCGAGGTAGTGATACCAAATCGCCCAAAGCGAGCCGGTGAACACCAGATCACCAAACCAGCTGGTCGCAACCGCATTCGCCAGATCAAAATACGCATCGGATGTGGCGGCAGCGATGAGCCACCAGACCGCAAGGATCACGCCAGCCACCAAGGCATGACCGGTAACCCGCGTCAGAATCGAGGTGAGCATCGGAATATGCCACCGATAAATCTGTAGGTGGGGTGAGAGGGGCCGTTCGACCCGCTTGGCCTTTGCCATGTCGGTTCCCTTTGTCGCTGGCTCGCCCAAAACAAGGGCCGGGCGCGCTGATTTTCTCTCAATGGCTCATTTCTACGGGCAAGTCACGCCTTAGGGCAGGCAAATTCGTACCGTTAGCGCTGCGACGGCAAGATTTTTCTCAGTTGCGTGATCACAAACAAAATAGCCGTGATCACAAAAGTGATCACGGCTGGGAAAATGGCCTTAAAGCCGGTCAGCGGGTGAAGATCGTGGTGTCCCAAGCCAGCGACAGGCCGAAATAGCCACCGTAGTCCTCGCCCTCATAGTAGCGCAGGTCGATGCTGGTCTCGTCCCCGATGTAATAGGTGCCGCCCAGCTCCCATTCTTTGCTCCAGCCCCCGGCCCCGTCCTCATAGCGGCCGATCGAGATATCGGTCGAGAAGCTGTCCGAGATCGTATAGGCGGCCGAGAGGTAATGGCTGCTGTGGCTGTTCTTCGGCTCGTAATAGAAATCCGCGCCCAGCGAGAAGGCGTCATTCACAGCATAGTCAAATTCGACACCCAGTTCGACGTAATCGTCCCAGTTCGCAACGCTGTCGGTGTTGATGTAATAGGTCGCGTAGCCGGTGTAGGAAAGCTGCCCCGATTCACCACGATAGCCGACATAGACGTCGAAGTAATCCTCGCCATCCACGTCAAGCCCATGCGCGGTCGCACCGACATAGGCCCCGCCATATTCCAGCTCGAGATAGCCGCTGACTTCCGTCTGCGCGTCCCAATCGCCTTCGGTGAGATGCTCCAGCTCCAGACCGCCATAAAGCGTCATCTCTTGCGCCAATGTGGGCGAGGCGGCCAACAGGCCCGTTACGAGAGACAGAGACAAACCGAAACGTGTTTTCTGGCTGCGCATTTGGTGCTCCTATCCTTGACCCTTTCAGGTTGAGATATGAGTCGGCGTTGCGGCAAGACTATTGCGCGCGCCTTTGTGCGGTTCTTCTACAACTGTGCAATATCGCCACAGCAGGTAATTGAGCCGCAATCCGCAAGACGCGGCTCACTTTCGGCTTTGGATTACTTCGGCACCAAGGCCCAATAATCAAGATCGAGCAAAACCTCGGGCTGGTATTTGCCCACGTCATCGCGCAAAGCGAAAGGCTCGGCCCCTTGCTTCACCGCCACCAAACGTAGCCGCAAAGCGCCCACACCGGGCGCCGTTGTTTCGGCGCGGTCCAAAACCTCGCTCCAAGCTTTCACCGTATCACCGGCGAAACAAGGGTTGGCATGGGCGCCTGCATTCAAAGCGACGATCATTTGCGCATTCGCCAGCCCGTTGAAGGACAAGGCGCGGGCCAGTGAGATCACATGGCCGCCATAGATCAGCCTTTTGCCATCGTCGCGGTTGGTGGCGTCGAAATGCACTTTGGCCGTGTTCTGCCAAAGCCGCGTTGCCAGCATATGTTCGGCCTCTTCGACGGTGACGCCGTCAACATGGTCGATCTGCTCGCCAATCTGATAATCGCCCCAGCGGTGGCGCTCCCCCGCAAGGGTGAAATCGTAATTGGAGAAATCCAAGCCTTCCGGCACCACCAAAGCCTCGGACGGCACAGATTCTTGCAGTTTTGGAACAACCGCCTCTGCTGCCGGAGTGCTGCTGTTCTTTTTCACCATCACCCAGCGCACATATTCCAGCACCAGCTCATCACGCTGATTAAGCCCGCGGGTGCGCACCCAGACCACGCCGGTTTTGCCGTTGGAGTTCTCCTTCAGCCCGATGACGGTGGATTCCGCGCGCAATGTATCGCCCGGCCAAACCGGCAAAAGCCAGCGCCCCTCGGCATAGCCGAGATTGGCCACGGCATTGAGGCTGATATCGGGGACAGTTTTGCCAAAGACCGTATGGAAGGCGATCAGATCGTCCATCGGGCTTGCGGCTAGGCCGCAGCTGCGCGCAAAAGCATCGCTGGAATAAAGCGCGCCCCGGGCCGGATAAAGCGCGTGATAAAGCGCCCGCTCGCCGCCCGAAAGCGTACGCGGCACCGCATGGGCGATCACCTCCCCCATGCGGTAATCCTCAAAAAAACGGCCCGGATTGGTCTTCATGCTCTCTCCTGTCGAGCCCCCGGCCACTATAGCGGCCAGAGATAAGGGCGGCTTATTGCTCGCCCAGTTTCAGATCTGGGGAATATTCGCCCGCCACCTCTTTCACGACCGCTTGACCACAACGCATGACGCCATTGGCGGCGTCGAACGCATAGGTCGGTGAGCCGTGCAGCTCCCACCCTTTGGACAAAGCCAGACTGACTTTGTGGCAAAAAGCCGAGGTATCGTCGTCACTTAGAAAGCGATAAAGCCGCATCAGTAATAACTCCCCTCAAAGACCGGGTGCCCCAGCCATTTGTGCACCATTGCGATCAGGCCAAAGAGCACCAAAGTGCCAAAAAGGTTCATCGCATCGCCCTTGATCCCGCGCCCATTATTGGGGCGAACCCAAGCGCCCGCGCGGTTGATCAGCGCCATGCTGACCAGCGCCCAAAGCCCGATGCCGCCAAAGAGCACCAGCGAGGCGCGGTCGCCGTTGACCAAAAGATGCGCGACCGACCAGATCACCGCGCCCCAAAGCATCGGGTGGCGGATCTTCGGGTAAAGCGTGCCCTTGGTGCCGCCCACGCCGAACAGGAAAACCGAGATCAGCATCAATGTGTTGTTGATATGGCCCGAGCCTGCGGGCGGGGTATAGACCGGCACAAACTCAGCCCCGCGGTAGCCCAGCACCATCAGCACCACCGACAGAACCAGAAGGCCGGCGATCACGGCTTTGCCCGAGCCGCCCAGCCGGGCGCGGGTTTCGGGGGAAATGCGGCGCAAAAGATGCGCGGCGCACCATAGGGCTAGGCCTGCAATCAATAGGGTCATCGGGCGTCTCCGGCTGGATGAATGGGTTGCGCTGACCCTGCCCTTATTCCGCCATCGCCGCAATCGCTTCGGCCTTGGCCAAGGTGGCCCGGGCCGTCACAACGTGCAGATTTTCCACGATCTTGCCATCGACCACCGCGACCCCCCCGCCCGAGGCCAACACGGCGTCAAAGGCTTCAATCTGGCGGCGGGCCAAGTCGATCTCGGCTTCAGAGGGCGCAAAAGCCTCATTCGCAACAGAGAGTTGCGCCGGATGGATCAGGGTTTTGCCGTCAAAGCCCATGTCGCGGCCTTGGTCGCATTCGGCGCGCAGACCCGCATCATCCTTAAAGGCGTTATAGACGCCGTCGATGATGGTCAGCCCATGCGCTTTGGCGGCCAAAAGGCAAAGCCCAAGGCCGGCTTGCATCGGCAAACGGTCGGCGCGGTAGCGGGCATTCAGCTCTTTGGCCAGATCATTGGTGCCCATCACCATGCCGCGCAGGGCGGGGTGGCTGGCGATCGAGGCGGCATTCAACATGCCCGCCGCCGTCTCCATCATCGCCCAAAGGTCAATGCCGGGAAGGACTTCGGCCAAGGCCTGAAGATCCTCGGGCTGGTTCACTTTCGGCAAAAGCACGGCGTCGATCTGCACACCTTCGGCCCGCGCCTTTGCCAAAGCGGCCGCATCGTCCTTGCCCCATTCGGTGTCAAAACCATTGATCCGCACGATCCGCAGCCGGGTGCCAAACTCCATCTCGCGCAAAGCGCGGCCCAAAGTGTCACGCGCGGTGACTTTTTCCTCCGGCGCGACCGCGTCTTCGAGATCAAAGATGATCGCATCCGCAGGCAGGCTTTGCGCCTTTTCCATCGCGCGTTCACGCGCGGCGGGAATATAGAGGACGGAACGGCAGGGACGGGACATCTCAGATCCTCACGCAATATTATTGCGCCGTGAGACCACAATCAGCCACATTCATCAAGGGCGGATTTGCCGCAATGCAGAAATTTTATCTGCTACGCTGCGCCTAAAGCAAAGCCCGCGCGCCATCCCAGATCAGCCGGATCGAGATCGCCAAAAGCGCCCAAGTCACCAGCTGAAAGAACAGTCTTTCCGGCAAAATCTTGACCAGCCGCATGCCTAAAAACACCGCGATTGAGGCGGGAATGGCCAGCAGCAGCGCCAACTTCAAACTGGAAAAGTTCACCAATCCCAAGGCGATATAGGGTGGCAGCTTCACCAGATTGATCACCGCAAAAGCGATCGTTGAGGTGCCCGCAAAAACAATACGCGTCATCCCCAAGGGCAAAGTATAGACCTGCCAAGGCGGCGCGCCGGCATGGCTGACGAAGCTCGTGAACCCAGTCATCGCGCCCCAAAAAAGACCCGGCCCCACCTTCGCTGCGCGCGCTTGGGCCACGACTCCTTTGCGCAGAAGAAGGTTCAGCGCAAAGCTTACGCCGATCCCCCCGACGATCACCCGCACTGCCGGTTCGGGCACCAAGCTCGCAGTGGCCCAGCCAAAGGCGATGCCCAAGACCGCTCCGGGCAAAACGATCGCCAAAACCCGCCCGTTATAGTCGCGCCGGTACGCCCATAGGCCGAACATATCGCTGATGATATAGACCGGCAGCAGCAAGCCGGCGGCCACGCCGGGGGGAATCACCAGCGAGAGAACCGGCACGCCCAACATGCCGACGATCGGCACCCCCCCCTTGCCCGCCCCCACCAAGCTTGCCGCGATCACCGCCGCCAGCCAAAATTCCCATCCCACCATCGCATCCCCCTGCCCCTGATATCGCTAACCCGTGGCAGATAAGCGGGGAACCCCCTAATTCGTATGCCATTGCATACCGCAGGTCTCTCGCAATGCTGGACAGCGCCATATTTTGGGTCTAACGCCTTGCCCCAAACTGAACCTTAGGAGGTCCTCATGGCACGACCCAAGATCGCTCTTATCGGCGCGGGCCAAATCGGCGGCACGCTGGCTCATCTGGCTGCGACCAAGGAACTCGGCGATGTCGTTTTGTTCGACATCTCCGAAGGCACCCCGCAGGGCAAGGCACTTGACCTTGCACAATGCGGCCCGGTCGAGGGCTTCGATGCCGTCCTGAAGGGCACCAACTCCTACGCCGATATCGCGGGCGCTGACGTCTGCATCGTCACCGCTGGCGTGCCGCGCAAGCCCGGCATGAGCCGTGATGACCTGCTGGGCATCAACCTCAAAGTGATGAAATCGGTCGGCGAAGGCATCAAAGAGCATGCCCCGAACGCTTTCGTGATCTGCATTACCAACCCCTTGGACGCGATGGTTTGGGCTCTGCGCGAGTTCTCGGGCCTGCCGCATCACAAGGTGGTGGGCATGGCTGGCGTCTTGGATGCCGCCCGCTTCCGCCACTTCCTCTCAGTCGAGTTCAACGTCTCGATGCGCGATGTGACCGCTTTCGTTCTGGGCGGGCACGGCGACACGATGGTGCCGATGGTGCGCTATTCGACCGTTGGCGGCATCAACCTTCCTGATTTGGTTTCAATGGGTTGGACCACTCAAGAGAAGCTGGACGGCATCGTGCAGCGCACCCGTGATGGTGGCGCCGAGATCGTTGGCCTGTTGAAAACCGGCTCGGCCTTCTACGCTCCGGCAACCTCGGCGATTGAGATGGCTGAGGCCTATCTCAAGGACCAAAAGCGCCTGCTGCCTTGCGCGGCCTATGTGGATGGCGCGTTCGGTCTGGACGGCATGTATGTTGGCGTGCCGACCATCATTGGTGCGGGTGGCATCGAGAAAATCGTCGACATCAAGCTGAATGCTGACGAGCAAGCCATGTTCGACAAGTCGGTGGATGCGGTGAAGGGCCTTTTGGCGGCTTGCAAAGCCATTGATCCCTCGCTGGCCTGAACAAAGCCTTAAGATCGCGTGAAAAAGCGCCTCCGGTTCGTCCGGGGGCGCTTCTTCTTTGGGCTTAATGACCCACGGATTTTGAGAAGAGGTGGATCACCAAGACGCCGCCCATAATCAGGGCAAGGCCAAGGATTGCCGCCAGATCAAGGGTTTGCCTGGCCCAGATCCAAGCGACAATGGTGATAAGCACGATGCCCAGCCCCGACCAGATCGCATAGACGATGCCGGTGGGCATGCTGCGCAAGGGGAATGACAAAAAGTAAAAAGCGCCCACATAGCCTAGGATGGCGATGACGCTGGGCCAGAGTTTTGAGAAGCTTTGGCTCCGGGCTAGGGCTGTGGTGGCGATCACCTCTAACACAATGGCAAATAGCAGAAATATTGTGGCGCGTTGCATGGTTCCTCCCGTTTTTCGGACAGGAGAGCATGGGCGGGGAAAGCGCACAAGATATAGACGATGGGGGGTACCCCCTTGCCCCCGGAGCGGGAATGCGGCACTTCCCGAGAAGAATTTCATGCGGAGGCCCTAAATGGACTATTCGAAATCCGGCGGCGCCAATACCGCCAAGACCTCGCCCAAGTCGAAGCGCGGCTCGCAAAAAGGTGCGCCGAAGACCGAAGCCAATGATAAGACTGCGCTTTTGGAGCGCATGAAGGCAGCGGCGGCGAAGAAGGCGGCGGGTTGAGCTCACCCTATCTGAAGCCGGGCTTTTACGACCAAGCCCTTGAAAAAGGGAAACATCGCGACATCGTTGGTGGGCGGTGGGATGAAACTGGCTTTGTGCAGATGGCCGCATTGATTGATGAGGGGTTGGAGCCTGAGCACCGACTTCTCGACATCGGTTGCGGCTGTTTGCGGCTGGGGCATCTGGCGGTTAACTGGTTGGATTCAGGGCATTATTGGGGGACGGATGCCTCGGGCCCGCTGATGCAGCGCGGCTGGGAGGTGGAGTTATCCCCGGCGGCGCAGGCAAGATTGCCGCGCGAACAGCTGGTCGAGGATGCCAGCTTTTCCTACGCAGGCGTGCCACAAGATATAGATTACGCCATTGCCTTTGGCGTCTTTGCGCATTTGCCTGCCGAGATGCTGCGGCCAGCGCTGATCTCGGCCCGCAAGCACCTGACATCGCTGCAAAAACTTCTCTTCACGGTGTTCATCGCGCCTGAAGGCCATGCCGGCGCTTACCGACAAAAAGACGGTGTTGTGACCCATCCGCACCGCCCGCCCTACCACCGCTATAGGGCAGATGTAGAGGCGGATGCCGAGGCCGCAGGCTTTGCGGTCAGCTGGCGCACAAGGGTGCTGCCGCGCGGCCAAGATCTCTGCGTTTTGGAGCCGATCTAGGCCCAATCAACGTCTGTTTTACGTCTGGTTTGCGTATGGCTTAGGTATGGCTTTCGGCCTTACCTCGGCCGCAGGCGGATTTCCCCACCCCTCGGCCAATTGACCGCCCCCTTTGCGGCGCGCATCCTGCCCCTCCGCTGCAAGGAGATTGTCATGCGCGCCCTGCTCTCCCCCGCTTTCGCTCTTGCCAGTCTGATGCTGGCTGGCACGAGCCTTGCCGAGCCTTCGGCCCTCTCCGCCGAGATTGGCAGCTCCGGGTTGAAGGCCACCGAGACGCGGCTGGCGGCCCTGCCCGACCCTGCGCCGCCCGAGTTATTCGCTTTGGCCGGGGTGCGGTTCCTGTCGGGGGTCGAGGCGGCATTGCAACTGCGCTGGCAGACCGACCTGCAAGCCGATTGGTCGGAACTGCCGATCCTGCGCCTGCCGATCCCGCAAAACCCCGATGCGCGCGCCTTCACCGGCGCCGATCTTAACACCTTGATGAGCGGTGTGGACGGGCAGATGGAGGCGGCAAGGGCGGCGCTCAGCACGCTGGGCGAGCAGCAGTTCCAGTTGGAAATTGCGCTGAAAGATCTGTGGTTTGACATCAACATGAACGGCATCCGCGATGCGGGCGAGTCCGTTGCGCAAATCGCGGGGCTGACGCTGGGCTTGGGCGGTTTTGGCGGCACCGAAATGGTCGACCCCGCGATCCGCTTTGACACCGCCGATGCGGCTTGGCTGACCGCCTATACCCATCTTTTGTCGGCGGTGGTGCATGTCGCACAGGCCTATGACCCAGCTGCGGCGGTCGATCGGGTGACGAAAGCCAATGAAAAGATTGCCGAATTCCACGGCACCACGCCGTTCAACACCGCCTTTGATATGATGTTTGGCAACCAAGTCGACCGGGTGGCGATCATCTTGCATGCGCTGGCGAGCGCTCCGGATCAGGCGCTGGCGGCCAGCGCGCATGCGCATCTTTTGGCGGTGATCCGCGAGAACCGGCGGTTCTGGGCCTTGGTCGAGATTGAGACCGACAATGACCATGAATGGATCCCGAATGACCGCCAAGCCTCGGGCCTGGGCCTGCCGGTGCCGCAGGGTCTGGGGGCGCATTGGCAAGAGGTGCTGCTGGACGGCGAGAAGATCCTGAAGGGCGAGCTTTTGCTGCCGCATTGGCGCTATGGGGCCGAGGCGGGCATCGATGTGGCAAAGCTTTTCCAAGAGCCGCCCGCCGTGGATCTGATCGGTATGATCCAAGGCGAAGCCTTCTTGCCCTATGTCCGCAAAGGCCCCCAAGCCTCGGCCCAGTCGTGGCGCGAGTTTGAGCGGTTGGTGATGGGCGACTCGATGCTATTTGCTATCTTTTTAAACTAATTTTTACTGCGAATCGCCCCTGCAATGGGCTGCAAGCAAACCGGGTGATCACAGTTTTTGAAACTGTGATCACACTTTTAAATTCTGTGATCACATAATCTGCCATTCTCTGCCGATTTGCCGCTGCGCACGGAAAATCGCTTTGGCCCCCCCTTTGTTTTGTGGCAGAACCCCCCAAACCTGACGCCTCACCGGAGTGATTGCATGAACATCCACGAATATCAGGCCAAGGCTCTTTTGCGCAGCTATGGCATCCCGGTCTCGGACGGCCGCTTGGTCCAGCGCGCTGAAGAGGCGAAATCTGCCGCTGGCGAGCTGGATGGTCCGCTTTGGGTGGTGAAGTCGCAGATCCACGCGGGTGGTCGCGGCAAGGGCAAATTCCTTGAGGCGGAAGCGGGCGAAAAGGGCGGCGTGCGTCTGGCCAAATCGGTCGAAGAAGCTGCCGAGTTTGCGCGCCAGATGCTGGGCCGCACTTTGGTGACGATCCAGACCGGCCCGGCTGGCAAGCAAGTCAACCGCATCTATATTGAAGATGGTTCGGACATCGAGCGGGAATTGTATCTCGCGCTGCTGATCGACCGTCAGACCAGCCGGATCTCGATCGTTGCTTCGACCGAAGGCGGCATGGATATTGAAGAGGTCGCACATGCGACCCCCGAGAAAATCCACACCTTCTCGGTTGATCCGGCAGCGGGTCTGCAAGATTTCCACGGCCGCCGCGTGGCTTTCGCGCTGGGTCTGAAAGGCGCGCAAGTCAAGCAATGCGTGGCGATTGTGAAGAACCTCTACCGTCTCTTCACCGACAAAGACATGGATATGCTGGAGATCAACCCCTTCGTGGTGTTGACCGATGGCAATCTGAAGCTTCTTGACGCCAAGATGGGCTTTGACGGCAATGCGATCTATCGCCACCCCGATATCGCCGCTTTGCGCGACGAGACCGAGGAAGATCCCAAAGAGCTGGCGGCCTCGAAGTTTGACCTGAACTATATCGCGCTGGACGGCGAGATTGGTTGCATGGTGAACGGCGCCGGTCTGGCGATGGCCACGATGGACATCATCAAGCTTTACGGTGCTGAGCCTGCCAACTTCCTCGACGTGGGCGGCGGTGCGACCAAGGAGAAGGTGACGGAAGCCTTCAAGATCATCACCTCGGACCCGCAGGTGAAGGGGATTTTGGTCAATATCTTCGGCGGCATCATGCGTTGCGACATCATTGCCGAGGGCATTGTGGCAGCGGTGAAAGAGGTGGGTCTGCAAGTGCCTCTGGTCGTGCGTTTGGAAGGCACGAACGTGGAGCTCGGCAAGAAGATCATCAACGAAAGCGGTCTGAATGTGATCGCGGCCGATGATCTGAAGGACGGCGCCGAGAAGATCGTGAAGGCTGTGAAGGGCTAAGGTTTCGAAGGGGGCCCTGCCCCCGACGCGACCCCGTAATTTCAATGCGGCCCGGCGGATGTCCGGGCAACCAACGCTAGATATGGAGGCCCCGATGGCCGTTCTCATTGACAAGAATACCAAGGTGATCTGCCAAGGCTTCACCGGCAGCCAAGGCACGTTCCACTCGGAACAAGCGATCGCTTACGGCACGCAAATGGTGGGCGGTGTGACCCCCGGCAAGGGCGGCACCACGCATCTTAACCTGCCGGTCTTTGACTCGGTGCATGAAGCGGTGGAGCGCACTGGCGCGACCGCGACCGCGATCTATGTGCCGCCGCCCTTCGCGGCTGACTCGATCCTGGAAGCCATCGATGCAGAGATCGAGCTGATCGTTTGCATCACCGAAGGCATCCCGGTGCTCGACATGATGAAAGTGAAGCGCGCTTTGATCAATTCGAAGTCGCGTCTGATTGGGCCGAACTGCCCCGGCGTGATGACTCCGAACCAGTGCAAAATCGGCATCATGCCGGGCTCGATCTTCTCGGTCGGCTCGGTGGGTGTGGTCTCGCGCTCGGGCACGCTGACCTATGAAGCCGTGAAGCAAACCACCGATGTTGGTCTGGGCCAGTCCTCGGCTGTCGGCATCGGCGGCGACCCGATCAAGGGCACCGAGCATATCGACGTGCTGGAGATGTTCCTCGCAGATCCCGAAACCACCTCGATCATCATGATCGGTGAGATCGGTGGCTCGGCCGAAGAAGAAGCCGCGCAGTTCTTGGCTGACGAGAAGAAAAAAGGCCGTTGGAAGCCGACCGCTGGCTTCATCGCTGGCCGCACCGCACCTCCGGGCCGCCGCATGGGCCATGCTGGCGCGATCGTCGCTGGCGGCAAAGGCGATGCGGAATCCAAGATCGAAGCCATGCTAAGCGCAGGCATCGTCGTGGCCGACAGCCCGGCAACGCTGGGTGAAGCTGTGCTGAAAGCCATCAAAGGCTAATCTATCCAAAGGCGGGCAAGTGGCGTGATGCGCCCTGCCCGCCTTTTGCCAACTTAATATGCTAAAGACGTCGCCTAACCGCGCCCGCCCTAGAAGACCAAAACCGATACGGTCCACCCGGCTTGAGGTAATTCAATGACCGACCAGTCCCCCACCGCCGCCTTCAACGCCTCGTCCTTCCTTGACGGGGCCAATGCGGATTACATCGATCAATTGCAGGCGCGCTACGCCTCGGACCCCAATTCGGTGGATGCCGCTTGGGCCGAGTTCTTCCGCGCGATGGGCGACACCGAGGTTGAGGCGAAACGCGCCGCCGAGGGGCCGTCTTGGGCGCGGGCCGATTGGCCGCCGCAGCCGCGTGATGAGATGACGGGCGCGCTGACCGGCGAATGGCCGGTGGCGCAGGCTAAGGATGCCAAAGCGGCAGGTGCGAAGATTGCGGCGAAAGCAGCCGATCAGGGCGTGAACCTGACCGAAGCACAATTGCAGCGCGCGGTGATCGACTCGATCCGTGCGCTGATGATCATTCGCGCTTACCGGATCCGCGGGCATTTGGCGGCAGATCTGGACCCGCTGGGGATGCGTGAAGGCACCGAACAGCCCGAACTGGACCCGGCGAATTATGGCTTCACCGAAGCCGATCTGGACCGTCCGATCTTCATCGACAACGTTTTGGGCCTGACCCATGCCTCGATGCGGCAGATCCTTGATATCCTGAAGCGCACCTATTGCGGCACCTTCGCGCTGCAATACATGCATATTTCGGACCCCGAGCAAGCCTCGTGGTTGAAAGAGCGCATTGAGGGCTATGGCAAAGAGATTGCCTTCACCCGTGAGGGCCGCAAAGCGATCCTCAACAAGCTGGTCGAAGCTGAGGGCTATGAGAAATTCCTCCATGTCAAATACATGGGGACCAAGCGCTTTGGTTTGGACGGCGGCGAAGCGCTGATCCCGGCGATGGAGCAGATCATCAAGCGTGGTGGTCAGCTGGGTGTCAAAGACATCATCATCGGCATGCCGCACCGCGGCCGGTTGAACATTCTGGCCAACGTTCTGGGCAAGCCCTACCGCGCAATCTTCAACGAATTCCAAGGCGGCTCTTATAAGCCCGAGGATGTCGACGGTTCGGGTGACGTGAAATATCACCTTGGCGCCTCGTCGGACCGTGAGTTCGATGGCAACAAGGTGCACTTGTCGCTGACCGCGAACCCCAGCCACCTTGAGGCCGTGAACCCGGTGGTTCTGGGCAAGGCCCGCGCCAAGCAAGACCAGTTGAACGATCAGGCCGACCGCACCGCCGTGCTGCCGATCCTGTTGCATGGCGATGCGGCCTTTGCCGGCCAAGGCGTGGTGGCGGAATGCTTGCAGCTTTCCGGCATCAAAGGCCATCGCACCGGCGGCTGTCTGCATATCGTGGTGAACAACCAAATCGGCTTCACCACCGCGCCGCATTTCTCGCGCACTTCGCCCTATCCCACGGATATCGCCTTGATGGTGGAAGCGCCGATCTTCCATGTGAACGGCGATGACCCGGAAGCCGTGGTCCATGCCGCCCGCGTGGCGACCGAGTTCCGTCAGAAATTCCACAAAGACGTGGTGCTGGACATCATCTGCTACCGTCGCTTTGGTCACAACGAAGGCGATGAGCCGATGTTCACCAACCCGACGATGTACAACCGCATCCGCAAGCAAAAGACCACCTTGCAGCTTTATACCGAGCGGCTGGTGGCGGATGGCCTGATCCCCGAGGGCGAGATCGAGGATATGAAGGCGGCCTTCCAAGCCAAGCTCAACGAAGAGTTTGAAGCGGGTAAGGATTACCGTCCGAACAAGGCCGACTGGCTGGACGGCCGCTGGAAGCATTTGCAGACCAAGGATCTGGAGAACTACCAGCGCGGCGAAACTTGGATCACGCCCGAGGCTTTGGCCGATATCGGCACCGCGCTGACCCGCGCGCCCGAAGGCTTTGCGATCCACAAAACCGTGCAGCGTCAGCTGGATGGCAAGGGCAAGATGTTTGCCGAAGGCAAGGGCTTTGACTGGGCCACGGCCGAGGCTTTGGCCTTTGGCTCTTTGCAGATCGAAGGCTTCCCGGTCCGTCTGTCGGGCCAAGATTGCACCCGCGGCACCTTCTCGCAGCGCCATTCGGCTTTGATCGACCAAAACAGCGAAGAGCGTTACTACCCGCTGAACCACATCCGCGCCGGTCAAGCGCGCTATGAGGTCATCGACTCGATGCTCTCGGAATATGCGGTTCTGGGCTTTGAATATGGCTACTCGCTGGCCGAGCCGAATGGTCTGACCATCTGGGAAGCGCAATTTGGCGATTTCGCCAATGGCGCGCAGATCATGTTCGACCAGTTCATCAACTCGGGTGAATCGAAATGGCTGCGGATGTCGGGCCTTGTGGTCCTCTTGCCGCATGGCATGGAAGGCCAAGGGCCGGAGCATAGCTCGGGCCGTTTGGAGCGGTTCTTGCAGAACTCGGCCGAGGAAAACTGGATCGTGGCGAATTGCTCGACCCCGGCCAACTATTTCCACATTCTGCGCCGCCAGATGCACCGCAGCTACCGTAAGCCGCTCATCCTGATGACGCCGAAGTCGCTGCTGCGTCATCCGATGTGCATCTCGGATGCGGAAGATTTCACCAATGGCTCGACCTTCCACCGCGTCCTTTGGGACGATGCGCAGAAGGGCCATTCCGATCTGGTGCTGAAGTCTGATGACCAGATCAAGCGCGTCGTGCTGTGCTCGGGCAAGGTCTATTACGACCTGCTGGCCGAACGCGATGCGCGGGGCTTGGATGATGTGTATCTCTTGCGCGTCGAGCAGCTGTACCCGATCCCGGGCATGGCACTGACTGCCGAGTTGTCGCGTTTCCCCAATGCCGAGTTCATTTGGTGCCAAGAAGAGCCGAAGAACCAAGGCGCTTGGTCCTATATCGAGCCGGAACTGGAAGTGCTTCTGAGCAAGGTGCGCGGCACCAATACCCGGGCGCGTTATGTCGGCCGCGTGGCCGCTGCCTCGCCGGCCACGGGTCTCGCCTCGCGCCATAAAGCTGAACAAACTGCGCTGGTCGATGCCGCGCTGACCATCGCCTGAAGGAGTTAGATATGACCGATGTCATGGTGCCCACCCTGGGCGAAAGCGTTTCCGAAGCCACGGTGTCGACCTGGTTCAAGAAGCCCGGCGATGTGGTGAAGCAAGACGAGATGCTTTGCGAGTTGGAGACCGATAAGGTCTCGGTCGAAGTGCCCTCGCCGGTTTCGGGCGTTCTGGCCGAGATCTTGGCGCCGGAAGGCACCACGGTTGCCGCCAGTGCGCGGCTGGCGATTGTGACCGAAGGCGCTGCCGGTGCTGTCGCTCCGAAAGCGGCTGAGCCGAAGGCCGAGGCGGCTGCCGCTGTGGGTTCGCCCGGCGCTGGCCCCGAAGTGGTGACCCCGCGCGCCGATGTGGAAGATGCGCCCTCGGCCAAGAAGGCCATGGCGGAAGCCGGCCTGTCGCGTGACGCCGTGCAGGCCACCGGCAAAGATGGCCGGGTGATGAAGGAAGACGTGGCCCGTGCGGTTGCTGGTGCCTCGGGTGCGGCGGCAGCGGCTGTGGCCCCGGCCCCGGCCCAAGCCGCGATCCCGCGCGCCCCGGTTCCGGCCGATGATGCGGCCCGCGAAGAGCGCGTGAAGATGACCCGCCTGCGCCAGACCATCGCGCGCCGGCTGAAGGATGCGCAGAACACTGCCGCGATGCTGACGACCTATAACGAGGTCGATATGTCGGGCATCATGGCCTTGCGCAACGAATACAAGGATGCCTTCGAGAGGAAGCATGGCGTGAAGCTGGGCTTCATGTCCTTCTTCGTCAAAGCCTGCACCCATGCTTTGAAAGAAGTCCCCGAGGTCAATGCCGAGATCGACGGCACCGATGTGGTCTATAAAAACTACGTCCATATGGGCGTGGCTGTTGGCACGCCCTCGGGTCTGGTGGTTCCGGTTGTCCGTGACGCCGATCAGATGGGCTTTGCTGCGATCGAGAAAAAGATCGCCGAGTTGGGCCTGCGCGCCCGTGACGGCAAGCTCTCGATGGCCGAGATGCAAGGTGGTTCGTTCACCATCTCGAACGGTGGCGTCTACGGCTCGCTGATGTCCTCGCCGATCCTGAACCCGCCGCAATCGGGTATTCTGGGCATGCATAAGATCCAAGACCGCCCGGTGGTGGTCAATGGTCAGATCGTGATCCGCCCGATGATGTATCTGGCTTTGAGCTACGATCACCGCATCGTCGACGGCAAAGGCGCTGTGACCTTCCTCGTCCGCGTTAAAGAGGCGCTGGAAGATCCCCGCCGCCTGCTGATGGATCTGTAATAAAACTTAAGGCGGGCAATGCCCGCCTTATCAGCTTCGACAGCTGGGGTCCGGATGTTCAATGACAGTGATAGCCGCCCGTTTTCGTGTCGTTATGGCAACCCGCAGAGTTTGTACCACCGCTGTGGGCAATTGCTTGACTTGCCATGAAAAGGGCTACGACGGCTGTAAAGGTCAGTTTCATGTCTTGGCTCCAATGTTTGAATGCTTAATGGAACATTAATGAGGGTTGACTTGTAACTGAGTCAATCTTGTTGCCTCACGTCCGAGTTGACACGACCACAGTTGAAAGGGCCCGCCGATGCAGCTTCTTCTCGACTACGCCGCCGCTGATCCTGCCGCTTGGCAACAGGATTTCGACGCCAGGGCCGAGATGCGCGCAGCGGCGGGCCTTTCGCTTTTGCAAATCTGGCGCGATGAGGCCAATGGCGCAGTGGTTTGCCTGTTCGAACTGCGCGACCGGTCGGGGGCCGAGGAATGGTTGAAGGTGGAAGGTGAATTGCATGGCGCAGGCACGGCCCGGTTCCTGAAGACCTTGTGACAATGGCCGCAAATTCCGCCCGTTACGCCGTCAGATCGGCTGTGGAGAGAGCTTTCAGATGACCCCAGAACTTGCCGCCCTTGCCGCCGCTGCCTTCGTGCATTTCGCCAGCATCTTCGTGTCGCAACGCTTCCTGACCCGCGACATCGGGCGTGAGGGCAATGCCGGCACGCGCGAGAACCTAGAAGCACAACTCTCGCCGCTGACCCTGCGCCTGCGCCGCGCCAATGCCAATTTCACCGAGAATATCGGCCCCTTCATCATTGCCGTGCTTGTGGTGGTGCTGGCGCAGAAGACCTCGGCCACCACGGCGGTTTTGGCTTGGCTCTATGTGGCGCTGCGGGCGATCTATGTGCCGGCCTATGCGCTTGGCTGGCAGCCTTGGCGCTCGCTCATCTGGGCTCTGGGCGCAGGTGCCACCATGGCGCTTTTGATCATCGGGCTGTTCTGAGATGCCCGACCTTATGACGCCAGAGCTGACCGTCCTCGCGCTATGCGGCCTCTTGCAAGCGCTGCAATTCCTGCTCTTCGCCATCCCGGCGAATATCGAGCTTGGGACCGGCTATACCTCCTCGGCCCGCGACCGACCGCCCTCGCGGCAGCTTTCGATCCGCACGGCAAGGCTGCAACGCGCGCTCAACAATCATTTCGAGGCGCTGATCCTTTTCACCCTCGCCGTGGTGACGATCACCCTTTCGGGCCAGTCCAGCCCGCTCACCCAAACGGCCGCTTGGATCTTCCTTGCCGCCCGCATCCTCTACATCCCGGCCTATGCCCTTGGCTGGCGCCCCTGGCGCTCGGCGATCTGGGCGATTGGCTTTCTCGCAACCCTCACCCTTCTGGTCGCAGCTCTGCTCTGACCGCTTTATCAGAACTTAACTATCCCCGGACGTCCGGGGGCAGGCAGCCCCCGGCCTTCGGCCTATAAGGAGAAACCCCATGGCTGACTTCGACCTGATCGTTATTGGCGGCGGCCCCGGCGGCTATGTCTGCGCCATTCGGGCCGCCCAGCTTGGCTTGAAAACCGCTTGCGTCGAAGGGCGTGAAACCCTTGGCGGCACCTGCCTGAACGTTGGCTGCATCCCGTCGAAAGCTTTGCTGAACGCCACGCATCAGCTCCACGAAGCCCAAACCAACTTTGAGAAAATGGGCCTGATGGGCGCCAATCCCAGCGTGGATTGGGAAAAGATGCTGCGCTACAAGGATGATGTGATCTCGGGCAACACCAAGGGCATCGAGTTCCTGTTCAAAAAGAACAAAGTCACCTGGCTGAAAGGTTGGGGTGAGATCACCGCCCCCGGCCAAGTGAAGGTCGGCGAGGAAGTCCATTCGGCGAAAAACATCGTCATCGCCACGGGGTCTGAGGCTTCGGTCCTGCCGGGCATCACGGTGGATGAAGAGGTCATCGTCACCTCGACCGGCGCGCTCTCGCTGCCGAAGATCCCCAAATCGATGGTGGTGATCGGCGCCGGTGTGATCGGGCTTGAGATGGGCTCGGTCTATGCCCGTCTGGGCGCCGAAGTGACCGTGGTCGAATATCTCGACGCGATCACCCCCGGCATGGACGCCGAGGTCGCCAAAAGCTTCCAGCGCATCTTGGCCAAGCAAGGCATCAAATTCGTGCTGGGTGCGGCGGTGCAAGTGGTGGAACGCCAAGGCAATGTCGCGAAAGTCGCATGGAAGCTGCGCAAAGACGACAAGCCCGGCGAGATCGAGGCCGAGGTCGTCCTCGTCGCCACGGGCCGCAAACCCTATACCACGGGTCTGGGCCTTGAGGCTTTGGGCGTTGAGATGGGCCCGCGCGGCACCATCAAAACCAATGACCATCTCGCCACCAATATCCCCGGCCTTTACGCGATCGGTGATGCGGTCGCCGGCCCGATGCTCGCCCATAAGGCCGAGGATGAGGGCATGGCGGTGGCCGAAACCATCGCCGGCAAACATGGCCATGTGAATTACGCCGTGATCCCGGGTGTGGTCTATACCACCCCCGAAGTCGCCTCGGTCGGCAAAACCGAAGAGCAGCTGAAGGAAGAAGGCCGCGCCTATAAGGTCGGCAAATTCTCCTTCATGGGCAATGCGCGGGCGAAAGCCGTGTTCCAAGGCGAGGGCTTTGTGAAGCTTCTGGCCGATCAGGAAACCGACCGCGTGCTCGGCTGCCATATCATCGGGCCGGGTGCGGGCGATCTGATCCATGAGATCTGCGTGGCGATGGAATTCGGCGCCTCGGCGCAGGATGTGGCGCTGACCTGCCACGCCCACCCGACCTTCTCGGAAGCGGTGCGTGAGGCGGCTCTGGCCTGCGGCGACGGCGCAATCCACGCCTAAAGACAAACGGCGGCGGAGAAATCCGCCGCCGTTTTCATTTGGGAAGCTTAATGCCCGGGCCTTAATGCGCAGGCTTGATGAAGGTGCCATTGCGCAGCTCGGCAAAGGCTTGGCGCAGCTCTTCTTGGCTGTTCATCACGATCGGCCCGGCCCAAGCCACCGGCTCTTCGATTGGCGCACCCGAGATCAAAAGGAAGCGCACACCTTCCGGCCCCGCCGTCACCGTCACCTCATCGCCCGCGCCAAAGCGCACAAGCGTGCGGTTGCCGGAGAGGTCACGGATATTGACCTCTTGGCCGCGCACCTCTTTTTCCAAAAGCACGCCTTCGGGATGAGCGGCATCGCGGAACCGCCCTGCCCCTTCAAAGACATAGGCAAAGGCACGACGATGGGTGTCGACCTTGAACGTCTTGCGCTTGCCGGCAGGCACGAAGATATCAAGGTATTGCGGATCGGCGGCGATGCCTTCGACCGGGCTCTTCACCCCGCGATAATCGCCGATCACCACCCGGATCGAGGTGCCATCATCCTCATGCCGCTCGGGCAGTTCCACCCCCGGCACGTCTTGATAACGCGGGTCGGTCATCTTCAGATCGCGCGGCAGGTTGCCCCAAAGCTGGAAGCCATGCATCCGGCCCTGCGCATCGCCTTTCGGCATCTCTTGGTGCAAGATCCCACGGCCCGCCGTCATCAGCTGCAAAGACCCCGGCCCCAAGATCCCGCGATTGCCAAGGGAATCGCCATGCTCAACGGTGCCCGCCAAAACATAGGTGATGGTCTCGATGCCGCGATGCGGATGCCAAGGGAAACCCGCGGAGTAGTCGCTGGGATGATCGCCACGGAAATCATCGAACAAGAGGAAGGGATCGGCCTCGGTCGGGTCGGTGAAGCCAAAGGCGCGATGCAGGTTGACGCCAGCGCCCTCGACAAAGGGCTGGGCGCGACGGGTCTCGATCACCGGACGAATGGACATTGGGGTCTCCTTCCTCGGCGCGGTTGCTCTAAAGCGCCGGTATGGTCAGAAGATGACCCAAAGACACCCGCACAGAAACCCCGAAACCAAGCCCCTTAAAGTGCGAAAACGCACAAGTTCTCTTTCAGAACAAAAATATCCCCGCCGGAGGCACGAACCGCCGGTTGCGCCGCAGGCGCAGAGGCGGAGAAATACTTTGCGCCGCAAGGCGCTCAATTGGATCAGCCGCTGAGATGCCGCAGGCCTTGGGTGACATCGGTGCGCACCGCAAGGCGCAGGCCCGGCTCGTCGCCTGCCTTCAGGGCTGCAAGGATCATGCGGTGGTGCTGCGGCGGCTCGCGCCGCTTCAGCCGCGCATAGACCGCGCGCATGGTGGGGCCAAGTTGCAGCCAGACGGTCTCGCACAGAGCCAGCATGGCGGGGGATTGGGCGCGCAGATAAAGCGTGCGGTGAAACTCAAGGTTCGTGCGGACGTAAGCGACGGCATCTTGCTTCACCGCCGCTTCGGCGTTCAGCGAATTGATCGCCGCAAGCCGCTCGATCAACGCGAAATGCGCACGGGGCAAGGCGCGCGAGGCCAGCTCAGGTTCCAGCATGGCGCGGATCGCGGCCAGCTCCTCGATCCTCTCGGGGGATAATTCCGGCGTGCTGATCCGGCCCGAGGAGGTCAGCGTCAGCGCGCCTTCCGCCACCAGCCGCCGCACCGCCTCACGCGCTGGGGTCATCGAGACGCCAAAGGTTTTGCCAAGACCGCGCAGGGTCAGCGCTTGGCCGGGGGCCAGTTCACCATGCAACACCTGCTGGCGCAGCGCGCGATAAAGCCGCTCATGGGCGGAGGCATTGGGATCGGTGGGACGAGGCGCAATCATGCCGCGGAGGGAAGCACCGCCAGCGGGGGCGGTCAATCCCTGTCCTCAGGCTCTGACGTGGTGCTGGCGAATCGGTAGCGGTGCAAGCTGCTGCCTTGGTCATGCAGCCAGCCGCGCTGGCGCTGCCAATTGGGGTAGATGCTCTCAACCACCGCCCAGAAGGCCGGGGAATGGTTCATCTCAATGAGATGCGCGCATTCATGGGCGGCGACATAGTCCAGCACCGAAGGCGGGGCCATAATCAGCCGCCAGGAATACATCAAAGTGCCGTCATGGCTGCACGAACCCCAGCGTGAGCGGGTGTCGCGCAGGCTGAGCCGCGCATAGCTGCGCCCCAATTGTGCGGCATAACGGGTCGAGGCAATCGCCAGCCGGTCGCGCGCCAGCACCTTGAGCCAAGCTTGCAGCCGCACGCCCGCGCGGGCCGGATCGCCCGGCACCAAAAGCTGGTCGCCGTCAACTTTGATAGCGCGGCCAGTGCCTTGCACCAGTTCCAGCATCCGCCCCTCGACCGGGACCAAGCTGCCGATACCGACGCCCGCGCGCTGTGATTCCGGCATTTCCCCCAAAGTCCGGCGCAGCCAGCCCTCTTGACCGGCCAGAAAGGCCAAAGCCTCACGTTCCCGCGCACGGGTCGGCAGCGACAGCGTCACCTTGCCATCGAGCCGCGAGACACGCAGCGAGAAGCGCCGCGCTTGCGCGGAGCGGCGCAGATGCACTTCGATCGGCGGATCTCCCGGAAGAACCGGCATAAAAAGCCTCGCGCAATCCCCTTGAACGGTTGGGGTGTGATCGCCATTTCGGCACTGGACCAAAAGGCTTTGACACCGCCCGGTGCCTGTGGCAAGGGGCGGGTTTCTGGACATCCGTTGAAGGGGATAACCCATGCCCAAAGCAGAATGGGGCACGAAACGTATCTGCCCGACGACTGGCAAGCGCTTCTATGACCTGAATCGCGTACCCGTGGTCAGCCCCTATACCGGCGAAGTGGTGGATATTGAATCCGCACGCCGCAAAATGGCTGCCGCTGTGATCGCTCGGGTCGCTCCCGAGAAAGACGACGACGTTCTGGTCGACGATCTGGAAGCCGATGATGATCTGCTCGAAGCAGCGGTCTCTGATGAGGCCGAGATCGATGATGACCTGCTCGAGGATGACAGCGACGACAACGTCTCGTTGGACGAATTGGCTGATGTCGCGGGCGACGAAGAAGAAGTTTAAGATATTGCGCGGGACTGCATTTTTCCTCTTGCAGCCCCCCGCGCAGCCCACTAAATAGCCGACATCGAGACGGAAACGTCGAGAGATCGAAGCGGAAACGCAGAGATAGAGTGGGGCCATAGCTCAGCTGGGAGAGCGCTTGCATGGCATGCAAGAGGTCAGGAGTTCGATCCTCCTTGGCTCCACCAAATTCTCAATCGCTTGATTGAGCTAGATTGACAGACGCCCTGCGCTTGCGCGGGGCGTTGTCATTTTCAGGGCTCTGTTGCCCCCCCTCCCCGCAAAGCCGCCTGCATCTCAGGCTTGGTCGAATGCGCCGCCTCTGTCAGGATCACTTTTGGATCCATAGGGATGGAGGGGTCATGCCCATCGCTCTGCCACGCTCGGTCCGGGCTAAGCTTTTGCTGGCGATTGCGGCCATGCTGGCGCTGATGATCGGCTCGGCCATGCTGGCGGTGGCGGGGCTGCACCGCACTGGCAATACGGTGACGGCCCTCAGCGATGAGCGGCTGCCCGATATTCTTGCGGCGACGCAACTGGCGCGGCACAGCACCGCGCTGGCCTCACTGGCGCCGTTTGTCTCTTCGGTTGAGGTGATGAACCAATTGGATGCCGAGGCATTGCGAATCGATGGGATGATTCGCGGCTTGGATCTTTTGGTGGCGCAGCTGCCGCAGAGCAGCGCCTTTACCGGTGAGAGCGGCCAGAAGCTGCGCGATCTCGCAGCAAACCTGTCGCGCAGCACCGAGCAGCTTTTGGACGCAAGCCGCAAGGGCTTGGAGTTGCGGGCCGAAATGGTCGAGCTGCAATATGGCTTTGATGCGCAAGGCGGGCTGCAAACGGCGCTGTCGGCGACGGTTTGGAGCTCGCCGCGCCAACTGTTCTCGGAAGCGGTGAGCATCGTGCTGAGCGCGCGAATCAGCGAGAGCCCTTGGCAGCTGGACCAGCTGGAGACGCGGTATCACCAGATTGGCGACCTTCTGCAGACGGTCGAACTGCCACCCGAGGCCGCCGATGTGCCGCGCTTCATGGCGCAACAGGCCCAACTCTTCGATCTGCGGCGCAAGGAATTGCAGGTGCTGCAACGGGTGCGCTTCCTGCTGGCCTCGATCCAGACGCTGTCGACCGATATGGGCGATGCGGTTGCCGCCATCGTCAGCGCGACGTCAGCGGCGGCCGAGGCGCAGAGCCAAGAGCTGAGCCAGACCCTGCAACGCACCATGCAAAGCATTGGCCTGCTTGGCACAATTGCGATTATCGCTGCGGGGCTAACGGCGCTTTATGTGCTCACGGATCTCGCGCGGAATTTGGATGCGGTGACGCGGGCGATGTCGCGGCTCGCCTCGGGCGACAGCAGTGCCAGCATTCCGGGGCTGCAGCGCAGTGACGAATTGGGCAGTCTGGCGCGGGCGTTTAGCATCTTCAAAGACGCCAGCCGCGAGCGCGAACGTCTGGCCGAACAGCTGAGCGAAGGCAATCGGCTGGTCGAGGCGATGTATGCCAATATGAGCGACGGGATTTCGGTGTTTGACGCCCGGCAACGGCTGGTCTCGTGGAACCCGCAGTTTCTGGCGATGACGGGGCTTGCGGCGGAACGGGTGCGGCATGGCATGGGCTTTGCCGAGGTGGCGGCGCTGTTGCAGGAGGCCGGGGCGAGGCTGCACAGCCTTGACGGCAGGCCGGTGGAGCACAAAGCCACCGCCATTCTGCGCAGCGGCGATCGCGCCTCTTATGAGCTGCATCTGCGCGACGGAAGGGTGATCGAAATCCGCAGCCAGCCGATGCCTGAGGGCGGCTTTGCCACCGTCTATATGGATCAGACCGACCGCCGCCAGATCGAGCGCCAGTTGCGCCAAGCCCAAAGGATGGAGGCTGTGGGTCAGCTGACCGGCGGCATTGCGCATGATTTCAATAACTTCCTAGCCGCGATCAGCGGCAATCTGCAGATGCTGCAAGACCAGCTTTATGAAGACCCCAAGCTTTCAGCCCGCATCCTGCGCGCTTTGGATGCCACCGAACGCGCGGCCTCGGTCACGCAAAGGCTGTTGGCGTTTTCGCGCCAGCAGACCTTGCGGCCCGAGATGACGCAGGTGGACGAGCTGATGTTCAACCTGCTGGAGTTGCTGGGATATCGGCTGGGGCCGACCATTGAGATCCGGGCCGAGATTGCGCCGGATCTGCCGGGGGTGATGGTGGATCCGGGGCAGCTGGAAAGTGCAGTGCTGAACCTGCTCTTCAACGCGCGCGACGCCATCGGGGACGGTGGCACGGTGACTTTGGCGGCAAAGCTGCAACCCGAGACTCAGGTGCTGGCGCTTTCGGTGACCGATACCGGCATTGGCATGTCGGCCGAGGTGCAGGCGCGGATTTACGAGCCCTTTTTCACCACCAAAAGCAATGGGCGCGGCTCGGGGCTGGGGCTCAGCATGGTTTACGGCTTCATCGCGCAATCGGGTGGGGAGATCGTGGTGGAAAGCGCGCCAGGACAGGGCACCAAGGTGGAAATCCGCCTACCCTTACCGCTTGCGGCGGAACCGGCGGGGCCGGTTTTGACCCAAGCCCCCCTGCCCGCCTTGGGCGAAGGTCAGCGGATTTTGCTGGTCGAGGATGACCCTTTGGTGCGTGAGACGGCGGCGGATATGCTAACCTCTCTGGGCTACCGCGTGCAGGTGGTCGGCGATGTCGCCTCGGCGCAGGCGGCAATGGCCGAGGGCGATTTTGCGTTGATCTTCACCGATTTCCTATTGCCCGAAGGCCAGACCGGCCTTGATGTCGCGCGCGAGGCCGCGCGGCTCTTGCCCGGCGTTCCGCTTCTTTTCACCTCGGGCTATATGCAGGCTGAGGATGACCACCCTCTGACCCTGCCCGAAGGGGCGGCCCTGCTGCGAAAACCCTATCGCACGGGCGATTTGGCGACGGCGGTGAGCCGCGCGCTTCAAGGTCGCGGCGCAGCGGTTTAGAAGACGCAGATCACCGTTAATTATAGCAAAGATTATTTTAATAGATCTGAACTCCGCGCCTCTCCTCATCAGAAGCTCGGCTCGGCAGCTCACTTAAGTAGTGGAGTTTTCCCGCAATCGCATAAAATCTCTGCGCGATGACGCTGGTTAACACGGGAAGCGCAGGGCCTGTCACAGCGGCATCTATGGACTTGATTTTATCTTTATGATAGCAGGTTACATAAAGATGCGTTTCGTGTGGAGATGTGCATGGTCGCCTTGTCTGGCTTGAAGAAAGAGGCGCAAGGGCGCTGCGAGAGTGGCGACATGCGGCCCTCGGCGCCGCGCAGCTTGGACCATGCTCTGGCGCAGATCATGCAGCGCGCCGCGGGGTATGAGCGCTTCATCATCGCCTTGGCCGGCCCGCCCGGTGCCGGCAAATCCACCTTGGCGCGGATCTTGGCCAATCGGCTTGGTGATGCCGGAATTTTGCAGGCCGATGGCTTTCACTTTGACAACCTGCTGCTCGACCGGCTGGGCCTGCGTCACCGCAAGGGCGCGGTGGATACCTTTGATATTGCAGGCCTTGGCGCAATGCTGCGGCGCATCCGGGCGCGCGAGCCGGTGGTGATGCCGGTCTTTGACCGCGAGCTCGACGTGGTGCGCGGCTGCGCCGAGCTTTTGCCCGCCGCGACCAAATTTGTCGTGGTGGAGGGCAATTATCTGGGCCTGACCAGCGGGCCTTGGGCGGCGCTGCGCGGGCTTTTCGATCTGACCGCCGTGATCGACGTCCCCGAGACCGAGCTGCGCCGCCGCCTGACCCGGCGCTGGCGCGATCTGGGCTGCAGCCCCGCCGATGTGATCGCCCATGTCGAGGGCAATGACCTGCCCAATGCCGCGCTGATCCGCAACAACAGTCAGGGCGATGTCATCCTGCAGCCGTAACGCGGCGATTGTTAATGAACGATGAACGAGACCGAGTGAAAATCGAAGATCATTCGTTCACATCGCTCGCCTTTACTCCTCCCACAAGGGTTCGCCGTCGTGGTGAAGAGGGAGAGAGTGATGCAGCCAGTGCTCGAAATGCGGGGCGTTTCAAAGACTTTCGGCAGCGTGAAGGCGCTGACGAATGTGCAATTGCAGCTGTTCCCCGGCGAGGTTCACGCTTTGATGGGCGAGAATGGCGCCGGCAAATCGACGCTGATGAAGATCCTTTCGGGCGCTTATCGGCCCGATGCAGGGGCTGAGATTCTGATCGACGGTACGCCGGTCAATATCACCGGCCCGATCAGCGCCCGCGCCGCCGGGATTTCGATCATCTATCAAGAGCTGGCGCTGTCGCCCAATCTGACGGTGGCCGAGAATATCTACCTTGGCCGCGAGCTCTCGCATGGTGGCGTGCTGCGCAAGGCCGAGATGGAAGCCTCGGTCGCGCCGGTGCTGAAGCGGCTGGGTGCGGGGTTTGGCCCCGGCAATACGGTGCGCTATCTGAACGTGGCCAACCAGCAACTGGTTGAAATCGCCCGCGCTTTGCACGCAGATTCGCGCATTCTGATCATGGATGAGCCGACGACTGCGCTGTCAGAGCGCGAGACGGCGGGGCTCTTCTCGATGATCCGGCAACTGCGCGATGAAGGGCTGGCGATCGTCTATATCTCGCATCGGATGAATGAGGTTTATGAGCTGGCCGATCGCGTCTCGATCCTGCGCGACGGCAGCTATACTGGCACTTTGAGCAAAGACGAAGCCTCGCCCGAGGCGATTGTGCGCCATATGGTGGGGCGCGAATTGTCCTCGCTTTACACCAAGACCGCCGGCAGCAAGGCGGCTTACACCGAGACGGTGCTGCGGGTAAGCGAGCTTTCCGATGGCAGCCGGGTGCATGGCTGTTCGTTTGAGTTGCGCGCGGGTGAGGTGGTGGGCATGGCCGGACTGGTCGGCTCGGGCCGGTCCGAGCTGGCGCAGGCGATCTTCGGCGCAAGGCCGCGCAAGGGCGGCGCGATGTGGCTGGACGGCGAAGTCTTTGCGCCGAACACCCCACAAGACGCCATCGCGGCGCGGGTCGCCTATCTGACCGAGGATCGGCGTGGCAACGGGCTTTTCCTCGATATGTCTTGCGAGGAAAACATCAACACCGGCGTGCTGCGCAGCGATGCGCGTTGGGGCATGGTGCTGAACCGCTCTCGTGCCCGTGCCCGTGCCGACGAATCGATCCGCAACCTTTCGGTGCGAGTGCCCCATGCCGGTTTCCCGGTGGGCGGGCTGTCGGGCGGCAATCAGCAAAAGGTGCTTTTGTCGCGCTGGCTACAGATCCGCCCGCGCGTTCTGATCTTGGATGAGCCGACGCGCGGCGTGGATATTGGCGCAAAATCAGAGATTTACCGCATCATCGACGCCTTGGCCCGCGAGGGTGTGGCGATCTTGGTGATCTCCTCCGAGCTGCCCGAAGTACTGGGCGTCGCCGACCGCATTCTGGTGATGCATGAGGGGCGGATCAGCGGCGAGGTTGGCGGCGACACCGGCATTCCAGCCACGCAGGAAAACATCATGGCATTCGCCTCGGGCATCGGCCGCTCCGCTGTAGCCGCCTGAGACGGATCCGGGAGGATCCTGCGGCCTCCCGGTCAATTTTTAACGAGTGACGACGTATCTCGTGCGGTCTGCCGGTCCCCCCAATGGGCCCGGCAGACCCGGACATTCACCCTTGGAGGAGGGACATTATGAGCAATTCTCAAACCGCGAGCGCAGGGCCTGGTGCGGCCGAGCGCCAGCAGCGCCTGAAGGCGATGATGGCGACGCTGGGCATGCTGCCTGTGCTGATCTTGGTGGCGATTGGCTTTCATCTTTTGTCGGATGGCCGCTTTTTTACCGGCCAGAATGTCAGCGTGGTGCTGCAACAAGCCTCGGTTAACACCGTGCTGGCGGCGGGGATGACCTTTGTCATTCTGACCGCCGGGATCGACCTTTCGGTGGGTTCGGTGCTGGCGGCGGCGGCGATGGCGGGGCTGATCGTGTCGAACATGCCGGGGGTGGAATACCTTTGGGTCTTCGCAGCTTTGGCCACGGGTCTGGCCTTTGGCATGCTCAATGGCTTTTTGATCTCGGCGCTGAAATTACCGCCTTTCATCGTCACTTTAGGTTCGCTCACCGCGGTGCGCGGCATTGCCCGGCTGATGGGCAATGACACAACAATCTTTAACCCCGAGATACCGTTCAGCTTTATCGGCAACAGCTCGATCCCGATCATTCCTGAGATCTTCGCTTTGCCTTGGCTGGCGGTGATCGCCTTCCTGGTGATCTTGGCCTCGTGGTTTGTGCTGAAGCGCACGGTTTTGGGCACGCATATTTATTCGGTCGGCGGCAATGAGGCGGCGGCGCGGTTGTCGGGCATCAAAGTGCCGCGGATCTATCTGATCGTTTACGGCATCTCGGGGCTTTTGGCCGGGCTTGGCGGGGTGATGGTTTCGACCCGGCTTTTCGCCGCCAACGGGCTGCAACTCGGCCAAGCCTATGAGCTTGATGCGATTGCCGCGGTGATCTTGGGCGGCACCTCTTTCGTCGGCGGGATCGGCACGATCTGGGGCACGCTGATCGGCGCTTTGATCATTGCGGTGCTCTCGAACGGGCTGGTGCTGATCGGCGTCTCAGACATCTGGCAATATGTCATCAAGGGCCTGGTGATCATCGGCGCGGTGGCGCTGGACCGCCTGCGCCAAAGGGAATCTGCGCGGACCTGAGGGGGAAGCGCTGAGGGTCCCTGCGGCGCCAGGCCTGCCTTGGGGAACCTGTTTTTAAACCGCCTGGGAGGAGAAAGTTGATGCTGAAATCTATGTTGAAAACGGGCGTGGCTTTGGCGGGTTTGATGGCCCTGACCACCCCGGCACTGGCCGAGGAAAAGCTGGAGCGGATCGGGATCTCGCTTGGAACGATGAGCAACCCCTTCTTCGTGGCGCTGGCGCGCGGCGCCGAGGCGGAAGCGAAATCGGTGAACCCCGATGTTGAGGTACTGGCTTTTGGCTATGATTATGACATTGCCAAACAATTCGCCCAGATCGACAATTTCATCTCGGCCGGGGTCGATCTGATCTTGCTCAACCCCGCTGATGCTTCGGCGATTGGGCCAGCGATCAAACGCGCGCAAGAGGCCGGGATTGTGGTCGTGGCGGTGGATACTTTCGCCGAGGCCGCTGATGCGGTTGTGACCACCAACAATGTGCAAGCCGGTGAGATCGCCTGCCAGCACATCGTCGATCGGCTGGACGGCAAGGGCAATGTGATCATCCAAAACGGCCCGCAGGTCTCGGCCGTGGTGGACCGGGTGAATGGCTGCAAAGCGGTGCTTGAGGCTGCGCCGGGGATCACGGTTCTGTCGGACGATCAAGACGGCAAAGGCTCACGCGAAGGCGGGCTTAATGTGATGCAATCGCATCTGGTGCGCTTCCCCGAGATTGACGCGGTCTTTGCGATCAACGATCCGCAAGCCATTGGCACCGATCTGGCCGCGCGCCAGCAGGGCCGCGAGGGGATTGTCATCACTGCCGTCGATGGTGCGCCGGATATCGAAGTGGCGCTGAAGGACAGCGCCTCGGCAATGATTGAGGCTTCGGCCTCGCAAAACCCCTATGATATGGCGCGGCGCGCGGTGGCTTTGGGGGTGCAACTCTTGAACGGCGAGACTTTGGCCGAGCCGGTGGAGCTGATGGATTCCAAGCTGGTGACGCGTGACAATATCGGCAGCTACGTTGGCTGGGCGGCGGACCCGACCGCCACCAATTGATCCAAGCTAAGCAGCACTTTCTTTGATGCGGCGATCTGGCGGCGGCTGCGGGTTTTTCAGGAACCTTGTATCCGCCGCCTTTTAGATTAGCCTTGTGCCGCAAGGAGAATGCAAATGCTTAAGGCAGTGCAGGCCTTTCTGAACCCGCAGCGCGGCGGCTTTCGCCGCTTTGCGCTTTTGACGTGCTGCCTGGCGCCACTCTCCCCTGCCATTGCACAAGACGCACCGCTCCCGCAGCGGGTTGAGGTGATCATCGCCGATCTGTCCAACCCGTTTTTCTCTCATCTCGCCCGCCAGATTGAGGCGCGGCTGAACATCGTCGCGCCGCAGGCCGAGGTGGTGGTGCGTTCAAGCGGTTACGACCTGAACCGGCAGCGCCAACAGCTCCGCGATGCAGTGGCCAATGGCGCAGATTTCCTGATCATCAATGCGGTTAACACCAGCGCCTTAACCGAGGTGATTGCCGAGGCGCGTGCCAAGCGCATCCCCGTCATCGCGGTGGATGTGGAAGCTGAAGGCGCTGATCTGGTGGTGACCTCGGATAATATTGAGGCCGGGCGCGCGGCTTGCGCCTTTATCGCCGAGCGGTTGGCGGGCAAAGGCAATGTGCTCATTCTTTACGGCCCCCCGGTTTCGGCGGTGCTGCACCGCAATGAGGGCTGCCAGAAGGCGCTTTCATCCTATCCCGAGATCACTTTGCTGTCTGAACATGGCGATTCGGGCGGCTCGCGGCTTGGCGGGTTGACCTATATGTCCTCGCTCTTGCCGCGCTTGCCGCATATCGATGCGGTGTTTTCCTTCAACGATCCGACCTCGCTTGGGGTGATGCAGGCCGCGCGAGAAGCGGGGCGGGATGAGTTCTTTATCGTCTCGGTCGATGCCTCGCCCGAAGGCTTACGCGCGATGATGGAGCCCGGCAGTCTTCTCGCCGCCTCGGTCGCGCAGCACCCGAAAGTCATGGCGGATGAGGCGGTTGCGGCAGGGCTGGCGCTGTGGCGCGGTGAGGATTTGGCCCAACGCTCGATCTCGGTGCCGGTGCAGCTTTTGACCCGCGAGATGGTGGTGACGGGCAAGGATTATTGGATGGCTGCGCCGTGAGCGCGGCAGAGAAAGCCACGGGGCAAGGCCCGTTGATCCTTGTGGTCGAGGATGACGCCGATCAGGCGCTGCTTTTGGCCGATATGTTGCAAGCCGAGGGCTATCGCAGCGCCACTTGCGCCGATGCGCGCGGGTTGATGCAGCTTTTGGCCGAAGAACTGCCCGCCTTGGTGCTGTTGGATCTGGGCCTGCCGGATGAGGATGGCTTTGCTTTGGCGGCCAAGATCCGCGCTTTGCATGGGGTTCCGATCATCATCCTGACGGGCCGCGGCTCTGAGGTGGACCGGGTTGTGGGGCTTGAAATTGGCGCCGATGATTATCTGGTGAAACCCTTCAGCCTGCGCGAATTGGCAGCGCGGATCCGGGCGGTTTTGCGCCGCAGTACTGCCGCCCCTGCCCCGCCGCTTGGCGAGCCAAGCCTGCGAGACGGGTTTCGCTTTGAGGGTTGGAGCCTAGACAGCGCGCGACGGAAGTTGAGCGATCCAAGCGGTCGCCCGGTGGAACTGACGGTGGGCGAGTTTGACCTTTTGGCCGCACTTTTGGCCGCGCATGGCCGCATCCTGTCGCGGGCGCAGCTGTTGGATTTGACGCGGCGCAGCCATGACGCGGTTTATGAGCGCACGATTGACGTTCTGATCCTGCGATTGCGACGCAAGATTGAGCCCGACCCCAGCCAGCCGCGTCTGATCGTGACCGAGCGCGCGATTGGCTATCTCTTTGCAGGCGCTGTGGAAATTATCAACGGCGGCGAGGTGTCGCGGTCTTAGGAGAGCCGTCCGGCAAGGCCGCCCGCCTCATCCCCCAACATCAAGATGCTGGAATCGGGTGCCAGCAGTGCCGAGATCGGCAGGCTCGCCGCCCCCATTGCGGATGCCTGCGGACCAAGCGTGCCACTGAGGATTTGCGGTGCCACAATGCCGATCGGTGCCGCTTGGCTGAAGCGGCGTTGCACCTGCGCCACCAGATCGGAGTGCAGCGCGCGCGGCAGGATGCTGTCGATGATGATCGCCTCGGGGTCGAGGATCGAGGTGATGGCGATGATCGCCTCGGCCAAAGCGGCGGCGCAATCGTCAAGCCAATCCTGCACCGGCTGGCGCGCCTCTTTCGGCAAAGGTTCGAGGTCGCGCACCCGGGTGATGGACAGCCCGCAAGCGCGCAAATGGTTCAAAAGCACATAGGCCGAGGCGCGGTGCAGCAGGCTGGAATAGCGCGCCGGACGGGCAGCCGCACCGCTCAAGGTTGAAGGCGAGACCGGCAGCGGCCCCAAAGCGGCGCTGTTGCCATGCGGCCCGGCATGGACCTTGCCGCCCAAAACCAGCCCGCCGCCGATAAAACTGTCGATCGAGATATGCATGAAATCGCGAAACCGGCTGCCTTGGCCCAAGGCCAGCTCGGCATGGGCGGCGGCGGTGGCGTCATTCTCGACACAGACCAGCAGCCCCGGATCGGTCTTGAAAAATATTTTAAGATCAATTTCTTGCCACAGTGCGCCAAGGCCTTGCGGCAGCTCCAGCTCTTCGCTCCAGCCGCCCAAATAATAGGGGGCGGCAATGCCAAGGCCCGCCAAAGTCGCGCCTTCGGTTCGGGCGACCTGCGCGGAGAACTCGGCGATTGCCGCATTGCCCGCGCGACGCACCACGGCGGGATCGGGAAAGTCGTAGTCCCGCTCAATACTGGCGCAGACTTCTCCGGCGAAATCCAGCAAGACCGCCTGAAGCGCGCGGCGACCGATCTTAAGGCCGATGCTGTAGAGCCGGTTGGCATTGGGGCGGTAAAGCACCGAAGGCGAGCCGCGCAGGCCTAGCCTTTTTCCCACTTGCTTAACGAAACCGGCCTTCTCCAGCCCATCGACAATGCCCGCCACCGCAGCCGGCGTCAGATGCGCCATTCGGGCCAGATCGGATTTTGAGCCTTCGCGCAATTGGCGCAGGGCTTGCAGGACGAAACGCTCGTTATACTGGCGCAACTTAGCTGAATTGCTGCCTTTTCCGCTCATCTTTTGGCCCTCTCAATGGATCTGGCCGCAAGGATGCAGCGGCACGATTATTTCGCGGGAACAGGCTGGGATCAAGTGGCACAGCTCTCGGGCACTTCGAAAGGGCGCAAGGCTTTATTATAGCGCATGATGAAAGGGGACCAGCACCTCACCTTCAGGTTGCACAGCGATGGCGTGATGCGCCTAAGGCGTTGCCCCGGCTGCGATCTTGGCACTGCAAACCGCAGCTGCCGCACCAGTCTTTGCTTGCATTGCACAAATCCTTCTGTTCGTCTGAGCGGAATTGGACGACCGAAAGTATTACCGATGGGCTCTGACGCCAGTATTTCTGCGACCCTGCCCCACGGCTCGGCCCAGCCCTTCGCGGCGGCCGAGGCAATTAAGGTTGAGGCGCTGCACAAAAGCTTTGGTCAGCATGAGGTGCTGAAAGGCGTGTCGATCTCGGCGCGTGAGGGCGATGTGGTGACGCTGATCGGCGGCTCGGGCTCGGGCAAATCCACCCTGCTGCGCTGCGTGAACTTTCTTGAGACGCCAAGCTCGGGCCGGATCTTGATTGGTGGCGAGGAGGTGCGCTGCCGCGCCGATGGCACGCCGGCAGATCGGCGCCAAATCGAACGGTTGCGCCGCAGTCTGGGCATGGTGTTTCAGCAGTTTAACCTTTGGACCCATAAGACGGTCTTGGAAAACCTGATCGAAGTGCCGGTGCATGTGCTGGGCACAGCCAAAGAACAAGCCATTGATCGGGCGCGCAAATTGCTGGACCGCGTGGGCTTGGCGGCCAAGGAAGACGCCTATCCTGCCTTCCTCTCTGGGGGCCAGCAGCAGCGCGTTGCCATTGCCCGCGCGCTGTGTCTGGAGCCGCGCGCGATGCTGTTTGATGAGCCGACCTCAGCCTTGGACCCCGAACTGGTCGGCGAGGTTCTCGCCGTCATCCGATCGCTGGCCGATGAAGGGCGCACCATGCTTTTGGTGACGCATGAGATGAAATTCGCCCGCGAGGTCTCGGACCATGTTGTCTATCTTTATAACGGCTTGATCGAGGAAGAGGGCCCGCCAGAGCAGCTGTTTGGCGACCCGAAATCGGCCCGGCTGAAGCAATTTCTAAAATCGGTCTCGTAAGAAGACTGCAAACAACCAAACAGGGAGAAATAAGATGAAAAAGATGAAAATCGCCGCGGTGGCTTTGGCTTTGAGCGTCACTGCGGGTTCGGCAATGGCCGAGAAGGTCCGCGTCGGCATGGCGCCCGAACCCTATCCGCCCTTCGCCAGCGTCGATGCCTCGGGCAATTGGACCGGCTGGGAAATTGATCTGATGTGGGCCCTGTGCAAAGCGGCCGCATTTGAATGTGAGATCGCGCCGGTGTCTTGGGATGGCCTGATCCCGGCGCTGGAAGCGGGGCAGATCGATGCGATCATGAACTCGATGTCGATCAATGCGGACCGGCTGAAGGTCATTGATTTCTCGAACAAATACTATGACACCCCGACGGTGATCGTGGCCGCAAAAGGCGCAGGCATCACTGCGGATGCGGCGGGTCTGACCGGCAAGATCCTTGGTGTGCAGGTCTCGACCGTGCACCAAACCTATGCCGAAAAACATTTCGGAGCGACCGCTTCCGAGATCAAGGTTTACCAAACCCAAGATGAGGCGAACCAAGATTTGGTCGCGGGCCGCATTGATGCGATCCAAGCCGATTCGATCGCGCTCGACGCTTTCCTTGCTTCGGCCGAGGGCACCGCTTGCTGCGAGCTGATGGGTGCGGTTGCCAATGACACCGATGTGCTGGGTCTGGGCGTTGGCGTTGGTCTGCGCAAAGGCGATGCCGAGATGCAGGCCAAGTTCAACAAGGCGATCGAGGATGTCATCGCCAGCGGCGAATATGACAAGATCACCGCGAATTACTTCGCCTCTTCGATCTATGGCGAGTGATCTTCGGGCTGATTGACCGATGGAAAACACCCTTGGCCTGCTGGCTCTTAGCCCCCCCGGATGGGGGGGCACGCTGCTCGCGGGCCTTTGGGCCTCGATGCAGATCGCGGTTGGGGCCTTTGGCCTTGGCCTCATCATTGGTTTGGGCGGCGCTTACGGCAAGATCTATGGCGGGCCGGTGCTGCGCGATTGCCTTGGCGTCTACACCACCGTGGTGCGCGCCCTGCCCGAGTTGATCTTGATATTGCTGCTTTATTTCGGCCTGACCGATATTGTGAACCAGATCATGCTGGGTCTGGGCTATGATCGCGTGCAGATCTCGGGCGTGGTGGCGGGGGTCTTGGTCTTGGGCGTTGTCCAAGGCGCCTATGCGACCGAGGTTTTGCGCGGCGCCATCCTTGCGGTGCCGCCCGGCCAGATCGAGGCGGCGCGGGCGATGGGGATGCCGGCGGCCAAGATCGCGCGGCGCATCACCATCCCGACCATGCTGGGGCTGGCTTTGCCGGGGCTGTCGAACCTGTGGCTGATTGCCACCAAAGACACGGCTTTGCTGGCGATTGTCGGCTTCTCGGAACTGACCCTTGCCACGCGGCAAGCGGCGGGCACCACCAAGGCCTTCTTCACCTTCTTCCTTGCCGCCGGGGCGATTTACCTTGCGATCTCTATGCTTTCGACTTGGGGCTTTGCCCGGTTGGAGCGTTGGGCGCGCCGGGGTGATCCACCGCGCATGACGGGGGGCACATGATGCAGGCCCTGATGCAACCCCACCGCCTTGTCATGCTCGCCATTGCTGCCGCTTTGGTGGTCTGGGTGATCGTGGCCGGCAATTGGGAATGGCTGCCGAAATACCTGCCGATGATCGTGCAGGGCGTGTGGCGCACGATCTGGCTTTTGGTGCTTTCGGTCGCCATTGGCTTTACCTTGGCGGTGCCTTTGGGCCTCGCCCAAGCTTCGGGGCCGTGGTTCTTGGCGGTGCCGGCGCGGGTCTTCTGCACGGTGATCCGTGGCACGCCGCTGCTTTTGCAAGTTTGGCTCCTCTACTACGGGCTTGGCTCGCTTTTCCCCAGCATTCCTTGGATCCGCGAAAGCGAGTTATGGCCGATCCTGCGCCAAGCTTGGCCCTATGCTTTGCTGGCCCTGTCGCTCTCTTATGCCGGTTACGAGGGCGAGGTGATGCGGGGTGCCTTCCGCTCGGTGCCACGCGGCCAGTTGGAGGCTGCGCGCGCCATGGGCATGCCACGTTTCACCATCTTCCGCCGCATCTCGCTGCCTTTGGCGCTGCAAGGTGTGCTGCCCACTTTGGGCGGCGAGACGATCTTGCAGCTGAAGGCCACGCCCTTGGTCGCCACCATCACCGTGCTTGAGGTCTATGCCGTGGCCAGCCGGGTGCGCCAAGACACGCTCATCACCTATGAGCCGTTGTTCTTGGTGGCGGCGATCTATCTGGCACTGGCTGGGATTATCGCGCTGGGCTTCCGTTGGCTGGAAAGCCGCCGCCCGCGCAAATCCGCCTAATCCCCTGCCCTTGCGCTGTCCGGCCCCGCTCGGGCAGCGCCATTCCGCCAAAGCCGATGCCGTGCCGTGCCGCGCTTTGCGAATGACGTTGACAGCTGCAAAGCACATTCCTCCAATCAGCTTAGGAACGGGCCGCGACCATTCCCGTATCCCCAATGATAAAACACAGGGAGTTTAGGATGTCTTTGAAGCATGCTTCTTGCCGCGCCGTTGCTCTTGCGGCCCTTCTGGCCGGAGCGGCCCCCGCAGCCCTCTTTGCCGAGACACCGGCCGATACGCTGGTTCTGGCCGATGCGATCGATGACATCGTCTCGATCGACCCGCATGAGGCCTTTGAATTCTCGGGCCTTGATCTGGTCAACAACGTCTATGACAGCTTGATCGAGCTGGACCCCACCAAACCCGGCGAGATGGTCCCCGGTCTGGCCGAAAGCTGGTCGGTCAGCGAAGACGGGATGACCTATAGCTTCAAGATGAAATCCGGCGTCACTTTTGCCAGCGGCAATCCGGTGACGGCCGAGGATGCGGCCTTCTCGCTGCGCCGGGTGGTGAAGATCAACAAGACCCCGGCCTTCATCATGGCGCAATTCGGCTTCACGCCGGAAAACGTGGAGGAGATGATCACCTTTGAGGGTGACACCGTCACCATCAAGACCGACAAGGTCTATGCGCCGAGCTTCTTTTACAACTGCCTCACCGCTGCGGTGGGCAATATCGTCGATATGAAAACCGTCATGGCCAATGAGGTTGACGGCGATATGGGCAACAACTGGCTGAAGTCGAACTCGGCCGGGACCGGGGCCTATGTGCTGAAAAGCTTCAAGGCGGGTGAGGGCTATATCCTTGAGGCGCGTGAGGGCCATTGGCGCGGTGATGCCAAGCTGAAGAATGTCTTCATGCAGCATATCCCCGAAGGCGCGACCGAGCGGCTTTTGCTGGAAAAAGGCGATATCGACATTGCCCGCGCTTTGACCCCCACCGATGTGGCCGGGCTTGAAGGCAATGCCGATGTGGCGATCTCGAACGACAATGGCGGGCAGATCTACTACCTTGCCGCCAACCAAAAGAACGAGGCTTTGGCCAATCCGGCGGTGCTGGATGCGATGCGTTGGGCAGTCGATTATCAAGGCATGGCCGACACCATCCTGAAAGGCCAATGGGCGGTGCATCAGGCCTTCTTGCCCAAGGGCTTCTTGGGCGCGATCGAAGACACGCCCTATAGCCTTGATATCGAAAAGGCCAAGGCGCTGTTGGCGGAATCCGGGGTTGAGCTGCCCTTGAAGATCAGCCTCACCGTGCGCAACAACCAAGAGCGGATGGATATCGCGCAATCGGTGCAAAACACCTTTGCCCAAGCCGGGATTGAGCTGAGCTTGGATGTCGGCGATGGCGCGACCGTGTTGGACAAATACCGCGCCCGCCAGCATGAGCTGACCTTGCAAACTTGGGGCCCGGATTACCCCGATCCGCATACCAATGCCTCGACCTTTGCGATCAACCCGGACAACTCGGATGAGGCCAAGCTCACGGGCTATCTCGCTTGGCGGACCGCTTGGGATCCGGGTGCAATGTCGGCCGAGACCGAGGCCGCTGTGGCCGAGATGGATGAGGCTAAACGGGTTGAGATGTATCGCTCGATCCAAGAGCGGCACCGCGACGATTCCGCCTTCATCTTGATGTTCGGCCAGCTGCAACAGACCGGCGCGCGCGCCAATGTGCAGGGCTTCCACACCGGTGGCGCGGTCGACAGCGCCTCTTACTGGCTGGTCACGAAGTAAGGTTAAGGCCCGCGCGGGTGTCGCTCGCGCGGGCCGTTTATCATGGTAGATATCGCCCCTGTGCCCCGCCGCCCGTCCCGTCTGCGCCCACTTTTTTGGGGGGTTGGCAGCGGCCTTCTGACCCTAGCGCTGACGCTTTTGGGCCTGCTCTTCGTCACCTTCATCATCGCCCGCATCGTGCCGATCGACCCATTGCTGTCGATCTTGGGCGAGCGCGCCACCACCGCCCAATATGAAGCCGCACGGCTGGCTTACGGGCTGGATGAGCCGATGTGGAAGCAATTCGCGATCTATCTTTGGGACGCGGTGCAAGGTGATCTTGGCACTTCGATCCGCACGCGTGAGCCGGTGCTGTCGGAAGTCGCCGAGCGCTTCCCTGCAACGCTGGAACTGGCCACACTTGGCACGCTTTTTGGCGTGATCACCGGGGTGCCTGCCGGGGTTTTGGCGGCGACAAGGCCGGGCAGCATCTCGGACCAAGTGGTTCGGGTGGTTGGGCTTTTGGGCTATTCGATGCCGGTCTTCTGGCTCGGTCTGATTGGGCTTTTGGTCTTTTACGGCAAGCTTGATTGGGTTGGCGGGCCGGGGCGGCTCGATGCCAGTTATCAGATGATGATGCAGTTCCAGATGGAGCAATACACCGGGATGATCTTGGTGGATTCCGCGCTGAACGGCGCTTGGGATATGTTCGCCAATGCCATCAGCCATATCGTGCTGCCAGCGGCTTTGCTTGGCTATGTCTCGATGGCCTATATCAGCCGGATGACCCGCAGCTTCATGATGAATGAGCTGAGCCAAGAATATATCACCACGGCGCGGGTGAAGGGCATGCCGGAATGGCGGGTGGTTTGGGTCCATGCGATGCGCAATGTGCTGGTGCCTTTGATCACCGTCATTGCCTTGAGCTATGCCTATCTTCTTGAAGGCTCGGTGCTGACCGAGACGATTTTCGCTTGGCCGGGGCTTGGCAGCTATATCACCGATGCTTTGTTCGCCGCCGATATGCCTGCCGTTTTGGGGGGCACCGTGGTGGTGGGCGTGGCTTTCGTGACGCTGAACATGCTCTCTGACATCCTTTACCGGCTGGTCGATCCGAGGGCGCAAGCATGAGCAGTCTTCGTCTTTGGCTGACCGACCCGAACCCCGCCTCCCGCCGCCAAGCGCGGTTGGGGCAAGGCTATCTGGCTTGGCTGCGCATTCGCCGCAATAAGCTCGCGATGACCGGGCTGGTCATCGTCGGGCTGCTCTTGTTGATGGCGGCTTTCGCGCCGCTTTTGGCGCCGCATGACCCTTTGGCGCAGGATCTGTCGCGGCGGTTGCTGCCGCCCGGCACGCCCGGCAACCTGCTTGGCACCGATGACTTTGGCCGCGATATCCTTAGCCGGATCATCTTCGGCTCGCGCATCACACTCTACATCATTGCTCTGGTGGCAGTGACGGCCCCGCTTCTGGGGCTCTTGATCGGCACAATCTCGGGCTATTTCGGCGGTTGGATCGATGCGCTTTTGATGCGGATCACCGATATTTTCTTGGCCTTCCCGCGCCTTATCCTTGCGCTGGCCTTGGTCGCGGTGATGGGTCCGGGGGTGGAGAATGCGGTCCTCGCCATCGCCTTGACCGCTTGGCCGCCTTACGCCCGCATCGCCCGGGCCGAGACTCTCACCGTGCGCAACTCGGATTACATCGCCGCTGTGCGCCTGCAAGGGGCGGGCGCGCCGCGGATCATCTGGGGCCATATCGTGCCGATGTGCCTGCCTTCGGTGATCATCCGCGTCACCTTGGACATGGCGGGCGTGATCCTGATCGCTGCGGGCTTGGGCTTTCTTGGCCTTGGCGTGCAGCCGCCCTTGCCGGAATGGGGGCAGATGATCTCCTCGGGCCGCAAGTTCCTGTTCGAGCAATGGTGGGTCGCCACCATGCCGGGGCTGGCCATCCTGATCGTCTCGCTGGGCTTCAACCTTTTGGGCGACGGCTTGCGCGATGTCTTGGACCCAAGGAGCACTGGGAAATGAGCTTGCTTGAGGTCAAAAACCTGCGCGTGACCTTCGCCACCGAGACCGGCCCGGTTGAGGCGGTGCGCGGGGTCTCTTTCTCTTTGGGCCGTGAGCGGTTGGGGATCGTCGGCGAATCCGGTTCGGGCAAGACGATGACCGGGCGCTCCGTCCTGCGGCTCATCCGCCCGCCGGGGCGGATTGAGGCCGACGCGATGAGCTTTGATGGCGTCGATCTCATGGCCGCGTCTGAGCGTGAGATGCGGGCCCTGCGCGGCAACCGGATCGGCATGGTGATGCAGGATCCGAAATACAGTCTCAACCCGGTGATGAATGTGGGTGAGCAACTGACCGAGGGCCTGCGCCGCCGCGACCGGATTGGCCGCACGGAGGCGCGCGCCAAGGCGATTGCCGCGCTTGAGGCCGTGCAGATCCGCGATCCTGAGCGGGTGATGGCGGCCTATCCGCATGAGCTTTCAGGCGGCATGGGCCAGCGGGTGATGATCGCGATGATGCTGATCCCCGAGCCCGATCTTCTGATCGCAGACGAGCCGACCTCTGCCTTGGATGTGACCGTGCAGGCCGAGGTTCTGGCGATCCTTGACGGTTTGGTGCGAGACCGTGGCATGGGGCTGATTTTCATCAGCCATGATCTGCGGCTGGTGGGGCGGTTCTGCGACCGGATTTTGGTGATGTATAAGGGCAAGGTGGTCGAGGAATTAGAGGCGAAAAACCTCGCTCAGGCGCAGCATCCCTATACCCAAGGGCTTTTGAATTGCCTGCCAAGGATCGGCGGCGCGCGGGGGCCATTGCCGGGGCTCGATCGCTCGGGCGATTGGGCGAAGGAGGGCGCATGATGACCACCGCGACAGCCTCAGGCACAGCGCTGATCGAAATCAAAGATCTGACCGTCACTTACCGCTCAAAGGGCCGCGAGGTGCGGGCGGTGGAGGGCGTCAGCCTGCAAGTCGCGGCGCGGCAAAGCTATGGGCTGGTGGGCGAATCCGGCTCGGGCAAATCCACCATATTGCGCGCGATTTGTGACCTTGCCCCGGTCACCGGCGGCTCCATCCGCATCGCTGGCGAGGCGCTGGAAGACCCGCGCGGCACCGATTTCAGCCGACAGGTGCAGATGGTCTTCCAAGACCCCTATGCCAGCCTGCACCCGCGCCATACCATCGACCGCACCCTGTCGGAGCCTTTGGCGATCCACGGCATCAAAGGCTCGGACCAAAAGGTTATGCAGGCTTTGCAGGATGTGGGCCTGCCGACAAGCTTCCGCTTTCGCTATCCGCATCAGCTGTCGGGCGGCCAGCGCCAGCGTGTCGCCATTGCCCGCGCTTTGATGCTGGAACCGAAAATCCTGCTGCTGGACGAGCCGACCTCGGCTTTAGATGCCTCGGTGCAGGCGGAGGTTTTGAACCTTCTCAACCGCTTGCGCGAAGAGCGGGGGCTGACCTTCCTGATGGTCTCGCATGACCTCGCCGTCATCGACCATATGTGCGACCGGGTGCTGGTGATGCAGCATGGCCGCGCGGTGGAAGAGCTGTCGCGCGATGATCTGGCCGAGGCCAAGATGACCACGGCTTACGCCCGCAGTCTCTTTGAGGCCTCGGCCGACCGCATGCTGGCCTGACGCCCGCCTATTCGGCGGGCGTTTGATCCAAAGCTTTTTGCGCGGCCTGCATCTCGCCCGCCAAAAGGCTTTGCTCATGGCTGCGCGGCTTGGAAAGCCCTGCCAGCAAGAGGTAAGCCAAAGGCGTGATGTAAAGCGTGGCGATCGTCGCCAGCCCCAGACCGCCAACGATGATCCAGCCAAGCACCTCGCGTGCCTCGGCCCCGGCCCCTTGCGCCAAGACCAAGGGAAGACCGCCCAGAACCGTGGCGATCATCGTCATCATCACCGGGCGCAACCGCACCGAGGCCGATTGCGTGATCGCCTCGCGCACGCTGAGGCCGCGTTCGCGCAGCTGATCGGCGAATTCGACGATCAAGATGCCGTTCTTGGCCATGATCCCCACCAAAAGCACCAGCCCGATCTGCGAATAGACGTTCATACTGCCGCCCGTGGCCAGCATGGCAAAGACCGCGCAGGCCAGCCCCAAGGGCACGGTGGCCATCACGATCACCGCCGAGACGAAGCTTTCAAACTGCGCCGCCAGCACCAAGAACACCACCGCCAGCGCGATGCCAAAGGTGATCAGCATCCCCGAAGAGGTCTCGCCCAAAGTGGCGGCTTCCGCCATCGGCACCACCCGCATATCGCTGCCCAGCAAGGGCGCGGCCATCGCCTGCACCTCGGCAAAAGCATCGCCCAAGGCCAAATCCTTGGTCAGCCCCGCGCTCAGCGGCACCGAACGCATCTGTTGCTCGCGCCGCAACTCGGGTGCCACGGCGCGCTCGGTCAGGGTCACGAAGCTGGAGATCGGCACCATCTGGCCATCGCGCGTGGGCACGAAGATCCGCTCCAAATCGCCCGGATCATTGACCGGATCCGAGGTTGAGACGAGGCGAATGTCGTAGCTGTCGTCATCGAGGAACAGCGTGCCCACGGTGCGGCCATCGAGCACCGCCTGCAAAGCCTCGCCCATGCCCGAGATGTTCACGCCCAGATCCTCGGCCAACACCCGGTCGATCTCGACGAAAAGCTGGGCTTGGGTCGTGTCATAGCCGAGACGGACCTGCCCAAAGCGCGGGTCTTGCTCCATCTGATCGACCAGCTCTTTGGCAACATCGGCAAGCCGGCCGTAATCATCGCCCACCAGCGCAAAGCTCAGCCCCTGCCCCGCACCGCGAATGCCCAAGGAATTCGGCTGCATGGCAAAGGCCCGCACCCCGATCACCCCGGCCATCCCGGCCTGCAATTCCGCCGCAATCTCTTGTTGGCTGCGGCTGCGGTCCGCCCAATCGGCCAAAGTCACCATGATGAAGGCGCGGTTGTCCGACCCACCTTGGCCCGCAATGGCAAAGACGCTCGTCACCTCACCCGAGGCGCGCAGAGGTTCAACCAAAGCCTCAATCTCGCGCATCTTTTGATTGGTGTACTCCAGCGAAGAGCCTTGCGGCGTCTGCACCGAGAACATGACCGCAGCGCGGTCTTCAGGCGGGGTCAGCTCTTGGCGCAGAAGCGGGAAGCTGGCCACCGCCACCAGTGCGAAGAGCACCGCCACGAAGCCCGAGACCAAGGGCGCATTCAAGACAAGCTTCAGAGTTTTGGCGTAAAAATCCGCCAGAGCTGTGCCGATGCGGCCAGATTTCTGCTCTTCATGCGGGCGCAAAAGCCGCGCGCAGAGGACAGGCGTCAGCGTCAAAGCCGTGACGGCGGAAAGCACCACCGAGACCGCAAGGGTGAAGCCAAACTCACGGAACAGCCCGCCGGTTTGGCCGGGCAGGAAGGACAAGGGTAGGAAAACGGCTGCCAAAGTCGTGGTAGAGGCGATGACGGCGAAGAACACCTGCTCGGCGCCCAATACGGCGGCCGCTCGTGCGCCCATGCCCTCGGACCGCCGCCTGACGATGTTTTCCAAGACCACGATTGCGTCATCCACCACGATGCCGGTGGCCAGCACCAAAGCCAGCAAGGTCAGAATATTGATCGAAAATCCGGCCAGCCACAAAGCTGCCAAAGTGCCAATCAAAGCCACCGGGATCGCCAAAATCGGGATCAGGGTCGCCCGCGCATCGCGCAGGAAAAGATAGATCACCGCCGTCACGATCAGGACCGAGATCCCCAAAGCGATCTCAACCTCATGAATGGCGCCATTGATGAAATCGGCGCTGTCCGAGGTGACAAACATCTGCACATCTTCAGGCAAGATCGGCTGCAAATCCGCCACGACCTGCCGCACCGCAGAGGAAATTTCCAATGTATTGCCATTGGCTTGGCGCAGGATGCCAATGCCGACGCCGGTCTCACCGTTCGAGCGCAGCATCGAGGCCCCGGGCTCTGGCCCCAAGGTGACCTGCGCCACATCGCCGATCCGCACATCACCCGCGACGGTCAACGCCTCGATCTCTTCAGCCGTGCTGATCGCGGCAGTGGTGCGCACCATCAGGCTTTGGCGGTCCGAGGACAAAGCCCCGGCAGGCCGGTCAAAGGCCACATCGCCCAAGGTCGTGCGCAGGTCGGCCAAGGTCAGGCCCCGCGCCGCGAGTTGCATCATGTCCACATCGACCCGGAAGACGAGGCCGCGATCACCGTTGATCTGGATATCGGCCACGCCGGGGGCGGACAAAAGCCGGGTCTCGGCCAGATCCTCAACGAGCTTGGTCAGATCCTCGGCACTGCGCCGGTTTGAGGTGACGGCAATCCGCATCACCGCATCGCCATCAGCATCGGCCTTCACCACGCGCGGCGCATCGGCCTCATCAGGCAGGCTGTTGGTGACCCGCGCCACCGCATCGCGCAGATCAGTGGCGGCCACGTCCAAATCCACATCATCGCGGAATTCCACCGTGACCCTTGACGAGCCAAAGCGCGACGACGAAGAGATCGACTTCACCCCGGCCACCCGTCCGGCAGCGCCTTCGATCACCGCCGTGACCTCACGGTCAACGGTTTCTGGCGCAGCACCCGAATAGCTGGTCGAGACCGAAACGACGGGGCGGTCCACATCCGGCAGCTCGCGCACATCGGCGCCCATCAGCCCGGCAAGGCCCGCAATGATGATCAGCGCGTTCAGCACGAAGGCAAGGATCGGGCGGCGGATGAAAAGCGCGGTGCGCGATTGGCTAATATCCGGGGTGTCGCGGCCAGCCATCAGCTGGCCTCGCTGGCGGCAACGGCACTGGCTTCGGCGCCGGGGCGCAGGGCCTGCACGCCCTCGGTCACCACCAGATCACCGGGCTGCAAGGCCGTCTCGACCAGCACGTTTTCGCTGTTGCGCTGCAAGATGCGGATCGGCAGTTGCTGGGCTTTGCCCGCGCGCAAGACCCAGACATAGGCGCCCTCGGCGCCCCATTGGATCGCCATTGGATCAACCGCCGGATAGATCGCGCCGGTGAATTCCAGCGCCACGCGGAAGGCCATGCCTGCCCGCAAAGCATCGGTCTCATTGCCGATCCGCGCCTGCACGCGCAGGGTGCGGCTGGCCTCATCCACGCGGTTGTCGATGGCGCTAATCACGCCCTCAATCGGCTGATTGGGGGCCGAGACGGCATGCACCTCGACCGGATTATCCAATGCAATCAAGGCGGCCACCCGCTCGGGCACCCGAAAATCGATGGTAAGCGATGAGCGATCTTCGATCCGCGTCACCTCGGTCGTGGGAGAGATCAGATCGCCGGCCTGCACCTCGATCAGCCCAACCACGCCGTCGATGGGGGCGACCAAACGGTGATCGGCCAGATCGCGCCGCGCCGATTGCACCGCCAGATCCGCCGTGCGCAAGGCCAATTCCGCCTCTTGCCGCTGCAAGGTTGACGCCGCACCACTGCCCGTCAAACGCTCAACCCGCGCCATCGTGGCTTGGGCATCGGCCAAGACCAGCTCGGCCCGCTCCAACGCCAGCCGGGCGGCTTCGTCATCCAGCTCGGCCATGAGGTCCCCGGCCTTCACCCGGTCGCCCGCCTGCACCCGCAACGCCAAAACCCGGCCCGAAACCTCGGGGGCCAAAGCCACTGCCTGCACACCGCGCGCCGAGCCGATGGCGCTGACCACATCACGCAGCATCAGCTCTTCCGCCGGAGCCGCGACCACCGGGATCGCCCGCCCGCCCCCGCGCGGACCGCCGCCCGCCTCGGCATTCTCCGGGACCAAACCCATCGCCGAAAGCGGCGCGAGAAGGCCAACGCTGGCCAAAGCCGCATGCGAGCCGGGCATGAACCGCGCCGCAAGCGGCACAGCCACCACGGTCAATGCGGCGATGGTAAGAAGCTGAGGGAGGATCCTCATGAAATCTATGGTCCTTCCTAAACGATCCGGCCTTTTATCATCGGCCTTCTAAGATCGGGCATTCGGTGGGCTTGCGCATGATAAGCACTTGTCGGCAGAGGAAAAGCCAGATCGCGCAGTTTTGAGTTGTGCCAAGGCGGCGCGCCAAACGCAGCCTGCCAAGCCTAAACGCCGCCGCTGTTCCATTCCGTCGCGGTTTGGGAAGATTTTATGAGGCTTGATCGGGGGCCTTGATCGGGCCCAAAGCCGCCAAGTGCCGCTCCATCAAAAGGGCTGCCTCCTCGCGGCTGCCGGCAAGCACCAGTTCCAAGATCCGCACATGTTCGGCGCAGCGCGCGCGGGCCTTTTCGCGGTCCACCGTCAGGCGATATTCGATCAGCCGCCGCAGCCGGTTCACCCGCCGCAAAGCGTCGATGAAAAAGCTGTTGCGGCTACAGGCCATCAACGCATCGTGGAAGTTGCTGTTTATATGGAACAATTGCACGGCCGAGATGGTCAGAACCTCGCCCGCCACCAAGCGGCGCTGGATTTCCAGCTGGCGCGTCAGCTCAGGCACATCGGGCTGAAAGCCGGGGTCGCGCAAAGCGGCAGGCTCGATCGCTTGGCGGAAGCTGTAGCTTTGCCGGTAGGTCTGCATCGAGGTTAGCACCGGCAAAAACCGCCAGCCATGACCGGGAAGCCGCTCGGCCCAGCCCTCTTCGGCCATGCGGCGGAGCAGTGCCTGCATGCGCGGGCGCGTGCTGCCATAACGGCGGATCAGTTCATTTTCACTGATCCGGTCGGGGATCTCCCCCGCCAGCCGGTCGCGTGCAATTGCCAAATAGGTCTCTTCATCCGCCTCGGGCGCGGGCGGGGTTTCTGCTGAAAGATCAGGGCCTTCAGGCGCGGTCTGAGCGGCCCCTTCCAGCAAACCCGCCTCACGCAACTCACGCAAAGCCACCCGCACCGGCGAGCGCGAGACATGGAACCGCGCCGCAAGCGCGCGTTCGCTGAGGTCCGCCTCGGTCAAAAGCCCCTGCCGGATCAGGCGGGCAATTTCGGGCGCTAGGCTGCTGGCAATCTGCGACATCATCGCTCCGTTCGGGAAAGGCATCGTCGCATAGAGCCGCGCAAAAGCCAAGGCGATGGTATTTTAGCATTGCAAAGAACCACTCCGGCAGGCTATGGCATTTTAAAGCACCAAAGTGCCAGACGAAGGAGCCTGCAAAATGCGCATTCTGGCCCTGCCCGGCGATGGAATCGGCCCCGAGATCACCGCAGCCACCCTGCGCGTGCTGGCGCAAGTGACGGCGGATTTCGGGCTTGGGCTGGAGATCGAAGAGGCCGATATCGGCTTTAGCGCGCTTCAGAGCCAAGGCAGCACCCTGCCCGACGCCGTTATGGCCCGCGCGCGTGAGGCCGATGGCGTCATCCTTGGCCCGGTCTCGCATCTTGACTACCCCAGCCGCGACAAGGGTGGCATCAACCCCTCGTCAGAATTGCGTGTCAAACTGGACCTTTACGCCAATATCCGCCCCAACCGGGCGCGGGAGGGCCTGTCGATCCTGCGCAAACCGATGGATCTGATTATCGTGCGCGAGAACACCGAAGGCTTTTACTCCGACCGCAATATGTTCGCCGGATCGGGCGAGTTTATGCCCGATGAGGACATGGCTTTGTCGGTGCGCAAGGTCACGGCCAAAGCCTCAAACCGGATCGCGAGGGTGGGGTTTGAGCTCGCGCGCGCGCGGCGCAAGAAGCTGACGGCGGTGCATAAGGCCAATGTGCTGAAGCTGTCCGACGGGCTTTTCCTGCGGGAGGTCCGCAAAGTTGCGCAGGATTTCCCCGATGTGACGCTGGAAGAGATGATCGTCGATGCCGCCGCCGCGCATCTGATCCGCCGCCCCGACAGTTTTGACGTGATCGTCACCACCAATATGTTCGGCGATATCCTCTCGGACGAGGCGGCCGAGCTGTCGGGCAGCCTTGGGCTTGGCGGCTCGCTCAACCGGGGCGACAGTCTTTGCGTGGCGCAAGCCCAGCACGGCTCGGCCCCCGATATCGCGGGGCAAAACAAGGCCAACCCGACCTCGCTGATCCTTTCCACCGCAATGCTGCTGGACTGGATGGCAAGCCGTCACAATGCCCCGCAACTGGCCCGTGCGGCCTTTGCGATCACAGATGCGGTTGAGGCTTGCTTGGCCGATCCCGCCCGCCGCACCGCCGATCTCGGCGGCCCTTTGGGCACCATCGCCTTCACCGACCAAATCATCGCCGCCTTGGCACAAGGGGAAAAGCCATGACCCGCGTTTTGATACCCGCCGGGGCCTTGGGCCTTGGCTATGACCGCGCCGCATTGGAACGCGGCATCGCCAACCGCCCCGATATCATCGCGGTCGATGGCGGCTCCACCGATTCCGGCCCCTCCTACCTTGGCCGCGGCGTGTCGAAATACGCCCGCGCCTCGACCAAGATGGAATGGCGCGAGTTGATGCGGGCGCGGGCCGAGGCGGGCGTGCCCTTGGTCATCGGCACCGCCGGCACTTGCGGGGCGGATGCGGCGGTAGATTGGCTTTTTGACATCACCAAAGAGATCGCCGCCGAAGAGGGCATGAAGATCAAGGTCGCCACTTTGCGCTCGGGCCAGACGGCCGAGACGGTGAAGGCAGCCCTGGCCAAGGGCCGGGTGCGCCCGCTGGCGGCGGCACCGGAAATCTCGGACCAAATCTTGGAGGATTGCACCAATATCGTCGCCCTTGCCGGGGCCGAGCAGATCGCCGCCGCCTTGGCCACCGGGGCCGATGTGGTGATCGCGGGCCGCACCACCGATACCGCGATCATCGCCGCTTTGCCTTTGACGCGAGGCGACAATGCGGGGGCGGCTTGGCATGGCGCCAAGGTTGGCGAATGCGGGGCTTTGGCGACAACCCAGCCCAATTCCGGCGTGATCCAGATCGATTTTGACGCCAGTGGCTTCACGATTGAGCCGATGGCAGAGGCGGCAGCCGCGACAGCCTACACCGTCTCGGCCCATATGCTTTATGAAAACTCCGACCCTTTTATCCTTTACGAACCGGGCGGTTATCTTGATGTCACCGGCTCGGACTACCGCGCTTTGGACGCGCGGCGGGTGCGGGTTGAGGGCTCCAAATGGGTGCCCGGCCCTTATACGGTCAAGCTCGAAGGCGCGCGGGTGGTGGGCTATCAATCGGTCGGCCTTGCGGTGATCCGCGACCGCCATTACGTCGCCAATGCCCGCGTTTGGGCGGCGGATATTGAGACCAAAGTCCGCGCCAAGATCGAAGCCCGCATGGGGCTGAAGCCTGACGATTTCGCGGTTGAGCTGCGGCTTATCGGCATGAATGCCACCTTGGGAGACCTTGAGAACCGGCACGATCTGCCGGTTGAGGTTGGCGCTTTGGGCATCCTCACCTGCCCCACGCCGGAACAGGCGGCCGAGGCGGCCAAGATCCTCAACCCCTATCTCTTGCACCATCCCCTCACCGAGGATGAGCCGATGCCGACCTTCGCCTTCCCCTTCTCGCCCGCCGAGATGCAGCGCGGCGCGCTTTATGAGTTTTGCCTCAACCATGTGATGGAGTTGGATGACCCGATGGCGGCCTTTAAGCTTGAGCTGCATGAGGTGGGTCATGGCTGAACTGGGACAGATCGCACAGAAAGTGCGCTCGAAAAATGCGGGGCCATTTTGGGTGACGATCGATATCTTTTGCGGCAGCGCCGAGGTGTTCGAACGGGTCAGCGGCAGCCTGAAAGATGATGCGGTGGCAAAGCTTTACCGGGTGGATCGCCAATTGGTGAAGCGCTTCGACATCGCCGATCTCAACGTGGTGAAATTCTCCTTCCCGCGCCCACAGGTGCAAGGCACGCGGGCTGATCGCGACATGCATGGCGCGGGCTGGGCCAGCCTTCTTGAAGAGATGCAGATCGACTGAACCGCTTGCCGCCAGCCCCCCGCCGCGGGGCGCTGCGCGGACCTTCCTCGCCGCCACAGGCCATAGGTTGAATGGGCCAGAGCGGCACTTCCCTCCGCGTTGTGCAACGCGTCCCTCTGGCTGCGCAGATGCGACCGGAGCGCGCAGGATATATTCTAAATATCTGATAAATAACAAAATTTCAGATCGTAAAAATCTGCACTCGCCCACCCATCCCGCCACTAAATAAGTTGATCGGCCAAGCGGATTGCGTATCACTAGGCAGACGAAACTGCGGCGCGACGGCGGAAGCACAGTTTTCCTCCCTCACCCAAACCGCAGCAGAATGCGGGCAAAACGCCCCGGATCTTTTGGGAGGAAGATGATGATCAGAACGATGTTTACGGCTGCAGCCGCCTTGTCGCTTTCGGGCCTTGCCGCCTTTGCCGAACCGGCCGTGGTGATGGCCCCCGGCGGTGCTGGCGGCGGTTATGACGCCACCGCACGCCTGCCGCTTGAAGCGATGCAGAAAGACGGCATCTTCACCGATGGCGCCAATTACACCAACAAAGGCGGCGCAGGCGGCACCATTGGCCTGACCGAATTCGTCGGCGCCAACACCGGCAATGACAATGCGATCATGTCGATGGGTGTGATCATGGTGGGCGGCATCCTGCTCAACAACTCCACCGTGACGCTGGATGATGTGACCCCGCTGGTGCGGCTGACCAATGACACCGGCGTGATCGCCGTCGCACCGGACAGCCCGATCCAATCGGTCGATGATCTGGTCGCAGCGATGAAGGCCGATATTGGCGCGGTGTCTATCTCGGGCGGTTCTTCGGGCGGTGTCGACCATATCACCATGGCGCTGATCGCCAAAAACATCGGGCTCGACCCGGCGGCGCTGAACTACATCCCCTACGATTCCGGTGCCGAGAGCGTGACGGCGGTCGGCGGCGGCGCGGTGGTTCTGGCGGTCTCGGGCGTGTCCGAGTTCAAGCCGATGGCCGATGCGGGCCGGATCAAGATCATCGCGGTGACCTCAGAAGGGCGCGTCGACGGCATTGATGCCCCCAGCCTGACCGAGGCCGGCATCCCGGTCGTCACCGGCAACTGGCGCGGCATCGTCGGCGCTGGCGGCATGTCGGATGCGGGCAAGGCCATGTGGATTGACCGCTTCACCAAGATGCACGAAGGCCAAGCTTGGAAGGACACCCTTGCTCTGCAAGGCTGGGAAGATGCTTTCCTTGCGGGTGACGACTTCGCAGCTTTCCTTGAGCAAGAGAAAGAGCTTACCGCAGCCGTCCTGAAAGAGGTTGGCCTGATCCAGTAAGCGGTTTCCCTTTCGGAAGGATAAAGCATGACCGAACGCCCTTGGTGGATCGCGGCTGGCCTTGCAGGATGGGGCGCCATCGTGCTGTGGAAGGCTGCGGAATTACCACAGTTTGACCGATACGCTGGGATTGGACCGGGGATGTTCCCCTCAATCGTTGGCGGAGTGCTGATCGTCTTGGGCCTGATGTTGGCCTGGCAGATCCACCGGGGCGTTCGCTTCGAAGAGCAGGAGGCCGAGGATGTGGCCGAGGGGCATGCGGTCAGCTACCGCGCCCTCGGCCTTGCCGCGGCCGCCTGCGCCCTCCCGATGCTGACGATGAAGCCTTTGGGCTTCGTCGTGACCTGCGTGGGATGTTTCGTTTTGGTCGCAGCGGCTTTCAAATCGCGCAGCCATGTTCTGAATGCCGCGATTGGTTTGGTGTTCTCGCTGATCTGCTGGTGGCTCTTTCGCAAGCTTGGCGTCCAATTGGGCGGCCTGCTTCCTATCGCGGAGATGTAGAGATGGAGTCACTCTCGGGCCTGATGCAGGGCTTCGGTATCGCCTTGCAGCCACAAAACCTGCTGTGGTGCTTTGTCGGCACCTTCATGGGCACCGCGATTGGCGTTCTGCCGGGGATTGGCCCCGCACTCACCATCGCGCTCTTGCTGCCCGTCACCGTTTATATTGAGCCGACCGCCGCTTTCATCATGTTCGCTGGCATTTTTTACGGCGCGATGTATGGCGGCTCGACCACCTCGATCCTTTTGAACACGCCCGGCGAGTCCGGCTCGATGATGACCGCCTTAGAGGGCAATAAGATGGCCCGCAAAGGCCGGGGTGCGGCCGCACTTTGCACCGCCGCCATCGGCTCTTTCGTGGCAGGCACCATCGGCACGGTGCTTTTGACCTTCCTTGCCCCGCCGATTGCCGAACTCGCCTTCTACTTCAGACCGCCGGATTATTTCGCGCTGATGCTCTTGGCCTTCCTGTCGGTCTCGGTGGTCATGGGCACCTCAAAAGTGCGCGGTTTCATCTCGCTTTTCATCGGGCTGTCGCTCGGGGTGATTGGCATCGACAAGGCGGGCGGTATGCAGCGCGTCACCTTTGGCGTGCCCGATCTGATGGACGGGGTCGAGATGACCGTGGTCCTCGTCTCGCTTTTCGCCATTGGTGAGCTTTTGTATGTCGCCAGCCGCTACGGCAAGCAAACCCCCAACCTCAACCCGCTGGCGGGTGGGATTTGGATGACCAAGGAAGACTGGAAACGCAGTTGGAAGCCGTGGCTGCGCGGCGCGGGCTTTGGCTTCCCGATCGGCGCTTTGCCCGCGGGCGGGGCCGAGATCCCGACCTTCCTCAGCTACACGGTTGAGCGCAAGCTGACCAAACATCCCGAAGAGTTTGGCCATGGCGCGATCGAAGGCGTCGCTGGCCCCGAGGCCGCCAATAACGCCGCCGCAGCAGGGGTTTTGGTGCCTTTGCTGACGCTGGGCCTGCCCACTTCGGCCACAGCGGCGATCCTTTTGGCCGCCTTCCAGAACTACGGGCTGCAACCGGGACCACAGCTTTTCATCAACTCGGGCGATCTGGTTTGGGGCCTCATTGCCTCGCTCTATGTCGGCAACCTGATGCTTTTGGTGCTGAACCTGCCGCTGGCGGGGCTTTGGGTGCGGCTCCTCTTCGTGCCGCGCCCCTATCTTTACGCGGGCATTCTGATCTTCTCGCTGGTCGGCATCTGGGGCGTGTCTAACTCTTGGGTCGATTTGGCAATGATGTTTGGCGTTGGCGTCTTGGGCTATGTCATGCGGGTCTATGACTTCCCCATCGCCCCGGTGCTGATCGGCCTGATCCTTGGCCCGATGGCCGAGCAGCAATTGCGCCGCGCCTTGCAAGCCCAACAGGGCGATATCCTTGCGCTGGTCAGCACACCGCTTTCGGCCACGCTGATGGCGGTGGCACTGGCGGTCGTGGTGGTGCCCGCCGCGCTGCAATGGCGGCGCAGTCGCAAGATCGAGCCTCTGCCGTAAGTTTTACCCCGGCCGCCCCACCCGGCGGCCGGTTCGCTTTTCTCCCTGCCCCTTGGCGTCCCGGCGCTGCCAGAAACTGATAGAGATGTTTACGAACCTGCCCCGCCAAATCCTGACCCTTGCCATCGCAGCTTTGGGGGTGATGGCGTTTCAGCTTTTGTCGCTGCCGCTGCCGTTCCTTTTTGGCCCGATGGCGGCCTCGCTGGTGGCGGCACTTTTGGGGGCCAATCTGGCGGGTCTGGGGCAGATCTCGGTCGGGGCACGCTCGATCCTTGGCGTGGCAATTGGCGCCTCGGTCACGCCTGCCTTGGTGGCCCAAGTGCCGCAAATGCTGGCCTCAATGGCGCTGGTCCCGATCTATATTCTGCTGATCGGGCTGATCGGCGTGCCCTATTTCCGCAAAATCTGCCGCTTCGACCGCGTCACCGCCTTTTACGCCGCCATGCCCGGAGGCGCTGCCGATATGGTGCTTTTCGGCCAAGAGGCCGGGGCCAATGTGCGCCAGCTCTCGCTGGTCCATGCCACAAGGCTTTTGGTCATCATGATCGTCGCCCCCATCGTGCTGGTGCAGATCTACGGCGTGGCGCTGAACCATCCAATCGGCCAGCCGGTCGGGGAAATCCCGCTGGCCGAGCTTGCCATCATGATCGCCGCCGCCCTGATCGGCTGGAAAGGCGGCGAGCGGATCGGGCTTTTTGGCGCCGCGATCCTTGGCCCGCTGATCGTGGCGATGATCCTGTCGCTGACCGGCCTCTTGCATTTCCGCCCCCCGCGTGAGGCGCTTTTGGCCGCGCAATTCCTGATCGGCATGGGAATTGGCGTCAGCTACGTCGGCGTCACCTTGCGCGAGCTGCGCGACACCGTCGCGGGGGGGGCTGCCTTCGTGATCATCCTTGCCATTCTCGCCGCTGCGATGACCGAGATCGTCACGCTCACCGGCCTTGGCCCGCCGGTTGAGGGCTTCTTGGCCTTCACCCCCGGCGGTCAGGCCGAGATGTCGATGCTGGCGCTGATCACCGGGGCCGATCTGGGCTTTGTCATCGTCCACCATCTGACGCGCATCTTACTGGTGATCATGGGCGCGCCTTTGCTGTTCCGACTGTGGAAGTCCCGGCCCGAGGACTAAGCTCAGACCGCGCGCGGGCTTAGATCGAACACCATCCGGTGCAGGTAGCTCTCCCCCGGCCTCAGCATGGTCGATGGGAAATCCGGTCGATTGGGACTGTCTGGCCAACCTTGTGTCTCCAAGGCGAAGCCCGCCCTTGGCCCATAAAGCGCGCCACCTTTGCCGGGCAGGCCTTCCGGGAAATGCCCGCCGGTATAAAGCTGCACCCCCGGCTGATTGGTCCAAAGCCGAAACCCCCGGCCGGAGGCAGGATCGCGCGCCTCGATCTGCGGGCTGTCGGGCGGGCGCGCGGCAAGGCAGAAGTTATGGTCAAATCCACCCGGAGGCACGAGCGCGCCCAAAGCCCGCAAAGAGCGGAAATCAAACGCGGTTCCCGCCACCGCGGCAGGCGCGCCAATGGGGATTTTCTGCGCATCCACCGGCAGATACTTTGGCGCATCCAGCCGCAAAAGCTGCGCATCAATAGGCCCCGAGCCCTGCCCGGCCAGATTGAAATAGCTGTGATGCGCCATGTTCACCACCGTCGCCCGCCCCGCGACCTGCGCTTCCATCGTGATCTCAAACTGCGCGGGGCCGGTGAAGGCATAGCGGACCGAGGCGGCAAGGTCTCCGGGATAGCCCATCTCCCTCTCGGGCGCATGCAGCGCGAAGCGCACTGCACGAGGGCTTACCTCATTGATGCGCCAGATCTTGCCATGAAAGCCGCCGCTGCCACCGTGCAGTTGGTTGTCGCCATCGTTGCGCTCGAGCTCAAAGCGCCGCCCCTCAAGGGTAAACCCCGCCCCTGCGATCCGATTGGCAAAGCGGCCGCAGGTGGCACCGGTGAAGAGCCCTGCGGCCTTGGTGTAAGGCGCCACCTTTTCATGGCCCAGCACCACATCGGCCAAGCGGCCTTGCGCATCGGGCAGCCAAAGGTCCAGCAGACGCGCGCCAAAATCGCTGATGCGCGCCCGACAGTTGCCACCGTCATCGATGGCAATCACATGTGCCTTGGCCGTCGCGTCCCAAAGCTGTACCGCCATCGCCGACCGCCCCTGCTGTTGCGCGCCCTACTTGGCTAGCCTGACCGGCCAATTCTGACAATCAGATTACGCATTTCCGGCAAGCGATGCCACGGATCAGGCTTTTGCGCGGCACCGGCTCTGCTAAGAACAGCACAGAGCGCAATGGTGCGAACGTCTTGCCGGCGCTGCCAAAAGGAATGAGCCGTTATGATCGTCCGCGACAAGCCCGACGTCTGGGATCTTCTGACCGCGTTGCGCGGCTCGATCGTGCCGCGGATCACGTTGCCGGTGCTGCTTTTGACCGCGATTGCCACCGCCGTGGTCGCGCCAGAGCGCCATGCCCATATCCTGCCGCGCCTTGACGGCACGGCTTTCACCGTCTTTGGCATCGGCCTGTCGCTCTTCCTTGGGTTTCGCAACAACGCCGCCTATGACCGTTGGTGGGAGGCGCGCAAGCTGTGGGGCGGGCTTTTGGCTGATCTGCGCAGCCTTGCCCGCGAGACCGAGGTCTTTGTCGCCGATCCCCCGTTGCGTCATCAGATCCTGCGGGGCGCGCTGGTCTATCTCCACGCGCATCGCATCAACCTGCGCCGCCTCTCGCCGCAGGCGAAAGGGCAAGAGCCAGTGGCAAGTGCACCGCATCCACCTTGTGCGGCACTCGATCGGGTGAATGCGCTGGTGGCCGAGGCGCATCGGAGTGGCCAAGTCGATGGGTTCGGCGCGCGGGCACTCACCGGTCGACTGGCCAGCATGGCCTTGCAGCAAGCCGGGTGCGAGCGCGTGGCCAATTCACCGCTGCCCTTTGTTTATTCGCTGCTGATCTACCGCACCTCATATCTTTACTGCCTGCTCCTGCCCTTGGCGCTGACCTCCAGCACCGGCTGGATGACCCCGGTTCTGGTCGCTGTGGTGGCCTATATGTTCCTTGGTCTCGCCGAGGTGACCGAGGAGCTGAGCCACCCCTTCGCCTCAAGCCCCAATGGCATCGCTTTGGATGCGATCTGTCGCGCTGCCGAGATTTCCCTCGCGCCGCATCTCGGCGAGACCGCGCCTGAGGCTTTGGCGCCGGTCAATCATTACCTGAGCTGAGGTTTTGGCCCGGCGGCCGGGGGTTTCACACCCCCGGACCCCCGTGGAGTATTTTCATCAAGATGAAAGACGAAGATCAGTTCTTGCTGGTCATCTTAGGCGCGCGGAAGACTTTGGTGCGGGCGAAAAGGTCTTCAAGCCGGTTGAGCCTTGCTTGCACCTGATCTGCCAACCGGCCTTGGACTTGGGCCAGGAGCGCCTCGACCACCACAAGGATCGAAGCCGTGCTGTCCCAGGCCGCAGGCACCTCGACCGCGCAGGCCAGCACATGTTGGGCATGAGCGGCGGCGGGCGAAAGCCAGCGGTCGGTGATCAAAATCACCTCAGCGCCTTGCTCCGCCGCGAGTTCGGCAAAATGCACCGCATTTGATTCGTAGCGGCGGATGTCGAAGATCACCACCACATCGCCCTCGCGCAGATCCAAAAGCGCTTGCTGCCAATCGGTCAGCACATCCGCGAGATAAGTCACATCGGCGCGGATCACCCGCAGCAATGTGGCAAGGTAATCGCCATGCGCATGGGTGAGCCGCCCGCCCATCACGGTGATCCGCCTTTGCGTATCGGCCAGCAGAGCGGCGGCGGCGAGGAATTCTTCCGCCGGGATCTGCGTCAGCGTGGCGTTGATATTGTTCACAACTTGCGCCGCAAACCCCTGCAAAGGATGGCTGGCACCCGTCCGACCTTCGTCCAGCGTCAGCGGCGCGGTCAAAAGGTCCGACACCTCAGCCCGCAGCGCCTTTTGGTAATCGCTATAGCCGCGAAACCCCAGCTTTTGCACCAATCGCACCACCGTGGGCGAGGAGACATCCGCCGCCTTCGCCAAGACCGTGATCGAGCCCAGCGCCGACATCGGGAAATGCGACAGGATATGCGCGGCGGCCTGCCGCTCGGCCCGCGTCAGCCCCGGCATCGCGGCGCGCATCCGCTCTTCAATGGGCTTTTGGTCTTTCAGTTGCGGCATTGCGGGGCTGTTCCTCTCGCCAGTGCAGAAACAAACGTAACAGAGAAAATCGTTTTGGAAAATTCTTGACAGCGGCGGGTGCGGCGGATGACGCTGATAAAAATGACAAGGGAGAAGACTCGTTGATGTGCTTCGTGTTTGTCGTGCCCAGCTTTGCCGCCCCTCGCCGCCGGGGAGAGGTTTGATGCCAAAGGCCTTGATCGGTTTTGTCCGCTTTGTTGAGGCTTTGAATTACCGCGTCGGCCGGATGGCGATGTATCTGCTCTTCGTCCTTGCTGGCGTGCTTCTCTGGTCGATCATCGCCAAGGCCTTCGGTCGCCCGCCGCTTTGGACGCAAGAGATGGCCCAGTTCACCATGGTGAGCTATTTCGTCCTTGGCGGCGCTTATTCGCTGCAACTTGGCGCCAACGTCCGGATGGACCTGCTTTACGGCCGTTGGTCGGTGCTGAAACAAGCCGCCGTCGACTGCGTCACCGTCTTTGCCATGCTCTTCTTTCTGGGCGTCGTCCTTTACGGCGGGCTCGACAGCACGCTTTACGCTTTGGACATTGGTGAGCGGTCCCGCACCGTTTGGCGGCCCTACATGGCGCCCATTAAGATCATCATCTGCTTTGGCACCTTCCTGATGCTCTTGCAGTCCATCGCCTATCTCATCCGCGATATCGCGACACTTCGCGGAGTAAAGATCTGATGCCCAACGAATATATCGCCCTTGTGATGTTCGGCGGCATGCTCATCATGCTGCTCACCGGCCAACGCGTCTTCGCCGTGATCGGCTTTGTCGCCGCTGTCGCCGCTTTGGCCCTTTGGGGCACTGGCGGCTCGGCCATCCCCTTCACCAGCTCGATCAAGCTGATGAATTGGTATCCGATGCTGACCCTGCCGATGTTCGTCTGGATGGGTTACGTCATGTCGGAAACCCGGATGGCGGATGATCTTTACCGCATGTTCCATGTCTGGTTCGGCCCGATTCCCGGAGGTCTGGCGATTGGCACGATCTTCCTGATGGTGCTGGTCTCGGCGATGAACGGGCTTTCCGTCGCGGGCCTGGCGATCGGTGCCACCATTGCTTTGCCCGAGATGCTCAAGCGCGGCTATGACAAGCGGATGATCACCGGGATCATCCAAGGCGGCTCCAGCCTTGGCATCTTGATCCCGCCCTCGGTCGTCTTGGTCCTTTACGCGATGATCGCGCGCCAGCCGGTGGGGCAGTTGTGGCTCGCCGGAGTGTTCCCGGGCCTTCTGATGGCGGGCGTCTTCCTTGTCTACATCATCATTCGCTGCGCCAAGAACCCTGCGCTGGGCCCGCCGCTGACGCCGGAAGAGCGGGCTGCGGGGCAAGCCGAGAAATATAAACTCCTCCGCGCCGGTATCCTGCCCTTTGCCATCTTCGCTGCGATGATGGGGCCCTTCCTCTACGGCTGGGCCAGCCTTGTGGAATCTTCGGTCATCGGGGCCAGCATCGCGACGCTGGTGGCCTTGGTGCGCGGGCGGTTCAACAAACAAGTGTTTGAAAACTGCATGACGCAAACCCTTGGCGTCAGTTGCATGTTCATGTGGATCATCCTTGCCGCCCTCGCCTTTGGCGCGGTCTTTGACGGGCTTGGCGCGGTGAAGGCGATTGAGAACCTCTTCTTGACCGATCTGGGCCTTTCCCCTTGGTCGATCCTTATCTTGATGCAGGTTTCCTTCCTAATCATGGGGATGTTCCTTGATGACACCGCCATGCTGGTCATCGTGGCCCCGCTCTACATTCCGCTGGTTGCCAAGCTTGATCTTGGCATGCACCCCGCCGATGCGCTGATCTGGTACGGCGTGCTTTACACAATCACTTGCCAGATCGCCTATATCACCCCACCCTTCGGGTATAACCTGTTCTTGATGCGCGCCATGGCGCCCGATCACGTCAGCCTGGCCGACATCTATCGCTCAATCGTCCCCATTGTGGGTCTGATGTTGCTGACCTTGGTTCTGGTGATGCTGTTCCCCGAAATCGCGCTCTGGCTGCCTCATCAAGTCTACGGCGCACCCTAATCTTCAAGCGGGCAAAGATCCGCATCTCACCCAACACATACGGAGGTTACGATGACAACGACCAGACGGAAGTTCCTCAGTTCCGGCGCGCTTGCCGGGGCCGCCGCCCTTGCCGCCCCCGCCGTGCATGCGCAAACCGCACCGATCAAATGGCGGATGCAAACCTATGCTGGTGCCGCCTTGGGCGAGCATGTGACCAAGCCTGCGATCGATGCGTTCAACAAGATCGCCGACGGCCAGATGGAGATCGAGCTTTACTACGCCGACCAGCTTGTGCCGACATCCGAGCTTTTCCGCGCCATGCAATCGGGCACCATCGATGCCGTGCAATCGGATGACGATTCCATGCAATCGCCGACCGAGGTTACCGTTTTCGGCGGCTATTTCCCGCTGGCTCTGCGCTACTCGCTCGATGTGCCGGTCTTGTTCAACCAATACGGGCTCGATGCGATCTGGAAGGAAGAATACGGCAAGGTCGGCGTGCAGCACATCTCGGCTGGCGCATGGGATCCGTGCCATTTCGCCACCAAAGATCCGATCACCAGCCTGAAAGACCTTGAAGGCAAACGCATCTTCACCTTCCCGACGGCAGGCCGCTTCTTGGCACAATTCGGCGTCGTGCCGATGCAGCTGCCGTGGGAAGACATCCAAGTCGCGCTGCAAACCGGCGAGCTGGACGGCATTGCATGGTCCGGCATCACCGAGGATTACACCGTCGGTTGGGCCGATGTGACCAAATACTTCCTCACCAACAACATCTCGGGCGCTTGGATTGGCCATTTCTTCGCCAACCAAGAACGCTGGAACGAAGTGCCGCCGCATCTGCAAGAGCTGATGAAGGTCTGCTTCGAGCAATCCCATTACTACCGCCAGTGGTGGTATTGGGGCGGGGAGGCGGACCTCCGCGTCAACGGTCCGAAGCTGGAACTGACCTCGATCCCGGATGCCGAATGGGCCACGGTCGAGGCGGCAGCTGCCACCTTCTGGGATGAGATCGCCGCCGAATCCGAGGTGAAGGCCAAGGTGGTCGAGATCATCAAGAAATATAACGATGTTATGTCGAAAGCCGGGCGTCCCTACCGCTACGGCTAAGCCAACTTGCGTGAGGGGACCCCAGCCCCTCACGCCTTCCTCCCACTGGAGTAAGCCCATGATTTTCCTTGCAAAGCCCGACTGCTGGCCGCGCAAGCCCGAGTTCGGAGGCGGAGGGGCCGCGGCATAGACCGCCCTGCCCTGACCCGGCCCGCCCTTCGGGCCCATCCGAAACTAAGTGATTTATGAGGCATCGATGCCCGGAACTTTGACACTTGAGACCCTGAAACCGCTGGTCGCCTCGGGCGAGATCGACACCGTTTTGGTCGCCGCGATCGACATGCAAGGCCGGCTGATGGGCAAGCGCTTCCACGCCCCCTTCTTCCTTGATGGTGGCTATAAGGAAACCCATTGCTGCAACTACTTGCTGGCGGTGGATATGGAGATGAACACCGTCCCCGGCTACAAAACCTCAAGCTGGGAAAAGGGTTACGGCGACTACATGATGAAGCCGGACCTTGCCACGATGCGGGTCCTGCCTTGGCTGCCCGGCACTGCCCTCGTGCTGGCCGATCTGATGGAGCATGACGGCGTCACCCCCGTTGCCGTCTCGCCCCGCGCCATCCTCAAAAAGCAGGTCGAGCGCGCCCGTGCCATGGGCTTTGAGCCGATGATGGCGACCGAGCTTGAGTTCTACATCTTCGACAACAGCTATGAGAACCTGCGCGACGGCGGTCTTGCCGCGCTCCAGCCGATCTCGGGCTATAATGAGGATTACCACATCTTCCAAACCACCAAGGAAGAGGGGCTGATGCGTCCCCTTCGCAACGGGCTTCACGGCGCGGGCATCCCGGTGGAAAACACCAAAGGCGAGGCTGACGCGGGCCAGCATGAGGTGAACTACAAATATTCAGACGCGCTGGACACCGCCGACAACCATATCATTGTCAAACAAGCGGTGAAGGACATCGCCCATGCGCAGGGCAAGTCGGTGACTTTCATGGCGAAATACGATCACCGCAAAGCGGGCTCGTCCTCCCATGTCCACCAAAGCCTTTGGACCAAGGATGGCAAAGCCGCCTTCTATGACCATGACGACACCCATGGCATGTCGGCGCTGATGAAGCACTTTTTGGCCGGTCAGCTGGCCCATGCCACCGAGCTTACCGCGCTCCTTGCGCCTTACGTCAACAGCTACAAACGCTTTTGCATCGGGCTTTTCGCGCCGACCAAAGCGGTCTGGAGCGCCGACAACCGCACCGCGGGTTTCCGCATCTGCGGGCTGCATTCCAAAGCCATCCGCGTCGAATGCCGCATCCCCGGCTCGGACGTGAACCCCTATCTTGCCTGCGCCGCCCTTCTGGCCGCAGGCCTCGAAGGCATCGAGCAAAAGCTTGATTTGGAACCGGAATTCTCCGGCGATGTCTATTCCGCCAAGAACGCCCGCGAAATCCCGCACAACCTGCGCGATGCCGCCGCCGCCCTTTTGGGCAGCAAAATGCTGCGCAAAGCCTTTGGCGATGACGTGGTGGAACACTACCACCACGCCGCCCAGTGGGAGATCACCGAAGCCGACCGCGTGGTCACCGATTTTGAGCTGCAACGCCTGCTCGAACGCGCCTGACCGCTTGGGCGCCAACTCTTTTCGGCAAGGCGGGCGCGCTGCCCGTCTTGCCCTTTTCCACCACAGGGGCGCTTGCCCCACCAACAAAGCCGCATGAGGCGCGTAGATGAAAAAGATTGAACTGATTTCCCCCGCCGATGGCTCGGTCTATGTCGAGCGGCAGCCGATGTCGCGCGACGCTGCGCAGGCCGCCGCCGCCCGCGCGCGTGCAGCCCAACCCGCTTGGGCCGCCCGCCCCTTGGAAGAGCGCATCGCTTTGGTCAAAGCCGGGGTCGCCAAGCTGACCGCGATGAAAGAGACGCTTGCCAAGGAACTCGCCGGTCAAATGGGTCGCCCGATCCGTTTTGGCCAAGGCGAGATGGGCGGCGTCAACGCCCGCACCGATTATATGTCCGACATCGCGGCCGAGACCCTCGCTCCGAAAATGATCGAGGATTCCAATGCCTTCCGCCGCTATCTCGCACGCGAGGCTTTGGGCGTGATCTTCGTTATCGCGCCTTGGAACTACCCGTTCCTGACCGCGATCAACACCATCGTGCCGGGCCTTATCGCGGGCAATACGATCGTGCTGAAACACGCCAGCCAAACCCTTCTGGCCGGTGAGCGCTTGGCCGAGGCCTTCCATGCCGCAGGCATCCCCGAAGACGTGTTCCAAAACGTGGTCTTCGACCATGCCACGACCGAGGCCCTCATCGCCGCCCGCGCCTTTGACTTCGTGAACTTCACCGGCTCTGTCGGTGGCGGCCAAGCCATCGAGCGCGCCGCTGCGGGCACCTTCACGCCGCTTGGCCTTGAACTTGGCGGCAAAGACCCCGGCTATGTCCGGGCTGACGCCAATCTGGATGCCGCCGTTGACACGCTGATGGATGGCGCGATGTTCAACTCGGGCCAATGCTGCTGCGGGATCGAGCGGGTCTATGTCCACGAAAGCCTCTACGATGCTTTCGTGGAGAAGTCCGTGGCTTGGGTGAACAGCCTCAAGCTGGGCAACCCGATGGATGAGACCACCACCCTTGGCCCGATGGCCAATGTGCGCTTTGCCAAAGTGGTGCGCGACCAGATCGCCGAGGCCGTGGCCCAAGGCGCCAAGCCCCTGATCGACCCCGCCAATTTCCCCGAAGATGACGGCGGTGCCTATCTTGCGCCGCAGATCTTGGTGAACGTCGATCACTCCATGCGGGTGATGACCGAGGAAAGCTTCGGCCCGGTCGTTGGCATCATGAAGGTCAAAGACGACGCCGAGGCCCTGCGCCTGATGAACGACAGCGCCTACGGCCTCACCGCCTCGATCTGGACCGAGGATTACGACACCGCCGCCGCCATCGGCGCGCAGATCCAAACCGGCACGATCATGATGAACCGCGCCGATTACCTTGACCCCGCACTTTGCTGGACCGGCTGCAAAGACACCGGCCGCGGCGGCAGCCTCTCCTACCTCGGGTTCTATTCGGTGACCCGCCCGAAATCCTACCATCTTAAGAAGGTGTGAAATGTCGCACGATGTACCCAATCGCAACTGGTCCTACCCGACCGCCATCAAATTTGGCGTCGGCCGGATCAAAGAACTGGCGGATCATGCCGCCTCAGTCGGTTTGAAAAAGCCGCTGCTGGTCACCGATAAGGCGCTGGCCGCTTTGCCGATCACCGCGCAAGCCTTGGATATTTTGGACAAAGCCGGTCTCGGCCGCGCGGTCTTCTCGGAAGTGGACCCCAACCCCAATGAGAAGAACATGGCCGATGGCATTGCCGTCTATAAAGCCGGTGGCCATGACGGGGTGATCTGTTTCGGCGGTGGCTCGGCCTTGGATCTGGGCAAGATGATCGCGCTGATGGCGGGTCAAAAGCCCAAGCTTTCGGTCTGGGATCTCGAAGACGTGGACGATTGGTACACCCGCGCCGATGGTGATGCGATCGCGCCGATCATCGCGGTGCCGACCACCGCTGGCACCGGCTCCGAGGTGGGTCGCGCCGGGGTTCTGACCAACTCCGAGACCCATAAGAAGAAGATCATCTTCCACCCCAACCTCATGCCGAAAGTCACGCTTTGTGACCCGGCTCTGACCGTGGGCATGCCGAAATTCATCACCGCCGGCACCGGGATGGACGCGCTTGCGCATTGCCTTGAGGCCTATTGCAGCCCCTTCTACCACCCGATGAGCCAAGGCATCGCGCTTGAGGGCATGCGGCTCGTCTTTGAAAACCTGCCCAAAGCCTATGCCAAGCCCGACGATCTGCAGGCCCGCGCGCATATGATGTCGGCCGCCGCGATGGGCGCTGTCGCCTTCCAAAAGGGTCTTGGCGCGATCCACAGCCTCAGCCACCCGATCGGCGCGGTTTACGGCACCCATCACGGCACCACCAATGCCGTGGTGATGCCGATGGTCTTGGACTTCAACCGCAAGGCCATCAAGGACCGCCTCGCCGCCGCTGCTGCTTATTGCGGCATCAAGGGCGGGTTCAAGGGCTTCCGCGCCCGGATCATGGACCTGCGCGAGGAACTGTCGATCCCGGAAAACCTGACGAAACTCGGCGTCAAAAACCCCGATCTCGACATGCTGACGGCGATGGCGCTGGAGGATCCCTCTTGCGGCGGCAACCCCATCAAAATGACCAAGCGCAACACCCGTGCTTTGTTTGAGGCTTGCCTCTAACCTTTTGATCTCAAAGGAGGGGCGGCGCCGCCCCTCCAAGCCACCCCGCCTTCAGCTTGGACGCCGCCCATGCCGCCTATCCCCTCTTGCGAAATCGCAATCATCGGCGCGGGGGTGATCGGCATGACCATCGCCGACCGGCTCAGCGCCGAAGGGCGTGACGTGGTGCTGATCGACCCCGAGGCCCCCGGCATGGGCTGCAGCTACGGCAATGCCGGCACCATCGCCGATTACGCGGTGGAACCTGTCGGCACCCCCGAAGTGCTGAAATCCCTGCCCTCGTTGCTCTTCAACCGGAACTCCCCGCTGGCGATCCGCCCGCAATCTTTAACCGCGCTCGCCCCTTGGCTGATGCGCTTCGCCCGCCAATCCTTGCCAAAAGCCGCGGCCCAAAACGCCCATGCTCTCGCCAGCTTGCTGCAAGACGCGGGGCCCATGTGGCGCGACCTCGCCCAAAGCATCGGGGCCGAGGCGATCTTGCAAGAGCGCGGCTGCCTTTACCTTTACCAAACCCCGCAGGCCTATCAGGCCGCCGAAAGCGCCATGGCCCGCCGCCGCGCTTTAGGGGTTGAGGTCGACATCCTCAACACCGTCGAGCTGGCCGCGATTGAGCCCGCCTTGCCGCCGCTCCCCGGCGCCGCGCTCTTCCCCCATGCCGTTTTCATGGATGACCCCGGCGAGATGATGACCCAGCTCGCCGCCCATCTGCAACGCCGCGCGGCCTTCTGCGAGGCGCGCATCGATCGGATCACCCGGCAGGTCAATTCGATCCTCCTCGAGGGACCGGGCTTCAAGCTTTACAGCCGCAAAGTCATCCTTGCCGCAGGGGCGCATTCCCGCGCCCTTGCCGCGATGGCGGGCGACAAAATCCCCTTGGAGACCGAGCGCGGCTACCATGTCGAATGGGACATGCCCGCGCCGCTCTTGAACCGCCCCGCCTGCCCCACCGCGCGCGGCTTTTACCTTTGCCCGATGCATGGGCGCTTGCGTGTCGCGGGCACGGTCGAGCTCGGCGGCCTCACCGCGCCACCCTCGCCCCACCGCATCGCCAAGCTGATCGAGGGCGCGCTCGAGATCTTCCCCGATCTGCCGCCCGAGCCGGACCGCGCTTGGATGGGCTTCCGCCCCAGCCTGCCCGACAGCCTGCCGGTGATCGGCGCCTCACGCCAAGGCCCCGAGGTGATCCATGCTTACGGCCACGGTCATCTGGGCATGACACTTGCCCCCCTCACCGCCCGCATCGTCTGCGACCTTGTCGCCGGGCGCGCACCGCATATCGACCTTGCCCCGGTCTCGCCGACACGCTTCTAGCCGCCGCCCCGCACAAAGGAAAACGCCCACCCCTTTTTACAAAGGGCGGGCGCTTTTTCATCCGATCAAAGCCTTTGACCGCAAGACCTTGCCGCACATTAGGGCGTCGTGCTTGCCGCAGGGGCTGCGCCTTCACTCGCCCCTTCAACAACAGCGCCGTCAACGGCCCCCGCAGGAGCAACGGTTTCAACCGCCACCGGCTCGCGGCCATAGATCACCTCTTGCGCGCCGTCCCAGATCATCGACAAAGCGACGTAGAAGATGATGAGCAAGCCGACATAGGCGATCCAGCGGTGCTTGTTCAGCAGCTTGGCGATGAAGGTCGCGGCAAAGCCCATCAGCACAATCGACAGACCCAGACCGATGATGATGACCGAGGGGTGCTGGCCGTGGCCCGCGCCCGCAACCGCCAAAACGTTGTCGAGCGACATGGTGATATCAGCCACAACGATCTGCAAAGCGGCTTGGGCAAAGGATTTCTTCTTCGGTGCGCCGGCGACATCGCCGTCTTTATCAAGGTCTTCATCCACCAAAGCCTCAGTGGCCTCGTGGTGATCCTCATGCCCGCCTTCGCGCAGCTCGCGCCACATCTTCCAACAGACCCACAGCAGCAGCACGCCCCCGGCCAAGAGCAGGCCGATGATTGCCATCAATTGCACCGTGATCAGCGCAAAGCCAATCCGCATCACTGTGGCGGCAAGGATGCCCAGCATAATGGCTTTGTTGCGCTGCTCTTTGGGCAGGCCCGCAGCGGCGAGACCGATGACGATCGCATTATCCCCCGCCAGGACAAGGTCAATGCCGATCACCTGCGCCAAAGCGCCGAAATATTCCGGAGTGAAAAGTTCCATATTTGTTCCAATTTGCACTGCGCGTATGGCATTTGGTAAGCCGCAGACAAGGCTTGTTCAACGGCATGTGATAAAGTTTTATCAAGGTGTATGCACTTTACAGGCAACCATGGCAGCGACCGGCCCAGCGCCGCTCATTTTGCCTGCAGGTTCGGCAAAACTCCGCCGCCGCCGCTTTGCCTGACCCGTTTCGGAACCAACCGGCCTTTGCGGGCTTATCAAACGCCTGCCCGGCCCACCGCCCCTGCCCGATCGAACAGCGCTTCTTCGTAAAGCCTTTTGGTGAAAGTTCTTTTCTACAGTGACCCCAGCTTCCGCGCGCCCATCCTTGCAGACCGCCCCGCCCGGCAGCCAGCCTTTGCGCGTTGTCAGCTATAACATCCGCAAAGCGGTTGGCACGGATCGCCGGCGCGACCCGGATCGGGTCTTGCGGGTTCTGGCTGAGGTCGGGGCCGATATCGCGCTGCTGCAAGAGGCCGATCTGCGGCTGCCTCCCCGCCGCCCGGTGCTGGATCCCGTTGCGATCAAAGCCGCAACCGGGATGGCGCCGGTGCATTTTGCCAAAGGGGTGGCGATGGGTTGGCATGGCAATGCCCTGCTGCTCGCGCCGCATATCAAGCTGCAAGCATTGGCCCTGCATGACCTGCCGGGGCTTGAGCCGCGCGGCTGTCTGGTGGCCGAGGTGCAGCGCGGCGATCAGCACCTGCGGGTGGTCGGCGTGCATCTGGGGCTTTTGCGCGGCTCACGCCGCCAGCAATTGACCGCGCTCTTGCGGCATCTTGGCCAGGATCCGCTGCCCACCTTGATTGCGGGCGATTTCAACGAGCGCTCCTTAGAGGTCGGGCTTGGCCGGCTCTCGCGCCAGTTTACCATCCTTTCCGGCGGCCCCACCTATCACAGCCGCTGGCCGGTCTTTGCGCTGGACCGCATGGCCGTGAGCGAGGGCATTCAGCCGCTGAACATCATCGCCCATCGCAGCGCCGATGCCGATACCGCCTCCGATCACCTGCCCTTGGTCGGAGATTTTACGCTATCCGCTGCGCAAACCCGCAGCGCAGGCGGCGCGCCCTAAAGCCGCCGCCCGCGAAAAGCTTACAGCATCCCCGGCACAACCTGATCCGGCGGCCGGTGGCCATCGGCGAAGGTCTTGATATTGATGATGACCTTCTCCCCCATCTCCAGCCGTCCCTCAATCGTGGCACTGCCCATATGCGGCAACAAGACGACATTGGGGACTTCGCGCAGGCGCGGGTTGATCTCGGTGCCGTTCTCGTAAACGTCCAAGCCCGCCCCGGCCAGCTCTCCCGCCCGCAAAGCGCGCGTCAAAGCATTCTCATCCACCACCTCCCCGCGCGAAGTGTTCACCACCACCGCCGAGGGTTTCATCAGCTTCAGCCGCCGCGCGTTCAAGAGATGGAAGGTTGAAGGCGTATGCGGGCAGTTGATCGAGACGATATCCATCCGCGCCAGCATCTGATCGAGGCTTTCCCAGTAATTCGCCTCCAACTCCGCCTCGACCTCGGGGCGATGACGACGGCGGTTGTGGTAATGCACCTGCAAGCCAAAGGCGCGGGCGCGCCGCGCCACCGCCATGCCAATCCGGCCCATGCCCAGAATGCCCAAACGCTTGCCCGCCAAACGGCTGCCAAGGAAGGCCGTCGGCGACCAACCGTCCCATTTGCCCGATTGCATCACCGCCAGCCCCTCGGGGATGCGGCGGGTCGCGGCCATGATCAAAGCCATCACCATATCGGCGGTGTCTTCCGTCACCACACCGGGCGTGTTCGAGACCAAAATCCCCCGCTGCCGCGCCGTGGCGACGTCAATATGATCCACGCCCGCGCCGTAATTGGCGATCAGCTTCAGCTTTGGCCCCGCCTGCGCGATCAGCCCCGCATCGATCTGATCGGTGATTGTCGGCACCAGCACATCCGCTCGTGCCATCGCCGCGCCCAGCTCTTCACGGCTCATCGGCAGATCCGGATCACGCAATTCTACGTCGAACAGCTCCTTCAGGCGCGTCTCAACAACATCGGGCAGTCGTCGCGTGACAACAACATTCAGGCGCTGGACTGGCATCGTTTCTCCCCCGGGGTCTTCCAAATCGATCACTCATCGGTCACAGTGGCGGGAAGCGGGGCGGTTCACAAGCCCCCGAGACTTGGGGCAATGGCGGACAAGCGGCGATAATCGCGCCGTCCCCCGTCCGCTTGGAAGAGGCAAGATCATGCGGATCGCCACGTCAATCGCAGCTGCGGCCTTGGCCACAAGCCTGTGGAGCTTGGGCGCAGCCCAGCCTGCGACCGCTCAAGACGCCCCCCAAGACGCAACCGAAACCGAGCTTCCCACCGCGCCAGCCGACGGCAACCCTGACGCAACGTCAGAGGCCGCCCCTGCCGCCGCTGCCACGCCCAGCAAAAAGGGCAAGGAATGCCAGCCCGGTTTTGGCTGCGTGACGAACCTGCCGCTGCCGCGCTTTGTCAGCCTCAAAGGCGATGAGGGTAATGCAAGGCGCGGTCCCGGCCTCACCCACCGCATCGATTGGGTCTTCACCCGCCCCGGCATGCCGCTGCGCATCACGGCCGAGTTCGACAATTGGCGCCGCGTCGAAGACCAAGACGGCGCGGGCGGCTGGGTGCATTACGCGCTTTTGTCCGGCACCCGCTCGGTCACCATCACCCTCGACATGGCCGAGTTGCGCGACTCGCCCAACCCCAATGCCCATGTTGTCGCCCAAGCCGAACTCGGCGTGATCGGCCGCATCTTGCAATGCCAGCCTGAATGGTGCCGCATCCAATCCTCGGGCGAGCGCGGCTGGATCCAGAAATCCGCGCTCTGGGGCGTCAGCCCTGACGAAATCATCGAGTGAGCCTTGCGCCCCCTGCGGGCTATCGCTAGCAAGCCGCTTCACTTTTCGACCGACGAGGGCAAAATGGCAGATCGCGACACGCGCCTGACATGGACGGCTGGCTTTGCTTCTGTGGCGGTTTCGGCCATTCTGGTTGGACTCAAGCTCTGGGCGCTCTCGGCCACCGGCGCTTTGTCGATCGCCGCTTCTCTGGCCGATTCCGCACTTGATCTGATGATGAGCATCGCGGCGGCCACGGCGCTTGTCTACGCTGCCCTGCCCGCCGATGAGGACCACGCCTTTGGCCATTCCTCCGCCGAAGATCTTGCGGCTTTGGCGCAATCTTTGTTCATTTTGGTCTCGGCCGGGTTGATCGGCTGGTCCGCCGTCCACCGGCTCATGACCCCCGAACCCACCCATATCTCCGACGAAGGCCTTGGCATCGCGGTGATGTTGATCTCAATGGCGCTCACCTTGGTGCTGGTCTGGTGGCAAGGTCGCGTCGCCAAACTCACCGGCAGCAAAGTGGTTGCGGCCGACCGGCTGCACTACCTTGGCGACCTTTTGCCCGGCATCGGTGCCGTTCTGGCGCTTTACGCCTCGTCCAAATGGGGCGTGACATCTATCGACGGCTGGGTCGCGCTCGCCGCCGCTTTGGTCATGGCCTATGGTGCCGTTGGCATCGGTCGCGGCGCTTGGGATGCGCTGATGGACCGCCGCGCCGATCCACAGATCATCGCCTCCATCGCCGAGATCGCCAGCAATTGGCCGGGCGTCCACGGCTTTCACGACCTCAAAACCCGGACGGCAGGCCGGCGCATTTTCGTCCACTTGCACATCGAGCTTGATGGCGAACAATCCTTGCGTGAGGCGCATGAGATCGGGGCCGGCCTGCGCCGCGCCATCCTGCTCGCCTACCCGCAAGCAGATGTGATCATTCACAAAGATGTGGCCCCAACCGCCGATCACCCCGGCACCTGAGCGTCAAACCCCAGCCAAAACGCCAACGGCGCTCTCGCCCCAAATGGCCTGTCAAGGTGCCGATCCCCGGCCCTTCCCACGCTAAACATTCATTTTACAATAAGAATATCTCCGCGTGCCGGCGGCTTCACCGCAGCCACCGGCACGCGGCTCTGTGCGACACGCGCGGGCCTGGCCAAACCGGTGCTTGATCAAGCGCACTTCCGCAATGCGCTCCATAGAAAGCTTGCGCTTTGTGAAAGCCACTGGCAGATTATGCAGGTGTATAACAAGGCCACTGCACAATGAAGGTAGACCGCCGCCCCTATCGCCGAGAAAGCGAGGACAGCCGCCGCGAGGCGCTGATCTCTGCCACTCAAAGCTTGGTGGCCGAGGGCGGGCCGCGCGCCGCCACTGTGCGCGCCATCGCCGACCGCGCCGGGGTCACGCCGGGCCTGATCCGGCATTACTTCGGCTCCAAGGATGAGTTGAGCCGCGCCGCCTATCGCCAGTTGATGGACGGCATGACCGACAAGGGCTCTGAGGCGCTGGCCGAGCTTGGCGCTGCCGCCCCCGCCCGCCTTGCCGTCTTCGTCGCCGCCGCGCTGCGTCCTCCGGTGGTCGATGGTGCCGCCGTTGGGCTTTGGGCGGGCTATCTGCATATGGTGCGCGCCGATCCCGGCCTGCAGGCTGCGCATGAGGCGGGCTATCTGCGCTACCGCGACACGCTCGAAGGTCTGATCCGCGACCTCGCCCGTCCCGACATAACCCCCGCCCAGACCCGCGCCGAGGCGATTGCCTGCAATGCGGTGATCGACGGACTTTGGCTTGAGGGCGGTGTGCTGCCGCATCTTTTCACCTCTGGTGAATTGGTCCGCATCGGCCTGACTTCCGTTGGCGCCATCCTTGGCGTCAACCTCTTGAACGAACAGAGCTTTGTTCCCGAACTTAGCCTCGCCTCTCTTGGTTAGTTGCGCCGTAACGCCCCCCGTTTCCCCCGCTTTACCCCGCCCCAGTGGCCCGCAATCGCAGCGCTAAGCCGCTTGAAGGCTTGGCCCCTCTGCCAACCGCGCGCCGCATTGGCGTCAGCGACGAAAAGACACGAAGGATCTGACGCATGAGATTTGCAGATGTGACCGACCGCCTCGCCGGACTTGGCTCGGAGAAATGGGAGGTCCACACCTTGGCGCGCGCGGCCAAGGCCGAAGGCCGCGCGGTGATCGAGCTGACCATTGGTGAGCCCGATGCCCCGACCCCGCCCGAGTTGATTACCGAAGCGGGCCGCGCCATGTCTGCTGGCCGCACCGGCTATTCCAATGGCCGGGGTGAGCCCGCCTTGGTCACCGCCCTTGCCCGCCGCTACAGCGCGCGCCGTGGCCGCACCATCACCGCCGATCAGGTGATCTGCCTGCCCGGCACCCAGACCAGCCTCTACGCCACGCTGCGCACCCTTCTGCAAGCGGGCGATGAGGTCATCGTCGGCGATCCGATGTATGCCACATATGAAGGCCTGATCGCGCAAACCGGCGCCAAAATGGTCCCGGTGCCGCTGCGCCCCGAGAACGGCTTTCGCATGGCGGCAGCGGATGTTGAGGCGCAGATCACCCCGCGCACCCGCGTCCTTTTCCTCAACAGCCCGCACAACCCCACGGGCGCCGTCCTGCGACCCGAAGACATCCGCGCCTTGGGGGCGGTCGCGCAAAAGCACGACCTCTGGATCCTCGCCGATGAGGTCTATGAGGAACTGGTCTTCCCCGGCGTGACCTTCACCTCGCCCTTGGATTTCCCCGAACTGGCCGAGCGGGTGATCGTCGCCTGCTCAATCTCAAAATCCCATGCCGCCCCCGGCTTCCGCTCGGGCTGGGTCATCGGGCCCGAGGAATTCACCTCCCGCCTGCTGCCGCTTTCCGAAACCATGCTCTTTGGCAGCCAGCCCTTCATCTCTGACATGACCGCTTTGGCCGTCTCGTCCCCCTCGCCCATCGCCCCCGGCATGGCCGCCCGCTTCGCCGCCCGCGCCGAGATGCTGGTGCAAGCGCTTGATGGCAAACAAGGTCTGCGCGTCCATAAGCCCGAGGCTGGCATGTTCGCCCTTGTCGATATCCGCGCCACCAGCCTATCGGGGCGCGACTTCGCGCTCTCGCTTTTGGACAAGCATGATGTCGCCGTCATGCCCGGCGAAAGCTTTGGTGAAGGCCTGCGCGGCTGGCTCCGCCTCTCCCTCACCGTCGAAGACGGGCTCATCACCCGCGCGGCGGAACGCATCCTTTCCCATGCCGCCACTTTGCAAGGAAAAGCCGCATGAGCACTCTGGGCGAGCGTCTGGTCGAGGGTCTCGCAGCCCGTGGCGTCGAGGTGGTCTTTGGCATCCCCGGCGTCCATACGATTGAACTTTACCGCGGATTGGCATCGGGCCAGATCCGCCATGTCACGCCCCGGCATGAGCAAGGCGCGGGCTTCATGGCCGATGGCTATGCCCGCGTCACCGGCAAACCCGGCGTGGCTTTCGTGATCACCGGGCCGGGGATCCTCAACACCCTGACCGCGATGGGCCAAGCCAAAGCCGATTCCATCCCGATGCTGGTAATCTCGGGCGTCAACCGGCGCAGCTCTCTTGGCAAAGGCCTTGGGCTTTTGCACGAACTCCCCGATCAGGCCGCGATGGTGCGGCCCCTGTGCCATTCGGAGCGGATCGAAGACCCGGCCGATCTCGGCCCCGCCTTGGACCGCGCCTTTGCCGCCATGTTCGGCCCGCGTCCCGGCCCCGCCCATATCGAGATCCCCACCGATGTGATGGGCCTGCCCTGCCCGGCCCTTCCCGCCCCCGTGGCTCCGCCCGCAGCGCCGCAAGCCTCCCCTGAAGCCTTGCAGCAAGCCGCGCGCCTTCTCAACGCCGCGCAGAACCCGGTGATCCTTGCCGGTGGCGGCACCCGCCGCGCCGAAGCCGCCCTGCGCGCCTTGGCCGAGGCGCTGGACGCCCCGGTGATCCAAACCGTCAACGCGCGCGGTGCCATGCATGGCCATGCCCTGACCGTCGCCGCCTCGCCCAGCCTTGCGGCCACCCGCGCGCTGATCGCCCAATCCGATGCGATCCTCGCCCTCGGGACCGAGCTTGGGCCGACCGATTACGATATGTATGTGAACGGCCAGTTGCCGGATCTCTCCGCGATGATCCGCGTCGATCTTTGCGCCCAGCAACTCGCCCGCCACAAAGCGCAGCTGCCGATCCAAGCCGATGCAGCAGGTTTCATGGCAAGCCTCCTGCCGCTTCTGACGCAAAAGCAGGCCCAAGGTGCGACCCGCGCCGCCACAGCCAGCGCCGCCGCCCGCAAGGAACTTGGCGATCTCCACCCCGAGATGCCGGGCCAGCTGACAATGGTCGAGGCGATCCGCGACGCCCTTCCCGGCACGCTGATCGTCGGCGACAGCACCCAACCGGTCTATGCCGCGAACCTTTGCTATGACCACGACCGCCCCGGCGGCTGGTTCAACGCCGCCACCGGCTTTGGCGCGCTTGGCTATGGCCCCGGTGCCGCCATCGGGGCCGCCGTCGCCAGCGGCGCCCATGTCACCTGCCTCATCGGCGATGGCGGCTTGGGCTTTGACCCGGCCGAGTTGCGGGTGGCGGTGGACGAATCCCTGCCCATCACCTTCCTCGTCTGGAACAACGCCGCTTACCGCGAGATCGCCGAGGCGATGATCGGGGCGCAAACCAAGGTCATCGGCTGCGACCCCAGCCCCTTCGACATGAAGCACTTCGCCGCCGCATGCAGCCTGCCCTACCAACAGGTTGCCCAAGACCCACAAGAGCTGAAGAAGGCCCTGCGCCAGCCGGTGAACGGGCCAAGGCTGATCGAAGTCACGGTAAAGATCGACCGCTGAACCCGATTGGCGGCTGGCAACAGCCGCCGATGACCCTATTTAGACTGGCGGTTGGCCACAGCCGCCATCATCGGCGCCAGCACCAAGATCAGCATCAGCGCGACCGCCGCAAAGACAAAGGCATAGCGCAGCCCAAAGGTGCCCGCGATCACACCCAGCATCGGCGGGCCGAAGAAATAGCCGAAATAGCCAAAGAGCGTGGCCCGCGCCACCGCCCGCCCCCGCGCCTCATCGGGGCCAAGCCGACCGACCAGCGAAAACACCGTCGGCGCGATGACCGAGGCCCCAATCCCCATGACGACAAAGCCAACATAGGCCATCGGCGGCGAAACCGCCGTTGCGGCCAGCATCGCGCCAATTGACGCGATCACTGCGCCGCCTTTCAACAGCCGGAACGGCCCGAAACGCTCGGCCAAACCATTGCCCGCCAGCCGCGCAAAGCCCATCGTCAAAGCCAAAGCCGCCGGCCCCATCGAGCCTTGCTCGGGGCTGCCGCCCAAGGTTTGCTCGATATGCAGCGCCGACCAGCTCTCGGCGGCATTTTCCGTCAGGAAAGCCACCAGCACCATGCCGCCACCCAAAACCGGCAACATCCCCAGTCCCGGCCCGCCACCGCCCTTCGGCGCGCGCAAACCCGCGATCCGGCCATCGCGCTCGATCGTCATGATTGCAACGACAAAGGCCACACCCGCCATCGTGCCCAGCACCATAGCCGGAGACCACTCGGCCCCGCGCATCACCCCGGTTGCAATCGCGCCGCCCGCATAGCCAAAGGAATAGGCCGCATGCGAAAGGCCCATCAGATGCAGGCCCCGCTCATGCTCAATCTGCGCGGTGCGCGCGTTCATCAACACATCCGTAAGGCCCGTCGCCGCGCCACAGCACAGCATCGCCAATGGAAAGAGCCACAGGATCTGCACCTGACCCGGCAGAGCAAAGGCCAAGGCCATCAGCACCGTCGCCACCGGCAATGCCACCCGCCCCAAGGCCGTGCCGATCCGCGGCGCCAAAAGCATCGCCACCACACCGGCAATCGGGGTGAACAGCATCAGCATGCCCAGTCGCGTCTCATCCACGCCCAGCATGGTTTTCAGATCCGGCAGGATGGCGGCAAAGCTGCCCCATAAAATGCCCATGACCGAAAAGGCCGCAATCGTAGGCCGCGCGGCCCGCAAGGATAGCATCATCGACATCAGGGCACTCCAATTGCCCCCTGACTAGCCGCTCGGCGCAAAGCGCGTCCATCCTTGCCGCGACATTCCGTAAAATGAGACCGTCGTTGCGCTGCCTCGGCACCACCCCAAAAGCCGCTTTGTCGCGGCGAAAGGCCCCTCTTGCGGCGTCCTGCGCAAAGCCATACCAAAGCCATACGCAATACATACGTCAAACAGACCCGGTTTTGACGCCCCGTCGTTTGCACCTGCCCGCTTTTGCGGCGTGATGGATTCCCTCTTTCCCCGCAGGCCAATCCCCGCTATAGCCCCCCGGTCGCGCCATGCACCCTTGGAGGATGGCGGACTTCATTATTTAGGAGACTACCTATGGCTCGTGAGATCCCGGATCTTCAGGCTGTGGTGCGGACGGGGACAGGCAAGGGGGCCGCTCGTCAAGCTCGTCGTGAGGGCAACGTACCCGGCATCATCTATGGCGACGGTAAAGAACCGACCGCTATCAACTTGAACTACAACTATCTTTTGAAGCGGCTCCGTCAGGGCCGGTTCCTGCAAACGCTGTTCAACCTCAAAGTTGAAGGCCAAGCGGACCAGCACGTGATCTGCCGCGGCGTCCAGCGCGATGTCGTGAAAGACCTGCCGACGCACGTCGACTTCATGCGCATCCATGACGAATCGCGCATCAACCTCTTCATCCACGTTGATTTCATCAATGCGGACAAGGCTCCTGGCCTGAAGCGCGGCGGCACGCTGACCGTGATCCGTCACGAGGTTGAGCTGGAAGTTGTGGCTGGCGACATCCCGGACCACATCACCGTGGATCTGGAAGGCCGTCAAATCGGCGATGTCATCCACATCGAAGACATCACCCTGCCGAAAGGCGCACGTCCCACCGTGGCGCGCAACTTCGCTGTCGCGAACATTGCAGCACCCTCGGGTCTGGCCGCTTCGGGCGACGAAGAAGCCGAAGCCTGATCTTCAGGTTCTCGACCGCTTTGGGAAAACGGGGGGCTTCGGCTCCCCGTTTTTCATTTGTAGAACCAAGCTGTTAGGCGGTGCTTCCCTGGTCATAAGCCGCATCGGTTGAGGCCGCGGCCCAAGGCCGCTATACCCGAAACTAAGCTTTCGTCCCGCGCGGACCCATCAGGAGCAATGCAGATGAAACTCTGGGTCGGTCTGGGCAATCCGGGCGCGAAATATGCCGCCAATCGCCACAACATCGGCTTTATGGCTTTGGACCGCATCGCCTCGGACCACGGGTTTTCGCCTTGGCGCAAGGCCTATCAGGGGCTGGTCAGCGAGGGTCGCTTTGGCTCGGAAAAGGTGGTGCTTTTGAAGCCCGAGACCTTCATGAACCTCTCGGGCCAATCGGTCCGTGCGGCGGCGGATTTCTACAAGCTAACCGTCGAGGATCTTACGGTTTTCCATGATGAGCTGGACCTTTTCCCCGGCAAGCTGCGCCTGAAACAGGGCGGCGGTCATGCCGGACACAACGGCTTGCGCTCGATCCACGGCCATATGGGCGAGGCTTATGCACGGGTACGCATGGGCATTGGCCATCCCGGCCATAAAGACGCCGTGGCGCATTACGTTTTGCATGATTTCAACAAGGCCGATCAGGATTGGCTCGACGATATCCTGCGCGGCATCTCGGACGGCGCGGCCTATTTGGCCGCCGGAGACGGTGCGAAATTCATGAATGCCGTCGCGCTGCGCACCGCCCCTCCCCGGCCCTCAACCGGTACGGCACCCGAAAAGGCACCTAAGGAAAAGCCTGCCGCATCAAGCGCTAAGGAAAGCGCCGCGCCTGCGAAAGCGCCCGAGGCCGAGGATACCCGCAGCCCAATGCAAAAGCTGATGGACCGTTTCCGCTAAGCCAATCCTTGCGAAAACCGGCCACTGCCTTAGCGCTTGGTTGCCCATCTCGCCGAAGCCCCCTAGTTTTACACCTATGACAGATGCTTTGCCCCAGAACGCTCATCCGCAAACCCTCGCCCCATCGCTGGCGCTGATCGAAGAGCTTGCGCATGAGGCCGTCGCCAATCTGCCCGAGCCTTGGCGCGGTCCGGCCAGCCAAGTCGTTCTACGGATTGAAGATTTCGCCTCGGATGAGGTGATTGAGGCGATGGACCTGAATGACCCGTTTGAGCTGACAGGGCTTTACGAAGGCATTCCACTGACCGAGAAATCCACTGCCGATCAGGTGATGCAGCCCGATCTGATCTGGCTTTTCCGCCGCCCGATCTTGGACGAATGGTGCGAGCGCGGCGATGTGACCATTGGTGAGCTGGTCACCCATGTTTTGGTGCATGAGATGGCGCATCACTTCGGCTGGTCGGATGCCGAAATCGCCGCCATCGACCCTTGGTGGGAATAAAGGTCGGCGGCACAATGCCGGGTTGACGCGGCTGTGAAGTCAAATTCTGCCAAACCGGTCTAGACTTTGGATCTTTCGCAGGAGGATCCGCATGACCGCTTTCTCGCGCCGTCAGGCCTTACTGGCCACCGCCACCCTTCCCCTCGCCCCGATCATGGCCGCTCCGGCCCATGCCAAAGCCGATCCACAAGGCCGATCCATGCCGCTTTTCCACCGCTTCGCGCTGGGTGACTTCGAGGTGACCACGCTTTTGGCAGGCACCAGAACCACCGACAAGCCACAAGAGACTTTTGGCCTCAACGCCTCGGCCGAGGAGTTTGCGGCTTTGGCGGCCGAGAACTTTCTTCCCGCTGAAAAGACACAGAATTTCTTTACGCCGGTTTTGGTAAACACCGGGGCAGAGCTGGTGCTTTTTGACACCGGCCTCAGCGCCGAGAGCACCGGGGCGGCGCTGCAAGCGACCGGGATCAGCCTCGATCAGGTCGATCTGGTGGTGCTGACCCATATGCACGGCGACCATATCGGCGGGCTAATGGCGGCGGATGGGGTGACCCCTGCTTATGCCAATGCGCGCTATGTGACGGGCGCGATCGAGCACAACCATTGGTCTGCGGCGGGCAATGAGGGCTTTGATAAAAACGTCCGCCCCTTGGCCGAGAAGATGACCTTCCTTGACGATGGCGGCACGGCAGCCCCGGGCATTTCAGCGGTTTTGACCGCCGGTCATACCCCCGGCCATATGGCCTACCGCATCGAGAGCGCAGGCCAGCAATTGATGCTGACCGCCGATTGCTGCAATCACTTCGTGTTTTCCCTACAGCGCCCCGATTGGGAGGTGCGCTTTGACGCCGATAAGGCGATGGGCGCGGCGACCCGCAAAGCGGTTTTCGGCATGCTCGCCGCCGAGCGCATCCCCTTCATCGGCTACCACATGCCCTTCCCCGGCGTGGGCTATGTCGAGGCCAAGGGCGAGGGCTTCCGCTTCGTGCCGCAAAGCTACCAGCACCTGATTGAGGGCTAAACGACAAAGGCGGCCCTTTTGGACCGCCCTTGATCTATCGGAGCGGCTGCGCCGCAAGTTTAGATCTCGCCTCTGCGCGTACCGCGCAACCGGCTCGGGGATTGCGCTCCGCGCGGGGGATATTTTCGGTTCTGAAAGAGGGGGTAGACTTTTCAGAACCGAAAGTCATTAGCCGCGCAGCTTGGCAGCGACTTCGACGAGGCGTTTGGCTTGGTGGCCGATGGCCGCTTTGGCCTTATCATCAAACTCAGCGCCTTGGGTGTGGCTATAGCCATAGGGGTTGCCGCCCGCTGCAAAGATCGAGGCATCGGTATAGCCCGGAGCGGCGATCACCGCGCCCCAATGCATGAAGGAGGTGTAAAGGCCCAAGATGGTGGCCTCTTGCCCACCATGCAGGTTGCCGGCACTGGTCATGGCGCTGGCGGCTTTATTGGCCAGATGGCCTTGGTTCCAGACCGGGCCAAGCGTGTCGATGAAGGCACGCACTTGGCTTGAGGCTTGGCCGTAGCGGGTCGGGGTCGAGAAGAGATAGGCATCGGCCCAGACCAGATCCTCGGGCGTCGCAACGGGGATGTCTTTTTGCTTGGCGGCAGCGGCTTTCCAGCCGTCTTGGCTGTTCACGACCGCTTCGGGTGCGGTCTCGGCCACGCGCAACAGGCGCACTTCGGCGCCCGCAGCGCGGGCGGCTTCTGCCGCAATCTCGGCCATAGCGTGGTTGGTGCCATAGGTGGAATAATAAACGATGGCGAGTTTAACGGCTGACATATGTTCTCTCCGACCTGCAGTTTTGAATGCGTTGTTAACAAAACACCTAAGACCGACAACCGGTTCCGCCTATTCCATGCTTTCGCGCAGTGATCGTGCGGCTTTGCAGAGGACAACCGTCCCCGCTAAAAGCCGGGGGCATTCTGCCCCCGGCCCCCCTGAGAGTATTTAACTCAAGATGAAATCAATCTTGAGCTTTTCATCTTGACCGAAATACTCCCGCCGGAGGCAAGCGGCCGCAAGGCCGCTCCGCTTTACCCGGCCGAGCGATCGCGCCAACGGTTGGCAATCGGATAACGACGGTCGAGCCAGAAAGCTTTTTGCGTCAACCTTACGCCGGGGGCCGATTGGAAGCGTTTGTATTCCGCGAGATACAGCAGATGCTCCACCCGTTTGACGGTGGCGAGAGCGAAGCCCTGCGCCACCAGCTCGGCCACCGAGAGATCCTTTTCCACGAGCCCTTCGAGGATCGCATCCAGCTCTTCATAGGGCGGCAGGCTGTCTTGGTCGGTCTGATTGGCGCGCAACTCAGCCGAGGGCGGCTTTGAGATGATGCGCGCCGGGATCACCTCACCGGCGGGGCCAAGCATCCAAGGCCGATGCGTCTCATTGCGCCATTTCGCCGTGAGGAACATGCGGGTTTTATACATGTCTTTCACGGGGTTATAGCCGCCGTTCATATCGCCATAGATCGTGCAATAGCCGACCGCCATCTCGGATTTATTGCCGGTGGTCAGCAGCATCTCGCCAAATTTGTTCGACAGGGCCATCAAGAGAAGCCCGCGGATGCGGCTTTGCAGGTTCTCCTCGGTGACGCCCTCTTCGAGGCCCTCAAACAAAGGCGCCAAGGCCGCCGTCACCGCCGCTTGCGGGCCTGCGATCGGCAAAGTGTCAAGCTTGCAGCCCAAGGCGCGGGCGGCGGCGCTGGCGTCTTCCAGCGAATGCGCCGAGGTAAATTCTGAGGGCAGCATCACGCAACGCACATTCTCCGGCCCGATCGCATCGGCGGCGATGGCGGCGACGATGGCACTGTCGATGCCGCCAGAAAGCCCCAGAACCGCCTTTTTGAACCCGGTTTTGCGCATGTAATCGGCCAGACCAATGACACAAGCGCGGTAATCCGCCTCGCCAATCGGCGGCAGCGCGGCCTTGGTGCCGTGATCGGCGCGCCAGCCCTCAGCCGTGCGGTGGAAGGTCACCAGTTCCACCGCCTCATCAAATTGCGGCATCTGCACGGCGAGTTGGCCGCCGGGGTTCAGCACCATGGACGAGCCATCAAAGACCTGATCATCCTGCCCGCCGACCATATTGAGATAGACCAAGGGCAGCCCGGTCTCGACCACGCGCTCGACCATCAAGTTCAGGCGCAGGTTCGGCTTGCCGCGATGATAGGGCGAGCCATTGGGCACCAGCAGGATCTCGGCCCCGGTTTCTTCCAAAGTCTCAGTCACATCAGGATGCCAAGCATCCTCGCAAATCGGCGAGCCGATGCGCACGCCATTGACCACATAGGGCCCCGCCACATCGGCCGAGGCAAAGAGCCGCTTTTCATCAAAAAGCGAGTCATTGGGCAGGTGATGCTTCAGCACCGTCGCCGTGGCGCGGCCCGCTTGCAGCACATACCAAGCGTTGAAAAGCTTGCCGCCGACCAGAGCCGGGCCGCCGATCCCCAGCGCCGGGCCATCGGCGCATTCTTGCGCAAGCGCCTCGATCCCGGCGATTGCCTCACGCTGGAAAGCCGGCTTCAGGATCAAGTCTTGGGTCTGGTAGCCGGTGACGAACATCTCGGTCAGCGCCACCATATCGGCGCCCGCCGCCTTGCCTTTCGCCCAATAATCACGGGCTTTGGCAAGGTTGCCGGCAATGTCGCCCAGCGCCGGATTGGCCTGCACCAGAAACAGACGGAAGCGATCGGTCATCACAGGGTCTCCCAAACTCTCCTTGCGCTTCTAGCCGCCCCGCTTGCCACCGCCAAGGCCAACGGCATACCCTGCGACCGGATTCGCACCGATGGAGACCACGATGCGTCAGCTTTCCGCGATCATCATTGCAGCCGCCCTCAGCGCTGCCCCCGCCTTTGCCCAATCCGAGGGCGAGGTGGTGAGCAAAAGCTATGACGATGGCTCGATTTATGTCGGCACCTTCAAGAACGGTCGGCAGGATGGGACGGGCACTTACACCCTGCCCAGCGGCTATGAATATACCGGCGAATGGGTGGCCGGCGAGATCAAGGGCCAAGGCAGCGCGAAATACCCTAATGGCTCGGTCTACACGGGGCAGTTTGAAAAGGGGCAACCGCATGGCAAGGGCAAGATCGCCTTTGCCGATGGTGGCACCTATGAGGGCGATTGGCTGCACGGCAAGATGACCGGGCAAGGCGTGGCGCGTTACGCCAATGATGCGGTCTATACCGGCGGCTTTGAAAACGGCCAGCACCACGGCCAAGGCGTGATCGAGAATCCGGGTGGCTATCGCTATGAGGGCGATTGGCTGGCCGGAGTGAAAGAGGGCCAAGGCAAGATCACCTATGCCGATGGCACCGTCTATGAGGGCGGGCTGGTCAAAGGGGAACGCGCGGGCAAGGGCACGTTGATCATGCCCAATGGCCTTACCTATACCGGCGATTGGGCGGCGGGGCAGATCAATGGCACTGGCAAGCTCACCCAGCCCAATGGCGATGTCTATGACGGCCCCTTTGCCAATGGTCAGCGGCAGGGCCAAGGCCAAGTCACCTATGCTTCGGGCGATGTCTATAAAGGTGGATTCAAGGAAGATCGCCGCCACGGCCAAGGGATTTTCACCGCCAAGGATGGCTTTCGTTACGAAGGCTCATGGGTTGAGGGGCGGATGGAGGGCACCGGCTCGGTGACCTATCCCGATGGCTCGGTTTATGTCGGCGCAATGGCGGGGGACCTCGCGCAGGGGCAAGGCGCGATCACCTATCCCGATGGCTCGACCTATACCGGCGCTTGGGAAAAAGGCGTTATCCAAGGCAAGGGCCGCGCCACCTATGCAAGTGGCCTGATCTATGAGGGCGACTTTGTGGATGCCCAGCCGCAGGGCCAAGGCGTGATGAGCTATCCCGACGGCTATCGCTATGAGGGCGATTGGAAGGCCGGCGCGCGTGAGGGTGTGGGCACAGCCACCTATCCCGATGGCACTGTCTATAAGGGCGATTTCAAAGCCAATCTGCGCGCGGGCCAAGGCGAGATCACCATGCCAGGTGGCTTTGGCTATATCGGTGCTTGGGCCGAGGGCGAGATCCACGGCATCGGCAAAGCCACCTATCCCGAAGGCGATATTTATGAGGGCAACTTCGAAAAGGGCCGCCGCTCGGGCCAAGGCAAACTGACCTACAAAAGCGGTCAAGTGGCAGAAGGCATCTGGCAAGACGGTATCCTGACCGCCGCCCCGGAAGGCACGCCCGAAGCCCCAGCGGACGGCGCGACCCCCGCCGAAGGTGCCGCCCCTGCGGCAACCCCTGCCCCCGAAGCCCCTGCGACTGAGGCGCCCGCAACGCCTTAACCTCGGCGCGGCGGATAACGCAGGCCCGGGGGCATTCTGCCCCCGCCCCTTTAGAGGATATGTTCATTCTGAAAGAGGGCGAAGGCCTTGCTCCTCATTCAGAACCTTAAATATCCCCGCCGGAGGCTCCGCCCTTTCTCAAAAGAACAGGCGCCAGCGTGAGGCGCGCGCCCAGAAAGCCTCGCTGAAAAAGCTGCGCATTTGCGACGATCCCCTCTTTTCATCGCGCCAAAGCTGAATATAGTCCGGGGCATGACCAAGGATTTGCACATTCGCCACCAGACGCCGGGCCTGCGCCCGTCGCTTGCCCTTGGCCTGCTTCTTCTTAGCCGCCTCTGAGCGTGCCCTTGGGCGCGACCGCTCGGAGGTGATCAGCGCCCACAGCCACAAAGCAAGGGTCAAGTGACCCGGCAGGTTGGCACCGCAACTGGCTAAGATAAAAGGATTTCTCAAATGACCGATACCGCTTCGCAACCCCGCGTTTTGATTTTCGACACCACTTTGCGTGATGGCGAACAATCGCCCGGCGCCACCATGACCCATGAAGAGAAGCTGGAGATTGCCGGCCTTCTGGATGAGATGGGCGTCGATGTGATCGAAGCGGGCTTCCCGATCGCCTCGGACGGCGATTTCGCCGCCGTATCCGAGATCGCCAAACGCGCGAAGAACTCCACGATTTGCGGTCTGGCCCGCGCCAATCTCCGCGACATCGACCGCGCTTGGGAGGCGGTGAAACACGCCAAATCGCCGCGGATCCACACCTTCATCGGCACCTCGCCCTTGCACCGGGCGATCCCCAATCTGGACATGGACCAGATGGCCGAGCGCATCCATGACACCGTAAGCCACGCCCGCAACCTGTGCGACAATATCCAATGGTCGCCGATGGATGCGACCCGGACCGAGCCGGATTACCTCTGCCGCGTGGTCGAGATTGCGATCAAGGCTGGCGCCACCACGATCAACATCCCCGACACCGTCGGCTACACCTATCCGATGGAATCGGCCAAGATCATCCGCATGCTCCTCGAGCGGGTGCCGGGCGCCGACGAGATCATCTTCGCCACCCATTGCCACAATGACCTTGGCATGGCGACGGCGAACTCCCTCGCCGCTGTCGAAGCAGGCGCACGCCAGATCGAATGCACGATCAATGGCTTGGGCGAGCGCGCGGGCAATACCGCGCTGGAAGAGGTGGTCATGGCCCTGCGGGTGCGCAATGACATCCTGCCCTTCCGCACCGGCATCGACACCACCAAGATCATGCACCTCTCGCGCCGCGTCTCGACCGTCTCGGGCTTCGTGGTGCAGCCCAACAAAGCGATCGTCGGCAAGAACGCTTTCGTCCACGAATCGGGCATCCACCAAGATGGCGTGCTGAAGAACGTGGAAACGTTTGAGATCATGAAGCCCGAGCATATCGGCCTCACGGTCAAGAACATCGCCATGGGCAAGCACTCGGGCCGCGCCGCTCTGCGCGCCAAGCTCAAAGAGCTGGGCGTTGAGCTGGCCGATAACCAGCTGAACGATGTCTTCGTTCGGTTCAAGGCTTTGGCCGACCGCAAGAAAGAGGTCTATGACGAGGATCTGGTCGCTTTGGTCTCGGATGAGCAGACCAATGATGCGCATGAATTCCTGCAGCTGAAGAAACTGCGGGTGATCTGCGGCACCGAAGGCCCGAATGAGGCCGAGATGACCCTCACCATTGACGGCGTCGATCACCAGATCGATTGCACCGGCGACGGCCCGGTCGACGCGGCCTTCATGTGTGTCAAACAGCTCTTCCCGCATTCGGCCCGGCTGCAGGTCTATCAGGTCCATGCCGTGACCGAAGGCACCGATGCCCAAGCCACCGTCTCGGTGCGGCTTGAGGAAGACGGCCGCATCGTCACCGGCTCTTCGGCCGATACCGATACGATCGTCGCCTCGACCAAGGCCTATATCAACGCGCTGAACCGGTTGATCGTGCGGCGGCAGAAAACCGCGCCGGGTGAGGACACCAAGACCGTCACCTATCACGGCTAAGAGCTTCAGCTCTGATAAAGAAAACGGCGTGCCCTTGGCGCGCCGTTTTCTTTCATAGGCCGCCACGACAAAGCGGCCAAAGCTTGACCAGCCCCCCGCCCCGGCGCTAGGAGCCGCGCATGTCGCACAACCTCAACCCCCCCCGCCGCAACTTCTATGGCCGCAGTCATGGCAAAACCATGCGTGCCAGCCAGAAGGAATATCTGGCCGAAGATCTGGGCCCGCTGACGCTGAAAGGCGTCTTCACCGAGGAAAACCCCGAGCGCCGCGAGATCAGCCTCGATTTTGCCGGGGGCAAGCCCCTCTGGCTGGAAATCGGCTTTGGCGGTGGCGAGCATCTGGTGCATATGGCCGCGCGCTATCCGGACGTGCATATCATCGGGGCCGAGCCGTTCATGAACGGCGTGGCCATGCTCTTGGGCAAGATCCGCCAAGCCGCAGTCGGCAACCTCTCGCTCTACCCCCGCGACGTGCGCGAGCTTTTTGAGGTGCTGCCCCCGGCCTGCCTCGACAAGGCCTTCCTCAACTACCCCGACCCTTGGCCGAAAGCCCGCCATCATCGCCGCCGCTTCGTGACGCAGGACCACCTGCAGCCGCTGGCCCGGCTGATGAAACCCGGTGCCGAGTTCCGCGTGGCGACCGATATCCCCGATTACGTCCGCCAAACCTTGGAAGAAGTGCCGCCCGCCGGGTTTGAGCTGGTCAAACAAGCCGGGCTTGGCGCGGCTTGGGAAGATTGGTTCTCGACCCGCTACGAGCAAAAGGCGCTGCGCGAGGGCCGCGATCCGCATTACCTGACCTTCCGCAAGCTGTAACGTCTGCCTCCGGCGGGAGTATTTTTATCAAGATGATGAAGCTTTGCGGCTTTCATCTTGATCTTAAATACTCCCCGCGGAGCGTCCCACATCAACCACAAGCGCCAGTGCTGGACGCATAGAACCGCTTGCGCTATCAGCGGGCCGATGCCTTGAGGGAGATGCGCATGTCCGGCCATGGTGAAGCCCAACCGATGATTTCGGCCAAGTCGGGGCCGCTCAGCGGTGTTGCCGCGGTGCCGGGGGATAAATCCATCTCGCACCGCGCGCTGATCTTCGGCGCGATGGCGGTGGGTGAGACGAAGATCACCGGGCTTTTGGAAGGCCAAGACGTGATCGACACCGCAAAGGCGATGCAGGCCTTTGGCGCCACCGTCACCCGCCACGGCGAGGGCGCTTGGTCGGTCCATGGCGTCGGCGTCGGCGGCTTCTCCGAGCCCGCCGATGTGATCGATTGCGGCAATTCGGGCACCGGCGTGCGGCTCATCATGGGCACGGTGGCCACCACGCCAATCTCGGCCACTTTCACCGGCGATGCTTCCTTGCGCAAACGCCCGATGGGCCGGGTGACCGATCCTTTGTCGCTTTTCGGCACGCAAGCTTATGGCCGCAAAGGGGGCCGTTTGCCGATGACCGTGGTCGGTGCGGCCAATCCGGTGCCGGTGCGCTATGCTTTGCCCGTCGCCTCGGCCCAAGTGAAATCGGCGATCCTCTTGGCGGGCCTTAACGCCCCCGGCGAGACCGTGGTGATCGAGCGCGAGCCGACCCGCGACCATTCCGAGCGGATGCTTTTGGGCTTTGGCGCGGAACTCAACGTCGAACAGACCCATGAGGGCCATGTCATCACCCTTCTCGGCCGGCCTGAGCTGCGCCCGCAAACGGTCGCTGTGCCGCGCGACCCGTCCTCGGCTGCTTTCCCGACCTGTGCGGCACTGATCGTCGAAGGCTCGGACATCCGCGTGCCGGGCGTCAGCCAGAACCTCACCCGCAACGGGCTCTACCTCACTTTGGTCGAGATGGGCGCGCTCATCGAGTTTGAAAACCCGCGGACCGAGGGCGGCGAGCCGGTTGCCGATCTGCGCGTGCGCTTCTCGCCCGATATGAAGGGCATCGAAGTCCCGGAAGAGCGCGCGCCTTCGATGATCGACGAATATCCGATCCTCTCGGTCGTTGCCGCCTTTGCGACCGGTAAAACCGTGATGCGCGGCGTCAAAGAGCTGCGCGTCAAGGAATCGGACCGCATCGATGCGATGGCGCGCGGGCTTGAGGCTTGCGGCGTCACCATCGAGGAAGAAGAAGATGTGCTGATCGTGCATGGCATGGGTGCTGGCGGCATGCCGGGCGGCGCGACTTGCGCGACCCATCTCGACCACCGCATTGCAATGTCCTTCCTGATCGCCGGCATGGCGTCGAAGAAGGAAATCTCGGTCGATGACGGCTCGCCCATCGTGACCTCTTTCCCGATCTTTGAGGGGCTGATGAACGGGCTTGGCGCCTCGATCCGGCGCGGCTGAGACGGGGCAGCGCATGATCTTCACGGTCGCCATCGACGGGCCGGCAGCGGCGGGCAAAGGCACGATCAGCCGGGCTGTGGCCGATCGCTTCGGCTTTGCCCGGCTTGACACCGGGCTGCTTTACCGGGCGGTCGGCGTGCTGGGGGGCGACCCAATCGCCGCCGCGCAGGGCCTGTGCGCGCAGGATCTAGAGCGCGGCGATCTGCGCACGCTTGAAGCTGGCCAAGCCGCCAGCCGCGTGGCTGTCATCCCCGAAGTCCGCGCCGCTTTGGTGGAATTTCAGCGCAAATTCGCCCGCCAATCCGGCGGCGCGGTCTTGGATGGCCGCGACATCGGCACGGTCATTTGCCCCGAGGCCGAGGTGAAGCTTTTCGTCACCGCCAGCGCCGAGGTGCGCGCCCATCGCCGCTGGCTTGAAGTCAATACCTCCGCCGATGCCCCGAGCCTTGCGCAGGTCTTGGCCGAGGTCAAAGAACGTGACGCCCGCGACATGAACCGCGCCGAGGCCCCGTTGCGCCCTGCCGAGGATGCGCTCTTGATCGACACCACCAAGATGGGAATCGATGAGGCGGTGACGGCGGCCTGCGATGCGGTCTTGGCCGAGCTCAAAGCCGCAACAGAGCGCAGCGCCAAAGCCTGACGCGCCCCCTCCCCCGCCTCGGCGCGCCAAAACCTGCCGAAACCCAAAGAAAACTGGGGTTTTGCGCAGGCAAGCCTTGCTTAATTGCCCCTATCAGACTAAGGACGCGACCACGAAGGGCCCCGGCTTAACGCTTGGGGCCTGACGCATTCCAAAGACCGGCGGAGCCAACCGCATGGCCAGTATACACTCGTAAAGGAAACAAACTCGCATGTGCGCAGCTAATGCTATGGACGAATTCGAAGCCCTCTTGAAAGAGAGCTTTGAGATTGACACCCCCGAAGAGGGCACGGTTGTCAAAGGTAAGGTCATCGCGATCGAAGCGGGCCAAGCCATCATCGATGTCGGCTACAAGATGGAAGGCCGCATCGACCTTAAAGAATTCGCAAATCCCGGCGAAGCCCCCTCGATCAACGTGGGCGACACCGTGGAAGTCTATCTGGACCGCGTTGAGAACGCTCGCGGTGAAGCCCAGATCAGCCGTGAAAAGGCCCGCCGCGAGGAAGCCTGGGATCGTCTGGAAAAAGCCTATGCAGCCGAGCAGCGCGTCGATGGCGCGATCTTCGGTCGCGTCAAAGGCGGCTTCACTGTGGATCTCGGCGGCGCAGTGGCCTTCTTGCCCGGCAGCCAAGTCGACGTCCGCCCCGTGCGCGACGCTGGCCCGCTCATGGGTATGAAGCAGCCCTTCCAGATCCTGAAAATGGACCGTCGTCGCGGCAACATCGTTGTCTCGCGTCGTGCGATCTTGGAAGAATCGCGTGCCGAACAGCGCGCCGAAGTCATCGGCAACCTGACCGAAGGCCAAGTGGTCGACGGTGTGGTCAAGAACATCACCGAATACGGTGCCTTCGTTGACCTCGGCGGCGTTGACGGCCTGCTGCACGTCACCGACATGGCTTGGCGCCGGGTCAACCACCCGTCCGAGATCCTGTCGATCGGCGAGACCATCAAGGTCCAGGTCATCAAGATCAACAAAGAAACCCACCGTATCTCGCTCGGCATGAAACAGCTGCAGTCGGATCCGTGGGACGCTGTTGAAAAAGCCTACCCGATCTCCTCGGTCCACAAAGGCCGCGTCACCAACATCACCGATTACGGCGCCTTTGTTGAGCTGGAAGCCGGTGTTGAAGGCCTCGTCCACGTCTCCGAGATGTCCTGGACCAAGAAGAACGTCCACCCCGGCAAAATCGTTTCGACGAGCCAGGAAGTTGACGTCATGGTTCTGGAAATCGACAGCGCCAAGCGCCGCGTTTCGCTGGGTCTCAAGCAGACCATGCGCAATCCGTGGGAAGTCTTTGTCGAGAAGTACCCGGTGGGTGCGACCATCGAAGGCGAAGTCAAGAACATCACCGAATTCGGTCTGTTCGTTGGCCTCGACGGCGACATCGACGGCATGGTTCACCTCTCCGACCTGTCGTGGGATCAGCGCGGCGAAGAAGCCATCCAGAACTACCGCAAGGGCGACGTTGTCCGCGCTTCGGTCACCGAAGTTGACGTTGAGAAAGAGCGCATCTCGCTCTCGATCAAAGCCTTGGGTGAAGACACCTTCACCGATGCAGTTGACGGCGTGAAACGCGGCTCCATCATCACTGTCGAAATCTCGGCTGTTGAAGAAGGCGGCATCGAGGTGGATTACAACGGCCAGAAGTCGTTCATCCGCCGTTCGGACCTGAGCCGTGAGCGTGGCGACCAACGCCCCGAGCGCTTCCAGGTTGGCGACAAGGTTGACGTTCGCGTCACCAACATCGACCCGAAAACCCGCAAGCTGGGCCTCTCGATCAAAGCGCGTGAAATCGCTGAAGAGAAAGAAGCCGTCGAGCAATACGGTTCGTCCGATTCGGGCGCCTCGCTGGGTGATATCCTTGGCGCAGCGCTCAAGGGCGGCAACTGATCCTAGGGTTGCATTTCCCTTAAAAATTAAAAGGCCCCGCTCCACGCGGGGCCTTTCTTTTTTCGTCAATTATGTTTGACTATTCGCAAGTGCCTAACGCAAGTACCCGTTTTCATTTGTCAGACGGCGAAAGTTGAACTTATAATCACTTTAGAAAACAACGTGGCGGCCGCTGCCAGATGGACCGGCCACAAGGGGGACCATGGATGATCCGGTCTGAACTGATCCAAAAGATTGCGGATGAAAACCCGCACCTGACCCAAAGACATGTTGAGCGGATCGTGAATACGGTCTTTGAAGAAATCATCGAGGCGCTCGCCAAAGGCGATCGGGTCGAGTTGCGTGGCTTTGGCGCCTTCTCGGTAAAAGCCCGCGATGCCCGGCAAGGGCGCAACCCGCGCACCGGGGAATCGGTGCAAGTCGATGACAAGAAGGTGCCGTTCTTCAAAACCGGCAAGCTTCTGCGCGACCGGCTGAACGGCCGCTAAACGCGCCCCCTTTCGGCGCCGCATGGTTTCGTGACCCGCGCTAGGCTTGCAGAGCCTGGCGCGACGTCCGATAAAGGCTCTGTTCATTTTGCGGGGTGGGGCGATGCTGCGCTATCTAAGGATCCTGTTTATCGCGGCCACGGGGCTGGTGCTTTTGGTGCTGGCCTTGGCCAATCGCGGCGCCGTCTCCTTGCGGCTTCTGCCCGAGGATTTGGGCGGCCTTCTGGGCCTCAACCTCACTTGGGACATCCCGCTCTTCGTGGTGATCTTGGGCGCTGTGGCGCTTGGCGTCTTCATTGGCTTTGTCTGGGAATGGTTCCGCGAGATGCGGATCCGCGCCACCGCCCGGGGGACGGCCCGTCAAGTCTCGCGACTGGAACGTGAATTGGCCGTGCTGCGCGACGGCAAAGACGCCCCCCGTGATGAGGTGCTGGCAATCCTCGAAGACGGCCGCAGCTGATGGCCGAAATTCGCGTGAAGGTCTGCGGCATCCGCACCGATGCCGATCTCGCCGCTGTTGTTGCAGCCAAAGCCGCCTATATTGGGCTGAATTTCTTCCCAAAATCGCCGCGTTTCGTGACGCTGGAGGAGGCGCGCCTTCTCACCCATGCCGCGCCTGAGGGCCTGTGCAAAATCGGCCTCGTCGTCGATGCCGATGACGCAACATTGGACGCCATTGTCGAGGCGATGCCGCTCGACATGCTGCAACTCCATGGCAAGGAAAGCCCCGACCGCGTGGCCGAGGTCAAAGCCCGCTACGGCCTGCCGGTGATGAAGGCCGTGGGCGTGGCGGATGAAGGCGACCTTGCGGCGGTTTTCGACTATTCACTGGTGGCCGATCAGATTTTGGTCGATGCCAAGGCGCCCAAAGACGCGGTGCTGCCCGGCGGCAATGGCCTTGCCTTCGACTGGCGGTTGGTCGCGCAACGCCGCTGGTTGAAGCCCTGGATGCTGGCAGGCGGCCTGACGCCTGCCAACGTGGCCGAGGCGATCCGCCTCACCAATGCGCGGCAAATCGACGTTGCCTCGGGCGTCGAATCCGCGCCCGGCCAGAAAGACGCCGCAAAAATTGCCGCCTTCACCAAGGCCGCCCATATGGAAAAAGGCGGCGTGCCGATCCTGCGGTGACGCCTCTGGCAACCGGCGAGAGCCGCCTTGCGGCGGCATGCCTCCGGCGGGAGTATTTATCTCAAGATGAAAATACTCTCACCTGATCCAAATACTCCGGGGGTGAGGCGCGCAGCGCCGAGGGGGCAGCGCCCCCTTTCCCTTTGCCGCCAAGGGCGATAGATCAAAGGCCTTGGCAGGGAGTTGGGTGACATGGCCGAAGACGGTATGAACAGCTACATGACGGGCCCCGACGAACAGGGCCGCTTTGGGATTTTCGGCGGGCGCTTCGTCTCTGAGACTTTGATGCCGCTGATCCTCGATCTTGAGGAACGCTATGAACATGCCAAGACCGACCCAAGCTTCTGGGCCGAGATGGATGACCTGTGGCAAAACTACGTTGGCCGTCCCTCGCCTTTGTATTTCGCACCGCGCCTCACCGAGCATCTGGGCGGCGCCAAGATCTATCTCAAGCGCGAAGAGCTGAACCATACCGGCAGCCATAAGATCAACAACGTCTTGGGCCAGATCATCCTCGCTCGCCGCATGGGCAAAAGTCGCATCATCGCCGAGACCGGTGCGGGCCAGCATGGTGTGGCCACCGCAACGGTTTGCGCCAAGTTTGGCCTCAAATGCGTGGTCTATATGGGCGCGCATGACGTCGAGCGTCAGGCCCCGAACGTCTTCCGCATGCGTCTTCTGGGCGCTGAAGTGGTCCCGGTCACCTCGGGCCGCGGCACGCTGAAAGACGCGATGAACGACGCTTTGCGCGATTGGGTCACCAATGTGCGCGACACCTTCTACTGCATCGGCACCGTCGCCGGCCCGCATCCCTACCCCGCCATGGTGCGTGATTTCCAAGCCATCATCGGCCGCGAGACCAAACGCCAGCTCGCCCAGCAAGAGGGCGAGGGCCGCCTCCCCGACACGATCATCGCCGCCATCGGCGGTGGCTCAAATGCCATGGGCCTCTTCCACCCCTTCCTTGACGATCCTTCGGTGAAGATCATCGGGGTTGAGGCGGGCGGCAAAGGCGTGGATGAGCGGATGGAGCATTGCGCCAGCCTCACCGGCGGGCGTCCGGGCGTCTTGCACGGCAACCGCACCTACCTTCTGCAAGATGCCGATGGCCAGATCCTTGAGGGTTTCTCGATCTCCGCCGGCCTCGACTACCCCGGCATCGGCCCCGAGCATGCTTGGCTGCATGACATCGGCCGCGCGGAATATGTCTCGGTCACCGATACCGAGGCTTTGGCGGCCTTCCAACTGCTCTGCGAAACCGAGGGCATCATCCCCGCGCTGGAGCCGAGCCACGCCTTGGCCCATGTCACCAAACTGGCCCCGACCCTGCCGAAAGACCATATCATCGTGGTCAACCTCTCGGGCCGCGGCGACAAGGATATCTTCACCGTCGCCAAGCACCTTGGCTTCGACATGAAGGTCTAAGCCTTTCAAAGCGCAGTGAAATAATAAAGGCCCGCAGCGAAAGCTTGCGGGCCTTTTGCTTTAACGCAAGATAGGCGGCTGACCTTTGGGCGTGGCCTCGACCAGCCCATAGCGCAGGCCTGCGCCGATGCGATGGGCGAGCACCGACCAAGCCTCCGCCGTCTCGGGCGCCAATTCGCGCCGCAAAGTGGCGTCGAAAAGGGCAAGCCAAGGCTCAAACATCCCCGGTCGCACATTGCCGGCGCGGCGGTGGACGGCCAAAGGATTGCCCTCATAGCCGCGCTCATAGAGGATCGCATTGGCCCAAAAGGCCACGATCCGCGCCTCATGCGCGGGCCAATCGGTGACATGGGCGGCAAAGACCGGACCCAGCCCCGGATGGCGGCGCACCGCATCGTAAAACGCCGTCACCACGGCGCGAATCTGATCCTCGGTCACGGCAAAGCGGGCCAGCGGGCTTTGCGGCGACTGAAGGGCCGGATCAGGGGGCAGCATTGGCCTGCAAAACCTCAAGCGGAACGACGTGGAGCGTGTTGATATGGGTGGCGGCGAGGTTCACTTGCGGTGCCGCCCCCTCATCATGCGCCTGCAAGAACCGCGCCGCGCAAAGGCACCAGCGATCACCGGGCTTTAACCCCGCAAAGCCGTATTCGGGGCGCGGGGTCGACAGATCGTTGCCCAGATACTTGGACAAAGCCAGAAATTCCGCCGTCATCACCGCGCAAACCGTATGCAACCCGCGATCTTGCGGGCCGGTGTTGCAACAGCCATCACGGAAAAACCCGGTCAGGGGTACGGTCGAGCATGCCTCAAGCGGGCCGCCCAGAACATTGATCGAAGGCTCTTTCATATGGCCAATTGTGGCGCGAATGCCCGCCCCTGTCCATGGCGCGCAAGCCAAGCCGCCCCCCTGCATCTCAAAGCGCCACTCCTCTGGACCGCGCGCGGCCAAGCGCATATAAGCGCGCCATGCGTCCAGGCCGGTTCCCCTTGCGAATTATCGGCCCGGCGGCCTGATTTGGCCGTCGGGGCAAATTCCGTCCGACCTCTTTACCGCCATCCTTTGCAGGAACCGCCTCCATGTGCGCCGATACGCCCGACACCACCGCTCCTGATTACCGCGACACCGTCTTTCTCCCCGAGACCGATTTCCCGATGCGCGCAGGCCTGCCGCAGCGTGAGCCGGAATGGCTCGACCGTTGGGCCAAGATCGGCATCTATGACCGGCTGCGCGAGAAAGCCGGCCGCCCCTCTTTCGTGCTGCATGACGGCCCTCCCTATGCCAATGGCCATCTGCACATCGGCCATGCGCTGAACAAAATCCTCAAGGATTTCATTGTGCGCAGCCAGCAAATGCTGGGCAAAGACAGCCGCTATGTGCCGGGCTGGGACTGCCACGGCCTGCCGATCGAGTGGAAGATCGAAGAGCAATACCGCGCCAAGGGGCTGAATAAGGACGAGGTGGACACTGTCGCCTTCCGTCAAGAATGCCGCAAATTCGCCGAAGGCTGGGTTGATATCCAGCGCGAGGAATTCAAACGTCTCGGCGTCACCGGCAAATGGGAAAAGCCCTATTTGACGATGGACTACCATGCGGAATCGGTCATCGCACAAGAGTTCATGAAGCTCTTGATGAACGGCACGCTGTATCAAGGCTCGAAACCCGTGATGTGGTCTCCGGTCGAGAAAACCGCGCTGGCCGAGGCTGAAGTGGAATACAAAGACCACACCAGCCACACGATCTGGGTGCGTTTCCCGGTTGTTTCGGGGGCTGAAGGCCTGGCCGATGCGAAAGTGGTGATCTGGACCACCACGCCTTGGACCATCCCGCAAAACCGCGCCGTGGCTTACGGAACCGGCATTGCTTACGGCCTCTACCGCGTTGATACGGTCGAGGAAAAATCGACCGCTGTGGCGGGTGAGCTTTTGGTGCTTGCCGATGCTTTGGCCGAAGGCGTCAAGACCTCGGCCAAGATCGAAGGCTGGACCCGTCTGCGCGATGTGGCGACGTCTGAATTCGAAGGCGCGATCCTTGCCCACCCCTATCGCGGGGCCGAAGGCGGCAATGGCGAATGGGACTACGATGTCCCTATGCTGCCGGGCGAGCATGTCACCGATGATGCGGGCACGGGCTTTGTCCACACCGCCCCCAGCCATGGCGAAGACGACTATGTGCTGGGCCTGAAGTTCAAGCTGCCGATGACCTATAACGTCATGGAAGACAGCGCTTACCGCGCCGATCTGCCGATCTTCGGTGGCCAAGCCGTCTTTGACCAAAACGGCAAAGAAGGTCCGGCGAACGTCTCCAACATCAAGCAGTTGGCCTATGCTGGCGCGCTTTTGGCCAAGGGCAAGGTGAAACACTCCTACCCGCACAGCTGGCGCTCGAAAGCGCCGGTGATCTTCCGCAACACGCCGCAATGGTTTGCCGCGATCGATGCCAAGATCGAGGACGGCCAAAGCAGCTATGGCGATACGATCCGGGAGCGCGCGCTGACCTCGATCCGCGAGCTCGTCGCCTTCACGCCCGAGACCGGCAAGAACCGTCTGCATTCGATGATCGAAGCGCGCCCTGATTGGGTGCTCAGCCGCCAACGCGCTTGGGGCGTGCCGCTGACCTGTTATGTCAAAAAGGGCGCCAAGCCGACCGACGCCGACTTCCTTTTGCGCAATGAGGACGTCAACGCCCGCATCGCCGCCGCCTTCGAGGCGGAAGGCGCTGATGTTTGGTATGTGCAAGGATTCAAAGAGCGGATGCTGGATGGCATCGTCGATCCTGCAGCATATGTGCAAGTGATGGATGTGCTGGATGTCTGGTTTGACTCCGGCTCGACCCATGCTTTCGTGCTGCGCGACCGTGAAGATGGCACGCCCGACGGCATCGCCGATCTTTACCTTGAGGGCACCGACCAGCACCGCGGCTGGTTCCATTCCTCGCTTTTGCAAGCCTGCGGCACCAAGGGCCGCGCGCCCTATAAAGGCGTGCTGACCCACGGCTTCACGCTGGACGAGAAGGGCATGAAAATGTCCAAATCGGTCGGCAACACCGTCGCACCGCAAGAGGTGATCGACGAATACGGCGCCGATATCTTGCGGCTCTGGGTGGCGCTTTCGGATTACACCGTCGATCTGCGCATCGGCAAAGAGATCCTGAAAGGCGTGGCCGACAGCTACCGCCGGTTGCGCAACACGCTCCGCTTCCTCCTTGGCAATCTCGCCGGCTTCACCGAGGCCGAGCGCGTCGCGCCTGCGGATATGCCCGAGTTGGAGCAATGGGTGCTGCACCGTCTGGCCGAGCTGGATGAAGAGGTCCGCAAGGGCTATGCGGCCTATGACTTCCAAGCCGTGTTCCAGAAGCTCTTCACCTTCTGCACCACCGATCTTTCGGCGGTCTATTTCGACATTCGCAAGGATGCGCTTTACTGCGACACGCCCGACAGCTTACGCCGCCGCGCCTGCCGCACCGTCTTGGACCTGCTCTTCGAACGGCTGACCACTTGGACCGCACCGATCCTCGCCTTCACCATGGAAGAGGTCTGGCTTTGCCGCAACCCCGGCGAGGGCTCCTCGGTCCATCTGCAAGACTTCCCCGAGACGCCCGCCGCTTGGCGCAATGACACTTTGGCCGCGAAATGGGACGGCATCCGCGCCGCCCGCCGCGTCGTCACCGGCGCTTTGGAGGTGCAGCGCACCGCCAAGGTCATCGGTGCCAGCCTCGAGGCCGCTCCGGTGGTCCATGTCGCCGATACCGCGATTCTCGCCGCGCTGAACTCGGTCGATTTCGCCAATCTCTGCATCACCAGCGGCATCAAAGTGACGGCAGAAGCCGGTCCCGAGGGCGCCTTTGCTCTGGCCGATGTGCCGGGCATCTCGGTGGTCTTTGACCATGCACCGGGCGAGAAATGCCAGCGCTGCTGGCAAATCCTGCCCGATGTTGGCAGCCACAAACACGCCGGCACTTGCCAGCGCTGTGATGAAGCCTTGGGCTAAATCAAGCGGCGAAAGATCGGATCAAGGGGGGCCTCGCGCCCCCCTTTTTCATATCCGCAAACTCTTGATCGGCAATAAAAAAGCCCCCGGCTGAGCGGGGGCTTTTGTGCATAAAAAGCGCGAGACGATGGCCAGCACCGCCCCGCGCAGATCCCGTCAGGCCGTGGCAGGGAGTGCCTTGCCCATCGGGTAGGATTTCGCACGCGCGGTCTCTTGCAGCTCCGAGACACCAAGGTGCATCAGCTGCAATTCACCACGCGACATGCCGATATCATCAAGCAACCGATCATCGGCCCGCGCCAGCAAAAACGCGGTCGAGCGGCGCAGCTGCAGCAAGGAAACGAGACGGGCGAACATGATGACCTCCTATGAATGACAAGCGGTAAATGCGCCTCTCGTTGACATTTTACAAACGAATAGGTTTTATGGCTGACATAAATTTCACTCATAGGTCCGACAATGCTAGCGCCGCTCGACTCTGATTTGATGCGCAGCTTTCTGGCGGTGGCCGATACGGGCTCAGTCACCCATGCCGCCGCCCGCCTTTTCCGCACGCAATCAGCCGTATCCCTGCAGATCAAACGGTTAGAAGAAAGCCTCGGCCAACCGCTTTTTGAGCGCCAAGCCCGCGGCGTCACGCTCACCCCCCGCGGCAAGCAGCTTTTGCCCTATGCCCGCCGCGTGGTGCAGACCCTGGACGAGGCCGCGATTGCCTTGCGTGAAAAGACCCTTGTCGGCCCGGTGCGCGTGGGCATCCCAGATGAATATTCCGGCACCGTCCTGCCCCGCGCTTTGGCAGCCTTTGATGCCCGGCATGAGGGTGTGCAAGTCTCGGTCCGGGTCGATCATTCCGAGGCGCTTCTGGAGGCGCTCGACAATGACCTTATCGACATGGCGGTGATCTACGACTGGGCCTATGTGCAAGAAGGTGAGGTGCTGGCCGTCGACCCCACGGTTTGGGCCACTTCGATCCACCACGAACAGCATCTGCGCCAGCCGGTCCCGGTCGCGGTCTATTTCAAATCCGACTGGAGCCGCGACTACGCCGAGCAATCGCTGAACCGCCAAGGCATCAACTGGCGCACCGCTTGGACCTGTGACATGGCGGGCGGTTTCCGCGTCGCCACTGCCAATGGCATGGCCATCGCGCCCCTGTCGCGCAGCACCATCCCCGAGGGCTGCCGCGAGCTCACCAGCGCAGATGGCTATTCGCTGATCGACAGCGCCCGCGTCGTGCTGCGCCGCAACCCGCGCGGCGGCTCGCAAGCCCTAGATGGCATGGCCAGCCTCCTGCGTGAGGCCTTTGCCACCCTTGCCGCGCCGGTCATCGACTAGCACCACCGACCCTTGCCTAAGCTCAGCCGCTTCGCTAGCCATGCGTAACCGTTTTATGACAGGCGCGCGAACGTGAGCCTTAGCGTCTTCCTTGCCGTTCTGGCCGCGGCCTTTTTGCACGCCAGCTGGAATGCGTTGATCCGCAGCGGCACTGCAGGCGGATCGCGGCTGCAAAACCTTTTGGTGCTGGCGCTGGTGCAGGGCGCCTTGGGCGTCGCGCTCCTCTGCTTCGCCCCCCTACCCCCTTTGCAGATCTGGCCTTGGCTGATCGCCGCCGGAGCCCTTCATGCGGGCTATAAGCTCTGCCTCTCAGCCGCTTACGACCACGGAGACCTCAGCCGCGTCTACCCGATCGCGCGCGGCACGGCGCCCCTCTTGACCCTGCTGCTCACGGTCGCTTTGGGCATCGATGCGTTGAAATCAGGCCCAGTGCTGGCGATCTTGGTCCTCGTCGCGGGCATCCTGACCATGGCGGCCAGCGCCCTGCGCGCAGGCGAGAGCCGCCGGTTGATCCCTTGGGCCTTGGCCACAGCCACCATGACCGCCGCTTATACTTTGGTCGATGGCATCGGCGTGCGCCAAGCGGGCGATCTTTGGATGTTCCTTGGCTGGACCTTCGCGCTCGACGGGCTTTTCTTCGGCCTTGCCACCCTTGCCCTGCAAGGCCCCGGCATCTTCCGCATCAGCCGCAGCGGCTGGAGCCGGGGCGCGATGGCCGGTGCCGCCTCGCTTGGCTCTTACGGTGTCGCGGTCTGGGCCATGACCAAGGCTCCGATCGCGATGGTGGGCGCGTTGCGCGAAACCTCGATCCTTTTCGCCATGCTGATGGGCTGGCTGATTTTTCACGAGCCGATGAGCCGCGACAAAGCGCTGGCCGGAGGCCTCATTCTATTGGGAGTGGTGTTGATGCAGGTCTTGGCATGAGTCTTTGGGTGTTTCTGGCCGTCATTGGCGCGGCCTTTCTGCATGCGCTTTGGAATGCGCTGATCAAACTTGGCACCTCGAAAGTCGGTGCCATGGTGATCCTGTCGATCGTCGAAGTGCCGATCGGGCTGGCGGTGGTCGCCGTCTCACCGCCGATCACCACGGCGGCGATCCCATGGGTGATCGCAGCGGGTTGCACGCATTTCGCCTATAAATCCTTTCTCTGCTACGCCTATGAGCGTGGCGATCTCAGCCGCGTCTACCCAATCGCAAGGGGCGCCGCGCCAATGCTGGTGGCCATTGTGGGGGCCTTCATCCTCGCCGATGCGCTCACCACACGACAGTATATGGCGATTGCTGTGCTCGCGGCCGGTATCTTGCTGATGGCACGCGGGATTTTCACCAGTGGTGAGGACCGCAAGATGCTGCCCTTTGCCTTGGGCTCGGCGCTGGCGACGGCCACCTATACGCTGATCGATGGCATGGGCGCGCGGATTTCCGACAGCCCGGCCGCCTATGTGGCATGGGTCTTTGTCGCCGATGGCCTGATCTTCTCTGTCGGTATGGTGGCTCTGCGCGGCTTCGCGGTCATCCCGCGCGATGGCCATGCTTGGCGGATGGGCACCCTTGCCTCCGCCGCCAGCTACGGCGCTTATGCGGTCTCGATCTGGGCCATGACGCTTGCCCCGATCGCCTTGGTCGCAGCTTTGCGCGAAACCTCGATCCTCTTTGCCGTGCTGATCGGCTGGCTCGCCTTTGGCGAAAAGATGAGCCGCGAGAAAGCTCTCGCGGCCTCAATCATCGTGGCAGGTGTGCTGCTCTCGCGGCTTTGATCCCCGCGCGCGCCGGGGATTAACGCACCCGGCGCGGCGCCTCTGGGATCATCTGTTGTACGATCCCGGCGAAGACCAGATAGAGCGAGGTGATGATCAGCCCCCAATGGGCAAAGCTGCCTTCGGCGAAATCGACCCATGCCGCTTGCGCCGCAAAAGCACACCAAAGCACACACATCGCCAAAGACAGCGGCCGCCAGCGCTTGGTGCGGGTCGGGTGGATGAACTTCAGATTGGTGAACATCGTCACCGTCAGACCGACCACCAAGATCAAGATAACCGTCTGCGACGGCTCCACCGCGAAGAGTGTCAGCACCACCATATTCCAGCAGGCCGGGAAGCCAGCAAAGCTTTTATCGGTGGTTTTCATACGGGTATCGGCGAAATAGACCACCGAGCCATAGCAGATCACGATGATCGCCAGCCAACCGGTCCAGCCGCTCAGAAGCCCCGATTGGAACAAGGCAAAGGCGGGGATGAAGACGTAAGTCAGGTAGTCGATGATCAAATCCATCAACACACCGTCATAGGTCGGCCAGTTCTTTTGCGTGTCATAGCGCCGCGCCAGCGGGCCATCGACCCCGTCCACGATCAGCGCGACAACCAGCCAAAGGAACATCAAGCTCCACTTGCCCTCGACCGCGGCCAGCATGGCGAACATCGACAATACCGCGCCGGTGGCGGTGAACAAATGGACCGAAAGGGCCTTGAGACGATCTGACATAGCTTTGTGATGTACCAATTTGGAAAAAGACGCAATGCATCCCAGGGTCGGGATTACGCTGGGGTGGTGTGAGGCTCAGAGTTGGGCAAGGCGTGATCAGAGGCAAAATCCGGCACCGCGCTGGAAGCCGAGGCGGCATCTTGGCTTTGGGCACGCGGATGTGCGCTTTCATAAACCTCCATCAAGCGGGCGGCGTCAACCGCCGTATAGGCTTGCGTGGTCGAAAGCGAGGCATGGCCCAGCAGTTCTTGGATCGCGCGCAGATCGCCCCCCGCCCCCAACAGATGCGTGGCAAAGCTGTGGCGCAAGGCATGCGGCGTGGCGGTGGCGGGCAAACCCAGTTGCAGCCGCGACTTCTCCATCGCCAGTTGGATCAGCCGAGGCGACAGCGGCCCGCCGCGCGCGCCTCGGAAAAGCGGCGCATCTTGGTCGATTTGATAGGGGCAAAGTTTGACATAATCCGACAAAGCCTCGGCGGCCGCGGGCAGCGTCGGCACCAGCCGCGTCTTGCCGCCCTTACCGCTGATGCGCAAAACCTGCGGTAAGGGATGGTCGGCCCCCGTCAGCGACAAAGCCTCGGAAATCCGCAGGCCGCAGCCGTAAAGCAAGGTCACCACCGCCACATCGCGAGCCTGCTGCCAGTCCCCGCGCGCCTGCTGGCCCACGGTTTCCAGCATGTCTACCGCCCCTTCCACAGAAAGGGGCCTTGGCAGCTTGCGCCGATATTTTGGACCACGCGCCGAAAGCACCGTCGTCGCCTCTAGCTGCCCCCGGTCCGCCGCCCAAGCCGTGAACCCTTTCACCGAAGACAAGGCCCGTGCCATCGAACGCGCTGAAATCCCTCGATCATTTCGCTCATAGGCCATCCAAGCGCGCAGATCGGTCTGCGCGGTTTCGACCACCGCACGCAGCCCCATCGAGCCGCCGTGATGCTGCGCGAGAAAGTGCAAGTAGCGTGAGACATCCGCCGAATAGGCCGCGATCGTATGGCGGCTTGCCCCTTTCAACGCCGACAGTTGCGCCAGCCAATCGGCAAGCCCGGCGCGCAGCTCGGCAGAAAGGGCCAAAGCCTCCATCGCCGCCTCAGTTCAACCAGCGGCGCATCGTCCGCTCAAAGATTCCGGCAAAGAAGGCGAGGAGATCGGTGCCATGCGTCGGCTTGAACTGATGCGGATCTTCCGCCCCGAAAACCAGCATCCCCGGCAGCCGCCCCTTGCCAAAATCCAACCTTAGCAGCGCTTCGGAATGGATATAGCCTGCCCGGTCGCCATAAAGCGCATCGCTCTCGGGCAGCACTTGCCGCAAAGTCACCGGGCGCAGCGGCACATTGCGCCCGCCCGCGACATATGAGGCCACAAAGCCCGGCTCAGCCACATAGAGCACATCGCCCAAACGCCGCAGCGCCGGATCATCGGCGCTTTGCACCGATTCCAGCACAAGCCGCACGCAATCAACCCGCAAGGTCGCCGCGACATCTTCAGTCAAAACGCGCAAAAACTCTTGAAAATCAAGCGGATCAAGCAGCTGCAGGATCGCGCGATGCACCTGATTTGTGCCCGCCAGATTTTCATAGGCCGCCGCGATCACGCCACGATGAGTGTCTTCCAACCGGTCCAACCGGGTCTCAAGCCGCTGCATCGCGATGCCGCGCAGATCAACGATATTGGCCCCCATCGCCCGCTCATTGGCGGCCACAAGCGCGTTCATCACATCGCGATCTTCCAAGATCGTTTCAGGTTCCGCCAGAATGCGGTCACGCAGGTCAGGTTCGATCATGTAAAAACTCGCCCGTCAGCTTTTGTGGCACAGCCTAAGATCATAACGAACTTAGGCTTCAGATGATCTAGGCTTCTAGCAGCTTTGCCAGCGTTTTTGAAGGTAACGTTGCAGCTCTGGCACGTAAAGCATGAAGGCACGAGATGTCCGAATAGGCCAAGATCAGAAGAAACTCTGTGGATCGATGTCGATCGCCAAGCGGCAATTGTTGGGCAAGCGCACCTGCGCCGCCCATTGCGCAAGCGCCTGTTGCAAGGCAACGCCCTTCGGCGCTTTGACCAAAAGCCGCACCCGATGCCGGCCGCGCACCCGCGCGATCGGGGCCGGCGCCGGCCCGTAAACCGTGGCGCCCACCGACAGCAACGGCCCGTTGCGCCGCGCCAGCTCATTGCCGATATCGAACAAAGGCGCCGGTTCCGGCCCCGAAAGGATGATCCCCGCCATCCGGCCATAGGGCGGCACGCCCTGCACCCGCCGCTCTTCTGCCTCGGCCCGCCAAAACGCCTCTTCATCGCCGCCAAGGATCGCCCGGATCACCGGATGATCCGGCTGATGGGTCTGCAGCCAAGCCTCTCCGGGCTTCTCCGCCCGCCCCGCGCGCCCCGCCACTTGGCGCATCAACTGAAATGTCCGCTCTGCCGCCCGCAGGTCCGAACCGTGCAAACCCAGATCAGCATCAATCACGCCCACCAGCGTAAGATGCGGAAAGTTATGGCCTTTCGCCACGATCTGCGTGCCAATGATAATATCGGCCCCGCCATCCGCAATCGCCACGATCTGCTCTTTCAGCGCCCGGGATGAGCCGAAAAGGTCCGAAGACAGCACCGCCACACGAGCGCCCGGGAAGCGCTCAACCACCTCTTCGGCCAGCCGCTCCACCCCCGGCCCCACGGCCGCCATTTTGCCCTCAACCTTGCAAGACGGACAGGCCACCGGCACCGGCTTCGAGGCGCCGCATTGATGGCACATCAACCGCTGTAAAAAGCGGTGTTCCACCATCCGCGCATCGCAATGATCGCAAGCCACCTGCCCGCCGCAAGCCCGGCACAGGGTCACCGGCGCATAGCCGCGGCGGTTCAAAAACAGCAAAGATTGCTCGCCCCGCGCCACCCGCTCGGCCACACCTTGCGCCAATGCCTCCGAGATCCAGCGCGTGCTCGGCAGCCCCGCCTCGCGCATATCGATCGCCCGCATCTGCGGCAATTCCGCCGCGCCAAAGCGCGCGCCAAGGTTCAGCCTTGTGTATTTCCCGGCTTCGGCATTGGCCCAAGTCTCAAGGCTCGGCGTCGCCGAAGCCAGCACCACCGGACAGCCGGTGATTGACGCGCGCAGCACCGCCATATCGCGGGCATTATACAAGACGCCCTCTTCCTGCTTGTAAGAGGTGTCGTGCTCTTCATCGACAACGATCAGGCCAAGGTCTTGAAACGGCAAGAAAAGCGCCGACCTTGCGCCCACCACAAAGGATGCCTCACCAACCGACAGCATCTTCCACAGCCGCCGCCGCTCGGTCATCGTGACGCCCGAGTGCCATTCCGCTGGCCGCGCGCCAAAGCGGGTCTCAACCCGCGCCAGAAAATCCGCCGTCAGCGCAATTTCCGGCAGCAAAACCAAGGCCTGCCGCCCGCGCCGCAAGGTCTCGGCCACCGCCTCCAGATAGACCTCGGTCTTGCCCGAGCCGGTCACGCCTTTGAGCAAAATCCCCTGATAGGCCTCCGCCGCCACGGCATGCACCAAGGCATCGCCCGCCGCCAACTGATCCCCCGCCAGCCGCATCAGCCCCTTGGGGTTCAGCAAGGGATAGGGCAAATCCTTGGGGCTGTCCTCTTCGGCCACCACCCCCATCTTGACCAGACCTTTGACAACCGAAGGCCCGCAGCCCGCCGCCTCGGCCAACTCACCCAAAGTGACCGCGGCGCCACCATAGCCGCGCAGCGCCTCAATCACCCGGTGGCGCGCATCGGTCAGCTGGTTCGGCACCGGCCCCGCCAGCCGGTAGACCTTGCGCATCCCCGGCGGATCACCTAAGCCCGGCGCCCGCGTCGCCAGCCGCAGCATCGCGGGCAATGGCGTCAGCGTGTAATCCGCCGCCCGCGCCAGAAAGAGCCGCAGCTCCTCGCGCATCGGTGCCGCATCCAGCACCCGGATCACCGCCCGCAGCTTGGCCGGATCCCAATCGCCCTTGCCCGGCCCCCAAACCACGCCCAAAACCTTGCGCGGCCCCAAGGGCACCTCGACATAATCGCCGCTGCCGCAGCCGCCCTCGGGCGCGCGATAGTCCAAAACCCGGCCAATCGGCTCGGTGGTGAGCACCCCCACCGTCTCACCTTGGCTGAAATGCCGCTCGGTCATCGCTTTCCCCGACGCGCCCTTTCGCATCATCCATCTTTCAGGTAATAGCCGCGCGACCCTTACACCTCCACCCCTGCAATGAGATAGGAACACCTCCAATGAGATTCTTCGTCGATACCGCTGATGTGGATGCCATCCGCGAATTGCACGATCTCGGTATGGTTGATGGCGTGACCACCAACCCCTCGCTGATCATGAAATCCGGCCGTGACATCATCGAAGTCACCCGCGAAATCTGCTCCTTCGTCGAAGGCCCGGTTTCGGCCGAAGTCGTGGCGCTCAATGCCGAGGACATGATCAAAGAAGGCCGCAAACTGGCCGAGATCGCCGAGAACATTGCCGTCAAAGTGCCGCTGACCTGGGACGGCTTGAAAGCCTGTAAAGTGCTTTCGGAAGAGGGCAAAATGGTAAACGTGACGCTCTGCTTCAGCATCAACCAAGCGCTCTTGGCCGCCAAAGCCGGCGCGACCTTCATCAGCCCCTTCATCGGCCGCTTGGACGATATCAACATCGACGGGCTCGAGCTGATCTCGGACATCCGTCAGGTCTATGACAACTATGGCTTCGAGACCAACATCCTTGCCGCCTCGATCCGCACTCTGAACCATGCTTCGCAATGCGCGCTGATCGGCGCCGATGTGATGACCGCTCCGCCTTCGGTCATCAAGGCAATGGCTGGCCATGTGCTGACCGACAAAGGCATGGATCAGTTCATGAAAGACTGGGCGAAAACCGGTCAAAAGATCCTCTGATCTTGCGGGGCCAAAGGCCCCAAACACCAAATCGAAAAGCCGGACCGCGCCTAACGGTCCGGCTTTTTTCATGGCCAACCAGCCCCTTAGCTTTTCATCTTGACCGAAATACTCTCCAGGGGTCCGGGGGTGGAAAACCCCCGGCCGCTGGCCCCTCAGCGCAGCCTCAACCCCTCAGCGCGGCCGATGCACATGCGCGCTTTGCACCAGCCCAAAGCCCACCAAGATCACCAGCATCGCCGATCCGCCATAGCTCAACAGCGGCAAAGGAACCCCCACCACCGGCGCCATCCCCATCACCATCGACAGGTTGACCGCGATGTAGAAAAAGAAGTTCGCCGCCACGCCAAGGATCAGGAGCGAAGAGAACCGATCGCGGTTCTGCAAGGCCGAGATTATACAAAATCCGATAATCAGCGCGTAAAGCACCAGCAAAGAAAACGCGCCCACAAAGCCAAACTCCTCGGCCAAAGTGGTAAAGATAAAGTCGGTGTGCTTCTCGGGCAAAAAGTTCAACCGGCTCTGCGTGCCTTGCATGAAGCCCTTGCCCGACCATCCCCCAGAGCCCAAAGCGATCTTGGCCTGCAAGATGTTATAGCCCGCCCCCAAAGGATCCGCCGCAGGGTCCAAAAACGTATCGATCCGGCGGTATTGATAGTTGTGCAAGAACTGCCACGGCGTGCCGCGCGTGGTGAAAACCGCCGCGACAATCCCGATCGTGACCGAGGCGACAGCCGCGAAATACCACAAGCTCACCCCGGCCGCGAACATCACCGCCGCCCCACCCAAGATCAGCATCAAAGACGTGCCAAGGTTCGGCTGCATCAGCACCAAAACCGTCGGCAGCATGATGATAAGAACCGGCAGCAGCACCCAAAATGGCCGCGAGATCTTCTTGGTGTCCAGCCAGTCGTAATAGGCCGCCAGCAGCATCACCAGCGTGAATTTCATCATCTCCGAGGGCTGGAACTGCAAGAACCCAAAGTCGATCCAGCGCTGCGCCCCCATATTGGTCTGGCCGCGAAACTCGACGTAAAGCAGCATCATGAACGAGAACAAATAGGCCAGCACCGCCATCGAGCGCCAAAACCAGATCGGCACCATCGCCACGAACAGCATCAAGATCGTGCCGGCGACGAAGACCTGCGCCTGCCTTTTGGCCCAGGTGTCGAAATTGCCCCCGGCCGTCGACCAAAGCATCAAGACCCCGACCGAGGCGACGGCTGAACACAACAGGATCAGCGGCCAATTCAGATAAAGCACCTTGCGGATGCCGGTCGGCACATGTTTGATGCGGCTTTCCAGAAAACTCATCTGGTTCAAGCCTTTCCGCGCGCAGGCGCTGCACCCGTCTCGGGGTCGCGCAGCGGCAATTGCTTCAACATCGTCTCAATCCGGCCCCGCTGCGACGCCGGATAGGCGCTCAGCGGTGGCAATCCATCCGACAAAGCCCGCAGCAAGATATCGCGCGCGATCGGTGCCGCCACGGTCGAGCCGCCGCCGCCATGCTCCACCACGACCGAGATCGCATAGCGTGGGTTGTCATAGGGCGCATAGCCCACGAACAAAGCATGGTCGCGCCGTTCCCACGGCAGTTGGTCATTGGAAATCACGCCCCGCGCGCGTTCGGCGGCAGTGATGTTGCGCACTTGGCTGGTGCCGGTTTTGCCCGCCATCGTCAGCGCCGGATCGGCGATCCGGGCCGAGCGCGCCGTGCCCCGCTCGGCATTCATCACATCGCTCATGCCGCGGCGCACCATCGCCAGATTGTCCGGCGATAGGCCCAAATCCTCAGCCTCGGCAATGGGTTGTTCTTCGGTGCCAATCATCCGCACCAACCGCGGCACCACCGCCTTGCCGGTGGCAATCCGCGACGTCATCACCGCCAGTTGCAAGGGCGAGGCCAGCACATAGCCCTGCCCGATCGAGGCGTTGATTGTATCACCAATCCGCCATTCCTGCTTATGCCGCTCCATCTTCCAGGCGCGGTTCGGCATAATCCCCTCAGCAATCGCCGACATCGGCAGATCATGGCGCTGGCCCAGTCCGAAAAGCCGCCCCATCTCGGCCATCTTCTCGATGCCAACTTTTTGGCAAATATCGTAATAATAGACGTCGCAGCTTTTCTCTAAGCTTTGCGCCAAATTGACCGTGCCATGGCCGCCACGCGAATGGCAGTGGAAGCGCCGCCCGCCAAATTCCATATAGCCGGGGCAACGCACCGCATGGCCGGGCTTGATCGCCCCTGCCTCCAAAGCGGCCAAAGCCGTCACCATCTTGAAGGTCGAGCCGGGCGGATAGGCCCCCGAGACCGACTTATTGGCCAAGGGGCGGTGGTCATGCTCGGTCAGGGCCGAGTAATCTTTCTGGCTGATCCCACGCACGAAAAGATTGGGGTCGAAGGACGGAGATGAGGCAATGCAAATGATATCGCCATTGCGCACATCCATCACCACAGCGGCCGCGCTTTCCTCGCCCAACCGGGCTTGGGCGAAGTTCTGCACATCGGCATCGATGGTCAGCCGGATATCGGCCCCCGCCTCACCCTCATGCCGCTCCAGCTCGCGCATGACGCGGCCAACATGGTTCACTTCGATGCGTTTCGTGCCCGCCGAGCCGCGCAAAGTGCTTTCCATCCAGCGCTCAACCCCGATCTTGCCGATCTGGAACTTCGGCAGGCGCAGCACAGGGTCAGGCGCTTCCTCGCCCTCAAGATCGCGGTCCGAGACCGGGCCGACATAGCCCACCGAATGGGCGAAATCGGTGTCGCGCGGGTATTGGCGCGACAGGCCCATTTCCGGCACCACCCCCGGCAAAGCCGGCGCATTGATCGCGATCTTTGAGAAATCCTCCCAAGAAATCCGATCCTTAACGATCACCGGCACAAAGGCCGAATGCTTCTTCACCGCCGCCGTGGCATCTTCCAGCTCTTCCGGCGTCATCGGGATCAGCGAGGCCAACCGCTTCATCACCAGATCCACATCGCCCGCATCTTCGCGCGTCACGACCACCCGGTAATTCTGCTCATTGCCCGCAATCACCTTGCCATTGCGGTCAAAGATAATGCCCCGGCGGGGCGGCAAGAGCCGCACCGAGATGCGGTTTTCCTCGGCCAAAAGCTTGAACTCATCGGCCTGATCGATCTGCAGATACCGCAGCCGCGCGCCCAAGGCGACGACCATCGCCGACATCGCCCCGCCCATCATCAGCGTGCGCCGGGTGATGCCGCGATGGCTGTCTTCATTGTCCTTTTGGGTGCGTCTCACAGCCGCCTCCCGAAATCATCGGTTTCGCCCGTTCCGGGCTTTCGCAGATCCAGCACAAGCCGCGAAGCGACCACCACGACAGGATAGGCCATCACCGACCAAAACACCTGAATCACCGCAAAAGCAAAAGGTTCTTGCGGCAGGAAGGTCAGCATATAGACCAACCGGTAGCCCAGCAGCATCGCCACCATCAGCCCCGCGACCAGTAGCCATTCGACCAGAAAATTCAACTCACGTGTCAGTGCGATCCGCGCCCGGATGAACTCGGTGCCCATGACCACAAAGGCGGTCCATAGCCCGGGTGGGCGCATCAAGATCAAATCCTCGACGAAAACCACCAAGGCGACCAAAGCCACCGGCAGATAATCCGGCCGCCGCATGACCCAAGCCAAGGACATGCACAGCAGCAAATCCGGCCCCGGAAAACCCCCAGCGGCCGAGCCAAGCGGCAAAAGCTTTAGGAACAAAAACAGGATCGCAAGCCACAGGAACAGGATGCGGTAACCCCAAGGCGCGGCACCGATGAAGCCATTCATGGGCTGGCCTCGCCCGCCGCCTCATCGCCTGCCTCAGCCGCGCCCGAGCCCTCTTCGCCCACGTCACCGCCCCCCTGCACCGGAGGCGCTGCTGCCTCCCCCTCGCCATCCACCGCCACTTCCGGCGCCGAGGGCAAGAGCGGAGGCGCGATCAGCGCGCCGGGATCAGTGATCGGTTCCAGCTCATGGCTGCGCAGCACGCGCAAGAACTCAAGCCGTTGATATTCCGCCGACATCACCACGCGCAGCCGCCGATCGGTGTCGCGCACCACCTGGCCAACCAACAGCCCCGCCGGCAGCACCCCGCCGTCTCCGGCCGTCACCACCCGGTCCCCCGGCGCAATCTCATCGGTGTCCTCGATGAACTCCAAGATCGGCATTGCCGAATTGTCACCCGACAACAGCGCCTTCTGTCCCGAGGGCTGCACCGTCACCGGCACCCGGCTGTTGGTATCGGTCAGCAAAATCACCCGGCTGGTGCGCGGGCCCACGCCCGAGATCCGGCCCACAAAGCCCAGACCATCCATCGTCGCCCAGCCATCGCGGATGCCGTCCCGCGCGCCCACGTTCAGCAGCACCGATTGCCGGAACGGGCTGCCGGAATCGGCCAAAACCTGCCCCGTCACCCAAGTCAGCTTCGGATCGAGCCGCACCTTGTTCAGATCCAACAGCCGCGCATTCTGCTCGCCCAGCTGCCGCGCCGCCTCTTTCCAAGCCGACATCTTTTGCAGCTCGCGCTTCAGCTCTTGGTTCTGCTCATAGATCCGATTGTAGGACTGGAAATCTTCCACCATCCCCGCCGCGCGCCGCACCGGCACCAGCGCCCATTCCATATTCGGCACCACCGCATCAACCAAAGCCGCACGGAACCGCTCGACGCGTGGCGAGTCGATCCGCCAGAGCATGAAGATGCCAAACAGGAGCAGCACCAGCAGCACCACCAACAGGCGGCGCAGCGGGCGCGAATAGTCTTCCGATGGTCTCACTCTGGCCAAAAGCGCCTCAAAACCCGGTGCCGTCCCCTAGAGGCGCCGCAAAAGCGCCCCTGCATCAGCTGATCGCTGCGGTTCTGCGCCAGCGGCTCAGCTGTCGTAATCGATCACGTGGCGCAGTTGCTTTTCGTATTCCAAGGCTTTGCCGGTGCCCAAAGCAACACAATTCAGCGACTCATTCGCCACCGAGATCGAAAGCCCGGTCTGCTCGCGCAGCGCGAGATCAAGATCACCCAGCAAAGCCCCGCCCCCGGTCAGCATCACGCCGCGGTCTACGATATCCGCCGCCAGATCCGGCGGAGTGGCCTCCAAAGCCTGCATCACCGCATCGCAAATCTGCTGCACCGGCTCGGCCAAAGCCTCGGCCACTTGGGCTTGGTTGATCTCGGTTTCCTTCGGCACACCGTTCAACAGGTCGCGCCCACGAATGGTCATCGAAGAGCCGCGCCCATCATCGGGCATCCGCGCCGTGCCGATCGAGGTCTTGATCCGCTCGGCGGTCGATTCCCCGATCAACAGGTTCTGGTGACGCCGCAGATAAGAGATGATCGCCTCATCCATCCGGTCGCCGCCAACGCGGACCGAGCGCGCATAAACGATATCGCCCAAGCTCAAGACGGCAACTTCCGTGGTGCCGCCGCCGATATCCACCACCATCGAGCCGGTCGGCTCGGTGATCGGCATGCCTGCGCCAATCGCCGCCGCAATCGGCTCGGCAATCAGCCCGGCGCGCTTGGCACCCGCTTGCAGCACCGAGTTGCGGATCGCGCGTTTCTCCACCGGCGTCGCGCCATGCGGCACGCAAACGATCACCTTCACGCGGCTGAAGACCGAACGCTTTTGCACCTTGCGGATGAAATTCTTGATCATCTCTTCGGCGGCTTCAAAGTCCGCAATCACCCCGTCGCGCATCGGGCGGATCGCCTCGATCGTGCCCGGCGTGCGGCCCAGCATCAGCTTGGCATCCTCGCCCACCGCCAGAACCTGCTTCTTGCCGTCCTTGATGTGATAGGCCACCACCGAGGGCTCGTTCAGCACGATGCCACGGCCACGGATATAGACCAGCGTATTGGCTGTCCCCAGATCGATCGCCATATCAGACGAGAAAAGCCCAGAGGTGAGACCAGAGAAGAGAGACATGCGGACGGGTCCTTGCCAGTTGTAACGCGTCCCACGACTCGCCAAAGAGAGGGGGGCGTCTTCATATAAAGGCTTGCAGAAATAAGCGAAAGCCTAGGCTTCACCCGGTCACGCAAATCCGCGTGTCCGGCGGAAATTTGCACATTTTCAACATTATAGGCCTCAGTCAGCGCAATAATTTGCACATATCGAACAATCTAGCAGATTTTCAGCCTCCACCTGCCCGCTGCGGCCCATCATTCGCCCACCACAAAAGCAAACGGCGGCCCTGAAAAGGAACCGCCGCTTTCATTCCTCCCGTGGCAACGCGGGCAAGCGGGGGCTCGATGCCCCCCGCGCCCGCAGCCCGGCTCAGACCGCTTTCTTCAGCGCCTCAACCAGATCGACGCGCTCCCAGCTGAAGCCGCCATCCGCCGTCGGAGCCCGACCGAAATGGCCATAAGCCGCCGTGCGGGCATAGACCGGGCGCGTCAGGTTCAGATGCTCACGAATGCCGCGCGGCGTGAGGTCCATAACCTCCATCACCGCCCGCTCAATCGCCGCAGCCTCAACTTTCCCGGTGCCATGCGTATCGACATAGATCGACAAGGGCTTGGCTACGCCAATCGCATAGCTCACCTGCAAGGTGCAGCGCTCAGCCAGACCCGCCGCCACTACGTTCTTCGCGAGATACCGCGCCGCATAGGCCGCCGAGCGGTCCACCTTGGTCGGATCCTTGCCGGAGAAGGCCCCGCCACCATGCGGTGCCGCGCCACCGTAAGTATCCACGATGATCTTACGTCCCGTCAGACCTGCATCGCCATCGGGGCCGCCGATCACGAAAACCCCGGTCGGGTTCACATGCCATTCGGTCTTTTTGGTGATCCAGCCTTCGGGCAGGATCTCGCGGATATAGGGCTCGACGATGCCACGGATCACCTTCGAGGTCTGCCGCTTCGAGGCATGCTGCGTCGAGAGCACAATCGAGGTCACCTCAACCGGCTTGCCGTCTTCATAGCGCAACGACAGCTGCGATTTGGCATCCGGGCCCAAAGTCGGCTCTTGGCCGGATTTGCGCACCTCGGCCAGACGGCGCAGGATGGCATGGGCATATTGGATCGGCGCCGGCATCAGCTCGGGCGTCTCCGAGCAAGCATAGCCGAACATAATGCCCTGATCGCCTGCCCCGTCACGGTCCACGCCTTGCGCGATATGCGCCGACTGCTCATGCAGATAGTTGTGGATCTTGATCTTTTCCCAGTGGAATTTCTTTTGCTCGTATCCAATGTCGCGCACGCAATCGCGGACAATACCGTCGATGCGTTCCATCATCGCCTTGGTCTTCTCTTTCGACGAAAGACCAACCTCCCCGCCCACAACCACACGATTGGTGGTGGCAAAGGTTTCACAGGCGACACGGGCATTGGGCTCTTCGGTCAGAAATGCGTCCAGCACCGCGTCAGAAACGCGATCGCACAACTTGTCGGGATGTCCCTCTGAAACGGATTCAGAGGTGAAGACGTAGGAGTTGCGGCTCATGGGGAAGTGCTCCGTTGGGGTTTACCCGTCACGCCAGGAAGCCGTTGTGACGGTTTAGTACTCGCCCCGCCTAAGCGGTCCGGCCCTGTTTTTCAAGTGCGCTCACGCGCCCCGCGCCCGATCGCCGCAAAGCCGAGTGCTGCAAGCAACAGCACAACCAGCGGCAGATCACCGCTGCGGGCATAAAGCGGTGCCGGCAAAGCGCCGGGCAAAGCCACATCCAAAACCCCGCGCGCGCCCATGCCCATCAGCGCCGGCGCACCGCTCACATCCGCAACCACCTGCCCGCGCGCATCCACCACGGCTGAAATCCCGGTATTGGCCACCCGCACCAAGGGCAGACCCTGCTCAATCGCCCGCAACCGCGCTTGCGCGAAATGCTGATACGGTCCGGTCAAAGTGCCAAACCAAGCATCATTGGTGATTTGCAAGATCCAAGCCGGACGCTCTTCGGTCCAAACCTCCTCGGGGAAGATCGCCTCATAGCAAATCAACACCCGCGCCCGACCCAAAAGCCCGTTCAACGCAGGCCCGAAATCCATCAGCTCGGCTTTACGGCCCGCCGTATACCCCGCCCCCTGCTGCGCCGCAAAAGCCCGCAAACCGAAAAGCCGGTAAGCCAGATCGCCAAAGGGAATATATTCGCCAAAGGGCACCAGATGGACCTTATCATAGCTCGGCCCAATGCTGCCCCCCGGCCCGAAAAGCGCAAAGCTGTTCCAGGCCTGCCGCCCGTCGCCCTCGACCCGCTGATAGCCCGAGGCCACCGGGATCTTCAGCCCGCCCAAGGCCAGCGCCGCGCCCTCGCCTTCGGTCATCAGATAAGGCACCGCCGTCTCGGGCCAAAGCGCCAGCGCCGGGGCCGCCTCCAAGGGGCTTTCCGTCAAAGCCATCAACAGATCGAAATTCGCCCGCGCCTCCTCGGGGTTCCATTTCAGGCTTTGCGCAATCGCAGGCTGCACCAAGCGCACAACCGGAGCCTCGCCCGCCTCACTGGGCGCCAACCGCGCGTGCTGCTGCCCCCAAAGCAAGACCCCGGCCAAAACCGCCACCGAGGCCGCCGTCCCGGCCTTCGGCGCCAGCACAGGCAGCGCGCAAAGCGCCAGTACCAAGGCCCCCAACCCATAGCCGCCGATCAGAGCCGCCAGTTGCTCGGCCGAGGTGTCCAGCGCCAAATGGCCAAAAAGCGCCCAAGGAAAGCCGGTCAGCAGATAGCCCCGCGCCAAATCCGCCAAGGCCAAAGCCGCCACCAAGGCCAAAAGCCGCAGCCCACCGGGGCGCGCCAAGCGCACAGCCAAAGCCGAGGCTCCGGCCCAAAAGAGCGCCAAGCCGAAGGCCAAAAGCGCCAAAGCAAAGGGGGCCATCCAGCCGTAAACCCAAGGGTCCACAAAGAAAGGCTGCACAATCCAATTGAGCGCCAAGGCAAAATGCCCCGCCCCGGCAAACAGCGCGACAGCAAAGCCGTCGCGCGCCCGGGCCTGCCGCACCAAAAGCGCCAGCACCCCGCAAAGCGCCGCCAAAGCCACGATATGCAAGCCAAAGGGCACCTGCCCCAAAGCCACGCCTGCGCCCAGCGCAACACTCAACGCGGCTTTTCTACGGCCAGGCCAAAGCCAGCTCTTCAGCCCGGACCAAAACGCCATTTACCGCAACACCGCCACCGCTTCGGCCTCGGCCACCGGCTCGGCATGACGGCGAATGCGCAGCCGCTTGATCCGCCGAGGATCGGCATCGACAATCTCGATCTGCGCGCCGGACTCGTGGTCCAGCACCTCACCGCGCGCCGGAACCCGGCCCATGCGCAAAAAGACCAGACCGCCGATCGTATCGACATCCTCGCCTTCGCCATCGGCGCGCAGCTTCATCTCCAAAGCCGCCTCGATTTCTTCCAAAGGCGCGGTGGATTGCGCCAAGATCACCCCCGGCGCCTCGGCCTTCCACAAAGCGCCTTCAACCTCATCATGCTCGTCATCGATCTCGCCGATCACGGTCTCAATGAGGTCTTCAATGGTCACCAGACCATCGACCCCGCCATATTCATCAATGACCAAGGCCATATGCACCCGCTCCTTTTGCATCTTTTGCAAAAGCACGCCCGAGGGCATCGAGGGCGGCGCGTAAAGAATGGGGCGCAAAAGCCGCTTGAGGCTGAACCGGCCGCCAGCCCCAAAACCATGCGTCAGCGCCAAATCCTTCAGCAAAACCAAGCCCTGCGGATGGTCCAAAGTGCCCTTATAGACCGGCATACGGCTGAAACCATGTTCGCGGAACATCTCGACCAGATCATCTTTGCCGATGTCCAAAGGCACGGCCGTGATCTCGGCTTTGGGGATCGCCACATCATCCACCCGCAGCCGGCGCAAAGCGCCAAGCCCGGCGCTGCCTTGCGCGGTCAGAGGCGCATCAGGCGTGCCCTCTGCGTCGGTTGAGGGCGAGAATGCGGAAAGGATCCGCCCCAAGAAGCCGCGTGTTGCGGCCTCGGGTCGTTCGTCTTCGGCTGGCTCCTGCATCGCGCTTTGCGATGCCGCCTGCCCATCGGTGCTACTGCCCATCGATCCTTTGTCCAACAAACATCCGTCTGGCGGATGCGCGCCTAATATGGGTCAGATAGGCCCATAGACGCAAGTATGCGCACCTCATGCGCCTCCATCAGCGTGGCGTCTTCGTCCTCGATATGGTCATAGCCCAGCAAATGCAGCACGGCGTGGATGATCAAATGGGTGACATGATCGGCCATCGGCTTGCCCTGCTCTTCCGCCTCCCGCGCGCAGGTCTCATAGGCAATGGCGATGTCGCCAAGCTCTTCGGGATCATCCACCTCGCCCGGCTCGGGGCGCTCAGGCTCTTCGCCGATCACCTCTGCCGCGCGCTCTTCCGAGGGCCAGCTGAGCACATTGGTCGGCGTGGGCTTGCCGCGAAAATCGGCATTGAGCGTGGCAATACGCGCATCATCGCAAGCCAGCAGCGAGATCAAAAAGCCGGCTTTCGGCAGGCCAAGCCCCGCCAGCGCCGCAGATGCCGCAGCCTCGGCCAAATGCTCAAGGCCAAAGGCCTCCCAGCGATCATCCTCGATCACAAGGTCGATCAGCGGCTCATCTTGCGGGGCGTTGTCTTGGCTCATCATAGCCCGCGCCTAACCTTTGCTGGGGCGAGAGGCAAGAGAAGCGAAAAGAGAGGGGGCTCTGCCCCCTCAACCCCCGGGATATTTAAGGACAGAAAATGAGGAGAGCATTTTCCCTTATTCATTTTCTGTCTCTAAATATCCCCGCCGGAGGCATCCGGGGCGCGCGCGCTTCAGCGCGCCCCGGTCTTTTTTTTTCTCAGGCCTTAGCCTCGTCGGCCTCATAGGCCTCAATGATCCGGCCCACCAAGGGGTGGCGCACCACATCCTTGGCGGTGAAATAGTTGAAAGACACGCCTTTGATGCCCTTCAAGATCCGCTCGGCATCGGCCAGCCCCGAGGCCGTGCCGCGCGGCAAGTCCACTTGGGTGCGGTCGCCGGTGATCACCATGCGCGAGCCCTCGCCGAGCCGGGTGAGGAACATCTTCATCTGCATTGTGGTGGCGTTTTGCGCCTCATCCAACACCACGAAAGCATTCGACAAAGTGCGGCCGCGCATGAAGGCCAAAGGCGCGATCTCGATCCGTTTGTCCAAGATCAGCTTTTCCACCTGTTTGGCGGGCAAAAAGTCGTTCAGCGCGTCATAAAGCGGCTGCATATAGGGATCGACTTTTTCCTTCATATCGCCGGGCAGAAAGCCGAGCCGCTCGCCCGCTTCGACCGCAGGGCGCGACAGGATGATCTTCTCCACCGCCCCGGTCAGCAGCATGGTCACGCCCACCGCCACCGCCAGATAGGTCTTACCGGTGCCCGCCGGGCCAATGCCGAAGGCCAGCTCATGGTTGAAGAGATTGGCGACATAGGCCTTTTGCGCCTCGGTCCGCGGCTCCACCGGCTTTTTGCGGGTGCGCAGCTCCATGCCGGGCTTGAACATCTCGATCTGCTCGCCCTCAGCCGGCACAGCCCCCGGTCCGGCCAGCCGCAGCGCGCCATCGATATCGCCCGCCTCGACCGAGCGCCCAGCCTCGAGCCGCGCATAGAGGCTGCGCAGCACGGCCGCCCCCTGCTCGCGCGCGGATTTATCGCCGATCACCGCCAACCGGTTGCCGCGCCGCAGGATATTCACCCCCAGCTGATGCTCTACCTGCGACAGATTGCGGTCAAACTCGCCACAAAGCTCGATCAACAGACGATTGTCGGGAAATTCCAGGACGGTTTCCACCATATCCTCGGGACGGGTCGGGGGGGTCAGCGCGCTGATGCCCAAAAGGATCTCCATTGTTCAGATGGCAGGTAGGTCGAGCCTGCGCCTCACCCCGCCATCTGGCAAGGAAAAACACACGCTCCGCTATATGTAGCGCCACTGGCGATAATACCAGTGTGACAATCAGGGGGATCATCACAGGGATTATTTGGAATGCCCCGCGGCCCCAGCAAGAGCGTCGCGCAAAAGTGATGCGGCACCGCCAAAAGCCAAAGGCCGCAGCAGATGCCACGGCCTTTGCTCATCTCCTGCCAAACCCAAGCTTACTTGGTGCAGATCCCGTTCACCGAGGTCGTGCCAGCCGGGCATTGCTTGACCACCACAACCTTCCGCCCCGGACCCGGAACAAAGTCCTTCAGACCCTGCGTCCCCGACTGATAGTCGCGGATCACCGTTCCGGGCGGGAACTTATCGTTGCACACCGGCAGACCCGAGGCCGGATCGAAGCGCGGCGAGGAATAGCCCTCGACCCCATCGTCGATGATCCAGTTCTGGCAGCCATCGGGATCATAGGCGATCGCGGCGCGGCCATGGGTCAAAGCGCCCGTGTCGCGGCCCTTATCCACGCCCGTGGCGATCACATCATCAGGCCCGCTATAGACGCGCAAGCCGTCGCCGGCCACACAAGCCCCCAGCATGAGCGGCGCTAGAAGAACGCTCAGTTTCATATAGCCCTGCATCATATTCACCACCGGTAGCAGATGATTTCAACACGACGGTTCTTGGCCATGCCTGCCACCGTCTGATTCGAGGCGATGGGCTGACGCTCGCCAAAGCCCAACTCCCGCTCCACCGAGGCGCCAACCGAACGGGCCACCTCAGCCACCGAATGGGCGCGGCGCTTCGAAAGCGCCATGTTGTATTCATCCGAGGCGCGGCTGTCGGTATGGCCGTAGATCGCATAGCCAAAGGCGCCAGCGCTTGAGAAGAACTTGCGCAGCCGGTCGCGGCCCGAGGCGGTCAGCTTATGGCTGTCAGTCGCAAAAAGCGTATCGGTGTTTTCGACCAAGCAAGTGTTTTTCTTCAAACAAACTGGCTTGCCGGTCTTGGGGTTGCGGCGCGGCACCATATAGCCTTCCAAGCCGCCATCTGCCCACCAATGCATGCAACCGTCGTCGTCAATCCAGACGCCCCATTCGATCTTACCGGTGACGACTGCATTCTCATCGGCGAAACTTGCGGTCGCGCCGGCCATGCCGAAGCAAAGCACAAGCCCAGCCACCAACATTCGCGCTGCGCGTGAATAAAAGCTCACGGCCAGAGCCCCCCTTACACCATGCTATAACAATTGAGCGGAGAGTTGCCGGTCCGGTGACGCGAAGTAAAGAAAATTTTACGGAACCCGCCCATTAATGTCGGGGTTTTGGGCTTCCGCCACACAATATAGGGTATCAGAACCCGGATTGTCGCTGAAAGGGAAACCCGCACCGCCGGCTGCCCAATCGCGCAGCCGAGCCCTAAAGCAAGACCGCCGACAGCGAATTCGTCACCGCCGAGGTGACGCGCGCGCGCACCAGATCGCCGGTCTTGCCAGTGGCATCTTGCACATGCACCGCCATCAGATGCTGCGACTTTCCAACCATCTGACCGGGCAGACGACCGGGCTTTTCGTAAAGAACTTCCACCACTTGGCCGACCATCGCCTGCTGCGCCGCTTGCTGCTGGGCCAAGATCAAACCTTGCAGCTCTTGCAATCTTGCATCGGCCACGTCCGAGGGCACCGGGGTCTTTTCCGCCGCCGGGGTGCCGGGGCGGGCCGAGTATTTAAAGCAATAGGCCGCGCCGTAGCCCACCGCGCGCACAAGGCGCATCGTCTCTTGGAAATCCTGATCCGTCTCACCGGGGAAACCCACAATGAAATCCGAGGTCAGCAGCACATCCGGTCGCGCTTGGCGGATCTTGCCAATCAGATCGAGATAATGCGCCGCGGTATGTTTGCGGTTCATCGCCTTCAAAATCCGATCCGAGCCCGATTGCACCGGCAAATGCAGGTAAGGCATCAGCTGCGGCACTTCGGCATGGGCCGCGATCAAATCATCGCCCATGTCATTGGGGTGGCTCGTCGTATAGCGCAGCCGGTCCAACCCCTCGATCTGCGCCATCTCGCGGATCAGCCCGGCCAGCGTGCGATCTTCGCCGTGATAGGCATTCACATTCTGGCCCAGCAGGGTGATTTCCCGCACGCCGCGCGCCACAAGATCGCGCGCCTCCTTCAACAGCCGCGAGGCGGGGCGGCTGACCTCGGCCCCCCGCGTATAGGGCACCACGCAAAAGGCGCAAAACTTGTCGCAGCCTTCTTGCACCGTCAAAAACGCGGTCGGGCCGCGATAGCCCTTGCGTTGCGGCAGGTGGTCAAACTTATCTTCCGTTGGAAACTCGGTATCGACCTGACGGCCTTCGGCCTTCACCATCGCCGGCAGCCGGTGGTAGCTTTGCGGCCCGACCACCAGATCGACCAGCGGCATCCGCCGCAAGATCTCGGCCCCTTCGGCCTGCGCCACGCAGCCCGCGACGCCGACCTTCATCTCCGGCTTGGCCGCTTTCAAATTCCGCAGCCGCCCAAGGTCCGAGTAAAGCTTCTCGCTCGCCTTCTCGCGGATATGGCAGGTGTTCAGAAGCACCATATCGGCCTCTTCCACCGTCTCGGTCTGGACATAGCCCTCAGCGCCCATAGCCTCAGCCATGCGCTCGCTGTCATAGACATTCATCTGACAGCCATAGGTCTTGATGAAGAGTTTTTTCGGCGCTTCCATGTCCGGCCTCCTGCGGCGGTCTCTACACCCCCAGCCCGGATTGGGCAACGCGGCAGGCTTTGCAGCGCGCTTTGCGGGCGGCATGACCAAAGCCATACCTAAGCCATACGTCAGCCATACCAAAACCAGACCCTCTTGCCTTGGCTCCGAAGATCAATGACTTTGACCCGGCAAGTCCGAGGCTTGAGCCGACCGCTCTGGCACCAAAACGGGCAAAAGGGGCCCAAGCCGCGCGATGCAATACGCTGATATTGAAGAGTTTATCGACAAAGCCCCGCAAGCCTTGGCGCGCGGGCCGATCGCATTGACCATGGCCGAGGATGTGGTGGAGCTCGAAAGCACCTTGCGCCACAACCTGCAAAGCGGCTTTGGCTGCGTGGTGCTCTTTGCGCCCGAAGAAGTCAGTCTTCCCAATGCCTTAGCCGAAAAAGTCCACCACGTTACCTATGATGTTTACGCCGAAAACGCCCTGATCGAGGCGGTCAATCGCATCAATGACGCCGCGCTAAACCAATGGATTTATTACAGTTTTAACGCGGAATACCTGTTTTTCCCCTTCAGCGAATCCCGCTCTGTCAAAGACCTCCTCGCCTTTCACGCCGAAGAACGCCGCTCGGCAATGATCAGCTATGTGATTGATCTTTATGCGGGAAATCTGTCGGAACACAGCAACGCCGTCTCTTTGTCCGACGCGCATTTGGACCGTTCGGGCTATTATTCCCTTGCCCGCAAGGACGAGGCGAAGAACTGGCAACCCAAAGACCGCCAACTCGATTTTTACGGCGGATTACGCTGGCGTTTCGAAGAACACATCCCCTGGTCCCGCCGCAAGATCGACCGAGTGTCGCTTTTCCGCGCCCAAAAAGGCTTGCGGCTGCGGCCGGACTTCACGTTTTCTGATGAAGAATTCAATACTTACGCCTGCCCCTGGCACAACAACCTCACGGCGGCGATTTGCTCTTTTCGCACCGCAAAAGCCCTGCGCAGCAACCCTGGCAGCCGCTTTGCGATCAAAGATTTCCGCTGGCACAACTCGGTGCCCTTCACCTGGCACAGCCAGCAATTGATGGACCTGGGGCTGATTGAGCCGGGGCAGTGGTTCTAACCTAAGCCCCGACTTTTCTTAGGTTATTTACTGACGGCCACCCGCTGTTCGGCCATCCCCATCGAGACCAAAAGCCCTCGCTCGCCCTGCAAGGCTTGGAAGCTGGCCTTGTCCGCCATTCCGCGCCAATCATTCAGGATCAGGCTCTGCGCCACCGCCCCCCCCAAGGTTGTGCCGGGGCCGGTGATGATGAAAAGATCAGGCGCAAATTCGCGCGCGGCCACCGCCAAAGCGCGCGTAAAATCATAGGGTTCCACGACCTGATGACCCAAAGTATAGGCGCGCAAAGCGGCTGGATCCGTCGCCCCCGGCCACCAGATCGCCCCCCGCCCATCGATCAGCGGAACTTGCGGCTGGCCAAACAAATCCTGTCCCAACGCCGCCCGCCCCTTCTCTGCCACCGGCTCTTGCAGCGCGGTGTGGAAGGCGGCATGCCCTCCGAGCCGCATCGGGAACCGCCCCTGCAAGGGCGACACCGAGGCTTCAAAGGCTTTCAGACCCGCCTCATTCCCGGCCAAAACCAGCATACCACCAAGGTCGATCGACAAAGCCAAGATATGGTCGGCGCGGGCGTTGATCGCTGCAACTATGCCCAAAAGCTCAGTTTTTCGCGCAAAGTCGGGCCGCCACTCCTCGCCCAACCAAGGATAGATGATCTGCCCGCCGATCATCGCCTCTTGCATCAAAGTGCCCATCGTATTGGCGATGCGGAAGCCGTTCTCAGGCGTCACCGCGCCACCGCAGGCCAAAGCCGAATACCAGCCCATAGAATTGCCGGTGACGGCGACCACGCGCACCTTCTCGCCGTCGATCGAGAGGTAATCGCCATAGGTCGCGGCATAGATCAACCCCGCAGCGTTATCGCCGCGCGCATGGGTCGACATGGTGAACCGAGCCGCACTGTCCAAGACGGAAAGTTGTTCTTGGCCAATGACTTGGCGCGTTGCATCGAACCGCGACAACAGCGCAGCATCCGGGAAATGGCGCGACAGATAGCCAAGCTCGGTCGCATTATAGGTGCCGCGACCGGGGCAGATGACAACGGCGGTTTTCATGCTTTGCCCCCCACCAAGGCCAATGCGGCCTGCGTGATGCTCTCGGCCGAGGGCATCGTCACCGCATAGGCGGGGCCGGTGGCGATGAAGCTGTCCTCGGCAGTCAATCGCGCCAGCTTGGCATCGCTAACCTCATGGAAATGCGCCATAAACGCCTCGGCCAGACCGCCGGTGTGGCGGGTTTCATCCACAATCAGAATGTTCTTGCAGCCCGCCACTGCCGCCGTCAGCGCCTCTTTCGGCAAAGGGGAAAGCCAGCGCGTATCCACGATCCGCGCCTTCACACCCGCCGCCGTGATCGCGGGCAAAGCCTTGTTCGCCAGATAGGTGCCATTGCCGAAGGTGACGATCGCCAGATCCGCGCCCTCGCCCGCCACGCCGACCTCGCCATAAGCGATGCTTTCCGAGCGGTCGGGGTAGTGCTGCATCCAAGCGCCGTCCTTATCGGCATGCAGATCGCGCATCGGATAAAGCGCAATCGGCTCAAGAAAAACGACCACCCGCTGCTCTTCCCGCGCCAGCCGCACGCATTCGCGCAGCATCCGCGCGGCATCGGCCCCGTTGGACGGACAGGCCAAGATCAGCCCCGGAATATCGCGCAAAACCGCGACCGAGTTGTCATTGTGGAAATGCCCACCGAAGCCCTTTTGGTAGCCCAGGCCCGCGATCCGCAGCACCATCGGGTTGGTGTATTGGCCGTTGGAAAAGAACGACAAAGTCGCCGCCTCACCGCGCAGCTGGTCCTCGGCATTGTGCAAATAAGCCAGGAACTGAATCTCGGGCATTGGCACAAAACCGTTCTGCGCCATGCCGATCGCAAGGCCAAGGATCGACTGCTCATCAAGGAGCGTGTCGATCATCCGGTCCGGGCCAAAGCGCTGTTGCAGCTTTTGGGTGACGCCATAAACCCCGCCTTTGCGGCCGACATCCTCGCCCATCATCACCACTTCGGGATGGTCGAGCATCAGATCGGTGAGCGCCCAGTTGATCAGTTTCGACATGATCTGCGGCTCAGCCATCTGCTTGATATCACTACCGAAAGCCGCCGTGCGCGCCTCGGACGATGCGCCATTGCTGGGGCGACACTCGCGCTTGGGCGGCACGATGCTGGCCATGACGCCGGCGGCATCTTTCAGCCGTGGCCGGGTCACGGCCTCGGCCGCGGCGCGGGTTACGCGCTCGGCGGTGTCTTGGTAAATCTGTAACGCCTGATCGGGTTGCATGACGTCCGCTTCGGCCATCAAACGCACCGCATGCAGCAACGGATCTTGGGCTTCCTCGGCCTCAACCTCGGCTTTCGGCAGGTAGGTCGTGGGCATATCGGCCCCGGCATGGCCGTAAAGCCGGATGGTGCGGACATGCAGGAAGGCGGGTTTGCGGCGGGTGCGGACGTAGTCGGCGGCTTCAAGCGCGGTCGCATAGGTGTCGTAAAGATCAAGCCCGTCGCAGGTGAAATATTTCATCCCCGGACGGTTCGAGAAGGTCGCCCCGATCCAGCCTTGCGGCGTCTTGGTGGAGATACCGATGCCGTTGTCTTCGCAGCAGAATAGGAGCGGCAGAGGCACCGATTGATAAGAGGTCCATTGCGCGGCGTTGAAGGCACCTTGCGCGGTGGAATGGTTGGCCGAGGCATCGCCGAAGCTGCAATAGGCAATGCCGTCATCGGGCAGGATCGCATGTTCCGGACGGTGGCGGCGGGCCGAGCCAATCGCATAGGCGGCCCCCACGGCTTTCGGCAGATGGCTGGCGATGGTCGAGGTTTGCGGCGGGATGCAAAGCGCCTTTGATCCCAAGACCTTATGCCGCCCGCCCGAGATGGGATCCTCCGACGAGGAGGCGAAGGACAAGAGCATATCCCACAGGATCGTTTGCCCCGGCACTTGGCTGGCGCGGTGGATCTGGAAGGCGGCATCGCGGTAGTGGAGGAATGCGATATCGGTCGGGCGCAATGCCGCCGCCACCGCCGCCAGCCCCTCATGCCCCGACGAGCCGATGGTGTAGAACCCCGTCCCCGCCGCCTGCATCGCCCGGCTGGTGCGGTCCAAGTGCCGCGAAAGACAGGCCGAGCGGTAGAGCGCCACCGCTTCCGTGGCGCTTAATGGGCCGGAAGGAGCCCGGCCTTGCGGCAGATCGCCCGCCGCCACGCGCCGCAGGAAGTTCTCGTGAACGATGACAGAGCGTCCCATAAGGGGTCCTTCTCAACCGGCTCAGATCCTTTGAGCCATAAGGGTAAAGCTTTGTTTTGGCTAAGTTAGAGAGTAACGGCCAGTCGGGTCTCTAGGGCCGCATGCATCCGCCGAAGCCCTTTAATCAGATCTGTCTCGGCATAGGCAAAGGAGATCCGCGCATGGCCGGGAAGGCCGAAAGCGCGACCCGGCACAATAGCCACGCCCGCCTCATCTAAGAGCCAAGCACAAAGCTCGGCATCCGAGGCAAAACCGCCCTTTTCAATCGCTTCGCTGAGGTCTGGGAAAACGTAGAACGCGCCATCCGGCACCGGACAGGTGACGCCGGGCATGGCGTTCAGCCCCGCAACCATCCGGTCGCGCCGCGCCAGCATCACCGCGCGGCGCTCGTCCAAAAGCGCTTGATCGCCGGTCAAAGCCGCCAAAGCCGCCGCCTGCGCGATGGAGCATGCGCCCGAGGTGATCTGCCCCTGCACCGCCCCCATCGCCTTGATCAACTCCGCCGGTCCAACGCCCCAACCAATTCGCCAGCCGGTCATCGCATAGGATTTTGACACACCATTCACCACCAAGGTGCGGTCCTTCAGCGCGGGCGCGGCCATAGTGAAAGGGACAAACGGCACATAGCTCAGATGCTCATAGATCTCATCCGAGAGGACCCAGACCTGTGGATGCCGCGCCAAGACCTCGGCCAAGCCCTTGATCTCAGCCGCAGAATAGATTGCACCCGAGGGGTTTGAAGGGGAGTTCAGCATCAACCACCGGGTCTGCGGAGTGATCGCGGCCTCAAGCGCTTCTGGGCTAAGCTTGAAGCCCAGATCCGCGCCGCAAGGCAGGATCACCGGCGTGCCGCCCGCCATCAAAACGATGTCGGCATAGCTGGTCCAAAAGGGCGCGGGCATGATCACCTCATGCCCCGGATCAAGGCTGGCGAGCATGGCATTGGCCAAAACCTGTTTGGCGCCCGTGGTCACAATCACCTCAGCCGCCGTGACGCCATTCGCTGCGGCAATCGCGGCCCGCAACTCAGCCGTGCCAAGGGTGGCGGGGTATTTCGTCTTGCCCGCCAAAGCCGCCTGATGCGCCGCCTCAACCACATGATCTGGCGTGGGAAAATCGGGCTCGCCGGTGGTCAGCGCCACCACATCGCGGCCTGCAACCTTCAGGCCAGCGGCCTTCTCGGTCAGCTGCATAATCTCAGAGATCTCAATCGCCGAAATCCGTGTGGCGCGGGTGAAACGGGTCATTTTCTGGATCCTTTCAGGCCTAAGCCAAGCGGCTTAAAGCCGCGCCTCGGTCAAATGCACAAGCTGCGCGCCCGCCTCATAAAAGGCCGAGCGCAGGCCCCGCCATGCGGTTGGATTGGGCACAGAGAGCGGCAAAGGCAGCGCCTCGGCCCGGGTTTCGCCCGCCAGGAAGCGGGCCATTTCGCGGCCAAAAACCGTGCCCGGCGCGATGCCGCGGCCGTTATAGCCGCAGAAGGCGAAGATGCCCTCGTCCAGCCGGTGGAAGCGCGGCAGATTGTCCGAGGTCATGCCGATCGCGCCAAACCATTCATGTTCAAAGCGAAAATCGCCGATCTGCGGATAGATCTTGCGCAAGGCCCGCTTGGCCCAAGCGCGGTGGATCGCCACACCGGTGTTGCGCAAAGCCCCGACCGAGCCGAAGACCAGCCGGTTCGCCGCGTCGAAACGGAAGGATGAGAGCACCTCTTTGGTGTCCCAAACGCCCTGCCGACCGGGCAGGATGCTTTGCACCACATCCGCCGGCAAAGACTGGGTCGCCATGTTGAAATAGGGCAAAGTGACCTGCTGGCGGGCAATATCTTGCATCACCAGCTTGGTGTAGGCGTCGGTCGCGACGACCACACGGCCCGCGCGCACCGTGCCTTGCGGCGTCTGCACCCGCCAGCCCTGCCCGTCCCGCTCAATCCCCGTGACGGGAGAGCTGGTGTGGATCACCGCCCCCGCTTTGACCGCCGCATGGGCCAAGCCGCGCGCATAGGCCAAGGGCTGGATCGTGCCCGCCCGCCGGTCCAGCAAAGCACCGGAATAGGCTTTGGAGCCAAAGGCTTGCGCCGCCGCCTCCCGGTCCAAAAGCTCCACCGGGGCGCCGCGCGCCTGCCATTGCCGGGCGCGCTCTTGCAGCTCAGAATAGCCTTCGGGGCCAACGCCAGCATGCAAAGTGCCGACCGGATTGGCCTCACATGCGATCTGGTGCTTTTGCACCATCTCCCAGACGTAACCGGGCCCAGCGCCAAGGAAATCCAGCAAGCGATTGCCGTAATCCTCGCCCAGCGTCTTGATGAGATCCTCGGGCATCACCCACATGCCGGCATTCACCAAACCGACATTGCGCCCCGCGCCACCAAAGCCGATCTCGGCCGCCTCAACCACCAGTGCCGAAATGCCGCGCTCGGCCAGATGCAAAGCGGTGGAAAGGCCGGTGTAGCCCGCGCCGATGATCGCCACTTCGGCTCGCGCCTCGCCCTGAAGGGGCTTGGTGGCCGGCGCTTGGGGCGCGCTGGCCTCCCACAGACCATGAGAGCGCGGATTGTTCAGCATGTCTTGGCCCCCAAGTTCCAGTCACGGACAGGCTGCCCCCCCGCCCTTATCTTGGCTTTTTTTAACGCTTGTCGCGCGGTAAGATACCAAGGCTTTGTCATAACTTCATGCCGGTACGTCATGTCGATCCGCACGCCCAGACGCTTTTTACCCTCGGTCTCGCTTCTGGCGGCCTTTGAAGCGGCCGCCCGCACCGGGTCGATCACCGAAGCCGCGGCAGAGCTTTCGCTGACGCAATCGGCGGTGTCGCGGCAGATCAAGGCGCTGGAGGACCAGCTGGGGTTGGAACTGTTCATCCGCGCCAAGCAGAAGATCCAGCTGACCTTTGGCGGTCAGGTCTATGCGCGGGAAATCCGTGAGGCTTTGGGCAAAATCTCCAGCGCCTCATTGAACCTTTTGGCCAATCCTAGCGGCGGCACGTTGACGATTTCGGTCCCGCCCACCTTTGGCGCGCGCTGGCTGACGCGGCGCCTGCACCGCTTTACCGAGGCGCATCCCGAGGTGATGATCAATGTGCTGAGCCGCCTCACGCGCTTTGACTTCCGCGAGGATGTCATTGATGCAGCTATCCATTTTGGCGATGAGCCTTGGACGGGCGTGCAAATGCTGCGCCTGCGGGGTGAGGTGATGATCCCGGTCTGCGCGCCGGAATTGGCGCAAAGCTACGGCTTTGCCGCCCCCGCCGATGTGCGCCGCGCGCCGCTGTTGCACCTGACCACCCGACCCGATGCATGGGAGCGCTGGCTCGAACAGCAGGGCGTCGATGACAGCCGCGTACACGGCATGCTGTTCGACCAATTCAGCACCTTATATGAGGCCGCAGCCGCGGGTCTTGGCGTGGCACTTTTGCCGGAATTTCTGTTCACTGAAGAGTTGCGCGACGGGCGGATCGTGCCCGCCCTCCCCCTGCCGATGGAAAGCGCCGGCGCTTACCATCTGTGCTGGCCGATCGAGAAAGGCGACCACCCGCTTTTGGCTGCCTTCCGCGATTGGCTGGTGGCTGAGATGACCCGAGAAAAGCTCGGGCGCGGCTTCTAACTGGACTGCAAAGACATCCCGCCTCATTCCCGTTTGGCATGAGGTTAGACGGAATGATCGACAGCCGCTTTCCGATCCGCATGCTATCACTTGGGAAATCAATCGCCACGATGCCCCCACGAGCAGCCTCGTCCGGGGGGCTTTGCCCGAGGAAATGGATATGTCCCAGACCATCGCTGCCCGCGCCGCTGCATTGCTTGACCGTCTGGGCGTGCCCGCCAGCGCCTATACCGGCGGCAGCCTTGCCAGCTTCACCCCGGTGACCGGCGAAGCGATCGCCAAGCTGAAGACCGATGATAAGGCCAGCACCGAAGCCGCCATCGCCCGCGCCAAAGCCGCCTTTGAGGCTTGGCGCGTGGTCCCCGCCCCGCGCCGGGGTGAGTTGGTGCGGCTTTTGGGCGAAGAGCTGCGCGCCTCAAAAGAGGATCTCGGCGCTTTGGTCTCGATCGAGGCGGGCAAGATCCCGTCCGAGGGCCTTGGCGAAGTGCAAGAGATGATCGACATCTGCGACTTCGCGGTCGGTCTCTCGCGCCAGCTTTACGGTCTGACCATCGCGTCGGAACGCCCCGGCCACCGGATGATGGAAAGCTGGCATCCGCTGGGTGTGGTCGGCGTGATTTCCGCCTTCAACTTCCCGGTTGCGGTCTGGTCGTGGAACACCGCGCTGGCGCTGGTTTGCGGCGATGCGGTGATCTGGAAACCGTCTGAGAAGACCCCGCTCACCGCTCTGGCAAGCCAAGCCATCCTAGAGCGTGCCATGAAGCGCTTCGGCGATGCGCCCGCGGGTCTGGCACAAGTGCTGATCGGCGGCCCAGATGTGGGCGAGGCTCTGGTCGCCAGCCCCGATGTGCCGCTGATCTCGGCCACCGGCTCCACCCGGATGGGCCGCATCGTCGGGCCGAAAGTGGCGGCGCGCTTTGGCCGCTCAATCCTTGAGCTGGGCGGCAACAATGCGGGCATCGTTTGCCCCTCGGCCGATCTCGACATGGCTTTGCGCGCGATTGCCTTTGGTGCGATGGGCACCGCAGGCCAGCGCTGCACCACTCTGCGCCGGCTTTTCGTGCATGACAGCGTCTATGACGCCTTGGTGCCGCGGCTGATCAAGGCCTACGGCTCGGTCTCGGTCGGCAACCCGCTGGAGAGCGCGGCGCTGGTCGGCCCGCTGGTCGATCGCGCCGCCTTTGACGCGATGCAAAATGCGCTGGAGGCCGCGAAAGCGGCGGGCGGCAAAGTGCATGGCGGTGAGCGCGTCTCAGTTGGGGCCGAGAGCGCCTTTTACGCCCGCCCCGCTTTGGTCGAGATGCCGAAGCAGACCGGCCCCGTGTTGGAAGAGACCTTTGCCCCGATCCTTTATGTCATGAAATACAGTGACTTGTCGGATGCCATCGCCCAGCACAATGCGGTGGGCGCGGGACTGTCCTCGTCGATCTTCACCCTCGACATGCGCGAGGCAGAGACCTTTGTTTCAGCCGCAGGCTCGGATTGCGGCATTGCCAACGTTAATATCGGCACCTCGGGCGCCGAGATTGGCGGGGCTTTCGGCGGTGAGAAAGAGACCGGCGGCGGGCGCGAAAGCGGCTCGGATGCGTGGAAAGGTTACATGCGCCGCCAGACCAACACGGTGAACTACTCGGCCCAGCTGCCGCTGGCGCAGGGCGTGGTCTTCGACATCGAGTGATCGCCTGAAGGCTATCACTGGGAACAAAGGCGCAGCGGCATCCCCGCTGCGCCTTTTGGTTTTTGCTTTCAAATAAGGGGAAAACTCGCTACTGGCAGCGATCCTCGCTGCAAAGGGCATGCTCATGGCGCAAAACGCCACGATTTATAAAGTCGAACTCTCCGTCTCGGATATGGATCGCCATTATTACGAGACCCACAAGCTGACGGTCGCCAAACATCCTTCGGAGACCGATGAGCGGATGATGGTGCGGATCTTGGCCTTTGCGCTCAACGCCCATGAGCAGCTCGAGATGACCAAAGGGATCTCGACCGAGGATGAGCCCGACATTTGGCAAAAGAGCCTCAGCAATGAGTTGGAGCTTTGGGTGGCTTTGGGCCTGCCCAGCGAAAAGGTCGTGCGGCAGTCTTGCAGCAAGTCCGACAAGGTCGTGGTCTATTGCTACGGCGGGCGCACGGCTGAGATTTGGTGGGACAAGATGAAGTCCAGCTCGGCCCGGTTCCAGAATCTTTCGGTCGTGAACCTATCCGAGAAAGACACCGGCGCTTTGGGCCAAAAGGCCAATCGCTCGATGAAGATGCAGGTCAATATCCAAGACGGTGAGGTGATGGTCTCTGTCGATGATGACGTGCTCTATGTCACGCCCGTGCAGTGGAAATCTGCCGCCTAAGCGGTTCCGGCCGCAGGCGGCTTCGATCACCGCCTATGGCCAAACCGCCCTTCCCTCCGGCTTAGCAACGATGGCCTCTACGTTACCAGAGTTGCCGCCGGAGCGTTGCGGGCCGCTGTCTCGGCCTCGATCATCTTGCGCAGACGCGCGCGAAAGCGCATCGGTCCCAGATCAATCGCCAAATCAAGATTGGGCGTGAGCATCGCATCCATGCCCTCTTGCACGGCTTCCAGCACCACGCGGTCTTCTTCGAAGGCGCCGCGCACCGAGGTGGCAAAGCGCGCGCTGACTTCGGCATCCTTCGGGGCGAAATTGCGCATCTGGAACCAGTAATACCGCGTCTCGGTGGCCGAAACCGGGGTCATGAAGTTGTAGCTGTCCATCACGAAACTGTCGCGATGCAGCGGCTGCCCCTCACCGCCCGTCCCCGCCGGAGAGAAAATTGCGCGGATGATCGCATGGCTGGGCCAATGCACCTCGTAGTGCTGCTTGCGGTCGCAGTTGCCTTGGAACTTCAGGAACTGCGCGTAGAAGGGCGCGGGCGGGGTGTCCATCATCCAGCGCCAAACCGTTACGCCCTTCTCACCCACATCGGTGTTCAGCGCGACCTCATCGGTGCCGGCCCCGGCAAAGCTGCTGCGATGCACCCAAGCGACATGGCTCGGGTCTAAAAGATTATCGCTCATATACAGGTAGTTGCACTTCAGCGTCATCGCATCGCCGCGATTGATGCCCCAAGTCGGATCCTCCCAGTGATCGACATGGAAGATCTTGGCCGGATCCGCCAAAGCCGCCTCGCCCATCCAGACCCAGACCAGCCCGTAGCGCTCTTCCACCGGATAAGAGCGCACGCAGGCGCGGTGCGGGATGCGTTCGGCCCCCGGCACGCGGGTGCAGGTGCCCGAGGCGTCAAAGGTCAGCCCGTGATAGCCGCATTCCACCTGATCGCCCAAGAGCCGCCCTTTGGAAAGCGGCAGCTTACGGTGCGGGCAAGCATCCTCTAACGCGGCCACTTTGCCCGCGCTGGTTCGATAAAGCACGATCGGCTGATCCAGCATCCGCACCGGCGTCAGCGCCTGCCCGATCTCATGATCCCAAGCCGCGACGTACCACGCGTTATAAAGATACATCCTGCACTCCCTCCTATAGCCCGACCGCGCGGGCCGGGGCAGCAAAGCAGGCCGCAAGCTCTGGGCAGGCGTCTAGAACGGCCGCCCCCGCCACAATCCTGCGCGGGTGAAGCCGACCCTCCTCCCAAAGGGCCACACCGTCCAAGGTGACAGTGGGATCAAGCAAATTCCAGCAAATTTCACCCGGCGCGTCATCGCCACAGCTGTGGAAATGCAGAAGCCGTGGATTGCCAAAGGCGCTGCAGGTCCAGCGTTCGGGGTGATCCTCTGCCCGTCCGGGATAGGCGCAGCCGGGGTGGATGCCGGCATGCCAAGAATGCACGAAATGACCATCCAAGCCCTGCGCGCTGGCCACCCTTTCGATGTGGCGAAGCAAGGACTGCACGACATCCGCGGGTCCGTCATAGCGCAAAGCGCGGTTCCCGCTGAGCTGGACAGTGACCACTTGATCCAGCTTGTGCAGGAACGGCTGGTAATAGACGGAACCCGTGCCAAGCACGAAGCGCGCCAGCGCGACTTTGCCGCTGAAGCCCGCCATCGGAACCGGAGCAAAGACCGCCATTGGAAAACGCCGGATGCCAACATCAGGCGGCGCGCTTTGCCCCGGCGCTATGCGGCCGCGCAGATCGGTGCCCAAGGGGCAGCGGATATGGATCTCTTGCGCTGCTGCCATCGCGGCGTTGATCGCGGCCTTCATCGCCAGCATTGCGCCATGCGGAATTGTGCCAAAAGCGCTAGAAAATGACGCCAGATCAAGCGCATAGGAGACGACAGACCGCTCGGCATAGGGCAGCGCGCGAAAGCGCATTTGGTCACCGATGCGGGCGAGGTACAGGATATGCTGCGCCCCTGCCATCGCCAAAAGCATCGCCTGCGAAGGCTCTTGCGGATGGGGGGAGAAGCCCACCTGACGGCGCTCGACCACAAGGTCCAAAGCCTTGGCACCTTGCGCAATCACATCCCCCAGTCCCGGCCCATAATGACCAAGCGCGGGACCTTCTTCGAGCATGAGCAAACGCTCCCCTGCCCGCGCCCCAGCGCAGCCCTGCAAAAGATTCTGCACCGCTGCGGCAAGCGGATCGGACTGCGACTGGGGCATTGCGTAACCTAATAAGTACCTTCGCCGCAATCGAAGCCGTTGCGCGGGCTTTCACAATATGCAAGGTCTAATCCAGCCCTTAAGCTGAGCTAATAGCCTGCCCATGTTGATCAACTTGCCCTACGCCGCCTTGCGCGCCTTCGAAGCGGTCGTTCGGATGGGCGGCTTTTCCAGCGCCGCCGAAGAGTTGGGCATCTCGCAAAGCGCAGTGTCGCAGCATGTCAGGCTTTTAGAGGAATGGACTGGGCAAAGGCTTTTGGTGCGCGGTCCGCGCGCATCTCACCCAACGGATGAGGGCCGGCGCTTGGCCGAAGCGGTTGGCGAAGGCTTGGGCCGGATCGGTTCTTTGTGCAATGAGCTGCGCAACCGCAGCAACAACGCGCAAAGCCTTTCAATCTCGTGCCTGCCGGGCTTCGCGATCAACTGGCTCTTCCCCCGGCTCATCCGCTTTGATCAGGCCCAGCCCGATATGTCGGTCTCGATCTCGACCGAGGCGCGGGCGATCTCCTTTGCGGGAGGCGAGGCCGATGTGGCGATTCGCTATGGTTTGGGCCGATATTCAGGGCTCTATGTGCGCCGGTTGCTGGGTGAGAATCTCACCCCCGTCTGCTCGCCCGAGCTTTTGCGCAGCGATCCTGACCTGCGCTGCCCGGCCGATTTGGCGCGGCACACGCTCTTGGTTGATGATCTAAAGCCCGCCGGAGGGCGCCTTCCGAACTGGGAGTTTTGGGCGGCCCAATCGAACATCATGCTACCGCGCCCAGCGCGTCTGCGCCGGTTTGGACAATCCAATATGGTGGTGCAAGCGGCGATCGAGGGCTTGGGGGTGGCGCTTGGACGCGATGCTTTGGTGATGGATGCCTTGGCCGATGGGCGGTTGGTGCGGCCCTTTACCTTGCCGCCTGTGCCCTCGGATTACGCCTTTTGGTTCGTCTGCCCCGAGACGGCGCTGGACCGGCCGGCAGTGCGCGCCTTCCACGACTGGATCTTCGCTGAGGCGACCGATTGCGATAAGTTTAACTGATCGCAAACATTACAAACGCCGCCTTGCTGGCCTTTGCCGCCTCCGTCATGCTGGGCACAAATTCTGCGCCCCATTGGCCGACCCTGCGACTGGCCTTTTCCGCAAGGACATGCCGTGAAAACGCTTTGGTATACACGCTGCCCGGCTCCCACCGCGGCCTCGATTGCCATTCGGCAAGGCTGGCTCGAGGCTGAATTTGCCGCCGACGGGATCGAGGTCCGCTCGGTCTCGGAAGCCGCCGATGAGGCTACCCGGCTGGCACATTACAGCCACGACCACCCTGCGCTTTTCCGCTTTGGCGGCTATGTGCCACCCTTACAAGCACTGTCAAAAGGCGTGGATCTGCGGATCATCGGGATCAATTGGCACGACCGAAGCTCGGGCTTTTTTGCTTTGCCTGACAGCGACTTGCGCAAAGCGAACCTTGGCCCTCAGGCGCTGGCCGGTCGGCGCATTGCCTTGCCCATCCGCAAGAACGACCGCACCGATTGGTGGCGTGCCACAGTGCTGGCGGGCATCGCACAGCTGCAACGCCTTTTGCCCGATGGCGCCCCGCCGCCTGTCATCGTGCCGATCGAGATTGACCGCAGTTATTTCGACGATGCCACCATCGGCCCCGAGGCTCGCGCCTCGCTCTGGGGCAGCCGCAGCCAATTCGCTGTGCAGCGTGAGGAGATCGCGGCGCTCTACCGGGGCGAGGTCGATGCGATCTATTCCGACGCTGCACTTTCAGCCATCCTCTGCGCCACTACGGGTGCCTTTGAAGTGGCGCGGATGAGCGGGCTGGAAGACGACAGCGAAGCCGGCTTCGGCCATCCGATCTTGCTGACCGTCTCAGCCAAGCTCTTGGACGAGCGACCGGATTTGGTAGATCGTTGGATGGCGCAGCTCTTGCAGGCGCAAGATTGGGCGACGCAAAACGCCTCGGAAACCCGCCGTATTTTTGCCAATGACACCGGCCTGCCCGAGTCGTTCTTGGATCAAGGATATTCTTCTCGTTTGCTTCAACAGATAGACATTAATCTTTCCGCTGAACGCGTTGCGCAAGTCGGCAAGAAATACGAACATCTGCTGGTAAATGGTTTTCTCGACCGACCGTACGATTTCAATGCGATGATTGACGCCGGACCGCTGCGGCGATGCAGCGGCGCAACCGCGCATAAGCCGTAACCAATTCGCTCACCTGTATCAGCCGACTGGGGACCAAAATCATGGACAGACGAGACCTTTTCGCAATGGCTGCCCTAGGTGGCGGTGCTTTGATGCTGGCGGGCGGCAAACCCGCCGCAGCGCAAAGCGCACCGGCTTCGCGCCTGTCGCGCATCCTTGAGGCAGGCGTGCTGCGCGTTGGCACAACCGGGGATTTCAACCCGATGTCTTTCCGCGACACCGCCTCCAACAGTTATGATGGCTATGACATCGAGGCGATGACCAAGTTGGCTGCCGAGTTAGAGGTGCAAGTGGAATGGGTTGCCGCCGAATGGTCCACCATCACCACCGGCCTTGCCGCTGACCGCTTCGACATCTTCTCGGGCGCCTCTGTCAGCGTGGCCCGCGCCCGGGTTGCCGCCTTTAGCCAACCCTATACCGAGGCCGGCACCGTTCCCCTATCGCTCGCCGCCAATGCCGAGCGGTTCGGCAGTTGGGAGGCGATCAACCAAGCCGGCATCACCGTCGCCGTCTCGATGGGCACCGTCTTCGAAGAGCAAGCCCGCGCGCATTTCCCCAATGCCACGATCCAAGCCGTGCAATCGCCCGCCACTGGCTTTCAAGAGGTGCTGGCAGGACGCGCCGATGTGACCATCACCTCGAACGTCGAGGCAGGCAGTTTGGTCGCCAACTTCCCCGACCTGAAGATCGTTGTACCCGGGGCCGAGATGCGCAACCGCCGTCCCTTCGCCTATGTCGTGGCGCAGGACGATCCGATCTGGCTGAACTTCGTCAACACTTGGGTGACCCTGCGCAAGATCGACGGCTATTTTGCCGGGCTGGACAAGAAATGGTTGGGTCAAGGCTGATCGGTATATGATCGCGGCGAAACCTGAACTCAGGGGCCGTTGGCCCCTGCACAGCGTTATGGCAGCCGCTTTGCTGCTTTTGTCGGGCTGCGCGAGCAGTGGCGCGGGCGGCGGCTATAATTTCGCTTGGTACATTCTTTCGCCCTTTGATCCGCGTGGCCTGTCCAACCTCAGCTTCCTGATCTGGGGGCTTTGGGCGACGGTCTCGGTTTCGACCTTGGCGATGGTGATCTCGCTGAGCGTCGGACTTGCGGTGGCGCTGATGGGCAGCTCAAAGCGCCGGCCGCTTTTTTACGCAAGCCGGATCTATGTCGAGTTCTTCCGCGCCATCCCGCTCTTGGTGATGATCCTCTGGGTCTATTACGGCCTGCCGATCCTGACCGGCTTTCAAACCGGTGTCTTTGTCACCGGGCTTTTGTGCTTGGCCATCTCGGACAGCGCCTTCACCTCAGAGATTTGGCGCGCGGGCCTGCAATCGGTGAAAAAAGGCCAGGGTGAGGCGGCGCGCTCGCTGGGCCTTTCGCCTTGGCAGACCATGCGGCTGGTGATCTTGCCGCAGGTGGTGCGCGCTGTGCTGCCCGCCTTGGGCAACCAATATGTCTATGTGCTGAAGATGTCCTCACTGGTCTCGGTGATCGGCTATCAAGAGCTGACCCGCCGCGCCAATGAGCTGACCTTATCACAGTTCCGCCCCTTGGAGATCTACAGCTTCTTGGTCTTGGAATATCTCGCCCTGATCCTTTTGGTGTCATGGGGCGTGCGACGGATGGAGCGGCGGATGGGTGCCGGCACGCATGGCCGCGACTGAGCTCCTCCTTTATGCCACGCCGATCAGCGTCTACAGCTGCAAGCTGCGCATTGCGCTGGCTCTAAAGGGATTGGAGTGGCGCGAACTTCCGCCTCCCGGAGGCTATTGCAGCGCCGAGTATAAGGCGATTGTGCCGCAAGGCACTGTGCCTGCTCTGCGCTATGGCGACGCGCTCGTGGTCGAATCTGACACGATCATTGAATATCTCGATGACCTTGGGCTTGGCATACCCTTGGTGGGCACGGACCCCGCCTCTCGAGCCCGCAACCGGGCCTTATCGCGGCTGATTGACCTGCGGATTGAGCCCGCCTTGCGCGCGCTGTTCCCGTTGGTGGGCAGCGGTGCGGTGGTGCCCGCTGCAGCCCGTGACACCATTCTGCGCCATCTTGAGACGTTGCAGAAGCTGACCGGCCCCGGCCCCTTTCTCAGTGGCAACACCTCCGGCCTGCCCGATTGCGGGCTTTGTGCGGTGGGGCTTGTGCAAGAGAGCCTGAATGAAGCGCTTCAGCTGGGCCTGCCAGACCCTCATTGCGCGCAAGCCTATGAGGCTCTGCCCGCTCTGGCCCCGCACATCCAAACCTACCGCCGCGCCCTGCAAGATTGGGTTCGCAGCAAGGAGAGCCCCCGATGAGACTGGATATGATGGCTTGGGAAGAGGTCGAGGCCTACCTCGCCACCCGCCGCGATGCGATCCTGCCTGTCGGCTCGACCGAGCAGCACGGGCCAATCGGCCTGATCGGCACGGATGCGCTTTGCGCCACAGCGGTTGCGGAACGTCTGGCCGAACGGACCGGCTCCATCGTCCTACCGCCTTTGGCCTATACGCCCGCGCCCTTCAACATGGGATTTCCCGGCACGATCTCCGTCTCGGAGCAGACCTTTTCGACGCTTCTGTCCGAGATTTTCACCGCTCTTTCGCAGCACGGTTTTCAGCGGCTTTATGTGGTGAATGGCCACGGCGCCAATCTAGCCCCCCTGCGCGCTATGGCCGAAAAGACCGCTTTGGCCGTGCAAATCCGGTCGTGGTGGGATTACCCGCAGACCAACGCCCTGCGCGCCCGGCTTTATGGCGCGTGGGAAGGGATGCACGCCACCCCGTCCGAGATTGCTTTGACCCAAGCCCTGCACCGCCGCATTGACCGCGCCCCGCTCGACGCGCCCGAATTGCTCGACGCTGCCTTCCGCGCCGCCCATTCTGGCGACCGCCACGGCCCACCGGATGAGCACCGCGCGCGGTTTCCTTGTGGCCGCGTCGGCTCATGGTCCGAACTTGCGCGGCCAGAGCATGGCCAAGAGCTCTTGGCCTTGGTGCTGGACGAGGCCGAGGCCGAGTTCAAAGCCTTCGCCGGTTTGGGCTGACGGCGCGCGTCAGCCCGCGTGGTGTAACACCAGACCCGGCTCGGCCACCCGAAACCTGACGAGCCGTGCATCATGCGAAAGCGTCGCATAGCAGGTCCGCATATCGGGGCCGCCAAAGCACAAATTGGTCACCAGAAGGTCCGGCAAAGGATGCAGCCGAGGCGCTTGCAGCGGGCCTTGGAACTCAAGCACAGCGCACATATCCAAAGCCGCCGCATAGACCGCGCCACTTGCCGCCACTGCCAAGCCGTCAAAGCGGGCAATCCCGCCGGGGCTTGCGAAAAGCGTCGCGCCATAGCTGGCCGGCCAATCGGCTTTGCGCAGCTGGCCCGGTGCCTCGATGCTCCACATCCAGATCCGGCCGGTGTAAGTCTCGGCGACGTAAAGCGAGTTCCCATCGGGCGAGAGTGCGATCCCGTTGGGAGAGATCATGCCGCTGACCAGAAGCCGGATCTCGGACCCGTCCGCTTTGGCCCAATAGACCGCGCCCAGATCCATCTCATGCGCGCGGCGCTTGCCGAAATCGGTGAAATAAAACCCGCCGGTGCCGTCGAAGACGAGATCATTGGGACTGCGCAGACCGACGCCCTCGAAAGCGTCATAAAGCGTCTCGACCCGGCCCGTCACCAGATCCACGCGCTCAATACTGCCGCCGCGATAGCCCGCGCTTTGCGGCCCGGTGCGGCGTGTGCCCGGCCCGGTGTCGATCCAATCCGTGCCGCCGTTGTTGCAGACGAAGACCGCGCCCTCTGGCCCCAAAGCCGCACCATTAGGACCGCCGGGCAGCGCGGCGATCCGGGTGACTTGCCCCGAAGGCGAGACCCGCTTCAGCGCCTCATCATAGATGTCCAGCACCAAGACCGAACCATCCGGCATGGCAATGGGGCCTTCGGGATAGCCCAGATCCTGCGTGATCACTTTCATTGCGCCCTCCGAGGCTGGAAAGAGGCCTATCCGGACTAACTCTTTGTTTTTGCGGCCATACGCGCGGCCAACAGTTCCGCGCCGATCGCCTCATTGCGGGTGACAAGCTCGGTCAGTCGGGCCGGGTTCATCCCCACCGCCTTCACAAACCGCCCGCGTGAGGCGGGAATGCAGACCTCGACCGCTTTGCTCTTCAACGCCTTCAGCACCAGTTTTGCCACCTCTTCCGGCGGCACCGCTTGGCGCGCAAATGCGGCCGAGACGCCACGTTCCGCCTCGCGCTCTAGCATCGGCGTCTCGGTCGCGCCGGGGTGCATCAGGGTGAAGTCGACGCCGCTGTCGCGATGCTCCAGCGCCATGCCCAGATGCAAAGCCCGCAAGGCACTTTTCGAGGCCGCATAGCTGACAATGCCCGGCATGGTCATAAAGGCCGTCATACTGCACAAAGTGACGATATGGCCGTGGCCTTGCGCCTTGAAGAGCGGCAGCGCAGCCAGCATGCCCAGCATCGGCCCCATCACATTGACATCAAGGGTTTTGCGGTGCTGCTCAAGCGGCACCTCGTCCAAGCGGCCCGGAAAGACCACGCCGGCATTGTTGACGAGTACATCAATGCGGCCAAAGTGACGGCAGGCCGCACCCAAGGCATTTTGCCAAGCAGCGGGATCGCAAATATCCAAGGCCACTGCCAAGGCGCGCGGCCCAATCGCTTGCGCCACCGCCTCGGCTTGGGTTTGGTTGATATCAGCGACCACCACCTGATGGCCCTTCACGGCCGCCATTTTAGCAAAGGCCGCGCCAATGCCGCTGGCTGCCCCCGTCACGAAGATCACGTTGGGTTGAGAAGGCTGCTTCATCAAGAAAATCCGTGTGAAAGGCGGTAGCGCCGCCCAAACCTGCCGCGCAGGACTGCGGCGGCATCTGGTCGGCTGCTAAGGCCTAACCCACGAATAAAGTTAACAAGATTATTAAACCTGTCAACGTTCCGAACATCTTTCTCCGCGCGCTTTTTTAACCCTGCGCTAGATGCTCAAACAATCGCGCCACCGCTTCGGCGCCGGGGTCTATATGACCGTCCAGCTGATCCGCGCTGATGTAAGACGCGCGCCCCGCCTTGGCTTTGCGCAAAGTGGCGGTGTGATCCGCCCCTTTGCGCGCGGCTTGGGCGGCGGCTTGCAGATCCTGCGCGGCCAAAGCCTGCAAAGCGGGGTGCAGCGCATCGACCATCGTCCGATCACCAACCTCAGCGCCGCCAATCACTTGCATGCGCTTCAACCCCTCTTGCAGCGCATCGACCAAGCTTTTCCCGCTTGAAGCGGCATCGCCAGCGGCGGTGAAGAAGATCGCCAAAAGCACCCCCGAAGAGCCGCCCATGGTCTGGCTCAGCTCTTGACCAATGGCGCGGTAAAGCTGGGTGTGATCGGCCAAAGGCAAGCGGTCCATCGCCGCGCTCAAGGCCCGCGCCGCGCCTGCAAGGGTTGATCCTGTATCGCCGTCGCCCGATTTCGCATCCAATGCGTTCAGGTCGGCCTCGGCCCGGATCAACACGTCACAGCAGCGGTTCAGGAACTCTGCCGTCGGCGCATGGGCCGAGGCGATGGGCTTGATCGGCTTCAACCCATCGGGAAGCGCCACCACCTGAAGCGGCTTCACCGCCTGCACACCCGGCCAAGCCGAAGGCCCGCAAGGTGCGGACAAAAGCGCCTCATCCTCGGGACTCAGCGGGCAGACCGAGACCGAAAAGCCCTGCATATCAAGCGAGGTCATCAAGGCCGCCGGACCCACCACCCATTTGATCCGATCGCCAATGCGCGACTTCATCAACTCATTGGCGAGGATCGACATTTCCAAGACCGATGTGCCGCCAAGGTTGTTCAAAAGCGCCACATGCGGCGCGTCGGACATCACCTTAGCCAAGGCCTCAGCCAGGGCCGCCATGGCTTGGGCGGCATCGCGGTAATCGACCTGCTGGACCCCCGCCTCACCATGAATGCCAAGGCCCAACTCGGCCTTACCGGCGGCGATCCGGTGCTCTTTCGGCGAGCCGGGCACGGTGCAAGTGTCCAAAGACATGCCGATGCTGCGGGTGCCCGCGATGACCCGATTGGCCGCCGCCGTCACTGCTTCCAAGGTCGCACCCGCCTCGGCCAATGCCCCGGCGATCTTATGCACGAAAAGCGTTCCTGCCACGCCGCGCGGCTGCGGCAGATCGGGCAATGCGATGTCATCGCCGACAATCACCATCGAGACCTTCAGCCCGTAAGCCCGCGCCCGCTCGGCCGCGAGGCCAAAGTTCAGCCGGTCGCCGGTGTAGTTCTTCACGATCAACAAACAGCCCGCCGGGCCGGTGACGGCGAGGATCCCCGCCAGCACCGCATCCACCGAAGGCGAGGCGAAGACATCTCCGCAGACCGCCGCCGTCAGCATGCCCGCGCCGACGAAACCCGCATGCGCCGGCTCATGCCCCGAACCACCGCCCGAGACCACCGCCACCCGCGACTTATCCCAATCGGCCCGCACCACCACGCGGATATGCGGATAACCGTCAAGCCGCGCCAAGGCCCCGCCCGAGGTCAGGATCGCACCATCGATCGCATCGGTCACCACCGCATCGCGGGCATTGATGAATTGCGCCATTTTTACACTCCTCAGATGATCCGAGCGCCGTCGGCGTCGAAATAGAATGGGTTCTGTGGACGGATCCGCAGGCTGTCACCGGCGCGCAAGGGGCTATGCGCATCGGTGACGGTGATCAGGCTTTCGCCGCGATAGCTCAGGTGCAGGCGGGTCTGGTCCCCAAGATGCTCAACCCTTTGCACCTGGCCCTCCTCGCCCTCACCTTGGAAGATCTGCTCGGGGCGCAAGCCAATGGTTTTGGCCCGCGCCGGTGCGCCGGGGAAAAGTGCGGCGGGCAGCAGGTTGATGCGCGGCTGGCCAAGGCGGCTTGCGGCGTAAAGACTGACGGGGGCTTCATAAATCTCACGCGGGGGGCCGAATTGCACCAAGCGACCATGGTCGAGAATGCCGACATGGGTGGCCATGGTCATCGCCTCGATCTGATCATGAGTGACGTAAAGCAAGGTCGCGCCGCTTTGCGCCTGAATGGCCTTCAGCTCAATCCGCAGATCGGCACGCAGCTTGGCATCGAGCGAGGACAGAGGCTCATCCATCAGATAGATCGCGGGATCGCGCACCAAGGCGCGCCCGATTGAAACCCGTTGCATCTCGCCGCCGGAAAGCTGCGTGGCGCGGTTGTTAAGCTTATGGCTGATCTGAAGCACCTCGGCCACGCGCGAGACGCGGGCGGTGATCTCGGCCGCGCCAAGCTTAAGGCCCGGCGCTTTCAGGGAAAATTCAAGGTTCTGTCGCACGGTCAGATGCGCGTAGAGCGAATATTGCTGGAAGACCATGGCAACGTTGCGTGCCGCGGGGCTGGCCTCAGTCACATCTTGGCCACCGATCAGCACCCGGCCCTGATCCGGCCGATCCAACCCCGCAACCATCCGCAGGCATGAGGTTTTTCCCGCCCCGGTGGGGCCGAGAAGGACAACGAAAGCGCCGTCGGGCACGGTCAAACTGACCCCGTCGAGCGCGGCGGTGCTGCCGTAGTGACGGCTGACATTCTGCAAGGTGACCTCAGCCATGACGCAGCACCTTTTGATTGGCCTCGGACAGAAGCGCGCGGCCGTTGGCGCGCTCGAAAAGCGTGATGTTGCGCGGGTCCAGCCGCAGCCCGGTGAAGCCGCCGGGCGGGATGTGCTGGGCCGATGAGACCCGCGCCTTCACCGGGCCAAACGCGGTCTCGAAGGTCACGATCTGGGTGGTGCCAAGATATTCCGCCGCCAAAACTTTCCCGCGCAAGGCGGCAGCATCGTCAAGACTGACATGTTCGGGGCGCACGCCCAAAGTCAGCCCGCCCGCTGCCCCTTCAAGGATGCGCGGCACCGGCATGGCCAGCCCAGCCATTGTGACTTCCACCGCGCCCTTCTCAGCAACACCTTCAAACTCAAGGAAATTCATCGGGGGAGAGCCGATAAAAGAGCCGACAAAGCGGGTCGCGGGCCAGTTGTAGATGTCCTGCGGCACGCCGAATTGTTCGATCACACCGTGGTTCATCACCACGATTTTATCGCCCATCTGCATCGCCTCAAGCTGATCGTGGGTAACGTAAACCGTGGTCGCCCCCATCCGATCATGCAAAGCGCGCAACTCGCCCGCCATATGCTCGCGGAACTCGGCATCGAGCGCGCCCATCGGCTCGTCCATGAAAAACGCCTTCGGCTCACGCACGATGGCGCGCCCCAGAGCCACCCTTTGCCGATCACCGCCCGAAAGCCCGCCGACGGGGCGGTCCAGGAGCCCGGTGATGCCAAGGATCTCGGCCACCTCGCCCACTTTGCGGCGCACCTGATCGCGCGGCAGGCCTTGGCTGACCAGCGGATAGGCGATGTTCTTGCGCACGTTCATATGCGGGTAAAGCGCGAACATCTGGAACACGAAGGCGATGTCGCGCTGGCTGGCGGGGCGTTGGCTGACCTCTTCACCGCCCAAGTAAATCTGGCCCGATGTCGGCAGCTCCAGCCCCGCCATCATCCGCAAAGTGGTGGTCTTGCCGCAGCCCGAGGGGCCAAGCAGCATGAAGAACTCCCCATCCTCCACCGTGAAGGTCGAAGATTGCACGGCGGTGAAGCTGCCAAATTCCTTGCGCAGGTTTTCAATGCGGATCTGCGCCATTTGCTACTCCGGGAAATGGCTGACCACGACGAACATCACTGTTCCGGTCAGGGTCACAAGGAAGGACCAAGTGTAAAGGGCAAGCGCGAAGGGCTGCATCAGCATGACCACGCCCAAGGCAATCAGGATCGAGGCCAGCATCTCCCACGGCCCCCGGCGCAAGCGCAAAAGCCCGTTCAGAAAACCTGTCATTTGCGCAAAGCTCCGAAGGTGATCCCGCGCAGAAGATGTTTGCGCAGAAGGATGGTGAAGACCATGACCGGCAAGAGGAAGAGCGTGGCTCCGGCGGCCACAGCAGGCCAATCCTTGCCGCCAACGCCGATGATGGTGGGGATGAAAGGCGGTGCGGTCTGGGCATTGCCCGAGGTTAAAAGCACCGCGAAGGCATATTCATTCCAAGCGAAGATCAGGCAGAAGATCGCGGTTGATGCGATGCCGGTGGCCGCCTGCGGCAGCACGACTTTGTAAAAGGCCTGAAAGCGGGTGTAGCCATCGATCAGCGCCGCTTCCTCATATTCCACCGGGATTTCATCAATGAAGCCTTTGAGCAGCCAGACCGAGAGCGAGAGGTTCACGGCGGTGTATAGCAGGATCATCCCCAGATGGGTGTCGCTCAGCCCAAGCTGGCGGAACATCAGGAAAATCGGGATCGCCACGGCAATGGGCGGCATCATCCGGGTGGAGAGGATGAAGAACATCAGATCATCCTTCAGCGGCACCCGGAAGCGCGAGAAGGCATAGGCGGCGGCAGTGCCCAAGATCATGCACAGCGCGGTGGAGCCAAAACCAATGATGACCGAATTCAAGAACCGCTCGCCAAAGCGCGAGGGTCCGGCGATCACTTGCCCCTGATCGCGCGCCACTTGCTCAACCCAGTTTTGCGGCGGGCCTGCGGCCTCCAGCATCTCGGGCGTGGCGCGGGTGCGATCGGTGAAAAGGTTCACATAGCCCTCAAGGCTGGGCTCAAAGAGCACCTTTGGCGGATATGCTATGGAATCCGCGCCGGATTTGAAGCCGGTGGCGATGATCCACAACAGCGGCACCAGCGTGATCAGCGCATAGGCGACGACCAGCCCTCCGGCCAACCATTTGACCCGCGCGGTCGGTTCGGTGATCGAATAGCTCATCTCTCTTTCACCTTGTTCAGCGCTTTGACATAGATCGAGGCAAGGCCGAAGACGGTGACGAAAAGGATCACCCCATAGGCCGAGGAATAGCCGGTGCGCCATTTCTCAAAGGCCTCACGTTTGAGGTCGATGGAACTGAGCGTTGTGACATTGCCGGGGCCGCCACCGGTCAACTGCACGACCAGATCGAACATCTTGAAATTCTCGATGCCGCGGAAGAGGATCGCCAACATTAGGAACGGCAGCACCAAGGGCAAAGTGATGGTCCAAAACTGCCGCCATTTTGAGGCGCGGTCGCATTCCGCCGCCTCATAGATGCTATCAGGGATCGAGCGCAGCCCCGCGAGGCAGATCAGCATCACGAAGGGCGTCCACATCCAAGTGTCGGCAATGATGATCGCCCAAGGCGCCAAGCTGACATCGCCGATCATCGAAAAACTGGCCGGGTCTTTGCCGGTGACAAAACCGACCGCATAGTTGAAAAGCCCGATTTGCGGCTGATAAAGGAAGGTCCAGAAATTGCCCACCACCGCAGGCGAGAGCATCATCGGCAGCACGATGATCGTGGTCCACATATCATTGCCACGGAATTTCTTGTTGATGAGATAGGCCAAAGTGAAGCCGATCAGCACCTGCAAGACCAAGGTCCACAAAAGGAAATGCGCGGTCGCCTGCATCGTGCTCCAGATGCCGGCATCGCCAAGGATCCGCTCGTAATTCGCCAGCCCTACCCATTCGATATCACGGTTGGGCCGGTTCACCCGGTAATCGGTGAAGCTGAGATAGACCGTCCAGATCAGCGGGAAGATGTTCACCGCCAAGAGCAAAAAGATCGTGGGGGCGACGAAAATCCAAGCGATGCTGCGGTCGGATAACCCACGCAGTTTCTGCGCAATACCCGGAGGCGTGCCCTCGGCCGCCCGCTCGATCAGCGAATGCGTCATGTCAGAACCCTAATCCGGGGATGGGTCTGGGGAGCCGCGCACCGGCCCCCCAGTGGGAAAGGCGTTAAAGCTTGCCTTCGTCCTCGAAGACTTCGGTCCAATCCTCGACCAGCCCGTCCAGCGCTTCTTGCGCCGTGCCATCACCAGCCACGACGTAATTGTGCAGACGGTTTTGCATCGCCAGCAAAAGATCGGCATAGGCGGGCTCGGCCCAGAAGTCCTTCACGATCGCCATAGAGTCGAGGAAGGTCTGGGCATAGGGCTGGCTTGCCGCAAAGCCCGGATCCTCGACCACCGCCTTCAGCGCCGAATAACCGCCCAAAGCCCACCATTTCGACTGAACCTCGGGCTGGGCGAACCATTTGATATAGTCCAGCGCCGCATCTTGCTTGGTCGAATAGGCCACGACCGAAATCCCCTGCCCGCCCAATTGCGCGAATTGGCCCGCCGGACCGGCCGGGTTCGGGAAATAACCGGACTTGCCGCCACCGACATTGGCATCCGCCTCAACCCCCGGCCAGATGAAGGCGAAGTTCATCTGCATCGCCACCTGACCGGATTTATAAGCGTCGATATTCTCGCTCATATACCAGTTCGAGGCACCGGGCGGCGTCGCGGTGTCGTAGATCTCTTTATAAAGCTCTAGCCCCTTGGCAGCTTCAGGCGAGTTGACAAAACCCGCAAGATCATAGGGTTTTTCCGGATTCTCATAAAGGAAGCCGTAGTTGTAAAGCGCGTTGGTCGCGCCCATGGTGATGCCTTCCGAGCCGCGCTCGGTGTAGATCGCGGCACCGTAGACGGTCTTGCCGTCGATCTCGCGGCCTTGGAAGAATTGCGCGATATCGCGCAGCTCTTCCAGAGTGGCAGGCACGCCCAGATCTCGGCCGTGTTTCTCTTTGAATGCGGCTTGGATTTCCGGATTTTCAAACCAATCCTTGCGGTAGGTCCAGCCCACCACATCGCCAAAGGCCGGCAGCGCATAGTAATTCGGCGTGCCCTTCGGCCATTCGGCATAGCCCGTCACGGTCGCCGGGATGAAATCATCCATCGTGATGCCATTGGCGTCAAAAAAGTCATTGAGCTTGACGTAATGGCCATTCTCGGCCCCGCCGCCGATCCACTGGCTGTCGCCAATCATCAAATCGCAAAGCTGGCCCTTGGAGTTCAGCTCATTCAGCATCCGATCCGCGAATGAGGTCCAAGGCACGAATTCAAACTTCATCTTATGGCCGGATTGGGCCTCAAAATCTTTGGAAAGTTCAATCAACGCATTGGCCGGATCCCAAGCCGCCCAGCACAAAGTCAAATCCTCTGCCGCAGCAGATGTCGCGAACGAGCCCACGATCAAAGCAGATGCAGCAACGCTCACCAGATGTCTTTTGGTCATCTTCCACGTTCCTCCCATGACGGACCCGCAGCCTCCCCGCCGCGAATCTCTGAAATAAAGCTATGTGAGGCACGCACCTCAGAGCAAGAAAATTCTGAGGTGCGCACCTCAAATCGATTGCCAAGGGCAGTTTCGATGGTAAGACTGCCCAGAAATGCGCCTGCTCGGGATGGTTTTGTGACGCTCAGACCCACCACCAAAGACCTTGCCCAAGCCGCCGGGGTCAGCCTTGCCACGGTGGACCGGGTGTTGAATGGCCGCAGCGGCGTCAGCGCCTCCAGCACCGAAGCCGTGCATGCCGCCATTGAACGCATCGGGTTCGAGCGCAACATCGTCGCCGCCACCCTTGCCCGCCAACGCGGCCACCGCTTTCTTTTCGCCTTGCCCGAGACCAGCACCGAATTTCTCGACGTGCTCTTGGACCGCATCGCCGAGTTTCGTCGCGCCAGCATGGGCGAGATGATCCAAATCGGTGTGCTGCGGCTGGATGAGCGCGACCCGCATCGCGCCGCCCGTAGCCTTACGGCGATCAGCGCCGAGGACTGCGACGGCGTGGCGATCATGGCGGCCGAGACCCCGCAAATCCGCGACGCGGTGCAACGGATGCGCGAACGCGGGATCAACGTCGTCTCCTTCATCTCAAACCAGCCCGAGGCCGAGGGCCTGCCCTTTGTCGGCATCGACAATGCCGCCGCCGGGGCCACGGCGGGGCGGCTGATGCGGCGCTTCTTGGGTCCGCGCAGCGGCTCGATCCTTGTTCTGGCCGATACGATGCAAGGCCGCGACAGTCTGGAGCGGCGTCTGGGGTTTGATACGATCTTTGCCGGCGCCTTACCCCAATTGCAGGTGCGCCCAACGCTGGAAAGCTACGGTGATCCTGATCGCACCCAGCGTGTGCTGGCCAATGCCTTCGCCGCGCATCCCGATGTGGTGGGGCTCTATCTTATTGGTATGCAACCACAATTGGCGCTTGCCACTTTAGCGTCGCGGCCTTCCGCCCCCATCACCATTGCGCATGAGCGCACGCCATCGACCGAGCTTGCCCTGCGCGAGGGACGGCTTGATGCGGTGGTGCATCAAGACCCCGGCCATCTGGTGCGCAGCGCCGCCCGGATCTTGCGCGCGCAATGCGAAAAGCGGCCAATTCTGGCCTCGCAAGAGCGCATTCGGATTGAGATTTTGATCGCTGAGAACCTCTAGCGCGGCCTAAAGCTGCGCCAGCAGAACCCCGCCCAGACCAGCGAAAAGCACCACCAGCCATGGTGGCGCTTTCCAAGCCGTCAGTGCCACGAACAAGGCCAGCGCCAAGGCGAAATCCGGCATGCCGCCGATCGCGGAGGTGAAGACCGGATCGTAAAGCGCCGCCCCCAGAATGCCAACAACCGCCGCATTCGCGCCCTGCATCGCCGCTTGGGTTTTGCGGTTGGCGCGCAAGCTTTCCCAATAGGGCAGAACCGCGATCAGCAGCAAAAATCCCGGTAAGAACAGCGCCGTCAGAGCCAATGCCGCGCCCAACACTCCGTTTGGTTCAGGCCCCAGCACCGCACCAAGATAGGCGGCAAAGGTGAACAGGGGGCCCGGCACGGCTTGCGCGGCAGCATAGCCCATCAGGAACTGATCCGGCGTCACCCAACCCGGTGCCACCACCTCGGCCTGCAAAAGTGGCAAGACCACATGACCGCCACCAAAGACCAGCGTCCCGGCGCGGTAAAAGCCGTCCAACAGCGCACCGGTTTGCGACTGGCTGGCCAGAAGGGGCAGACCCAAAAACAGCAGCACGAATGTCGCAAGTGCAAGCCCTGCATGGAGTTTCGTCACCGCGATCGTCAAAGGCTGACCAAGGATGCTGCCGGTCCCTCGCCCCAAGCCCAGGCCCAGTATCCCCCCCAGTATGATCGCCCCAATCATGGCCAGCGCGGGCGGCAGAAAGGCCAAAAGTACCACCGCGCCTGCTGCGATTGCTGCGCGCTCACGGTCGGGGCAAAGGCTGCGCGCCATGCCCAAAACCGCCTGCGCCACGATGGCCACCGCCGCGATTTTCAACCCGTCCAAGATCCCGCTCCCAACCGGGCCTGTGAGATTGGCTGCCGTCAGTCCCAGCACCAGCAAGATCAACGCCGAGGGCAAAGTGAAGCCGACAAAGGCCGCCAATCCGCCCAACCATCCGGCGCGCATCACGCCCAAAGCAACGCCCACCTGCGACGAGGCTGGCCCCGGCAAGAACTGACACAGCGCCACCAGATCGGCATAGGCCGCATCCGAAAGCCAACCTCTGCGCGCCACAAAGGCCTCGCGGAAATAGCCAAGATGCGCGATCGGGCCGCCGAAAGCTGTTAGGCCAAGCTTGAGAAAGGCCCCGAAGACCTCGGCGGCGCTGCCCCCCTGCGAGGCGATTTGCGGATCATGCGTCACGTCTTGGCGTCACCTTCTGTGGTCCCTTGGGCCGCCCCCAAGGGGGCAGCCCTTTGCTGCTAGCTGGAATTTGCAACAGCGTTGTAACTCTGTGCAAAGCCGTTCCAAAGCAATGCACCGCAAGACCCGAATGTACCCAGCGCAAAGCCCCCTGCCCAGCCAGGTGACACCGACCACCGCAAGCCCTTCAACCGCTGCGCACAATCCTCCGCCTGCATCGCGCCAAACTTTGCGCGAATTCAGGCGGTGAATTTCGGCTACAAGCCAATGGATTAAAAAGCGGCATGGTCGCCTTCGGTTACAAAATCACATCCTCAGCCCCAGAGTTTTGGGCAATTGCATCAATCTGGAACAGCCTTCTTCGCGCAATCAACAATCGTTCAAGTCGCAATCTTTATTGAAACGCTGCATAGCTTGTGTGGAAAATCTCCTATATCCTTCAACTCAATAAGCCGGATTATCTGGGTAGGCCGCATTGAAGACCGAAGAACGCAAGACCCATCACGAACGCATTCTCGCGGATTTTCGGGATCGCATCACTCAAGGTGATTGGCCCCCCGGCTTTCAGCTGCCCTTTGAGACGCAGTTGGCTGAGACGTACGGCGTCTCGCGGATGACCATGAACAAGGTCTTGAGCCAGCTGACACGTGAAGGCCATCTGATCCGACGCAAAAAGCTGGGCACTTTCGTCGCGCGCCCAATGGCGCAATCGGCGGTGATGGAAATCTCGGACATTGCCAATGAAGTTGCGGCCCTTGGGCTAACCTGGCGGTTTGAACTTTTAGAGCGTCATCTCCGCGCCGCTTCGGATGACGAACGCGACGATCCGAGAATGGCCAATGCCTCGGGTCAGGTTTTGGAATTGCGCGGCGTGCATCATGCGGGCGATCTGCCGTTTTGCCATGAGGCGCGGCTGATCAATCCTGATGTCGCGCCGCAATCAGCCGCTGCGGATTTCCGTCAAATGGCGCCCGGTGCGTGGCTGGTCAAAGAGGTGCCTTGGACCTCGGCGCAGCACCGCATTCGCGCGGTGCCAGCGCTTGGTCAGATGGCGCGCGACCTTGGCTTGCCGCTGGGCACGCCCTGCCTTGAGGTGAAGCGGCGCACGGAAGTGGCGGGTGAATGGGTCACGCTGGTGACCCAAACCTATCCCGGCGATCGCCACCAATTGCTGGCCGATTTCTCGCCCAGCGGGGATGCTTAAAGACCCAAAGGCCAGATCGACACAGTCAAAACTGCCGCACCTTCAAGCGCTTGCAGCAAGGAAGGCTCGCAAGCGTCAAGATCGACCAAGTCCAGCGGGTTAAGACCGGCGGCAGGCTCCATCAGCAAAGCCAAGCGCGCCACCGCCCCCGGCGGCGGCAGGGTGAACGGCCCGCGCGTGACCTCGGCCCGCAAAGGCCGGCGGATCATGACGTTGAAGTCCAGTAGCGGCCCCCCCAAAAGCTGTGCCTCGCAAGGCTGATCGCCGGCAAAGGCCAAAGGCGGGCTTGCCGCCTCCAGCTCATGGACCTCACCGCCCACCGAAAGACGCATCGGTCCGCCCTCGATCACCGTCAGAACCCGGTCCACATTGGGAAAGCTTGAGAACGGCCCATCCGACGCCACGATGGCGGTTGAGATGCGCCAGTCAAAGGTCTCGAAGTCGGCGCCAGCGGGAGAGACGGCGATTTCCGCCGTCTCTCCGCCGCCGTTCCTCCAAGCGGTGAACTTGCGTTCGGCAGCTTGGAAGACGCCCCTCACCCGAGGATGCCCGGCAGGCGCAGGTTGTGCAGGCGCGCACAATCCTTGGCCAGCTCATAGCCCGCATCGGCGTGGCGCATCACGCCCGAGGCCGGGTCGTTCCACAAAACGCGCTCCAACCGACGCGCGGCATCTTCGGTGCCATCGGCCACGATGACCACGCCCGCATGTTGGCTGAAGCCCATGCCAACGCCGCCGCCGTGGTGGATCGACACCCAAGTCGCGCCCGAGGCGGTGTTGGTCAGCGCGTTCAGCAGCGGCCAATCCGACACGGCGTCCGATCCGTCCATCATGCCTTCGGTCTCGCGGTTGGGGCTGGCGACCGAGCCGCTGTCGAGGTGGTCACGGCCGATCACGATCGGGGCCTTCAGCTCACCGCTGGCGACCATTTCGTTGAACATCAGACCGGCGCGGTGACGATCGCCCAGACCGATCCAGCAGATGCGGGCGGGCAGACCTTGGAAGGCGATACGCTCGCCCGCCATGTCGAGCCAGCGGTGCAGATGGGTGTTCTCCGGGAAGAGCTTCTTCATCGCGGCGTCGGTCTTCGCGATATCCTCCGGATCGCCCGACAGAGCCGCCCAGCGGAACGGGCCGATGCCTTGGCAGAAGAGCGGACGGATGCAAGCCGGCACGAAGCCCGGGAAGGCAAAGGCGCGCTCGAAGCCCTCTTCCAAAGCCATCTGACGGATGTTGTTGCCGTAATCCACCGTCGGCACGCCGGCGTCATGGAAACCAACCATCGCCTCGACATGGGCACGCATCGAAGCGCGCGCGGCCTTCTCAACGCCTGCCGGATCGCTTTCTTGCTTGGCGCGCCATTCGGCCACGGTCCAGCCGGTCGGGCAGTAGCCATGCACCGGGTCATGGGCCGAGGTTTGGTCGGTCACGATATCGGGGCGGCCATTCGGCAGCGGCTCACCCGCCAGTTGGCGGCGCAGGATCTCGGGGAAGATCTCGGCAGCATTGCCCAAAAGACCCACCGATTTCGCTTCGCCCTTGGCATTCCACTCGGCGATCATCGCCAGCGCTTCATCAAGGGTTTTCGCTTTCGCATCAACGTATTTGGTGCGGATACGGAAGTCGATGCGGGTCTCATCCACCTCAACCGCAAGGCAGGACGCGCCGGCGAAGACCGCCGCCAAAGGCTGTGCGCCACCCATGCCGCCCAAACCGCCGGTCAGCACCCATTTGCCGGTCAGATCGCCACCGTAATGCTGGCGGCCCATCTCGGCAAAGGTCTCATAGGTGCCTTGCACGATGCCTTGGGCGCCGATGTAGATCCACGACCCTGCGGTCATTTGGCCATACATCATCAGACCCTTGCGGTCCAATTCGTTGAAATGCTCCCAATTGGCCCAACGCGGCACCAGGTTCGAGTTGGCGATCAGCACGCGCGGCGCATCCTTATGGGTGCGCACGATCGAGACCGGCTTGCCCGATTGCACGAGCAGCGTCTCGTCTTCTTCCAGATCGCGCAACGCGTCGCAGATCAGGTCAAAGTCCTTCCAGGTCCGCGCCGCCCGACCAATACCGCCATAAACCACCAGCTCATGCGGGTTTTCGGCCACATCGGGATGCAGGTTGTTCATCAGCATCCGCAAAGCCGCTTCGGTGAGCCAGCTTTTCGCGGTCAGATCGGTCCCGGTCGCCGGGTAGATGTCGCGGGTGTTGTGACGTGGGTTTGTCATGATGTCGTGCCCTCCTCAGGCGAGCAAAATGCCGGAAATGATATTGCGTTGGATCTCGGACGAGCCCTCGTAGATCCGCATGATCCGCAGGTCGCGGGCGTGGCGTTCCAGAGGGAAATCACGGGTGTAGCCATAGCCGCCATGGATCTGGATCGCCTGATCGGCGATGCGTCCCGCCGCTTCCGAAGCGAAAAGCTTGGCGCGGCTTGCAGCGGCGGTGAAGCGTTGCCCGGCTTGGCGCTGGCGGGCGGCCTCATGCGCCAAAAGCTCGGCTGCGGCGAGATCGGTCTCCATATCGGCCAGCTTCCAGCGGATACCTTGCTTTGCCGCCAAAGGCTCGCCGCCGATGATGCGCGATTTGGACCAGTCGCGGGCAGCGCTCAGTGCAGCGCGCGCGATGCCAACGCACATTGCCGCCACTTCGACGCGGCCATTGTCCAAGACCTTCATGGCGGTGCGGAAGCCCGAGCCTTCGGGGCCGACGCAGTTTTCAGCCGGGACATAGCAGTCGATGTCCAGCTCCCAGACATGGCCGCCGCGCAGGCCCATGGTTTGCTCAACCCGGCCCGGCACCAGACCGGGCGTGCCCTTCTCGACCACGAAGGCCGAGATGCCGCGATGCGCTGCCGCGGGATCGGTCACCGCATAGACCACGATGAAATCGGCCACGCCGCCGTTCGAGATAAAGCATTTGCGGCCGCGAATGCGCCAGCCGTCGCCTTCCCGCTCGGCGCGGGTGCGCATATCGCCGGGGTCGGAACCCGCATTGGGCTCGGTCAGCGCAAAGGCGCCCAGCATGCGGCCTTCGGCGGCGGCGGGCAGATAGCGCGCGCGCATCGCGTCATCGCCACCGATCAGAAGCGAATCCGTTGCCAGATAATGTGCGGTCAGCGCCGAGACGGTCGAGGCGCAGGCCCCGGCGATGGTCGCAACCGCCTCAAACAACGCATGGGCCGAGATATCGGCGCCGCCCCAAGCCTCGGGCAGGTTCGCCCCCATCATGCCGGTCGCGCCAAGGGCTGCGATCTGCTGATGAACGAAAGCCGCCGTCTCATCGGTCTGCGCCGCAAGCGGCGCGATTTCCTCGGCCGCAAAACGGTTCAGCATATCCATGAAGCCGCGTTCGGCCTCATCCAAAAGGTGGGAATAGTCAGGCATGGTCGGCTTCCTGTACGATGCCAGCGGCGATCAGCCCGGCAATCTGGTCGGCGGTAAGGCCCAAGGCGGTCAGCACCGGGCGGGTATCGCCGCCAAGCGCCGGAGCGCCGGTGGCGGACAAGGGTTTTGCGCCGTCAAAGCGCAGCGGTTGCCCGGCGACCGGGCTTTGCCCAAGGCTGTGATGCGGCAGATCGGCCACCAGCCCGCGCGCTTTGGCATGCGGGCTTTCCAGCGCCTCGGCCAGCGATTGGATCGGCGCGGTCGGGATCCCTGCCCCGCGCAATGCGGCGATCAGCGCCTCGGTCGAAAGCGTGGTGGTCCAGCCCTCGATCAGCGCGCGCAAGGCGGGTTCGTTGGAGGTCCGCGCCTCATCGCTGTTGAAGCGCGGGTCGCTGGCAAGCTGCGGCTGGCCCATCAGATCGCAAAGACCGGCAAACTGGCGCGGGCCCAAGACGGCGATGATCACTTGGCCATCGGCGCTGCGGAAGGCGCCAAAGGGGGTCGAGAGCGGATGGCGATTGCCGGTGCGGGTGACCCGCTGGCCAGCATAATGGTGCAGCGCATGGCTGGTGGGCAGCATGGCGACAAGGCAGTCCATCATCGCAATATCGACATGGGTGCCACCATTGGCGGCGCGGCCTTGCAAAGCGGCCAGAATGCCGATCGTGGCGTAAAGCCCGGCGGCGACATCGCCGATGGACTCGCCCGTGCGCATTGGATCGCCGCCCTCTGCGCCGGTGGAATCCATCCAGCCCGACATGGCTTGCACGACAAGATCATAGGCGGGCAGATCAGCCGCCGGCCCCTCTTGGCCAAAGCCCGAGATCGAAGCGACGACCACGTTCGGATTGACGGCGCGCAAGGCATCGGCGCCAATGCCCAGCCGGTCGGCGACGCCGGGGCGGAAGTTCTCAACCACCACATCGCAAGACACCGCCAGCTTCAGCGCCAGCGCGCGGCCCTCATCGGCCTTGAGATCCACAACCAGCGACTGCTTGCCACGATTGTTCAGCGTGAAAAGCGCGGATTCACCTGCGCTAAACGGGCCGATATGGCGATAATCATCGCCCTGCGGCGGCTCAAGCTTGATCACCTCGGCACCAAGATCGGCCAAGATGGCGGTGCAGAAGGGACCTGCCAGGACTCGGGTCAGGTCAAGCACCCGAATGCCATTGAGCGGTTTCATCGAAGAGATTCCTTGGAAAGGGTCGGCGCGAGCGCGGCAAGGCTGGCCAGCAGTTCGGCCAATGGCACGCGCAGAGAGGCCGCGCGCTCGGGGTCATAGGCATAGGGCGGCAGTTCGCTCGCAAGATGGGTGGATTGCGCCAACTCCATCTGGATCGCATGCACACCCGTTTCGGGCTTGCCGTAATGGCGGGTGGTCCAGCCACCCTTGAAACGCCCGTTCAGCACCGTGCTGCGGCCGGTGGCCTGACAGATGCGCAAGGTCTCGGCCTCGATCTGCGGCGCGCAGCTTTGCCCGCCAACCGTGCCGATGTTGAAATCGGGCAAGGCGCCCTCGAAGAGGAAAGGGATCACCGAGCGGATCGAGTGGCAATCGTAAAGGATCGCCACGCCGTGCCGCGCCCGCACCCGCTCAATCTCGGCGCGCAAGGCGGCGTGATAGGGCGCGTGCCAGAGCTTCAGCCGCGCTGCAACTTCTGCGGCATCCGGCTCTCGCTCCCAGATCGGATGGCCGTCGAAATCGGTCAGCGGCACCAAGCCAGTGGTGTTCTGGCCGGGGTAAAGGCTTTCATCCTCGGGGCCGCGATTGGCATCGATGACATAGCGGTGAAAGGTCGCCCGTACCGTGGTGGCACCGGGCAAAAGCTGGTCATAAAGCCGCTCGATATGCCAATCGGTATCGGCCAGAACCTGCCCGCGCGGGTTCAAGGCCGCGCGGATATTCTCGGGCAGAAAGGTGCCGGTATGTGGCAGCCCCAAGATGATGGGGCTGTCGCCTTGTTGGACTTCGACTGGTTTCACGGGCGCAGCTCAGCAAAGAGCGCGGCCGGAACGGCTTTGGCCAAAGCATCGCTGGAGACCAGCACCGCTGCCAGTTCCAGATCGGGGGCAAGGTAGCGGTCCTGCTCGAGCGGGGCGATGTCCTGACGCAGCCGCGCCAAAGCCGCACCCAAGGGCCCCGAGGTGGCCAAGGGCGCACGCGCCTCGATCCCGGCGGCAGCACAGATCGCCTCGATCCCGATGATATGCGCCAGGTTTGCGTTCATCCGACGCAAGCGCCGCGCCCCATGAGCGGCCATGCTGACATGGTCCTCTTGGTTGGCGCTGGTCGGGGTGGAATCGGTCGAGCAGGGATTGGCGAGGTGCTTATTCTCGCTCATCAGCGCGGCCGAGGTGACCTCGGCGATCATCAGCCCACTGTTCAGACCCGGATCATTGGTCAGGAAGGGCGGCAAGCCAAAGCTCATCGCCGGATCAACCATCATCGCAATGCGGCGCTGTGCGATGGCACCGATCTCGGACAAAGCCAGCGCGATCTGGTCAGCGGCCAGCGCCACCGGCTCGGCGTGGAAGTTCCCGCCCGAGATAATCAGCGACGGCTCGCCTTCGGCGCTGGTCAGCACCAGCGGGTTATCGGTGGCGGCATTCGCCTCGATCTCCAGCGTGCGCGCGGCTTGGAAAAGCACGTCAATGCAGGCGCCGGTCACTTGCGGCTGGCAGCGGATGCAATAGGGATCTTGCACCCGGCTGTCGCCCTCTTGGTGGCTCTCGCGGATCGCCGAGCCTTCCATCAGCCCCCGGATGATGCGCGCCGACATGATCTGGCCGCGATGGCCGCGCAGGGTGTGGATTTCCTCGATGAAGGGCGCGGTCGAGCCCATGATCGCATCGGTGGACATCGACGAGACCACCAGCGCCGCGCGGGCCGCACGGAAGGCATCGAAAAGACCGACCAGTGCAAAAGCGGTCGAGACTTGCGTGCCGTTGATCAGCGCCAGCCCTTCCTTCGCGGCCAAGGTCAAAGGCTTCAGCCCGGCGGCTGCCAGCGCATCGGCGCCCGACATCTCAACGCCTTTGTGCAAAGCCCGGCCCTCGCCCAGCATCACGGCGGCCATATGGGCCAGCGGGGCCAAGTCACCCGAAGCGCCGACCGAGCCTTGCGACGGGATCACCGGCAGCACGTCATGCGCCAGCATATCTTCGAGCAGCGCCACCAGTTCGGGCCGCACGCCCGAGGCACCACGGCCAAGGCTCAGAAGCTTCAGCACCATGATCAGCCGCACGGTTTGCGGCTCAACCGGCTCACCCACGCCGCAGCAATGCGACAAGATCAGGTTGCGTTGCAGCGTGGCGGTATCGGCCGGCGCGATCCGCACCGAGGCGAGTTTGCCAAAGCCGGTATTGACGCCGTAAACCGGCGCATTGCCCGCCGCCGCCGCCGCGATCCGCTCGGCCGAGGTGGCGATGCCCGCGCGGGCAGAATCGTGCAGGCGCACGACAAGCCCTTCGCGCCAGACCTGCTCAAGCTCGGTCAGGGTTGCGTTTCCGGGGGTCAGGATAAGCGGGGTCATTGCGGGCATTCTGCACCTCTGAAGACGCGGGAGTGGAGCGGGTTAAAGCCAATACGGGCGACAAGCTGGGCGGGGCTTTCCACATCCCACAGCGCCAAATCGGCCGAGAGTCCGGGCGCGATCCGCCCGGTTTCGTTTGAAAGACCAAGCGCTTGCGCGGCATTGCAGGTCACAGCTTTCAGGCATTCCGACACCGTCAGCCTAAAGAGCGTCGCGCCCATGTTCATGGTCATCAAGATCGAGGTCAGCGGCGAGGTGCCGGGGTTGCAATCGGTCGAAAGCGCCATCGGCACGCCTGCGGCGCGGAAGGCCTCAACGGGAGGCAACACCGTCTCACGCAAGGTGTAGAAGGCACCGGGCAAGAGCACCGCCACAGTGCCTGAAGCCGCCATCAACGCGGCATCCTCGGCGGTGGCATATTCAAGGTGATCGGCCGAAAGCGCGCCGTGCCGCGCGGCAAAGGCGGTGCCGCCAGCATGGGAAAGCTGCTCGGAGTGGATTTTCACATCCAACCCCAACGCCTTCGCCCGTGCGTAAAGCGGCGCCAGCTCTTCGGTCGAGAATGCAATCCCCTCGCAGAAGGAATCGACCGCATCGATCAGCCCTTCGGCATGGCCTGCATTCAGTCCCGCAATCGCGACCTCATGGATGTAATCCACCGCGCGGCCCGCATATTCGGGCGGCAGCGCATGGGCGGCGAGCCAAGTCTTGCGGATGCGCACATTGCGCTGCGTCTCCATCGCGCGGGCGGCGCGCAGCATGTGCAACTCGGCCTCAACCGACAGGCCGTAGCCCGATTTGATCTCGACCGTGCTGACCCCTTCGGCCAGCAAATGGTCCAATCGCGGCAGGCTTGCGGTGACCAGTTGGTCCACATCCATCGCCCGCGTCGCGCGCATCGAGGCTTTGATGCCGCCCCCTGCCCGCGCGATCTCTTCATAGGCCACGCCGTCAAGACGCTGCTCAAACTCAAAGGCGCGGTCGCCGCCGAAGACCAGATGGGTGTGGCAATCAATCGGCGCGGGCGTCATCAGCCGGCCTTCGCAATCGACGATCTTTGCGCCCTGACGCGGCAGATCAGCGCCCAAAGCCACGATCTTTCCACCGTCAGTCAAAAGCTCCAGCGCGCCCGGCGCCGAGGGCGTTGTTGTGCCATCCGCGGTCACAATGCGGGCGTTGGTCCAAAGCGTCGCGGTCATCGGCTCTCCATCTCGCTGGTTCAGGCGCGGTCCGGAATGCGGATTCGGCGCGGCTGTGCTTGCCTTCATGCTGCACCCGTCTGCGACGAAAAACAAGTATATACATATAAGTTTTTTCTGCTCATAATGCGGGGCAAATACGCGGGAGAATCTGAAGATGCGCATTCATGCGGCAGCGGCCCTATTGCCCGCTGGCTGGGTCGAGGATGTAAGGGTCGAGCTGTCTGAGAGCCGGATTGCCGGGATAAGCGTCGGCGTTCCGGCACAGGCGGATGACACCCGGGTCGAAGCGCTGATCCCGGGCATGCCCAACCTGCACAGCCACACGTTCCAGCGCGGCTTCTCGGGGCTCACGGAACTGCGCGGGCCGGGCAAAGACAGCTTCTGGACCTGGCGCGAAGTGATGTACCGCTTTGCACTGCAACTGAACCCCGAGGGCGTCCAAGCCATCGCCGCGCTGGCTTGCGTTGAGATGCTTGAAGCCGGTTACACCCGGCTGGGCGAGTTCCACTATCTGCACCACGCCCCCGATGGCCGCCCCTATGACGACCCGGCCGAGCTGTCTCTGCGGATCTTTGCCGCCGCCGAAGAGACCGGCATCGCGCTGACGCATCTGCCGGTTTTCTACGCGCATGGCGGCTTTGGCGGCGCCGCGCCCAACGAAGGCCAGCGCCGCTTCTTGCACAGCCTCGACGCCTTTGACCGGCTAATGGAGCGCTGTGAGGCCCGGATGACCCGCCCGCAGGACCGGCTCGGTCTCGCGCCGCATTCACTGCGCGGTGCGACGCCGGAGGAGATTCGCTATCTCGCCGCGCAATGGCCGGATCGGCCGTTCCACATCCACATTGCCGAGCAGGTGAAAGAGGTTGAAGACAGCCTTGCCCATTCCGGCGCGCGCCCGGTTGAAGCACTTCTGGCTGAGACCCCGGTCGGCCCGAATTGGTGCTTGATCCACGCCACCCATCTGACCGAAGCCGAGATCACCGGCATCGCGCAAAGCGGCGCCGTCGCAGGCCTCTGCCCGGTGACTGAGGCGAACCTTGGCGATGGTATCTTCCCCGCCCCCGGCTTCTTGGCCCAAGGTGGCAGGTTCGGCGTTGGCACCGACAGCAATGTGGCGATCTCGGTCGCGCAAGAGCTGCAGATGCTGGAATATTCACAGCGCCTATCGCTGCGGGGTCGCAACATCTGCACCGAGGCTGGATCGACCGGCACCGCCCTCTTCAACGCTGCCCTGCAAGGTGGTGCGCAGGCCTTGGCCGCGCCGCAGCAGGAGCTTGCAACCGGCGCGCCCGCTGATCTTGTGGCCCTGCGCGATCCGATGGCGCTTTCGAACCCGGCCTCGCTTTTGGACCGCTGGATCTTTGGCAGCGGCGTCGCGGTGGACCAAGTTTGGGCCTCGGGCCGTCATGTCGTGCAAGACGGTCGCCACCCCGAGCGGGACCGGATCCGACGTGCCGCCAGCGAAGTCATGCGCAAACTGCTCTGACCTAAGGCACCTTAAACAAATAAAAACGCGGCAGATGAACCCCATCTGCCGCGTTTTTCTTTTGTGCAGGACCCGTCTTTGCGGCCCCTCGGACGTCACGCGCCACAGGGCCAAAAGCGAGCGCCGGGTTGCCCCGGCACCGCCAAAGATCAGGCGTTGAACCACCAGCGCTCGCCGCAGCGTGCACCGTCAAGCTCCCAGTCGTTGGCGATCTCGCCATGACCCACTTTGGACGAGGTGGCGTCCAAGAAATCTGCCCAGATCGGCGCCACGAGGCCCGCATCTTCCCAGATGATGCGCTGGCACTCCCAATAGATTTCCTTGCGCTTGGCTTCGTCCTTCTCGCCGCGCGCCGCGACCAAAGCGTTGTTGAACGCCTCATTGTCCCAACTGCTTTCGTTGAAGGTGCCGATGCTCTCGCGCGAGTAAACCAGCGTCAGCATCGCATCTTCGTTGACGCGGCCCGACCACCGGGTGGCGAACATCGGACGCTTGGTCCAGATGTTGGACCAGTAGCCGTCATCGGGCTCGCGCTTCACATCAATGGTGATGCCGGCAGCCGATGCCTGCTGGGCGTAAAGCTGCGCCATATTGACCGCGCCGGTGAAGGGCAGTTCCGAGACGTGCAGCGGCACGACCATCCCCGAAACGCCAGCCTTCGCAAGCAAGGACTTGGCCCGCTCGGGGTCATATTCATACTGCGGTAGGTCGGGGTTATGTGCGGCATAGGCCTTGGAGAGCGGCTGATCGTTGGCGATCGAGCCATAGCCCGACTGGATCTTGTCCAAGATCTCATGGCGATCGATGGCATATTTCATCGCCCGGCGCACATCCGCGTCACGGAAGAGCGGATCGGTCACGTTCATCGCGAAACCGTGGTGCAGTTTACCCTGAGTTTGGATCAGGTTGATCCCCGGGAAGGCTTTGAGCAGGCCCGCCGTGGTGGTGTCAACAAAGCCCATTGCATCGATCTGGCCCGTTTGCAGCGCGGTGGTGCGGGCGTTGATGTCGGCGATGCAGTGGATCTCGATCGAGTCGAAATGCGCCCGGCCCTCTTTCCAGTAGTTCGGGTTCTTCCGCACAACGCTGCGCAGGCCCGGCTCATAGGTCTCAAGGATATAGCCGCCGGTGCCGACGCCTTTGTTGAAATCAGTGTCCTCGGCCGGGACGATGATCATGTTGATCATCGACAGGATCGCCGGGAAGCCTGCGTTCGGGCCAGACAGTGTGATCTTGACCTCAAGCGGGCCAGTGGCCTGAATATCGGTGATCGCGGTCAGCATCGACTTCGCAACCGAGATGGTCTTCTCGCCGCGGTGCAGGTTCAGCGACCAAACCACATCTTCAGCGGTCAGCGGGCGACCGTCATGGAACTCAACCCCCGAGCGGATCTTAAAGGTCCATTCGGTAAGATCGTTGTTCGGGCCCCATTCGGTTGCCAGTTCCGGCACCAAGACACCGCCGGGGCCAACTTCGATCAAGCAGTTCCGCAGTTGATACTGCAGGTGCATCATGAAGCGGTATTCGTTGACCTGCGGGTCAAGGCTGTCGGCGGTGCTGAAGTCGGACACCGCCATGCGGAAGGTGCCGCCCGATTGCGGCGTGCTTTGCGCGCGGGCGCGGTGCGGCGCAAGCCCCAGCGCTGCGGCGGCCGACATCGCGCCTGCTCCCAACAGCATTGAACGGCGAGTGGGTGAGATTGTCATGAGAGAAGCTCCCTATTGGCGGGTTTCCGTTGGATCGGAAAGCCTTGGTGGCTGATTATCGGGTCTGAATTGTGGGACGGAGATTATGTATGTACTTAATAAGCTAAGCCTCGCCAACGCATCACACAAACGATAAGCTCTACACATTTGTTTAGCCAGACTAACGCATTACACGGATCAACGCAGTCTCACAGCGGAGCAAAAAATGAGCAAAGGTCTGCCCCCCTTGCGTGCTTTGCAGGCGTTTGATGCCTTTGGCCGCACCAGCACCGTGCACGGCGCGGCGCGCAGCCTTGGTGTGACGCCCGGCGCGATCAGCCAGCAGCTGCGCTTATTGGAAGAGCATGTCGGCTTTCCCCTGCTGATCCGTGAGGGACGACGCATCGGGCTGACCCCGGCGGCCCGAATTTACCACGAGATGATCGCGCAAGGCTTCGACCGCCTGACCCGCGCCTCAGATTTCATCCTCGCCCAACGCATGTCTGAAGATCTGGTGATCTCGGGCCTGCCGACGCTTTTGCAAAAATGGCTGCACCCGATCATCCACCGCTTTCAGGCCGCTGCGCAGGACCCGTCGATTCGCATCGTGGCCACCCATCGCGAGACCGATCCCCAGTTGATGGATCACGGCTTTCGCCTGACCTATGGCAATGCCGCTGCGCGCTATCCGCATTCGCGGCTCTTGTTCCGCGACACCTGTTTCCCCGCCTGCTCACCCGAGTTTTTGCAGGCCCACCCCGAGGCCGCAACCGACTCCGGCTTGATGAATGTGCCCTTGATCGAGGTGGATTGGGGCATGGGCGAGACCGCATCGCCCACTTGGACCGAATGGTTTGCAAGGCGCGGGCAGCGGCTGTCGGGCCAGCCCAAAATGGCGACGATCTATTCGCTGTCGAGCTTCGGGCTTGAAGCCGCGATCGCCGGCCAAGGCGTCGTGCTGGCACAGGCCGCCTTTGCCGAGGCCGATGTTGAATCCGGCCGTTTGATCCGGCTTTCGGACGATGCCATGCCGCTCAACGAATCCTATTTCATCTGCTGGGGTGCAGCGAGCTTGGCGCGCGACGTGGCGCGTGAGTTCCTTAACTGGACCATCGCCCAATCTCGCCCGCGGCGCGAGGGCACGGTCAAACCGAAATAGCGCGCAACCGGTCCGGTGCGCGCTATTCTAAGTTTAGGATTTCAAGCTCAACACCTTGCCGGGGTTCAAAAGATTGCCCGGGTCCAGTGTGCGTTTAAGCTGCGTCATCATTTGCAGCTTTCCAGCGTCCACCGTCGCGATCAAAGATCCGATCCGCTTTGAACCCACACCATGCTCGGCCGAGAAACTGCCCCCCAGCGCGCGCAGCGGCGCGTAAAGCACCTCTTCCACCGATGCGGTTAGGCCGGGTGCCATCGGCCCCGTGCGGTCCAACACGATATGCAGGTTACCATCGGCCAAATGCCCGAAAACATAAGGCTTAATCCCGCCATCCAGCGCCGCCAGTCCCTGCGTGACATGGTCAACATAGCCCGCAATCTCGGACAGCGGCACCGAGACGTCATAAGAGGGCGCCGCCTTATGGGTGCGATAAAGGACATCGGTGTCCTCGCGCAGCCGCCACAGATCGGCCTCTTGGCGCTTCGATGCGGCAATAATGCCGGTGGCGCTGGGATAGGCCTCAAGGATGCTGCCGAAGATCCCCTCGATGGCGCCCTGCAAAGCGGCCTCATCACCGCCTCCCAGCATCAGCAAAAGATTGACCGGCTGATCGAGCGGGAAGCTCGGCTCTGACCAACCATGCGCCTGCGCCGTCAGCCGGATGTAGCTTTGCCAAAGTCCCTCGGCACCGCGCAGATGCCCAATCTCGGTCTTCATCGCAAGGTTGATCGCCTGAAGCGCGGCGTCAAACGACGGCAGCCCCAAAAGCACCGTGGCCGAGGCTGCGGGCAAAGGCTCAAGCTTCAAAACCACCCGCGTCACAAGCCCAAGCGTGCCTTCCGCCCCGATGAAAAGATGCTTCAGATCGTAGCCAGCGGCGTTTTTCACCACCCGGGTCAGATCGGAGTAGATCTGACCATCCGGCAGCACCGCTTCCAAGCCCAGCACCCGGTGCCGCATCACCCCGTAGCGATGCGCCATGATGCCGCCCGCATTGGTCGAAACCATGCCGCCAATCGTCGCTGTGCCACGGGCTGGCAGGTCGATCCCCGGCTCCAGCCCATGCAGCGCCGCGGCACTTTGCAACACCTCAAGCGGCACGCCCGCCTGCACGACCGCGACACGCTCGTCCGGATAGATGGCTTCAATCTTTGCCATCCGGGTCAATGAGATAACCAACTGCCCCGGTTGCGACAAAGTCCCGCCAACCAGCCCAGTGCCGCCGCCCTCGGGGACAATGCTGACCCCACGCGCGGCACAAAGCTGGACGAGTGCCGCGACCTCTTCGGTCGAGGCGGGCAGTGCCATCAGCTTGGCCCCATGCTCCGGGCCAAGATCCTCGCGCAGATGGCTGGCACCGACGATGCCCGCCAGTTCCTGCCGCAAAGAGATCAGTTCGGAAGATGCGGGGCTGTGGCTCATGCCGCGACCGTAAGCGCGCGCAAAGCCGCGATCAACCGGTCGTTCTCGGCCGGTTTGCCAATGGTCGCCCGCAGCCAGCTTGTATAGCCGGGCTCGCGCCAAGGTTTGACGATGATCCCGGCCATCAGCAGGCTCGTCGCCATCTCGCTGCTGTCGCGCCCGCAGTCAAAGAACAAAAAGTTCGTCTGCGAGGAGGCCGCGCGCAGCCCCATTTCTGCGAAAGCCGCCTCGACGCGCAGCCGCTCGGCCCGCGTCCCCGCGACCGAGGCTTTCATCCAAGCCTCATCCGCCAGCGCCGCTGTGGCCGCAATCTGCGCCGCGCAATTGACGTTGAAAGGCGTCTTTGCGGCGCCGACCACGCGGGCAATCTCGGTGTCCGAGCAGACCGCATAGCCGACGCGCAAACCTGCCAACCCATAGGCCTTTGAGAAGGTGCGCAGCACGATCCAGTTGATGCCGCTGTTGCGCAGCACCTCGATCCCATCGGGTAGACCCGCATCGGCGAATTCGAAATAGGCCTCGTCCAGCACGAACAAGGTGCCGGGCCGGACCGCCGCGATCAGCCGATCAAGCGCATTTTGATCCAGCGCCGGGCCAACTGGGTTCCAAGGCGACGACAGGAAGACCACGCGCGGACCCGCAGCAATCGCCGCCTCCAAGGCTGCAAGGTCAAAGCCCGCCTCCCCCGTCATCGGCACCTTCAAGACCGAGGCACCCGCCGCCAAAGGCTCAATCTCATGCAGGCCAAAGCTTGGCACAACGGTCACAACCTGAGCCTCTGGCGTCAGCACCCCGCGCGAGATCGCGGCAATCATCTCTTCCGAGCCATTGCCCGCCACGATCACGCCCGGCTCAACCCCAAGCCGCGCCGCCAAAGCCTCCCGCAAGGCCGTGCAGGCCGGATCGGCATAGCGCGACGGATCAAAGGCGGCGCTGGCCAAGGCCGCCCGCACCGCCGGAGAGCATCCGTCGGGGTTTTCATTGCTGGCCAGCCGCGCCAGCTCTTCATGGCCACTGATCGCCCGCGCCTTGTCCAGCGACATGCCGGCATTATAGGTCGGCAGGGCCGAGACATGCGGATTGACCTGCAAGGCCGCAGGCCTGAGGTCGCGAGGGGGCGTGTGATTTGTCATGCGCGTCACAGATCCAATACGAGGGCGGTCTTTGGCCGAGAGCAGCAAAGCAGAACCTCGCCCTCGCCCATCTCATCCAACGGGTCTTCGAAATAGCTCACCTCGCCCGAGAGGCTGCGCGCAACGCAGGTGCCGCAGATGCCGGCGCGGCAGCTGAAGTCCGGCGTCAGCCCGGCATTCTCGGCCAGATCAAGGATCGAGCCAGTCGCATCATCCCAAGCCACCGTGATCCCCGACTTGCGGAATTCGACGGTGATCGCCTCCCCCGCTTCAGCCGGTGCAGCGACAGGGGCTGCCGCAACGATAGGCTTCACTTCGGTATCAAGCACCGTGGCGGGGCCAAAGAATTCATAGGCTATGCGGTCCTTGGCCACGCCAAGCCCGCGCAATGTCTGATAGACCGCCTGCATGAAGCCGGGTGGGCCACAGAGGTAGAACTCATAATCATCAAGGCACAACAGCTCTTGCAGCACCTCGCGGGTGATCACACCCTCGCCGTGGAAATGGCCCGCAGAGCGGTCTGCATCCAGCGGCATGCGGTAGCGGTAATGCGCCGCAAGTCCCGCGCGCTGCCCGATCACCGCATCCACTTCACGGCGCAAAGCATGGACATCGCCATTCTCACAAGCATGTACGAACAGCGCGCGACGCTCTGAACGCTGCGCCAAAGCATGCAGCATCGAGACCATCGGCGTCAGCCCAACGCCACCGCTGAGCAAGACCACCGGGCGATCGCTTTGCTCATCAAGCACAAACTCACCGCGCGGACCTTCGACGCTGAGGACATCGCCGATTTCAACCTGATCATGCAGGTGGTTTGAGCCGAAACCCACCGGCAGATCCGGCCCCGCCGCAGGCTCTCGCTTGACCGAGATGCGGTAGCGCATCTGGTCATCCGGCGCCCCCGAAAGGCTATAGTTGCGCAGCACATAGCCCTTGTCGTTCTCGGCCGGGAACTTGAAGACCAGAAACTGGCCCGGCCGGAAGGACGGCAGTACACTGCCGTCCTCCGCCTCAAGGTAGATCGAGGTGATCAAGCTGCTCTCGACGGTTTTCGCAACCACTTTCAGGCCGCGAAAACCAGCTTTCCCCGAAGCGGGCCGGTCGTTGGCAGTCATCACTCAGCCGCGACTTTCTGTGCCTGTTCGGCCTCGATCATCTTGGCAAGGTTGCGGCGGAAGCGCAGCGGACCCACGTCGATCTTCAGATCAAGGTTCGGGGTTTGCTTTTCAGCCATACCCTTATGCACCGCCGTCAGCACAGCGCGATCTTCATCAAAGGCGCCACGCACCGAAACCGCAAACTGACGCGACACTTCTGCGTCGTTCGGAGCGAAGTTGCGCATCTGGAACCAATAGTATTTGGTCGTGTTCTCGTCGATCGGCGTCATGAAGTTATAGCTGTCCATCAAGAAGGTATCATCGACGAACGGACGGCCCTCACCACCGGCACCGGCGGGCGAGAAGATCGACTTGATGATGGCATGGCTGGGATAGTGCACTTCATAGTGCTGCTTGCGGTCGCAGTTGCCTTTGAACTTCAAGAAAGGCGCATAGAAGGGCGCAGGCTCAACATCCATCATCCAGCGCCAGACGGTGACGCCCTTTTCGCCGATGGTGGTCTCAAGCGGAGCCTCTTCGGTCGCGGCATTGCCGAAGGAGGTTTGGTGAACCCAAGCCACATGCGACGGGTCCAACAGGTTGTCGGTCATGTAAAGGTAGTTGCAGTTGATCTGCATAGAGTCGCCACGGTTCACGCCCCAAGCCGGGTCGCCCCAATGGTCGACTTCAAAGATCAGCGCGGGATCAGCCTTGTCGGCATCGCCCATCCAGACCCACAAAAGGCCATAACGCTCTTCGATCGGGTAGGACCGCACGCAAGCCACATGCGGGATCTTCTCAACGCCGGGCACGCGGGTGCAAGTGCCGGTGCTGTCAAAGGTCAGGCCATGATAGCCGCACTCAACCGTATCACCTTTGATTCGTCCCATCGACAACGGCAGCTTGCGGTGCGGGCAGGCATCCTCAAGAGCGGCCACTTGACCGTTGAGTTTGCGATAAAGGACGATGTTTTCGCCAAGCATTTTGACGGGGAAGAGGCCAGTGCCGACCTCGTGATCCCAAGCCGCCACATACCAGCTGTTGCGCAGGAACATTATAGCCTCCGAAATTTATGTATAGACAAAATACGTTATTCTTCGGGCGGCTTAAAGAGATCAGTTCTAACGCAATCTTTAGATTAGCTAAATCAAGTAGCCTCAAGTCTGCGCCGCAATCCCCCTGGAAAGGTCCTCATTTCATGGCTTTTCAGAGAGCTTTTTGCGCAAGGTGATGAAAAAGTTGGCACAGAACGTTGCCTCGAAAACCCAGCAACGCTGCGCCAAAACATCCAAATGAGGCCCTTAGTAGCGGCCCGTCATCTGGTAATCCGGGCGATGTAGAAGCGTGACATAGGCCACCACCTCATCGCGCCAGATCGTGCGCCGATCAACGCGAAAGAGCGCATCGCCCAGCGCCGATTTCAGCAGCCTTGCCTGCTCTTTCGTGGCCAGCGCCGCCGACATGCTGACCTCAACGTCCGAAAAGGGCACCTGCTGCACCAACCATTCCATCGGGCCGTTCTGGGTGAAATCCGCCTCGCGCGCAGCGGGCGTCGCCGCCAGATTGATCCAGCGATCCTCCAATTGGTAGGGCTCACCATCCGCCGAATGCAGGCAGATCACATGCATCACCTCGGCCCCCGAGGTCACATTCAGCCGCTCTGCCAACCAATCTTGCGCCGGCACAATCTCTGACATGAGCAGTGTGTGCCCATAGGCCGAGCCGCGCTCAGAGATCTCGCGCTGGGTCAGAGGCACCGCAAAACGCACCGTGCGCACCGGCGCTTTGCGCACCCGCGTGCCAGCCTTGCGCCGCCGCTCGATGATCCCCTCATCCACCAGCTCGCGCATCGCTCGATTGACGGTTGCACGCGCAGCCTTGAACTCTTGCGCAAGCTGTTGTTCGTTCGGCACCAAGCTGCCGGGCAGCCATTCTCCACCCAGGATTCGCCGTAATAAATCTGCCTTGATCTCACGATAAGTCGCCGAACGCATCACGCCGCCCCTCAACTGCTCAAGTTTGAAGCGCGCTCAAAATGCAAGCAACAATTAGGGGTGTCGAGCCAATATTTTACTAGACTGCGCGGCAAACTTCTGGATTATGACTATACATAACGAAAGAAGTCCTGCCAGAATGCCAACCAAATTGTCACCGATTCCGCTTCTTGTGCTCAGGCGACTGGGCATCGGTCTCCTGACACTGCTCATCGTGTCAGCCGTGATTTTCTGGGCGGTTGAGCTTTTGCCCGGCGACATCGCCACCGAGGTGCTGGGCCAATCCGCCTCGCCCGAGACGATTGCCGCCTTCAAAGAGCAATTTGGCCTGACCGATCCGCCGATGACGCGCTATCTGGCTTGGCTGGGCAATGCGGTGCAGGGCGATTTTGGCCTGTCGCTGGCAAACCGACGTCCGATTGCAGATCTGATTTCGGACCGCGCCTTCAACACCTTCTTCTTGGCGGGTTATGCTGCCGCGATCGCAGTGCCGCTTTCGGTGGGCCTTGGCCTCTTGGCAGCGCTATACCGCGGCGGCCTGCTGGACCGCTGGATCTCGGGCACCACGCTCACGGTGATCTCCTTCCCCGAGTTCTTCGTGGCCTATATCCTGATCTTGCTCTTTTCAGTACAATTGGGCTGGTTCCCCAGCCTTGCCAACGTGACCCCGGACATGACCTTGGCGGATCGGCTGCACACCGCCTTCCTGCCGGCGCTGACGATGGTCTTGATCGTGGCCGCGCATATGATGCGGATGACCCGCGCAGCGATCGTGAACCTGCTCGCCCTGCCCTATATCGAAATGGCCGAACTTAAGGGCATGAAAGCTTGGCGCGTCATCGCCATTCACGCCTTGCCGAATGCGGTCGCGCCGATTGTCACCGTGATCGCGCTAAACCTTGCCTATCTTATCGTCGGCGTCGTGCTGGTCGAAGTGGTCTTCGTCTATCCCGGCCTTGGCCAATTGCTGGTCGACAGCGTGGCAAAGCGCGATATGCCCGTGGTGCAGGCCGCCTGCCTGATCTTCGCGGCGACCTATATTCTTCTCAACTTGGTTGCGGACCTGATTGGCATTGCCTCTAACCCGCGCCTTCTGCACCCGAGGTAATCTCCATGGCGCTTAGCCTTTCAGCCATGCGCAGTGCTCCGTTCTCGGCAAAGCTCGGGATGAGCTTGATCCTGCTCTACGCCGTGCTTGCCATCTTCGCCCCCCTCATCGCGCCCTACGCCGAGCAAGAGGTCGTCGGGCCCACCTATCAACCTTGGGTCGCGCCCTATTACCTTGGCACCGACGCCTTGGGCCGAGATGTGCTGTCGCGGCTGATCTATGGCGCCAGAAACACCGTCGGCATCGCCTTGATGGCCACCGGCTTGGCCTTCTTAATCGGCTCCACCCTAGGGCTGGTGGCCGCCACGATGGGCGGCTGGGTCGACACCGCGCTGTCGCGGCTGGTCGATGTGCTGATGGCGATCCCTTCGCTGATTTTCGCCCTGCTGATCCTCACCATCACCGGCACATCCGTGGTGGCGCTGATCTTGGTCATCGCCGTGCTCGACAGCACCCGCGTCTTCCGCCTGTCGCGCGCTGTGGCGCAAGGCATCCTAACCTTGGACTATATCGAAGTCGCGCGGATGCGTGGCGAGGGACTGGGCTGGATCGTCCGCCGCGAGATCCTGCCCAATGCCGCCGCACCGCTGATCGCGGAGTTTGGCCTGCGCTTCTGCTTTGTCTTTCTCTTTATCGCCGCCCTCAGCTTCCTTGGTCTAGGGTTGCAACCGCCGACAGCGGATTGGGGCTCGATGGTGCGCGAAAGTGCGCGCCTGATCTCCTTCGCCAACTTCTCAAGCTGGCAAACGGCAACCTTCGGCCTGGCTCCGCTCCTGCCTGCGGCCGCCATCGCGATCCTGACCGTCTCGGTCAATCTGGTCGTCGATTGGGTGCTGCACCTTTCCAGCGGATTGAAGGACTGAACCATGGAAAAACTGTTGGAAATCCGCGACCTCCGCATCGAAGGCCGCGGCAGCAATGGCTGGAATGAGATCGTCAAAGGCGTCAGCCTTGATCTGCACCGCGGCGAGGTTCTGGGGCTGATCGGCGAAAGCGGCGCGGGGAAATCCACCCTTGGTCTGACGGCAATGGGCCATGTGCGCCCCGGCTGCCGCATCTCAAGCGGTTCGATCCGTTTTGACGGGCAAGAGCTGGTCGGTGCTTCGACGGAAGAGCTGCGCAAGCTGCGCGGCCGCCGCATCGCCTATGTCGCGCAATCCTCGGCCGCCTCCTTCAACCCGGCTTGGCGCATCATCGCACAGCATTGCGAGGCCCCGATCCGACACGGCGTCATGTCGCGCAGCGAAGCCGAGGCGGAAGCCGTACGCCTTTACAGTGAGATGCGCCTGCCCGACCCCGATCAGATCGGCTTTCGCTTCCCGCACCAGATCTCGGGCGGGCAATTGCAGCGCGCGATGACCGCGATGGCGATGGCCTGCAAGCCGGACCTCATCATCTTTGACGAACCGACCACCGCGCTGGACGTCACCACCCAGATCGAGGTTCTCGCCGCGATCCGCGACATCGTGCGCAACCACGGCTCGGCTGCAATCTACATCACCCATGACCTTGCGGTCGTGGCCCAGATGGCCGACCGCATCAAGGTTTTGCTCAAGGGCGAAGAGGTCGAAGACGCCCCTGCCCGCGAGATGCTGGCCCATCCCAAAGAGGCCTATACCAAATCGCTTTGGGCCGTGCGTGAGTTCCAAGCCTCGCCGCGCGGGCCCCTCCCCGAAGGCCCGCCGCTGCTTGAGATCACCGGCGTCGATGCCTCTTACGGCACCCATAAAGTGCTGGACCGCGTCACCATCGCCGCGCACCGCGGCAGAACCGTGGCCGTGGTCGGCGAAAGCGGCTCGGGCAAGTCCACCACCGCACGCGTGGCAATGGGGCTTTTGCCGCCCACCGCCGGGCTGGTGAAGTTCGACGGCCAAATGCTGCCCGCCAAGAACCGTGACCGCCCGCGCAGCATGCTGAAGCGCATGCAAATGATCCACCAAAGCGCCGACACCGCGCTGAACCCGCGCCACACCATCCGTGAGGTGCTGGGCCGGCCGCTGGAGTTTTACCTAGGCCTGCGCGGCCGCGCCAAGGAAGACCGCATCCGCGAGCTTTTGACCGAGATCGAGCTGGACCCCGATCTTTTCATCAACCGCCTGCCAAGCGAGCTTTCGGGCGGTCAGAAACAACGCGTCTGCATCGCCCGCGCCTTGGCAGCCGAACCCGATTTGATCATCTGCGATGAGGTGACCAGCGCGCTTGACCAAATCGTCGCCGAAGGCATCTTGCGGCTCCTGGACCGGCTGCAACGCGAGCGTGGGCTGGGCTATCTTTTCATCACCCATGATCTCGCGACTGTGCGCGCCATCGCCGATCATGTGGTGGTGATGCAAAACGGCCGTGTGGTTGAGCAAGGCAGCAAAGACGAGATCTTTGCCCCACCACATGCCGCTTATACCGAGCTTTTGCTCTCCTCGGTCCCCGAAATGGACCCCGACTGGCTCGACAACCTGCTCGCGGCCCGTCAGGCCTAAGCTCAGGCGGGCAGGACAAAGGCCCGTGCCCGCCAAAAGCCGCGTTCCATCCCCGAAACCTATCGCGGGGATGGGACGCCGCCCCAACAGGGATCATGCCGCATCAAACGGGCTTTGGCGCAGAAGTCACGCAGCCAGCCCCTGCTCTCGGGCTGGCCGTGATCTCATGCCCCTTGGCAATTGGTAGCGCGCCCTGCTCGCTTCGGGATGCCCTCGCAGATGGAGGGTCGCGCCACGCGCAGGGTCAGCGGCGTCAGAGCTTGCCCATGCGAAAATCCTGATAGGCATCGCGCAACTCGGCTTCGGTGTTCATCACGAAGGGGTCGCCCATTGCGATCGGCTCCTTAATCGGCTCTCCCGCCAAGACGAGGTAATGGGCATCTTCGGTCGCGGCCAGTTGGATCTGCCCTGCATCGGTGGTGAAGATCACCGTTTCAGGGCCTGCCAATTCTTGGAGGCCATTCAGCACCGCGCCACCACTCAAAAGCGCAACCGACACCGCCTGCCCTGCTGGCAGTTCGATGCGGTGACCATCGCCAGCCTGCAGGTAAACGTCCCACAGATGCAAAGGCGAGGCCGTCTGCGCGGGCCCCTCAACACCGCCATACACCCCGCGATGACGCGCAGGCGACTGCGGCCTTCCAGTTCAACCGCTGGGATTTGGCCGCTGGTGAACGTCTGATGCCGCGCATCTTGGTCGAAGATGACCTGCAGGCCCGCCGTTTGGTCACTGTCGATCTGGATTTGCGCGCGCCCGTTGGCCGCATTCATGCCGTGCATTTGGGCAAGAAAGGCATGCGCCCCGTGGTGCGCCACCTGCTCGATTGGTTGGCCACTGCCTATCAAGGGATCTGCCCGCCACGTCCCCGATAGGACGGTCGGCCGCGCTCTCGGCCCTGCCCTTTGCCACCCATCGGCCCCCAAGGCGGCTCAAGCCAACCCGGTCGCCTCGCTGCATTTCTGGGCCCGTCCGCTTGCCCCCATAAATCCTTAAAGTCTGGCGATAAACGCCCTTCGCAACCCCCTCGAGACAGACCTTAAAACCCAGCGCAGCAGTGATATGGACACTCATCTGCCGATTGGATATCGCCGTCGAAATTCTCCCACGGAAGGGTCCGCCATGTCCAATGTGATCGATGCCGGTGATCGCCGCTATGTGGCACGGGGAATTGCCCATATCTCGCTCCAAGCGCCCAAGGAACCGATCAACGTTTCCTTCGTGCTGATGCATCAGTTTACCATGCTGGCCTTCACCTCGGCGATTGAGCCGTTGCGGGTGGCGAACCAACTGGCGGGCCAGGTGCTGTTTCGCTGGAACGTCTATAGTGCGGATGGCAAGCCGGTGCGCTGCTCAAACGGGCTTTCGCTCGTGCCAGATGCTGCCCTGCCCAATCACGCAGCGCCGGGCTATGTTTTGGTCTGTGGCGGCGTCGAGCCAGAATTGGCCTGCAGTTCGACCTTAAGCGATTGGATCCGGGCCCAGTGGCGGCATGGACGCACCGTGGGCGGGCTTTGCACCGGGGCCTATGCTTTGGCACGGGCCGGGATTTTGGATGGGCGGCGGTTCACCCTGCATTGGGAGAACATCCGCAGCTTCACCGAAGTTTTCCCAGATCTGACGCCGGAATGGCAGGTCTTCAGTGTCGACGATCGCATCGTCACCTGTGCCGGTGGGGTGGCTGCGGCCGACCTCGTCTTAAGGATCGTGGACGAACATTTCGGCGGAGAGCTCAGCCAAGCGGTGATGAATATGTGCCTTCTGTCCCGACGCAGGGATGAGGCGGATGAGCAAACCACCTCGCTCAGTTCCCGTTTGGGCACCCGCAACCGGCATCTGGCCAAAGCGGTCACTTATCTTGAAGAGCATATCGAAGAGCCCTTCAGCATCGATGATTGCGCCGATCATGTGGGCGTGTCGCGGCGGCAGATTGAACGTTTGTTTAAAGGCAATCTTGGCGTGACACCGCTGCAATACCTAAACAATCTGCGGCTGCAGAATGGGCGGGCGCTTTTGGCTGAGACCGATCTGAGTGTGCTCGAGACCGCGATCGCCTGCGGCTATCAATCCAGCTCCCATTTCTCGAAAAGCTTTCGCAAGAAATTTGGCGTCTCGCCTCACCGTTTTTCGCATTTCCGCAAAATGCGCGAGGAACCGGCAGAGACCGAAGCCTAAGCAAAAGGGCCAGAGGTTTCCCCTCTGGCCCTTTTCACAACAAGCATCAGATCAATCGGCTTAAGCGGCGGCATTGTGCCGGGTGATGGCGGCCATGATCGCCTCCATCGTCAGCACACCGACCGGCTGGCCGGAGTGATCATCGATCACCGCCAGACGTGTCATCCCGTTCTGCACCATGATCCGTCCTGCATCATCCAAGGTGTTCGAGCCGGACACGCGACCCGCAGGCGGCTCGGCACCGTTCAGCGCAGCCATTGCCGCATCGGCACGAATGACGCGGCCCCGGTTCACTTCACGCACGAAGTTCTCGATATAGGCATCGGCCGGACGCAGAACGATGTCTTGGCTGGTGCCTTGCTGGATAATCTCGCCATCGCGCAGGATGGCGATGCTGTCGCCCAGCCGCAAAGCCTCATCAAGGTCATGGGTGATGAAGACCACGGTCTTGCGGATCTCTTTTTGCAGATCGAGCAGGACGGTCTGCATATCGACCCGGATCAGCGGATCGAGTGCGGAATAAGCCTCATCCATCAGCAAGATCGGCGCGTCATTCGAAAGGGCGCGCGCAAGGCCAACGCGCTGCTGCATCCCGCCCGAAAGCTGGTTGGGATATTTCTTCTCAAAGCCCTTCAGCCCCACCCGTTCGATCCAGCGCATCGCCGCATCGACGCGTTTCGCATGCGGGACGCCTTGGATCTCCAGCCCGTAATAGGTGTTTTCCAGCACGGTGCGGTTGGGCAGCAGCGCGAATTTTTGGAACACCATTGCGGTCTGGTGGCGACGGAATTCGCGCAATGCCTCTTTCGACATCCCCACCACATTCTCACCCCCCACCATCACCTCACCGGCAGTGGGGTCGATCAGGCGGTTGATGTGGCGGATCAGCGTGGATTTGCCCGAGCCGGACAACCCCATGATGACATGGATCTGGCCCGCGGCCATCGACATGTTGATGTTGTTAAGGCCCAGCACATGGTGATGCTGCTCGTTGAGCTCTGTCTTGGTGGCGCCTGCGCGCACCTTCTCCATCAGCTCGGCCGCACGCGGGCCGAAGATCTTGTAAAGGTTGCGGATCTCAATACCGATCTGATCAGCCATGGCTCACCTCCGAATGCTTTTGCAGGCGCTTGCCGAAGGCTTGGCTGACGCGGTCAAAGATGATCGCGATACCGACAATGGCAAAGCCGTTGAACATCCCAAGGGTGAAATACTGGTTCGAGATCGCCCGCAGCACCGGCTGGCCAAGGCCCTGCACGCCGATCATCGAGGCGATCACCACCATCGCCAGAGCCATCATGATCGTCTGGTTGATCCCAGCCATGATGGTCGGCAGCGCCAGCGGCAGCTGCACATTCTTCAGCTTTTGCCAATCCGAAGAGCCAAAGGCGTCGGCGGCTTCCAGCATTTCCTTATCGACAAGGCGGATGCCAAGATTGGTCAGGCGGATCACCGGCGGCATGGCATAGATCACCACCGCAATCAGACCCGGCACCTTGCCGATGCCCAAAAGCATCACCACAGGGATCAGATAGACGAAGCTGGGCATGGTCTGCATCACATCCAGCACAGGGTTGATGACCGCCTGCATGCGGTTCCACCGCGCCATCGCGATCCCAAGCGGAATGCCGATGACGATACAGATGACCGTGCAGACGAAGATCATCGCCAGCGTCTTCATCGTATCGTCCCACATGCCCAGATAGCCGATGAGCAGCATGGTCGCAGCGGTGGCCAAAACGGCTTTGACGCTCCGGCTGCCCAGCCAAGCCACCGCGAGAATGATCGCTAGCGTGATGAGCCAGGGTGTCTGTGTCATGAAGCGTTCGGCCTGCACCATGAAGATGCGGAGCGGCTCAAACATGGCTTCGAACGTGTCACCATAACTGCGGGTGAAGCTTCTAAACGCTTCGTCGATCGTTTTTCTCAGATCTCGCAGATGGTTTTCATCCATCTGCGGGAAATCGGTGAGCCAGCTCATAGGCGAAAGGTCCTAACGGGAAGATGCCCGGCGCAAGGTGCGGGCAGTGGCAAACAAAATGGGCGGCCCCAAACGGGGCCGCCCGCAGGGTAAGAGCAGGTCAGAGCGCGGCTTTTACTTTTTCCGCGACTTCCGGCGAGACCCAGTCCTGCCACAAAGCTTCATTCTCTTTCAGGAAGTGGCGCGCACCATCTTCACCCGTGGCTTGGTTGTCGGTCATCCAAGCCATGACGCCGTTGACGGTGGCATTGGTCCAGGCACGCGTGTTGAGGTAATCCATCACCTCAGCCGGGGCGCTGTCTGCAAAGGGCTTTGCGATAACGGTTTGCACCTTATCTTTCGGCCAATCGTTCGGCTTCGGTTCTGCGCATTCGGCGTTCGAGGTGCAGGACTTCCACTCTTCCGCGTCAAGCGCAGCGCCATGCTCAAGCTTGACCATCTCATACTTGCCCAAGAGCGCGGTCGGTGCCCAGTAATAGCCGACCCAGCCTTCTTGACGCTCGTAAGCGCGGGCGATCGAGCCGTCGAGACCCGCGGCAGAGCCGGTGTCGACCAGATTAAAGCCAGCGGCTTCCGCGCCATAGGCTTTGTAAAGCTGTGCGGTGACGACCGTGCCGCCCCAGCCTTGCGGGCCGTTGTGCACAGCGCCTTTGGAGTCATCCTCGGGATCGGGGAAAAGCTCGGGATGCTTCAGCAGGTCATCGATGGTTTTGATCTGGGGATTGGCGTCTGCCAGATATTTAGGGATCCACCAGCCTTGGACCGCGCCATCCGACAGGATCTCAGCCCCGGCGACAATCTTGCCTTCGGCCAGACCCGCCTGCACGACTTCGGGAATCAGGTCGACCCAACCTTCGGGAGCAATTTGCGGATCGCCCTTCTCCACCATCGAGGTGATGGTCGGCACGGTGTCGCCTTGGATGATCTCTGCCTCGCAGCCAAAGCCGTTGTTCAGGATGAACTGATCTACTGCAGCGGCCAGTTCAGCACTTTGCCAGTTCATGCTGGCAATGGTGATCTCGCCGCAGCCCTCGGCGGCAGCCATGCCGCCCACACCGGAAAGGCCCAGCGCAAGGGCAAGCGGTGCGATAGTCGGTTTCATAGGTTTCTCCCTGTTATGCATTGCAAGCCTCCCCTCAGCTGTTGCTTCAGGGGGCTCGGGCAAGCTCAATGAGCAACAGGCAACGCGCTCAGATCGAGCCTTAAGCGACCTTATCTGTCGGATTGCGACAGCCCCTTGTGGAGCCTTGGCCAAGGCGCCCCAAGGAAGGTTCTCGCGCCGATTGGTCTGAAAAGCAGGCGACCGATGCCTCGCGGGGCAAGCCGCATAAAGGCGCTCACCTAGCGACAGGGGCTGTCAGAGCCGAAAGCCTGCCCGATCGCGCAGCGCAAATGTTGGGCAAAGTTTTGCGAGGAGAGCAGCGACGATCCGCACATCGTGACGCTCACAAATACGCTCGCGCGTAAATTGGGATCTTAGAATGTTCAGAGGAGCGGCGCCCGTGCGGCATGGCCGTAGCCTTGCCCAAGCAGAGGTTCCGGCGGAGCCTGCCAAGATATCGGCAGGAACTCCATCCAGTGCACCGAAAATTTGTTCGTAGATTGAGTTATCAGCAGCTTAGCCGTGCCAACTTAGGATCTGCTCTTCGATCCGGACAGGTCCGAGCGATGCCCGCGCCCCTAAAACCTACAACAACAGAGATTCGTTAGGCCCATTGCCATGGCATGGGCCTAACATTTGTTAACGTCGGTAAGCTAAGGGGGCTTAGCTCGTCGCGATTTCGGCTTTGCTCCGGTTTCTATTGAACAACTTGTTCACCAACACGAAGAACACCGGAACGAAGACGATGCCCAGTAAGGTGCCCGAGATCGTCCCGTAAAGCGTTGCATAACCGATGGCGTGGCGCGCGCCTGCGCCTGCACCTGACGACAGCACCAGCGGCACCACGCCCAAACCAAAGGCAAGCGAGGTCATCAGGATCGGACGGAAGCGCAATTTGGCAGCCTGATAGGCGGCGGTAATCGCATCCTCTCCCAATTGCGACATGCGCTCGCGGGCAAATTCGACGATCATGATGCCGTTCTTGCCCGTCAGGCCAATCACCGTAAGCATCCCAACTTGGAAGTAGACGCCATTGGCCTGCCCACCGATCCAAGCCCCGATCAAAGTCCCAAGGACACCCACGGGCATCGCCAGAATGACCGAGATCGGAATGGCCCAGCTTTCATAAAGAGCCGCAAGGCAAAGGAAGACCGCCGCCAGCGCAAGGACATAGAGCATGATCGCGCCATTGCCGGCCTCTTTCTCTTCCAGCGACAGGCCTGTCCAAACCCAGCTGAAGCCCGGCGGCAATTGTGTCGCCAAACGCTCCATCTCAGCCATAGCTTCACCGGTCGAGACACCGACGGCAGGAGTGCCTTGGATCTCCATTGCTGGTGCCGCATCGTAACGCTTCACTTGCTGCGGGCCATAGATCCACTCTGGTGTCGCGAAGGTGGAAAGGGCCACGAATTCTCCGCGGTTGTTGGGGATACGCCACAAAGCAAAGTCTTCTGGCGTCGTCCGGGCCCAAGGTTCACCCTGCACATAAACCCGCTTCACCCGGCCTTCGTAAAGGAAGTCGTTGACGTAAGACGAGGCCCAAACCGTCGAGAGGAACTGCCCAACATCCGAGGCGGTCAGGCCAACGGCTCCGGCCTTGGCCCAGTCGATGTTCAGCCGCAGTTGAGCCGCATCTTCCACGCCATTGGGACGCACGCCTTGCAAAAGCGGGCTCTGCGCGGCCATGCCCAAAAGCATATTGCGCGCATTCAGCAGCTCTTCATGGGATTGGCCAGAGCGGGCCTGCAAAAAGCCCCCAAAGCCGTTCGAGTTGCCCAGTTCCATCACCGCAGGCGGCGCAATCGGAATGACCAAGGCCTCTGTCATGCCTCCGAAGAGCGGCCCAAAGGCGCGCATGGCGATGGCGTTCGCTTCGTCTTCAGAGGCGGTCCTGACGCTCCAGTCTTTCAGCTTCACGAACATCATCGCCATGTTCTGACCTTGCCCCGAGAAGGAGAAGCCCAGAACCGAGAAGACCGACTCCACATTGTCGCCTTCCGCTTGCAAGAAATATTGCTCAACCTGCTTGGTGACGGCCAAGGTCTGCTCGGTCGTCGCCCCCGAAGGGCCTTGGATGATCGTCATCAACACGCCTTGGTCTTCCTCGGGAAGGAAGGAGGTCGGGGTGCTGTTGTACATCGTCACCATGCCAAAAACGAGCGCGGCATAGATCCCAAGCATCTTAACGGGATTGCTCAGGCCCCATTTTGCCACGCCGCCATAGCCATTGGTCAGGCGGGTGAACTTCGGCTCGAACCAATTGGCATAGCGCGTCGCGATACGGGATTTCTCGCTATGAGGACGCAGCATGGTGGCGCAGAGCGCAGGCGTGAAGACCAAAGCCACGATGACCGAAAGCGCCATTGCGGCCACGATGGTGATCGCAAACTGCTTGTAGATCTCGCCGGTTGAGCCGCCAAAGAAAGCCATTGGCACGAAGACCGCCGACAACACCATGGCGATGCCGATCAAAGCGCCGGTGATCTCGCCCATCGACTTCTTGGTGGCCTCTTTTGCCGGCAGATGCTCTTCCGCCATGATCCGCTCGACGTTCTCGACCACCACGATGGCGTCATCGACCAAAAGCCCGATCGCCAGCACCATCGCCAGCATGGTGAGGGTGTTAATCGAAAAGCCGAAATAGGCCATCACGCCGAAGGTGCCCAAAAGCACGACTGGCACTGCCATTGTCGGGATCAAGGTGGCGCGAAGGTTGTGCAGGAAGATCAGCATCACGAAGAAGACCAAGCCGATCGCTTCGATCAGCGTCATGACCACGGCTTCAATCGAGATCGAGACGAAAGGCGTCGTGTCGAAGGGGATCACATAGCTCACGCCTTCCGGCAAGAAGGGCTCCAGCTCGGCCAAGGTCTCTTTGACCCTCTCTGAGGTCTCAAGCGCATTGGCACCCGAGGCCAGCATGATCGCCATACCGGTCGAGGGCTTGCCGTTGTACAGCGACTTGATCTCATACATCTCGGCGCCAAGCTCGACCCGGGCCACATCCCGCAGCATCACCAAACCGCCATCGGCATCAGCGCGCAGAACCACCCGTTCAAAATCTTCCGGCGTCTTCAGCAAGGATTGCGCGTTGATCGTCGCATTCAAGAGCTGGCCGGCAGGCGCCGGTTGCGCCCCGAAAGCACCAGCAGAGATCTGGGCGTTTTGGCCCTGCACTGCGGCAATGACCTGACCGGGGCTCATGTCATAGGACTTGAGTTTTTGCGGGTCGAGCCAGATCCGCATGGCATATTCAGAGCCGAACACCTGAACAGAACCGACGCCGGGCAGCCGCGAGAAATTCTCGACCATGTAAGAGCTGAGATAATCGGAAAGCGCGACATCCGTCATGCTGCCGTCATCTGAAATCAGCGAGATCACCATCAAAAAGCCGGTCATCGACTTTTGAACGGTCACCCCTTGCCGGGCCACGATCTGCGGCAGTCCTGCCTCGGCTTGCGCCAATTTGTTCTGCACCTGCACCTGTGCAATGTCGGGATCGGTGCCAAGCTCGAAGGTCAGTGTGATCGAGGCTGTGCCGTTCGAAGTGGTCGAGGACGAGATATACCGCAGGCCATCAAGCCCGGTCATCTCCTTCTCAATCACCTGCACCACGGTATCGGCCACAGTTTCCGCCGAAGCGCCGGGATACATCGCGTTGATCACCACCGCAGGCGAGGCGATGGCCGGATATTGCGACACGGGCAGGCGCATGATCGACAGAATGCCGACGCCCATGATCACGATCGCGATCACCCATGCAAAGATGGGGCGGTCAATGAAAAAGCGGGCCATTATTCAGCTGCCTTTTCGGTTTGGGCCGCATCCGTCGTGTCCGTCGCCGTTGCGTCCGTCGCCGTCGGGCCCGTCGCCGCAGCGGCCGGAACCACAGCGACCGGAGCGCCCGGCCCGATCTTTTGGAAGCCAGAGGTGATCACCTGATCGCCTTCTTTCAGGCCCGACGACAGGATCCACAGATTGCCCTCCGAGGTGACGACCTCGACCGGCCGCACGGCGACGGCGCCGGCATCCACGACCCAGACGAAGGTGCCACCCGAGCGATCGCGCATCACCGCGTTTTGCGGCACGGCCACGGCGTCATTCGCCAAGGCTTGCGGCAGATCGACCTCGACATACATGCCCGGCAGAAGGATGTGGTCCGGGTTGGGATAGGCCATCCGCAAGGTGACCATGCCCGTCGTCGGCTCCACCTTGGGCTCGGCCGCCGCCAGTTTGCCTTTCACCGGATAGGTAGAGCCATCGGCCAAGATCAGCGTGGCTTCGCCAGAGGTGCGGACATCCAGCTGATCCAGCGTGGCGTTCCAGCGCAGGATATCCACCGCTGACTGGGTGACATCGACATGCACATTGTTCAGATCGCGGATCGTGGCCAAAGCGGCGGGCTGCTGGGCGGACAACAGCGCCCCAACCGAGACATCCGACAGACCGATCACGCCAGCAATCGGCGCGCGAATGACCGTGCGATCAAGGTTGATCTCGGCGGCCAGCAACTGGGCCTCGGCGGCCATGAAGGCGGCTTCGGCGGCTTGCCGGTTTGCAATGGCGCTGTCGCGTTTCTGGGCGGAGCCTGCGTTATTTTCAAAGAGTTCCAAAGCCCGGCGCTCTTCGGTCTTTGCCAGCTCAAAGCTTGCCTTGGCCTGAGCTACAGCGGCTGAAGCCGCGGCGACCGCGGCGCGATAGCTGTCGTCCTCAATCTCATAAAGCGGCTGACCGGCCTCGACTGTGCTGCCCTCTTCAAAAAGGCGGTTGCGCAGCAGGCCCGAGACTTGCGGGCGAACCTCTGCCACCAAAGCCACTTTGACCCGGCCGGGCAGACGGGTGGTCAGAACATGGTCCTGAACCTGAGCTTCGATCACGGTGACCGGCGTCGGCGGTGCTTCGCCCCCGGGGGCTTGCGCCCAAGCGGGCGAGGTCAAGAGGGCCGTGCTCAGCGCAAAAGCCCGTTTCATGCGGACGGATGGGACAGAGAAGAGGGACATGGAGGGCCTTAGTTTCATAGGAAAAACGGCGCCCCCCGGCGATCGGCTGGGGGGCGCAAAGAGAGGGGATGAGGTTAGATCGCCGTGCCGCCAGCTGTGGCAAGGCTAAGCTGGATGAAGTTCAGCCCGCGCATCCGCTGCGCCGCAGCAAGGCCCTGCTGGGCCCCCAGATAGCTGCGCTCGGCGTCCAAAACGGCCATGAAGGCGCCTTCACCGATCGAGAAATTGGCCTGAGCCAGCTCGACCGCTTGGCGCGAGGTTTCGACCAGTTTTTGCTGGCTGCTGACGACACGGCCATCGCGGTTATAAGAGGCCAGAGCAACCTCAACCTCTTCGATGGCGCCATAGACCGCCGCTTGCCAAGCCAGATGCGCCTCAGCCGCCTTGGCCTCTTTCGCGCGCAGATTGGCGCGATTGGCTCCGGCGGTGAAGATGGGCAGGTCAATGCTGGGGCCAAGGCTCCAAGGCTTCACATTGCCGCCACCGGAAATGTTGGTCGGCAGGATCGACCCGCCCAACCGCACCGAAGGCCAGAACGCGGCTTTGGCCACACCTACATCATAAGCCGCCGCCTGATAAAGGCTTTCGGCAAGCTGCACATCGGGCCGCGCGCGGATCACTTCGGCCGGCACACCGACCGATGCTTTGAATTTCGTCCGCGGTTGCCCGCCTGACGTCTTCAGCGTGCCTTGCAACGCTGCGCTGCGTTGCGCGGTGAGATTGGCAAGCCGCGCGATCGCCTGATCCACGCCTGCCTCATATTGCGGCAGTTGCGCCTCGCCCTCGGCCACCAATTGTTCGGCTTGCACGACCGAGAGTTTGGCCGCGTCGCCAAATTCGAACTGACGTTTGGTCAGCTCCAACGATTTGCGGCGGCTCTCCAAAGAGCGACGGGTGAGGCTGAGATTGGCTTGATAGAACCGCAGATCCACATAGGCCGCGGCAATCGCGCCTTCGATGATCAGCTTGGTCGCCGCCGCACCGGCGCGGCTGGCATCCACGCGGGCTTCGGCTGCCCGTTTGGCGTTGCGGTTGGCGCCGAAGATATCCAAGACCCATGAGACATTCAGCCCGGCCGTCGAAGTCTCAGAGATACGGCCCGATCCATCGCCATCGCCGCGCTGGCCCTGCGCCGTGGCTCCAATTTGCGGCAGGTCAGCGGATCTGGCCATGCCAGCGCCTGCCTCAGCCGCGCGAATCTGCTCAACCGCTTGCGCCAGATCCAAATTGCGCGCATGGCCCTGCGCGATCAGGGCCGAGAGTTGCTGCTCTTGGAAAGCAAGCCACCAATCGCCGGCCTGACGGCCGGGCGTCCCCTCTCCAAAGCTGGCGGCAGGATCCACGTCCAAACCACGCATTGAGGCCGGAGCACAGCCAGCCAGTGCAAGCGCGGCTGACCCGAGCAGAAACTGCCTGCGGGGCAGGCATTTGGTGGCCTCATGGCTTGGCATTCTCTCTCGCCTTCTCACTATGTTCGCGGAAATCGAAGCGACTCCCCCGCCGTTGAAGTGGAAGAACACTGTCGAATTGATCTGAAACTGGCCTACCCTGCGGCGTGGCACGGCTTGGCACTTACATACATTCAAGTTTGTATGTAAGTAAAATCTTAGCGACGGAGACAAGAATGCGACGTAGTAAAGATGATGCTGAAAAAACGCGCATGAGCATTCTGCTGGCTGCGGAGGATCTCTTTTCGCGCCAAGGCGTCGCCAACACGTCTTTGGACCAGATCGCGCGCAAAGCGGGCGTCACGCGTGGCGCAATATATTGGCATTTCAAGGATAAAACCGAAGTCCTTCAGGCCTTGCGTGTAAAGTTCCGCCCTCCGCAAGATGAGCTTACAGAACAGGCACTTGCCGTTTCGACCGAAGATGTATTCGTGGTCTTTGAGCGCAGCGCTCTGGCCTTTTTGACGCTTTTCGCCAGCGACCAAAGTCGGCAGCGGATCTATAAGATCCTATCCACCCTGCCCGTCGATGCATCTGACCCAGAATCGATGGAGGCTTGGAATGTGATGTTGCATTTGGCGAAGCGTGCCGATGCGACGGGCATCCTCAGCGAGGATCTGGCACCAGAAGAGGCCGCCTTGATGCTCGCCAGCCTATTGAACGGGCTCCTAAACCAGTGGCTGAACACGAAGGGGGCGTTTGATCTTGCGGAAGTGGGGGCCAAGATTCTTCAACGCATGCTGCGAACAATGCGGAAGTAGACATTCCGGCCTGCGAGACAACCATGCCATGAAGCTAAGGACCCCTGCCAAATTTTGCGCAGCATTGACCTGCTGTTGACCCAGCGGAGGAGCCGGTCCCGTCGACGCCCGCCAAGATCGCGGAGCTGGCCGTCGCCAAAGATGTCTGGGGAGTGGCTCGCTTGAAGGCTGCAGCTCCAGGCTCTTCACACAGACTGGCCAACCGGAGATTCTTCCAGCCGCTCCTGACAAGGCAGTGAGCGGACAGCTGTTGCTGCCACCGGTTGTATCCTGGCGCCCCGTATCAGGCGACGCATTGGCGGGCATCTGCGCCAAGCAAACGTTCAATCAAATCAAGGGGTAATGGCGGAGCCGAAGGGATTCGAACCCTCGAGACCCTTCCGGGCCTGCACCCTTAGCAGGGGTGTGCCTTCGACCACTCGGCCACAGCTCCGCCTGCTCGTATATGGGCCAAGTGGCGGAGTGACAAGGGCTTTTCATCGCGATTGAGCAAAGCTTTTCAAAGCGATGAATTTGCGGTGGTCGTTGGTGCTTGCGCGCAAGGATGACACTGCGGCGTTCAAGGAATTCAGGCCCGCCAATCGGCAGGCCCGAAGGTCTCAATCGGGATCAGGCGTTGAACAAGAAGTGCAGAACGTCGCCGTCCTTCACCTCGTAAGTCTTGCCCTCGACACGGAATTTCCCCGCCTCTTTCGCGCCCGCTTCGCCTTTGCCCGCGACATAGTCGTCATAGGCAACGGTTTCGGCGCGGATAAAGCCCTTCTCGAAATCGCCGTGGATCACGCCGGCGGCTTGCGGAGCCAAGGTGCCCTTCAAGATGGTCCAAGCGCGCGCCTCTTTCGGGCCCACGGTGAAATAGGTCTGCAGGCCCAAAAGCGCATAACCCGCCTTGATCAGCCGGTCGAGGCCCGCCTCTTGCAGCCCCATCTCTTCAAGGAAAATCCCGGCATCTTCCGCAGGCAGCTGCGCCAGCTCTTCCTCGATCCGGGCCGAGATCACCACCGAGCCTGCGCCCTGCTTGGCCGCCATCTCTGCCACGCGGGCCGATTGCGAATTGCCCGTCGCCGCAGCGCTTTCTTCCACGTTGCAAACGTAAAGCACCGGTTTCGAGGTCAAAAGCTGCAACAGGTCCCAAGTGCGGCGGTCATCGGCCGAGATCGCCAGCGTCCGCGCCGGACGACCTTCGTTCAGCGCGGTTTGAGCCAAGGCCAAAAGCCGGTCCTGATCCAGGCTCTCCTTGTCGCCGCCCTTCAGCTTGCGCGCCAGGTTGGCCCGCCGCCGCTCGATCGATTCGAGATCGGCCAGCATCAGTTCGGTCTCGATGGTCTCAGCATCGGCGACCGGGTCAATCCGGCCTTCCACATGGGTGATATCGCCGTCTTCAAAGCAGCGCAGCACATGGGCAATCGCATCGCATTCGCGGATATTGGCCAAGAACTGGTTGCCCAAGCCTTCGCCTTTCGAAGCGCCGCGCACCAGGCCCGCGATATCAACGAAAGTCATCCGCGTCGGCAGGATCTGCTTCGAGCCAGCAATCCCCGCCAAAACATCCAGCCGCGCATCGGGCACCGCCACTTCGCCGACATTGGGCTCAATGGTGCAGAAGGGGAAGTTGGCCGCCTGCGCCGCCGCGGTCCGCGTCAACGCATTGAAGAGGGTGGACTTGCCCACATTCGGCAGCCCTACGATGCCCATCTTGAAACCCATGCTGCCCTCCATTGGCGCCGCGCCATCGAACAGGCCGCTTCTAAGGGTGTGAGGTCAAAGGATCAAGATCGGTGGCAAACCAGCGCACAGAAAGGCCCGAAGCCCCGCTGCGCGCGCGGCTAATCCCAACTCTCCATTGGGATATTGCCACGACAGCCAGACTGCTCGCCGCTGGTGATGAGGATATCATGGGTGGCAAAGCCAGCATCGGTGATGATCGCCTTGGTCCCCGAAGGCACCATACAAGCCAAAAGCGTCAGCAGCAGCGCGGGGTTGCTTTGGTGCACACCGGCTTGGATCAGCTGCATCGCTTCACTATGCGCATCCGCATTTCGCCAAACAAAGACGGTATCGGTCCCGCCAAGGCCAATCACCCGACCGTCCAGTGCCAATACCGCAGTGGGCAAGGTCACCGCCAAAAGTATCAGCGCCAGTAAACGCATCTTCTCCTCCAGCCCTGCTTTTGCCCATCAGGGCACGAAAACGCTTAAGAAGCGGTTAAGGCCGATGCCCCCGCACGCCTTGGCATTGCTTTTCCGCGCCCGCTTGTGCAAACCGCTGATCAAACAGATGCAGGAGCCCGTCATGACCCGGATCGACGACACCTTCGCCCGGCTGAAATCCGAAGGCAAAAAGGCCTTTGTTGCCTATATCATGGCCGGCGACCCGGATGAGGCGGTCTCGCTTGAGGTGATGAAAGGCCTGCCCGAAGCCGGCGTCGATATCATCGAGCTTGGCCTGCCCTTCACCGATCCGATGGCCGATGGCCCGACGATCCAACTTGCCGGACAACGCGCGCTGGATCACGGCATGACGATGGACCGCGTGCTTGGCATGGCGCGCAGCTTCCGCGCCAGCAACAGCACCACGCCGATCGTGCTCATGGGCTATTACAACCCGATCTATTCGCGCGGCGTTGACCGCTTCCTGACCGAGGCGAAAGAGGCTGGCATCGATGGCCTCATCATCGTCGACCTGCCGCCCGAGGAAGATTCCGAGCTTTGCATTCCGGCCCAAGCCGCGGGCCTGAACTTCATCCGTCTGGCGACGCCCACGACCGATGGCAAGCGCCTGCCCAAAGTGCTGCAAAACACCTCTGGCTTCGTTTATTACGTCTCGATCACCGGGATCACCGGCGCCGCCGCCGCCAAGCCCGCCGATGTGGCGCCGGAAGTCGCGCGGATCAAAGCCGCCACCGATCTGCCGGTCATCGTCGGCTTTGGCATCAACACGCCCGAGGCCGCGCAGGGCATCGCCTCGGTGGCCGATGGCTGCGTTGTGGGCTCGGCGATCGTGAAAGCGATTGGTGAAGGCCAACCCGTGGCCGAGGTTTTGGCGAAGGTCAAAGCCCTTGCCGCAGGCGCGCACGCCGCCTGATCCTTTAGCTTCCGCAATGCAAAAAGGGCGGGCCATTGGCCCGCCCTTTCCTATTGAGATCAGCCGATTAGCGCAGATCTTCCGGCAGCAGCTCCACCGGGATGTTCTGGAAGCTCACCGGCCGAAGGAAGCGGCGGATCGACATGGTGCCGACCGAGGTGGCGCCAAAATTCGTGCTTGCCGGGTAAGGCCCGCCATGCACCATCGCTTCTGAGACTTCCACGCCGGTCGGGAAGCCATTGGCCAAGATCCGGCCCGCTTTATGCGCCAGAACCGGCAGCAGTTGCGCCGCTTCAGCCTTATCCCCCGCATCGACATGCAAGGTGCAGGTCAGCTGACCTTCCAAGGCATTCGCGACCTCAAGCATCTGCGCGAAATCACGCACGGTGACGATCAGACCCAAAGGCCCGAAGACCTCTTCGCCCAAAGCATGGTTCGCCAGCCAATCATCGCCCGAAACCGCGAAAAGGTTCGGCAAGGCCTGACGGTTCTCGCTGACCGTCGAAACCAAAGTCTGCACGCCCGAAGCCGCCGCGATCCGCTCTTTGCCCTGGCGGTAAGCGCTGGCGATGCCATCGGTCAGCATGACCTGCGCCGCGATCGGAGCCACAGCCTCACGCGCTTGGTCGTGGAAAGCGCGGCCCGCCGGGCTGTCGATCACCACCGCAATACCGGGATTGGTGCAGAACTGCCCCGCACCCATGGTCAGCGAACCCGCCCAGCCCTTGGCCAAAGCCTCACCGCGCGCTTCCAAAGCGGCCGGCATCAGGAACATCGGGTTGACCGAGCCCAACTCGCCAAAGAACGGGATCGGATTGGGACGCTGGGCGCAAAGGTTAAAGAGCGCACGGCCGCCCGCCAGCGATCCGGTGAAGCCCACCGCTTTGATCGCCGGATGCTTGACCAAAGCCTCACCCACCTGACGATTGCCGCCTTGGATCAGGCTGAAGACGCCCTTCGGCATGCCGGTCTTTTCCACAGCCGCCTTCACCGCCTCGGCAATGATCTCGCCAGTGCCGGGATGCGCCGAATGGCCCTTCACCACAACCGGGCAACCCGCGGCCAAAGCCGCCGCCGTGTCGCCACCCGCGGTGGAAAACGCCAGCGGGAAGTTCGAGGCGCCAAAGACCGCCACCGGACCGACCGGCAGCTGCATCAGCCGGATTTCCGGGCGCGGCGCCGGCTGACGCTCGGGCAAGGCCACATCGGTGCGGCGATCGAGGAAAGCGCCGTCACGGATATGGCTTGCGAAGAGCCGCAGCTGACCCGTGGTCCGGCCCCGCTCGCCCTCCAAACGGCCCTGCGGCAAACCGCTTTCCAGCGTGCCAATCTCGGTGACCGCAGCCGCCCGCGCCTCGATCTCTTCCGCAATCGCCTCCAAGAACAAAGCCCGCTCTTCGCGTGACTTTGCGGAATATTCTGCAAAAGCCACCTCAGCCGCCGCACAAGCCGCATCCACATGCGCCACAGTGCCAACCGAGAACAGCATCGGCTCCCCGCTCACCGGCGCATTGGGGAAAGTCTCGGCATTGGAGACCCAGTCTCCGGCGATCAGATGGCGTCCATGCGGCACGAAAGTCATGGGCTCTGCTCCATTGTTACAGGAATACGGGCGGGGCAAGGCGCGGCGCAGCGGCCGAAGGGACTGCCCCAAACCCCCTTCTTGCATACATGGAAAATACAAGGCTGGAAAGTCAGGATTTGCCTTTTCACCCAAGCCTTCGTAAACCTTCCGAGAGCTTTGGAATTACAAAATGACCGTCATTACCTGCATCGACGACCTCAAACATTTGCACCGTAAGCGCACCCCGAAAATGTTCTGGGAATACTGCTATTCCGGCAGCTACACCGAGCAAACCTTCCGCGAGAACAGCAGCGATTTCAGCAAGATCCGCCTGCGCCAGCGCGTTGCCCGCGACCTGAGCGGCCGCGATATCTCGGGCCAGATGCTGGGCGAAAAGGTCGCCATGCCCGTTGCCCTTGCCCCCGTCGGCAGCTGCGGCATGCAATTCCCCGATGGTGAGATCCTTGCCGCCCGCGCCGCCGCGCGTTTCCGCGTGCCCTTCACGCTTTCCACCATGTCGATCTGCTCGATCGAGGATGTGGCCGAGCACGCCGGCCCCGGCTTTTGGTTCCAGCTTTATGTGATGCGCGACGAGGATTTCGTCGATGCGATCATCGAGCGCGCCAAGCGCGCCGGTTGCTCCGCTTTGGTGGTGACGCTGGATCTGCAAGTTTTGGGCCAACGCCACAATGACCTGAAGAACGGCCTCACCTCACCGCCGCGCCCGACCTTGCCCAATATCCTCAACATCGCGACGAAGCCGCGTTGGGCGATGGCAATGGCGCGCACGCCGCGCCGGCAGTTCCGCAATATCGTTGGCCATGTGAAGGGCGTCACCGATCTGGCGGACCTCGCGGTCTGGACCAATGAGCAGTTTGACCCCAAGCTTGATTGGTCGAAAGTCGCCCGGATCCGCGACCAATGGGGCGGCAAGCTGATCCTCAAAGGCGTGCTCGACGCCGAGGATGCGCAGAAGGCCGTTGATGTCGGCGCCGATGCGATCGTGGTCTCGAACCACGGCGGACGGCAGCTTGATGGTGCGCTCAGCTCGATCCGCGTGCTGCCCTCGATCGTCCGCGCCGTCGGCGGCAAGACCGAGATCTGGCTCGATTCCGGCATCCGCTCGGGCCAAGACGTGTTGAAGGCGATGGGCATGGGCGCCACCGGCACGATGATCGGCCGCGCCTATCTGCACGGGCTTGGCGCGATGGGCGAGGCGGGCGTCACCAAAGCGCTCGAAGTGATCGCCAAAGAGCTCGACATCTCGATGGCGCTCTGCGGCGAGCGGAACCTGCGCGACTTCGGCCGGGACAGCCTCTTGGTGCCCGAGGATTTTGAGGGGCGCTGGGTCTAAGGCCCCTCCCCCTTTACCCCAGTTCAACGCCATCGCCTGACCGCTGTCAGGCGGTGGCCGAGGCCGCTGGTGCGGCTGTTGACCGCTGCCAAACCGGGAAACCTTAACAAAGCCGACCCGCCCGGTTGCCATACCAAAGCCATACGCAAATCAGACGTAAGCCAGACCAAAACCAGACGTGGTTTTTCACACAATCCCAGCGGCTTAACGACCCGCACCCGACGCCATTTTCACAACACAAACACCTTGCGAAAAAACGCCCCCACCCCGCCCCTTGCAATTTGATCAAATCTTGCGGCAATATGCCGGCGCAGCAAGGAATCCCCCATGTCCGCCGACAGCAGCGCCGCGTGTATCGCCGGGGTCCACAAGGACCGTCTTGCCGCCTTCGCCGAAGCGGAGGCCAAGGCCTATGCACGCGCCCGCCCCAAAGCCGCCGAGGCCCTTAGAAACGGCGCCGGGCATTACCTTTCCGGCGTGCCGATGCACTGGATGGCCGATTGGCCGATGCCGCATCTGCCGCTGGTAAGCCACGCAAAAGGCTCGGTAATTCAAGATATCGACGGGCATCGCTTGGACGATTTCTGTCTGGGTGATACCGGCTCGATGTTCGGCCATTCGCCCGCGCCGGTGGCAAAAGCGATCCGCGATCAGGCCACCAAGGGCCTCACCTATATGCTGCCGACCGAGGCCGCGCTGGAGGCAGGCGCCCTGCTGACCGAGCGTTTCGGCGCCTTCAAATGGCAGATCGCCACCACCGCCACCGATGCCAACCGCTTCGCCTTGCGGGTGGCTCGCGCGATCACCAACCGCCCTAAGGTCTTGGTTTTCAACGGCTGTTACCACGGCACCGTGGATGAGGCGATGGTCACGCTTGACCAAGGCCGCACCATCGCGCGCCCCGGCCTCATGGGCCAATTCGCGGACCTCAGCCAATCGGCAATTTGCGTCGAATTCAACGACTTAACCGCCGTTGAGGCCGCCCTCCAAACCGGCCAAATCGCCGCCATACTGACCGAGCCGGTGATGACCAATTCCTGCATGGTCCTCCCCACCCCCGGCTTCCATCAGGGCCTGCGGGAACTTACCCGCAAATACAATGCCTTACTCATCATCGATGAGACGCATACCCTGTCCTCCGGCCTTGGCGGCTACACCGCCACGCATGGGCTTCAGCCCGATATTTTCGTGGTCGGCAAATGCGTTGCAGGCGGTCTGCCCACCGCCGTCTGGGGCCTCACCGCCCCCACCGCCGAAGCCTATGCAAAGGCCAATGCCAACCGCCCTGCGGGCCATTCCGGCATGGGCACCACGCTCTCGGCCAACCCTTTGCAATTTGCCGCCCTCAAGGCCAATCTGGCCGAGGTGATGACCGCTAAGGCCTACAACCATATGGAAAAAGGTGCCAAGGCTCTCGCAGCCGGCCTTTCTAAATCCATCGCCAAACATGGCGCGCCGTGGCATGTTGTGCGCGTTGGCGCGCGGGTGGAATTCATCTGCGCCCCCGGCCCCCTGACCAACGGGTCCGAGGCCGCCCATGCCCACCAACCGCAGTTGGAAGCCGCCCTCCACACCGGCCTCATCAACCGCGGCAGCCTGATCGCGCCCTTCCACAATATGATGCTGGTCAGCCCCGTCACCAGCCCCGCCCAAATCAACCGCCTGATCCGCAATTTCGATGCGATCTTGACGCAGCTTTTCAGTTAAAGATGACCCAAGCCATGACCCAACTTAGCCCTTCCGGTTCGACCCTCGCCGAAGCCGAGGCCTTTCTCGAAGCCCATCCCGAGATCGAGGCTTTCGACATTATTCTCCATGATGCCAATGGCATAGGTCGCGGCAAAATCATCCGCCGGCATGAGCTTCTCAGCTTTTACAAATCCGGTCGCCACCTGCCAATCTCGATCCTCGGCCTCGATATCTGCGGCGAGGATGTGCATGAAACCGGCCTCATCTGGGACCAAGGCGACGGCGATCTGCGCGCCTGGCCGATCCCCGGCACGCTGGTGCCACTGCATGGCACCAACCCGCCGCGCGGCGAGGTTTTCATGTCGATGTACACGCTCGACGGCGCCCGCATGACCTCGGACCCGCGCCACGCCCTCCAGCGCCAAGTCGACGCGCTTGCCGCCGAGGGCCTACACCCCGCCGGCGCCTTTGAGCTTGAGTTCTTCCTTCTCGACAATGAACGCGGGCCGGACGGCAAAATGCAGCCCGCCCGCGACGTGCTGGACGGGCGCAAAAGCAACAAGACCGAGGTCTATTCCGTGGACCATCTCCACGGAATGTTGCCTTTGTTCTCAGATATTTACGCAGGCGCCAAGAAGGCCGGCATCACCGCCGAGACCTTGATCGAGGAATATGCCCCCGGCCAATATGAGCTGACGCTGAACTACCGCAAAGATGTGATGCAGGCCGCCGATGACCTGATCCGGCTAAAGCGGATCGTCCGCGCACAGGCCCGCGCCCATGGCGTCACCGCCTGCTTCATGGCGAAACCGAATGAGAACTACGCCGGTTCCGGCATGCATTTCCACGTCTCGATGCTGAATAAATCGGGCGAAAACGTTTTCATCGAGGCGGTTGAGGGCGATTGGAACCCGACCATCCTGCACGCGCTGGGTGGCCTTAAGGAGACCATGGCGGAATCCATGCTGGTCTTCGCCCCGCATGCCAATTCTTGGCGCCGTTTCGCCTCGCAAAGCTACGCGCCGGTCTCGCCCAGTTGGGGGGTGAACAACCGCTCGGTGGCCCTGCGGATCCCGGCGGGTGATATCAAGGCGCGGCGGATTGAGCACCGCCCGGCAGGGGTGGATGCCAACCCCTATCTGGTGGCCGCAACCGTGCTGGCGGGTATCCGTAAGGGCATGAATGAGAAGACAAATCCCGGGCCCGAGACCACCGGAAATGCCTATGCCGAAAGCGCTGAGACCAGCGCCATGCCCTCTGATTGGCGCTCGGCGATTGAGGCGGCAAAGCGTTCGGACTTCCTGAAGGACGCCTTGGGCGAGGATATGCACCGCACCTTCACCGCGATCAAGGCCGCCGAATATGGCCGCGTGATGCGCACCGTGTCTGAGGTCGATTTCGACCTTTATCTGCACACCGTCTAAGCCACAAAACCTGCGGGCGGCCTTACAAGGCGGCCCGCAAAGCCGCCGCAATCAGCCCCGGCACCCGCACATCCAAGCCCAAAGCGGGCAGGATACGGCCCTGAAAACCGGCACGGGCCAGCGCGTCTGGAATGTCGCGTTCCACATGCTCGCCCGACATGGCGAAATATGGCAGGCAGGCACTGTCAGGGCCATAGCCAGTGGCCTCAAGCAGTTGCGGCCGGTGGTCGATAAAACGGGCCTCGGCGGCAATCCCAGCCTCAGCCGAGATCCGGCCCGCCACATGGTCTGCAATCGCTGCAGGCTCCGGCGCTTTGCCCGAGCCATGTGCGGCAAGCACCAGCCGCGCCGCCCCGGATTCCCGCGCCACCGTCACGGCAAGGTCTTGGAAAGACTGCATTTCGCCCAAAGGCGTCAACATCTGCCAATCCCCCGCACCCGCCTCGGCCAGCCGCGCTGGAATCGCCTTTCGGGTGAACCAGCCCGAGGCCATGAAGAGCGGAAAGAGCAGCCCCTCGCCCTTTGCGGTCTCGGCCAAACGCCCCGGCTCGGCCAAAGTCGCCGCCGCCACCTGCCAGCCCGGTAAGTCAACCGCGACGCGCCCCGCCAAAGCCTCCAGCGCCCGCGCCGCAGGCCCGGGATCCGAGGGCTGGCCATGCGCCACGATCAAAGCCCGCATCACGCCTGTCCCTTGGGCAGAAGTTGTGTCGCCACAACTTCATGGCAATGCTCAATAAAAGCCCGGATCGTCAGGGCCGAGGTCGCGCCTTCGGCCAGCAAAAGCCCCAGCTTCAGCGCATCGCCCTGCCGCAAAGGCACATGCACCACCGGCTGGCCATCCGGCGCATGCGCGGAATGCGGCTGGATATTGGCAACCCCATAGCCAAAGCCATTGGCCACCATCGCCCGCATCACCCCCATATCCCGCGTCCGCTCCACCACATTCGGGCGCAAGCCATGCGCGCGAAACATCTCAAGGAAGTAATCAGTGGAAAAGGGCAGATCCAGCAGCACCATCGGATGCGGCGCAAGGTCCTGCGGCGTGACATGATCGCGCCCTGCCAGCGGATGATCGGGGGCAAAAAGCGCATAAGGCGCCAGCTTCAGCAGCGGCACAAACTCAAGATCCGCAGGAATATCAAGGTTATAGGTCAAGGCCACATCCAGCCTTGCCTGACGGATGCCTTCGATAATCTCCGCCTGATGCCGCTCATATTGGGAGAATTCAACCAAGGGGTGGCGGGTGACAAAAGACCGCCGCAGCCGCGGCAAAATCAGCTGGGCAAAGGTGACAAGGCAGCCCACCGAAAGGGGGCCACGCACCTCGCCCGTGATCGCATTGGCCAGATCATTAAGCCGCCCCGCCGCCGTCAGAACGTCCCGCGCCTCATCCACAAACTGGCGCCCACCTTGGGTCAAGGACAGCCCCTGCGCATGGCGGCGCACGAAAAGCTGCAAGCCAAAGGCTTGTTCCAATTGCGAAATCGCGGCCGAGATTGACGGAGAGGAAACATTCACCCGCTCTGCCGCCGCCGCGATTGAGCCGGTTTCGCCAACGGCGACCAGATATTCCAACTGACGAAGGGTAAAGCGCAAAGACATGGCCTAAGCTAGCGCGCGCCTTGGCGTCGGAAAAGCCTATTCGTTGCCGGGCACGCCGTACGAGGGCGCCCATTCGGGATCCTTGGCACGTTGGATATAGGCCGCCATCTGCGGCTGATAGACCTGCCAAGCGCGGGTCAACTCCTCAATCGGCCGCGCCTCTTCCGACCAGTCTTGCCGCAGCCAAGCCACCGGCCAGCTTTCACGATCAACGATCAAAAGCCCCGCCGAATGCACCGGCCCCGCCTCACCACCCGCCGCAGCACCTGCCTGCAAAGAAGCGATAAGCCGGTCGCCGAAGCTGCCCGAAGCCGCTTCATAGCCCGCCAGCATCGCCGCCGGCACACCTTTTTGGGCCAAGAGGTTGCCGCCCGCGACCGCCCCCTGCCCTTCGGCCAAAGCCCAAACGCCAAGGGTCTTCGCCCCCGAATGGCTTGCCACCCGGCCTTGGCGATCGACGCAAAGCAATTGGCGATACTCAATAAAAGGCGCCTCAGCCACGACCTGCGCCATCGCCTCCGCAGCCGAGACCCCGGCCTCCATCAGATCCAAAAGCCGCGGGCCAAGGCTTGGATCGGTGATATTCTGCGTCGCCGCCACCCCCACCCCAGCGCGGGCATAGGCACAACGCGCCGCCACGGCCGGAGACGAGGATGAAATCACCATCCCAAAAGCCCCGGTCTCTGGGCAGCGGGCGAGGAGAGAAAAGGTCATACACAGCTCCTTCTGGCAGGCGCCGGGGGTTTCACACCCCCGGACCCCCGTGGAGTATTTCCCTCAAGGCGAAAGCCCTTTCATCTTGATCTAAATACTCTGGGGGGTTTGGGGGGCTAGCCCCCCAACTTAAGGTCAATCCGGGATCACCGCAGTGGCATCGATCTCCACCAGCCAGCTCGGACGCGCCAAAGCCGTCACCACCACCCCCGTCGAGACCGGATGCACGCCTTTGATATATTCGCCCATGGTGCGATAAACCGCCTCGCGGTGGCGCACATCGGTGAGATAGACCACCACCTTGCACAGATGCTCCATCTTGCCGCCGCATTCCTCGATCAGCTGCTGAATATTTTGCATCACCTTATGGGTCTGCTCCACCGGGTCATGACTGCCGATGTCTTTGGAATCATCCAGATTCTGCGGGCATTGGCCGCGCAAGAAAATCGTGGTGCCGCGCGCCACCACGGCTTGGGCCAGATCATTGTCCAGCTTTTGCTCAGGGTAAGTGTCTTTGGTGTTAAACTTGCGATGGCGCTTATGGGCCATAAAATCTCTCCGGCGGGGCTGCGGTTTACCGACAGCCTGCCGGAGGACACATTCGGAAAAAAGGATGGATTGGCGCAGCTATGATTAGGCAGCGCCTAATCTGTTAGGGAAAATGCCGGGTGATCGCTTCGGCAATGGCTTCGGCCAAAACCGGATTGGCCTCGGGGCCGTAATGGATGCCGTCGATCGGGCTCACCTCGACCAAATTACCGGCGTCAAGGAAGGCCACCCCTTCCCGCGCGGCCATGGCCTGCATCCGCTTGGCCAGTTGGTGCGATTTCGCCGCCCCTCCCGCGAAAATCTCGGCCAAACAGCCGGTCTCAATGATCGGCGGCGGCGCGATCACCAGCACCTGCGGCGCGGTCCCCTCGGGCCCGGCCACGCTGCCGCGGATTTCTTGCACCAACCGCCCCACCGACAGCGCGATATCACCGGCATTGACGCTGAAACGTTCTTTGAGATCATTGGTGCCCAGCATGATCACCACCAGATCCAGCGGCCGATGCGAATCGAGCAAAGCCGGGAGCACCTTCAACCCATTGCGATGCGGCCCCTCGATCGGGTCGTCATGCAAAGTCGTGCGGCCGGGATGGCCCTCTTCGATCACATGCCACTGCGGCAAAAGCCCTTGCAGCAGCCCCGCCCAACGTTCCGAGCGGTCGTAGCGGCCCAGATCGGACAGCGCATGCATCGGCTTGGTGCCATGGGTGTTGCTGTCGCCAAACAGCAAGACGGTGCGGATTTTGCTCATCATTTTCCTCATCTGTCACAAGGACCGGCCGTCAGCCGCCACCAAAGGCAGACGGAGGCGGGCTTGGCCACGGTCGGACGCCTCCGGCGGGAGTATTTCAGTCAAGATGAAAACCAAAGTGCTTTCATCTTGATCTAAATACTCATTCTTCACTTAAGAAGCTCATCCAACAGCGCCAACGGACGGCAAAGGCGGGTGCCCTTGGTGGTGCGAACGAAGGGGCGCTCGACCAAGATCGGATGCGCCACCATCGCGGCAAGGATTTGCGCCTCGGTTGCATCCTTCAGGCCCAACTCCGCAGCGAGCGGCTCTTTCGCGCGCAAAGCTTGCCGCGCGGAGAGCCCGGCTTCGGCGAAAAGAATGCGCAGACCGTCCTCGGTCCAGCCGGTTTTGAGATAGTCCACCACTTGCGGCTGAAACCCCGCCGCCTCCAGCGCCGCAAGCGCCTTGCGCGAGGTGGAGCAGCGCGGATTGTGCCAGATCGTGGCGTTCATGGCAGCACCTCGAAGCGGTCAACATCGACCATGCCGTGATCGGTGATCTTCAGATGCGGGATCACCGGCAAAGCGAGGAAGGCAAGTTGCAAGAAGGGTTCCTCCAAAGTGACGCCCAAGTCTTGGGCGGCGGCGCGCAAAGCCACCAAAGCCTCACGCACCTCTTCAAAGGACCGCAGGGACATCAGCCCCGCCACCGGCAAAGCCAGTTCTGCCAGAACCTGACCGTCCAGCGTGACGACAAAACCGCCCTCGATCTCGCCCAGACGATTCGCGGCCAGCGCCATATCGGCGTAATCGGCACCGACCACGGCGATGTTGTGGTGATCATGGCAGACGGTCGAGGCAATGGCGCCGCGCTGCATGCCAAAGCCTTGCACAAAGCCGGTGGCGCGGTTGCCATTCTTGCCATGCCGTTCAATCACCGCGATTTTCATCAAATCGCGGCTGACATCGGGGCGCTTGTCGCCATCCACCGGCGGGATCTCAAACCGCAGATGCGGGGTGATGATCTTGCCGGGCAGGATGCCGATCACCGGGGTCTCGGCGCGGTTGCCGGCGGTGCGGAAATCCTCAGCGCTCAGCCTCGGCGCCTTGACCGAACCCCTTGCCACCGGCGGCGTCGTGCTCCGCGCTGCAAAGCCCTCATCATCGGCCAGCACGCCACCTGCGAAGACCATCGCAGCATGGCAGGTCTCAAGACTGTCGATCACCGCGATATCGGCGCGTTTTCCCGGCGCGATCAGCCCGCGGTCCTTCAGCCCAAAGGCCTCGGCCGCCGAGAGCGAGGCCGCGCGGTAGACCGCCAAGGGCGAGGCACCCAGCGCAATCGCCGTGCGGATCATGTGATCGAGATGCCCATGCTCGGCGATATCCAAGGGGTTGCGATCATCGGTGCAAAGGCAAAGGTAGGGCGCGTGGCGCTCGGTCAAGATCGGGACCAAAGCCTCAAGATCCTTCGAGACCGAGCCTTCACGGATCAAAACCCGCATCCCCTTGCGCAGCTTTTCCAAAGCCTCATCCGCCGTGGTCGCCTCATGCTCGGTGCGGATACCAGCCGAGATATAGCCGTTAAGGTCCATGCCCCGCAGCAAGGGCGCATGACCGTCGATATGGCGGCCCTGAAACGCCTCCAGCTTCGCCATGCAGCCCGGATCTTGCATCAAGACACCGGGGAAATTCATGAACTCGGCCAGCCCGATGACCTTTGGGTGGTCCATCAGCGGCACCAGATCCGCCGCCTCCAGCCGCGCGCCCGAGGTCTCCATATGGGTCGAGGGCACGCAGGACGACAGCTGCACCCGGATGTCCATCAGCGTCTGGGCGGCGCAATCGAGGAAATAATGAATGCCGGTCAGCCCGCAGACATTGGCAATCTCATGCGGATCGCAGATCGCCGTGGTCACGCCGCGTGGCGTCACGCAACGGTCAAACTCATGCGGAGTGACGGCCGAGCTTTCGATATGCAGATGGGTGTCGATAAAACCCGGCACCAAGATCTGGCCCGAGACATCGATCTCTCGCTTGCCCTGATAGCTGCCATAGGTGCCCACGATCGTGTCGCCACAGATCGCCACATCGCTTTCCACCAGCTGACCCGAGATCAGATCGAAGATCCGCCCGCCCTTCAGCACCAGATCCGCCGGTTCCAAGCCCCGCCCTTGCGCGATCCGCGCCGAAAGCGCCGCAGCACCACCCTGCACATGTCCCATACGCCACCTCCTGCGGCCAGAAAGCCGCAAAGCAAGGCCAGCGTCCAGCCCGGATCGGTTCACACTTGTGCATCTGCGGCTTCCGTGGTGGGTAAAGCCACTGCCTGAAGGAAGACCCCATGCGCCCTCTCCGCGGCATCACCTATAAGGTGATCTCCGTCCTGATCTTCATCGTGATGTTCGCGATGATCAAAGCCACTTCCGAACATGTGCCCGCCGGGCAAACCGTGTTCTTCCGCTCGCTCTTAGCAATTCCGGTGATCGTGGTCTGGCTTGCCTGGCGCGGAGAGCTGGCGCAGGGCTTTCGCACCGCCAACCCCTTTGGCCATTTCTGGCGCGGGATGATGGGCACTTTGGCGATGGGCTGCGGCTTTGCGGGTCTGGCCTATCTGCCTTTGCCCGAGGTCACCGCCATCGGCTATGCCGCGCCGATCCTCACCGTGATCCTTGCCGCCATGTTCTTGGGCGAGGAGGTCCGGCTCTTTCGCATGGCCGCAGTGGCCTTGGGTGTCGTGGGCGTGATGGTGGTGGTCTATCCGCGCCTGACCGTGCTCGGCTCGGACAGTGCCAGCTATATGCAGGCCTTTGGCGCCGCCATCGTGCTGGGGGGCGCGCTTTTCTCGGCCCTTGCCCAAGTCTTCGTGCGCAAATTGGTGCAGGCGGAAAAGACCGCGACCATCGTCTTTTGGTTCTCAGTCACCGCCACGGTGCTTTCGCTTTTGACCATCCCATTCGGCTGGGTCTGGCCCACGCCCAAAGAATTCGCCCTGCTGATTGGCGCAGGGATCTTGGGCGGCATGGGGCAAATCTGCCTCACCTCCAGCTACCGCGAGGCCGATGCCTCGCTCGTCGCCCCCTTCGAATATGCGTCGATGATCTTTGCGCTGGCGATCGGTTGGTATGTCTTTGACGAAACGCCAACTTGGACCATGCTGCTTGGCGCAGCTTTGGTGGTGACCGCCGGGATCTTGATCATCTGGCGCGAGCGTCAGCTGGGGATGGAGCGCGCCCGCCAACGCAAAGCAATGTCGCCGCAAGGCTGACGAGTGAAGGGGATCACGATGGACCACGCCGCATTGACCAGCCTGATCCGCAGCCGCGCCGAAGGGGCCGAGCGGTTTATCGTCGCGCTGGCCGGCCCGCCAGCTTCGGGCAAATCCACGCTGGCCGCCACGCTTGCGCAAAGCTTAGACGGCCGCGTCGTGCCGATGGACGGGTTTCATCTCGACGATGCCGTGCTTGATGCGCGGGGCTTGCGGTCGCGCAAAGGCTCACCGCCCACCTTCGATGCCAAGGGCTTTCTGCACCTCATGCGCCGCCTGCGCGAGGGGGAGGATGATGTGGCGATCCCGGTCTTTGACCGCGATCTGGAATTGGCCCGCGCCGGGGCCGAGATCATCAGCCGCCGCGACCGCATCTTGATTGTCGAGGGCAATTATCTCCTGCTCGATCAAGCCCCTTGGCGCGACCTTGGCCTGCTTTTTGACCTCACCATCTCGCTCGACGTGCCCGAGCCCGAGCTGATCCGCCGCCTCACCGCACGCTGGCAGCACCACGGGCGCGAGGCGCAGGCGGCGCAAGATTGGATCGCCTCGAACGATCTGCCAAATGCCCGCATCGTGCGCGACAGCTCACGCCCCGCCGAAATCACCTTGGGGCCGCTCTGACCCATCGCCCTGCAGTGGCGCAGGCGGCTCTCGCTCAAGTCAAGCTCAAGAACCTGTGACCCTCGGCGGCGCTCTTTGGCTGATGATTTGCCCGCAACGGGTTGAATTCCCCGCCCTCTCGGGCGACTTTGCCGCCAAGTTGACCGGGCGTCACTGCCGCCCGCCACATTTCCGATATCGCTTTCGCAACAAAGGCCGTTCCGACCTATGTCACCTGCGTTGATTGCTGTTTTGCCCTTCCTCGGCGCGCTTGTCGCGGCTGGCCTTGGCCGCTTTGGCCGCAATGCCACGACATTGGGCGCGATGCTGGCCACGGGCCTTGCGCTCGTGGGGCTCATCAGCCACGCCCCGGCGATCTTGGCCGGTCAAGGGATCAGCGCAAGCTTCAACTGGCTGCCCGCCGCGGGTCTGACCGCCAGTTTCCGCATCGACGGTCTGGCGCTGCTGTTCGCGGGGCTCATCCTTGGCATTGGCCTGTTGATCCTGCTCTACGCCCGCTTCTATCTGAACCCGCAAGAGAATTTCCCGCGCTTCATCGCCTCTCTCATGGCTTTCCAAGGCGCGATGATCGGCATTGTCCTTTCCGACAACATCCTTCTTTTGCTGATCTTTTGGGAGCTGACCTCGCTCACCTCCTTCCTTCTGATCGGCTGGTGGAGCAACCTCGCCGCTGGCCGTCAAGGTGCGCGGATGGCGCTGGCAGTCACCGGCGGAGGCGGCTTGGCCCTGATCGCAGGCATGCTGATCCTTGGCCAAATCGCCGGGTCTTATGAGCTTTCGCAGATCCTGACCCAAGGCGCGCTGATCCAATCCAGCCCGCTTTACCCCGTGGCGCTGGTCCTGATCCTCCTTGGCGCTTTCACCAAATCGGCGCAGTTCCCCTTCCACTTCTGGCTGCCCCACGCGATGGCCGCGCCCACCCCGGTCTCGGCCTATCTGCATTCGGCCACCATGGTGAAGGCGGGGATCTACCTCATGGCGCGGCTCTGGCCCGCGCTGGCTGGCACGCCCGAATGGACCACTATCGTCGCCACGGCGGGACTTATTACCATGTTCCTCGGCGCAGTGATCGCGCTCTTCAAAGACGACCTCAAAGCCATCCTCGCCTATTCCACGGTCAGCCATCTGGGCCTTATCACCTTCCTTCTGGGCCTTGGCACCAAAGCCGCCGCCACGGCCGCGCTTTTGCACATCCTTGTGCATGCCAGCTTCAAGGCCGCGCTCTTCATGCTGGCGGGGATCGTCGATCACGCCACCCATACCCGCGACATCCGCGCGCTTGGAGGCCTGCGCCACCTCATGCCGCTGACCTTCGGCCTTGCCGCCGTGACCGCGCTTTCTATGGCTGGCATTCCGCCCCTGAACGGCTTTGTTTCAAAAGAGGCCATGCTTGAGAATGCCGCAACGGGCGGCCTTGCGATGGCGCTGATCGCCACCCTCGCCGCGCTCTTCTCGGTCGCCTATTCGCTGCGGCTCTTGGCTGGCACCTTCCTTGGCCCAAAGCCACACGACAGCCACGCCCATGACCCCGGCCCCGGCCTTTGGCTCGCGCCTGCGCTTCTCACCGCGCTGGTCATCGCATCTGGGCTGATGCCGATGCTGGTCTTTGGCCCCTTGGTCGATGCCGCCGCCTCCGCCACCACCCAAGAGGCGATCCACAGCCATCTCGCCCTTTGGCACGGGCTGCAAACCCCGGCGCTTTGGATGTCCCTCGCCGCCCTCGGCGGCGGCTATGCACTTTACGCCGCCACCCCGCGCCTCCGCCGCATCTGGGACAGCACCCCGCGCCCCGAGGCAAAGCCGATCTTCGAGGCGATCATCAACGCCATCGCCAAAGCCGCCCAGCGCCTGACCGAGGCCCTCCACAACGGCCGCCTCTCGCGCAGTCTCTTCGCCGCCGTCGCCACCATCCTTGCGCTTGGCCTTTACGCTTTCACCACCGGCACCCACGCCCCCGGCCTGCGTGAGAGCCTGCCCTTGCAAGCCGCCCCGATCATCGGCTGGCTGATCCTCTCTGCCGCAGCCCTTGCCACGGTGAGGAACCACCACAACCGCGTCTTGGCGCTTCTGCTGACCGGTATCGTCGGCATCATGATCTCGGCCGCCTTCGCTTGGGCCTCGGCCCCGGATCTGGCGCTGACCCAGATCACCGTTGAGGTCGCCACCATCCTCCTCATGCTCTTGGCGCTGAACTTCCTGCCCGCCGAGACGCCCCGCGACAGCCGCCCCCTGCGTCGCGCCCGTGATGCGATCCTTGCCACAGCCGCAGGCCTTGGCACCGGCATCCTTTCCTATGCGCTGATGCTGCGCGACCCGGCCTTCCCCCGCATCTCTGACTTTCATTGGGCGCAGTCGAAACCCGGCGCGGGCGGCACGAACGCCGTCAACACGATCATCGTCGATTTCCGCGGCTATGACACCTACGGCGAGATCATCGTCCTTGGCGTCGCCGCTTTGGTGATCTTCGCCCTCGCCGCCTCGGTCCTCAGCTCCAAAACCGCAATCACAAGGTTGCGCGGCCTGAAACTGGCCAAAAACGCTGGCGATCCGCACCCTTTGATGCTGGTCGTCGCCAGCCGCTTCTTGATGCCGCTGATCATCCTTGTCGGCGTCTTCATCTTCCTGCGCGGCCATAACCTGCCGGGCGGAGGCTTTGTCGCAGGTCTCACCGTCTCGATCGCGATCCTTCTGGTCTATATCGCCTCGGGCTTCGTCTGGGCCGAGAAACGCCTGCGCTTTGCCCATCAAAGCATGATCGGAGCGGGTGTGCTGATCGCCACCGCCACCGGCCTTGTCGCTTGGGCCATGGGCTGGCCCTTCCTCACCTCGGGCTATCGCTACCTCGAGCTTTGGCCGCTGGATAAAATCGAGCTGACCACCGCCGCCCTCTTTGATCTTGGCGTCTTCCTCTGCGTCTTCGGCGCGGTGATGCTGGCGCTTTCCACCCTCTCGCGACTGGCGCAACACACCGCCGACCGCGAAAAGCCAAAGGCCTGATGATGGAGCTTTTCTTCGCTTTGACCATTGGCCTGCTGACCGCTGTCGGCACCTACCTGATGCTGCGACTGCGCAGCTTTCCGGTGATCTTGGGCCTCACCTTCCTGTCCTATGCGGTGAACCTTTTCCTCTTCACCGCCGGGCGGCTGAAGACCGCCGCCGCCCCCATCGTCGGCACCACCGAGGCGCCGTCTGATCCCCTGCCGCAAGCCTTGGTGCTGACGGCCATCGTGATCTCTTTTGGCATGACCGCCGTCATGGTGATGATGGCGCTTGGCTCTTACCTCGAGCTTGGCCATGACCGCACCGATGCCAAGACCGGCACGCCGGAGGATCAGGCCTGATGCTGAACCATTGGATCATCGCCCCGGTTCTTCTCCCCGCCGTGCTGGCGGCTTTGTCGCTCTTTGCCGGGCGGAATGCGGCGGGCCGGGTGCTCTCGCTCTTGGGCACCTTCGGGCTTCTCGCCATTGCCATTCACCTGCTTTGCACCGCCAGCGGCGCGGAGCCGCAGGTCTACCGGTTGGGAGATTGGCCCGCCCCCTTCGGCATCACTCTGGTGCTCGACCGGCTCTCGGCGCTCATGCTCCTGCTGACCGCCAGCTTGGCGAGCCTTGTGCTCATCCAAGCCATTGCCACCGGCTGGGACCAGCGCGGCCAACGCTTCCACGCGCTTTGGCTTTTCCAACTGATGGGCCTCAACGGCGCTTTCCTCACCGGAGACGCCTTTAACCTCTTCGTGTTCTTCGAGGTTCTGCTGATCGCCTCCTACGGGCTGATGACCCATGGCGGCACCGGGCCGCGCATCCGCGCAGGCCTGCAATATATCGCCATCAACCTCGTCGGCTCGACACTCTTCCTCTTCGCGCTTGCCACGATCTACGCCGTCACCGGCACGCTCAATATGGCGGATCTCGCGGTCAAACTGCCGCAACTGCCGCAGGGAGACCACGCCCTGATGCGCGTCGCCGCGATCCTTTTGATGCTGGTCTTTGCGATCAAAGGCGCGCTGGTGCCGCTGCATTTCTGGCTTCCCGGCACCTATGCCGCCGCCGCCGGAGTGGTCGCCGCGCTCTTCGCCGTGATGACCAAAGTTGGCGCCTATGCCGCCTTGCGCTTTGGCACGATGGTCTTCCCCGAGGGCCTTTCCGTGACCGAAGGGCTTATCGGCCCCCTCCTCCTGCCCGCAGGCCTCATCACCCTTGGCATCGGCGCCATCGGCATCCTTGGCGCGCGCGGCCTGCCGCAGATCGCCGCGAGTGCCACCCTCATGTCGATGGGCACGGTCTTCACCGCCATGTCCGGCTTCACGCCTGCCACCACCGCCGCCACGCTTTACTATGTGATCCACTCCACCTTCGCAGGGGCGGCGCTCTTCCTCATTGCCGACCTCGCCCGCGCCCGTGGGGCCGAGGTGCTTGCCTCGAAAGCCCCCCTGCCCGGCCGCCTTGCCGCGCTCTTCATGGCCGCTGCCATCGCCAGTGCCGGACTGCCGCCGCTTTCGGGCTTCCCGGCCAAGCTGATGGTGCTGCAAAGCCAACCCAGCACGCTCGTTTGGGCCGTCATCCTACTCGGCACCTTCCTTGCCATCCTTGGCCTTTCCCGCGCAGGCACGGCGCTCTTTTGGAAGCCCGAGGGCAAGGCCGCAAAACTCCCACTCCGCGAAGCCTTCGCCCCCGCCGCTCTGATCGCCGCCCTCATTGGCCTGACGATCCTCGCAGGCCCCATCACGGCATGGCTGGCCGAGACCGCGCAAAGCCTGCATAACCCCACGCCCTACATAGAGGCCCATGACCTGCCCGGAGGAGCCCAATGATGCGCCCCGCAATGCGACTTTGGCCCCACCCGATCCTCAGCCTTTTCCTCACCCTCTTCTGGCTGATCTTGGCCGATTCATGGACCTTCGGCTCGCTGGTGATGGGCGGCTTCCTTGGCCTTGCCATCCCGCTGCTGACCGCCCCTTGGTGGCCCGACAAACCGCGTCTGAAGCGCCCCGCGCTGCTGATCCCCTATATCGGCATCGTGCTTTACGATGTGGTGATCTCCAGCCTGCACGTTGCCCGCGTGATCCTTTTCCTGCGCCCCGAAGAGATCCGTAGCACCTATGTCGCGGTGGAAACCTCCCTCACCTCGCCCGAGGCGATTGCGCTGCTTGCCGGCACCATCACCATGACGCCGGGCACGCTGACCGCAGATCTCTCCGCCGATGGCAAAGTGCTCTTGATCCATGCCCTGCATGCCCCCGATCCGCAGGCGCTGCGCGATGACATCCACAGCCGCTATGAGGCCCGTTTGAAAAGGATTTTCGCATGATCCTCGGTTATGCACTCAGCTTCGCCATTGGCTGTTTCGGTCTCGCTCTGCTCCTCAATCTCTTACGGCTTTTCACCATCAAGAACCTCGTCGACCGGGTGCTGGTCGTCGACACGATGGCGGTCAATGTCGCGGCCCTGGTGATCCTCGCCGCCGCGCAATCTGGCTCAGCCCTCAGCTTTGAAGCCGCCGTCCTGATCGCCATGACCGGCTTTGTCTCGACCATGGCTTTCTGCAAATACCTCCTGCGTGGGAGCATCATCGAATGAGCCTTGCCGCCACCATCATCGAGATCATCGCAGCCGCCCTTCTGGTCGCAGGCGGCCTTTTCGCCGTCATCGGCTCGCTCGGCCTTTTGCGCCTGAAACAGTCGATGCAGCGCCTTCACGCACCGACCAAGGCCACCACGCTTGGCATCGGCTCGGCCCTTGTCGCCGTGGCCGTGCATATCTGGCTCAACGAAGACCGGCTGGCCTTGCGCGAGCTTGCCGTGGCGCTCTTTTTCTTCCTCACCGCCCCGCTCTCGGCCCTGTTCCTCTCCAAAGCCCATCTCTTCCGCAGCGAAGATGCCGCAAAACTCCCCCCCACCGGAACCAAAGCGGGCTGGGCCACGCTCAGCGAAGATAACCCCGCCGAGCCCTCGCACCCGCAGGACCGCAAAGCCTAAACCACGCTTTCGGCGAAAACCCGACCACCGCAACCGGCTGACCTGCCGTCACAGCCGCCCGACCCTTGCCAGCCGCGCCGCGCCCGTGGCATCGTAACGGCCTGTTCCTTGCCCGCGGAGACCGCGTTTTGCAGACCCTGACCCCCAATCACGCGGGCCTATTGCCGCAACTCTCTGGCCATCAGGCGCACCCTCGCAACCCGGGCATGCCGCTTGACCTTGATTGGGTCGCCTCGGTGCAAGCCAATACCAGTGCGATCGAGCGCCGCGCGGCCACGCTGGGCGGCCGCCGCTCGGTCAAAAAGGATTTCCAAGCCGCATGGCTTTTGAAAGCGATCAGCCTGATCGACCTCACCACGCTTTCCGGCGATGACACAACCGCCCGCGTGCAGCGGCTTTGCGCCAAGGCCCGCCAACCCGTGCGCGCCGATATTCTCGAGGCGCTTGGCATGCCCGGCCTCACCACCGGCGCGGTCTGCGTTTACCACGATATGGTCGAAACCGCAGTGCGCGCGCTGGAAGGCAGCGGCATCCCGGTTGCCGCCGTCTCCACCGGCTTCCCCGCAGGCCTTTCGCCTTGGCACCTGCGGATTGCGGAAATCGGCGAATCCGTCAAAGCCGGGGCGCAAGAGATCGACATCGTGATCTCGCGCCGCCATGTGCTGACCGGCAATTGGCAGGCCCTTTACGACGAGATGCGCGAGATGCGCGCCGCCTGCGGTGAGGCGCATGTCAAAGCCATCCTCGCCACGGGTGAGCTGCAAACCCTGCGTAACGTCGCCCGCGCCAGCCTCGTTTGCATGATGGCCGGGGCCGATTTCATCAAAACCTCAACCGGGAAAGAGGCCGTGAACGCCACCCTGCCGGTGAGCCTGACGATGATCCGCGCCATCCGCGATTACGAGGACCGCACCGGCATCAAAGTCGGCTACAAACCCGCCGGCGGCATCTCGAAAGCCAAAGATGCGCTCCTCTATCTTGCGCTTTTGAAGGATGAGCTCGGCCATGATTGGCTCCAGCCCGACCTCTTCCGCTTCGGCGCCTCCTCGCTTCTGGGCGATATCGAGCGGCAATTGGAACACCATTTGACCGGCCATTACTCGGCCAGCCACCGCCACGCGATGGCCTAAGGCCAGCGCCCAAACCAAAGGCGGGAGGGGCTCTGCCCCTCGCCCGTTCCGGGCTCACCCCGGAGTATTTTCGTCAAGATGAAAGCGCTTTTCATCTTGATCTAAATACTCCCGCCGGAGGCCCCGGCCCGCCAAATGAGATCCCGCCCGAATGGGGCGCAGGAGAGTGACGCGATGACGATCAAGGAAATCTTCGACTCTATGTCCTACGGCCCCGCCCCGGAAAGCAATGCCGAGGCCATGGCTTGGCTAGAGCAACATGGCCGCCGCTTTGGCCATTGGATCGATGGTCGCTTCACAGCCCCAGAGGCGGTTTTCGAGACCCGCAACCCCGCCACGGGCGCGGTCTTGGCCGAGGTTTCGCAAGGCTCATCCGAGACCGTCGATCAAGCCGTAGCCGCCGCCGCCCGCGCTTTCCCGAAATGGTCCCGCACGCCGGGGCATGAGCGGGCAAAGGTGCTCTATGCCCTCGCGCGGCTCGTGCAAAAGCACGCGCGGCTGCTGGCGGTGCTGGAAACGATGGACAATGGCAAGCCGATCCGCGAGAGCCGCGACATCGACCTGCCACTGGTGGCGCGGCATTTCTACTACCACGCGGGCCTTGCCCAGCTGATGGCTGCCGAGCAACCCGGAATGCAGCCGCTTGGTGTCTGCGGCCAAGTCATCCCGTGGAACTTCCCGCTGCTGATGCTGGCGTGGAAGATCGCCCCCGCGCTGGCCGCTGGCAACACGGTCGTCCTGAAGCCCGCTGAATACACGCCCCTCACCGCCCTTCTCTTCGCTGAACTCAGCCGCGAGGCCGGCCTGCCGAAGGGTGTCCTCAACATCGTAACCGGTGATGGTGAGACCGGTGCGGCTTTGGTCGCCCATCCGGGTGTCGCGAAAGTCGCCTTCACCGGCTCCACCGAGGTCGGCAAGCGCATCCGCCAAGCCACCGCGGGCCAAGGCAAGGCGCTGACGCTCGAATTGGGCGGCAAATCGCCCTATATCGTTTTCGACGACGCCGATCTCGACTCCGCCGTTGAAGGCCTCGTCGATGCGATCTGGTTCAACCAAGGCCAGGTTTGCTGCGCCGGCTCACGCCTTTTGGTGCAAGAGGGCATCGCCGAGCGCTTCCATGCCAAGCTGAAGCGCCGCATGGACGGTTTGCGCATCGGCGATCCTTTGGACAAGGCCATCGACATCGGCGCCATTGTCGACCCGATCCAGCTGCGCACCATCTCCGCAATGGTCGATGCCTCGGAAGGCGAGGTCTACCGCGCCGCCACGCCCCTCCCCCAAGGCTGCTTCTACCCGCCCACCCTGATCACCGGCCTCTCGCCCGCAGCCCCCCTCATGCAAGAGGAAATCTTCGGCCCGGTGCTGGTGTCGATGACCTTCCGCACGCCCGCCGAGGCTGTGGAGCTGGCCAATAACACCCGCTTCGGCCTTGCCGCCTCGGTCTGGAGCGAGAATATCAACCTTGCGCTCGACATCGCACCAAAGCTGCGCGCCGGTGTGGTTTGGGTCAATGGCACCAATATGTTCGACGCCGCCGCCGGCTTTGGCGGGGTGCGCGAGTCGGGCTATGGCCGCGAGGGCGGATGGGAGGGGCTGGCCGCCTATCTCAAACCCGCCGCCAAGCCGCGCCCCTTGAAAGCCATTCCCGCCATCCCCGCGCCGCGCGACCCGCAGGTCTCGGGGCTCGACCGCACCGCGAAACTCTACATCGGCGGCAAGCAGGCCCGCCCGGATGGCGGCCAATCCCGCGCCATCTGGTCGCCGAAAGGTCGGCTTCTTGGCCATATCGGCTTGTCGAACCGCAAGGATCTGCGCAACGCGGTTGAGGCCGCCCATGCCGCCAAATCTTGGTCGCGCAGCACCGCCCATAGCCGCGCCCAGATCCTTTACTATATCGCCGAGAACCTCTCGGCCCGGGCCACCGAATTCGCCGCCCGCCTGCAAGAGATGACCGGCAAGCCCGGCACCTCGGAGGTCGAGGCGAGTATCAACCGGCTCTTCACCTATGCCGCTTGGGCCGACAAATATGAGGGTGCCGCCAAGCCTGTCCCGATGCGCGGCCTTGCCTTGGCTCTGCATGAGCCTGTGGGCGTGATCGGTATCCTCTGCCCTGATGAGGCTCCGCTCTTGGGTCTGATCTCGCTGATGGCCCCGGCAATCGCCATGGGCAACCGCGTGGTGCTGGCCGCATCCGAGCCCTTCCCGCTGGCCGCCAGTGATTTCTACCAAGTGCTGGAGACCTCGGACCTGCCCGGCGGCGTGGTCAATATCCTGACCGGAGCGCATGCGGATCTAGCAAAACCGATGGCGGGCCATGCCGATATCGACGCGGTCTGGAGCTTTGGCCCCACTTCCCCCGCTCTGATTGAGCATGAGAGTGCGGGCAATCTTAAGCGCGTCTGGGCGCCCGGAACGGCGGTGGATTGGGCGGCCGAGCCCGATGCGCGCAGCTACCTTGCGCAAAGCACCTCCGTCAAAACCATCTGGATGCCTTACGGAGAATGACCCTGCGCAGCCGCCTCCATACGCTTTATGAGGGGGCGGGTGCCGGGCCTGACCGCTTTCGCTACGCGCTTTTGGCCTTTGACCTTGCGACGGTGTGCTACCTTGTCAGCACCAGTTTCCTGCCGCGCGGGCCTTATAATATCGCCATCGACCTCTGCATCGGCTTTGTCTTTCTGGCCGATCTTTTGGCGCGGCTTTTGATCGCCCGCCGCCCGCTGCGCGAGCTTTTCAGCTTTTGGGGCATCGCCGATCTTCTGGTGATCCTGTCGCTTCTCTTCCCGATCTGGGGCGAGGGGCTGGCGTTTCTGCGGGTGCTGCGGCTTTACCGCGTGCTGCATTCGCCGCGCACCATCAGCCAGCTTGGCCGCGACATACCCGGCTTTCGCCGCAATGAGGCAACCCTGCGTGCGGGCGCCAACCTCTTGATTTTCCTCTTTGCGACGACCGCTTTGGTCTATCAGACTCAATCGAACAGCAACCCCGACATCGCCAATTACATCGATGCGCTTTACTTCACCGTCACCACTCTGACGACCACGGGCTTTGGCGATGTAACGCTGACCGGCCATGCCGGCAGGCTGCTGACCGTGGCGATCATGATCGTCGGGGTGAGCCTTTTTCTGCGGCTGGTGCAGGTAGCGCTGCGCCCCTCAAAGGCGCATTTCCCCTGCCCCAAATGCGGCTTGCGCCGGCATGATCATGATGCGGTGCATTGCAAGGCTTGTGGCACCTTGATCAATATTCCTGACGACGGTTTGGATTGACCCGGCAGCCGGGGGGATCCTCCCCCCGGGCCCCCCTGGAGTATTTCCGTCAAGATGAAAGCATTTTTCATCTTGATCTAAATACTCCCGCCGGAGGCTCCGTCGCTGGCAAAGCGCGAAGGCTTAAGCCATTCGAAGAGCCATATCCAACATCCGGTTGGAAAAGCCCCATTCATTGTCATACCAACCAAAGACCCGCAGCATGCCTTGCGGCGTGACCTTGGTTTCGGGCGTGGCCATCACCACCGATTCAGGCCTTGCGCGCAGATCGCTGGAGACGAGAGCCCGGTCGGTGGCGCCGATGACGCCCGAGGCCGCGCGGAAGGCCTCGTTGACCTCATCGACACTGGCCGGTCGCTCAAGGAGAAGGTGGAAATCCACGCAAGAGACGCTGGCGACCGGCACCCGCACGGCTTGCGCCACGATCCGACCGGCGACCTCGGGCAACACCCCGTCCAAAAGCCGTGCCGCCGAGGTGGTGGTGGGCACCATCGACAAGGCGGCAGCGCGCGAGCGGGCGTAATCGGCCGCTGGCGCATCCACCGTCGGCTGGCTGCCGGTATAGCAATGCACCGTGGTCATCGAACCTGTCACAATGCCCCATTCGCGGTGAATAAGCCGGGCCAGAGGGGCCAAAGCATTGGTGGTGCAGCTGGCGTTGGAGACGATCTTCTGCCCCGCCAGCACCTCATCATTGGCGCCGAGCACCACGGTGGCCTCAGCCGCCTCGGACGGGCCCGAGATCAGCACCCGCGCCGCCCCTGCGCGCAAGCCGCGCTCGGCCACCTCCAGCACGCCCGCGCGCCCGGTGCATTCCATCACCAGATCGACACCCTCAAGCCGCAGCAGCGACAGGTCCGAGACCCGGTGCAGCGGGATCGCATGGCCATTCACCAGCAAAGCCCCCGCCTCCAGCGCCACCGTGCCGCGCCAAGGGCCAAAGACGGAGTCATATTCAAAGAGATGCGCGCACATCTCAGGTGCCGCGATATCGTTGATCCCAACGACCTCCAGCCCCGGCCAACGCGCAGGCTCCTGCGCCCAAGCCCGCAGGACCGAGCGTCCAATCCGACCAAATCCGTTGATAAAGACCCGCATGATCCGAAGTCCTTCCGCCAACCCGTAATGCAACCGTCCCTTGCAGTCACATCACGGGAAAAGCCGCGTATCAACAGGGCTTAGACCAAAACTTGTGCCCGTCACAATGGCGTCATGCTGTCGCAAAGGGCCCGGAGCCTTTCAAGGCTCCGTCTCGATTTCTTCCAAGAAATCGGCGCCTCAGACGCCGACCTCCATCCCCATGCCCCGCTCGCGCGCCCGCGCCACGGCAACCGCCGCCACCGCAAGATCCTGCAAACCAACGCCGGTGCCATCGAACACAGTGATCTCTTCCGCCGAGCGCCGCCCCGGATGCGCGCCGATCAGCACCTGTCCGACCGCCACGATATCCGCCTCGGACAAGGCCCCCGCAGCCACGGCATGTTGCGCCTCACCGATGGTCACCGATTGCGCGACCTCATCGGTGAAGACCGAGGCCTTCGCCAGCAAAGCAGGCTCAACCTCTTGTTTTCCTTTGGTATCCGTTCCCATACAGGCCAGATGCGTGCCGGGGCTGACATGCTCCGCCATAAGGCTCGCCGCCGGAGAGGAGGTGATGGTCACGATCACATCCGCCTCGCGCATGCGGGGCAGCTCGACCGACTCGAAGGGCAGGCCCAGATCCGCCGCCACCGCGCCAAGCCGGGGCAGCATCTCAGGGTGCAGGTTCCAGCCGATCACCCGCTCAAACCGCCGCGCCCGCGCCGCCGCGCGCAGCTGAAACCCCGCCTGATGCCCGGCGCCGACGATGCCCAAAACCTTGGCATCCCCCCGCGCCAGCCGGTCAATCGACACCGCCGAGGCCGCCGCCGTCCGCAAAGCCGTCAGCAGATTGCCCCCCACCATCGCCACCGGCCGCCCGGTGTCGGGGTCAAAGAGAAACACCGAGCTCTGATGGTTAATCATCCCCTTCTCAGCATTGCCGGGGAAATAGCCACCCGCCTTCACACCCAGCTGCTTTCCGGCCCGGTCCAGCCCCGATTTGAAGCCATATTGCCGCCCCTCCCCCAAAGCCTCCCGCACCACGGGGAAGTTATAGGCATCCCCCCGCGCCATCGCGGCAAAGGTCGCCTCAACGGCGGCAAAAGCATCTTCGGGCGAGACGAGAGAGGCGATCAGCGCCTCGGGAACGATCAGCATCGGCACTCCTTCGGGCCAAAGCGCCCGTCCTGTTGGAAAAGGTTAATCCCCCGAGGTCCGGGCCACGTCATGCGCAAAGCCATACGCAAGCCATACATGAAACAGACGCAAACCAGACCCGGGGTTTTTCAGCGTTTTGAAGGCGTTAACCCGGCGTTCAATAGGCCTTGCCGCGGGCAGAGACCGGCCAGACCACCTCGACCTTGCCGCCGCGCACACCGACATACCAGTCGTGAACGTTGCAGGTCGGGTCGCAATGGCCGGGCACCAGCTTCAGCTTGTCGCCGACTTTCAAAACGCCTTGCGGATCATCAATCACGCCATGCTCATCGCTGCATTTGATGTATTTCACATCCTCGCGGCCATAGATCACCGGCAGGCCGGAATCGACCGATTGCGCCTTGAGCCCCGCATCCACAACCGCCTTATCCGCCTTCACATGGCTCATCACCGAGGTGAGGATGAAAAGCGCATTCTCCCATTCACCACGGTCAATCCGCTGACCATTTTGGTCAAGGATTCGGCCGTAGTCGGCGTCCATGAAAGCATAGCTGCCGCATTGCAGCTCGTTATAAACCCCTGATCCGCTTTCGAAATAGTAGGACCCGGTGCCACCGCCGGAAACCAGCTCGGGCTCAAGGCCCACGGCTTTCAATTCCTCAACCGCCTCCGAGACCTGCGCAATCGCCGCATCCAATTTACCCTTGCGATCGGCATAAGAATCCATGTGCTGCATCGCGCCCTGATAGGCTTGAAGGCCCTTGAAGGTCAGGCCCTCCGCCGCATCCGCCGCCTTGGCAATCGCCACCACCTCGGCGGCGGTTTTCACCCCGCAGCGCCCCGCGCCACAGTCGATCTCGACAAAGACACCGAGCGTCGTGCCGTGCTTCACCGCCCCCGCCGAAAGCTCGGCGATATTGGCGATGTCATCCACACAAACCGTTGTAAGAGCGCCCAATTTCGGCAACCGCGCCAGACGGTCGATCTTCGCCGCATCGCGCACTTGGTTGGAGACGAGAATATCCTTAATCCCGCCGCGCGCAAAAACCTCGGCCTCCGAGACCTTCTGGCAGCAGACCCCGACCGAGCCGCCCAGCCGCTCTTGCAGCAAGGCCACATCAACGGATTTGTGCATTTTGCCATGCACCCGGTGCCGCATACCGTGGCTGCGGGCGTAATCGCCCATCTTCTTGATATTGCGCTCTAAAGCGTCAAGATCCAGCACAAGGCAGGGCGTTTGGATGTCTTTGGCATCCATGCCCGGCAGCGCGGGGATGTCATAGCCCACTTCCAGGCCTTCAAAATTGATGTGCTTGTTCATGGTCTTATCCCCTCATTTCATCCAAGGCAGGCTGTCGAGATCGACATTGCCGCCCGTCACGATCACACCCACACGCTGGCCACGGAAGCGGTCCCGATTGGCCAGAATGCAGGCCAAAGGCACGGCACTGGACGGCTCCATCACCAGTTTCATCCGCTTCCAGATCAGCTTCATCGCCTCAACGATCTGATCCTCACTTGCCGTTAAGACATCCGCAACATTCTTGCTAACAAAATGCCAGGTGAGTTCTTTCAGCGGCACCTTCAGCCCATCGGCCACGGTCTCCGGCGCATCATCGGCAATGATATGGCCCGCGCGGAAACTGCGCGCCGCATCATCAGCATTCAGCGGCTCTGCGGCATAGATTTTCATCTCCGGTGCCAGCGTCGAAAGCGTCAGGCAGGTGCCAGAAATCATCCCGCCACCGCCAATCGGCGCCACAACAGCATCCAAACCCTCAACCTGTTCCAAAAGCTCGCGCGAGCAGGTCGCCTGCCCGGCAATTACCCGCAAGTCATTGTAAGGATGCACAAATTCTGCACCCGTCCACGCCTGAACCTCGGCGAAGACCGCCTCCCGGCTGCTCGTCGAAGGCTCACATTCTGTGATCACCCCGCCATAGCCACGCACCGCATCCTTCTTGGCCTGAGGTGCGGTCCGCGGCATCACCACATGGCAAGGAATCCCGCGCTGCCCCGCCGCATAAGACAGCGACAGCGCATGATTCCCGCTCGAATGCGTGGCCACGCCGCGCGCCGCCATCTCCTCGGACAGCCCAAAGACCGCATTGCAGGCCCCCCGCACCTTAAACGCGCCCGCCTTCTGGAAGTTCTCGCATTTAAAGAACAATTCCGCCCCGGTCAGCGCGTTCAGATAGCTTGAGGTCAGCACCGGCGTGCGGTGGATATAAGGTGCGATCCTCTCATGCGCCGCCAGCACATCATCAAAGGTAGGCACAACCAACCCATTGAAATCCTTCACGGTTCCGCCTTTCATCTTGATCTAAATACTCTGCGGGGGTGCGGGGGTGCAAAACCCCCGCCGCCGCTGGTCACTCTGCGGCCAAGGCCATAGCAGGGGCGGTGCCGCGATAATGCTCCTGCGCCGCCGCCACGCCCGAGCCCAGTTTCACTGGCCAGCCAAGATCAGCCATGCACATCTCAGCCACCGCCAGCCCCGACAGCACCATCGCATCGGTCAGCATGCCCAAATGCCCGATCCTGAACACTTTTCCAGCGACCTCACCCAGACCGACCCCAAAGGCCATGCCGTATTTCGTCGCCGCCAATTGCACGAGATCGGTGCCATTGCAGCCCTCGGGCACTTTCACCGCCGTCACCGTGTCCGAATAAAGCGCGGGCGAGGCCGCAAAGGGCGTCATGCCCCAAGCCGCCACCGCGCGACGCACGCCCTCGGCCAGCCGATGATGGCGGGCATAGACCGCCTCCAGCCCCTCATCCTCCAAAAGCTCAATCGAATGCGCCAGACCCGCGATCAGGCCTACGGCGGGGGTGTAAGGATAACCGCCCCGCGCATAAGAGCTGAGCATGTCTTTGAAATCAAAGAAGGTGCGCGGCAGTTTCGCGGTCTCCATCGCCGCAATAGCCTTAGGGCTCACGCCCAAGATTGCCAGACCCGCCGGCAGCATAAAGCCCTTCTGGCTCCCCGCCACCGCGATATCGACGCCCCAGCCGGCGAAATCGAACGGCATCGAGCCGATCGAGGAGACGCCATCGACAAAGAGCATCGCGCCATGCCCGGCCGCATCCATCGCCCGGCGGATGCCACCGATGTCCGAGCGCACGCCGGTCGCCGTCTCGTTATGCGTCGCCAAAACCGCCTTGATCTTGCCCGACGTATCCGCCTTCAGCGCCGCCTCAATCGCCGCCAAAGGCGCCCCTTCGCCCCAAGGCGTCTCGATGATCTCGACGTTCAACCCGTGGCGCTGGCACAGATCAATCCAGCGGTGGCTGAACATGCCAAACCGCGCCGCCAGCACGGTGTCGCCCGGAGAAAGCGTATTGGAAACAGCCGCTTCCCAGCCGCCGGTCCCGGTCGAGGGCAAGATGATGACCTCTCCCTCCGCCATTTTCAGCACCCGTTTCACCCCGGCCACTGCCGGTTTGAACAGCCGCGCGAAGGTCGGGCTGCGGTGGTCAATTGTCGGCATATCGCAGGCCTTGCGCACCGATTCCGGCATGTTGGTCGGACCGGGAATGAAGACTGGATTTTGCACGGACATGGCTCTGGCTCCCTCATTGTTACGGTGAGGTTAGGCCCAGTCCATCCATAGAACAATTTTTTCGAAAAGATTTTTCACTTGCTCATAAAGGTGCTTTTGTCCCAGTCTTTCAACAGCTTGCTCTTTTTCAACTTTGTGGTGTGAAATCCCATGTCTGTAAAACCGCGGGGCCGTCCAAAGTCTTTTCACGATAAGACCGATCAGAACACGGTGCAGGCCTTGGACCGTGGCTTACAGATTCTGACCCATGTCGCCGCCCACCCCGGCCGCACTCTGTCGGAGATTGCCGAAGCCACCGGTGAGGCCGTCGCCACTGTCTATCGCGCATTGGTGACATTGCAGGGCCATGATATGGTTGAGCTCGAGGAGCCGGGCCAATTTTGGCACATCGGTCCCGGCGCATTCCGCACCGGCAGCGCGTTTTTGCGCCGCACCAAAGTCGTCGAACGTGCCCGCCAAAGCATGGACCAGCTGATGCGCGACACCGGCGAGACCGCCAACCTCGGCGCCGAGCTGCGCGATGAGGTGGTCTTTCTTGCCCAAGTCGAAACCCATGAGACGATCCGCGCCTTCTTCGCCCCCGGCACCAAAGGGCCGATGCATTCCAGCGGCATCGGCAAGGCGCTACTGGCTTGGTATCCCGAGGAAAAAACCCGCGGCATCATCGCGCGACAGGGGTTGATGAAGTTTACCTCGCTCACCCTCACCTCTGAGCATTCGCTCTTGCGCGACCTTGCCCATACCCGCGAGCGCGGCTTTTCCATCGACGATCAAGAGCGTGCCGAGGGCATGCGTTGCGTCGCAGCACCCATCTTCAACGCCCATGCCGAGCCGGTGGCCGGGATCTCGGTCTCGGGGCCGGCGTTTCGCATGGGGATCTCAGAGGCAACCCGCTTTGGCGCCTTGGTCCGTGCCGCCGCCGACCGCGTCACCGAAGCAACGGGCGGCGCCCAGCCCTAGACTGGCACGTCAAACCAGACGCGCGGCCCTACGGTGCAACTGCGCCACCAGCTCAGGCGAGAGATCCAAGGCCTCGGCCAAGGCTGCCAGATAGGACTTTTCCTTCGCGGATTGCTGCCGGATGACCAGCAATGTGGCCGCATAAATCTGCGCGGCTTCTTGCCCGGACGCGGCCAAAGCGGCGATCTGTTCAGCGTCGAATTCTGTCGCGAATGCGGCGTCATTCAGGTCATCTGCATCCAAGCTTAGGCCCAGATCGGCCAAAGCGCCCTCGATCCGCCCAAGCTCATCCCCCGAGATCGATCCACCAGCCCGCGCCGCAGCAACCATCGCCTGCACCAGCTTGCGCGACAGTGCCTTTGCCTCCACTGCATCTAGGCCAGCCGCGTCACGCAGCCCCGCGCCCGCCTGCCAATCGCGCCACAAACGCCACGCCAAACCGCTGACCAATGCAGCGCTGCCAAGCCGCAGCCCCGCGCCCACAAGCCGCCGCCCGTCCCCGGTCAAAAGCACGCCGATCGCGCCGCCCGCCAGCAGCCCCTTGGTCTGATCGCTCTGCCGTTGCCACTGTCGCGTGGCATCCTTGGCGATCCGCCGCAGCCCGTGCAGCGTGGTCATTTGATCCAACAGCCTCTCAGTTTTGGTCATGCCAACACCCCTTTCCGCGCGACATTCTGCCCCACATCACGCCCAAGCTTTCGACATTGGCTCAGAACATGCGCAATGGCAGCGAGGCACAACCCCCCGATAACAATAGATTTTCATCAAGCTTTGTGACATAAAACGTCACAATGGAGCTGCCAGCACAGGGTTCCCCAAAGAGGCCGGTCAGATTGACTTGATTCTGAAACACATCTAATCGGCGCCGGTTTGTTCAGCCTGTCGCCTATAACCCGTCATAACTGTTCTGGTTCCCCATGTCCCTTCAGGCCTCTATCGCCACCATCGCCGTCCATTTTTCCTTAGGTCAGTATGATCAATTGGCCGCGCGCTACACCTACCCACTGCCGCTTTATCTGAACGACGAGCCGCAGGTTTTTGCCACACCGCAAGCCTTTCAAAGCTTTCTCGAACGCTTGCATAAGCAACTGACCGGCGATGGCCTGCAGCAACTTGAGGGCAATCTGGTCTCGGTCGAGCTGACGCGCTGCCAGCGGTTTCGCGTTTGGGCTGATTGGACCATTCGAGGCGCAAATGGCCATCAAACCGTGATGCAATCTATCTCTTTCAACAGTGGCAGCCATAAAGAGCGCCGCACCGAGATGATCCAATTCGTCGTCACCCCCGCGATCGCCGCCAAGGTCGAACTGAACGCCGCGTAACCCAGCCGGTTAAAGCCTAACACCGATGGCACCAAAGCCGCCTGCGCGCCCCAAGGGGGATTCGCGGCTTGGCCGTGGCCGATAAACGGCCCGCTCGCAAAACTGCCGCTCGCGGCAGGCCACATTCGGACAGGCCACATTCGCATTTCTCTGGAGAGCAAAGAATAAGGGCTTAAGCGTTTCCGCTTAAGCCCTTGAAATTCTGTGGTGGCGAGGGGGGGACTCGAACCCCCGACCCTGCGATTATGAGTCGCATGCTCTAACCAACTGAGCTACCTAGCCACTGGGCGGCGGAATAGTGGCACCGTCGGGGCACGTCAAGGGGCATTCCGACACCGATTTCAACATTGCGCATCGCAAAGCGCAAAATCACCCAAGTGACCGACGGTAAACCCGAATTCTTACGCCCCCACCGCCCGGTCATGCGCCACCCGTGGCCGCCCCGAGGCGGTCACCACCACATTGGCCTCGATGAACATGGTGCGCCCCTCGATTTCGACCTCGCGCAGATCACGGCTGGCGGTGAGCCGCAGATCCACTGCCCCCGCAAGCTTGGCGCGCGCCGTGGCCTCTTCGCGCAAAGCGGCCTCCATCGCGTCCAAAGCCGCCTCACGGTCCGAGAAATGCTCAAGCCCGCCCGGCAAATGCGCGGTGAAGCGCCCCTCAGCCGGAGAGCTGACCATCCCGGTCACCCTTTGGCTGACCTGCCCCGCCACCGCGCCAATCGCATTGGCGACCCCGGCATGTTCGGGCAAGATCATCTCGCAGCCCAAACGCGCACCGACCGCGCCGTAGTAATTCGGGGCCGAGGCGCCCAGCCCGATCACCGGAACCCCCAGCTTGGCGCTGATCTCAACAATGCCGCGGTGCTGCGACAGACCCGCCGTGGTCAGCGTGTGACTGGCCAATGCCGCCGGATCCTCGGCGCCAAAGGCATCATCCTCGGAGAAAGCCGCCTCCAAAAGGCAGCCCACGGTCTGCGCCGTCAGCTGATCGATGATGGATTGCGCCAGCACCTCGGGATCTTTGGCAAAGCGCTCGCCCGCGCCGGTGCGCCGCTTGGCCAAAAGCCGCAGCGCCTTTTCCGAGGCGCTGGCATCCCAACCGTCCTGCCGCCCAAGCACATGGCTGGCATCCGAAGGCGTCACGCCCGCGATCATCACCAAACCACGCTGCACCAACCGGTCCAAAGCCGCCGCCTCAAGGCGTGAGTTCAAAGCATCGGCCATCGGCATCGGCTTGGTCAACCGCGCCAGCACCGCCGCTTCGCGCGGGCCCAAGCCGCCCGCCTGCGCCGCCTGCCCGGTCATCGGGATCGCAAAGCGCCCATCCGTCTCGCCCACCGTCTCGGTCGAGAGCCAACGGTCCAGCGCGGCATGAACCATCCCGGGATGCTCATGCGCCAAAAGCGCCACCGGGATCAGCCGGCGCGGGCCCAGTTTCAGCCCGCCAGTCAGGCCTTGGGTCTGCAAATGCACCTCACTGTCGCCGCCAAGGCCCCAGGTCCGCATCGCCACCGCTTCCACCATGGTGCGGAAACCGCCCACGCGCGCGCCTTGCGGGTCAATCTCGGGCAGGCCGTCTTTCAGCAAGGCGACATCGGTGGTGGTGCCGCCGATGTCGCTGACCAAGGCCGTCTGCGCCCCGGTCAGCCAGCGCGCCCCCACGATCGAGGCGGCGGGGCCGGACAAGATCGTCTCAATCGGTCGCTCGCGCACCATTGCGCTTGAGATCAAAGCGCCATCGCCGCGCACCACCATCAGGGGCGCATCGATGCCAACCTGCGCCAGATGCCGCTCGCAGGCCGCCACCAGCCGGTCGATCATGCCAATCAGCCGCGCGTTCAGCACCGCCGTCAACGCCCGTTTGGGCCCGTTCAGCTGGGCTGAAAGCTCATGCGAGCAGGTGACCGGGCGGCCGGTGACGCGGCGGATCACCTCACGCGCAGCCGTTTCATGCGCGGCATTGCGGGTGGCAAAGCGCGCAGCCACGGCAAAGCCCATGACCTCTGGCCCCAAAGCCGCCACTTCGGCCTCCAAAGCGGCCAGATCCAAAGGGGCGGCCTCACCGCCGCCGTGGTTATGCCCGCCCGCAAGCCGCACCACAGGATCGCCTTTCAGCGCCTCGGTCAGCCCACCGCGCGTCAGGTCATCATCGTCAAAACCAATGAAGATCAGCGCCACCCGCCCGCCTTGGCCTTCGACCAAAGCATTGGTGGCCAGCGTGGTGGACAGCGAGACCAAAGCGATATCGCCCGCCGCAACCCCCGCCGCCTGCAAAGCGCCGTCCACCGCGCCGCCAATCCCCACCGAAAGATCATGGCGCGAGGTCAAGGACTTGGCCTTCCCAAGGATCACGTTTGAAACATCATCCAACACCACCGCATCGGTATAGGTGCCGCCGGTGTCCACCCCAAGAAAATAGGCCATCGATCTCGTCCTTCTGCGCTTTGCGATGGCGTGACTAACCCGCCCTTGGCCTCGCGTCAGCCCTAGCTGCGACCTTTCCTGTCGCGCATGGTCCGAAGTTGTGCGCGTTGCTGGGCCGGAGGGATACCCAAAGTATCGCGATATTTCGCCACCGTGCGCCGTGCGACCGGCGCGCCCGCCCCTCCCAAAGCCGCCGAAAGCGCCGCATCGCTTAAGGGCTGTGCGGGGTCTTCGTCTGCAATCATCCGCGCCAAGGCCTCGCGCAATGCGGCGGCCGAGGGGCCTCGCCCACCGATCGACTGGCTGAAAAGCTTGCGCAGCCACCACGTGCCCAAAGGTGTGTCGATCGCGGCCCCTGCAATCACCCGGCTGACGCTGCTTTGATGCAAGCCGGTGGCGGCGGCCACCTCCGCCATCGTCATCGGACGCAACGCGCCAATGCCTTCCTCCAGCGCCAGAACCTGCCGGCGCATCATCTCCCGCCCAACCCGCAGCAAAGCCGCGTTGCGGCCCTGCACTTGGCGGATCAGCCCCTGCGCCTCGGCCCGCTTTTGCGCCAAATCCTCGCTGCGCGCCTCAGACGGCAGATCTGCCAAACGCAGACTGGGCAAGGCACTTGCGTTCAGCTCGACCTCCCATCCCTGCGCACCGCGTCGCGCGATCAGATCCGGCTCACGCAAAGGGGCTGCACAGGCGCCAAACTGCGCGCCGGGCTTGGGATCTAGCGCACGAATGCGCCGCAGGATCGCCAAGATTGCGGCCTCATCCACGCCCAAAGCCACCGCCACCCGGTTGTAAAGCCCGCCCGCCACATCGCGCAGCCGAAACAGGACGCCGTCCACCACCGGATCAAGCCAGCCCTCCTCCTCGGCCTGCAAACGCAGGCATTCGGACAAAGAGCGTGCAAAAAGCCCGGTCGGTTCAGCCTCTGCCTGCACCTGTGCCAAGATCTGCTCGGCCCGTGCCAGTCCAAGACCGCTTTCCGCCGCAAGATCCGCCAAAGAGCGTCCCAACCAGCCCGAGGGGTCCAGCGCCATCACCAACCGCTCGCCAAAAGCCGCCTCGGCACCGCTCAGCCGCAGCCCCGACACCAACCGGCTGGCATGGGCCTGCAAACTGGGTGCGGCCCCTTGGGTCAGCTCTTCCATCGTCAAGCTGCCGCGCGCATCCGCCCCGCTATAGGGACTGCGCAAAGCCTCGGACCAGCGCGGCAGCCATTCGCCCAAAGGCGCGGTTTCCACCAAAAGCTGGGGGTTCTCGGCCGCGGCCTCTTCCAAAAACCGGCTCAACCCCGCCGCATCCCGCCCCAACAGCCGGATCGAGGACAAAAGCCGTGTGTTCAGCACCAGCCTTTGACTTTGCGCGATGGTGATGCGGTTGCGTCCCGACATCAGATGAAGCTAGGCCGCAAAACCCAACCCCGCAACGCCCTCTTTCAGAATATAAATATCATTAGGGGGCCCGGGGGGCATTTCGCCCCCCTCTTAACTATAAAACCGGGGCATTCTGCCCCCCCTCTTAACTCAAAACAACGGGGCGGAGCGGCCCTCCGCATAGCTATAAACCACAGCGCCGCCTCAGAAGCCCATGCGCAGCCGCGCCACCAATTCCTCCAGCATCGCCTCGCAGCGCGACAGCTGCTCGACCGAGACAAACTCATCCGGTTTGTGCCCCTGCGCCATTGAGCCTGGGCCGCAGATCACCACCGGCACGCCCAGCCGCGCATCAAACAGCCCGCCCTCGGTGCCGAAGGCCACTTTGATCGTGCCATTGGCCCCGGTCAGCGATTTGACGAAATGGACCACCTCGGCCTCGGGCGGCGTGCCAAGGCCGGGGTAATCCCAAAGCCGCTCGATCGAGATCGCCGCCTCGGGGAATGCGCCGCGCAAAGGCGCCACCACCGCCTCGGCCCCGGCGCGCAATTCCTCAATCAGCCCCGCCACATCCACACCCGCCAATGAGCGGATCTCGAAATCCACCGTGGCGCGGTTGGGCACGATATTGACCTGCACGCCGCCTTGCATCTTGCCGACATGCACCGTGGTATAGGGCACATCGTAGTCGCCATCGAAAGGACCCTCGGCGGCAATCCGCGCCTGCACAGCCCGCACAACGCCAATGAAATCCGCCGCCAGATGCAAAGCGTTCAGCGCCAAAGGCGCCAGCGCCGAATGCCCCTCACGCCCGGTGCAAACCGCCCGGAGCGCGACCTTGCCCTTATGCCCGGTGGCAACCTGCATCCCGGTCGGCTCCCCCACGATACAGAACCGAGGCCGCTCTGGCGCGGCTTCCAGCACGTCGATCAGACTGCGCACCCCCATGCAGCCGATCTCTTCGTCGTAAGACAAAGCCAGATGCAAAGGCACCTTTAGGCCCTCGCGCGCGGCCAACAGCATCGCGCGGATCGCACAAGCCACAAATCCCTTCATATCTGCGGTCCCGCGACCATAAAGCCGCCCCTCGGCCTCGGTCAGCGCAAAGGGGGGCTTGGTCCAAGCCTGCCCCTCCACCGGGACCACATCGGTATGGCCCGACAGCATCACCCCGCCGCCGCCCGCCGGCCCGGTCGAGGCGTAAAGATTGGCCTTGCCCCCCGCCGCATCCGGCACCAAATGGCTCTCAATCCCCGCCGCAGCCAAAAGCTCTGCCACATAATCCATCAAAGCCCGGTTGGGGTTCGAAGACACCGTGTCAAAAGCAATCAGCCGAGCCAAAATCTCGGTCACACTGGGAATAGATGCGCGGGCGATGGGTTGCATGAAATCTCTCCTCTGCCCCTGACCTAGCGCGAAGAGAGCCGTCTCGCCAAATCATTCCCACAACTTGCCCGGTTTAGAGTTTCGCACCTTCCCCCCGCCGCGCGCTTCTGCAACTCTGCCCCGAAGAAGGAGCGCCCATGCCCCGCTTTGCCCTGATCTCTACTCTCGTCGCCACAGCCCTGCTGCCGCTGCCCGCCGCCGCCCAAGACCCCGCTTCCGGCCCGGTGCGTCAGCATATCGCGGCGCATCAGCTTTATGACATCGGCCTCGCGCAAGACGATGCGCTTTTGATCCTTGCCGCCATCGCCTTGGCGCATCGGGTCGAGCTGCGCCCCGCCAGCGGCTGGGAGGTGAGCGGCGACGGTCTGCCCCCTCCCCCGCCCGACGCAATGGCCGTTCAGCCCGCATTCCCGCAAGATCCGCGCACATCCGAAGCGCTGGCCTTGGTCCAGTTGATGGCCGAGGAAAGCTTGGCCCTTGGAGATATCGCCGCAGATGTGGCGGCCGAAATTCAAACCGTTACCCCCGGCCAGCCCCGCCTAAACGCCGCCAATAGGCTTTTGCCCGAAAAGGGTGAGGACCGCTGGAGCATGGTCTTCAACGGCCAGCTCCCGGCCGAAATCGGTCTGATCTCCGAGACCCCCTTGGAGCTTCGCGTTCAGGACGCCCAAGGCGAAACCCTTTGCGCAATCTCAGCCGCCAATGCCTTTTGCGGCTTTCTGCCCGAACGCAATGATTTCTTTACCATCACGATTATAAATTCCGGTCCAGCCGCCGCCTACCAAATCATCACCAATTGACGAACGCCTGCCGTCATTTCCGCCTCGCGCCCCATGACAATATTTGTCACGCCAAACCGGCTATTCAGCCGGCATGTGAAATGCCAGACTGTCAAAAGTCGGCCGCGCAATTGTGGCCGCTTCACGATTACATAGGATAGGATCTGATGCCAAATTCCCTTTCCCTAGCTTTTACCACCACCGCCCTTGTCGCTTTGGCCGCTCCGGTCTTCGCGCAAGACAAAACCGGCTCCAATCTCACCACCAGCGGCGAAGGCGCCGCCGGCGCTGCGGCAACTTTGTCGATGGGGTATGAGCTTTATGCCATTGGCACCGAAGCAAAAGACCCGGTCACCGTGCTGGCCGCCGCCAAACTCGTCGCCTCGGCCGAGGTTGAGGCCAAGACCCCCGCCGCTTTGGAAGGCGCCGCCGTCGCCGGTGCCGCTGAGGCGGCCGAGGAGCTGACGCTGGATGGCTTTGCCGCCACGCGCAAGGCCGCCGATGCAGCGCCAGAAGCCCCCGCCGCTTTGGCCAGTGACGCGGAGCGTCCCGCCGCGGTTGCCAGCTTCAAGACTGGCCTCAATGAGGAGGAGGGCGATGCCGAAGCCCCCGCCACAGCCGCGCAAATGTTCGCCAAAGCGGCCGAATTGGCGGGCGATGACGCCGCCTTGCAAGAGATCATCGAAGATGCCCAAGCCGAAACCTCGCGCGGTCGGATCGGCGGCGGCGTCAGCTGGCTCTCGAAACTGAATTCGGGCAAGATCGACATTTGGGAAGTGCCCTTCTACGGCAATTCCTATGCCGAGGTCGCGGTGGTCGGCGATGGTGACGCCAATCTCGATGTCATCATCACCGATGCCAATGGCAATGTGATCTGCTATGACACCTCGCCCTCGGATCAGGTTTATTGCGACTTCGTCCCAGCTTGGGACGGGTATTTTTACGTTGCGGTGGAAAACGCAGGTCGCAAACGCAACTCCTATTATTTGATGACCAATTAATTCCCCACACATCTGACGCAAAGGCCCGGAAATCCTCCGGGCCTTTTTATATTCGGCTTTAGCTTTGAGCTTTAGGCCGTGCTTTGGTGCTTGCCCCATCCGCCTGCGACGGAAATTCCGAAACGGGGCCTCAAGCGGCGCCTGATCTAGCGCAGGCCCGCTTCCTTACCCCCAAGCGATGCCCCGAAAGTAAAACGCCCCAGCTTGCAGCAGGGCGCTCACTTTAGGCACAGCTGGGATTAGGGATTGGACTGAATCACCTCATTCAGCCAAGGCACGAAATTGGCGATGTTCACATAAGCCGAGAATTCCGCCGTTTCGTCACAGCCCCGCCCCGACGCGCCCGACATCCCCCAGCTGACGATGCCCGCCTGCACATAGCTGCCATCCTCCAGCGGCACCACCAAAGGCCCGCCACTGTCGCCACTGCACGAGACCTTGCCGCCCTCGAACGTACCCGAACAGATCATATTTTCGCTGAGCGGCATGGGCGCTTTGGCCACCAAACTATCCCAAACCGCATAGGCATCTTCATCGCGCAGCCCGAAAACTTCGGCGGCATAGGCGAAGCCCTTAACGGCCTCATCCGCCCGCTCTTCCATCATGGTGACGTTGCAAAGCTCGCGGTCCAGCATCTGGATCTGCACCTGTCGCAGCTCGGCCGAGGGCCGACCGCCATTTTGAAGCCCCCATCCAGTGACCACCGTCGTCACCCCCGGCGCGTTCAGCACTGCGCCAAAATTGGCATCTGGCACGTCAATGGTCTTGAACGGCACCGTCGGCGCGCGGGCCAGTTTGATCAGCGCAATGTCATAATCGAAATCGCTGCCTACATAGGACGGGTGGCGGATGATCCGCTCGATCGGCACCACCTCGCCCGAGCCATCCAGCACATTCGTGCCCACGACAATGGATATCTCTTGCGGCTCAAGGTCGAACCAGTTGCCCTCGCCATCGGGCAGGTGCACGCAATGCGCCGCCGTTAGCACCCATTGATCCAACACCAAAGAACCGCCGCAGAAATGCGCAGCGGTTGATATCGGTTGACCGGCCACCAGCATGGCAACCTGCCAAGGCCATGCCCCCTCTGGCGCGATCTCCCCGCCAATCACCTTGACCCCGGCCGCTTCGGGCGCCGCTTCGCGGGCCGCCTTCGCGCCTGAGGCAGCAAATTCATAGGGCGATGAGGGGTGCGGCTTGGCCATTGGGTCGCTGAAAGCGTCAGCAGAGGTCTCGGCCAAACCCATGCTTGCGGTAAGCCCACCAAGGGCCAGCAGCGTCGAAAAAGTCAGATTATAGAAAGGCTTCATCATCAGACTCCCATACGGATCGGGTCCAAACGCCCCGAAGTCTACTCGGTGATAGGCGTCACCCGCACCAGCTGACGGATCATCGTCAGCGGCGCAGGCTTTCGTGAAAATCCACGGGTTTTGGTCTCGTCAGGCGGCAGCATCCGCCCCTCGAGCCAAAGGCTCATCGGGTCCGAGGCGCTGGCAAAGGCCCGCGTCAGCTCGGGGCTGGCAAGGCGGGTCAAATCCACCCGCCCGCCTTGGTCACTTTCCGGCACCGCCAGCACCCAAATCTCCTCAAGCCCCGCCGAGGCTGAGGCGGCGATTTGCAGCCCCACCGTCACGCTTTCGCCGGGTGCAAGGCGATTGATCATATTCTGCACCGGCCAAATCGGCGCCACGGTGAAGTCGCTGGCAAAGTAGAGGACCGAGACATCTTGCGCCTTGCCAGACCGGTTGGTCAGCGTCAGCCACAGCTCGTCACAAGCGCCAACCCCCTTGGCCGGATCGGCCGCAGCCCCCGGCGCAGCCGTGCCGCATGCGCCACCCTCTGCCGGTGCCCCCGCGCGCCGCTCTACCGCCATCTCCACCACGGCCCCCCCGGTCAGCGCCCGCCCCGCAGCCGCGCCCGAGAGCGTCTGGCGCAAGCGCAAACCATGTGCCGCAGCCTCCAGAACTCGCGTCACCGCCTCGGCCGGGCTCTCCCCCGGCTCCGGTTGGATGCGCGGCGAGGAGCCGGGTCCCTCGGGGTCCAAGACGCCGCTCGCATCGGCCAAAGCCACCGTGCCTTCGGTTAGGATCGGCACCAGATCGGGCTTGGCACCGGGGCCGGGCAAAGCGTCAATCCAAGGCGTATAATCAAACCCGTCCAAAGGGTTGGCAAAGACAGGTGCCGCCAATGCTAAGGGCTGCACCGGGGCCGCCGCCGTGCGCTCGGCCCAAGCCGCACCCGCAGGCAGATCGCCTTCCAGCCGCGAAACCCGCGCCTCGGCTTCAGCCACGGTGACGGTCCCCAAAGCCTCGCCCCCGGCCCCCTCGGCGTAAAGCGTCAGCTCCGCGCCGGGCTCCAACCCCTGCAACAGCCCCGCCGCCACTCTGCCCTCTTGCAGCCGATAGCGCCCCGCCGCAGCGCCCGCGCCGAAGACTTGCGCCTCCAGCAAAGGCCCCTCGCCCTCGGGCATCTGCCGCGCCGGGCCTTGCGCCATCGCCTCCGTCGTTGCCGCCAAGACCTGCGCCCAACTCGCCTCGGGCGCCGTGCTCAACACATCGGCCAATCGCAAGGTAAACTCGCCATGCCAAATCCCGGTCTCGCCCAAAGGATATTCGAACGAGCGTTCATCGGATTGCGAGGAGTAAAGAAACACATAATCACCCTGCAACGGCGCCACTGGCACCACCTCAGAAGGGCCGCCCGAGGCCTCGGGGATGCCCAAAACCTCAGGTTCCAGCGTTTTGGCCTGGCCCTCGCCGCCCAAGGCGCGAAACCCGGTCGCGGAATGGCAGGCGTCAATCAGGCCCACAAGCTGCACGCCCCGGCCCGTCAGCTCTTGCGCCCAAGCGTAAAGCTCATCGTCCAACAGCGCGTTTTCAACCGCGCCAATGGCCCCCTTCCAGCCCGCAGCATCGGCGGGCAGCAAGATCTCATCATAGCCGCCGCCCTCATCACCCGAGGCATCCGGCGCCTGCGACCCATGGCCCGAGAAGTAGAACACCACCGTATCGCCCGGCTCTGACTCCGCGGCCACCGCCACCATCGCCGCCGTGATCGCCGCCTTAGTGGGCACGGTATTCGTCACCCCCTCGGGCAAGTCCGGCGGGTCCGAGGCCAAAACCCGGATCGCCCCAGCCGCCACGCCACGCCCGAGCAGCGTCTCGGCCATCAGCTGTGCGTCATGCGAGGGGCCTTTAAGATCGGCATCCAGCACAAGATAGTCCGACACGCCAATGACAATCGCCCGCGTCTCCGCCGCAACCGGAGCGGCCCAAAGCGCCGTGCAGCCTAAGAGAAGTGCATTTGTAAAATTGCCTGTCATCGCATCACGATAGCCAAGCGCGGTGGTCAGGCAAGCCTGCGATGCGGGCTGCGGCTTTCCTGTCAGCATTTGTCACCGAAAACGCCCCCCGCTCAGCCTTTTAGCGTGGGGAAGGCCAGCTCCACCACCAAGCCGCGCGCCGTCTCGGGCAGGGTCAGCCGCGCGCCGTGACGGGTGGCGATGGCGCGCACCAAAGCAAGACCCAAGCCATGCCCCTTGATGCCCCGCGCGCGGTCCCGCTCGGCCCGGGTGAAGCGGTCAAACGCCTCATCGCGCAAAGATTGCGGCATGCCGGGGCCGGTGTCGGCAAGCCGCAAGATCACTTGCCCCGCTTCTTCCGCCACAGTCAGCGCCAGTTGATCCCCCGGCGCGCAATATTTGATCGCATTGTCCAAGAGGTTCGCGAGGAGCTGCGCCAGCAAGGTCCGATCCCCCAAAACCATCAGCCCCTGAGAAATATTCGCCCGCGGGATCAGCCCCTTATCCTCGGCCAAAGCCTCGTAAAGATCCCAGACATCCACCGCCGTTTGCGACAGATTCACCGGCAAAAGCCCGCCGCCGCCCTCATCCGCTTCGGCCCTGCTGATGTCCAAAAGCGCGTCAAACATGCGGATGGTCTGGCGCATCTCGCCCTTCAGCGCCGCCACTTCAGCCTCTTGCCCTTGCAAGCTGGAAAGCCTTTGCAGCATGCGGTTAAGCGGCGTGCGCAGCTCATGCGCGATGCTGTCGGAAAGCTGGTGGGTGGCGCGGTTGAGGCTTTCGATCCGGTCGAGCATGGCATGGACATGGGTCTCCAAAAGCCCAAATTCATCCATCGCGCGCGGCCCCGGCAGCCGTGCCGACAGTGCGCCCGCCGCCACCTGATCGGCCAGATCATTCAGCCGCCCGATCCGGCGCATCACCCATGCGGCGGCAAGCCAGCCGGTCGCGCCCGCCACGATCAAGACCCCGACCAAAAGCGCCAGCATCCCCTGCCGCAGCGCCGCCAAGGTCGCATCGACGGGTTGCAAAGAGCGCCCCAGAAGAAGTGGGAAATCCCCCGGCAAAGCGCGGGCCACGACCAGCCAGCGCTGACCTTGCATCTCAATTTCTTGAGCGGGATCAATGGTAAAGCCTTCACCCTGCCGCGCGAGCCCCTCGGGCCAGCCGGGCAGAGTGCCTGCCAAAACCTGCCCCTGCCGGTCCAAAAGCAGTGTCATCTCGCCGCCGCCAAGATCGGCCCGCAAGGCAATCGCCTCGCGCAGGGCAATGATCCGGCGTTGCGCATAAAGTGCTGCAAACCCGTCAAGATCGGCGGCCAGAAGGCTGCGCTGCGCGGCCATCAGACGCGCCTCGACCAGCCGATATTGCAGCGCCATTGCCCCCAGCGACAAGGCCGCCACAGCAAGCGCCATCACCGCCGCCAGCCGCCAGGTCGCGCGGGCCTGCCAAGGGCGCTGCACCCCCATTTACGCCCCAGATCCGGGCAGCGGCGCGAAGACGTAACCCTCGCCCCGCGCGGTCTGGATGGCGTTGCTCCCCGCCTCCTCCAGCTTGCGCCGCAGCCGGCCAACATGGACATCGACCACATTAGTGCCGGGGTCGAAGTGCAAATTCCAAACGTTCTCAAGAAGTTGCGCCCGCGTTACCAACTGGCCTGCGTTCTGCGCAAAATAGCGGATCAGCTCAAACTCCTTGGGGCTGACCGGCACATGCGTGAGCCGCACATGCACGGTGCGCGCCTTCATCCGGATCTCAAGATCGCCAAAGGCCAGAAGATCATTGTCCAAAACCTGCATCGTGCCGCGCCGCAGCAAGGCCCGCAGCCGGGCGCGCAGCTCTTCCGGCTCAAAGGGTTTCGGCAGGTAATCATCCGCGCCCTTCTCCAACCCCTCAACCCTTTGTGCCGCGCGGCCCAGCGCCGAAAGCACCAAGATCAGCGCCCGACTGCCCGAGGCCTTGATCCGCGCCATCGCCTCAACCCCGTCGCCGCCGGGCAGCATCCGGTCCAGCACGATCACCCGGTAATCGCCTGCCGCAGCCTCGGCCAAACCGTCGGCCAAACTGTCGCGGTGCACGGCGGTGCAGTCCAAGCTTCGGACGACCGAGGCCACGGCGGCGGCGGTTTCGGCATCATCTTCGATGATCAAAATGCGGTCATGGGGGGCTGTGTCATGCATGGCGCTAGGATCAGAACACGATGACGCTGGGGTCAAGCACATTCGCACCGCCCACCGGGCGCAACCCACTTTCATCGCCCCAAGGGTCCATGACGACATGTCGGGTCTGACCATCCACCCCGCGCACGCGCACAAGCACAGGCGCGCTGATCTCTAGCGCCTTGAGTGCCGCACCTTCCATCGCGGCACCATTCACCGCCAAGATCCGCTCGCCGGGGCTTAGCCCCGCACCGCCAACCAAACCATTGGGGGCCGCTTCAATCACCTCACCTTCCGCGCCCAAAACCAGCCCCAAAGCGCCAAAGGTGTAGCTTCGCACCCGCTCTGGCGCGGTGGGGCCAATCCCGCGCAGGCTCAGGCCCGAGGCCTCAGTCTCAGACACAAAGTCCAGCTGCACTTGCAGCCGCTCACCTTGCCGCAGAACGGTTAAAAGCGCGGTTTCCTCGGGCAATGCAGCCTCGATCAAAAACGCGAAGTCTCCGGGTGCAGAGATCGGGTTTCCGTCCACTTCCAAAAGGATATCGCCGGCCTGCAGCCCCGCCACCTCGGCCAGACCGCCCTTAACGCTGCCTTCAACCAAAAGCCCCTGCGCCGGCACATCCAGCATCGCCGCAAGGCTGCGGTCCAGCGCCCGCGCCCGCAGGCCCAGCGCCGGATAGGGCCGCAAAGTCTCCTCGATCAGACCTTGCACGATCCGCGCCAGATCCGCCGCCGGGATCGCATAGGCGATGCCCACAAAGACCCGGCTGCCGTCGGCAATCTGGCTGTTCATGCCAATCAGCCGCCCTTCGGCATCAACCAAAGGCCCGCCAGACGAGCCCGGATTGACCGCCGCATCATGCTGCAACATGTGGATCGGCACCGCGATATCCACCTGCCGCGCTGCGGCCGAGATCAGGCCCTCGGTCAAGGTGAACTCCACCCCCAAAGGTGCGCCCAAGGCGTAAACCTCTTGCGCCAAAGCCGCCGGGCCCGGTGCAGGCACCAAGCCTCGCTGCCCCTTTGACGCGACAGAGATCACCGCCACATCGCGCAAAGCATCCCGCGCGATCACCCGGCCGATCTGCTCTTGGCCGTCGCGATCCACCAGCCGAACCTCCTCGGCCGCGCCCACCACATGGGCATTGGTGACCGCAACCGCGCCGCTTACCCCCCACAGAAAGGCCGAGCCGAGGAAGCGATTGTCAGCATCGGCGCTGCGCAGGGTCAGCACCGCCTGCATCGCCCCTTCAAGGGGACTATCGCGCTCCACCGCCTGCGCGGATTGAAGGGGAATAAGGGCCAGCAGGCCGCAAAAGAAGGTGCAAAGGATTTGGCGCAAAACCGAAAGACGAAGGATATTTATGCAGGTCACGGGGGGTCACTTTCCTAACTGCGGCACCGCCCAGCCGCTAGCCCGGCCCGGCGTCTCATTGACCTCCAAGCTAGGCGGGCGCTCTGGCAAGGTCACATGACAAAGGCCGTCACGCTGCAAAACCGCGTTTACAGGACCGCCCCGCGGCCTCATGTTCGGCGCAGAACCCGCTGCAAAAGGAAGGCCGCAATGCCCCAATCGCCCCGGTCGGCCTTACGGTTTTTGCCGTCTCTTCTGCTGGTTGCCACACTGGCGCCAACTCCTCTGCTGGCCGAGGGCACCCCGCTGCGCTTGGCCGAGCTTTCGGCGCGGGTCTATGCGGCTGGCCATTCTGCGGGCGACCCTATTGTGCTGCTGGCCGCTGCCACTATGCGCCGCAATGCCAATCTCCCCGCCGTCCCTCTGACGCCCGAAGCCATTTATGCCGAAGCCGCCACTTTGGCCGAAGACGACCCTAAGCTCTTGGCCCTGATCGATGATTTGCAGGCCGAGACCTCCAAGGGCGTCGCCTCAGGCCCGATCTACCAACTCGCCGCCCTGGCCGTTGGCGAGATCGACAGCCGCCCGCCGATGCCCTTTCGCGGCGGCACCTATGCCGAGGTCTATGTCGAGGCCGCCCCCGGCGCCGATCTTGACCTTACCGTGTTGGATGACGCGGGCCATGTGGTCTGCGCCGACCGCGAAGACAGCCACATCGCCTATTGCGGCTGGACCCCGGCCAATGACGGAAATTTCACGCTTCTGATTGAAAATGCAGGCGCCGTCCCTGCCGATTACGCCTTGATGACAAACTGAATCCCGGAGAGTTTTCAGATGTTTCGCAAGCTGGCTCTGTCCTTGACACTCGCACTTTGCGCCCTGCCCGCCGCCGCGCGGGAAAATTACGCTTTGCTGATTGGTGCCAATGACTACCCCAATCTCGATCAGAAATACTGGCTCAACGGCCCGAAAAACGATGTCGAGCTGGTGCGCGATTACCTCCTGCAAGCCGCCCCGGTGCCCTTTGCGCCGCAAAATGTTGTGCTTTTGACCGATGGCACGCCCGGCGTACAGCCCGCCACCTTGCAGGCGATCCGCGATCAAATCGCGGCGCTGACCGCCAAGGCCCAGCCCGGCGATTTCATCTATCTGCATTTCTCGGGCCACGGCACCCGCGCCCCCGCCACGCATGACCCGACCGAGCTCGATGGGCTAGATGAGCTGTTCTTGCCGGTCGATATCGGCCCGTGGAATGACACCGTGGGTGCGGTCGAAAACGCGCTGGTCGATGATGAGATCGGCGCGATGATCGACGGTCTCCGTGCCAAAGGCGCAGATGTCTGGGTGGTCTTTGACAGCTGCCATTCCGGCACCGCCACCCGCGCCGCCGATATCGGCGATGATGATCTGCGCTTGCGCCAGTTGGACCCCGCCGCCTTGGGCCTTGATCCCGATGCTTTGGAAGAGATTGCCAGCCGCTCGATCGGTGATCCCCGCGCGCCGGAAGAGCCTCCGGTGGACCTCTCCGGCTCCGCCCAACCCGGTGCTTTCATTGCTTTTTACGCCGCCCAAACCAATGAGGTGACGCCCGAGAAGAACCTTCCCAAGGGCAAGCCTGATCGCAAACCGCAAGGCGTCTTCACCTATACTTTGTTCGAAACCTTGGCCGAGCATCCCGGTGCGACATATGGCCAAATCGGCCAAGAGATCTTGCGCAAATATGCGGTGAAAAACCTCGCCCGCGCGACCCCTTTGTTCGAGGGCGATCTGGATGCCGTGGCCTTCTCGGGCGACGCGGCGGCCCCCGTCACGCAATGGCAGGCCGAGGTTCAGGATGGCAGTTTCACCATCCCCGCCGGTGATCTGCATGGCATCGCCTTGGGCGATCTTCTCGCCGTCATGGCCAGTGCCGCCGATGCGACAGATGCCGCCTTGGGCTATGTGCAAGTCACGGAAGTGCAAACCTTTTCTACCACCGCCACCCCCGTGGCGCATGACGGCAAGACCCTGCCGGAAGAGCTCCCCAAAGGCGTTATGCTGCGCAAATTGGGCGCTGCGGTTGACTTCACTTTGACCGTGGCGCTGCCCCCGCCGGGCACGTCCCCCGCCGATGCGCTGCTGGCGGAACTGGCCACGCTGCAAGAACTGGTCGGCCCGCGTCTCATCTTCGTCGCCCCCGGCGCCGAGGCCGATTTGCGCCTTGCCGTCCTGCCCCAAAGCCCCCGCCCCGATGCGATCTGGGTGCTGCCCGCGACGGGTCTGGCCGAGGATCTCAGCCAAACGCCGTCGGTTTCATCCTCCGACAAATCCCCGCAAGATCTGGCGCTGACCTTGGGCGATACGCTGACCGCAATGGCCCGCGCGCTTAATCTGATGAAGCTGGGCGGCAGCCTTGGCAGCGGCTCCAGCCTAAATGTCGAAGTGGAGATGCTGACCAAAAGCGCCGCCAATCCCAGCCTGACGCCCCTCGCCTTCACCCCGGTTCCGGTGCTGCTTCCCAATGACGAAGTGCATGTGCTGGCGCAGAACCACTCGGATCAACCCGTTGATGTGAATGTGCTTTATCTGGGCGCAGACTATGCCATCACCCATTGGGCGGCAGAGCGCCTTCACCCCGGCGACACGTTGAAACGTGGGCTTTTCGCCATCGGCGGTGAGGCTTTGGGCCAAGAGCGGATGATCGTCGTCGTCACCCCGGCGCAGGCGCATAGCCCAGTGGAAAACCTCAGTTTCCTTGCCCAAGACGCGCTTGAGCTCACCCGTGAGGTCACCGCCGGACAAGGTGCCGAACCCGGTCTCAGCGCCCTTCTGGCCGAGGCGGGCTTTGGCGAAACCACACGCGGTGCCGTCGCCTTGGGCGCCAGCACGGCCGAGGCCGCAGGCCCCGCCCCGATCATCTTGCAAATGGAGTTGCGCACCCGCCCCGCGCCTTAAGGCGCCGCTTGCACCGCCGCCACCAGCTCCAAAAGCTTTGGCCCCAGCCCCTGCACCACCAAAGCCACCCCTTCGGCATTGGGGTGGATGCCATCGCTTTGCATCCATTTGGCATAGCTCGCCGGCTCTGCCATCGAGGCCCCTGCCGCCACAAAGCCAGCAAAGAAATCAGGCGCCAGCAAAGCGCCATGCTTTGCCGCAAGCTCAGGGTAGATCGCATCGAACTCGGCCTTATAGGCGGCACCGAAATTCGGCGGGGCCTGCATCGCCACCAAAAGCACTGGCAGGCCTTTGCCCCGCGCCACGCTTAAAATCCCATCGAGATTGGCCCGCACCTGCGACGGCGTCACCCCGCGCAGCATGTCATTGCCGCCAAGCGTCACCATCACCGCCTGCGCATCCGGCCCCAAGGCCCAATCGACCCGCGACAGCCCCCCCGCCGTGGTATCGCCCGAGACCCCGGCGTTTTGCAGCACCAATTCAACGCCCTGCTCTGCCGCCCAAGCCTGCAAACGCGGCACCAGCCCCTGATCTGGCGCCAGCCCATAGCCCGCCGTCAGACTGTCGCCCAAGGCCACCACCGTCACCGGCTCGGCCGCCACCGCCCCGCCACAGGCAACACCCAGCGTCAAAACCAACGCAGATGTGACATTGCGTGCGGCAGAAATTGCGCCATATGCCAGTTTAACACTGCCTTGCAGAAAGCTCTTCATGTCCGCTCCCGTCCTGACGCTCACCGACGTCCACTTGACCCTTGCCGGCAATGCCGGGCCGGTCGATATCCTCAAAGGCATATCCCTTACCGTCAACCGGGGCGAGACCGTGGGTCTCATTGGCCCCTCGGGCTCGGGGAAATCCTCGCTTTTGATGCTGATGGGCGGGCTTGAGCGCGCCACCGGCGGTGAGGTGCGGGCTTTGGACCACGACCTGACCGCGATGGATGAAGACGCCCTTGCCCGCTTCCGCAGGCAGAATATGGGGGTGGTGTTTCAATCTTTCCACCTGATCCCGACGATGACCGCTTTGGAAAATGTCGCCATCCCGCTGGAGCTTGCTGGGAATAAGGACGCCTTTGACCGCGCCAAGGCCGAATTGGTCGAGGTTGGCCTTGGCCACCGCTTGGACCATTACCCCTCGCAGCTTTCTGGCGGCGAGCAGCAGCGCGTGGCTCTGGCCCGCGCCGCCTCCCCGCGTCCGGCGCTTTTCTTGGCCGATGAGCCGACCGGCAATTTGGACGGCAGCACCGGCCAAGCCATTATGGACCTCCTCTTCGCTTTGCGCGACCGCCACGGCGCGACCTTGATCCTTGTCACCCATGCGCCCGAGCTTGCCAGCCGCTGCGACCGCATCGTCCGGCTCGCCGATGGTCGTCTCGACGCCACGGTCCCGGCATGAGCGGCATGCTTTCGCTGGCCAGCCGCATCGCCGCGCGTGAATTGCGCGGCGGCATCAAAGGGTTCCGCGTCTTCATCGCCTGCCTCGCCCTTGGTGTCGCGGCCATCGCCGGGGTCGGCACCCTGCGCGCCGGCATCCAATCGGGCCTCGCCGAGCAAGGCGCGGTGATCCTTGGCGGCGACGCCGAGATGCGCTTCACCTACCGCGCCGCCGATGCGACCGAGCTTGCCTTCATCGACCAAATCTCCACCGCCCAGTCCGAGGTCTATGACTTCCGCTCCATGGCCGTGGTCGAGGGCGATGAGGCCCTCACCCAAGTCAAGGCCGTCGATGCCCATTGGCCGCTGACCGGCACGGCCACCTTAGACCCCGCCTTGCCCGTGGCCGAGGCCCTCGCCGCCAAAGACGGCCTGCCCGGCGCGATCATGGACCCGGTGCTGGTCGAGCGGCTGAACCTGCACATCGGCGACAGCTTCCGCCTTGGCACCCAAGATTTCCGCCTCACCGCCGCCCTGATCCGAGAGCCCGATTCCGCCTCTGCCGGCTTCACCCTTGGCCCCCGCATCGTGGTGCGGACCGAGGATCTTGCCCAATCGGGCCTCCTCACCCCCGGCGCGCTTTTCGAGACGCGTTACCGTATGCTTCTCCCTACGGGCGCCGATCTCGAAGCCCTGCAATCCGAGGCCGTGGCGCAATTCCGCGACACCGGCATGCGCTGGACCGACAGCCGCAACGCCGCTCCTGGGATTGAGACCTTTGTCACCCGCATCGGAAGTTTCCTTGTTCTTGTGGGGCTTGCGGGCCTTGCCGTGGGCGGCGTCGGCATCGCCTCGGCGATCCGCAGCTATCTCGACGGCAAGACCGGCACCATCGCCACGCTGAAAACCCTTGGCGCATCTGGTGGGCTGATCTTCACCAGCTACCTTCTGCAAACCGCCCTCCTCTCGGCCCTCGGCATCGCCCTTGGCCTGATCCTCGGCGCCGCGATCCCGCTGATCGCCGCCCCCTTGATCGAGGCTTCGCTGCCCTTCCCCGCCGCGATCAGCCTCTCGCCGCAAGCCCTGCTTGAAGCCGCCTTCTACGGCGCGCTCTCGGCCCTCATTTTCACCCTGATCCCGCTGGCCAGAACCGAGCGTCTGCGCCCCGCCGCCCTTTACCGTGGCGCCACCAACCAGCCCTTGCCGCGCAAACGCTGGCTCGCACTCCTTGCTTTCCTCATCGCGCTGATGATCGGCAGCGCCACGCTCGGCTCGGGCATCGCCAAACTGGCCCTTGGCACCGCAGGCGGCATCCTTGCCGCGCTTGCCACCCTTGCCCTCGCCGCCCTCGGCCTGCGCTGGACCGCCCGCCGCATCGCCCGCAGCCGTCTGACCCAAGGCCGCCCCGCCCTGCGCGCTGCCATCGCCGCCATCGGCGCGCCGCGTGGCGACACCATGGCCGTTGTGCTCTCGCTGGGCCTTGGCCTTTCGGTCCTTGCCGCCGTTGGCCAGATCGATTGGAACCTGCGCCGCGCCATCGACACCGACCTGCCGACCCGCGCCCCCGCCTTCTTCTTCGTCGACATCCAGCCCGACCAGATCGGCCCCTTCCTTGACCGTATGGCCGCAAACCCAGAGGTGACCGAGACCGAAACCGCCCCGATGCTGCGCGGCGTCATCACCCGCATCAACGGCAAGCCCGCGCGTGAGGTGGTGGGCGATCATTGGGTCGTGCGCGGCGATCGCGGCATCACCTATGCCGCCAACAACGGGGCTAAGTCCCGGATCACCCAAGGAGAATTCTGGCCCGAGGATTACACCGGCCCGCCGCAAATCTCCTTCGGCGCCGAAGAGGCCGCCGAGATGGGCCTCAAGCTTGGCGATGAGATCACCACCAATATCCTTGGCCGCGACATCATCGCCACCATCACTTCCTTCCGCGAGGTCGATTTCTCCAATGCCGGGATCGGCTTTGTGATGACGATGAACCCTGCCGCGCTTGCTGGTGCGCCCCACACCCATATTGCCACCGTTTATGCCGGGCCTGATGCCGAGGCCGCGATCCTGAAAGACGTGACCCGCACTTGGCCCAATATCACCGCGATCCGCATCCGCGAGGCGGTGGACCGGGTGGCCGAGGCGCTTTCCGCCATCGCCACCGCCACGGCTTGGGCCGCTGCGGGCACGCTCATCACCGGCTTTATCGTGCTGATCGGCGCCGCCGCCGCGGGCGAGCGCGCAAGGATTTATGAGGCCGCAATTCTGCGCACCCTCGGCGCCACCCGTGGCAAAATCCTTGCCAGTTTCGCGCTCCGCGCCGGGCTTTTGGGCGCCGCCGCAGGCGTGGTCGCCGTGATCGCTGGCGGAGTGTCCGGCTGGGCGGTGATGACCTTCGTGATGGAGGGCGATTACATCTTCGAGCCGGTCTCGGCCCTTGCCATCGTCACCGGCGGTGTGCTCGCCACCCTGCTCGCAGGCCTTGCCTTCGCCGCAAGGCCGCTTTCGGTCCGCCCCGCCCAAGTGCTGCGCGCGCAAGACTAGCGCGCGTAAGCCCCTCTTAGGCCAAACGTTTCACTTCACGACGCAACCAAGGCAGCACCAGCGCAATGGCCCGCAACTCGCGGCTCGTGCGCCGCAGCCGCAGCAGGCCCCGCGCCAAAGCGCCAAGCGGCGACAAAATCCAAGCAAGCCGCCCCATCCGCTGGAAAACCTGAACCGAGCCGCCCGCCGCGCGGTAGCCCGCAAAGGCCGCCTCAATCCACTCCGGCGCCTCGGGCCAGCGCACAAAGGCGCTTTGCGCCATGATCATCAGATCCATCGCTTGGCGATAACCGCCACGCCTGCCCGGCCCGAAGCGCTCAAGATCAATGAAGCGCAGCTGCGCGCCGTCCCAGCACATATCGCGCACCGCCGGACGGCCATGCACCTGCCCCGCCGCATGCAACTTGGCCAAAGCCGCCCCCGCCGCCCGCATCGCGCCCAGCTTTTCCGCCAAGGACACATCGGTGGCTTGGATCAGCGCCACCAAAGCCGGGCCTGCATCTTCCAAGACAAACCAGCCTGGCCCCTGCAGCGCCAGCCGCGCCACCGGCAGATCCATCGCCTGCATCTGCTGCAAACCCTTAAGTTCGCGCGTAAAACTGACCGAAGGATCACCCTTTTGCAGCCGCAACCGGCCGGAAAGCCGCTCAACCTCTTTCAGCCAAAACCGCCGCCCATCGGGCAGCTGCAACAGCCGCACCCGCGCATGGCCCGCCTGCAAGGCAGCCTGCACCGCTTGGCTCAGCATGGCGTCACCCGCCCCGTCGAGAGGTTCCATCAATCGCACCTACCCAAACCAAGGTGAACCGCCGCAAAGCGCCAAAGCGCGGGCCACCCGCTCAGTCGAAGAACCCCGGCCCTGCTTCGGCCAGCAAGGCCTCGGCCAATGCCACGCCCAAAGCTTCGGCCTCCGCCACCGCACCGCGCCGCTCACCGCTGACCACAGCCGTGCCATCGGGCCGCAAAATCTCGCCCCGCAGCCAGATTTGGTCGCCCGTAACCTCGGCGAGCCCCGCAATCGGCGTCTCGCAAGAGCCGTCCAAGCGGCGCAAGAACGCCCGCTCGGCCGCCAGCCGCTGGCCAGTCTCGGCATGATGGATCGGCTCCAGCAAAGCCGCCACCCGGTCATCGCCAATCCGCCGCTCGACCCCAATCGCGCCTTGCGCGCAAGCCGGCAGCATCTCTTCCGGCGCGATGGCCGAGCGGGCCACCTCAGGCATCCCCAGCCGCGTCAGCCCAGCCATGGCAAGGAAAGTGGCATCCGCCACGCCCTCTTCCAGCTTGCGCATCCGCGTCTGCACATTGCCGCGAAACTCCACCAGCTTCAAATCCGGCCGCCGCAACGCCAACTGCGCCCGCCGCCGCAAAGACGACGAGCCCACCACCGCACCTTCCGGCAAATCCGCAATCGAGGCGTATTTCAAGCTGACAAAGCCATCCCGCACATCGGCGCGCTCCAGATAGCAGTCAAGCACCAGCCCCACGGGCTGCTCCACCGGCATATCCTTCATCGAATGCACGGCAATATCGATGCCGCCATCCAAGAGCGCCTCTTCAATCTCTTTGGTAAACAAGCCCTTACCGCCGATCTCGCGCAAAGCCTTGTCCTGCACCATATCGCCGGTGACCTTGATCACCACGGTCTCAAAGGCCGCCTCGGGCAGATCATGCGCCGCCATCAGGCAGCGCCGCACCTCATGCGCCTGCCACAAAGCAAGCGGCGAGCCACGGGTTCCAATCTTCAGCGGGCGGGTGGGCGAGGGCATATCGATCATGGCTTTGGCCTAGCGCAGCAGGGCCAAAAGGGCAATATCCACCACCATCGCACGCCCCTTCCCCCTTGCGGCAAAGCGGCACGCTGCGGCGGCAACCCCCTTTCCACCCTTGCAAATGCCCCGCTTTCACGGCACCCCAAGGCAAGATCGAAAGGACCGACCATGAGCCAGAAAACCATCCTGCGCGCCCTTGCCGGTGAGACCCTGCCGACCCCGCCAATCTGGATGATGCGCCAAGCCGGCCGCTACCTGCCCGAATACCGCGCCACCCGGGCGCAGGCCGGAGACTTCCTGTCTTTGTGCTACAATTCGGAACTCGCGGCCGAGGTCACCTTGCAGCCGATCCGCCGCTTCGGCTTTGACGCGGCCATCCTCTTTGCCGACATTCTCCTTCTGCCCCAAGCGCTTGGCCCGAAACTTTGGTTCGAGACCGGCGAAGGCCCGCGGATGGAAACCACCACCACCGCCGCCGAAGTCGCCGCCCTGCGCCCCGCAGAGGCGATCCACGACACGCTGCACCCGATCTATGAGACGCTCCGCATCCTCAAGCGTGAGCTTCCCTCCGAGACCACCCTCATCGGCTTTGCCGGCGCGCCTTGGACCGTCGCCACCTATATGATCGCCGGTCGCGGCAAAGAGGAACAGGCCGGCGCACACCGTCTGAAAACCGAAGACCGCGCCACCTTTGAGACGCTGATCGACAAAATCACCGAGGCCACGATCCTTTACCTCTCGGCGCAAGTCGAAGCCGGGGCTGAGGTTATCAAGCTCTTCGACAGCTGGGCAGGCTCGCTCAAAGGCCAAGATTTCACCGATTTCGCAGTGAAACCCACCGCCCGCATCATCGCCGCGCTGAAAGAGCGCTACCCGAGCCTGCCGATCATCGCCTTCCCGCGCGAAGCCGGTGACGGCTACATCGGCTTTGCAGCGGCCACCGGCGCCGATTGCGTCGCCATCGACAACTCGGTCTCGCCCGACTGGGCCGCCGCCAATGTCCAAACCACCGGCTGCGTGCAAGGCAACCTTGCGCCGCATCACATGGTCACCGGCGGCGAAGACCTCATTCGCGAGACCCGCGCCGTGGTCGAGGCGTTCCGCAAAGGCCCGCATATCTTCAACCTTGGCCACGGCATCACCCCCGATGCTGACCCCGCCAATGTGCAATTGATGATCGACACCGTGCGGCAGGGCTAAGCCCTACCGCAGGCTTTACGACACATTAGGAACCACCGATGCTGCCTCTTTGGACTTGGATCGCTCTGGGCGGCGCCATCGCGCAGACCGGACGCAATGCCACGCAATCGGGGCTGACGAAGAAGCTTGGCACTTTGGGCGCGACCAACACCCGCTTCCTTTTTGGCCTGCCCTTCGCCTGCCTCTTCCTTGCGCTGGCGCTTTGGTTCAGCGCTGAACCCCTACCGTCGATCTCAGCCGTGACCTTCGGCTGGACCCTGACCGGAGCATTGGGGCAAATCGCTGGCACCGCCATGATGCTCCAAGTGATGCGCTCGCAATCCTTCGGCCTCACCACCGCTTGGCTCAAGGTCGAGCCGGTGCTCGTGGCCATCGCCGGTTACGCGATCTTGGGCGATGCGCTGACTTGGCCGATGCTGGGCGCGATCGCTGTCGCCGTCGCGGGCGTCTTGGTGCTGACGCTGAAACCGGGCTTGGGGCGGCAAATGCTGACCGGGATTGGCCCGGCGCTGATGGGCCTTGCGGCGGGCTTCGCCTTTGGCCTTTCCGCCATCGCCTTCCGAGGCGGCATCACCTCGCTCCCCGAGGGCAGCTTCCTGATCCGCGCTTTGACCACGCTGGCCTTGTCGCTCGCGCTGCAAACCGTGATCCTTGGCGGCTATCTTTGGCTGCGCAACCGCGTCGCCCTTTTGGCCAGCTTCACCGCCCTTGGCCCCTCGCTGGCCGCAGGTTTCCTTGGCGCGCTGGCTTCGGCCTTTTGGTTCATCGCCTTCTCGCTCACTTCCGCCGCCAATGTGCGCACCTTGGCCTTGGTCGAGGTCATCTTCGCCCTCGCCGTCTCGCGCTTTGCCTTTGGCCAAAAGACCACCCAGCGCCAATTGGTCGGCATCGCCATCCTGCTTTTGGGCGTGGCGCTTTTGATGCGGGTCTCGATCTAAAGCGGGGTCTGGCTAAAGCCGGGTCTGGCTGTCAGAGCAATCTAGCGCCCACCCATAGTTCGGGCGCTGGCCGGGGACACTTTCGCGCCTATTAACCCGGCCGCAGCGTTAACCCTTCAGCCCTTTTGCCAGACCGAGGCAAACATCTCCCGCAAAGCCGCCAGTGCCTCAGCGCCATCTTCGCAGTCCGGCCCGATCTTCACGCCGACCGAGGTCGCAAAGCCAAAGCTCGCCGCCTGCGCCGGGTCCAGAACGATCTCAATCCCCGAAGCGGTCTCAATCACCCGGCTCACCGCATCCTCGGCACCGAATTCCTCGCTGCCGATCTCCAGCCAAATCGGCCCGCCGCTCAGCGCCTGCCGGAACAGCACATAGGGCTCGTCCTCATCCTCACCTTCGGCAAAGCCGATGAAGAGCAGACCCTCTTCATCATCCTCAACGACCGAGCCATAGGCCGCAATCACATCAATATCGGCCATCTGAGGCACCCCTATTTGCCGGACCCGCAGGCCCTATTCGTTAACGTCCGCCGCAAAACCCAAGGCATGACCTTTGCCATACCTTAGCCATACCTAAAACAGACCTTATCCAGACTTGGCTGGTGCCGCGGCGGCAAAACCTGACCGCTGCGCCCGCCGCGTTAATACCATTTCGCGATCGGAGGCAGGCTCATCAGCACCGCATTGGCATCATGCCCGGTCTCAAGGCCGAATTTCGTGCCCCGATCATAGACCAAATTATACTCGGCATAGAGCCCGCGATGGATCAACTGCGCCTCGCGATCCGCCTCGGACCAGGCCGTGCCACGGCGCTTTTCGGTGACGGGCAAGAAGGCCGGAAGGAAAGCCTCACCCACCGCTTTGGTAAAGGCAAAATCGCGGTCCCAATCCCCGGTGTTGTGGTCATCAAAGAAGATACCCCCAACCCCTCGTGCCCGGCCCCGGTGCGGGATGAAGAAATATTCATCCGCCCAAGCCTTGAAACGAGGGTAATAATCGGCGGAATGCGCATCGCAAGCGCGCTGCATCTCGGCGTGGAAATGCGCGGTATCCTCGGCATATTCGATGCAAGGATTAAGGTCGGCACCACCGCCAAACCACCAAGCGCCGGGCGTCCAAAACATCCGCGTGTTCATATGCACCGCAGGGGAATGCGGGTTAACCATATGCGCCACAAGCGAGATCCCACTGGCCCAAAAGCGCGGATCGGCGCTCATGCCCGGCACCCCGCGCGCCGCCATAGCTTTCTGAGCCTTTTCAGCAAGTTGCCCATGAACTGCCGACCAATTCACGCCCACTTTTTCAAAGACTCGACCGCCGCGCAGCACCGACATCAGCCCGCCGCCACCATCTTTACGCGTGGTGGGAGAGACCTCAAAGCGGCAAGGCGTCTCGCCCTCAGGCGTGGCCCTTGCCTCAAGCTCTTCAAAAGCTGCAACAATTTGGTCGCGCAACTGGTGAAACCACCCCGACGCTTGCGCTTTCCGCGCCTCAAAATCCGCTTGCATCGCCGCCTCCTGCTGCCATCTTCCCCCTTCCCTATCACCCCAAGAAGCCGGGAGCCAACGCGACGTTTGGCATCAGCGCGGGAACCGGATAGGCTGTTGAAACGTAATGTCTTTCAGGCCCCATCTGTCGCGAGTTCCCGCCATGAAACGCCTCTTGCCCCTCAGCTTCCTTGCGCTTTTGACTGCCTGCGGCACGCCGCAAGAGCAGTGTATCGCGCGGAACACCCGCGACTTGCGCACGGTCGAGCAGTTGATCGCCGAGACGCAAGGCAATCTGCAGCGCGGCTATGCCCTTGAAAAGAGGGTGGAAAGATACCGCGCCTTTGAGCCTTGCCTGCTGCCCTCGCCCCCCGATGCCAATGGCAACCCGCAGCCCCCGCGCCGCGCGACCTGCCCCGATGTGCGCGAGCGGACCTATACGGTGCCAAAGACCATTGATCTTCAACTTGAGTCGCGCAAACTGGCCCAACTGCAAGACAAGCGGCTTGAGTTGCAGCGCAGCGCCCAGCAGGTTGTTCAACAGTGCAAGGCGCAATATCCTGAGTAATCAATAGGCTGGGACAGCGACCCGCTCGATCAGCCCGCGCCCGCCGTCCACACAAAGCACCTGCCCGGTGACAAATCGGGCAGCGTCCGAGGCGAGATATTGCACCGTCTCAGCCAACTCATCCGGGCCCGCAATCCGGCCCAGCGGTGTTGCTTGCGTCAAAGCCTCACGCCAATCGGGGTTCTCCCGCAGCGCCCCCTGCAAACTTGCGCTCATCACCGAAGCGAATGAGATCGCGTTAACCCTAATCCCCTTCGGCGCCAGTTCGACCGCCATGCTGCGCGTCATTTGCTCCACCGCTGCCGAAGCGATCGAATAGCCCATCAGCCCCTGCTGCGTCCGCCCCGAAGCTATGCCCGAAAGGTTAATGATTGATCCCAGCGGCGCGCCCGGCTCAAGCCCGGCCTTCTCGCCCGCCTGCAGCATGCGCCTCGCGGTCATCTGGCTCATTCGCAGCGCCGTCATCAGATTTTGCTGCAACAAAAGATCGACGGCATCCGCCTCGGGGACCAACGGGTCCGAGGTGCAGAACCGCCGACTTGCATTGACCAAAATGTCAACACGATCAAAGGCATCCACCGTGGCCGAGAGCAGGTTCGCAATCGTTAGCTTTTGTGTCAAATCCCCAGCAAACAGCTGAACTTCACCCTCAGCGCGCGCCTCTTCGCCCACCTCATCCAACAGCCGAGCCTCATCGACATCGGCAAACATCACCCGCGCACCTTTGTCCAAAAGGTGGCGCGCGATGGCCAGGCCAATGCCATTGGCGGCCCCGGTAACGATGGCGGTTTTGCCGGAAACCGAAAGAGACATGATAACCCTGCCTTAACTTTTCTGTGTCAGCTCTTCCGCCGAGGCTTTGCCGCCCGCATCACTCGAAAGGCACTGTCCGCACCGATTTGTTCAACCGTCAGGAAGGCGGCCTCAAGCGCATCATCATAGGGCAGATGGCGGTTTGCGACCATATATAGCACGCCATCGGGCGCCATCATCTTGCGCGCGGCGGCGATGAAGGCCAGCCCCAGCGTCGGCTCGGCGGTGCGGGTGGTGTGGAAGGGCGGGTTCATCACCACGGTCTCCACCAGCGACTCGGGCCGGAATTTCAGCGCATCAGCCCAATGGAATTGCGCCCGTGGGTCATCGACATTGCGCCGCGCACAATCCAGCGCATCGCGCTCCGCCTCAACCAGATCCAACCGTTTGACGCCGTCCCGCGCCAAGATTTGGCGGCTGAGGTACCCCCAACCCGCCCCCAAATCGACCACCTTTGGACCCAGCTTGGCGGGTAAAAGGCTGGCGAGCAGCATCGAGCCACGGTCTGCCGCATCCGCCGAGAAAACACCCGGCAGGGTGACAAAACCGTCTTCGATCTGGCTTTCTTGGCCTGACCAATGGGCCAGCTCTGGCCCAGCGGGGAAGCTTGCCAGCTTGCCATGGGCTTTGGACAAAACCTCACCCAAAGCCACAAGCCCACGCAATTCCTTGATAATCGCCTCAACCCCATCAGTCTTTTGGCCATCAAACACCACTGATCCGCCGGGGACCACTGCCGCCGAAGCCTCGGCCAGCAAAGAGCGGGCATGGGCGCGGGCCCGTGGCAGACAGACCAGCGCCGCCGCGTAAGGCGCGGCCGGCTCCACCGCATAGCCAAGGGCGGCGAAATGGTCGTGATCGGGCTTGAAGCCGGTCAACACGACGACGCGCTCTTTCGGCAAGGCCGAGAGATCATCCCCGATCCGCGGCCGATAGACCGCGGTTCTGCCCTCGGGCAGCGCCCACAGACCATCCTGTAGCGCCCGTTCAAGTCGTTCGGATTGCATGTTTTACCCTAGGGCCGCGCGGCCCTATTCCTTTTCCATCGTGCATTGCAGCGGGTGCTGATGGCGGCGGGCGAAATCCATCACCTGCGCCACTTTGGTCTCGGCCACCTCGAAACTGAAGACGCCGACCACCGCAAGACCCTTCTTATGCACCGTCAGCATAATGTCGAAAGACTGCGCATGGGTCAGGCCGAAGAACCGCTCAAGGATATGCACGACGAATTCCATCGGCGTGTAATCATCGTTCAAAAGCAAGACCTTATACATCGGAGGCCGCTGCGTCTTCGGCTTGGGCTTGGCCAGTAGCGAGGTGTCTTGCCCATTGCCCGGCGCACCTGGCGCATCATCGCCTTCAGCCGCAGCCGTCCAAGGAAGTGTGCGGCGGGCTTGGGTCAGCCTGGTCTTCGTCAGTCTGACAGGGCGCAGGGTCAAGGCTAGCTCCATAAGGCTGTAACGGCGGTCACGGGCAGCACGGCTTGGCTGCAGCACATGGCAGAAATTGGCACGCCGCGACCGGGCCCGCGATGGGACCGACCGTCGGAAAGATCAGGCAAGAATATAGACCATTTTGGGCCGACGAAAAGGGGCGGGATTGCAAGGCACGCTTGCGAAAGGCAAAGAGCAAAGCTGCCGCAGCCGTTGCCAAAGGGAGCGCTCCAGATGCTGACCACCATCGGCTTTGATGCCGACGACACGCTTTGGCAAAACGAGGCCTATTTCCGCCTGACGCAAGAACGCTTTGCCGATCTCTTGCGCGATCATGCCGAACCTCAGCACTTGTCCGAGCGGCTGCTTGAGGCAGAGCGGCGCAACATCGGCGCTTACGGTTTTGGCGTCAAAGGCTTCACCCTTTCGATGATCGAAACCGCGATCGAGGTGACCGAAGGGCGCGTTCCCGCTTCGGTGATCTCAGAAATCCTTGGCTCGGGTCGTGCGATGCTGGACCATCCGGTCGAGTTGTTGCCCCATGCCCGCGACGCGGTGGAAGCTTTGGCCCAAAGCCACCGAATCGTGCTGATCACCAAGGGTGACTTGCTGCATCAAGAGCGCAAACTGGCCCAATCGGGTCTGGGGGATCTCTTTCATGCGGTGGAAATCGTCTCAGATAAGACGGCCCAAACCTATCAAAACGTCTTCGCCCGGCATGGAACCGGCCCCGAGCAGGCGCTGATGGTCGGCAATTCGCTAAAATCTGATGTGATTCCGGCAATCGAGGCCGGGGGCTTCGGCGTCTATGTGCCACATGGGGTGACATGGGCGCTGGAATCCGCCGATGAGCCGCAAGGCCATCCGCGCTATGCCAGCATGGCTGACCTTTCTACCCTGCCCGAGTTCGTGCGCAGCACTAGGTGATTCCCCCATAGTTTGCGGGGCAACGACGACCTGCCCCCACATCTTCCCCGCCCAAAACGAACCTGCGGCAGTTCGGCCACTGGATGAAGTCAAGCCCAAAACCCCTTGGAAATTACTGGTTTTCCCAATGCACACCCTGTGCTAGCGTGAGCTTGGCAGAAATGAGGTCTCAGCGAATGGGGCCCGCTTACAGGCATAAGGGACAGGCGACGTGGCATCGCTTCTCGAACGGTTAACCCGTAATCTTTTAATGGTCGTCGCACTGTCGGCGTTTGTCCTGTCGCATCCGGCTCAGGCCGCGCCCTATGCGGCGATCGTGATGGACGCCCGTTCGGGCAAAGTGCTTTACGAGCGCAACGCTGACACCAGATTGCACCCCGCCTCTCTCACCAAGATGATGACGCTTTACGTCGTCTTCCAAGAGATCGAGGCCGGGCGGCTGAGCTTGGACGACCGGATCACCGTGTCGAAATATGCCGCCTCGCAACCGCCGTCGCGGCTGGGGCTGAAGGCCGGGCAAAAGATCGCCGTGCGCTATCTGATCCGGGCCGCTGCGGTCAAATCTGCCAATGATGCCGCTGCGGCTTTGGGCGACCATATCAGCGGCAACCACGAAGCCTTTGCCAAGCGGATGACCAAAACCGCTCGGGCGATTGGGATGAAGAACACGACCTTCAAGAATGCCCACGGGCTGACGCAGGAAGGTCATCTGTCCAGTGCGCGCGATATGAACCTGCTGGGCCGACACCTCTTTTATGACTTCCCGCAATATTACAACATCTTCTCGCGCCGGAGCGCCGATGCGGGCATTGCCAAGGTGAACAACACCAACACCCGCTTCCTTGATGCCTATGAAGGCGCGGACGGGATCAAAACCGGCTATACGGTCGCTGCGGGCTTTAACCTGACCGCCTCGGCGCAGCGCGGCAAGAAGCGCATCATTGCAACCGTGTTTGGCGGCACCTCGACCGCACAGCGCAATGCCAAGATGCGCGAACTGATGGATATCGGCTTCGATGCCGCCCCCAACAATGCCCGCGAGCGGCGGCCCGATGCTGCCCCGGTGCCTGAAGAGGCGCTGATCGCGCAAGCGCCGGCCGAGATCGATGTGCCCGATGCCGAGGGCGGTGCTGGCAAAACCATCCGCGTCTCGGGGGGCGTGCTCAGCTCGCCACGTCCGAAGATCCGCCCCGCGGCTGCCGCGCCGGTGATGGTGGCCGAAGCTGCGCCTGAAGAGATCGTGCCCGACGCCGTTGCCTTGGCGATTGCCGCCAGCGTCGAGGATGCCTTGGGCGAAGCGATGGCAGAGCCGCCGCCCGCCGGCACGCTGGATGCGCAGGCCTTTGCGATGGAAAATGGCGCCACCGAAGCCGCAGCTGTGGAAGAGCCCGCTCTCGCTGTTGCCGCCTCTGAAGCGCCCCCGCCGCCTCCGGCTTCGCTTGAAGCGCAAGCTTTGGCCCTGGCCGCTTTGGACGCCAATCTCGCCCCGGTGATTGAAGCACCACAGATCGGAGAATCCGCCGCCGAAGGCACACTTGACGCGCAGGCTGTGGCTCTGGCCGCGGCTGATCCTGCTGGCGAAACGGCGCCAGAGCTTGCAACGGACCCGACGCTGGCCGGTCTGCGCCCCGCAGCGCGGCCCGAGAGCCTTGCCCCCGATGCCCCCCCGGCAGCCGAAGTGCAGCTGGCTGAAGCGCAACTGGCTGAAGAGCTGCCCTTTGAGCTGGTCACTGAACCCGTCGCTCCGCCTGTCGCAGAGACCGTTGAACTGGCCGCTGCAGACCCTGCAATCGAGCCCAGGATCGAGACGATGATCGAGGCCCCGGCAATGGAAACCCCGCGCATTGAAGCGGTGCAAACCGTCGCCGCCGTCACCTCGGCCCCTGAGGTAGCCCTGGCGGCAGAGGCTGCCAAACCCACCCGCAACGCGCCAATCTTTGAATCCGCTCCCGCCGAAGAGGTCGCCTTGGCCGCTGCGGAAGTGCCGGAAGAAGAGCTGGTGGTGATCTCGAAATCGACCTCGGGCGGGCGGCATTTCGGGGTGAACATCGGCAAATACAACTCGCGCCCGCAGGCAGAGCGCGAGCTTTTGAAGCTGGCTTTGGTGGAAAGCGCCACGCTGAACGACGGTCTGCGCAAGATCTCGCAATCGGGCAATGCCTATCACGCCAACTTCATGGGGCTGACGTCGGATCAGGCAAATCTTGCTTGCCGCCGGATGAAGGCGCGCGGCGTGCCTTGTGAGACGATTGGCGGCTAACCCCCGACCCTTCGCGACAAAAACCTGCATGAAAAAACCCGAAGCGGCTGACCCGCTTCGGGTTTTTCTTTGGCCAAACGCGGCCCGTTTGGCGCAAGCCCCTTGGCCCAGCCCCGCCCCATAAGCGGATTATGGCATCGGGCGATCGTCCCAATCCTGCGTCAGGATGCGATTGGCATCGCCTTCTGGGTCGTCATATTGGCGATTGCGCATGGCCCAGACGAAGAAGATCAAGCCCAGAGAACCAAGGAACAAAGACACCGGAATAAGGATACCCAAAACGTCCATTATTTCAGCCTTAATGCGTTCAACGAGACGGTGATCGAGGACAAAGACATAGCCAGCGCAGCGGCAAGTGGTGTCGCCATCCCGACCAATGCAAGCGGCACTGCGACCACGTTATAGCCGCCCGAAATCATGAAATTCTCAACGATTCGGCGGCTGGCTTGGCCAGAAATGCGCACCGCATCTGCGATCGGGGCCATGTCTTGGCCCAAAAGCACGATGTCCGAGGCAACGCGGGCCGCATCCAGCGCCGAAGCGGGCGAGATCGAGACATGCGCCGCTGCCAATGCAGCCGTGTCATTCAGACCGTCACCCACCATCAACACCCGGTGCCCCTCGGCCATCAGCCCAGAGACCCGCGCCGACTTCTCGGCCGGCAACTGCCCCGAGGCCCATTCGCTGATCCCCAACCGCTCGGCCGTGGCGCGCACTGCCGCCTCGGCATCGCCCGACAGCAGGATCACCCGCTTGCCCGCTTTGATCAGCGCCGAGACGGCCAGATCTGCACCGGGGCGCGGGCGGTCAGTGAAGGTAAAGGCCAAAGGTGCGGCCCCCTCCCCCAGCGAAAGCCATGTTGCGGTCTCAGCAACCAAGGCCGGATCGGCGCCGCACCAAGCCGCACGGCCAAGTCGCAGCGTCTGGCCCTGCCAATGCCCCTCAATCCCATAGCCCGGCACTTCGCGCAGAGCCTCGACCGCTGCCGGGACAATGCCACGCGCGCGGGCAGCATCGGTCAGAGACCGTGCCAAGGGGTGCGACGACGCCTCGGCCAAGGCCAAAGCCAGTGACAGCGCCCGCGGCGAATGCGTCTCAAGATTGGTCGGCTCGGGCGTGCCAAGGGTCAGCGTGCCGGTCTTATCAAAGACCACCGTGTCCACCTCGGCCAACCGCTCTAAAGCCGTGCCTTGCTTGATCAATAGCCCTTTGCGGAACAGCCGCCCCGAGGCTGCGGTCACCACGGCAGGCACCGCCAGCCCCAAAGCGCAGGGGCAGGTGATGATCAGCACCGCCGCCGAGATATTCACCGCGTAGCGCACATCGCCGTCGGTCTGCCACATCCAAAAGGCCAAGGCGGCGAAGGACAACACATGCACCAAAGACGAGTAATAGCCCGAGGCGCGCTCGGCGAGGCTGGTGTAGCGGGTCTTGGCGGCCTCGGCCACAGCGACCAGATCAGCCATGCGGTGCAGGCTTGAATCCTTGCCCGCCGCCGTCACGCGCAGCACCAAAGGCCCAGTCAGATTGACCTCACCCGCCGAAACCTCGGCCCCCTCCTCGGCGAAGACCGGCAGGCTTTCGCCCGTCAACAAGCTGCGATCCAGCTCTGACGTGCCTTGTGTGACCACCCCATCCACCGGCACCCGCGCACCGGGCCGCACCAACACCAGATCGCCGGGGCTAACCTCGGCGGTGGGGGTCATCACCTCAACCCCGTCGCGCAAAACGATGCTGCGGGGCACCTCTAATGCCGCCAGCTCTTCAGCGGCCGAGCGGGCAATGGCGCGCGTGCGATAGTCCAAGTACCGCCCGATCAGCAGGAAGAAACACAGCATCACGGCGGCATCGAAATAGGCGTGATGGCCGGAATGGATCGTCTCATAAAGCGAGATCCCCGAGGCAAGGATCAGCGCCAATGAGATCGGCACATCCATCCCCACCCGCCCCACCCGCAGCGAGGCCCAAGCCGAGCGGAAGAAGGGCTGTCCGCTGAAGATCACCGTCGGCAGCGCGATCGCACCGGAAAGCCAGTGGAACATATCGCGCGTCGCCGCATCAGCCCCTGACCACACGGCAACCGAGAGCAGCATGACGTTCATCATCGAGAAGAACGCCACGCCCAGCCGCATCAAGAGATCGCGCGCGGTGCGGTCGGCTTCGGTGGCCGAGAGAGCCCCCGCGTCCAGCTCATAAGCCTCATAGCCCACCGATTTCAGCACCGCGATCAGATCATCGGGCGTGACCTGTGGCTCGGCTTCCACCAAAGCGCGCTTTTGTGTCAGGTTCAGCCGGGCCGAGGTGACGCCGGGCGCCCGCGCCAGCGCCGCCTCAACGGTCGAGATACAAGCGGCGCAATGGGCTGCCGGCAAAGACAGCATGATCCGCGCCGGCTTTTGCGCCCTGATCTGGGCAATGCGTTCCGCCGAAGGGGCTGCCACACAGGCCGGACAGGCCGAAAGCCCGCCGCCAAAGCTGCCGTGATCGGGTTCTGCAAGCGACATGGCCTTAGCCCTTAACGTAGAAGTTGAAGCGCTGCTCAAAGCGGGTGCCATCTTTGGCAAAGGCGGTCAGCTTCACCATCCATTGCCCCGTGCCCAAATTGACCGGCGCCTCATAAACGCCGCCTGCGTAAGTGAAGACCGGTGTCACATCATCTTGGGCCGAGGTCGGGCGACCGATCAGCACATCCATCGCGCCAACCTCGACCGGAGCCCCTGCGGCATCGGTGATCGACAAGGTCACAAGGCCGGGCGCGGTGGTTGGCGTGACCGTCCAACCCAAAGCCTCTTGTGCGTCGCGGCGCTGGTCGAACTCTTGGCTCGCCACATAGGTGTTTTTGGCCTCAAGCCCGGGGAATGTACTGACAGCTTGGAAGGCCATCACCAGATTGACACCGATGATGATGGCAAAGGCACCGCACATCACCGCTGCCACTTTGCGTCCTGTGATCTCGGCCATGTCAGTGTCCTCTGCCATTAAAGATGGTGTCTTGTGCAACGCGCTCGCGCGCGGGCTGCGGCGCTGTCACCTCAGATCCCGGCTGGTCGCCCAGATCCTCAACCCAAATCCGCAAAGGAATGCGCGGCGTGGTGGCGGCCGAGCTGCCAGCGGGGGCGGTGATATAAAGCCGCACCGCTTTGGTTTCATTGGCTGGAACCTTCAGCCGCAGCCCCGGCTCGCCTTCCAAGGCCATTTTGAACGGTCCAGCGTCAGAGCTGGCCGAGATTTCAAACCAATGCGCCTCGCCATGCTTGTTGCGCAGCCGCAGGTCATAGCTGTTGCGGATCGCCCCATCCGAAAGCGTCACAAAGGTCGGGTTGCGGATCGGGGTGACGTTGAAGTCAATCTCGCTGCGTAGGAACAAGGCGACCACAAGGCCCACCCCCACCGTCGCCCAAAGCGCGGTGTAAAGCAGCGTGCGCGGACGCAGCACATGCTTCCAGACCGAGATCGGCTTTTTGCCTGCGCGCTCGGCCGTCTCATCGGTCAGGGCGAGGTAGCCGATCAGCCCGCGCGGGCGGTCGATCTTGTCCATCATGTCGTTGCAGGCATCGATGCAAAGCCCGCAGGTGATGCAGGCCAGTTGCTGGCCATCGCGGATGTCGATGCCCATTGGGCAGACGTTGACGCAAGCCATGCAGTCGATGCAATCGCCGGTGCCTTCGGTCTTTTGCTTGCCGCGCGGCTCGCCCCGCCAGTCGCGGTAGCCGATGGTCAGCGTATCCTCATCCATCATCGCGGCTTGGATGCGCGGCCAAGGGCAGGCGTAGATGCAAATTTGCTCGCGGGCAAAGCCGCCGAAGATGAAGGTGGTGGCGGTCAACACAAACAGGGTGATCCAAGCCACCGGATGCGCTTGCAGATGCAAAAGATCATGCAAAAGCTGCGGTGCATCGGTGAAATAGAAGATCCAAGCGCCGCCGGTCGCGGCAGCGATCAACAGCCAAAGCGTCCATTTCACTGCACGTTTGCGGGCCTTTTCCAGATCCCACTCCTTGCGGTGCAGCCGAATGCGGGCGTTGCGGTCACCCTCGACCCAGCGCTCGACAAGGATGAAAAGATCGGTCCAGACGGTCTGTGGGCAGGCATAGCCGCACCAAACCCGGCCCAAGGCGCTGGTGAAAAGGAAGAGCCCCAGCCCCGCCATGATCAAAAGGCCGGCGACGAAGTAAAACTCCTGCGGCCAGATCTCGATCATGAAGAAGAAGAACCGCCGATGCGCGATATCGACCAGCACGGCTTGGTCTGGCAGGCTTGGCCCGCGGTCCCAACGCAACCACGGTGTGATGTAGTAGATCCCCAGCGTCACCGCCATGATCCACCACTTCAAATTGCGAAACGCCCCCTTTACCCGGCGCGGAAAGATCGGTTCGCGCGCAGCGTAAAGCGAGGGCGGTTGGGTATCAGGGCTACTCACGAGACAGTCTCCGGGCGGGCTTTGTTGCCCTCTTTTGCGCCAAGCGGCGGTGCAAAACCTTGACTTGGGTCAATTTCCTCATCTGCGATGCGGATTTTATCGCAGCGCCAAGCTGGGCATGGGTGGAATGAAAAACGGCGGCGATTTAACGCGCCGCCGTTTGATTTTCTTGGCTTATTCGCCGCCGCCCAATGAGTGGACGTAGAACGAAACCGCGCGGATTTGGTCTTCGGTCAGACGGCCCGCCCATTCCGGCATCACGCCAAAGCGCGCTTTCGAGACCGAGTCGTTGATCGCCTCACGGCTGTTGCCATAAAGCCAAACCGCATCGGTCAGCTTCGGCGCGCCTTGGCTGCGGTCGCCCTCACCGGCGGCACCATGGCAGGCCGAGCAGTTGTCGGCATAGACCGTGCCCCCAGCACTGGCCAAAGCGGCGTCATGCTCTTGGCCCGAGATTTGCAGGACATATTCCACGACCTCAGCGATCTGGGCTTTCTCCAGCAAGCCGTCGGTGCCGAATTTCGGCATCTCAGAATAGCGAGACTCGGCGTCGGTGGTGCTGCGAATGCCATGTGCGACGGTCTGATGTATCTCTTCCATCGAGCCGCCCCAAAGCCAGTCGTCATCCAAAAGGTTCGGATAGCCAAGGCTTTGCACCCCAGCCGCCCCTGCCCCGTGGCATTGTGCGCAGGTCGTCTTGAAGACGGCAGCGCCGGCACGGCTGGCGTAGCTGGCCAAAGCCTCATCCTCGCCAATCGCATTCAGATCGACCGAGACCAGTTGCGTCTTCACCGCCGCATTGGTCGCATCCATCTGCGCGATATCCGCCGCCACCGCCTCACGGGCGTTATAGCCCAAGACGCCTTGGGTGACGCCGTTCAGCCAAGGCCAAGCCGGATAGGCCACCGTGTAGCCAATCCCCCAGATGATGGTGGCGTAGAAAATCCACACCCACCAGCGCGGCATCGGATTGTCGTATTCCTGAATGCCGTCCCATTCATGCCCCGTCGTCGGCACCTCATGCGGCGGCTTCGTCACTTTTTTGGCGCACATCTTACGCCTCCTTACCAGCGGAAGGTTTGGCTTCCGCGGGAGCGCTGTCGTCGCGGAAGATCGAATTGGCAGCCTCGGCATGCAGGGCTTTGCTGCTGGGACGCAGCACCCACAGGCAGGAGCCGACGAAGAAGAGCGTCATGAACAGAAGCCCCCAACTGTCGGCGAGGTGGCGCAGGAAGGTATAAAATTCCATGGCTTACCCCTTAGCGGTTGGCATCAGGCAGGAAGGTCGAGAAATCGACCATCGTGCCCAAGACTTGGATATAGGCGATCAAGGCATCGGCCTCGGTGATGCCCGGCTGGCCGTCGAAGTTGCGCACATTCACGTCGCGCCCGCCGGGGAAAGCCGCCGCGCCGTAACGCGCCTGCAAGCCATCACTGTCAGCATTGGGGTCCGCTTGGGCGCTGAAGTCGGCCTTGGCCTCGGCGATCATCTCCTCGGTATAAGGCACGCCGACCATCGCATTGGCCTTCACCATATCGCCGATATCCTCGCCATCCAGCTTAGCGCTGAAGAGGAAGCCATAGGGCGGCATCACCGATTCCGGCACCACGGATTTGGCATCGAAGAAGTGGTCACGGTGCCATTCATCCGAATAGCGCCCGCCGACCCGGGCCAGATCCGGCCCAGTGCGCTTCGATCCCCATTGGAACGGGTGGTCGTATTTCGACTCCGCCGCCAGCGAGTAGTGACCGTAACGCTCCACCTCATCGCGCATCGGGCGGATCATCTGGCTGTGGCAGACCGCGCAGCCTTCACGGATGTAGATCTGCCTGCCCGCCAGTTCCAAAGGTGTGTAGGGCCGCATGCCGTCCACATCTTCGATGGTGTTTTCCAGATAGAAAAGCGGCACGATCTGCACCAGCCCGCCGATGGTGACGGTCAAAAAGGCCAGCACCATCAGCAGCGTCGCGTGGGTCTCAATCGCTTTGTGTTTGTCTAGAAGAGCCATTGCTGTCCCCTCTCCTTATGCAGCCGGGACAAGGTCATTGGCATTCACCGCGGCTTTCGCCGGCTGAGCCTTGACCGTCATCCAGAGGTTGTAGGCCATGATGAGAGCACCCGAGAGGAACATCAGCCCGCCCAAAGTCCGCACCACGTTCATCGGATATTTCGCTGCCACCGTGTCGGCGAAGGCATTGACGAGGAAGCCATTGGCATCAACTTCACGCCACATCAGACCTTCCATGATCCCCGTGACCCACATCGAAGCCGCGTAGAGCACGATGCCGATGGTCGCGAGCCAGAAGTGCCAGTTGACCAACCGCAGGCTGTAAAGCCCGGCGCGGTTCCACAGGCGCGGCGTCAGATAGTACAAAAGGCCAAAGGTGATCAGCCCGTTCCAGCCCAAAGCGCCGGAATGCACGTGGCCGATGGTCCAGTCGGTATAGTGGCTCAGCGAGTTCACCGCCTTGATCGACATCATCGGACCTTCAAAGGTCGCCATGCCATAGAAGGCCACTGCCGCCACCATCATCCGAATAACCGGATCGGTGCGCAGCTTGTCCCATGCGCCCGAAAGCGTCATCAGACCGTTGATCATGCCACCCCAGCTCGGCATCCACAGGATGATCGAGAAGACCATGCCAAGGGTCGAAGCCCATTCCGGCAGAGCGGTGTAATGCAGGTGGTGCGGACCGGCCCAGATATAAAGGAAGATGATCGCCCAGAAGTGGATGATCGACAGCTTATAGCTGTAGACCGGACGCTCGGCCTGTTTCGGCACGAAGTAATACATCATGCCAAGGAAGCCGGCGGTCAGGAAGAAGCCCACGGCGTTGTGGCCATACCACCATTGGATCATGGCGTCTTGCACGCCAGAGGTGACTTGCACCGAGGCCGAGCCGAAGAACGACACCGGCACCGCCATGTTGTTCACAAGGTGCAGCATCGCGATGGTGATGATGAAGGCAAGGTAGAACCAGTTCGCCACATAGATATGCGGCTCACGGCGCTTCATGATCGTGCCGGCGAAGATGGCAAGGAAGCCAACCCAAACCACCGTGATCAGGATGTCGATGTGCCAAGCGGGCTCGGCATATTCTTTGCCTTGGCTGCCGCCGAAGACGTAAGAGGTCGCGGCCAGAAGGATCACCAGCTGCCAGCCCCAGAAAACGAAGTTCGGCAAAGCCGAGCCGCCCCAAAGCCGCACGGCGCAGGTGCGCTGCACGACATAGAAGGCCGAGGTGATGAGCGCGGTGCCACAGAAGGCAAAGATCACCGCCGAAGTGTGCAAGGGCCGCAAACGGCCAAAGTTGCCCACGCCTTGCAAAGCCTCAAAGTTGAGCCAAGGCCAAGCCAGCTGCGCGGCGATGACCACGCCGACCAGAAAGCCAACGATGCCCCAGAAGGTGGTCAGAAAGACCCCCCAGCGGATCAGCCCGTCATTGTATTCTCCTTGATTGACGCGCTTGGGTTCTCCCACCCCGCGCAGCACCCAAAGAAAGGCGATGGTGGCAACCACCATCACCTCGATCGCATTCAGCATGAACGCCAGATCGCGCGCGTAATTGGCCGCAATTGCGGCCAGCACCGCAATCGCGCCCAGCACGATCAGCTTGAGGTAATCCCACATGTTCGGTCCCTTCGACTTCTTGACCCGCCTTGGATCTGCACCCCTCGGGTGCCCCTGCTGCCGAAGCTTCGAAAGGCATGCGAAATGAGGCGCCGGCGGGTGGCTCGACAGCCCGCTTATGCGCAGGCGCGCGGGATCATTCCTTGATCTGCATCAACACGATGCGCCGGTCCGTTTGATGCGGATCAAAGCGCAAGCTTTTTGGCGGGTTCAGCATGAGGTTCAGACGCATCGCAGCCGAAAGGGCCTCGCATGGCTTACAAATCGATTCTCACCGTGGTGACCGAGACCAAGCGCAGCCCCGCCGCCCTCGCGGCTGCCGCGCAGCTGTGCCAAAATGCCGATGCGCATCTTGAGGCGCTGGCCTTGGGGATCGACCCCAATCAGGTGGATTACGCAGCCCTTGGCGCCGGGGTGGCGATGTTGCGCCTTGGCCTTGAGCGCGCCGAGGCCGAGGCGCGGGCCCATCGCGCTTTGGCCGAAACCGCGCTCGCCGCGCACCCCCTTGGCCTGCGCTCTAGCGTTGAAACCGCGATCTGCCCCTTGGGCGGGCTGACAGAACTTGTCGCCGCCCATGCCCGCTATGCTGATCTGGTGGTGCTTGGCAAACCCTATGGCAGTCCGGCAACGCCCGAGGCCGAGGCCGTGCTCGAGGCCGCGCTATTTGACGGTATGGCGCCGGTGCTGGTGGTGCCGGAGAGCGGCCTTCCCGCCGCTCGGCCAAAGCGCATCATGCTGGCTTGGAACCAAAGCCGTGAGGCTTTGACCGCCACCCGCCGCGCGTTGCCTTTGCTCAAACAGGCCGAGAAGGTGACGATCACCGTTGTTGATCCCTCACCACGCGGGGCGGAACGCTCGGATCCCGGCGGCCAGCTTTGCCAGCTTTTGGTGCGCCACGGCGTGCGGGCCGAAGTGTCGGTGCTGGCGCGCAGCCTACCGCGGATCTCGGACGTGCTGCACCGCGCTTGCCGCGATGCGGGGGCGGATCTTTTGGTGATGGGCGCTTACGGCCATTCGCGCTTCCGCCAAGCCATCTTGGGCGGTGCCACCCGCAATATGCTCGAACAGGCCGAGCTGCCGGTCTTCATGGCGCATTGATCCAGCAGAGCAGCCGCAAAGCGGCTGCGTTCTTTTTAAGCCCGCCTCTGCGCGTGCCGCGCAACCGGCGGGCGGATGCCTCCGGCGGGGATATTTAGAGTTCTGAAAGAAAGCCCCCCCTTTCAGAACTTATGTCCCCGCAGGAAGGAAGGTCTTGTTGGAAAAACCGCGCCGGGCAAAATGCCCCGCCTGCCGTGGCTCAAGCCAGCATCCCGCCGTCATTGTCATCGCCCGCCTCTTCCACCAGCCGGTCGAAATCGGGGATGGTGACTTGGCGCTTGCCCTCAAGGCTGATCACCCCATCGCGCTTCAGCGCCGAGATCTGCCGGCTCACCGTCTCAAGCGTTAGCCCGAGGTAATCGGCCATTTCCTCGCGCGTCAGCGGCAGGGTCACTGCAAGGTTCCCCCCGACCGGTCGCAGATGCAGCGAGGCGTCGCGCCGCGCGATGATGGCGATCAGCGAGGCGATCTTTTCACGCGCGGTCTTGCGGCCCAAAAGCAGCATCCATTCGCGTGCCGCATCCAGCTCATCCAGCGTCATCTCAAGCAGACGCTCGGCGATATGCGGGGTTTTGCGCATCATGTCTTCGAAAGGCTTTTTGCGGAAGCAGCACATCACCACATCGGTGGTGGCGGTCACATCATAAGCCGCCGTGTTGCGCCCCGGACGCCCCACAAAATCCGACGGCAGCAACAGCCCCACCATCTGCCGCCGCCCGTCTTCCATCGTCTGGGTCAGCGTCGCGATGCCGCTGACCACCGAGGCCACGAAATCCATCCGATCGCCAGACCAGACAATGGTCTGCCCCGCCTCATAGCCGCGGTAGTATTTCATATGCTCCAGCGTCGAGAGCTCGTCGGTTTCGCATCTGGCACAGACCGCACGATGCCGGATCGGACAATCGCCGCATTCAACCAAAGCGCCAGTGGCGATCTGCAGTGCCATGTCTTCCTCACGCCCCTTGATCTGCATCAAGGATCCAGCCCCCCGACGCCGCTAAAGCTAGCCTTATGACACTCGACAAGCAACTCGTACGACTTGGACTTTTTGACGCGCGGGTGCCGCGCTACACTTCATATCCAACCGCCCCGCATTTTGCAGGCGGCGTCGATCCGCAAAGGTTCACCGATTGGATTGAAGCGATCCCAGAAGGGGCCGAGATCTCCCTATACGTTCATGTCCCCTTCTGCCGCAGGTTGTGCTGGTTCTGCGCCTGCCGCACGCAGGGCACCTCGAGCGACGATCCCGTCATCGCTTACGCTCAGACGCTGCGGACCGAGATCGCCCTCCTTGCCCGGCATCTGCCACCTGGGGTGCGGCTCTCGCGGTTGCATTGGGGCGGCGGCACGCCCACCATCCTGCCTCCCGCCGAGATCAGCGCTTTGGCAAAGGCGATCTTTGCCGTGGCGCCTATGGCTCCGGGCGGTGAGTTCTCGGTAGAGATCGATCCCAATGAGATTGATGATGCGCGGCTGGATGCTTTGGCTGCGGCAGGGATGAACCGTGCCTCGATTGGGGTGCAGGACTTTGATCCGCTGATCCAAAAGGCCATTGGCCGGATCCAAGATTACACCCTGACCCGCGATGTGGCCGAGGCCATCCGCGTGCGGGGCGTGCAATCCTTGAACGCCGATATTTTGTACGGCCTGCCGCATCAAACGCCCGAGCGGATCAGCGCCTCGGTGCGCCAGCTTCTCAGCCTCTCGCCTGATCGGGTGGCGCTTTACGGCTATGCCCATGTGCCGTGGATGAGCCGACGCCAGCAGATGATCCCCTCGCATGCCATGCCAACGCCGGAAGAACGGTTGCAGCTTTTCGAGACTGCGCGGCAGATGTTTGTCGAAGCCGGCTATGATGAGATTGGCATCGACCATTTCGCCAAACCTTCGGATGGTATGGCGAAAGCCCTGCGCGCAGGCCAACTGCGGCGCAATTTCCAAGGCTATACGGATGATCAAGCGCAGGCCTTGATCGGGCTTGGCGCCTCCTCGATCAGCCGTTTCCCGCAAGGCTATGCGCAAAACGCCTCGGCCACCGCCGCCCATACCAAGGCGATCCGGTCGGGCGCCTTCAGCACCCATCGCGGCCATGTCTTCGACGGCGACGACCGGCTGCGTGGCCGGATCATTGAGGCGCTGATGTGTGACTTCCGCGTTGACCGCGCCGAGCTTACCCGTGATCACGACGCCGATCCGGTTTGGCTTGATGAGCTCTTTGCCGAAGCCGCCGCCCCCTTTGGCGAGATGGTCAATCTGCAAGACGGAGTGTTCTCGATCCCTGAACCCGCACGCCCCTTGACCCGGATCATCGCGCGCGCCTTTGACGCCTATGATCCCAATAAGGCCCAGCACTCCGCCGCGATCTGACGAAAGGCGGCGGGGAAATCGACAAAATCTGCGTGATTGCCGGGCTTAGGTCGGGCAATCATGCCTTTCCAAACGGCGCGAAGCGATGCAGCATGGCCGGGCCTTACCCCGTGTCGGAGATCGTTTATGCGCGCGCTGTTCACAGCTTTGCTGCTTTGCATTGGCTTTTTGTCCATCGCGCCACGCGCGCAGGCGCAGGCTTGGCCCGACCAGCCCTTTGACGCCTCGACCATGAGCCGCGAAGACACCGCAACCTTGCAAGCCGCCTTGGCCTTTTCGGGCGATTATTTCGGCTATGCAGACGGTGTCTGGAACGCCGATGCGCAGACCGCGCTTGAGGCATGGACCTTGCGTGTCGAAAAGGCCAAGCAACCGCTTTACCGCCACCTGAGCCGGTTGATCCTTGCCTTAGAGGATGAGCGAGTGAAGAACGGCTGGCAGCTCTTTTACTCCGATATCTCCAACACCTCATATCTGCATCCGTTTGAGCTGTTGGAGACGGTTGAGAACCCCGACATGGTTGAGTTTGCCTCAGCAGACAGCGGCGTCTCGCTGATCGTGCGCCTCACTGACCAAGGGCAGATGCAATCGGTGCATGATTGGTTTTACAACAATGCTGTAAATCCGGACCCTTACCGCTATAACGACGACAAGCTTTGGATCACGATGATTTCGCTCGAAGGCGACCTTTTGGCCTATGCCAGATCCGATTTTCACGACGGCACTTGGTCCACCCTGTCTGTCGTGGTGACGCAGGATTACTTCTATCATCTTAACCTGATGGCGGCGTCGATGATGGTTGGCCAAGGGCCAGCCAGCCTGCTTTGGACCAAAGGTGGGGTGATCGATCAGGTGATCAATGGCGGCTCCAATGCCGCCCCACCCACGCTGGCCTCGCGCGAGAGCGGTCCCAAGGACCAAGTGCGCCGACCGCTGCCGCCCGGCGTGGCAGCAAGCCCTCCCCCGCCGCCTGAGATGCCGCCCGCCAGCCCCCCCGCCAGCGGCGATGGCACCGTGATCGCCGCCACAAAACCCGAAGCTTCAGCGCCGCCGCTTTTGGGCACGCCGGGTCCGGCGACCGGCAGCCCCGAGGGCGCAGCCGCTCCGGCGGCAAGTCCGCCTGCGGTTATCGGCATCGGCAGCCCGGGCGCGCCCCCGGCGCGCGAGCCAGGGCACATGCCTGCGGCCAGCCCGGGTGCAGCCACGCCCGAGCCGCCCCCCACCGCCCCGCGCGCCAAGGTGAGTGGCACGCTAAAAGGTTCCGGCACCGGCTTTTATCTTGCCCCCACCATGCTCGTCACCGCCGCCCATGTGGTCGAAGGCTGCGGTGCGGTGGCCATGATCGACGGCACCGCTTTGGAGATCGTGGCCAAGGACAGCTCCGCCGATCTGGCAGTGCTCTCTGGCGCCACCGATGTCGGCGCTTGGCTGCGGCTCTCGGCGCTTGAGGTGCCAAAGCTGGGTGAAAGCGTCACCGCGCTTGGCTACCCCTATTACACCAGCCTTGATCAAGGGCTGACCGTCACCTCAGGCAATGTCAGCGCGCTGCGCGGCATTGATGGCTCGTCCAATCGGGTGATGATCACCGCCCCCGTGCAGCCCGGCAATTCCGGCGGGCCTTTGCTCAACCCCAAAGGCGCGGTGATCGGCGTGGTGGTCAGCCGCGTCGATGATATGGCGATCCTCGAAGAGACGGGCAGCCTGCCGCAGAATATGAACTTCGCCGTGCCCTCGGGGCCGCTGCTGACCTTCCTTGCGCAAAACCGCATCACCCGCCCGCAAGGCGAGGGCACCGGGGGGGCGGTCACCGGCGGCGTGCCAGAAGGCGTTGCCAATGCGGTCGTACCGCTTCACTGCTACGAATAAGCCCGACCGCAGGCCCTTAGCGCGGGGCCTGCGGTTTGCCGCCGTAGATTTCACAGGCAAAAGCGGCGATCTCGGCCCTTGCTTAAGCCCAAAACGGATTGCTTCATGGCCCCGCAACAGATCCCACCGCGCAAAAGCGGATTTGCGCATTTTCTGGCCGCCGCCAGCTATTCCGTCGCCGGGTTGAAGCGGCTTTCGCGCGAAAGTGCCTTTCGGCAAGAGGCGGGTTTAGGCCTTCTGGCCGTGCTGGTGCTGGCCATTTCGGGCGCGCCCCTCTTGGCCCTCTGCGGCATGGTGGCGCTGGTGCTCCTTCTGATCGCGACCGAGGCACTGAACACAGCGCTCGAGGTGCTGGTGGATCACCTCTCGCCCCAATGGTCGCAATTTGCCAAAGATGCCAAAGATTTAGGCTCTTTGGCCGTGGCTTGCGTCGCGGTGGTTGCGATCGGCTATTTCGTTTTGGCCCTCTGCTGGGCCTAAACGCGGGCCTGACCCTAGGTTATGCAACTGGCACATAGCTGCACTGCGGCATCAAGCCCTTGCTGCGACGCAGAAACTCCTTACATCCCGCCTCGAGGGAGCGTGATTGTTAAAGGACTGCCCGATGTCTGCCCACGACCAAAACCTGCCCAAAGCCGCCGCTGCCGCTGCCGCGACCGAGGCTGCCCAGCCGCAAAAACAGCCCAGTGCCAGCGTCGCGCAAGCGCTTGAGCAAATGTACGGCTATTTCAACCGCCGCGGCTGACCCGCGCGGGCTTTGACCCGTGCCACAAGCGCCCGCTTACCTTGACTTCGGTCAGGCTCGGGCGCATATCCATAGCGATTGGCCGGAGGTTACCCATGTTCATCCAGACCGAATCCACCCCGAACCCCGCCACGCTCAAGTTCCTGCCAGGGCAAAGCGTGCTGGAAATCGGCACCGCGGATTTCCCCAACGCTGAAGCTGCGGCCAAATCGCCGCTGGCGCATCGCATCTTTGCAGCGGGCGGCGTCACCGGCGTCTTCTTCGGTTCGGATTTCGTGACCGTCACCAAGGCCGATGATGTGGAATGGCAGCACATCAAGCCCGCGATCCTTGGCGCGATCATGGAGCATTACCAATCCGGCGCTCCGGTGATGGATGGTGAGGCGAAGCCCGCTGGCGGCCATGCTGCGCATACCGGCGAAGATGGCGATATTGTTCGTCAGATCAAAGAGTTGCTCGACACCCGCGTGCGTCCCGCTGTGGCGCAAGACGGCGGCGACATCACCTTCCACGGCTTTGACCGTGGTGTGGTCTATCTGCATATGCAGGGCGCTTGCGCCGGTTGCCCCTCTTCGACGCTGACGCTCAAAATGGGCATCGAGAACCTTCTGCGCCATTACATCCCGGAAGTGACCGAGGTGCGTCCTGTCGCAGCCTAATCTCTTCGCCGAAGCTCCGCTTCTGGCCTTCGACACATCGGCGGCGCATTGCGCCGCCGCTTTGCTTTTGCCGGATGGTCGGCTGATCAGCCGCGAAGAGCCGATGCAAAAGGGCCAAGCCGAGCGTTTGGTCCCCTTGCTCAATGAGTTGATGTCCGAGGCCGGCTTGCAATGGTCCGATCTCAAGCGCCTTGCCGTTGGCATTGGTCCGGGCAACTTCACCGGCGTGCGGATCTCTGTTGCCACCGCGCGCGGCTTTGCCTTGGCACTGAACATTCCCGCCATCGGCGTCACCCGGCTTGAAGCTTTGGCTCACGGCCTGCCGCAGCCGCTACGTGTGGCGGAAGACGCCCGCCAAGGCCTTGCTTATGTGCAAGATTTCCCCGCAGGCACCGCCCGGATTGAGCCTTTGCAACCGCATGATGGCCCCGCCACCGGCTCTGCCGCCGGGGATGAGGCGCTGCCCCCCGCCATGCCCATCGCCGAGGCCATCGCCCGGATCGCGGCGCTGCGCGCCCCCGGAGCCGCCCCTGCGCCCTTCTACCTTAAGGGCGCCGATGCCGCCCCGCCCTCGGACCCGCCGCCGGTGATCCTGCCCTCGGACCCCCAGCCGTGACGCCCGAGGCGCTGGCCGCGCTGCACCAAAGCTGCTTTCAGACCCCGCCCCCTTGGTCAGCCGCCGATTTCGCAAGCCTCACCGCCGATCCTTTGGTCTTTCTTCTGACCGAAGGCGAGGCGGGTTTCCTCCTTGGTCGCGCCGTCGCCGGTGAGGCCGAGCTTTTGACCCTTGCCGTCGCCCCGGATAGCCGTCGCTTGGGTCTTGGCCGCAAGCTGGTGGCCGCGTTTCTGACCACCGCCGGCACGCGCGGCGCAGAGCAGGCTTTCCTTGAAGTCAGCGCAGAAAACCCTGCCGCCATAGCACTTTACGAATCACAAGGCTTTCAAACTGCCGGCCGCCGCCGCGGCTATTACGCCGCCGAAGGCCGCCGCATTGATGCGCTTGTGATGGCACGCGCGCTCTAAGCCGATCTGACGCAATGTCACGGCGAAATCCGGGCTTGTGACCGCTAACGCCCCCGCCCTTCGCGCGAATCCGTCTTGACCCCAAGCGGCCCTTTCCGGCTAATCTTATCCTATACCCCGCCCACGACCGGCGATCCGGCGCTTGGCGCGGTGTTGTGCATTATCAACCGGGAGAGCGACCATGACCCTGATGAAATCCCTCTGCGGGGCAAGCGCCTTGCTGGCCTTGATGGCCGGCGCCGCAGCGGCTGAGCCGGCCGTACTCTTCGATCTCGGCGGCAAGTTCGACAAAAGCTTCAACGAGGCCGCTTTCGGTGGCGCTGAGCGTTGGGCCAAGGAAACTGGCGGCACCTATAAAGAGCTTGAGATGCAAGATGAGGCGCAGCGCGAGCAAGCCCTCCGCCGTCTCGCAGGTGCCGGCGCAAACCCGATTGTGATGACCGGCTTTGCTTTTGGCGATGTGATCTCGAAAGTCGCTCCCGAGTTCCCCGACACCAAATTCGCCATCATCGACATGGTCGTCGATCTGCCCAACGTGAAATCGGTGGTCTTCAACGAGCATGAAGGCTCCTATCTCGTTGGCGTCATGGCGGCGATGGCCTCCAAAACCAACACCGTCGGCTTCATCGGCGGCATGGATATCCCGCTGATCCGCAAATTCGGCTGCGGCTATGCGCAAGGCGTAAAAGACACCAAGGCGGATGCCACGGTGATCATCAACTGGACCGGCGACACACCGGCAGCATGGAACGACCCAGTGAAGGGCGCCGAGCTGACCAAAAGCCAAAAATCGCAAGGCGCAGACGTGATTTACGCCGCAGCCGGCGGCACCGGCATCGGCGTTTTGCAAGCCGCCGCGGATGAGGGCATTCTCTCGATCGGCGTCGACAGCAACCAAAACCACCTGCACCCCGGCTCGGTGCTGACCTCGATGCTGAAGCGGGTCGACAATGCCGTGTTTGAAGCCTTCTCCGAAGGCGAAAACCTCAAGCCCGGCATCAATGTCATGGGTCTCGCCAATGACGGCGTCGGCTATGCGATGGACGAACACAACGCCGCTCTGGTCACCCCCGAGATGCAAGCCGCCGTCGATGCAGCGGCTGCGAAAATCACCTCGGGTGAGATCAAAGTCCACGATTACACCAGCGACGACAGCTGCCCGGCAGCCCAGTTCTGATCCCCTTAGGGACATGATAGATGCCGCGCCGGTCTGACTGGCGCGGCATATTTTGCTTCTTCCCGCGTGTTGATGTCAGGGAAGGCGGCTGCAAGCTCCAGGAGAGAAATCATGGAAACCAGCGCCTATGCCATTGAGCTGAAAGGCATCTCAAAAGCCTTTGGCCCTGTGCAAGCCAACCGTGACATCAATATCGCGGTGCCGCGTGGCACGATCCACGGCATCATCGGCGAAAACGGCGCCGGTAAATCGACGCTGATGTCGATCCTTTATGGCTTTTACCGCGCCGATTCCGGCCAAATCCTGATCAACGGCACCCCCACCGCGATCCCCGACAGCCAAAGCGCGATCCGCGCTGGCATCGGCATGGTGTTTCAGCATTTCAAGCTGGTGCAGAATTTCACCGTGCTTGAGAATGTGGTGCTTGGTGCCGAAGACGGCCCGATGCTGAACACCAGCCTCGCCAAGGCGCGCAAATCCCTCACCGATCTCAGCCGCGAATATGAGCTGGACGTGGACCCCGACGCCTTGATCGAAGACCTCTCGGTCGGCCACCAGCAGCGGGTCGAGATCCTCAAAGCGCTCTACCGTCAGGCCGATATCCTGATCTTGGATGAGCCAACCGGCGTTCTGACCCCGGCCGAGGCCGACCACCTGTTCCGCATCCTTAAGGGTCTGAAAGCCCAAGGTAAAACCATCATCCTGATCACCCACAAGCTGCGCGAGATCATGGAGACCACCGACAATGTCTCGGTCATGCGGCGCGGCACCATGGTCGGCACCGTAAAAACCGCCGAGTCGAGCCCCGAAGAGCTGGCCGAGCTGATGGTCGGCCGCAAAGTGCTTCTGGCCGTCGACAAAGCCCCGGCCCAACCCGGCGATGTGGTGCTTTCCGTGCAAGACCTGCGCGTGCGCGACGAAGCCGGAGTTGAACGCCTTAAAGGCGTCAGCCTTGAGATCCGGGCGGGGGAGATCCTTGGCATCGCCGGGGTCGCTGGCAATGGCCAGTCTGAGCTGATGGAAGCACTTGGCGGCATGATCCGCGCCTCGGGCAATGTCACCCTCAAAGGCAGCCCCCTGCCCCTGCAAGGCCCTGAGTGCAATGGACAATCCCGCCGCGAGGCTGGCGTTGCCCATGTCCCCGAAGACCGCCACCACCACGGGCTGATCCTTGATTTCACCGCTTGGGAGAATGTGGCTTTTGGCTATTTCAACGACCCGAAATACCAAAAGAACGCGCTTTTGATGGACAACGCAGCCCTGCGCGCCGACACCGCCCGCAAAATGGAGACCTTCGACGTCCGCCCGCCGATCCCCGGTTTGGCGGCAAAGAACTTCTCCGGCGGCAACCAGCAAAAGATCGTCGTCGCCCGCGAGTTTGAGCAGGACCCCGACCTGCTGCTTGTCGGCCAACCCACCCGCGGCGTCGACATCGGCGCCATTGAATTCATTCACAAACAACTCATCGCTCTGCGCGACGCGGGCAAGGCCGTGCTCCTTGTCTCGGTCGAACTCGATGAGATCCTGTCGCTCTCCGACCGGATCGCGGTGATGTTTGACGGCCAGATCATGGGCACCCGTGAGCGCGCCGCCACTGATGAGAAAGAACTGGGGCTGATGATGGCCGGGATCACTGGAAAAGGGGAGGCCGCCTGATGGAACGCCTGCCGCGTTGGGCCGATGTCGCCCTTGTGCCTCTGGTCTCGCTGACCCTGGCCTTCACCATCGCCGCTTTGATCATCCTCGCCATCGGCCAAGACCCGTGGGAGGCGATCACCGTCATGGTGCAAGGCACCGTGATGGACGCTTACGGCTGGGGCTATACGCTCTATTACGCCACCAGCTTCATGTTCACTGGCCTCGCAGTCTGTGTCGCCTTCCATGCCGCCATGTTCAACATCGGCGGCGAGGGGCAGGCGCTTTTGGGCGGCCTTGGCGTGGCCTTGGTCTGCCTTTTCATCCCTTGGCCGCATTGGTCGCTGGCGCTCTTGGCAGCCACGCTTTCGGCGGCCGCCTTTGGCGCGATCTGGGCCGCGATCCCGGCCTATCTGCAAGCCAAACGCGGCAGCCATATCGTGATCACCACGATCATGTTCAACTATATCGCCGCCAGCCTGCTGCAATATCTTCTGGTGAATACGCTCAAGCCGGTCGGCCAATCCGACCCGGCCTCGGCCAATTTCCCCGATGCCACCCATCTTCCGGCGCTGAATGACATCCCCTTGGTGAACCTCTTCTTCACCAAGCCGGTGCCCGCCAATATCACCCTCTTCATCGCGCTTGGCATGGCCGTCGCGGTCTGGGTGCTCTTGTGGCACACCCGCCTTGGCTATCAGATCCGCGCCTTCGGCAAATCCGAGCCTGCGGCGCGCTACGCTGGCATCAACCCCACCCGCATCATCATGATCGTGATGATCCTCTCCGGCGCTTTGGCCGGGATGATGGCCGTCAACAATGTGATGGGCGAGGCGGAGCGGCTTCTTGGCAACTCGGCCTCGGGCGCGGGCTTCATCGGCATCGCGGTGGCGCTGATGGGGCGCAACCATCCCTTGGGCGTGGTGCTGGCGGCTTTGCTGTTTGGCTTCCTCTTCCAAGGCGGGGCCGAGCTTGGGCTTTGGACCAAGATCCCGATCGAGATGCGCATCGTGGTGCAAGGTCTGGTGATCCTCTTCACCGGCGCGCTGGATGTGATGGTGCGGATGTTGCTCGGCCGGATCTTCGCCGCCTTCCGAGCCCGCGCAGAAGGAGCCGCATGATGGATTACGCAACGCTTCTGCAAGTGCTGGACGCGACGCTGCGGCTGGCCACCCCCTTGATGCTGGCCTGCATCGCCGGGCTTTACTCCGAGCGTGCGGGGATCTTCGACATCGGGCTTGAGGGCAAGATGCTGGCGGCCGCGATGTGCGCAGGTGCGGTGGCCGCGCTCACCGGCTCGGCTTGGCTGGGGCTTTTGGCCGGGGTCGGCGGCTCGCTGATCTTTGCGCTGATCCATGGCGTGACCTCGATCACCTTCCGTGGCAACCAGCTGATCTCGGGCGTGGCGCTGAACTTCCTTGCCGCCGGGCTAACGGTGCTGATGGCGCAAAGCCTCTTTGGCCAAGGCGGCCGCACCCCGCCCCTGAACGGCGAGGCGCGGTTCCAGCCGATCACCCTGCCCTTCGCCGAGACGCTGCAATCCGTGCCCGTCATCGGCCCCTTTTATGAGGAAGTCATCTCGGGCCATTCGGTGCTGGTCTATGCGGCCTTCGCCGTGGTGGGCCTCACTTGGTTCGTCCTCTACCGCACCCGCTTTGGCCTGCGCCTGCGCGCGGTGGGCGAAAACCCCGCCGCCGTCGACACCGCCGGGATTTCCGTGAAAGGCCTGCGCTACGGTGCTGTGCTGATCACCGGCGTGCTCTGCGGTCTGGCTGGCGCCTATATGGCCACCGCTTTGCAAGCGGGCTTTGGCAAGGATATGACCGCAGGCCGCGGCTATATCGCGCTCGCGGCCCTCATCTTCGCCAAATGGCGCCCAGTGGCAGCGATGTGGACCTGCCTCCTCTTTGGCTTCTTCCAAGCCCTCGCCAACCGCCCCGATGTGGTCGAGGCTGTGGTGCAGTTCAAAGTGCCGGTGCCTTTCCTCACCGCCTTGCCCTATATCCTGACGGTGCTGGCGCTCGCGGGCTTCGTTGGCCGCGCCATCCCGCCGCGCGCGGGCGGGGAACCTTATGTGAAAGAGCGCTAAAGCGCTTTAACCCCAAAGCCGGGGGCGCTTCGCCCCCCGGACCCCCAGAGAGTATTTAGATCAAGATGAAATGGGCATCAGATTGCTTGGCTTTCATCTTGAGGAAAATACTCCAGGGGGGTCCGGGGGGAGGATCCCCCCGGCGCCTGTCAGATGTGAAAGCTTAGTCATGCAAGAAGCCCTGAAGAAAATCCATGAGCGGGCTGGCGATGCCCCGGTCAAACTGGGTCTGATCTTGGGCTCAGGCCTTGGACATCTTGCCCATGCGGTCGAGGGGCCGGCCATTCCCTATGCCGATTTGCCCGGCTTTCCGCATGCTGGCGTCTCGGGCCACAACCCGCATCTGCACATCGGCCAGTTGGAGGGCCAGCGCGTCGCCGTCTTTGGTGCGCGCGAGCATTACTATGAAAACGGCAACCCGGCCGCGATGCGCGGCGCGCTCGAGGTGCTGAAAGCGCTTGGTGCCGAGCGGCTGATCCTTACCAATGCCGCAGGTTCACTGCGCCAAGACATCCCGCCTGGCGATCTGATGCTGCTGAGCGATCACATCAATTACAACGGCCTTAACCCCTTGATCGGCGAGAAGACCGATGCGCGTTTCGTGCCGATGACCGACGCCCATTCCCCCGCCCTGCGCGCCGCCTTGCAATCCGCTGCAAAGGCCGAAGGCATTGCGCTGCAAGAGGGCGTCTATGCTTGGTACTCTGGCCCTTCTTTCGAGACCAAGGCCGAGATCCGCATGCTGAAAACACTTGGCGCCGATGCCGTTGGCATGTCCACAGTGCCCGAGGTGATCCTTGCGCGCTTTCTTGACCTTGAGGTTGCGGCCATCTCCACCGTGACCAATATGGCCGCAGGGATGAGCGATGAGCAGATCAGCCATGAGCATACCAAGGCGATGGCGCCCTTGGGTGCGGCAAAACTGGAACGCATTCTGCGGCGTTACCTGGCCAACCTGCCCTAAGGTCCAACGGGGTTTGACTTCCCCGCCAAACCGGCGCAACCCTCGGATCAGCCTTTCCTATTCCGGCAGATGCCATGCAGATCTACCTCCCCATTGCCGAGGTCTCGGTCGATGCCTTCCTGATCCTTGGGATCGGGGGGATTGTCGGCTTTCTGTCCGGCATGTTTGGGGTTGGTGGCGGCTTTCTGATCACGCCGCTTTTGTTCTTCATTGGCGTGCCTCCGGCGGTGGCGGTGGCAACCGGTGCGAACCAAGTCGTGGCCTCTTCGGTTTCGGGCGTTTTGGCGCAGATGAAGCGCAAGGCGGTGGATTTCCGCATGGGCGGCGTCCTTTTGGTCGGCGGCATGGGCGGCTCGGCCATTGGCATTGCCGTCTTTGCTTGGATGACCGCGCGCGGCCAAGTCGATCTCTTCGTGCAGCTTTCTTATGTGATCTTTCTGGGTCTTGTCGGCGCGATGATGCTGCAAGAATCCGTCCGCTCGCTTTTGAAAAGCCGCAAGCCCAATGCGCCGGTGCGCCGCGCCCATGTCCATAACTGGGTGCATGGACTGCCGCTAAAGATGAAGTTCCGCGCCAGCGGGCTTTACATCAGCGTGATCCCTCCGATCTTGGTGGGCGCGCTCGTGGGCTTTCTGGCGGCGATCATGGGGGTCGGAGGCGGCTTCATCATGGTGCCGGCGATGATCTATCTGCTTGGCATGCCAACCAAAGTCGTCATCGGCACCTCGCTTTTCCAGATCATCTTCGTCACCGCTTTCACCACAATCATGCATGCGGTGACCAGCCAGACCGTCGATATGATGCTGGCCTTCCTTTTGATCATCGGCGGCGTGGTCGGGGCGCAAATCGGCGTCCGCGTCGGGCTGAAACTTAAAGCCGAGCAGCTGCGCATCCTGCTGTCGCTTTTGGTCGTGGGCGTCGCCTTGCGCATCGCCGCAGATCTTTTGATCCGCCCGTCCGAGATCTACACCGTCATGCCCGGGGTGCTGCCATGAGCGCGCGCCGCATCTCGGCGCGTCTCGCCCAGCGCCTGTGCCTGATCCTGGGCTTGCTGGCGCTGCCCGTCCTTGCACAAGACCGTCCTGCCGAGACCATCGTCGCGGGCCTCAGCCAAAACCGTGTCGCCATCACCGCCGATTTCGACGGCTCCGAGATCTTGGTCTATGGTGCGGTGCGCCGCGACAGCCCGCCCCCCGAAGGGCGCTTGGACGTGATCGTCACTGTCGAGGGCCCGCCCTCCTCGCTCTTGGTGCGGCGCAAAGACCGCGTCTGGGGCATCTGGGTCAACCACGCCGCGATCTCGGTCGACAGCGCGCCCTCCTTCTACGCCGTTGCCACCACTGGGCATCTCAAAGACATTCTGACCGAGACTGAAAATCTGCGCCAAGGCATCACCATCGACCGGGTGGTGCGTGCGGTCGGCATCACCGCCGAAGCGGATGGCGCGGGCGATTTCGTCGAGGCAATGCTGCGCGTCCGCCGCGCAGCGGGCACCTATCAGCTTTTGGAAAACCGGGTGCAGCTGACCGAGCAGACGCTTTTTCGTACCGATGTGGTGCTGCCAGCGAATCTGACCGAGGGCATCTATAAGGTGCGGCTTTTTCTGCTGCGTGGCGGCGCTGTCGTCGCCCAACAAGAGCGGCATATCGCCGTGCACAAGGCAGGACTTGAGCGGCTGATCTTCACGATGGCGCAAGAACAGCCGCTGATCTACGGGCTTTTGTGCCTGTTGATGGCGGGGGTTTCGGGCTGGGCCGCCTCGGCCGGGTTCCGGCTCTTGCAGCGCTGATCGGCTGAGCGTGAGGGCGGGGTTTGCCCCGCCAGCCCTCGACCGCGAAGGCCCGAAAATCTTAGCCCTTTTTGGCTTCCAAAGCGTCCAGCCGCGCTTTCAGCGCCTCATTTTCTTCGCGCGCCTTTTGGGCCATCGCCCGCACCGCATCAAACTCTTCACGGGTGACAAAGTCGCGGTCCGCCATCCAGCGGTCGATCAATGATTTCATAGCGGTCTCGGCTTCGGTTTTTGCGCCCTGAGCCACGCCCATAGCATTGGTCATCAACTGGCTGACGTCGTCGAAAAACTTGTTGCGGGTCTGCATAAGCTGGCCTCCTGATACCCCCCCTATATGCGCTTGCGCGGGCCTGTTCACAACCCTGCCAGCTGGTTGACTTCGCATCATTGCACCCGCATCAAGCTCTGAACCACGGAGCTTGGCATGATCCCCTTCCCCAATATCTCGCCTGATATCGTCACGATCCCGCTCTTTGGCACCACCTTTGCCTTGCGCTGGTATGCCATGGCCTATCTGGTCGGCATCGTCTTTGCTTGGTGGCTCGCCGCCCGCACCCTGCGCCGACCCGAGCTTTGGGGCGGCACGCCCCCGATGACAACCGAACAGCTTGAGCGGTTGATGTCTTGGATCGTCGTCGGTGTGATCTTTGGCGGACGCATGGGCTATGTGATCTTCTATGAGACCGGGAAATTCCTCGCTGAACCCAGCTCGATCATCCGGGTCTGGGAGGGGGGCATGTCCTTCCACGGCGGCTTCCTTGGCGTTGTCGCGACAGGCGTGATCTTTGCCCGCGTCAATGGCATCCCGATGCTGCGGCTGGGCGATCTGATGGGGATCGTGGTGCCGATGGGCCTCTTCCTTGGCCGCATCGCCAATTTCATCAATGCCGAGCTTTGGGGCCGCCCGACCGATCTGCCGTGGGGCGTCATCTTCCCCGGTGAGGCGGCACAGACCTGCCCCGGCATCGCCGGTCTCTGCGCCCGCCACCCCAGCCAGCTTTATGAGGCCTTGCTTGAAGGTGTCATCCTTGGCGTGGTGCTGGTCTATCTGGCCTATCGCCGCGGCTGGCTGCGCGTTCCGGGCCGCTTGATGGGGCTTTTCATCGCAGGCTACGGCGCGGCGCGCTTCTTTGTGGAATTCTTCCGCCAGCCCGATCCGCAATTCGTAAGTTTCGATAATCCCTTGGGGCTTTATCTGCATTCGGGCGGCTGGGGTCTGACCGCAGGCCAATGCCTCAGCCTGCCGATGGTGGTGGTCGGGCTGTGGTTCCTCCTCCGCGCCCGCCCATTGTCCGCGCAGGCATGACGAAACTGGCAGCCCTTCTGGCCCGGCGCATCGCGGCGACCGGGCCGATCACTCTGGCCGATTATATGGCCGAGTGCCTTTTGCACCCCGAGCACGGCTATTACACCACCCGCCCGCCCTTCGGCACGGCGGGTGATTTCACCACCGCGCCCGAGATCAGCCAGATGTTTGGTGAGCTTTTGGGCCTGTGCCTTGCCCAAAGCTGGCTTGACCAAGGCGCCCCCTCGCGTTTCACGCTGGCCGAGCTTGGCCCCGGTCGCGGCACTTTGATGGCCGATGTGCTGCGCGCCACCCGCAATGTGCCGGGCTTTCATGCCGCCGCTCAGGTCACTTTGGTCGAGGCCTCTCCCGCGCTGCGTGCTGCGCAGAAAACAGCCCTCAACGGCCATCCGGCGACATGGCTCGACCATGCCTCCGCGCTGCCCGATCAGCCGCTTTTCCTTCTCGCCAATGAATTCTTCGACGCATTGCCGATCCGCCAATTCACCCGCGCGGGCGAGGCTTGGGCCGAGACCATGGTCGGGCTGCAAGGCGATACGCTCACCCTCGGCCGCGCCCCCGCTTTGCTCGTCCCGGCGCTAGACCACCGGCTCGCCGATACTCAAGACGGCGAGATCGTTGAGATCTGCCCCAGCGCCGCGCCGATCATCGCGGAGATCTCCGCCCGCATCCTGCGCCACAAAGGCCTTGCTCTGATCGTCGACTACGGCGGCTGGATCAGCCGGGGCGACACTTTCCAAGCCCTGCGCAAACATGCCTTCGCCGACCCGCTGGCCGAACCCGGCAAGGCCGACCTCACCGCCCATGTCGATTTCGCCGCCCTTGCTACGGCCGCCCAGCCCGCTGCTACCGCCTATACCGCCCAAGGCGCGCTTCTGCTTCGGCTTGGTCTTGCCCAACGGGCGCAGCGTCTTGCGCAAAGCCTGACAGGCGCCACCCACGAGGCGCATCTTGCCGCCGCACGGCGCTTGACCGATCCTGCGGAAATGGGTGAGTTGTTCAAAGCGCTTGCCCTTTATCCTGCGGATACCCCGCCCCCAGCCGGATTTGCCCCTGAAGATGCCATCGACGCTTGAGATCCTGACCTCGGACGCCTTGGCCGCGCGCCACGGCTTCTTCACCCGCAAGGGCGGAGCTTCCTCGGGGATCTTCGCGGGGCTGAACTGCGGCGCAGGCTCTTCCGATCAGGCCGAGATCGTTGCCATCAACCGCGCCCGCGTCGCCGCCGCGATGGATGTGGCGCCAGAGCATCTGGTCACCGTCAATCAGGTGCATTCGCCCGATGTCGTCAGCATCAGCGGTGCCTTGGATATTATCCCTCGCGCCGATGCGATGGTCAGCGCCACGCCCGGTGTCGCCCTTGGCATCCTGACCGCCGATTGCCAGCCCGTGCTTTTCGCCGATGCCAAAGCCGGCGTGATCGGGGCCGCCCATGCCGGTTGGCGCGGCGCTTTAGAAGGCGTGCTGGAAGCCACGATCGACGCGATGGAAGCGCTTGGCGCAGACCGTAAAAATATCTCCGCTGTCATCGGCCCTTGCATCAGCCAAGCCGCCTATGAGGTTGGGCCTGAGTTCCTCGACGCCTTCCGTGCCGATGATCCGGAGAACCTGCGTTACTTCGCCAATGGCAGTGGCGAGAAGATGCTCTTCGATCTGCCCGGCTTTGGCCTGCACCGCCTGCGCCAAGCTGGCATCGGTGAGGCCTCATGGATCGGCCATTGCACCTACCGCGATTCGGAGCGCTTTTTCTCCTACCGCCGCACCACCCATGCCGCTGAGGCTGATTACGGCCGGCTCATTTCGGTCATTCGACTTTGATCTGACAAAGACCTGCCGCAATTGCGCCGGGCTGCGCCCACTCGCTCCCGGCTTTCCTGAGCATTTCTTGACATCCCCCGCGCCCGCCGCCCGCCCTTGCACGCCACAACACGCCCGCAATTGGCCCCAATGCTTCACCAATGGGTCAAAGAGCCGCCGCAATACCCTGCGATATTCCGTTTTAAGGCCAAAGGGGCCAAACGAAGTGGAGTGCAGCAGATGTCCGTTCAGATCCAAACCCAGCGCCGTTGGCTCCGCTCTGTGATCGGCGCCTCGACCGAGCCGCTTCCGGCGCTGCCTTGGGCGCGTGAGCAGCGCCTGACCAGCCCGCGCGCCAGCCTTGCCCCGTTGAGCACCGCACGCGCCAGTGCCCCTGCCCGCAAGGCCGATCTGCGCCCTGCTGCCCGCCCCAGCACGTTGCGGCTTTTGGCCAAAGCTTTCGGCTTGTCGCCCCGTAAAGCGGCAATCGCCGCACGCTGAAGGCGAATCGCTGCCGCCCCGCGCCGCCCTTGGGCGACCGGCTTCAGCGCTTCAGCGTGAATGCTTAACCAAGATTGCCATGATTGTTGCCATATATGCCTATAATCATGGCAGATCCCCGCCACGAAGCCGTGATAATCGCAAGAAAACGCCAGAACTCCGCGTCAAAAGGTTGACATACGGACACAATCGCGCCAAATTCGGCTCAGCAGATGTCCCTCTGCACCTTTGATGAGTATCTGGCCCAATGCGTAAGACCTGAATGGCAGCTGCGCCTAGGATATCGCCTATCTCACCTGCTCAGTGAGGATGGGTAAGACGGCCCCGGTGCTCCTCTGGCACCATTAAGGGGCCGTTTTCCATTTTGGGGGTCCAGCTTCGAACCCATCATGCTCTGCTGATAGCCACACGACCCCAAAAGAAAAACGGGCGCCGCCACAGCGCGCCCGTCACCTCCGCCCGCATCTCGACCGGATCAGGCCAGCTTGGCCAGCCGCTCTTCCAGCACCTCAAAAGGCACGCCCGGCTCATCCTTGGCACAACGGATCACAAGGCTCGTCTTCACATTGGCCACGTTATCCGCCTTCAAAAGCTCACCCGTCAGGAAGCTTTGGAAGGTCGACAGATCCGGCGAGACGCATTTGAGGATGAAATCGATCTCGCCATTCAGCATGTGGCATTCGCGGACCAAGGGCCACCCCTTGCAGCGCGCCTCGAACGCCGCCAGATCCGCCTCGGCTTGGCTGTTCAGCCGCACCATCGCGAAAACCGCCACCTCAAAGCCCAGCTCGCGAGCATCAATCTCCGCGTGATAGCCGTTGATATAGCCCGCCTCTTCCAGCGTGCGCACCCGGCGCAGGCAGGGCGGGGCCGAAATGCCGACACGGCTGGCCAGCTCGACATTGGTCATGCGGCCATCGGCCTGCAATTCTGCCAGAATATGCCGATCGATCTGATCCAGCTTATGACCCGCCATAGAACTCTCCTTGATTGCGAGCCTTCTAAAGCCTCACGCCGACCCGCGCAATATTCTTTCGCGCACTGCCCTGGCGGCAAGGGTGCCGTTACGTCCACAAGGCTTTTTCCGCAAGTTTTCCGGGCTTCCAGCCGCCCCAGCCTTTGCCTATATCGGTAAGGCTCAAACACGAGGAACAGCATGGCCGAGAAAGCGACGCGGGTTTTGATCATTGGCTCCGGCCCGGCCGGTTACACCGCAGCCGTTTATTCGGCGCGCGCGATGCTAGAGCCGGTATTGGTGCAGGGCATTCAGCCCGGCGGCCAGCTCACCATCACCACCGAGGTGGAAAACTGGCCCGGCGACACCCATGTGCAAGGCCCGGACCTGATGGTCCGTATGGAAGAGCACGCCCGCGCGATGGGAGCCGAGATCATCGGCGATTACATCACCTCGCTCGACCTGTCCTCGCGCCCCTTCAAAGCGCAAGGCGATAGCGGCACCACTTATGTGGCCGACGCCGTGATCCTTGCCACCGGCGCGCAAGCCAAATGGCTCGGCCTGCCGTCTGAAGAGAAATTCAAAGGCTTCGGCGTCTCGGCCTGCGCCACCTGCGACGGCTTCTTCTATCGCGGCAAAGAGATCGTGGTGATCGGCGGCGGCAACACGGCCGTGGAAGAGGCTTTGTTCCTGACCAACTTCGCCTCCAAGGTCACGCTGGTGCACCGCCGTGACAGCTTGCGGGCCGAGAAGATCCTGCAAGACCGGCTCTTCAAGCACCCCAAGGTCGAGGTGATTTGGGACAGCGAAGTGACCGAGGTGAAAGGCACCGATGCACCCTTGGGCGTCACCGCCGTCACTGTGCGCAACGTCAAAACCGGCGCCGAGACCGATGTGCCTTGTGCGGGCTTCTTCGTCGCCATCGGCCATGCGCCTTCGTCCGAACTGGTCAAAGACCAGCTGGAGCTGCACAACGGCGGCTATGTGAAGGTCGAGCCGGGCACCACCCGCACCTCGATCCCCGGCGTCTTTGCGGCAGGCGACCTGACCGATCACGTCTATCGCCAAGCGATCACCAGCGCCGGCATGGGCTGCATGGCCGCTTTGGACGCAGAAAAGTTCCTCGCCGGGCACTGACCGCCCGAACCCATAGCGAAACGACCAAAGGGCGGGGAATTCCCGCCCTTTTGCGTCTTTGCAGCCAGAATACTGTGGCCGCCAAGCCGCGATAGGGTGGAAAGCTGTTCCTTTTGCCGCGCCCCGCGCAGCTAAGCCTTTCCCCGCGCCTCTCGCCATGCAATATGTTCAATATTGAACACACCCATCGCAGCTGGCCCTGATGCCCCCCACCCCGCGCCCCTCCCTGCCCGAGGAAGACCAGCTCTTCCGGCTTTTGCGCCAGCTTGACCGCGCGCCAAAGGCCTCGCAGCGCAGCACGGCCGAGGCTTTGGGCATCTCGCTCGGCAGTCTCAACGCCCAGCTGCGCGCCGCAACTGAAGCGGGCCTCATCCAAGTGCAGGACCGCCCGCAAGACGCCGACCGCCGCCAGCGTTTCTCCTATGCGCTGACCCCGCAAGGCTCCGCCCGCAAGACCCAGCTGGTGGACCGCTTCCTCGCCCGCAAACTGACCGAATATCATGTGCTGCATGCCGAGCTGACCGGCCAAGATGCGCGCCTGATCCCCCTAACCCCCAGGACCGACCTCATGCAAAACAACTTCGCCCCGATCCCCGAGCTTTATGTCTCATACGATTCCGCCCAGAAGCTGAAGCATGATGCCGCCGCTCTGCCGTCTTGGGATCTGACGCCGCGCCAGATTTGCGATCTTGAGCTTTTGATGAACGGCGGCTTCAACCCGCTCAAAGGCTTCATGTCTGAAGCCGATTACAACTCGGTCGTGGAAACCATGCGCATGGCCGATGGCGCGCTTTTCCCGATGCCGATCACCTTGGATGTGAACGAGGCTTTCGCCGAGAAAATCGAAGCGGGCCAAGACATTGCGCTCCGCGATCAAGAGGGCGTCATCCTTGCCATCCTGTCGATCACCGACAAATGGGTGCCGAACAAAGCCAATGAGGCCGCAAAGGTCTTCGGCGCTGATGATCTGGCCCATCCGGCGGTAAACTACCTGCACAACACCGCAGGCAAGGTCTATCTTGGCGGCCCGATCACCGGCATCCAACAGCCGGTGCATTACGATTTCAAAGCCCGCC
>NZ_JAVDBT010000049.1 GCF_030848395.1 Pseudogemmobacter lacusdianii | reverse complement strand
TGGTCAAAGCGGGCGTGGCAGGTGGCGCGGGCGGTCTGGGTGACACGATCACCTATACCTTCACGGTGACCAACACCGGCAACGTGACGCTGAACGGCGTGACCGTGACCGACCCGCTGCCGGGCCTGAACCCGGTGACACCGGCCTCGATCGCGAGCCTCGCGCCCGGTGCGACGGACACGTTCACCGCGACCTACACGATCACCCAAGACGATATCGACGCGGGTGGTGTGAGCAACCAGGCGACGGCAACCGGCGGTTACACGGATCTCGATGGCGATCCGCAGTCGGTGAGCGACCTGTCGGGCACGGATGTGGACAACAACACCACGACCGTGACGCCGCTGGCGCAGGATCCGGGTATTGCCTTGGTCAAAGCGGGCGTGGCAGGTGGCGCGGGCGGTCTGGGTGACACGATCACCTATACCTTCACGGTGACCAACACCGGCAACGTGACGCTGAACGGCGTGACCGTGACCGACCCGCTGCCGGGCCTGAACCCGGTGACACCGGCCTCGATCGCGAGCCTCGCGCCCGGTGCGACGGACACGTTCACCGCGACCTACACGATCACCCAAGACGATATCGACGCGGGTGGTGTGAGCAACCAGGCGACGGCAACCGGCGGTTACACGGATCTCGATGGCGATCCGCAGTCGGTGAGCGACCTGTCGGGCACGGATGTGGAC
>NZ_JAVDBT010000048.1 GCF_030848395.1 Pseudogemmobacter lacusdianii | reverse complement strand
GGGTCAGGACCCATTGATTATCCACTCGCGGCGTGATTCAGGCTCCGCGAGGAGACTGACAGATGAGCAACCTTTTCTGGCTGACGGACGCGCAGATGGCGCGGCTCCAGCCCTTCTTCCCCAAGAGCCACGGTAAGCCGCGCGTTGATGATCGGCGGGTGCTGAGCGGGATAATCTTTATCAATCGCAATGGTTTGCGTTGGCGTGATGCACCCAGGGAATATGGCCCGCCGAAGACCCTCTACAACCGCTGGAAACGGTGGAGCGACAAGGGCATCTTTGCGCGGATGATGGATGGACTGGCCTCCGAGGCCACCGCTCCGAAGACGGTGATGATCGACGCGACCTACCTGAAGGCGCACCGCACGGCGACAAGCCTGCGGTCGAAAAAGGGGGACCCGGCGATCAAAGGGGCCGTCTGATCGGCCGAACCAAGGGCGGCATGAACACCAAGCTGCACGCCGTCGCCGATGCCGATGGTCGCCCGATCCGTTTCTTTATGACCGCAGGTCAGGTCAGCGATTATACTGGAGCGGCCGCGCTTCTGAGCAGCCTACCTTCGGCCGATTGGCTCCTGGCCGACCGGGGCTATGATGCCGACTGGTTCAGAGAAGCGTTGAAAGACAAAGGGATAAAGCCCTGCATCCCGGGCCGGAAGTCTCGCGGCAAGCCCATCAAGCACGACAAGCGCCGATACAAACGCCGTAACAGGATCGAGATCATGTTCGGGCGGTTGAAAGACTGGCGCAGGGTCGCCACCCGATACGACAGGTCCCCGAAGGTCTTCCTCTCCGTCGTCGCCCTCGCCGCAACCGTCATCTTCTGGCTATGACACAAGAACGAGTCCTGACCCT
>NZ_JAVDBT010000047.1 GCF_030848395.1 Pseudogemmobacter lacusdianii | reverse complement strand
CCGTCGTCGCCCTCGCCGCAACCGTCATCTTCTGGCTATGACACAAGAACGAGTCCTGACCCTAGCAACGACATGACCATCCTCGCCGATGAGGTGCTGAGAGAGCGGAGCAAAAGTCAATGCCTCTGGAGGCGACGCCAACCGGCGCCCAATCTTGAGACTCTTATGTGGAAGCAGTTTCGCCTCAAGAAGACTGACGATCTCATCTTGGACTTCAGCATATGGCCCAACATCTCGCCCTTCAACCATCTGAATGGCAATTAGACCACGATTACGTGAAATCCAAAGGGCATCAATCGCCTCTCGCCCATCGGCCGTAGCCAGAACGGGATACCCAATGTAAAGTACTCCCTCCTCATCTCGGAAGCTTGCTTTAACTATCTCAGAAAGCTGGTCGGAAGCCGCAGGCTTCTTGCTTGAACCTCTGATAACTTCCATAGGGCACCCGATCTGCTTTTATCGCGGTTGTAACGCGGTGCCAGTCGCATGCCAACGGCCTAGGTGCATGTGCGGACTAAGACTTGATAGCCTATCGTATAATTTGAGCTTCCTCGTCCAGTGGTATGGCTTCATCACGGGGTCGGGAGATGACAGCTTTACGCCATTGTCCCGAGTACCATACATCGCTTCCCTGAGGTGCAGGATGTGGTCCTCCGCACTGCAGGAGCAGCACATCCGCGCCCTCACTAATTTACCGTTCCACACCTCGCTATGGTTACCATGCCGCAGTGCCGTCGGACCGGTTTCCGCCCGCACTAGTCGCGGGGAGGGATGTCGCTGAACTGTGAGTGAACGACCGCTTTCCTGGGGTCGCCGCAGTAGCGATGCCGCACCACTGTCAGGCCGCTATCCGCCCCAAGCTGTCGTTCGCGTTTCGGGCTACGTGATCTTTCATGCATCTGAAGT
>NZ_JAVDBT010000046.1 GCF_030848395.1 Pseudogemmobacter lacusdianii | reverse complement strand
GCGATCGGCGCGCAGATCGCGATGCCGCCGTTCTTGGTGATCTCGGAGGCGACATAGCCGATCCGCTTGATGTTGATGTCGCGGTGCTCTTTCGAGAAGCCGAGTTCCGACGAGAGGTGTTTGCGCACCACATCGCCGTCAAGAAGCGTGACCGGACGGCCGCCCATCTCCATCAATTTCACCATAAGCGCATTGGCGATGGTCGATTTGCCCGAGCCGGAGAGGCCGGTGAAGAAGACCGTGAAGCCCTGTTTGGCGCGCGGCGGCGAGGTGCGGCGGAGCTCCTTCACCACCTCGGGGAAGGAGAACCATTCGGGGATTTCCAGCCCTTCGCGCAACCGGCGGCGCAGCTCGGTGCCCGAGATATCCAGCACGGTAGAGCCTTCCGGCACCTCGTCCACGGGATAATATTGGGCCTTTTCCTGCACATAGACCATCTGTTTGAAATCGACCATCTCGATGCCGATCTCGGCCTGATGCTGGGCGACCAGCTCTTGCGCATCATAGGGGCCGTAGAAATCAACGCCTTGGCTGTTCTTGCCGGGGCCGGCATGGTCGCGGCCAACGATGAAATGGGTGAGGCCATGGTTCTTGCGGATGATCGCATGCCAAAGCGCCTCACGCGGGCCGGCCATGCGCATGGCAAGGTTCAGAAGCGACAGGTGCGTGGTCGAGGCCGGGTATTGGTCCAAGACCGCCTCATAGCAGCGCACGCGGGTGAAATGGTCCACGTCGCCCGGTTTGGTCATGCCGACGACCGGGTGGATGAGGAGGTTCGCCTCGGCCATGCGGGCGGCGCGGAAGGTCAGCTCTTGGTGGGCGCGGTGCAAGGGGTTGCGGGTCTGGAAGGCCACGACCTTGCGCCAGCCCATCTTGCGGAAATAGGCGCGCAGCTCGTTCGGCGTGTCGCGGCGGGCTTTGAAATCGTAATGCACCGGCTGTTGGATGCCGGTGATCGGGCCGCCAAGATAGA
>NZ_JAVDBT010000045.1 GCF_030848395.1 Pseudogemmobacter lacusdianii | reverse complement strand
GATGCGGACCAATTCGGGCCCCGCCTTCTCAAGGCAGGCCTCTTTGGAAAAAACATCGACAATGCCGCCGCAGGTGATCGCCACGAGGGGCGAGCCATCAGTGGGCCGAAACGCCAAGCCCACGGCGTTGATATAGCTGTACCAATCGCCAAAGGTGCCGACGAAGCCATGTTTGCGGTGGAATTCTTCGGCTCCGCTGACCAGATCGCGGATCTTATTGGCTTGATCGGGCTGAGCCTCGATCAGGTCTTCCACCAGCGCCGCGCGGAGTTCTGGGCGCATCTCGATCATATAGGCTAGGCCCATTGCGGTGCGCCAAATCGGCAGCCGCGAGCCGACGTTCAGCCGTAAGGAGACGGGCGCCAGGGAGCGACAGTTGGCGAGATAGACCATCTCAGTGCCATCGCGGGTGCCCAAGGCGGCGGCGACGCCGCTGTTGTCGGCAAGTTCTTGCATCAAGGGGGTGGCCATATAGACCACGGCCGAGGAGCTGAGCGCACTATAGCCCAGCGAGACGGTGGCCGGGCCGATGCTGTAGCGGCCAAGTTGTTCATCGTAATGCAGATAGCCAAGCTTGATCAAAGTGGCTGTCAGCCGCGAGATCGTGGCTTTGGGCAGGCCGGTGCGGTCGATCAGATCTTGATTGCCCAAGGTGTTATCCCCGGCGCGAAAGGCACGCAGGATCTCAAGCCCGCGCGTCAAAGTGGCGGCGGTGCTGCTGGTATCGGTCGTGTCGCTTGTGGTCTGTCTTTTACGCATTGGTGAGCCAGAGCCTCCAGAACAAAGCTTTGCGGGGGAAAACGTTCACATCCAGTTTAAGGCGGGCAGTTTAGGGCAAGCACTCTAAGGCGACACTTTAAGTCGGGTGCCGCCGCCCAAGGGGTCTTGGGCAGCGGCCGTTTTGTGGGGGCGGCCCTTTGGCTCAACCTTTACGGGTTACGAAGCGTGTTTCGAGATAGGCTTCGATGGCTTCGGATCCGCCT
>NZ_JAVDBT010000044.1 GCF_030848395.1 Pseudogemmobacter lacusdianii | reverse complement strand
CGTTGAAGCTCTCGATGTAGCCATTCTGCTACGGTTTGCCCGGATCGATGTAATACCATTCGACGCCATTGTCGTTCGCCCACTTCAGGATGGCCTTGCTGGTGAACTCGGTCCCATTGTCAGAGACGATGCAAGCGGGTTTGCCGTAAATCCGGACCAGCGCATCGAGTTCACGCGCCACCCTTGCCCCCGAGATGCTGGTGTCGGCGACTAGGGCAAGGTTCTCGCGGCAGCAATCGTCGTTCACGGCCAGGATGCGAAACTTCCGGCAGGCCCCGAACGTGTCGGACAGAAAGTCCAAGGACCAGCGCTGGTTTGGCCGCAGAGGCACTGGCATTGGTGTCCGACTGCCGCGTGCCCGTTTGCGGCCACGACGGCGGCGCACTGACAGCCCCTCTTCCCGGTAAATCCGGTAGAGCTTCTTTTCGTTCATGATCATGCCCTTGCGCTCCAGCAGGATGCCGACGCGCCGATAGCCGAAGCGGCGGCGCTTCTCGGCGATCTTGTGCATCTCCTCACGGATTTCCGGGTTGTCGGGCGGCCGTTCACGTCGCACCGTCTTCGGATCGACACCGATCAGGACGCAGGCCCGGCGTTGAGAGATCGCACGTCGCCGGTTCATTTGAACCGGTGGCATTCACCGGCTCCACCCTCAACGACCGCAGCACCGCATCCCGCCGTTGCACCGGTGTCGTCAGGGTTTTCCCAGAAGATCCTTCAAAACCACATTGTCGAGCATGACATCTGCCACAAGGCGCTTCAGCTTGGCGTTCTCGGCCTCGAGCTGCTTGAGACGATTGGCATCGGACAGGTCCATCCCGCCATATTTGGCCTTCAGCTTGTAGAACGTCGCGGGGCTCAGCCCGTGCTTCCGGCAAAGCTCGGAGGTCGGCAAACCAGCCTCCTGCTCTTTGATCATTCCGATAATCTGCGCCTCGGTGAAACGGCTTTTCCTCATGTCGTCTGCTCCTTCTCTGGTTGGGCAGACTCTACATCACAGCGAGGGATCTTCCGGGGGGCAGGTCA
>NZ_JAVDBT010000043.1 GCF_030848395.1 Pseudogemmobacter lacusdianii | reverse complement strand
ATCAGGCGATGATCTTGGACACAACACCTGCGCCGACAGTGCGGCCACCTTCGCGGATCGCGAAGCGCAGTTTTTCTTCCATAGCGATCGGAGCGATCAGTTCGACTTCGAACTTCAGGTTGTCGCCCGGCATCACCATCTCGGTGCCAGCCGGCAGCTGAACGGTGCCGGTGACGTCGGTGGTGCGGAAGTAGAACTGCGGACGGTAGTTCGCGAAGAACGGGGTGTGACGGCCACCTTCTTCTTTGGTGAGGATATAGGCCTCAGCTTCGAACTTGGTGTGCGGGGTGACCGACTTCGGCTTCACCAGCACTTGGCCGCGCTCAACGCCTTCACGGTCGATGCCGCGCAGCAGCACGCCGACGTTGTCGCCAGCTTCACCACGGTCGAGCAGCTTGCGGAACATTTCCACACCGGTGCAGGTCGACTTCTTGGTTTCGCGGATGCCGACGATTTCAACTTCGTCGCCAACGTTGATCACGCCGCGCTCGATACGGCCGGTCACCACGGTGCCGCGGCCCGAGATCGAGAACACGTCTTCGATCGGCATCAGGAACGGCTGGTCAACAGCGCGTGCCGGGGTCGGGATGTAGCTGTCAACAGCAGCCAGCAGCTCGCGGATCGAGTTTTCGCCGATGTCCGGACGCTCGCCGATCAGCGCTTGGTGCGCCGAGCCTTTGATGACCGGAATGTCGTCGCCCGGGTAGTCGTAGGACGAGAACAGCTCGCGGATTTCCATCTCGACCAGCTCGAGCAGTTCCGGATCGTCAACCAGGTCGACCTTGTTCATGTAGCAGACCATGTAGGGGATACCCACTTGGCGGCCGAGCAGGATGTGCTCGCGGGTCTGCGGCATCGGGCCGTCCGAGGAAGCGCAAACCAGGATCGCGCCGTCCATCTGAGCCGCACCGGTGATCATGTTCTTAACATAGTCAGCGTGGCCGGGGCAGTCGACGTGTGCGTAGTGGCGGTTCTCGGTCTCATACTCGACGTGTGCGGTCGAGATGGTGATGCCGCGTGCGCGCTCTTCCGGTGCACCGTCGATTTGGTCATAGGCTTTGAAGTCACCAAAATATTTGGTGATCGCAGCGGTCAGCGTGGTTTTGCCGTGGTCAACGTGGCCAATCGTGCCGATGTTGACGTGCGGTTTGTTCCGTTCAAACTTTGCCTTTGCCATAGT
>NZ_JAVDBT010000042.1 GCF_030848395.1 Pseudogemmobacter lacusdianii | reverse complement strand
GATGCGGACCAATTCGGGCCCCGCCTTCTCAAGGCAGGCCTCTTTGGAAAAAACATCGACAATCCCACCGCAGGTGATCGCCACGAGGGGCGGCCATATCGACCACCGCCGAAGCATTGCGCGTGCTATAGCCCAATGAGGTCCTGGCAGGACCGCAGGCGCCCGGGCCATCATGTCCAGGCCAGTCTTTCAAGCACCGTCCGGTTGATCTCGACCCCAATACCGGGGCGGTCACTGACATGGACATGGCCACCCTGATGGCGGATCGGCGCATCGACCAACTCATGCTGAACCGAGACCTCGAAGGGTTTCAGCTCAAAAAGCCGCGTATTGGGCGAGACAAGCGACAGATGCAGGCTGGCGGCGGTCAAGACAGCAGTGCTCCAAGCATGGGCATTCATCACGACGCCGGTTTCCGTGCAGATCTGATCGACCTTGCAGAACCCCGTCACCCCTTCGGATCGGGCCGGATCGACGCCAAGGATGTCAACCGTCCCGGTTTCGATCAGACGGCGGTAGGCCGAGACGGTATACTCCCGCTCGCCCGTGGCGATCGGCACTGTGACCGCGGCCTTCAGCGCGCGGTAATCTTCGATTAGGGTCGGATAGAAGGGCTCTTCGATCCAGTCGATGCCCAATTCGCCCATTGCCCGCACGGTCTGAATCGCGGTCTCTCGGTCCCAGATGACGCCATTCCCGGCATCAATCATCAGCGTGAAATCAGGACCAAGCGCTTCACGCAGCATCGCCACGAAACGGATATCGGTCTCGGGGTTTCGGCCCACATCCGAGAGCCCCTTTTTCCCCATGCCCAGCTTGGCACTGAGATAGCCTTGGTCACGGAAATCCACCACTTCGGCGACATTTTCCTCAAGCGTCGCCTTGTTGACATGGCTGCTGGCGCAGGCAGGCAGGCTTTCAACCCGCTTGCCGCCCAAAAGCGCATAAAGCGGCAGGCCGCGTTCCTTGCCCAAGATATCCCACAGCGCCATATCGATAGCAGACAGCGCGATAGAGGCGAGACCGCCTTCACCATACCACCAAGAATGGGCACGCATCTTCGCCCAGGCCTCTTCGATCGTCAGATCCCCGGCCTCGCGCAGCATGGGCGCAAAGCCGTGATCAATCAGCGCCTGCGCCGCCATTGTCGCCTCGGGCGCAAGCGTCACCGCCTCGCCCCAGCCGGTGACACCGCCTGCCACTGTGACCTCAACCAAAAGCGTGGATTTCACGCGGTTGAAATCATTGGTGTCAGTATAGCCAATAGGCCATGTTTTGATCGACGAAATACGCATACGGTCAGCCTCCCCGCTGATCTGCCCCTTTAGCTCAACCTTTACGGGTTACGAAGCGTGTTTCGAGATAGGCTTCGATGGCTTCGGATCCGCCT
>NZ_JAVDBT010000041.1 GCF_030848395.1 Pseudogemmobacter lacusdianii | reverse complement strand
CCTGCATTCCCCAAGTGGCGTGTCGTTTGAGGTGAAGATCGCCTGTATCCGAGCGCTAGACAAGGATTTTCTGCCGCAAGCGGCACCTGCGGTCGCGCAGACTGCTGGATCTGGACGGATCAGACCGCGAAGCCGCTGTTTCCTTGCCCAGGGGCGGCGTTTTTCAGCGCAGCGGACAGATCTGTCCAGCCGCTTTCGTTCAGTTTGAGCGTGGATCGCGATCATGCGCATAGCGGTGGCGCTCGCAATCGGCGGATAGCGGCGAGGATGGCGCGTACCATCGTGCCGGTGACAGCGACCTCGGCCAGCTGGAAGGTGATGGTGCGGGCGTGACGGACCACACGTGCCCCGATCTTGATCAGCTTCAGTTGCAGGCTGGTCAACGACCAGTCGGCCATGGCCTCGGGCAGCTCGATGCAGCGCAAGAAGGTGGCCAGGTTGTACGCCAGGGCGTGCAGTTGCAGCCGCACCTCATTGTCGCGGAACTTCCGGCACGACAGCCGCGTCCAGCGAAAGGCGTATTTGCCCTCTTTGATGTGCTGCTCGGCGGTGCCGCGCTGGTTGTAGAACCGCACCACCCAGTCCGGCTCCATCGGCAGGTTGGTGACGATGAAGCCGACACGCGGGAACAGTTCGCCCGGATGCCATTCGATCTTGGCGATCACCCGGCGTTCCTTGTCCCAGGACGCCGCCTGATACTCGAATTCCTCGAAGAACCGCTTGACCTTGGTCAGTGACGGCCGCCCGACAGGGCGCGTTAGCCGATGCGCGATCTTGTCCTTGAGGACCGCGTTTGCGGGCAGCCGGATGGCGTAGAAGAGCCGCGCTTCTTCCAATCGCTCATAGATCGCCGGGATCGCGTAGGCAGCATCGGCCCGGAAGAACCTGCCACCAAGGTCGCGCTCCGCGTAGCGCGCAATGACGGGGTCGAGAACATCACGCCAGCCATCGGCGCTGTGGACGTTGCCATGGCGCAGGGCGCAGCGTTCCAGCATCCCGAACTGGTTGAACAGAAAGTTGGGGTGATAGCAGCTACAGTCGAAATGGCCATTCCAGGCGGACCCTTCCTGGTCGCCATGGGTCGGGCTGACCGAGCTGTCCATGTCCAGAACGATGTACTTCAGCCCGTTCCGGTCATGGAACCGGTCGATCCATTGCCCGTTCAGGTCGGCCAGCGCGGCACGGTTCCCGGCCAGAGCCAGCGTCTCGGTCTCGAACCGTCCCATCTGCGATGCCGAGGCCGCTTGTGCATCGACCGCTCTGCCGCCGACAACTTGGCGCATGACCGGATCGCAGGCGAGACGGTTGGCGTCGTTGACATCCTCGTATCCGGCCAGCCGCCCAAAGACTGATTGCCGGAACAGGCCGTCGAGCCGATGGACCGTGTTCTTGCCAGAGCGAGTATCGCGCAGCGCCGCTGACGCCAAATCGGACAACCCGAGCGCGTCATCAAGCTCGCGCATCACCAGAAGGCCGCCGTCGGAACTGAGCTGCGTGCCGCGAAATTCCAGCCGCACGCGAGGGTCGAAATCCACCCGATCTGCCCGTTGCAAGCCCGCACCCTCTGGGTGATCCATGAAACGCGCCCCTCGCAGCCTTCAACACCATGTTTTATATAGGAAATATAATGGTCAGGACAGCGAAATCAGCGCCTTACTTGGGAAATGTGGGCT
>NZ_JAVDBT010000040.1 GCF_030848395.1 Pseudogemmobacter lacusdianii | reverse complement strand
GCCCGGTAGCTTGTCAGGCTCATAACCTGAAGGTCGCAGGTTCAAATCCTGCCCCCGCAACCACTTTTACCGAACCGCCAAAAGGCCTCGCAATCGCAGGGCTTTTGGCGTCCTGAGCCAAGCCAATCAATGCCGTCAGCGCCCCGTCGAGCATGACAACTGGCTGCCCGTCTTCCCCCCACCTCACAGCGATGCGATCGATCAAGCCACGGATGACGTCTCGCGCCGCAACGGCGGTGGCTGGATGAGCAAGGGTGTTCGCAAGCTCCACGACCTTTTTGTGGTAAAGTTCTGAAAGGTTGGGGTTCAACCGTATTGGAGGCGGCGCAGGCTGCGCCACGTCTTGATCGATCATGGCCACACGAGCCTCCAACTCGAGAAGTTTATCCCTGAGGCCGGGGGAGCGAAGGCCATCGGAGATGGCGTCATATAGCCCCTCAAGTTTGCGTTTGATCGCGGCCCTCTCGGTCTCGAGCTTGGATCGTTTCTGTTGAGTTTCAGCGGCTTGCGAGTTTGAAAGTTTGGAATGCTCGCGCACGAAGCTCGCCACGGAATCGGGCTGCATCAGTCGCGTTTTCAGGAGGTCCAAGACTACTTCTTCTAGCAAAGATCGGCGGATGCCTTTACGCGCCGAGCAGGTACCCAGTTTGCGGGCGGCCGAGCAGGCGAGGTAGTCGCGGCCAACGGATGCCATTCGGGCCCCGCAGCAATCGCAGTAAACAAGCCCCGTTAGAAGATGCCCCGGTCGACGGTGCTCCCAGAAGCGAGATGCCTTGATCCCCATCACCGCGGGTGTAGCGTCGAGGGCTTCCTGCCGCGCCTTAACCTGCGCCCAGAGGGCATCGTCAATGATTCGAAGCTGAGGCACATCGGTGATGATCCATTCCGAAGGATCGTTCGGTCGCGAGACCCGATTGCCAGAGCTAGGATCCCTTACATAGCGCAGCCGATTCCAGACGAGCCGCCCGAGGTAGAGCTCGTTGTTCAAGATGCCGGTGCCACGTTGGCGGTGACCGCGGATCGCGGTGTCCCGCCAAAGCAGGCCGCGGGGGCCGGGGATCTGATCTTGGTTGAGTTTTCTGGCGATGGCCTTGGGAGACTGGCCACATGCAAAATCGGCATAGATCCGACGGACAATAAGCGCCTCATCCTCGTTGATGTCTCGCTCGCCGGTGCTCAGATCGCCATCGCTGTCCAGTCGCCGCACCACACGGTATCCGTAGGCGTTTCCGCCCCCTGAGAAACCTGCTTCCACGCGGCCCCGCAGTCCCCTCCGAGTCTTGGCCGCAAGATCCTTCAGAAACAGTTGGTTCATGGTGCCCTTGAGCCCGACATGCAGCTCCTCGATCCACCCCTCACTCAAAGTCAGGATCTTCACACCCGCAAAAGCCAATTTTTTATAAATCGTAGCAACGTCAGCTTGATCCCGGCTGAGCCGATCGAGAGCTTCTGCAATAACCACGGTGAAACGTCCGGCCAGTGCGTCAGCGAGCAGGGCTTGTAGGCCCGGACGGAGCATAGATGCTCCCGATGTCGCTCGATCCGCATAGGTCTCCAAGACTGAGTGACCTTCACCTTTAGCCCGCTCGTCACAGAGACGAACCTGATCCTCAATCGAGAAATCGCTCTGGCGTTCAGAGGAGTATCGCGCATAAATCGCGGCTACCATTATGACTGCCTCCTCTTGCTACGGATCAGTTCGGCATAGTCTCGGCCGACCTCAATGCTGCTGGCGTGAATGTAGTGCTTCTCAGCAGTCTTGGAACTTGAATGGGACAGAACAGGTCTGATCAGTCCGGCACGCTCTGGGGAATGCCTAGGGTCAGGACTCGTTCTTGTGTCATAGCCAGAAGATGACGGTTGCGGCGAGGGCGACGACGG